>NZ_SULJ01000002.1:182189-442340 GCF_007115105.1 Clostridium sp. HBUAS56010
GCGGACCTGTATCGCCGGTCGCACCAGTTGGGCCGGTTGGACCGATGAGCCCCTGCGGACCCGTATCGCCGGTCGCACCAGCCGGGCCAGTCGGGCCGATAGGTCCCTGCGGACCTGTATCGCCGGTCGCACCAGTCGGGCCGGTTGGACCGATAGTTCCCTGCGGACCTGTATCGCCGGTCGCACCAGTTGGGCCGGTTGGACCGATAGGTCCTTTACAGTAACAACACAAGCACCGATTTGGATAAGAACAGGGGCAGGCACAACGCTCACAATTTACATTGTTTTGATTGGAACATCTATCCGATGAACATTTTGGGATACTTCCACAATGATATATATTCATCCCTTGAAATTTCTCATTATACATCAAACTTCCTCCTTTAATTTGGGGGCATATTTTAAGCCCTAATTCATTATATTCAGGAGGAGTCAAACTGGAATGTATGGTAATATAGATACCTACCTTTTCTATGCAAGTCATGAGAGGAACGCTTTGGACATGTAGCAGTTAAGTCCAAAACAGGGCGCATCTATTTTGACCTAATGGCACATGTCGAATGTTCATAAGGACAGTGAACATTCTGTAAGTAGGAGTAACCGAAAGGTTGCTCCTACTTTTATTTATCTGGCTTTATGGGTTATGTACTTCACCAGTAAGAGAGCGGCGATCTTACCCGGGACTATGGGACGTTAATCCGAAGTGGATTATATAAAAGACGCGACAGCCTGTTAGAGGCTATCGCGTCTGCGTTCTTTTACTCTATTTTTTGTTATCCGGCAGCTCATTGAAAACAAACATCTTTTAGCTTTACAGCTGTTTCTCGAGTTTGGACAAAAAGCCGTCTAATGCCTCTCCAAGATTAATATCCATACGTTCTGCCAGAACAATCAACCACCAGATACATTCACTAAGCTTATGCTCCAATTCCGCATCTGTAGTGTCTGCATTGGGTCAGCGCCCTTGTTGGGACATCGTCAAACGGCCGACCAGACCGGCATCTGTTAAAAAAGCAAGAGCATCTTCCTCCACTACCATTTTTCACCATGATACTGCTCTTCCAATTTATGATAGCTTTCTCTTATGGCAATAGAACGATCCATTATCCTATCAAAATTCATATTCTTCATATTTTTCCAATCTCCTGTAAATTTTTTGCTTTACAAAACTGAAACTTGTCATAGCATTTGCTCAGCCGATGTTACTGTAATCTCCAATACTCGGGTCAAAAATTCAAATCTATTTTTCATGCTATCAAATTCTGCACCAGAACTAAAAAATCTTGCCACACCCTCCACTACAAAGGCAGTTCCCTGATAATTATTACGCCCTTTCACATTTTTACTGCCTAAAGCCATTTTTATCTTATTGTTTTCATGTATATTTTTCTCCGTTGTGTGCATGATTCCGGCAGGTATTAATATTCTTTCATCTCCTGTTACCACTAAATAGGAATTCCACTCATTCACAATATGAGGTTCTCCTTCCCCCCATGTTACAATCGTTACAATACCCTCGTTTTTTAATACTTCATAAAATTTAGCTGAAAGCATTTTCATTTCCTCAATTTTAAATCAAATAAGTCTGTGTGAATTACGTAAGTTACTTTCAATAATAATAGCATATATAATATGACAACATCTTGTCATGTTACTGTTTTAATTTTTTCATGTTTGTTGCTAAATCCTATAGTGTTTACAATCATCACAAATTTAACAAAGAAGTGTAGATTTCAAAAGAAAGCGGAAGGATATTATGATATTGAAAAAGCAGCACCTACATTTATCTTTTAAAGTGAAATTAGCCGATAGAGGGAAGAGTTAAAAAACAAACTGACTATAAAGTAGGCACAATCTCCTTATTTATGACGTATATATAGTCTTCCCAAGCATATAGGCTTCCTGCAATCCAGAATTTCCTTCAATATCACCGGGTTGCTCCACGCCATCAATTAAAACCTGCCCCAAGTCTCTCCACTCAATTTCTTTTACCATCCGTTCATACCACGCTGATACTGGTTCGTATTGATTTACAATAGAGGCCATTAACAAAACAGAATCTTTTTTGGGGTTTGCACCACCATCAATCTCTGCAACTGCCCACAAACGGTCAAATGCGTTTTTTAGTTGACCGCTAATATTCCAGTAATAAAGTGGTGAAGCAAGAACTACAAGGTTTGCTTCCTTGTAGTAAGGATAGATTTTATCCATATCATCTTTAATAGTGCAAGGGCTGTTAGGGTTTTTGCCACCTTTCCAGCAACCAATACACCCTTTGATATTCATATTTCCCACCGGAAATGTCGTTACTATGTGGCCAGATTCTTCTGCACCCTTTGTAAACTCGCGTATAATAGCTGATGTGTTTCCATTTTTTCGAGGACTACCATTCAAGATTAAAATTTTCTTTACCATATTTCATTCCTCCCAATATTTTTTTGTCATGCCATGTTGTATCTACTATAAGTTTACTATAAATATCAGCATTCACAAATACGCACTGTTTTGTTATATATTGA
The DNA here is from genome assembly GCF_007115105.1 of Clostridium sp. HBUAS56010. Taxonomy (GTDB): domain Bacteria; phylum Bacillota; class Clostridia; order Lachnospirales; family Lachnospiraceae; genus Lacrimispora. The sequence goes on from NZ_SULJ01000002.1 coordinate 184,709, forward strand.
CAAAAGGAGAGTTATAGAGATGGTTTTTGAGGATCTTTCAGATTTGAATATTTAACAAACTGGTTTCGGACATACACTTGCTTTGATAAACATAAAATATAAGCATCGAAAGAACCCTGGCAAATACAAGAATTCCTTTTATTTACCAGGGTTCTTTTTATTTTGTATTCATTTTTTTAATCCTACTGTTTCTATACCATAAAAGGCTTGTTAAACAGCCTGAAACTCCTGTACAGAGGAACATAATTGCCATTCCACTACCAGCTCCTGTACCAACAGCCTTTTGCATAAGCAAGGCAAGAGGTTTACCAGACTGCATAAAAGGCTCAAACACAAAGTCCGCAAGAAATCCTCCCAGCAGTATGCCAATCGGAATTGTTACATATTGTGCTGCATTGCGTACCGCAAATACCCTCCCCTGCATTCCGCTTGAAATTTGACGATATCAATAATAAGTTCTCAGTATCCTGTTCCTTTTCCAAACAATATGCCCTTCTATCAGAAAGAAACTTGATACCTTCTGCGTTTATAAAAAGAAACGAGAATTCCCCGTCTCTTATTTTCGTCTGTTATTCATAATCACCAAAGCCATTACTACTATGATCACTATAATGGCAAATAAAATAATACTGGAAAATGCCAATCTTTCTCCCTCCTTACACTTTTCTTAATGCAGCATTAAAAAATAAAATAATTCAGGTCCGTTCCCTTTATGCTTATAACCTCCACCAGATGGTTTCTTCTCTCTTTACTTCCGTGAAGCCACACCTCTGCAGGACTCTCTGGGATGCATGTCCATCTTTATAGGTTTCCGCAATTACATGGCTTACTCCGTTTTGTCTCAATGCCCAGTCACACATGGCTTTTACCGCCTCTGTCATATAACCGTTATGCTCATATTCATGACTAAGCCCATATCCAATCTCCACCTGCCTGTCCCTGTCTGGAACATCTTTAAAATCAGCAGATCCTACAACAACTCTGTCGTTTTTTCGAATTAGCCACCAAAAACTATGCCATACATAATGCTGTGGCTCCTCTTCCAGTATCGGAAGCTGTCCTCTCACTATTTCACCAAAAAAACCTTCCAGCGGCTCTCCTCTGTAAGAACAATGAAACTCCCGTTCCAACATGGTAACATCTCTCACCCATAGCTCCAACTGGCTTTTGGTTAATGGAATAATCTCTAACCGTTGGGTTTCTATCATCATTGTCCTTTCCCGATATCAATCTATTGTGTTCCAGCTCTTACTCAGAAATCTTTTTAGCGGCAAAGAACACCAGCCGCCAGCAGATACTTGCCGGTCAATTCCAGCTCCATCAATGAAGAGGCTTATATGCGATTCCATCCATCTGGCATAAGCAGCTCTTCCCAACAAATTCTGTGGTAGTTGTCATTCTCACCGGCGCTCCATTCTTAAAATATTCGGAAAAAACATCAGCAGCTGTTCGAAAATCTTTTATATTCCTAAGATAAAGATTAACCTGTACCATATCATCAAATCCTGCTCCAACAGAAGCCAGCGTCTTCTCCATACTTTCAAATGTTTTTCTCATCTGATGGACAATATCTTCCTTTTCCTGTCCCCCGCCGTGATGTGCCAGAAATATATAGTCTCCGGCAATCACACAAGAGGAACAGGTCTCGTCTCCGCAATTAGTTGGCATTCGCTTGATCATATAAAATCCTCCCTTTTCATCGAACTTATGTTCTACTATCATAACATAGCTCTTTCTGATATGCAAGAGCATATTGTTGGGAGATTTAAAATTTTCCATAAATTTACCTGTAATATGGTAACTTTATGGAAAATTTTTCAAGTATTATATTTGATAGAATCCCTTTACAATCGTTATATAATTTTCTGGGAGGTGATAATTTGAAACGGAAAAACAAACGCTACGAAAAACAGTGGGCTGACGAATTTGATCATCTGCAGGCTGCCAGCAGTGAAGTCCAGGTCCCATCTGCTCCCCCCGGAGAATTTGAAACAATTCTGGCTGAAATGGACCGCAGAGGCATTGAACCCAGAATCCGGAAGGAGATGAAGCGCAGTAAATAAGTACCTCACAGTTCTATCAGCCGCTGAAAGATCTCTTCTGGAGCAACGGTCCCATACCCCCACACTTGGTTGGGATAAGAAAGACCTGGTTCACGGACTGCTTCTCTTATAATAAGGCGGTTAATCTGATTGCCTGTGACAGAAGTATAATTTCCTTTGCTGTATGCCCATTCCATAATCATGGCTGCAATTCCTGTAGTATGGGCAGCCGCCGCACCTGTTCCGGTAATTGTTCCATATTGATTCTGGGGAATCGCGCAGGAGACAAAATAACCAGGTGCAGTGACATCAGGTTTCACCTGTCCAAGCCTTGTATAACCTCTGCCGGATTCCCGCAGAACACCTCCATCTTGCTGGTTATATGCAGTAATGGCAAGGGAGTGCAGCGCATCTGCCGGAGCAGTAATGGTGGTATTGGGATCGGAGTCTGGAAAATATGTTTCGTTTGAAATCAAATCGCCTGACGGCAGCCAGCAATGGAAAGAAAACGGCTCTTCCAGACTATTTCCGATCCGAATTCGCCAGGTTCCCGGATCCGCGTTCACAAAACGCACCAGAATCAACTGTTCCCCTGACTCTTCTTCAAACATGATATTATTAACCCATACCTCTGCACGATTAGACTGAAAAGTGAATTTCTGACAGCCGCTTGTTGATGGATAGACCGCCTGTGAAATCTCAAAAGCCGGCGTAATGATTTCAATGAAAAGCCTTGCTGGAATATAAGGCCAGATCTCCAGAAAAAATTTCTTGTCATTTCTTCCAACTATAAGCTGAAATTCATGTATGTATGGGGAACTCTCCCCCCGGTGGGAATAATGCCGCCTGTTGTCCCCCTCATTGCCGCCGGATACAACTACAGCAATTCTGGGTGACTGGACCAGATAGTCCACATAAGCGCTAAAAGGTCCACGTCCGTCATGTCCCCCCTGGCTGCTTCCAATTGCCAGGCAGATAACCAGCGGCCGGTTCATACGGCGGGCAACTTCTACAATATACCGGATTCCCAGCATAATATCGGATTCCTGATAGCATATAGATCTGTCTGAAACAGATAAAAGCGTCTTTAAATTCTGCTTTGCTTCTTTTAATTTAACCACAACAAGTTCTGCTTCCGGAACAACACCTGAGAAATTATGTTCTATACTGGCACGCCCTGCAATAACACTGGCGACAGCCGTCCCATGATAAATTCGATCCACAGTCGGCACAATGGCAAAAGGATCATCAGACAGGAGGGCAAAATTAATTAATTCCTTGGTATATTCTGCACCAAAATTAAAACCTCTCGGCGGGATACTATCCTCCTGTGTCTGGTCCCAGATCGAAAGAATCCTGGTTGTTTTATCATTGTGCATAAAAGCCGGATGCGTATAATCAATTCCCGTATCCACAATTCCTACAATTACCCCTCTCCCCTGCAGACCAAGTTCGGGGCTTTCCTGGCTTACACCTGGCACCTGGTTCATACTGACTGCAGATTCCAGCGTGTACAATGCAGGGAACATATAGTAGGGAGTCTGCCCCAGATCACACAGATCCATAGGCTCTTTCATGACATGTAGCAAAGAACTGATCTCATTGATGGGAGTAATATTGTCACCGGTGTTATAAAGAGGTGCGGAAACATTGCTGATGATGAGGTCATAGTAGCGATTATCCAGTATCTTCTCCATGTATCAGCCTCCTGCTGGTTTTAAATAGAACATATGGTATAGTTTATGCGTCTATTTTAAGCTTATGAACAGAAGAATGCTTTAATATTCGTACAATATAACAGCAATATGGAATAAACGATCTAATTCATGTTATATATCAATAAATATAGTATATTTACAAATATTAGTACTAAAAAGGTAAAAATTTACTTATTTTACTTTACTTAAACGATTTCTTGCGTTATAATTTATCTAACTCTTCTTAGGAGTACCGTATTTCCCCAAATCTGCGGTGCTCCTTTTTTTATTTCAAAAAGTTCTGCTGGACATTTTCACAAACTCTTCACATTTTCATCAAAATAAAAACACATTTAAAACGTATATTAAGCAATGTAAACAGGCCTGCAAGACCTTTTATATAAATTTTTTTCATACTTAAACCGGCAGGATCACTCCTGCCGGCTTCCTCTTTCCTGGTTTAAATATTTCATGACCCGGTCTTAAAATATTTTCTGATTTGTTCCATCTGCCGGTTTACTCTCCCTGGAATTGACTTTTTTAACGTATTCCAATCCATTAACTGATCATCATCCAAAAGAAAGGGGCGGAATGTCATAGATGGCTGAAAGCCAAACCGTTCCTTTATATATCGTTCTGTCATTTTTTGAAGTTCTTCATCCGTATGAATGTCCCCGGCAAACATTTCGGGAATCAGGACTCCAGCCGCACCAGCCGTTTCCATACAACTTTCTTTCCAGTCCGGAATCAGCCGGATAAGACGCCAGTCCGGAACCAGTGCATGCTTTCCAGGCTGTGCATAAACCACCGGATGACTCTGTTCCCATAAAACTGGCTTCCCGCTGTCTAAGTCTGCCATGGTTAAATATGTTCCATGAAAGCTGCCTTCCACCTTCCATATCTTTTCCTGCCAGTCAACGTACACCCACACATGTTCCAGTTCATACAAATGCTGAATATCATAGTCATACCAGATTGCATACTCGATTACAAACGCAGATTGTGCCACATCGACCGCTACTACTCTTTTGGGAAAGGAACTGCTCCTGGCAGTTTCCCGAAATAATGTACATGCCATAGCGGTAATCTCAAAAGGTTCTCTTTTATCCATCATGATAAGAGGTTTATATTTTATAAACGTTTTTCTAAATTTATTCATCATACTTAATCTTTCCTGCAAGCTTCCAGAAGAAAAAGCATTCCCATTGCCTGACCGTAAGGCATGGGGTGCAGTTCAATCTTTTTATAAAAATCAATGGTTTCCCGTCCCATCGGAGTCCCATAAGATACCTGATGGAGCACTCCCTCTCTGTCAATACAGTCCAGAACAGGGTTCAGCGCCTTTCTTGCACATTCCTGATACTTCCGATCCACAAGCCCCATGCGAACTGCTTTTAAAATACCATAGGCAAAACCACAGGTTGCACTTGCTTCCACATAAGATGTTTCATCATTTACAACCGTATGCCACATTCCTCCTGGACTTTGAAAATGTTCCAGTGCCATAATCTGTTTTTTCAATGCTTCTGTCAGGTACCTTTTTACAGCCCCGCTGCATTCCATAATCTCAAACAGTTCTGGAATTGCCATGGTGACCCAACTGTTTCCCCGCCCCCAGAATGCTCCTGCGAAATTATGGTTTCCCTGAAAAGTCCAGCCATGATACCATAAGCCAGTCTCTTTGTCTGCCAGATACTTTATGTGCAGCAGGAACTGATACTGAGCCTCATTGAGCCAGGACTGATTCTGATCTATCTTTCCCATGCGTGCCAGAAACAAAACCGCCATGAACAGAGTATCATCCCAAAGTTCCTGCTCATTAAGGGTATCAGAAGTAAGATGCTGAAACCCGCCTTCCTCTGTTTTGAGAAGCCCCTCCACCAGCCATGCAGCCCACTCCCGGCAAATTTCAAGATAAGTCTTATTCCCCGTTTTTTCCGCCAGATAGGTCAATGCAAGAAGAGGTGTGGTGGTGTTGATATTTTTTGCAGGCAGTCCCAGTTTTATCTGTCTCTCATAATATCGCTCCAGCTTTTTTAAGAATTCTTCCTCTCCGGTCTCTTCATAGATCTTCCACAGACCAAAAAGCCCTACTCCCTGAGTCCATTCCCAGTAACGGTATGGTTCTGGATCATCTCCTGCCAGGTTTCTTGTTTTCATATTCTCCAGAAAAACATCATCTTCATCATATAAGATTTTTTCAAAACTGGACACCAGCAAATGGAGTTTTTCTTTTATATTTTTCATTCATCTCTTTCCTTTCTGTTTCCTGTACCTATAACTTTTTTAATTCCTCAATTGCTTATGAAGCGGTATGTCTGGTATAATAGATAACCAGACATACCCATTTTAGAAAGAATACAGGTGGTTTATTATGATCGATTCCAACAGCACACTGCTTTACAAGAAACAGCATAATCTTACCATTAATGACATACAGCATTCCCTCTATTATTATTTTGATTACGACGAACGCTCCTATGACATCAATATGCCTTTCCAGCACCTTCATTCTTTCTACGAAATCATGGTACTGATCAGCCCTCATGCCTTTCATCTGATCGAGGGGATTCCATATGCAGTCCGTCCTGGAGATCTGGTTCTTCTGCGCCCTTCTGTACTTCACCGCACGGAATATCCTAAGGGTGCTCCAAGCAAACGGCTGATCATCAGTTTTCTGTACCCACAGCTTTTGTGGGGGATGGATGAAGCTTATGAGGCTCTTTTTAAGCCCTTCTATGCAGACCTTCCCATCTACCGGTTTCCGTCAAAACAACAGCAGTTGATCTATGCAAAGTTAAACCGGATATATGAATACTCCTTTTGTGAAGAAGCTTCTGATCTAAAGGCACTAATGGTTCATAATATGTTTGTTGATTTTCTCTACACTCTGCGGCAGCTCTCCCCTTTTAACACCTATACCAATGAACCTTTAAAAGATGAGGCTTCCCGCAAGATTTATGCCATTGCCAACTACATTCATAATCATTATCCGGAGGAACTGACTCTTGACTTCCTTGCCAGAGAATTCTATATCAGCCCTTATTACTTATCCCACCAGTTTAAGGATGTAACCGGATACACCCTGACTCAGTATATCCATATGACCCGGATTAAGAATGTCCAGTATCTTCTTCTAAATAGCAGAAAAAAGATTTCCGAACTGGCACAAGAGTGCGGCTTCACCAGTTTCTCCCAATTTAACCGGATCTTTCAGAAATACTCCGGTCAATCCCCTTCCCAGTTCCGCAAGCATAATGCAGAAAACGGACTTCCTCCCATATCATGACAGACATCCAAAAAGCCCGTTTCAGCAAGAACTGTAACGGGCTTTTTGCCGCTTTCTGCCCAGCAAACAAATTTATTTCTTTATGCTGTCATAGTATTCTGACCTTGCATCCAGAATCTTTTGCAGTCCTGCATTTACAAGGTTATCATATTCTGCCTTCTGGACATTCTCAAACTGCTCCGGGGCACAGCTTATCAGTTTATACACGTATTCAATCATCATCGTATTCACATTCTGACCGTAGTCTGATTCAGCCGGGGAGATGTTGGAGTAAACAGGGAACCGGAATTTTCCTTCCGAACGCACGTCATAAAAATTATCAAACCATTTTTCTTCCTCCCAGTCTACAGACTGATCCTGATACCATTTGGATACAATTGCCTCTTTGCTCTTGGTCCATTCCATTGCCAGATTGACAAGGTTTAAATCATCACAGGTTCCAGGATAGCCTTTGGAGGAAAGTTCTTCACTGGATAGTTTAATGGGAATTCCTTTATCATCTCTCTTATGCTCTGCTGTGTATACAATATCCTCTGCCACTTCCGGATCTGCCTGCCAGTTTAAATATTTCATGCAGGCTTCCACTTTCTTCTCGCTTGACTTTGGTATCATAATAAACATTCCATGTCTTGGCTCAAACGGAGTCCGGTAAGATCCGTCTGACAATTCAAAACACTGGACCGGTACAAAGGTTCTTCCGCCTATATTCTGATTTAAGATGGTAATATAATCCCATGGACGCTCTGTATCATCTAAAAATAAGCCTACATTTCCTGCGGTGATCTGGGCTTTATAGATGTCCTCCGTAGTATCAGTAGCAAAGTCTTTGGATAACAGACCTTTGCTGTTAAGTTCATTTAACTTTCTAATGCCATCAACGGCACCAGGTGCCACGGACATATACTCTTCATTATAAATATAAGCATCTTTTTCATTCGCCAGTGTTACATAGGAGCCGATAAAATTCAGGTAGTTCTTTGCTGTATCATTTCTCCCGCTCATTGCCCAGGGAATCACACTGCTTACCCCTCCGGGATTCTTCTCCTTCACCGCTTGCAAATAAGCAGTCAGCTCATCCTTTGTCTTTGGAATCTCCATCCCCAGTTTATCTAACCAGTCCTGGCGGATGTAAGCCGTATGTCTTGGTGCTTCCACTCCTCTCTGCTTCATTACCGCAAACTGTTTGCCATCAATCTGCCCCATACTCTGGGCATCTCCTGCAAACTTTCTAATATCAGACCCATAGGTTTCATAAGCCTGGGTTAAGTCTGCCAGACCACCGTTTTTCGCAAAATTATAGTAGATGCTCTGGTTATAGGAAAATACAATATCCGGTGCACTTCCGCCTGACATCATAATGTTTAATTTGTCATCGGAAGAAGATCTGGGAACAGAGACATACTCTACATTAATATTGTACTTTTGTTTTACCTGCTTCTTAATCCATTCTGTCTGGGTGTTTTTCTCCACGGTTGTTCCAGGAGCGGCATCCCCTCTGTCCCAGACCATTACCTTTATGGTTACTTCTTCCCCCTGTGCGGTCTGTCCGCCTCCCTTTTGGGCTGTTTCCTTGTCCCCAGGACTGCAGCCTGCTGCCAATACCGCTGCCGTAAGAACAGCCATGCCCCACATAACTAATTTTCTTTTTTTCATAAAAACCTCCCTTTCTCATTTTTAATTATCGGAATAGCATAATTAACCTTTTACCGCACCAAGCATAATTCCCTTTGTAAAATATCTCTGGATAAACGGATAGGCAATTACCATTGGTGTCATGGATATGACAATGCTTGCGGATTTAATATTGTCCGCGACAAGCTGGGATGCAATGCCCTCTTCCTGGGATATCTTTACCGACTCAATAAGCTGTTTTAATACCATCTGCACCGTATAGAGTCTGGAAGAGTTTACATAATATAGTACATCACTGAGGCGGTTCCATCTTCCTACTGCATAAAACAGGGCAAGGGTTGCCAGAGTAGGATAAACCAAAGGCAGTGCCACACGGAACAGCGTCTGCACCTCGCTGCAGCCATCAATTTTTGCTGCTTCATATAAAGAAGAATCCAGCCCTTTAAAAGCGGTGCACATAATAATCATGTTATAGGCACTGAGGGCTTCGGGTATGATTAGCGCCCAGAAGGTATCAATGAGTTTAAAATCTTTTACATTTAAATACTTCGGTATAATTCCAGGATCTAAATACATGGTGAGAACAAACAGCATCATAATGACTGCTCCGCCCTTTAAATTTCTTTTGGAAAGGGGGTAGGCTGCAAGTACGGTTAAAACCATACACACTGCCGTAGAGCCAAACATGAGAAAAACGGAATAGATAAATGCCGAAAGAAAGCTGCCGCTTTTAAATGCCCGCACATAAGCTTCTCCGGTAAACTGAATGGGATAGAGAAATACTTTTCCAGCCAAAATCGCATCTTTGGAACTAAAGGACATGGAGATAACCCGGATAATGGGAATCAGTGCCACAATGCTGATAATCACGAAACAGGTGTTCCAGAAAAGCTGAAACCTTCTGTCTGCTTTACTCTTTAATTCACTCATTACATGATTCCCTCCTCTCCCATTTTCTTTGATATCTTATTTACTGAAAGAATCAGAATAATTCCAACAACGGACTGGAACAATCCTACGGCTGTTGCAAAATCAAATCTTCCCGCCTGAAGGCCCACGTTATATACATAGGTACTGATGACGTCAGAAGCACTTTTAACAAGGGTATTGCCCATCATATAAGGACGGTCAAAATCAATGGATACAATCTTTCCAAGCTGCATAATAAGCATGATGGAGATGGTAGGCCGTATCTGAGGTATGGTCACATGACCGATTCTCTGAAGCCTTGTGGCTCCGTCAATGTACGCAGCTTCCCCAAGAGAGGGGTCTGTGGCAGACAGTGCTGCCAGGTAGATAATCAGGGAATAACCTGCGGACTGCCAGATTCCTGAGATCCAGTAGACGAATCTCCAGATAAAAGGGCTGCTCAAAAAATTAATCTCTGAAAAACCTGCTCTGCTGATCAGATCATTGACAAGACCGCTGGAGGAAAATAACTGGGTAATGATTCCGGCAATGATAACCCATGACAGAAAATTCGGAAGATAAAGAATGGTCTGGGTTGCCTTTCTGATTCTTAAGTTTCTGATCTCAAAGAGAAATACAGCAATTAATATGGGAACAGGAAATCCTAAAATCAGATCTCCTGCATTTAAAATAAGCGTGTTGATAAGAGCACTCCAGAAATCCTTGGAACCAAATGCCTCTCTGAAATTAGCAAGCCCTGCCCATGGACTGTTCCAGATTCCTGCAAATACATTAAACTTTTTAAACGCTATGATACCGCCTGCCATGGGCTTATACCGGAATAAAAGCATATATAAAACTGGTATTAAAAGCATGAAGTACAATTGCCAGGTATTTCGAATATAGACCCTAAAAGAGACTTTTCTTCCAGTCCCCCTGGTCTTTCTATCTCTCATAGTGCACCCCTCTTTTCTATCTGTTTCTGCTTTTTATTGCATAGCCTCAAGCCTTTTTAACAGCTCAATCAGTTCTTTCGGCTCATGAATGATATAATCCGGTATCTCGGATTGATCACCAGGTCTCATATCATACCGGGGGGACCAGTCTAAAAGAATGGAGGTGATTCCAAACTCATTGGCTCCCTTTATATCTTTGCGGACGTTATTGCCTACCATAACCACCCGTTTTTTGTCTTCCTCAGACAGACAATTCTTATCCATGGCATCCTGAAACATTAAAGGAGAGGGCTTCTCCATTCCTACAATCTCAGATATGGTTCTGGTATGAAAACAATATCCCAGCCCATTTTCTTCATATACATTGGCAAAGGACTGCTCCTCTCCGTCTGCAACCATGGCGATCCGATATCCGTCATCATAAAGTGATTTTAATGTCTCTCCGGCACCAGGAATGAGTCCTGCATGAATCACAATCCCAGTCTCATCCCGAATTTCCGTACTCTCATCAATAATGGTATCACCACTGTCCATAAATATAATAATTTTTTTTCCCATTTCACCTGCTCCAACCTATTTTATTGTTTTTTATGCCATATTTTTATGTAATAATTATAATATTTTGTGCAAAATGTTGCTATGCGTAATTTGTTTTTATTCTGATGTTAATATGTGCATTTTTTGCGTTTCTGGAAAAATACGGATTGTCTTAATCTCAAAAGGCGCAAAATCCAGGAACATCTGACTCTGTCCATTGACTTTTGTAACCTGTATTTCATTTCCTTTTAAAGGTTCTTCCTCCATGGTCGGTTCATATGACCGGTTCCCGGAGAGCAAGCTCTGCTCTCCGGTTTTTCTTCTTTATTCCCGCCTGGGAAGTATAGGTTCCAAGGTGCCAGGGCAGATAGAAAAGTTTCTATATTCTCCTGCTGAATCCGGACCTCCTCCGTTCCCGTTTTCTGCCCGCTAAATGAAACTCATCTTTTTAACTTTATGGTCTTAATCTCATATGGTTTCAACGTTATAACAAGGGTTTCGTTCTCCCAGGAAAGAGAAGTCTTCTCCTCTTCCAGACAAGTGCATTCCATCACCTGGTCTGCTCCGGTTTTATGAAAGGTAATGTGGGCTTTGGTTCGCATTCCATAAGCCTCATACATACGGATTATAATCCCATCCCCGTCTTCGGAAAGCTTTACGGTATCCGCAATGATATTTTCTTCCTCGATGGTCAAGAAGGAATAGGAATGCCCCGTCTCCCCTCTCACCGCCGCTGCAAAAAGAGGACAGTTTAAGTCATAAGCTTCCTGCACCACACCTCCGGTGCGGAAATCTCCCTTGTGAGGGAAAAGGGCGTAAGTAAAGGTGTGTTCTCCCTGATCCGCATCTGGATTGGGGAAGATGCCTGATTTCAGCAGAGTGAGACGGAGAACCGAATCATGGATATCGTAGCCGTACTTACAGTCATTTAACAATGCGGCACCATAGCCCGGTTCTGAGATATCCGCCCATTTGTGGGCACATACTTCAAACCTTGCCTGATCCCATGTTGTGTTTTCATGGGTAGGGCGGCTTACATTGCCAAACTGTATGTCATAATTGGCTTCTTTGCAGAGGATATCAAGAGGGAATGCCGTCTTTAAAAGCATCTGGTGCTCCCTCCAGTTCATTGTGGTTTTAAAATCAATTCTTGCTGTATGCTGATAAAAATAGATCTTTTGTTCTATCTCAGAATCGAGAAATCGTTTCTTTATGAGAATTATTCCCCGCAAAGCACCATTCTCCAGCACCTTCATGTCTGTCACTTCTTCAATCTTCCACACCTTTTCTTCATAAGAGGCATCAATATTCCATGCGTCAAATTCCAGAGGCCGGTCATCAAAGACAAGAAGTTCATTGGCTCTTGCTCCTTCTTTAATCAGCTCCCGTTCCTGGTTCCGGTCAAAGAGCCGGAGCAGGGTTCCATCCGCTCCAAACTCCATCTCATAAAAAGTGGTTGTAACTTTTTTGGGATTCCCCTTCTCATCTGTTTCAATAAACCCAAAGACAGAAGTTGTATTACTAGAGGGGTGAGTTCCCTCCATTCCATATATCCCATATCCTTTTGAAGGAACCTCTTCTGCCAGATAAAGAGTTGTTTCATCCGCTGTCTGCTGGGATAACAGGGGAATACCTGGAATGGGATGATTCAGTTCCACAATTCCTGTCCGGCTAAAACTCATCTGATTCCAAACCACAAGCCCCTGAGCCGACTCTTCTGCCTGTTTTAATCCGGCAGCATGTAGAATTCTCCCCCTGCTATGATCTATGAGGCTTGTGCCTGATTTTATGATCTGTTCATACTGAACGTTCGAATCTTCGTAAACTTCCTTAATGGATGAACCAGGTAAAATGTCATGAAACTGGTTTAAAAGAAGCAGTTTCCAGTTTTTTTCCAGTTCCTGGAACGGGTACTCCCTGCTGCCTGTAAGAACATAGTCAAGCACCCCATAAAACTCTGCATCTCCATTTAAGAATTCACAGGTGCGGTTATACTTTTTATTCTTTGCCATGGAAGTATACGTTCCCCGGTGAGTTTCCAGATATAATTCTCCCTCCCATACAGGAAGCTGTTTTCTGTCCATCTGTTCCTCTAACATATGAAAGAAGTCCTTTACAAAAGTCTGTTTTGTCTTTGGTGCCCGGACAACGCTGAATTCCAGGCGCCGGCTCTGTTCTAACATTTCCTCCGTGGGACCTCCCCCGCCATCCCCATATCCGTAACAGGTCAATACTTCTTTGCTCACATCTTTATTCTGAAATCTCTGCCAGGTCCCCATAATCTGTCTGGCATCCTGTCTTCCATTATAGGTAGTACTGAAATTTTTCTGTGTTTCCTGCTTTTTTAAATAATCCCTTGTGCTGATTAAATACGTAAGCACTTCGCTTCCGTCAATGCCTTTCCATCGAAACACATCGCTTGGAAACTGGTTCCATTCATTCCAGCCAAGCTTTGTAGTCATAAAATAGGGCAGACCAGACTGTTTCATAATCTGCGGAATTGCCGCACTGTAACCAAACACATCAGGAAGCCACAGAACTTCATTTTCTGTGCCTCCCATCTCCTTTTCAAAAAACCGTTTTCCATAAAGAATGTGCCGGATTAAAGATTCTCCGGAAGCAAGATTGCAGTCGGGCTCCAGCCACATGGCTCCTTCTGTCTCCCATCGTCCCTCCTTAATTCTCTCTTTAATCTGGGCAAAAACACCTGGGGCTTCTTCTTTTACGAATTCATAAAGCTGGGGCTGGCTGGACATAAACTTGTATTCCGGATATCGTTTCATTAAATTCAAAACCGTTTGAAAACTTCTTACTACCTTTTGCCTGGTCTGTTTTAAAGGCCACTTCCACGCCACATCAATGTGGGTATGACCGATGCTGTGAACCGTCACCGGATTTTCCGGACGGTCTTTATAATAGTGCTCCAAAAGCCACTCATCTGCTTTTGTTAAAGAAGCCAGAAATTCACCGGAACCTGGACGTCTGAAATCAACCAGATTCAAGGCTTCCCCCAGTATCTTAAAAGTTTCAATCCGCTCCAGATCATCTTCCTCCAAAAGATCTGCCGCTTCAAAGGGAACTTTAAAATCATAATAAAACTTTGCTGCTTCCTCCTCATAGGCTGCTATGTCCAGATGGAAAAAATTAGTTTTGCCAGAGCTGTTTGAATACGCATAAAAAGCAAGTTCGAATACCTGCCCCTCTTCTGCTCTTTCTGTCAGAATAAAATCCTGGTGATTCATATCCATGGTTCCTGACAATACTCCATTTACATAAACCAGAATCTGAGGATTATCTGTATTCCATATATCCGTTGCGCCTGTATTTAAGACAGCCCTTATCTGGGCACCCGCTTGATAACCAGAGATGGAAACAGTGGTCAGAAACCAGTAATGCCTGTCTGTTCCCCCCCAGGTCTCATCGCTTTCATAAGCAGTCCACTCTCTTTTACTGCTGTCAAAGGTTTCTGCAAATTCATAATCTCCCTGACTTATCATCACCTTTTCTGCCCTGGTAACATGGGAATAGCAGAAGCTTTTCAATGTATCTGCTGCCGCTTTTAATCTGTTTCTCATAGGATTCATCGTTCATTCCGCCTTTTTTGTAATTTTAAAAAAGCGGGAAACCGCACAAAGCTGGTCTCCCGCCAAATCTTTCTTAACCTTTAATTCCTGTAGAAGCGATTCCCTCTACCAGATATCTCTGCATTGTTAAGAATATAATGAAAATTGGAATCAGAGATAAGGTTGCCATCGCAAACATTGCGCCCCAGTCAGAACCTGCTGTCGGGTCCGAGAACATCTTCAGCGCATAGCTGACTGGATATTTGAGCGGATCACTTAAATAAATTAAAGCCGCAAGGAAATCATCCCATCTCCACATGAAAGAAAAGATTGCACTGGTAACCAGAGATGGTTTGATCAAAGGAAGTATAATCCGTACAAAGATGGAATATATGGTACAGCCGTCCATTCTGGCCGCTTCATCTAAGTCTATGGGAATTCCTTTAATGAACTGGACATTTAAAAAGATAAAAAAGCCCTGACCAAAAAACTGAGGTACAATAATTGGAAGATAGCTGCCTACCCAGCCTAATTTGTTAAAGATAATATACTGGGGAATCATGATGACCTGAAACGGAAGCATCATGGAAAGCAACATACAGGCAAACCAGAAGCCTTTTAATTTAAAATCAATTCTTGCAAATCCATAACCGATAATGGCAGAAGAAATCACTGCTCCAACGGTGGATAAACCTGCAATAATAAAGGAATTTTTAAAAAATATGCCGAAACCGTAGCCTGCAAACCCCTGCCATCCGACTTTGTAATTATGAAAAGAGAAGGACTCAGGAAAGAGACTGGCTGCAGCTTTAAATATTTCACTGGTACTTTTAAAGGAACCCATTATCATCCAGATCAGCGGATATATCATGACACAAGCGAAGAAAAAAGTGAATACATGATAAATCACTGAAATGGCAGTTCTTTTTTCTTTATATCCTGTCTTCATATTTCATCACCCTTCCGCCTCATAATATACCCAACGTTTCTGGGTTTTGAATAGAATTAACGTTAAAAGCCCTACCACCAATACCATGAACCATGCCATTGCACAGCCATAGCCTAACTTGTTGTAAGTAAAGGAGCTCTGGTACATATATACGGTATAGAATAACGTGGTATCCCTTGGTTTCCCCTGTGTAATGATATAACTCTGGGTAAATGCCATAAATCCATTGATCAGCTGATTGATCAGATTAAAGAATATGGTAGGTGTCAGCATGGGCAGCGTAATCTTAAAAAAACGCTGGAATCCATTGGCACCATCTACCGTTGCCGCCTCATAAAGACTTAGAGAAATCTGTTTCAGGCCAGATAAAAATATGAGCATGGAAGAACCAAACTGCCAGACAGCAAGAATGATCAAGGTCCAGATGGCAGTGTCTGTTCTTCCAAGCCATGCAACATCAGAAGGAAGTCCGATGATCTTTAAAAGAGCATTGATTACACCGTCACTGGCAAACATCCGTTTCCATAAGATTGCTACCGCTACGCTTGAACCAATAATGGATGGCAGATAATAGACCGCTCTGTAAAAACCGGATAATTTGGTGCTCTTTACTAACAGCATGGCTACTGCAAGAGCCATGATCAGCCGGAGAGGAACCGAGAACAGAACATAGTACATGGTTACCCCGAATACCTTCCAGAACTTAGGATCTGCGGTAAACATGGTCTTGTAGTTTTCCAGACCTATAAAAACCGGTGATTTTAAAATGTTGTATCTGGTGAATGAAAACCCTAAAGATAAAATCATGGGAATGGCTAAAAATGCCAGAAATCCTATTATGAAGGGCAGGATAAATACATATCCTGCAACCTTCGGACGGTTCAATATTCTGCCTAATGATTCTTTTCTTTTCGGGATCATTTGATTGTTCTTCATCTTATCCCCTCCAGACTTTCTAGCTGTTATTTTGCTGCTTCTTCCAGAATCTTATTGGATTCAGATACATACTGGGAAGTCGCATCGTCGACGGTGGCATCTCCATAGCGGATTGCTTCCACAACAGTTTTTAACAATGCCTCTACCTCTCCTTTGCCAGCTGGATCAGGAGCGTCTACTGGTGTTGCAATCTCAGAAACCTTTGCGATGTAATCAAACACATTCTGTGCTACTGCATCTGCCTTTGGTTTAATCTCATCTGCTACCACTGTGTTGATTGGAATTCCTCTTTCTGCAAGAAGAATGCCGTTGGCATCCGTACTGTTTACAAACCAGTCAATGAACTTTGCCGCTTCTTCTTTATTCTTAGAAGATTCTGCCACAGAGAAGAACTGACTTGGTTTCAAATACATGGGCTGTGTTTTTGAATCTGCCGTTGTCGGATACATGGTAATTGCAAGTTCTCTTCCTGCTGTGTTTGTTACACTGATATACTGGTTTGAGAACAGGTAATCATTCCAGGTTGTGGAATCAATAATGGGCTTTGTCTCTACTACATCAGGATTCTTTTCTGCCAGCAGGTCTGCTGAAATGCTGAACTCTGCTTTTGCAAACTTCTCTACATTATCAAAGTGCAGTCTGGTAGAATCTTCCTTGCCCGCTTCCAGTTCATCAAACAGATGAGAATCATTGGTTCTTGCAATAATCTGCATCATGTTGATTCCGCCGTCATAAAGAGTCTTTGTTCCTGTCTTTTCATATATTGTCTTTGAAATGTCATATAACTCATCAATGGTCATCTGCTCAGGGATTGTAACTCCTGCCTTCTCAACAATTGCTTTGTCATAAGCCATCATGGGTGCATTGCTGCCTAAACTGATTGCATAGCACTTACCGTCAATGGAACCACTTTCAATAATACTTTCAGGTATGTTTGCTGTATCAATAACTCCGTTGGAAATGTACTCCGACAAATCGGCTAACTGTCCGCTTTGCTGATATTGATTTAAATAGGAATAATCCATCTGAATGATATCAGGAAGATTCCCGCCTGCTGCCATTGCCGAAAGCTTATCCCAGTAACCGGACCAGTCGGTAAATTCTACCTTAATCTCTACATTGGGATTTTCACTCATATAAAGATCTGCTGCCTTTTTTGTCACATCGTTTCTCGTCTGGTTCCCCCACCAGGTGAGATTTAAAGTTACCTTGTCTCCGGAAGCATTTGATTCTCCTCCAGCCTTTGTGGTTTCGGCTGCAGTCGTTGCGCCTCCTGCCTGAGTATCCGTGTTCTCCGTCTTGGAACCACAGGCAGTTAAAGAAGTTGCTGCCAGAAGAGCAGCCAGGGTTGTTGCCAGAAATCTCTTTCTCATTGTAAAACCTCCCTTTCAATTCATTATCGTAATGATATCATATGGCAAATATGCACAACGGTAAAGTTAAAATATGGCTTTTTATAGTTAAAAAAACAGCTTCGTTCAATAAATGCACCTTTTTCAATTTATTTTTTTAGTGTTTTACTATATAATACAAGTACAAGGAAAGGAGTCTGTCCATGAATCGCTGCATAGCCTGGTTTAACAATCTGTCCCTATATAAAAAGATTCTGACGGTATTTCTCCTGGCAATGCTGGGGCTTTTAGTTACTTTTCTGATCAGTATTAAGATCCTCACTTCCCGCTACAATGAGGAACTTTACCAGACCAATGCCAATGCTTTAACCCATGTGACTACCTATGTGGAATCAGAGATGCAGATGGTGGAGACCATCTCTGAAAACCTGATTGGCGATCCGGTGATCCAGAATAATCTGGGATTTCTTTCAGAAAATCCTTACAGCAACCGGCGCTCTCTTGCCAGAAGAGATATCTACCAACAGCTTTACTCCTATATCTACCGCAGCAGCTATATCAAATCCATTAATATTATTCTGGCAGACGGAACCAATGTCTGCATGGGCAGTTCTGACGAGATTCTAAAATTTAATGTGAAAGAACTGGATCAGAAGACAGAATTATTAAAGGGAAGAGCCCTGTGGTCCCCCGGTCAGAAACCCGGTCCGGATACCGTATGTGCAAGGCAGGTCCGGAAGCTGAAATATCTAAGTCTGAAAAAACTTGGAGAACTCTACATTACCGTTGATATGGACCAGATGATCAAAGACGGATTAAGCAATTCCGGAACCCTGGAAGAAAACTCCAACTTTATTCTCATGTCCGGAGACCAGAGGATTTATCCGGAAGAACCATTTCATAATGAATACTGCCTGGAATTGATTGCTGATCATAAGAAGTCAGAAAGTTCCTATACCATCTCTAACTTAAACGGGAATAAAGAATTCATCATCAGCGGTCATGTGCCATATGCAGGATGGGATTATCTCTATTTCAGAGATTATGACCCTCTGTTTTACCGAATACAGTTAATCAGTATGCAGATTCTTCTTTTTACATTTTGCATCATTGCCGGTACCGCTCTCTGCGTCAACATCATCTTTCGACATATTTTTCGACATCTGGACTATCTGATTGAAAAGATTCAGTGTTTTGGCAGCGGAGAACTTCCCGCCTGCAGCGTAAAATGCTATGATTATGAAAACAGGAGGGATGAGATCGGGCAGCTCCACCGCAGTTTTGACGAGATGACCCAAAGCGTAAAGGTCCTTCGGGATGAGAATTATGACAAACAGCTTCTTGTAAGGGATTCCACCATTAAGATGCTCCAACAGCAGATCAACCCCCATTTTCTATATAACACGCTTGACACCATTAACTGGATGGCACAGTCATACGGTGCAGAAGATATCTCAGTCATGGTCCGCTCCCTGGGGAATCTCTTCCGGGCATCAATTGCAGACCAAAAGGATATTATTCCCTTATCCGAGGAACTGAAAGTGCTGGATAATTATATCCGCATCCAGCAGATCCGCTTCAAAGACCGGCTTTATTATGAACTCAAGACCCCGGAAGATATCACTGGGATATTGGTTCCCAAACTATGCATCCAGCCTCTTGTGGAAAATGCCCTCAAACATGCCATGGAGGATACCGACGAGATGTGCTGCATTCATGTCAATATCATTGAGATGGAACATGATTATCAGATCAAAGTGACCAATACCGGTTCCCGGTTTGAAACAGATCTGCTTAAGAAAATAGAGAATAAGGAAATCACCCCCCAAGGTTCGGGAGTCGGACTTATCAATATCAATTCCAGATTAAAGCTGATCTATGGAGAGGAATACGGACTGAAATTCAACAATGAAGAAGGGAAGGCAGTCGTTACACTGTCCATTCCAAAGAAACAGGAGGTTTGATATGCTAAGACTGATGATTGTAGATGATGAACAAATTATACGAGAAGCACTTTCTAAAATGATTGATTATGAATCTCTGGGGTATCAACTGATTTCAACTGCCAAAAACGGCATGGAAGCCTATGATATTATTTGTGACGAGTATCCGGATGTGGTAATCACTGATATCCGGATGCCAATTTTAAATGGTCTGGATCTAATCAGCCGTTCCATCAAATCAGACTCCCGTATCACCTTTATTTTATTATCTGGATACAATGACTTTGATTATGCCAGACAGGCAATGAAATACGGAGTGCGCTATTACCTCCTGAAACCAACTGACAAACAGGAACTGATAGACTCTTTGATTTCCATACGAAAAGAACGGCAAAAAGAGGAGGAAGACAGAAAGTTACAACAGAAGAATTTTCTTAAAAGTCTGAATTTTCCCTTGGAACAGAGCTTCATTATGGACTCTTTAGAACATCAGGATTCTTTTTCTGCTGTTTTCCGTAAATATGAAGGATTCTTTTCTTTTCCCGCAAATTGTCTTTATGCCTGTATCTGCTCATTTGTAGAAAAAAACTACCTTCATTTATTTGCAGCCGATATGAAGAAACTCTTAGAACATGCAGGTGTTTCCTTACAATTTTCCATTCTATATGTAAAGAATACGGCTGTTTTAATCTTTCCTGCCTCTACTCTGGCATTTCAGGAGGAGATGGAAAGGCTGATTACAAAGCTGAGCTACCCAGGTCAGTCCGTCACCTTTGAAACAGAATTTCTTCATCAGGACTCCACAGAAACACTTTTTCAGACCATTATTTCTAAAATCTCCCGATTTGAGCGGATACTTCTGCTGGGAGAAGAAGGGGATTGCCATGAGATCAAAAATCACATTGCATCTCCCTGGATGATCAATCACTTAGAGGATTCCATCACCTCTGCCAAGAATACCGTTCAAGCCTCCAGACTCTTAGATTCTGTTTTTCACGGTTCCATGCCTGTCTCCACTGCAAGGAATCTTGCCCTGGGTTTATTTTTAAAAAATAACGTAAAGCAGGAAAAGCTTTCCACAGACGCTGCCTGTGATTTCTTCCGACGCATTTATTCCTGCAGCACAGTAGAGGATATACGCAAACTCCTTCAGGTCGTTATGGTACAGAAGGAACCGGAGGTATGCTGTCAGAAAACCAGTTCCAATATTGCTCTGCTGAAAACCTATATCAAAGAACATCTGGATTCGGAAAATATCTCTTTAAAATGGCTGGCAGAAAATTATCTGTTTGTCAGTGTGGGATATTTAAGCAAGCAATTTGTCAAAGAGGAGGGAATGCGTTTCTCCGATTATTTAAATAAAGAAAGAATGGAGGAAGCCATTCGTCTTATGACCTTCTATCACAATGACAATATCAAACATATCGCCCGTCAGGTGGGATTTGGGAGCAATCCCCAATATTTCAGCCAGGTATTTAAGCGCTATACTGGCTTTTCCCCCACTGATTACATAGAAAAACTGAAACCATTCACACAAGCAAAAAAAGGAGAACAGCAATGATGACAAATGAAGCGTTACTTGAGAAGATCCACCTGGTAGTAGAAAAATTAATGAATCTGGGAGGCAGCGACTACGGCAAAGACCAAAGCGCCAGCCAGACCGATACAAAAAGAGGAATCATACAACGGGATTTTGGAATCGAAGAATGGGACTGGCCTCAGGGCGTGGGACTATACGGTCTTTATAAACTTCAGGATTTTTATGGAGATGACCGATACTTAAATTTCTTTCAATCCTGGTATAACAGAAACATAAAAGAGGGACTGCCTTCCAAAAACATCAATACAACCACCCCTTTTCTCCCCCTTTCTTATCTCTTTCATAAAATGGAGAACCAGGAGGAATTAAAAGCTCTGTGCGAGGAACGGGCCAATTGGCTTATGAAGGAACTGCCTAAGACCCCGGACAACGGATTCCAGCATGTGACCAGTGCCATTGGAGACAGGAACGGGATCGCCGCCAATGAAGGACAGCTCTGGGTGGATACTCTGTTCATGTCCGTGCTGTTCTTAAATCATATGGGCGATCAGACCAACCGGACTGACTGGAAAGAGGAATCCATTCACCAGTTTCTGGTTCATATTAAATACCTTTACGACAAACAGACAGGGCTGTTCCACCATGGATTCCGTTTTGATCAGATGGATAACTTTGGAGGAGTCTTCTGGTGCCGGGGCAATTCCTGGTTTACCTACGGGATTATGGAGTTTCTCGATAGCTGCAAGGAGGAATTAACTCCCGGAGTACGGAGCTACTTTATTGATACCTTCCGTTCACAGGCAAAGGCGCTCTTAGATCTTCAGTCCCCAGCCGGTCTGTGGCACACCGTTCTTACGGACCGCACCAGTTATGAAGAAGTATCTGGCTCCGCTGCAATTGCCGCAGGTCTTTTAAGAGGAGTAAAAGCAGGAATTCTCGACGATTCCTATAAAAACGCGGCAGACAGGGCAATTACTGCTATCTGCAACAATATCTCTGAAGATGGAACGGTTTTAAATGTATCCGCAGGAACTGGAATCGGCATGGATGCAGACCATTACAAACGAATTCTAACCATGCCCATGGCATATGGACAGGCACTGGTTCTGACTGCCTTATATGAAGCACTGGAAAAATAACACAAAAAGGAGGCGGGAAGGGCGTTATTCTGCTCTTCCTGCCTCTCTTCTGTATTTAGACGGAGTCGCATCCGCATGTTTCTTAAAGATCCGCTCAAAATAGGTAATGCTTTCAAATCCCAGAATATCAGAAATCTCAGTGATAGAATAATCACTGTTGGCAAGAAGTTCTTTTGCTTTCCGGATTCTTGCCAGATTCCGGTATTCATTGACAGAAAAACTGGTCACTTCACGGAAGATTCTGCTTAAATAGGATTTGCTGATAAAAAAACGTTCTGCAAGTTCTTCCAGCCGTTCTCCGCTCTCACAATGAAACGTTAAGTATTCCGCAACTTCATGAACCTTCTCATGCTTGGCGGTCTGTACGGTCAAAGGAATTTCTTCCCTCACGTTCTGCTGCCGGCTGCGGTGAACCATGAGTAAAATCTGAGCAAGTTTCAGACGTACCATAACTTCATACCGTTCTGCTCTCTGTTTCATCTCATATGCCATGGAAAAAAGCAGAGACTTCATCTCCTCCCATTCTGTCTCTGACAATTGAAGAACGCCGTAATAATCTCCAAAGATTTTCTCCAGAGACCAGATTCCTGTCTGCCTCAGCCACGGTTCCAGAATTCTTCCATTTAACTGTAAGAGAATCCGGTCATGAGTTCTGCTTCCTGCCTGACTTGTCTTATGAACCTGTTCCCTGTTAACCAGAACTGCATTCCCAGCCTTCACATCATACGTCTCTCTTTCTATAAAATAATACCGCTCCCCCTCTAACAAAAAATAAAGTTCATAGGTATCATGAAAATGCTTCATGGTCATGGAATACTCCTGATCCCTCACCACCCGGTCAAGTGTGATTCCCTCCATGCTCTCAGAAAACAAAGTCTGTTCCATTGCCCCTCCCGATTAGTAGCCAAAAGTATGATTATGGCAAAAAAAGCACCGATTCTATAAGAATTATAATACTATAATCTATTATAATAAGCAATAGAAGCCATAACAAAATGCCTGATATACCACGAATTACAGGAGGATTTCTTATGAAATATGCCAACAACAAAGTCACCGATCTTACCATTGCCTACATAGGAGGAGGGTCCAGAGGCTGGGCATGGACCTTCATGACCGACTTGTCCTTAGATGACTCTTTAAGCGGAACCATTCGCCTTTACGACATTGATGAACCTGCTTCCAGGCACAATGAGATCATCGGAAACAATCTCTCCCAAAGAGAAGATACCATTGGAAAATGGAATTATGTAACCTCAAAATCCCTGGAAGAAGCGTTAACCGGATGTGATTTTGCAGTCATCTCCATTCTTCCCGGAACCTTTGATGAAATGGATTCTGATGTCCACCTTCCGGAGCGCCTTAAAATCTACCAGTCCGTAGGGGACACCGCAGGTCCTGGAGGCATGATCCGCGCGCTCCGCACCATTCCCATGTTCGTCACCATTGCAGAGGCAATCAGGGACTATTCCCCGGATGCCTGGATTATCAACTATACCAATCCTATGTCCCTGTGTGTGAAAACCCTCTACGAAGTCTTCCCTCAGATCAAGGCATTCGGATGCTGCCACGAAGTTTTCGGCACTCAGAAAGTTTTAAAAGGAATCTGTGAAGAGACTTTAGGACTCCAGAACGTGGATCGTCGTGACATTCACGTCAATGTTCTTGGAATCAACCATTTTACATGGTTTGATGAAGCTTCCTATAAAGGGATTGACCTGTTTCCGATTTACAGAGACTACGTTGACGCCCACTATGAAGAAGGATATGAAGAACCGGATAAAAACTGGGCAAACAGCACCTTCGAATGTGCGCACCGCCTAAAATTTGACTTATTCCGTCGCTACGGACTTATTGCCGCCGCTGGAGACCGCCATCTTGCAGAATTCATGCCTGGAGAAGAATATCTAAAAGATCCGGAAACCGTGAAAAGCTGGAAATTCGGTCTGACTACCGTATCCTGGCGAAAAGAAGACCTTGCAAAACGTCTTGCAAAAAGCGAACGTCTGGTAAAGGGAGAAGAAGCGATTGAATTAAAGCCTTCGGGAGAAGAGGGGATTCTCTTAATTAAATCTCTCTGCGGTCTGGAACGCACCATCAGCAATGTCAATATTCCAAACACGGGTTTGCAGATTCCCAACTTATCCCCGGATGCGATTGTGGAAACCAATGCGGTATTCTCCCGTGACAGCATCAAACCGCTGATTGCCGGTTCCATTCCGGAGAATGTTCTGGAATTAATCCTTCCCCATGTTGAAAACCATGAGAGGATTTTAAAAGCAGCTCTGACCTGCGACCGTTCTCTGGTATACGAAGCTTTTGCCGCTGATCCTCTCGTAAAAGGGCGTGCCGACAAAAGCCAGATCAAAGCCCTGGCAGATGATATGATTAAAAACACCCTCGCCTGTCTGCCGGAAGGCTGGAGATAAAAAAAGAAACGCTTATGCCGATTCAATATCCATCGGCATAAGCGTTTTTCATCCAGTACAAAAGTTAAGGGTAAAATGAGCTTCTCCTTTTTCCTCCACATCCATAATCATATAGGAGGCTTTTCTTCCCTCCTGTCTTGGATAAGACAGACTGCCTGGATTCAGGATAATTACCCCGTTATGTACCTCGTAAAAAGGTCTGTGGGTATGCCCGTACATTACAATATCCAGATTCCTCTCTCTGGCTTCTAATTCCAGCCGCTCCACTCCAAGAGAAACATTGTAATAATGTCCATGGGTCAGCATGACCCGGTATTTTCCAATGGTAATCTCCTTTTCCCTGTCTAAATCCGAGAAAAAGTCATTGTTGCCAAGAACCATATGAACCTGACAGTTTTCTCCTGCCCAGCCGACGATCTTCTCTTCACTGCCTTCTACATCTCCAAGATGGATCAGCATGTCAAAAGGTCCCTCTTCGGTGATCACTTTATAAAGGTTCTCATCTCTGCGGTGAGTATCACTGACGATTAATGCTTTCATCGTTTTTCCTCCCGTAAAGACTCATAAGTTTGCATTTCATGGCTTCCAGTGCTTTTCCCCGGTGGCTGATCTGATTCTTCTGCTCCATAGTGAGTTCTGCTGCTGTCTTATTATATTCCGGTACAAAAAAGATGGGATCATAGCCAAACCCTTCCGCTCCTGCAGGACGATCTGCCAAAAATCCTTCCATGGCTTCTTCTGTGTGAAGTACACTTCCATCTGGCAGAACAGCGGCAATATTACAGACAAACCGCGCACTTCTTTCTTTCCCTTCCGCCTTTGCAGCCCGGTTCAGAATGTTCTGGTTCTTAATGGCATAAGAAGTATCTTCTCCCATATATCTGGCAGAATAGATTCCGGGTTCTCCGTTTAAACAATCAACCACCAGTCCGGAATCATCAGCAAGTACGATTCCTCCAGTCTTTTTCCACACTGCCCTGGCTTTTATCTCTGCATTTTCCCCAAAAGTCTTACCATCTTCCACAATATCAAGATGGACTCCTGCTTCTTTCATGGATAAAATCTTCCTGCCAAGGTCATTGAGAATCTCCCGGATTTCACGCATCTTTCCTTCATTCCCGGTCGCAAAAATAATGTTCTCGCCGTTCATTTGTTCTCTCCTTTATTCCCTGTTTCACTGATCAATTGTATATGCTTTTAAACACAGATTACACTTCTGTGATTCTTCCACCCGTTCCCACATCTCCCCATCAGGGCTTAAATATCCTTCTCCATCAAAAATATCTACTTCTGTCCTGCCATCTCCTGCATCGTATTCAATTGCAGCCGGATGAACTGCTCCAGGGGTAGTAATCTTCACCATTACGGCAAAGCGCCCTGGGTCTTCAAGCTTCATGGACTCTTCAAAAAAAGGAACTGTATAATAACCTGCATGCTCAAAACTTCCGGAAGCAAGAAGCTTTCTTTTATCAAACACTCCCCCGGATAAAATATCCTCCTGCTCCTTTACCTGGCTGACGCCGTATACTTCATAAGAGGTATGAGCATCCGTGGCATAAAATCCAACTGCTGATAAGGTCTGTGGTGTTGAAGCCTCATAAACATTGGTTAACCACACCGTATCCTCACCATATCCAAGCTGCCCCACCCAGCCACGGAGATCAGACTGGTATATATGGTCATAATTATCCGTATCTTCCGTAACGGAATAGACCAGATTATTCATCCCAATATTAGAATCGTAATAGGACACATAATAATACCCCTGTTCCCCGAATCCTTTTCCCCAGCTATTAAGACAGATAAATGCTCCGTCTCCATTGACATCCGCGAGAAAGTTCTCCTTGGGATATTCATCGTCCCACCCAATGATCACAGAATCGTGATTGGGCGGTTCTGAGCCAATATAACTGTAGGCACAGGCTTCCTCATTGTATGCCGCAGAATCGCTGTTCTCGTCTGTCATGGCAGTGTACAAAGAGCTCTGCACCCCTCCGTACTTCATAACAGCCCGCTTAATCTTCTCATAATCCTTTCCAGGAATCATCTGGACTTCCTGGACGTGCTTTACCGCCTTTAAGCCTTTGGGACTGAATCCATCTCCATAAGGGTCCTGGGACTCTAACACAGGTCCTTTCCAGGAAAGAAGGTAAGCCAAAGACATGGTGAATTCCCCGCCCTCTTCCTGTGGAATGGAAAATCCATTGCCAAGGGACATGTGATCTTCGGAAAACTCATAGAACTCTCCCTGAAGCAGGCTGGCTTCCAACGCCTGCAAAGAAGCAAAAGCCCAGCAGGTTCCTAAGGTTCCCTGATTTTTCACCGCCGGAACTCTGCCTTCTTTTCTCCCGTCATAGGACACCGGCAATTCCAAAGCTTCCTCTTCTGCCTCTGTAATAACTGCTTCCTCTTCTGCCCCTGTAATAACTGCTTCCTCCACCAGCTCTTGTGCCGGTTTATCTGTCGTTACCAGATGACAGCCGCTTAAAAGGCAGACTGTCAGCAAGGATATTCCAATCCATTTTCTATTTCTCAACCACATCTCCTGTTTTTCTTCTTGGGGGTTTTGGTCCCATAAACTGATAAAAATAGGTTTTCATCATACCATTATAAATCTTACGGTTCTTATCTGCTTTTCTTCCAATATAGCGTTCTGCATCCTCATAAGCCGTTATCATATACAATGACCACGCATCCAAGGCTGCGTACCGCTGTCCGATCTGGCGGTAAAGCTCAGGAAGATTCTCCTTATCCTCAAGACGCTCTCCATAAGGAGGATTGGTAATTATAAATCCATACTTTTTTGGATGGCTGAGAGCGCTGACAGATCTTTGCTGAAAATGGATCATATGGTCCACGCCCGCTGCTTCTGCATTGGATTTTGCGGCCTTTATGATCTCAGGATCAATATCATACCCCTGAATATCTACCTTCACATCTTCTTCCACAAGGTCGTTTGCCTCATCCATTGCATTGTACCAGCATTTCCTTGGAATGAGATTCTTCCAGTCTTCGGAAAGAAAGGAACGGTTCATTCCAGGTGCCATGTTGGCAGCCATCATGGCAGCTTCAATGGCAAAGGTACCACCTCCGCAAAATGGGTCAACCAGGATTCTGTCTTTATTCCATGGAGTGAGCATGATGAGTGCGGCAGCAAGGGTCTCGGTAATCGGGGCCTTACTGTTCAGAGTACGGTATCCTCTTTTGTGAAGGGAATCTCCGGAGGTGTCAATCCCTACGGTTACCTGATCTTTATAAAGAAACACACGAAGAGGATAGCTGCTTCCATTTTCCTCGAACCACTCAATGCCATATGACTTTTTCATCCGTTCCACCATGGCTTTTTTCATAATGGACTGAATGTCAGAGGGGCTGAAGAGTTTACTCTTAATGGAAGAAGCCTTAGCCACCCAGAATTTTCCATCCTGTGGTACATACTCTTCCCATGCAATTGCCTTTGTTGCCTGAAAAAGCTCTTCAAAGGTTTCCGCTTTAAAACTTCCTACCTTTAAAAGAACCCGCTCTGCTGTGCGCAAAAACACATTGGCACGGCAGATGGCTTCATCATCTCCAATAAAGGTTACTCTTCCGTCTTCCACCAGGGATATATCGTAACCCAAATCTGTAATTTCTCTTTTTAATACCGACTCCATACCAAAATGGCAGGGGGCAATCAGTTCAAATGTTTTTTTCACCTTATTCTCCTAAGTTCATTTCTTGTTGTACATTCCCCTCAAAATCCAGAATACGGAATACCTGATCTTCCAGTATGGCATAGGTAGGAGGATTTCCTCCTTTTGGAATGGAAACAGAACCGGGATTTAATATGGTAATATCTTTTCCCTTTTCTGCTTTCAGTATGTGGGTATGGCCGTGAAGCAGAATGTCTCCTGCCTTTACAGGGGGCAGATGATCCTGATTGTAAACATGACCATGAGTTGCATAAATAGTAATACCGTCCACAACAAACAGGGCATAGTCCGCAAGTACCGGAAATTCCAATACCATCTGGTCTACCTCTGTATCGCAGTTTCCACGGACGCAGTAGATTTGGTTTTTATATTCATTTAACATGGCAATCACTGCTTTTGGCTCATATTCTTTTGGCAGATCATTTCTGGGACCGTGATAGAGAATATCTCCTAATAAAAGCAATCTCTCTGCACCAGACTTTTTATATTCATCTAACAGAAGTCTGCAGTAATAAGCAGATCCATGGATGTCAGAAGCAATCATATATTTCATAAACTCTTTCTCCTTCTGTATATAATAGATATATTTTAAAGCCACGGGGGTAGTTCTGTCAATGAATTTACTGAACCATATATTTTCCTTTATAATATACAATTCCATTGGCAACGTTAATCACATGATACCCATATTGCTCCAGATATCTGCAGACCATCATACTCTGACCGCCTCTGGAACAATAAAATAAAAGCACCTTATCCTGTGGCAGTGTATTGATCCAGCGGTTTCTCTCTTCATATGGGAGATTCACAGCCCCTTTTAAATGTGATTGCCGGTAAGACTGTCTATTTCTTAGATCTATAAGCATAGTCTGATTCTGATCCTCTATATAATCATCAATTTCCCAAATCGGAATTGTCTGGAACATCTTTTCACCTGTCCTTTCTGATGAACGGTTTTGCTGCAAATAAAAATATAACATCGTCCATTAGTATAATATATTCCAGATTTTTGAGATTGCGAGGATTTTCATAGACATGCCAAAACTGCATAAAAAACGCAGGAAAGGACCAAAATGTCACTTTCCTGCGCCTTTTTTGTGTGGCTGTTAAATCTCTTGTGAGGTTTAGTTTGTCTTATTGCGGCTGCTGCTGTTGCGGCTGCTGTTTTGAGACTTATTCTGGTTGTTGTTCTGTGATTTGTTCTGGCTATTGTTCTGGTTGCTGTTCTGGCTGTTGTTCTGATAGCTGTTCTGGCTATTGTTCTGGTTGTTGTTCTGATAGCTGTTCTGGCTATTGTTCTGGTTGTTGTTCTGATAGCTATTCTGGCTATTATTCTGGTGATTGTTCTGATAGCTGTTCTGGCTATTGTTCTGAGATTTGTTCTGGCTGTTATTCTGGTTGTTGTTCTGATAGCTGTTCTGGCTGTTATTCTGGCTCTTGTTCTGGTTTGTGTTGCTGTAATTTCTGGAAGAGTTGTCCATATCGTTGTAGCTATCGTTGTAATTATCCTTAGACATTGTAATACCTCCTGTGAATGTTGTAAGTTACAACAATTATTATGGCGAAATACAAAAGGATTATACTGATAAAATTATTTTAAAAAAATTAAAAATGGAAGATATTTTGTTTTAAATGAAGCTTTAGAAAAAAATAACTTTGCATTTTCTCTAAGGCTATATTATAATTAGTATGAGGAGATATTTTTCCTCATCCTTATTAATTATTTATACTCCCCTCGAAGACAGCCGGAATAGCTCCCCTATTCCGGCTGCCTTCCTTTTTTTATTTTATTTAAACTTCCTAAACCAATACCAAGAACTTCCTTAAACTTATCATTCATATTCTCTGCCCTTAATAAGATTTTTTATATTTAAAAAGGTCTCCAACAATCCCTTGTTGAAGACCATATACCCTATCGAAAATTCGATTATCCGCTTATTATAAATCCATTTAGTCGCCAAGAACATTGACGATCTTAACAGGTTTCCGATAATTCCATGGAGACGTCTTAATTCCTGTACTGTATGTGGAAGAATGAACTACCTGACCATTGCCGATATACATAGCAACGTGATTAATAGATCTTCCGCTTGAATAGAAAAGCAAATCGCCGGGACGCATCTGATCTGCACTGATGGCTCTTCCCTGTGCAGCCTGTCCACCGGAAGACCGGCTTAAATTAATTCCTGCTGCATGCTTCAATACATATCTGGTAAATCCAGAACAATCCACTCCGGTATGAGGATCACTTCCGCCATAAGCATAACGACCGCCTACAAACTGTAATCCATAATTAGCAATGCTTTGTCTGAAATCCACAGCAGCTTCCTCTTTCTTCGTATCTTCAAGAGCTGCTAAT
Source organism: Clostridium sp. HBUAS56010 (assembly GCF_007115105.1). GTDB lineage: Bacteria > Bacillota > Clostridia > Lachnospirales > Lachnospiraceae > Lacrimispora. Next base: position 215,673 of record NZ_SULJ01000002.1, read on the forward strand.
GTAGCTTCATCGGTCTGAGTCACAGTTGCATTGCCATCAACGGACAGATAACCGTATGTATCGTTCACTTTCACTTTAACCTGTCCGCCTCCTACGTCTTCCAATACTTCAAAAGAAGATCCTTTGGATGCGGTCATTAAAGCTTCACTTCCTGCTTTGTCTTTATTAATTGTAACTTTATCTGTATGAATAGTTGCCATGTAGTTGCCAAAACTGACTCCCGGACCTGAAATTTCATCTGCTCTTACATCAGAAGGTCCTGCAAACATAATTGCGGTGCAAAAAGCCATAAGTCCTAACGTTTTCCATGTTTTTCTTATCATCGGGAAATCTGCTCCTATTTTCACTTTTTGTTTTTCAAATGTTACATAAGTATTAAAATCATTACGGTTATTATACATTTAATTCATCTTTTCGTCAAGTATTATTTAAAATGATACCAAATTCGTTATTTTTCAGTTTAAAACACTAACAAATTTAACCGGCTTCCGATACATGACGTTTGTTACGATAATTCCGGTCTTTTCTGTAGAAGCATGGACCACTTGTCCATTGCCCATATAAAGGGCAACATGGTTAATTCTTCCATTTTTCCCATAAAATACCAGATCGCCCGGACGTGCCTGCTGATAGCTGATGGTCTGACCTTCAACAGACTGGGATCTGGAACTGTGGCTGACTGAAACTCCGGCTGATTTACCAAGTACATATCTTGTAAACCCGGAACAGTCCACTCCTGAATTGGGATTGGCACCGCCATATACATAACGGCCGCCTACAAATTGAAGAGCATAATCGACTACTTCCTGGCGCTTTACTACAGACTTGTCCACTTTTTCCACAGATTTCTCTATGAGGGTTGCAGAACTGCTCTTTATGTATCCCTGACTTTCGGAAACCTGAATCTTCAGCCAGCCGTCCTTAGGTGCCTCCAGGACTTCATACGTCTTGCCTTCTTCCACTTTAGAAAGAACAGTTCCGTCTGTACCAGCCTGGTCAAAAACAGCAGCACTGCGATCCGTCTTCGCAAAAAGTGCGGTACTGGTCTCCACTGCAATCTCCGCCCCATATGTCTTAGCCGGGTTCCCCAGACCAATGCTTGTCAACAGCCCTAAAAGTCCTAATACCTTCCATGCTTTCATCTCCATACCGGTTCTCCTGTCTTTCCTGTTCATTCAAAGCTTTTTCTAAATATTACATAATTGTTACGTTTTATTATATAGACTTTTTCCCATAATGTCAAGAAAAAACGGAAGCCATAGCATTCTCACGCCACAACTTCCGTTACATTTTTGTAATATTTGCCTTATTTTTTTAACATTTCATGCTTTATCGTCTCATTCCTCTTATGAACCAGACAATAAATAATACGAGAATCAGAGGACCAAATACAGGCATAACCAGGGTGAAAATCCCGGTAAGAATGGTAGCCGTCAGAAAGAAGAACAGCAGAAGTACAACAACTCCAAGAAGCTTCCAATACCATTTGCTCAGATCAAAATAGTGCATACGGTGATTAAAATCTTCCCTATTTTCATATCTGCCCTGCCCTGGTTCCGAATAGGATTCATAGTAGGTATTCGCTCCGGAAGCAGAAACACTCTCTGTGGCTTCCATAATGGTCTTTGCAATCAGCCTGGGATCACCGATGGAAGCAATAATATCTTCTTCTCCGCCTGCGCCGCTGTTCACCTGTGAACTTATATATTCATCATAATATCTGATATTCTCTTCCATCACGTCTCCGGGAACCTCACCGGTTAAAGTCTCCCTTAGACGCTGCAAAAATTCCTGTTTGCTCATCTGAGCCTCCTTCAATTAATCAAATCACTAACTTCCACTATTGTACCATCCGGCGACAGCTTCGTAAATAAACCTTCTCTGAAAAAATTATTAAAATTTACACTTATGACTGACTATTCAATATTTTCTTTTAAAATTCCTTCCCGGTAAGCGGCTACCAGCTCTTTTAAATCGGAAATTCTTTCTGCCAGTTCCGCTCCCTTATCCGTATCCGCCACCATTACACGCTTTTTCACATTCTCCACAACAGAAACTTTGGGCGTACTTTCTTTGTTGGGATTAAAGGGCTTATGCTCCGCCAAAGCCAGATGATTGGAATTATAAATAAGGGTATAACCGGCAATTCCGGTCTTAGACTGATAAGCCTTTGACAGTCCTCCATCAATTAAGAACAGTTTCCCTCCTGCCTTCACCGGAGACTCCCCTTCTTTAATCTTAACAGGAACGTGACCATTAATAATATGGGAACCCTCCTTTGAAAGTCCGAATTCCTCCAATATTTTATTGCAGTACTCTTCCTTAACACTCAGGCGGTAATAAGGATTCATGGGTTCCTTATAGGTCTGACAGTCATCAATAAAATAATGTTCAAAGGTTGTCATCTTTGCTTTGCCATAAACCGGTGATTTTGCTCCGCACCACAGATACCACATAAAATCTCTGGCATCTGCACGCTCTTTGGAATGATCGGGCATAAAATAAGCGTTCTGGACTTTCTGATCCAGATAATCCATCAGAGCCCTGCCGCAGTAAGATTTCTCGTCAATCTCAAGTTCTTCAAAACTTCCATCTTCCTTCATGGGAATGCAGCCATGATAGAGAAGGTTGGAATTATAACATTTATACATACTTCCGTGTGAATAGAGAAAACGTACATGCTTATGAAGAAGTTCATTATGAAGGAAAGACAATTGAAGGGCACGGAGCAGCTCTTCCTCCTCCTCGTTTAGTTTCAAAGGGTCTTTGGGATCAATAGTAGGGAAAAAGGTATCCGTCATGGGGTATTCTTTTCCTTCTACCACAACCGTACCCCTTTCAAAATCCACAGCCTCTAAAAGAATCCGGTCATTCATTTCATATTCCGGGTGGCGCTTGATAATCTGCCCTTCCACCTTAAACTGAATGATGGCAATCGCCTTGTGCATCTTCGCCGCAAGTCCCGGGTCAACTGCATCATAGATATTCTCGTCAAGTATCTGGGGAATAAAACGTTCACAGGGGTCCTCTCTGTAGACTCTGGCTGCAAACATGGACAAAGGTCTTAGGTTGATTCCATAACCGTCTTCCAGCACATCAAAGCTGTTATAGCTGATTGCTATACGCAGTACGTTGCAGATACAGCCCAGATTCCCGGTTGCAGCTCCCATCCATGAAATATCATGGTTTCCCCATTGAATATCCACATCATGGAACTGGAGCAATTCATTCATAATCATATCCGCTCTCGGTCCCCGGTCAAAAATATCCCCGATGATATGAAGGCAGTCGATGGTTAAATTCTGGATCAGCTCACATAAGGCAACGATGAACTTATCTCCCGTCTGGATGTCAATGATGGATCGGATGATCTCACTGTAATATACACGTTTATTATCATCATTGTAATCCACATGAAGAAGCTCATCAATGACATAGGCAAACTCTAATGGCATCTTCTTTCTTACTTTTGACCGGGTGTATTTGGACGATACCATCTTGCAGATCTGCACAAGCCGGTAAATGGTCACTCTCTGCCATTCATCATCGGCTTTGTCGGCGCACTGAAGCTGGTTTAACACCTTTTCCGGATAGTAGATTAAATTAGCCAGTTCCACCTCTTCCCTTTCCGGCATAATGTGGCTGAATGTCTCTGTAATCTTCTCCCGTATAATCCCAGAAGCACTTTTTAACAGATGAATAAATGCTTCATGTTCTCCGTGTAAATCGCTGAAAAAATACTCCGTTCCTTTTGGCAGTCCCTGAATGGCTGTCAAATTGATGATCTCACTGGAGGCCGCTTTTATGGTCGGATACTCCCTTGCCATCAGTTTCAGATATGCTAAATCTCTCATATCACCTTTTCCTCTCCTGATGCACTGTTGCATTTGTATTAATATTATAGTAACATATTTTAGTAAAACAGAAAACCCCCGCAAAAGAAGGAGCGAATGATGGAACAATTATATATCTTCGGAACAGGCAACGCTGCTGTAACCACATGCTATAACACCTGTTTTGCTATCAAGAAAGATCAGGAATTCTTCATGACCGATGCCGGAGGCGGCAACGGAATCCTTGGCATCTTAAATCGTATGGATGTTGACTTATCCCACATCCATCATCTCTTCGTCAGCCACGAACATACAGACCACATTTTAGGTGTCGTGTGGCTGGTCCGTTTTATTGGTGCCAGAATCAAGTCCGGCAAATACGATGGTGACTTTCATATCTATTGCCACAATAATCTGGTTTCTGTCATCGACACCCTCTGCCGTCTGACGCTTCAAGGCAAGTTCTACAAATTGATCGGTGAACGCATTCATCTTCATGGAATCTCTGACGGAGAGACAAAAAACATACTTGGACATGAAGTGACCTTCTTTGATATTCACTCCACCAAAGCAGAACAATATGGTTTTACCACCTATCTGGATGATGGGAAACGTCTGACCTTCTGCGGAGATGAACCATATAATCCAGTTTATTCCCAGTATGTAGAAAAGTGCGGCTGGCTTCTTCACGAAGCATTCTGCCTGTATGAGGACAGAGAGCAGTTTAAGCCTTATGAAAAACACCATAGCACGGTACTGGATGCCTGTAAGCTGGGAGAAGAAAAACAGGTGGAGAACCTGATTCTATGGCATACAGAAGATTCCGATATGACGAATCGAAAAAAACGGTACTTAACAGAAGGAACCTCCAGTTATCACGGGAATCTTTTTGTTCCGGATGATGGAGAAATACTGACTCTTACCCCATAAACATACCCGTAATCTGTGCCTCTCGTCCCCTGCTTTGCATATGATATAACAATAGAACAGGCAAAGGAGTTTCTTTTATGAGCTGCCCAGGCAACTTTACCCCTTACCGGGATGTGGATTGCAGAGATCTCGCCATCTTTCATGAAGCCACCAGAGACCTAAGAGGTACCACTTATAAACCCTATCTCGTGGCGACTCAGGAAGCCAGGGGAACAAATTTCCGTTTCATCTGCAATTCCACCTTTATGACCCGTCCTCCTCAGAACGCGATCACAATGGTGTCCATCTTCAAACCCTTTTGCAAAGAGAAAGACAGGGCAAAACCAGTGGTTACAAATATCTGTAAAATGGGATGCTATCATTGATTTCATATGGTCTGCGCAAAAGACTTTTATATAAAAACAGGGGGGCTAAGCCCCCCGAAGTCACCAACTTTTCTCCTAAAATGCCAGACGGTACACATCCACCATCTCTGATTTTCCAAGTGTTTTGATTCCAGACAGTGTTCTTGTCCCATGGAATGAACATTTTTCTGCCATCTTTTCAAAATCTTCTTCCTTCACCCCTGCCTCAAGTTCCTGCAAACGAACCGGCATGGAAAGGCTTCTAAAGAATTCCTCCAGTCTGTCGATTCCTTGACAGGCAGTCTTTAATGGGTCTTCAAAATTCATCTCCACGTTCATAACACGAACCGCAAGCTGTGCAAATCTCATAGGGTCCGTTTCACACACATATCTCGCCCAGGAACAAAACAAAGCGGATAATCCAGCTCCATGGGCAATCTCCGGATATAGTCCTGACAGTTCATGTTCCAACTGATGAACCTGCATCATGTATTCCCTTCCAAGCCCTGTTAAGTCGTTATGAGACAGACTTCCCGCCCACATCAGCGTTGCTCTTGCATCATAATTATCCGGCTCCTGGTCGGCAACGGCACCCGCTTCCATGACAGAGGTCAAAAGCCCTTCTGCAATGCGGTCTGTCAAAGGTGTATTCTTTGTAGGTCCGCCCAGATACCGTTCCAGCGTGTGCATCATAATATCCACAGTTCCGCATCCGGTCTGGAACTTGCTGACCGTAAAGGTCAGTTCCGGATTCAGAATAGCAAAAAGAGGACGATGAGTGGGGCTGTTAAATCCACGCTTATAACCTCCGTCTTCATTGGTGATAACACAGGAAAGGCTTGTCTCACTTCCTGATGCAGCCAGAGTCAGAATATTGCCATGGGGAAGCGCCTGTTTGGGAACCGCTTCCTTTAAAAAGAACTTCCATGGATCAATATCTGGATTAGCAGTTCCATCTGCAATACATTTGGCTGAATCCAAAACACTTCCCCCGCCAATTGCCAGAATAAATTCCACTTTCTCTTTTCTGCAAAGCTCCATCCCTTCCTTTGCCAGGGAGAGAGTTGGGTTCGGTCTTACGCCGCCTAAAAGTACATATTCAATTCCATTCTCTTTTAAAGACTGGGTAACCTCATCCAAAAGTCCTGTTTTTTTCACACTGCCGCCGCCAAAATGAATGAGTATCTTCTGAAATCCGTATTCCTTTATAACCGTTCCAACCTGTTTGTGGGTATCCCGTCCGAATAACACTCTGGTAGGCACACAATACTCAAAATTATTCATTCCCAAACCTCACTTTCCTGCGGGCACGATTCCTATTTCCCCGCTATGCTTATTCTTTTATTATAACACGATCACAGTAAAATTCCAATATGACTGAAAAACAGGGTTTTCATCATAATATTCCTGCTTTTCGCATATCATATATGGGAAAGCCTTAAAGAGCTGCTTTCCCTTTTCACTTGTATGTCTTATGGAATGACAAGGAGAACACTGATGAATCTATTCAAAAAAGGCTTTAACCGTCCAAACGTATCCAGGCATCATATGATTATTTACATAGAAGTAATTATTTTGACTTTCCTTCTGGTCTCACTCTTTTTCATATCTCCAGGGGGCACCCTATCCTTTCCGGTTATGAATCAGGACGGAAACGCCAGTTCCTCAGAAGCAAAAAAATTCATTAAGTGGGTGGACTTCCAAGTCACATCAAAAGCAATGCAGGAAGCATTCCGCTACGATGTTAACACCTGTCAGTCTGACATCCATTTAAACTGGGTGGATTTACTTGCTTATCTTGGTGCAAAGTACGGCGGTGATTTCTCCAGGTATTCCACCAAAGACTTAGATGGACTTGCAGAACAGCTCTTATCAGGCAAGACCATGGAACAGCTTACGGAAAAAATGAAGTATTATCCTTATTATAGAGAAGCTTACGGTGCTGTACTGGACGGACTGGTAGGAACTTATGAAATTCAGATTCCTTCTTCCAATGCCCCTCTTTATGCAACTCCTGCCCTGCTTCCTGACGGCTCGCCGGACCCGGAGCGGGTCTGGGTACAGAAATACGGGTTAAAAGGGTTTTCCCCTGTTGCAAAAGGGTATCCTTACAATGATTTTGACGATTTTGGAGTTGCCAGGTCTTACGGCTACAAACGCCAGCATCTCGGTCATGATATGATGGGCCAGGTGGGAACACCTGTTATTGCAGTAGAAAGCGGATATGTGGAAGCCATTGGCTGGAACCAGTACGGGGGATGGCGTCTCGGCATCCGGAGTTTTGATGGGAAACGCTATTATTATTACGCACATTTGAGAAAAAATTACCCTTATCATAAATCTTTAAAACAGGGCAGCATTGTTACAGCGGGAGATGTCATTGGATATCTGGGCCGTACCGGTTACAGCCGGACAGAAAATACCAATAACATCAATGAATCTCACCTTCACTTTGGACTTCAGCTCATATTTGACGAATCCCAGAAGGAGGGAAATAATGAAATCTGGGTTAGCTGCTATGAACTGACCAAATTCCTCTCTATGAACCGTTCTGAGACATTAAAAAACCAGGAAACAAAAGAATACAACCGGGTTTATGATATGAAAGATCCAGCCATTCCAGAGAATTTTGTTCCTCCGGAACCTGTAAAAGAAGAAAAAGAATAGAAAGAAGGGACCAGAGCAATCGTTGCCCGGTCCCTTCTTATTATATTGCTGACAATGGATGAATAAACAGTCCGCTTCGAAGCTTCGGCTCAAACCAGGTAGATTTGGGCGGCATCAGAAGACCTGCATCTGCAACCAAAAACAGCTCTTCGATGGAAGTTGGATACATGGAAAATGCCACTTCCATATCTTCTTTACACCGTTTTTCCAATTCTTTCAATCCACGGATTCCACCGATAAAATCAATCCGGTTATCTGTTCTGGGGTCTTTCACTCCCAAAACCGGATCAAGTAAATGATCCTGGAGAATGGAGACATCAAGACCTTTGACCGGATCGTTTGAAGTAAATGATTCCTTAAGGGTCAGAGAATACCAGGTATCATTGAGGTACATTCCAAATGTCCCTTTTCTTTCCGGAGAGTATGGTTCTGCTCCCACCTCTTTCACCAGAAAAACTTCTTCTGCTTTGTTAAGAAACTCTTCTTTGGAAAGGCCGTTTAAATCCTTTACCACACGGTTATAAGGCATAATCATCAACTGATCATCAGGAAATAAAACGGAAAGGAAAAAGTTAAATGGCTCTTTTCCTGTGTAATCTGGATTCTCTTCTCTTCTCTTAAATCCTACCTTTACCGCAGATGCAACCCTGTGATGTCCATCTGCAATATACGTTGCAGGAACAGAAGAAAAAGCTTCTTCCAGTCTGTTGACCGTCTCAGAATCTTCCACTTTCCAGACTTTGTGGCTGATCCCGTCATCTGCCGTAAAATCATACAAAGCCTTTTTCTTTGTTACATCTGTAACAATCTCGTTGATGATCTGCTTTGAGCGGTAAGCTAAAAAGATTGGTCCGGTCTGGGCATCGGTCCGGTCCACATGGCGGATTCGGTCCTGCTCCTTCTCTTCCCTGGTATTTTCATGTTTTTTAATAATTCCCTCTGCATAATCATCAATAGAAGAACATGCCACGATTCCAGTCTGTCCCCGTCCATCCATGATTAATTCATAAATGTAGTAAGCCTCATTGGAATCTGAAACAAAGGTTCCTTCCTTAATCCAGTCCTGTAACATCTGAGCCGCTTTTTCATACACCCGGTCATCATAGGTATCCACATCACTGGAAAACTGTGTCTCCGGTCTGTCAATATTTAAAAATGACTTTGGATTAAGCGCTGTCACCTCACAGGCTTCTTTGCGGTTATATACATCATAGGGGAGAGCTGCCACAAGATGAGCACAAGACTCCGCCGGTCTCACACATTGAAACGGTTTTACGATAGCCATATTGCCCTCCTTATTTAATCACTCTGACCCGAAGAACTCCTTTGATGGCATTAAGCTTCTGGATGCTCATGGCATCAGGAGCATTTTCCAGATCAAGAAGAGTATAAGCATATTTTTCACGGCTCTTATTGGTCATATCAGAGATGTTTACATTTCCTGCTGCCAGTGTTCCTGTAATCTGTCCAATCATGTTTGGTATGTTTAAATGAAGAACAGCAATGCGGCTGGCTGCCTTGCATACACCCATGTCGCAGTTAGGGAAGTTGACAGAGTTTCTTATATTACCATTATCAATATAATCCGTAATCTCCTCCACTGCCATCTTTGCACAGTTGTCCTCAGATTCTTCTGTAGAAGCACCAAGATGAGGAATTACAATGGCTCCTTCCAGATGAACGGATGTAGGATTTGGGAAATCCGTTATGTAACGTTTTACTTTTCCGGACTTTAACGCTTCTGCCATATCCTCTTCATTCACAAGAATATCTCTTGCAAAGTTTAATATGACAGCACCATCTTTCATCATGTCAAAAGCGGCTTTATTAATCATTCCTTTTGTAGAATCCATCAGAGGAACGTGAACGGTAATGTAATCGCATTCTTTGTAAATACTATCCAGAGAAGTAATGTGCTTTACGCTTCTGGACAATCCCCAGGCGGCACTTACAGAGATAAATGGGTCGTATCCATACACTTCCATTCCAAGAGAAGAACAGGCATTGGCAACTTCCGCACCAATGGCACCAAGACCAATGACACCAAGTTTTTTGCCCTTGATTTCCTGTCCAGCAAATGCTTTTTTTGCTTTCTCTGCAGCCTTTGCAATGTTCTCATCATCTTTGTTCGCCTTACACCATTCAATTCCTCCAGTAATATCACGGGAGGCCAGTAAAAGCCCTGCTATAACCAGTTCCTTTACTCCGTTGGCATTGGCTCCTGGTGTATTAAATACAACCACACCTTCGGCTGCACAGCCATCGAGAGGAATGTTATTCACTCCGGCTCCTGCTCTTGCAATGGCTAATAGCCCTTCCGGAAGTTCCATCTCATGGAGGGAAGCACTGCGGACCAGTACCCCGTCTGCTTCTTTGATGTTGTCGGTAAGTGCATATTCTTCTGATAATAATGCGGTTCCACAAGGGGAAATTTCATTTAAGCAATGAATCTTTTTCATCTTATCGGATCTCCTTTCCATCTTTTATTTGCTGTGTTTCTCTTCAAAGTCCTTCATGAAGGCAACTAATTTCTCCACGCCTTCCGTTGGCATGGCATTATAGATGCTGGCGCGCATTCCGCCTACGGTTCTGTGTCCTTTTAAGTTCTCAAATCCTGCTGCTTTGGATTCTTTAACAAAAAGCGCATCCAGTTCCGCATCTCCTGTTACAAAAGGAACATTCATCAGGGAGCGGTCTTTCTTTTCCACAGTTCCTTCAAACATCTGGCTCTGGTCCAGGAAATCATAAAGAATGGCCGCTTTCTTTTCATTGATCTCTTTCATGGCACTTAAACCGCCTAATTTCTTTAACCATTTAAACACTTTACCGCAGATGTAGATTCCGTAAGCCGGAGGTGTGTTATAAAGGGACACTGCATCAGCATGAGTTTTATATTTAAGCATGGTAGGAGTACCTGGAAGTACTTCATCAGTTATTAAATCTTCTCTGATAATGGCAATCACAACTCCTGCAGGCCCTACATTCTTCTGGGCTCCTGCAAAAATCAGGCCATATTTTGAAACGTCAACAGGTTCCGATAAGAAACAGGAGGAGAGGTCAGCAACCAGTGTTTTTCCCTTTGTATCAGGAAGAGTCTTATATTTTGTTCCATAAATTGTATTGTTCTCACAGATATAAACATAATCTGCATCTTCCGAGATTGGCAGATCGGAAACATCGGGGATATAACTGAACGTCTTATCCGCACTCGATGCAACCGCATTGGCTTTTCCATAAAGCGAAGCTTCCTGGTAAGCCTTTTTTGCCCATTGTCCGGTGATGATATAATCGCCTACGCGGTTTTTAAATAAGTTCATCGGGACCATGGCAAACTGCTGGGATGCACCTCCCTGTAAAAACAATACTTTGTAATTATCCGGGATTCCCATTAATTCCCTAAGATCTGCTTCTGCTTCGTTGATGATGGTTTCAAACATCTTCGAACGGTGGCTCATCTCCATAACGGACATTCCACAGCCCTTATAATCCAACATCTCCTCTGCGGCTTCTCTTAAGACTTCTTCCGGCAGAACTGCAGGTCCTGCGGAAAAATTAAACACTCTGCTCATATCTCTTCCTCCTCATAATGTTAGCTGTCTGCTAAATCTTTAAATCTTCTGCGTCAAATACCTCTTCGATGGGCGCTCCAGGAGAAACCATAGGGAACACCTTTTCATCGCAGTGAATCTGACAATCTATAACAACAGGAACATTTAAGGCAATGGCTTCTTTTAATACCGGTTCAAACTCTTCCTGACTGTTCACCCGGTAAGCCTTTGCGCCCATTCCTTCTGCTATCTTAACAAAATCCACCTGATCATTCAACTCTGTATGGGAATAACGCTTTCCGTAAAACAGTGTCTGCCACTGCCTTACCATTCCAAGCACATGGTTATTTAAAATAATCTGAATGATGGGGATATTATAACGGGTTGCTGTGGCAATCTCATTGAAATTCATGCGGAAACAGCCATCTCCCGCCACATTGATAACCACCTGATCCTTTACGCCCATCTTTGCTCCGATGGAAGCTCCAAGACCGTAACCCATGGTACCAAGTCCTCCGGAGGTGATAAAACTTCTCGGATATTTATACTGATAGAACTGTGCCGCCCACATCTGGTGCTGTCCTACTTCCGTACAAATAACCGCCTCCCCTTTGGTTATATCATAAATCTGCTCAATAATCCAGGGTCCTGTGAGAATCCCCTTCTGATACCGCATGGGATACATGTCTTTTAACCGGTCAATATGAGCAAGCCACTCTTCGTGATTGATTGGATCCAGACGGGTATTTAACTTCCTTAAGATGGACTTTACATCTCCGATCACACTGGCATGGGTCTTAACATTTTTATTGATCTCCGCAGGATCTACATCAAACTGGAGAATCTTGGCATTGCGGGCAAATTTAGAAGCTTTTCCAATTACCCGGTCACTGAATCTGGCTCCAACAACAATTAATAAATCACATTCTGTAATTCCCAGATTGGAGGTTTTCGTTCCATGCATCCCAACCATACCGGTATAAAGTTCATCGGTGCCGTCATAAGCACCCTTTCCCATAAGGCTGTCTGCAACAGGAGCCTGAATCTTATGGGCAAAGGAATAAAGCTCCTCTGCCGCTCCTGCAATCACCGCACCGCCGCCTACAAATATATAGGGTTTATGGGCTTTACGGATTAATTGAAGTGCAACCTCCAGGTCTTCTTCCGTAATGGTATCTTCCTGACGCACAATGGGTTGTGGTTCCTGGTATTCATATTCACAGGCTGCTGCGGTTACGTCTTTGGTAATATCAACCAGTACAGGACCCGGTCTTCCTGTCTGTGCAATCACAAAAGCTCTGCGGATGGTATCCGCCAGCTTTGTGATGTCTTTTACAATGAAGTTGTATTTTGTAATGGGCATGGTAACCCCTGTAATGTCTATTTCCTGAAAACTGTCTCTTCCCAAAAGCCCAAGGGCTACATTACAGGTGATTGCCACCATGGGAACAGAATCCATATAGGCAGTCGCAATTCCAGTTACAAGGTTGGTGGCTCCGGGTCCTGAGGTTGCCATACAGACTCCTACTTTTCCGGTTGCTCTGGCATATCCGTCCGCTGCGTGAGATGCCCCCTGCTCATGAGCGGTCAGAATGTGATTGATCTCATCCTGATGTTTATAAAGGGCATCATATATATTCAGGATCGACCCACCCGGATATCCAAAAACCGTATCCACCTGCTGTTCCTTTAAGCATTCGATTACAATCTCTGCTCCTGTTAATGTCTTCATAGGCCACTCCTTTTTTTTATTAGATTTCTAAGATTGCTCCACGGCTGGCGGGAGCTGCCATAGCTGCATACCTTGCAAGATATCCGGTAGTTACCTGAGGCTTTCTTGGCTTCCATTTCTCTTTTCTGGCTGCCATCTCTTCATCAGATACCTTTACATCCAACCGGTGGTTGTCAATATCAATGGAGATAATATCTCCTTCCTCCACCAGTGCAATGGGACCTCCCACCGCTGCTTCGGGACAGGCATGACCAATGGAAGCACCTCTTGACGCACCGCTGAAACGTCCGTCTGTAATCAGGGCTACGGAGGAACCAAGCCCCATTCCTGCTATCGCAGAGGTGGGATTTAACATCTCTCTCATACCGGGTCCTCCCTTAGGGCCTTCATAGCGGATTACAACCACATCTCCTGCTACAATGCTTCCGCCTTTGATCGCTGCAATGGCATCCTCTTCACAGTCAAAGACCCTTGCAGGACCTTCATGCTTTAACATCTCCGGTGCTACGGCAGAACGCTTAACTACTGCAGTATCCGGTGCCAGATTGCCTTTTAATATAGCGATACCGCCAGTGCTGCTGTAGGGATTCTCTACCGTACGGATCACTTCCGGGTTTTTATTTACACAACCTTTGATGTTCTCTCCTACGGTTTTACCGGTCACAGTGATACAATCTAAATCCAGCAGTCCCAGTTTGCTGATTTCATTCATAACAGCATAAATTCCGCCTGCTTCGTGAAGATCTTCTATATAAGTAGGACCAGCCGGAGCCAGATGGCAGAGGTTGGGAGTTTTCGCACTGATCTCATTGGCAAGTTCCAGATTTAAATCAATTCCGGCTTCATGTGCAATTGCGGGAAGGTGAAGCATACTGTTTGTGCTGCATCCCAATGCCATATCCATGGTCAGCGCATTGCGGAATGCTTTGTCTGTCATGATATCACGGGGACGGATATTTTTCTCAAGCATCTCCATAACTGCCATTCCTGCATGCTTTGCCAGCCTTAACCGCTCGGAATAAACCGCCGGAATGGTTCCGTTTCCTTTTAATCCCATGCCCAGCACTTCGGTCAGACAGTTCATACTGTTAGCCGTATACATACCGGAACAGGAGCCGCAGGTAGGACAGGCGTTCTGCTCAAATTCCTTTACATCTTCTTCTGACATATTGCCTGCCGTATAGGCACCAACTGCTTCAAACATGCTGGAAAGGCTGGTCTTATGTCCATGCACCCGTCCTGCTAACATTGGTCCGCCACTGACGAACACTGTGGGTACATTAATACGGGCTGCTGCCATTAAAAGTCCAGGAACATTCTTATCACAGTTTGGAATCATAACCAGAGCGTCAAAGGCGTGGGCTCTTGCCAGACATTCGGTTGAATCCGCAACTAAATCTCTTGTAACCAGTGAATATTTCATACCGATATGACCCATGGCAATTCCATCACAGACTGCAATGGCTGGTACCATAACCGGATTGCCGCCTGCCATGGCAACACCCATCTTGACCGCACTTGTGATCTTATCCAGGTTCATATGTCCCGGTACAATTTCATTATAGGAACTGACGATTCCAATTAAAGGCTTCTCCATCTCTTCCTCTGTCATCCCCAGCGCATGAAACAGGGAACGATGAGGTGCCTGCTGCATTCCTTTTCTAACTGAATCACTCTTCATCTGATGCACACTCCTTTTTTTATGATTAACTTTCTGATTATATGGAAATCCGGGAGCGGTCAAAAACCACAGGTTTTCTCCCCCTTCCGGCAATAATTGGCGTTTATTCTTTTATCTGTGCTGCAATTAAATCTCCCATTTGTGTTGTGGATACTCTCTTACAGCCTTCTGATAAAATATCTGCGGTCCGGTATCCATCTTTTAAGACATTTTCCACCGCATGTTCGATTGCCTGCGCTTCCTGATCAAGATCAAAGGAATAGCGGAGCATCATAGCCGCTGATAGAATGGTGGCTATGGGATTTGCAATATCTTTTCCTGCTATATCAGGAGCAGAGCCATGACTTGGTTCATACATTCCGAATTTGCTCTCATTCATACTGGCTGAGGACAGCATTCCGATTGACCCTGTAATCATGCTCGCCTCGTCAGATAAAATGTCTCCAAACATGTTCTCTGTGAGAATTACATCGAATTGTCCCGGATTCATCACAAGCTGCATGGCACAATTGTCCACCAGCATATGGCTCAGTTTGACTTCCGGATAATCCTTTGCCACTTCTTCCACCACACTTCTCCACAGTCTGGAGGAATCCAGCACATTTGCCTTATCCACGCTGATCACTTCTTTTCTGCGCTTCATGGCAATGTCAAATGCTTTTACGGCAATTCTGCGAATCTCATTCTCATTATAAGTAAGAGTATCCACAGCCGTCATCACACCGTCCACTTCTTTTGTGGAGCGTTCTCCAAAATACAGACCGCCGGTCAGTTCTCTCATGATCACCATGTCAAACCCGTCTCCAATGATCTCAGCCTTTAACGGACATGCCGCCGACAGTTCTTTATATAGATAAGCGGGACGTATGTTGGCGAATAAATTAAGACCCTTGCGGATGGATAGCAGCCCCGCTTCAGGTCTCAGATTCGGTGCCACATCGTACCATTTTGAATTTCCCACATCTCCGCCAACTGCGCCAAGGAGAACGGAATCACTTTGTTTCGCTGTTTCCAGCGCTTCGTCTGTCAAAGGAACTCCATGAGTATCAATGGAAATCCCTCCCATCAGGACCTCTGTATACAGGAATTGATGTCCGTATACACTTCCAGTCTTATCAAGGACCTTCCTGGCTTCCCGAATGATCTCAGGTCCGATTCCATCACCAGGAATCACTGCAATATTGTAATTCATCTCGTCCTCTCCCTCTGTGCCGCTGTACCACGCGAATATATTTCTTCTCATAATAGAACATTTATCGGGATTTTTCAACTAAAATAAAAGATTTTTACTGGAAACAAATATATGAGAATGGAATTGATCCTATAATGCAGGGTTATAAAAGAGAAAAAAACCTCCTGCCCCTTCTTTGCCGTCCGGCATGAAAGGACAGGAGGAATAGCCTTACTTTAAGGATTTTAAGGTAAGACGGTTCTGATTCCATACAAGTTCTGTATGATACCGTTCCCTGCTGATGCGGTTAATCCGCTCTATTAATGAGTCCGCCGCTTCCTTGGAAGCAAGTACCGGCAGACCTCTTTTTGTTACAAAGGAATGAGTGAGCTGTAAATCAATGGGAATCAGTTCATAATCAAACTGTCCGCTCTCCCGGTCCAGCTCAAACTCCACCATGAAATTTTCAGAAAACTTTCTGTCACTGTAAAATCCCTGCCAGTTCCCTTCCCGGTCCTTGGTCCTGTTTTTATGAAGGGTGGAAGGAGATTCATTCTCTTCGTATCCATAAGAAGCGAACATTTCTGGAGAAATAATAGACTCCCCTGCTTCAAATTCCATAAAAAGACTTCCCATATTATAGAAAACTGGCTGTCCGTGGTAAAGCTCCACTCCCCTGGTAAAATGAGCGCCATGACCAAAGACACAGTTGGCTCCCGCATCAATGGCTTCATGAGCGAACGCTTCCACAAACTGCGCCGGATAATCTGAATACCAGTTTTCATTCTCGCCTTCATGGGTGTGAAGATTCACAAATACAAAATCACTGCGCTCTCTTGCATCCCGGACAGTCTTTATAATCTCCTGTCTGTCCTTTTCATTGGCAGTGGTCCTGATCCCCGGTTTCTCTCCCTTTTCAAAGGTCAGATACCCCTCAAACAGGGAACCGAAATCGTAGATATCCTCAGACTTGTCATGAAATGTCTCAATCCGTTTTCCTTCCATCATGCTTGCATGAACACCGATCCGTCTGCTGATGGCCTTGATGGTCTCAAAATCCGTTTCATCCACCACATAGGATCTGGACCAGCGGAGAGGATTCACACCTGGACGTCCTGGAACTCCATTCCCTGGATTGGCTGCTGCAAAAACTTCACTTCTTGTAACACCCACTGTAATAATGGCAATTCTGCCGTCAGGTGTATCTAAAAACACTGGTTTTCTGGCTTCTGACAGGCTTTGACCCACCCCGAGAGGAGTGAGTCCATAGTTCTTCGCTGCCTGAATGGTGTCAAGCATTCCCTCCACACCATAATCTCCCGTATGATTGTTTGCAAATCCTACATTTCTTATATTTAACTGACCAAATTCCTTTAATGCCTTTGGCCTTACACTGGTCTGGTATCCTCTTCCAGCCGCAGGAGAGGTATTCTCCTCCGGCGTAACAAATTCTGCGTTTGTAAATACCTCATCAGCCTTCTGCAGACGGGATAATACCTCCGGATCAATGGTCTTATTTAAGTTACTGCTGGAAAACAGGGAATCACCTGTAATTAAAAATTTCATACCGCACCTCTTATTTATTCTCTATTAATTCCTTTTTGGGAAGGTAGTTTCCGCCAAGCTGTTCCTCGCTGATCTTTAAAAGAGATCCATCTTCGTACATTTCCTTAATCCTTTTGTTGACCTTTTCTACTAATTCCTCTTCTCCTGTTTTGGCAAACAGAATATAGGAACCCGGATCACTGTTCTGGCTGGAAAACGGTACTACTTTTAAATTGTCAAACCCCTGGTCCCGAATGGCTTTCTCTGCAGAGATGCGGGAGATAATCCGCACATCATATCGTCCTGATTCAATGCCTTCAAACTGTTTAATAAAATTCTCATCCGTATAAACAATATCTGCCTTTGCATCCGGATTTGCTTCGTTATAATTTTCAAGAATGGTTGCTCCTGAGTTTCCCACTTCGGTTACGGCTTTGTATCCTTTTAAATCCTCAAGAGATTTTAAAGTCTCATCCTCTTTGCGGACTACAAATACATTGGCATTTTCAATAACCGGCACGGAAAACGTATACTTCTCCTGACGTCCGGGATTGGCGCTGAAATTGTTAATTCCAAGCTGGAAACGTCCGCTGTCGATTCCGTTTAAAATACCTTCAAATTCCACAACATTAAATTCCAGTTTGTACTCCGGAAGTCCTTCAAAGACCTTCTTCACCACTTCCACATCATATCCTGTGAGGCTGCCGTCTTTTTGATAGCTGAAAGGATTGCTGACCCCGCTTGTGGCAACTACAACTGTTGTCTGTTTATTCCCGTCATCTGAGCCGGACTCCGGCTGAACTGCTTTATTATTTGCGCATCCGGCAACGGAAGCTGCCAGCAGAATAGAAATCATAACGGTCCATATTGTTTTTTTCATTCATAAGTCCTCCTGTATTGATTACTGAGGACTTATTATAACACAACAATCATAGTAATCCTATCTGTTTATCTGATTTTTTTAAGTATTTCTCTGGAAACGTTCCCATTGCAGTTTTAAAACTCTAAGCTTTTTTATCTACATTCAAACACTTTTCAATGGACTCTTTCTCAATCTCATTAATTTTTTTAGAGTCTTTTGTGCGGGTATAATAACTTCCTGCTTCATTATTTAAAGCCCCTACAGACAACTGAAACGTTTCTTCTTTTCCATTCTTTTCATAGGTATAAGTAATTTGTGCAGCGGGCTGATCCAATCCGTATTGTGTTAATTCCTGTTCTGTGACTTTATAATTTACACAGTCCTTTACTTTTAAACTGCTTAATGAATCCGCAAGAACATTTAATGCTGAATTGTCTTTTTGTTTGTTATCCGGAGAATCAGCGGAATCTTTATACCATTCAACCGTTCCCTTTTTCTCATCAATGGTTTTCTTTATAAAATGACGGGTATTCCCATTTTGAGTGATGGTAATGGTCTTAATATCTTTTCCCGCTATTGCCGGAAACTCCTCCAGTTCCATAAAATCATGAAGCTCCCCATCTGTAGCATTATAAAGAGCTGAACTGATTAAGTACGGGGTATTTTCTCCTTCTATCATGGCATAATAATTGCCATCCTCTGTCGTATTACCCAGATAAATTACCGTTTCATTCCCATCTTTCCCGGTTACATGAATCTTTCTCACCGGTTTATCAAGTCCATAGGCACGAAGTCCGTCTCCACCCTCCAGATTGCGTAAAGCTTCCAGCTTTGATGCTGTAGAAACAAAAGAATCCAGTTTTGTCTGCTTTACCGGAAACAATGGGTCCCCATCGTAGTTCCATACTCCGTCTTTCTTTGTAAAAGAGAGTTCCTGCCCGTCTTTATCATAGGATATGGCAGCCACATCAGCCAGATTGGTCACATAGGTTTTTTCTGCCTCTTTTTTCTGCTCCTCCTTTTTCTGGGAATGTTCCAGATAGAGCGTGACGCCGCCGTATATAATACAGAGAATCACAAGGGCAATGATGCCATAGATAAGACCTTTTTTCTTCATGTCATACCTCCTTTTACAGCCGTCTGCGTTTCAGCCAGATCACCAGCCCGGTTAAAAGAGTTGCTGCCGGAATGACAAAGACGAATAAGATTCCCCACCAACCGCCTCGTGTAACCGTATTATAAGGAACATCAAGACTTTTTGCCGGAATGGACACATTGGCTACATCGTCATAGTTTGCAGTCACCGCATTCATGAAAATACTCAGATTACTCAGATTTGTAAAACTGGTATTTAAATTCTCATCAATTAACGTAGGTGTACTGAATAAAGTAAGCCGGGAGGTGCCGGAATCCAGTGTCTTTTCCGCAACAGCACCCAAAAGATAGGTGCCTTTTGTCTGTTTATCAGCCGTAACCATCATACCGCCGTCACTGGTTTCCATAAACGGGGTAACCTTCACCCCAGCCGGAAGATTCTGTAGCTGGGTAATGGGAGCAGACTGCAGTACAAGAGCTGCCAGTTTCCGGTCAATATTATCAGTCACATCACTTCCAGAGGGAAAGGCAGGAAATATATAATAGGGATTGTTCTGGTAAAAATTCTTGGTATCGGCAACAAGACCATTTTCAAGATTTAACCCATATTCATTGAACAGATCCCTTAAATTAGGACGTTCCTTTTCTGAATAACCGGCAAATACCATAAGATTGCCTCCCTTATCCAGGAAATCGGAAACCATCTTCTTCTCGTCGTTGGCAAGGTCTGATTCCGGTGCATTCATGAGAAGGAGTTCACAATCCTCTGGGATACTCCCGCTTGTCAGAAGATTTAAAGTAGTTACAGCAAGGTTAGACTTGGTAAGCTGATCCGTAACCGTGGCTCCAAGAGGAGCTTCCCCATGTCCCTCACTGACATAGATCTTTTTCTCCACCGCATTCATAACATGAGAAATGGCACTGGTCAACTGCCCCTCCCCGTCAAACTGGGTCTCTTTGGACTGCCCATATCCATAATAAGCAGCTCCATCGTCCTGTATGATTTTTGTAAATGGAATGGATTCTGTCTTATTCGTAGCCTTACAGCTTACAAGCAACGTATCATCCTGTGCCTTTAGCTGATTAACCTGATCCGGATGAAGAACAGAATCTATGTTCTCTACCTGGATATGGGAGGATAAATCCTTATAACGTTTTACAAAACTGGTGATCCGCTTATCAACGGCTGCCGGGTCCCCTACTACATAAATTGTAATATCTTTATCCAGACCTTTCAGCAGATCTTTGGTTGTCTGTCCCAGGCTGTAGATCTGGCTGTTACTCATGTCCCACTGCCGTACTTTTTCAGGAAGGCGGCTGACAATCATGTTCAGCAAAATAACGGCTGCAATCACAATGATTGAAAGAATTGCTGCATATCCGCCTTTTTTTAATTTTCTGGTCATTTCCATCCTCCTAACTCCATCTGCGTTTTTCTATGGACTGTACCGTCAAGAAAATCAACAGGAATATAATGCTGATGTACAATACCAGTCCGCCTGCATCAAAGATGGAACGGCTGGAAAAATTCTGGAACACATCGGTAACTGCCACCTTTTCCAACACTTTCACAAGTGCCCGGTCAAGCAATCCCCTTTTCAGAAAATAGATTCCCAAAATAACGGCTGCACCAATTACTTCCAAAATCCCAGTCAGAAGATTATGGCTGGTAATCCTGTATACAAAAAACACTGCCAATGTCCATAAAAGAAAGAAACCAATGGCAGAACCAGAAGCAGTGGATGGCAGAAATCCCATCAGACTGGGCCATAAAAGCAACAGCAGAATAATACCAAAGGTTCCTACTGCAGCAATAATCTGGCTCTCTGTCAAAGAAGACACAAACATGCCAATGGCTATGTATACACATCCAAGAAGGAAAAATGCAAGTATGGAAGCATAATCTGCCTTTAAAAAAGCGGTGCCGTTCATCTTAATAATCAACGGGCAGACACTGGTAAGAAGAACCGGAACAGCAAATACAGTTACCATGGACAGATATTTTCCTAAAACCACCTGGACAACGGAAACGGGTGCCGTCAAAAGAAGCTGGTCTGTCTTTGTCTTTCTGTCATCTGCAAAGCTTCTCATGGTAAGTACCGGAATTCCAATCATAATAATGGTTACCATACCGGAAAGGGTATAGGAAAAGTACGGATACCCGCTCAGCATGTTATATGCCATGAAATAAATTCCGATAAACATTACAAGAAATGCAATAAAAACATACCCGGTCATCGACTGGAAATGGGATTTTAATTCTCTTTTATAAATTGCACTCATTCCGCTTTTTCCTCCTCTCTCTCTTCTGATTCCTCTTCATCTACTTCACTGGTCAGCTCTAAAAATACTTCCTCTAAAGATGCTCTCTGGGATGTCATGGAACGAATGGGAAGCCGTTGATCTGCAAACGCAAAAAAGATCAGATCCCGAACATCCTCTCCGTTCTCACCCTGTTCTCCATTTAAACGGAAAGATACATTTTTTACGCCCTCTTCTCCACTTTCCTCTACAATCAGTTCCTCAATCTGAGAAATGGGATTTAAAGCGTTTAAGATGTCTTCTTTATCCGCCTTTACAAGCATTTCCATTCCCAAAGCCCCTGCCATCTGGCGTTCCAGATTCTCCGGTGTGTCACTGGCGATTAATCTTCCCCTGTCAATAATCATGATATGGTCACAGACCGCACTGACCTCGGACAGGATATGAGAGCTTAGAATTACCGTATGATTTTTTCCAAGCATTCTTATGGTATCCCGGATCTCAATAATCTGCTTGGGATCAAGTCCCACAGTAGGCTCATCTAAAACAATTACAGGTGGAAATCCCAGCACTGCCTGAGCCAGACCTACACGCTGTCTGTAACCTTTTGACAGATTTCGGATCAGCCGTCCTTTTACTTCCGTAAGTCTGGCAAGCTCCATCACTTCCTTCACCGCCTGCTCTCTGTCTTTTTTAGGAATTTTTTTTAATTCCGCTGCAAAAAACAGTTGTTCTTTTACGGTCATATCCACATACAACGGGGGAATCTCCGGCAGATAGCCAATGCACTGTTTTGCCTTTTCCGGATCTTCCAGAATATTGTTTCCATTGATGAGAACATCTCCCTCTGTGGCACCGATATAGCCGGTCATAATATTCATGGTGGTTGACTTTCCTGCACCATTTGGTCCCAAAAAGCCATAGATCTGCCCATCTTCAATTGTAAAATTCAAATGGTCTACCGCCAGATGACCGCCGTAATCCTTTACCAGGTTTCTGACTTCAATCAACGTTCTCTCCTCCTGTTCTTTTTCGCATATTTGCGTTCCCACTTAGATTAGTGGGAAATTGTGAAAAATCTGTGATATAAATTTGTTGATTTTGTGATGAAAGTATGAATTATCTCGACAAAATATGCAAAAAGAAAAACCCAGACAGCTTATGCCGCCCAGGTCTTTTCAAATAGAAGAAAGTGGTTCTTTCTTCGCCATGTTATTTACTTTATAATAGAACATGTATTGCTGAAGAATTCCTGCATATCCCTGATACCGTTCGAGAGGAAAGCCTTTTGGATAATAGGATTCCAGAATCTGCTTCACATGAGTATCTATGGGGAAAGCACCTACATGATGAAGTCCGAATAAGCAGATGCAGTCCGCAACCTTTTTTCCAATGCCATATTGATCTGTGAGCATTTTGTGAGCAGTCTCATATTCTGCAGTTTTTAATTCACGAAGCCATGCCTGTCCCTTTTCATCGCTTAAAAATTCGCCCATGGACAACACATATTTGTCCCGGTATCCAAGCCCCAGCCCAGACAGCAGTAAAAGCCCAGCCTCTTTGACCGCCTCTGGTTTTGGGAAGGCATAATACATCCGCTCTGTCTCTCTCAGACTCCCATCTGAGGAACAGACAAAACCGGTTCCGCTCTTCTTTTCTCCAAGTTCCGTACAAAGCGTCTCAACACTTTTACGGATGCGGGCAATGTTATTATTCTGGGAGACCAGAAACGTAAGAATCATCTCCCACAGATCCTGCTTTAAAATTCTTACTCCCCAGCCCCATTTCATGGCTTCTTTCAGATAAGCATCGTCAGAAGCAACCTGGTTTTTATAATTCCCGTAATTGGTTCCCAAATCAAAATATTCCGCCCAGAAGCCATGAAACTCTGCCTCTGAACAGGAAAAAGCAAAGGATTCCCCTTCCTTTGATGCCTCCACATAATTCTCACCGGCAGCGATGGTGAAGATGTCATTTTGTTCTTTTCTTTTGTTCATGCGGAAACACTGTCCAGACCTGGCAATCTGCTCTAAGTCCATATCCTTTATCTCAATCCGGTACATGATACATTTCTCCAATTCTTTATGTAAGCGGCTGACCCTCATTTAACTGCGACAGATATTCTCTTAACAGACCAATATCTCCGTCTGCAAAGCAATACCCATCCATTCCGCATGCCCTGGCTCCTTCAATATTCATAGGAAGATCATCAATAAAGAAACATTCCTCTGGTTTCAGTTTAAAACGTTCAAATAAGTGAAGGTACATCTCTTTTTGCGGTTTGATACATTGTACCTCTGCTGAGAAAAGAATTCCATCAAAGTGTTTGATTCCCGGAATCATCTGATAACAGGTAAGAAGACGGACGGAGGCATTGGAACAAAGATAGATTCCAAACCCCTGATTCTTTAGCTCCTCTACCAGTACCCCCATGGCTTCATTCGGCATCATGTTATATTCATGCCAATGATTGAAACAAAGGGCAGCCATTTCTTTTGCATGGTCTGTCTCCAGACGCGCCTGCATTCTCTTTAATGCCTCTTCTTCACTCATAAGACCCATATCGAGAAACAGCCACTCCTGGGAATCAAACACGGAAGCTGTCACTGCCTTTCTTTCCGTTTCATCCTCTATAAAAATACGGCAGACTTTGTCGCCTTCATAATCTACCAGCACTCTTCCCATGTCAAATACAATATTTTTAATCATTCGTTTTCTCCCATGGATCAGTAACTTCTCAACTGGTCACTGCCATCATCCTTCGTATTCTCCAGTCGTCTGACCACCACATAGTATCCAGTATTTTCATCCACCTTTACATATACCCTGTCCCCTACTTTATGCCCCATAATGGCACTTCCCAAAGGGGACTCAGAACTGATCAGCCCCTTTATGGAATTGCCTCTGACGGTTGTAACCAGTTTATAGGTTTCGATTTCATCATCCTCTTCAAAATACAGATCTACCGTATTATAAAGACCGATCTCATCTTCACTGGACTCATCGGATATAACCTGTGCGGTCTTAATTAGCCGCTCCAGGTAACGAATTCTGCTTTCATTCTGGTTCTTGTCCTTTTTTGCCGCATGATATTCAAAGTTTTCACTTAAATCGCCATGGGCTCTGGCTTCCTTTACTGCCTCCAGAGCCTCTTTGCGGACCACCAGTTTCCGGTGCTGAATCTCTTCCCTGATCTTTTTTATGTCATTTTCCGTTAATTTATCGAACACTTCTCTATTCCTTCCAACCCTTAACTTGTCTTTGGATCTTCTGCTGTCTTCTCCGATGATTTCTTTTGATAATGAGATAAAAGCTTATCCAGATAAATGGATTTAAACTGCTTACTGGCTAACGCCTGCTTTAGAGGAGGAAGCTTTAAAATGGCGGCAAATAAAGCTGCCATTGCCCTGTGATTGGCAAATGCCTGATTATCAAATACCAGATTCTGGAGTGTTCCCTTCTCAATTGCCTGAAGAACAAACCGGTGTGTGCTGTTTACCGGTGTTATAATCTGCTTTGGTCTGCGTTTTAATTCAATCGCCTTGACGCCGCAGTTTCTCGCACAGACTCCGCAGCCCAGACAGATTTCTTCATCAACCACGGCTTTTTTCTTCCCATCGCTTCCTGTTTCCATGGAGATGGCTAACACAGGACAGACAGTTTCACATTTACCGCACCCCACACAGGAATCCGCCGATATATGAGGCAGGTAATTGGTGGTTGCCACAGGCTGCATGGGACTGAATTTTCTTGCTGCCTGCAATGCCTCACAGCAGCAGCCACAGCAGTTGCACATGAATGCCGGATGTTCCCGCACATTTTCTCCGATCTGAACCAGGTTACTGGCATAAGACCGTTCCAGGGCATCCAGTGCTTCTGCTTTGGAAACCAGCTTCGTATATTCCCCGTGTTCAGAAAGAGAACGGGCCACATTGTCAAAGGTCAGACACACATCCCATGGTGCATCAATCTCACAGGGATGTCCTGCATGAGACATCTTATGTCTGCAATAACACAGACCAAGTCCAATGTACTTTGCCTCCTCAATGATGTGGGTAGCTCTCTCATAATCCAGAATATGATTGGTCTTTTCATTGGTAAGAACCGGCTCCTGTACATAGACCCTTCCCAGTTTTGTCTCTGTGACAAAGAATAGATCTTTTATAAAATCTTCTTCCACATTCATGTATTGATAATACAATTCACCTAAGTATTTCTGGTCGATGTCTCCTCTGGTCCGCATCAGAGCAAATTCTATAAAACCTGCCATGGGCGGCGGCATAACAAATTTACGCACTCCCTCATGCCAGGAATCTACCAGAAGAGCTTTTTCGCAAAGATGTTCCAGCAGTTTTTCTGCCTTGTATTCTGTTGTCCCCCAGATCTTAGCGGCCTTTTTTGCCGTAAATGGACGTACCGGAAGGAGGGATACCCACTTCGCCTCTTTTTCCGTGTACAAAACCTGAAGAATCTTATAAAGCGTCTCTGACGCAGGCGCCCCTTGTGTAAACCAGTTGATGCGGTCACTTAAATTCAAGTACGCATCACGGGTTGTCAGATGACCCATATCTCATTCCTTCTTTCAGACTGTTTTTTTGGCAATGACCTCCATACGGCCGTATGTAGTTCCTACACAGCGATAGGATTCAATGGATAATCCACAGGTCTGTGCCAGAACCTCCAGTCCTTCCCTGGTAAAGCAGACCTCATTGACTTCCTGCTTCCATATGGGAGTTCCCTTTTTTTCCAGATTGTGAAGATATTTGTCCAGATCCAGACAATCAAACCACAATATTCCGTCTTCCTCCAGATAATCCAGGGTATGAACGAAAATATCCCTGACATCTCTGGTTTTTGGAAACTGGTCCAGAATCACAGCACAATAAGTTCCTGTTACTATTCCATCCTGAAATTCCTCCAGGGATACAGCCTTTAAAGAGTATCCTGCCTTTTCTGCCTCTTTATATAATTGACTTCTTTTGTCACCGATAAACAGCATGACTCCCTCTGAAACAAATCTTCCCACATCAGCCAGTAACCGTTCACAGCCTGCTTTGGTGCGGCGATGCTTTTTCTTCTCTTTTAACAGACGGTCCTGCTCTCTTGCAAGGTAATAATTCTGGCATTCCCTGCATTTCATAAAGATCCGAACCGGTTTTTGCAGGCTTTCTCTTTCGGCACCTCCCTCCGCATAAAAAAGAGCACTGTAATGGGGAGTCCCTTTTCCTCCGCAGACAGGACAGATCTCCAGTTCTTCCGTCATCAAATTACGGATCTCCTTTAATGCAGAAAAATACCACCGGTAAAGCCTGTCTTTAAACTCATGGTCGTAGACAAACAGCCAGTTCTTTATGATCTCTGCCATCCATCTGGTCTCGTGAATCACGGACTGATCCCCCTGCATCTCTTTTAAATTTCCAACCAGAGCCATAAGTCCTGAAACAGCATCTTCCTTCAACCGTTCATTCCCCCGTGATGTCATAAGATGCTCAACCCCTTCCACCACACTGCTGCACAGATTCACCATTGTCACCAGTTGATTCATTCTGCCTGTTGTCATAACCATTTCCTTTCTTTTCGGACCTCGTCCATACATACCTTACTATATTATCATTTTTAGAGGGGAAAATGCAAGTCACAATCCGGGAAACAGTCTGGCAAAAATCGTTTCTCCAAAAGAATAACACCAGAACAAGGTCTGGTGTTAAGCATGGAAATTGTATCTTAATTGATCCATTTCGTTTCTCTGTGTGCTGATTGAAATGGTTTTATGATTTTTAAGTAATGTTCCGGCTGAATAAATCCGTTTCCTCTAAGAGACTTTCAATGGTATCCAGATTCAAACGGTGCAAAAGCTCAATGACATATGGATTTTCTGCCGGATGCTGATAGGTGGCATTGTCGCCGTAATCATTGACTAATTCCGTTCCCTGTTCTACTCCCAGTATGGCTCTCGGACCGCCAACACAACCTCCTACACAGCCCATTCCTTCATAGAAGTTGGCTTCAATGTTGCCAGCCATAATATCCTGAATCATCTTTTTACAGGCTGGTACCCCATCCGCCTTTTTGGAGATGATCTCTGTCTTTTTATCAGGGTTAATGGCTTTTACCGTAAGCTCTACTGCCTCACTGACTCCGCCTTTTCTGGCATAGATCCTGCCTGCCTTGGAAGAATGATCCTTCTCGCTCTCTTCCATGGAAGCCGGGTCAATTCCAAGAGCTTCAAAGATATTTTTTACCTCCTGGAAGGTAAGTACATAATCAACCGCTCCTGCCAGATCCTTTTCCCTTGCCTCCGCTTTCTTCGCCAGACAAGGACCGATAAATACGGTCATGGCATCAGGGTGCAGTGCTTTTATTACTCTTCCACAGGCTACCATAGGAGAAACTGATCCTGGTACATGGGGAAGAAGCTGATGATAGATCTTACGGATCATACCAATCCACATGGGACAGCAGCAGCTGGTAAGCTGAAAGTCACTGGAATCATTAATGTTCTTGTCAAATTCCAGGGCTTCTTTCAAAGTAAGAATATCCGCAAATAAAGCCACTTCAAGCATTCCGTCAAATCCCACTTCTTTCAGCGCTGTCCGTAACTTTCCAGGGGTTACCTCTTTGGAATACTGTCCTAAAAATGCAGGTGCGATCATGGCATATACCACACCTTTCGAGCTTCGGATTGCCTTTAGAGCCGGAATGATGTCCGTACTCGCTGTCAGTTTCTCTTTTGCACATCCGTCAATACACTTCTCACATCCAAAACAAAGATCCGGATCTACAAGAATCCCATCCTCTCCCATACTCAGTGCCCCAAATGGACAGCGGTCCAGACACTCACTCCGTTTTTCTTTGGAACAGGTGCATTTCTCCGTACGGATTACCAAGGGGTGTTTCTCCGGATTTAAAAGACAATCCAAATGATAGGGATCGTAATTAACAGGCTCTGGCGCCGTTGAATCCGAATTCTTATCCAGTACTGTTTTGACCGTACTTTCATACAATTCTTTAAATGTCTGCATAAAATACCTCCCGCATATATACTATTTTCTCTGTAACGCTGTACTTCGTGTGAACTCAGACTTTGATAGTACAACACCATTATAATACCTTTTTTCCATCCATGCTATACCATAAACAGTCTTCCTTCGATAAAATTCCATGATTTTCTTACCAATTTCCCTGATTGCCCTGCCGCACAAAAATAGCGAAGCAGTTTAAAACCACTTCGCTGTAACATCCAACTTATGAAAGCCGTATCCGTATTCCCTGATTCTGAAAAGCTCCTTTTTTCGTATCCCTCATGACATCTTAAATAAAATATTCAATGGTATCAGACGGTTTCTTCTGGGTATCCCGGTTAAAGATGATAGTTGCTTCCCTGGTATCAACAGGTCCAAGGGCATAGGAACCTTTTCCTGTGCTGTTTACCATCTCCCACGGAACGCTGCGATTCCTGCTGTAAGGCATATCGGTAATCAGCTTCAGCTCCGGCTGCGGAAAGGGCTTTTTCCTGTAATAGGGATCAAAAAGGTAAACCTGCCTGGTATCGGCTCCAGTCAGCAGCACATAATGCCAACACCCATACATCACCCGTGCCACTACGGCTCCCCCCTGCTGCAGGGCATACATAATCCGGCTGTTCTCTCCTATAAATACCTCTTCACCCGTGAGATATTCACTGTGTATGGGAAACTTCTTCATCTTGCCGAACTGATTGAGCCAGTCACTTAGAAACATCATTGCCATTTTAGATGTTCCGTTTTTACCAAACTCACCCTTTGCATTATAGGAATCGAGACAAAAAAGCATAATATGTTTAATAATATCCGGCGGTACTTCTTCCCTCTTAAAGAGATAACTCATGGCATTTTGCAATGTAGTGGGACCGCAGTCATATTCCGTCACCTGGTAATTCAGAGGGTTTTTCATATCGCTTTCACTTCCTTGTCTTTATGTATGGCATCTGGGTTCTTATAAGCATTATTTGTAACATTTTAAGATTCTCTTGTCAATGGGTTTTCACTGGTTTCTTTTACGAAATCTTCATGGGATCTGGAAATATACATAGCTTTCGTAAGACCATACACTGCCAGATCACAAACCCCTTCGTTGTTTTTGCCCGCCTGGACAAGGGTTCCTTCATATTGTAGTCCTGCTTTATTCATGACTTTACCTGAGTTGGGATTCTTTGTATCATGTCTCGCTGAAATCCTGTTACACTCTGCCTTTTCAAACAGAAACTGAACCACGGCCCGGAGAGCTTCCGTTGTAATCCCCCTATGCCAATAAGACTCTCCGATACAGTAACCGATTTCAACAGCGTCTATGGTTTCATCCATTCCAACAACTCCCATACTGCCGATTGCCTCACCGTTCTCTTTGTATTCCAGACACCACTGATAACACTTAGGATCCACATAATTTTTCACCCAGATTTTAAGGATCATTTCTGTCTGATCCATAGACTCGTGGGCGGGCCAGGTTACATATTTTGTAACCGCCTCACTACTTGCCCAGTTGTTGTACATATCCTTGGCATCCTCTTGCTGAAACGGTCTCAAAATCAAACGGTCAGTTTCCAGTACAACGGTTCCTAAATGATTCATTCTTTCATCCCCCTTTAACTTAACAAAATAATTCCTATTCCCTTGGTTAAACCTGGAAGCATCATTTTCGTTATAACAAGCGCCGGATTATTATATTTCAGACACTGCCAGCGTCCATTCTTTTCTAAATTCTTTCACTGTCTGATAGCGATCCAGCCGATCGCCTGCAACTGCCTTTACCAATACTTCATATGCCTTATCGTTTAACTCCCAGCGATCCAAACAACAGGGTGAAAAACAATTATTTTTATATCTAAGTTTTATTTCCTGCTCCGTAAAACCTCCAAAAAAATGAAAGATTAACGCTCCTAAGGTAAATACATTGGTTCTCTCATCAATAGACTCATGAAGAATGTATTCCTCCGGTGCCTTTAACCGTTTGCTCCCCCAATACTGTTCCCCCATATCGTTGAAAGCCGGCTTTTCTCTAAAAAAATCGATGTCACAAATCATGGTAGCATCCAAATTAAAATCATAGATGATGCTGCCATCATAAAAGTCAACCGCAACATAATTTTTTTCTGCTGTCAATTCCAAAAAAGAAAATAATGTATCAACCGTACGAAATTTTTTCCAGATTGGCAGTTCTTTAAATTTATTAGATGGAGATTTTATAAGAGGATTATCTTTATAATAATCAAAGTTCCAATGATCATACAGGCACTCCCCTTCGGCCCAATCAAAGACAGCTGCATACAATTCTCCAACCGGAAAATGCTCTCTAATTCTAATTAAGTTTGGGTGATCTAAAATTTCATACAGTTTTACTGCTTCCTTTAGAACCTTCACCGATTCCCCAGGATCAATCTCTGCTTCCATTGTATGAACTCCCGCAACTTTTATGAAATACCGCTTATCCCTATTCTCAACTCCAAAACCAATGCAGCCTGATCCTGTCTGGTCAAAAACACAGAATACTTTTCCATACTTATGAACCCACTGAAAATCATGATACTCCCTCAGTTTAAATTTCACTTCATCAATGGTGATATTTTCCATATCTCCTCCCCCAATAAATACATCGTTAAGATTACTAAACATGTATAGACATCTTTTTAATAAGATAATACATTATACCTCTTGGATTCAATTAATTCTTAATCCAGGGAGGTGCACCTCAATATCCTCCATCACAGGTCAAAGAATTAAATATTTAATTGTACAATTCAAGCTAACTTTCGCATATTAAACAAAGATACTTTACAACATATTTTTTTTTACGTATGCGACAACGTTGGTATTCTTTGGTGAAACTTCTCAATCGTGCCGGTTAAAATCCCCTTTACAAACAACGTAGTATCCTGCTCCGTAATTTCTTCTAATTTAAAATCCTCTGTTTCCAACGGTGAAAATCCCAGGATCACTTTTTTAACATCTTTTCCAAAAGCAGAGGCTATTTCATTTATATTGATTTTCTGAGGCGAAAAAATCTGATGTAAAAACAAGGTTCCTTTCTGAAACTCTGCAATGACATATGCCTTTTGGCTTTCGACCATATACACATTTTCACTCAGAAATCCAGTTGTATAAAACATGATAAGTTCCATGTTCTCCTGCATCCATAAGCTGCTTTGAACATTGCTGGATTCCATAAATTTCTCAAAGCGTTTCCAGTCATCCATTCCTTTCATTGACACCTTTTTTGCAGTCATTCCCGTATCTATATTCATTTCTTTTGACCAACTGTATTCTTTTTCACTTTGATATCCGAATTTTGTGTAAAAATCAAGTACCCGGTCATTGGCAAAGAGAAAATATCCATCGGCTTTCCCCAGATAGTCGGATTCAACTTCATGAATCAGTTTACGAATCAATCCCTGATTTCTATAGGGTTTACTTGTCATAACGGTTCCAAGCTGAATATAGTTTCGAACTGCACCGTTGTGCAGAAACCTCATGGGACTTACGGAAACATTGGCAATCACCTGATCTCCGTCTACGAAGGAATAAGGAATATATTTATTTTTCCAATATCCATTCTGATACCAGTCTTCAAAATCAATACCAAAAGTTGTCTGTGCCAGACCATTAAAACTTTTTCTGATTGTATCATTGTCTTGATAAGCTTTTAAAAATTTATAGTTCTTCTCCATGCCGCCTTCTCCATTTGTTGTTGATCTATCTATCGTTGTTACATCAATAACACTCTACAATTTTCTTCAATAAACTGATTTCTTTTTGATTTCTTTTTGATTTGATTTTTCATTATTGTTAAATTATTTAAGCCTGATAAAAATGTTTTTGTCAATTATAATCATATGTATGACTGCCCTTTATCGTATTATATCAAATAATATAACAAAATCTATCTCAAACTTTTTTATAAAAGTACTTGTGCAATTACACGGTACAATCATAGGAAAGAAAAATCATAGGATTGAATCAAAAGTTAAGTAATAGAAGCTTTTCTTCCAAACGTTATCATTTTCCCAATAAAATGCGTATAGGAAACATTCCCACTGTTTTGTTTAAAATAATCCGCAATCACATAATTTTTACGAAGAAAACGATCTGCTTCCTTTCTGCTCATGCCGTGATTTATTAAATATTGTATACTTCTTTCCAGTTGAACCTCATCAATTCCATGGTTCCAATCGTTGAACTCCATAAAATCTTCTACTGTCTGGTGATAATCTTCCATTTCAGGAGAAACAAAGGATACTTTATCATTCATTCGAATTTCAATTTGCTTCATGCCTAATTTTTGCATGATATATGCGGTTCTCATGGCAACAGCATAATCACGGCCTTCTCTTTCCAATTCCATTTTCCAGTTTTTATCCAAACCCGTATGATCACATAAATAACTGTAATCCATTCCCTCTACATATAAGCCATCACATTCAAACTCTCTGTTGGTGTCTATGCATATAATAAGTGCACCAGCCCTGGCATGATCAAGCATTTTAGAAATAAATGATTCAGAAGACTTAATATGCCTTAATACGGATTGGCATATGACAATATCATATTTCTGATTAATCGAATATTGATAAAAATCGTTCTTAATAAATTCCCCCTGAATTCCTGAATTTAAAAACATCTCCTTTCCCTGTTTCATTAATTGATCTGCAAAATCAATTCCGGTATAAGTACTGCCTTTTGGCAGCAAGGGCATCATGAAAAGCCCAAGTGAACCGTATCCGCATCCACAGTCCAGAACCCTGACAGGGGCGTGCACCTTCCATACATGATCGATTAAAAATTTCATATAATCGGTATTCCAATGGGATTTTCTTGTCCTCAGAAGATAGTCAAACCTTTTATCCCAAAATTCCTTTGTATCTGTTTTTCCAGAAAGGTATTCTTCTTCCTTCAATGGTCTTAATCCAAGTAGTTCATCAACTGTTACATTAAAATACTCAGCTAATTCAGGTAACATTACGATATCAGGCATTGTTACTTTATTTTCCCATTTGCTAATTGTCTGGTATGATACACCTAATGCATCTCCCAATTCCTGTTGAGTGATTCTTTTTTTCTTTCTCAGTACGGATATTTTCAAATTCATGTTCTTCATCATCTCACCCCCTTGCTACCATTATACATAACTCCCTACTTTTTGTATTTATCTTATTTGTATCATTCATTCGCCTCTTAAGCAACATGAAAATTTGTAACTATTATTACTACTGCCGATTTGTCAAAGTACAAGCCCATTTCCAATAATTTTAAATAAGAAGATTAAATAAATATAAAAACATACTGATTTAGTTTTATAAAAAAACTTACATACAGCCAGATTTTCTAACGAATTCCAATAATCGAGGCTGTATCAGAGGATACGTCCACTCTGTTGGCAAGTCCTCAGTAATCAATATCTTTTCTATTTCACTATGCAGCTCTTTCTCAAAACTATAAATTTCAGCAAAATAAAGCATCCCAAATGTTTCTTGATCATATTTCTCATTGACCCTTGTATTACCCTTTACGGAATAGACACATAACGGTATTATATTAAAATCAATGGCACCTGTTTCCTCCTGCAGTTCCCTTTCTGCTGTGCGGAAAATGGTCTCCCCAGCTTCCCGATGTCCCCCCGGTGCCTCATAGGTATTTCGTTCTCTGTGTTTGCAGAACACCCATTTTCCATTGTATCTGCTTATAATCACCGCAAATCGGAGTTTATGATCCTCTGCCTCTTCATAAAACTTAACTTCTGTACTCACTTCCGTTTTTCTCCTTCCTTCATGGTTTTCATCTCAGCCTCAAGCGATCCCAGATAATCAATTCCCCGAACTATTTTCTGTATCACTTACATTTCTTATTTATTAATTCTTACAAACACCTTTTTCCCTATTTTCAGAACATCAAGATTAAACAACACTGTATTTAGTTCCTCTTCTCCAATCTTCTCTCCATTAAGTCTGACTCCCCCTTGCTTCATAAGACGTAAAAATTCACTTCTGCTTTTTACCAGTCCCATGGCAGCTAATTGAGGGATGGTGTCATTCACCGTCTCTTTTCCGATTGCCAAAAGCAAAACAGGAATGTCATCTGGAACCGTCTTTTTGCTAAAAGCGGCTTCATAGTAAGAAACTGCCTTCTGCAGTTCTTCATCCGAGTGGTATAGTCCAGTAATAATTTGTGCCAACCGGAATTTGATATCCCTGGGGTTAATTCCTGCAAGAAGCTCTGATTGGATGGCTTTCACTTTGTCTGGATGCTCATCCGTTGCCAGTTCAAAATATCTGATGATCAGGTGATCCGGCACTTCCATAACCTTTTTAAACATTATTTCTGCCGGTTCACTGATTCCGATATGGTTTTGAAGGCTTTTGCTCATCTTCTCCACTCCATCAAGCCCTTCCAGAATGGGCATAAATAAAGCTGCCTGCGGCTCCTGGCCCCTGGCTTTTTGAAGGGTTCTTCCCATAAGAATATTAAAAACCTGATCCGTTCCCCCAAGCTCAATATCCGCATGCAATTCTACTGAATCATAAGCCTGCATCAGCGGATAAAAAAACTCATGAATTCCAATGGGAACCTCATTCTGAAAACGTTTTTCAAACTCATCCCGCTCCAGCATTCTTGCAACCGTGGTAGAAGCCGCCAGACTGATCACCTCTTCAAAATTAAGCTTTGAAAGCCATTCACTGTTAAACCTCACCTTGGTCCGCTCCCGATCCAGAATTTTAAAAATCTGTTCCTGGTAGGTATGTGCATTTTGTTTCACCTGTTCCTCAGTCAATGCCTTTCTTCCTTTTGACTTTCCTGTGGGATCTCCAATCTTTCCCGTAAAATCTCCGATTACAATAACCGCCTCATGTCCAAGTTCCTGCATTTGCCTGATCTTCCTCAAAACAACGGCATGCCCAAGATGAATATCTGGTGCAGATGGATCAAGCCCCAGCTTGATGATAAGAGGCTTGTTCTGATTGTAAGACCGCTCCAGTTTTGCAAACAGCTCTTCCTCGCTGACGCAGTGATTGACTCCTTTGCAGATAATCTTTATTTGCTCCTTTGGTGTTAACATCCTTCAACATCTCCTGTTCGTATATTTATAAATATTTGCAGAATCTATAAGAAATACAGAAAACAAAGAGTCGAGGCGTTTCTATCTTCCTGTAAAATAAAAAACTCCCGTCCTGATGTTTCCAAAAGGACGAGAGTTGATCTCGTGTTACCACCTTAAGTTCATAGACAGCTCACACTGTCTACCTTATCGGGTACGGCATTGGCGATACCCTTGCACTTGATCACGGTGTGCTTTCCGTCGCAGCCTACTCCTTTCCAGTTTTGGTGCGCAGCTCCAAGACGTATTCACATCTCCTATCCATGAGCCTCTCATCAACCGGCATCTTTCTGTCTGGAATCGAAAATGCTACTCTTTCTTTTCATAGCCTTTTCTTATACTCCGGATTGCATCGCAATCCTTTGTAGTGCAAATATTTAATTATGTGGTATGTTATCACATTATGGCTTAAACGTCAATATAAAATTACTATTCTCCTGACATTGCCTGCGCCAAATTCTCCCATATTATTTTATAATCGTAACAATGCCTTCTTTTCTGGGCGCTGCCTTTGGAGCTTCCTTGCTGTTATACCCAAGTGCTGCAGTTCCACACAAATCATAATCTTTTGGAATCCCCAACTCAGTAAGCAAACTTCTTACTTCCGGATCATTGCAGGTTATGGCTAATATCTGAATCCAGCATGAACCAATATTCAATGAATGAGCCGCCAAAAACATATTTTGAAGTGCTGCCGCACAATCCTCCATTCCTGTCTGTGCATTTCTATCATAAGCAGTAAGAACTATAGTAGGAGCATTATAAAAAGGATTAAATGCAGGATTGTCGGCCATCTTTTTCAGTTGTTCAATCTCAGACTTCTTCAATGCTTCCTTAACGGTCAGGACAAGTTTGTCAATGACTTCTTTGTTCTGTATTGCGGTAAAATGCCAACACTGTTTTCCCATTCCGCTGGGAGCAAACTTTGCCGCTTCCAGTATTGCATTTAAATCTTCACCAGAAATCTGTTTTTCCTGATAGGTTCTTACACTTCTTCTTGTCAAAATATTTTGGATCACTTCATTCATTCTTTTTTCTCCTTATTAATGATTATTTTAAACGTAATTGAGTCTCAAATCTGCATATGCTCTTTTTCATAAATTTATCTTATCCTTTTTAAAAAAACACTATTTACGATTCAAACATAAGAACTATTATATTCCTTTATTTCAATAGAGTCCAATTATATTTTTATAAACTAAATTTAAAATAATTATTAAATTTTGGAATGAACGTGATTTTGTCTATCAGAAAAACCCATACTTTTATAGAACAGATATCATATTTCTTATCAAAACTTGTCCTCTATTCTAATGATACGGCATCATTCTCTTCTTCGTACGCATCTTCCATCTTCACCGAAGCATCTATCTGCTCCCGAATAAATTTCACACGTATGACCGCCTGCTGCCAGTTAATTGAAACCTGACTGTGCATGTTTTTTTCTGTACCTGCCTCAGCGATCCTATGCAGCAGCTCCTCAATAACCGTCTTTGTGAGGTAACCGCCTCGCCACTGAAAGGTCAGTACTTTTCCCTTTTTAACCGCCTGTTTGCAGCGTTTTTCCACATCTTCCTGTTTGGTGAAAGATAGCTTTTTCTCTTTGTAATAAAACCTATTATCTTCCCTGCACACAGGAGCTTTATAGATCAAAGGCTCGTGATCCTTAAACATACTTTTATCACCCAGATTAAAATAGTCATATCTCACTTCTTTTTTGCCTAGTGTATTATCAAACGTTGCATCCAGATGATACCATGCTCCATCAATCCGAACCACATTCCAGGCATGGCGGTATTTAATGTTCTTCTCCGGATTATTTTCCGAAATGACAACAATACAGGGAATTGCCAACTGATCACAAAGGATCTTTACCGCTTTTGCGATTCCTTCACACACTCCCACTCCCTGTCCCAGGGGACCTATAATTTCATGGGAATATTGTTTTTTAAGCTTATCATAAGTCACGTTTTCACAGATAAAGTCATGGATGTACTGTTCCTTTTCCCAGTCACTTTTCTCTTTCACCACCCGGACAAGTTTCTCCACCCTGGTCTTCATTGCAAGCTGATGCTCTTTGATTTTATTCTTTTCAAACAAATAAACCGGTTTTACCTTTAACAACGTAGAATCATCATAGAAAGAATAACGAAATGTAGAAGCATAAAATATTTCCGGACAATCCAATCTTAACTTATGAAAAATATCACTCAGCTCTGTTCCATCAATTCTCGGGACATCAAAGCTTTGGGAGAACGACTCCACGCCGCTCTTAATCAACTGGTAAATTCTTTGCTGCTGCTTATTCATCTGACTATAATAATATGGCTCCATTTTACCTCATCCACCATTTCTTTATTCTTGTAATACAAAAACCTCCCAGACGAATACGAATTGTATTCGCATCGTCTTGGGAGGTTCTGATCGCCGTATGGCGTATATTTTGTTGATATTTTCTCGTAAGAGATTATCTCTTTGAGAACTGTGGTGCACGACGAGCAGCTTTTAAGCCGTATTTCTTTCTTTCTTTCATTCTTGGATCTCTTGTTAAATAACCAGCTTTTTTGAGAATTGGACGATAGTCTGCATCTGCCTGAAGTAAAGCTCTTGAGATACCGTGTCTGATTGCACCAGCCTGTCCAGTGAATCCACCACCGTGAACGTTTACTAAAATATCAAACTTCTCGATAGTCTCTGTAGCAACTAATGGCTGACGAACAACAACCTTTAATGTTTCAAGACCTAAGTACTGGTCAATATCTCTCTTGTTGATTGTGATCTTACCTGTACCTGGTACTAAATATACTCTAGCGATAGATTTTTTTCTTCTGCCTGTTCCGTAAAATTTTGCATTAGCCATGATAACTTCCTCCTTTCAGTACCTCTAATTAAAATTTGATTTCTAAAACTTCTGGTTTCTGAGCCGCATGATCATGCTCTGCACCTGCAAATACATGAAGTTTTGTTATCATGCTTCTTCCTAAAGGTCCCTTTGGAAGCATACCCTTAACAGCTAATTCCATAACTTTCTCAGGCTTTTTAGCCATCATTTCTCTTAATGTTGTTTCCTTCATTCCGCCAACATACTCAGAGTGATTGTAATAAATCTTCTGATCTAACTTCTTACCTGTAACGGAAATCTTATCTGCGTTTACAACGATCACATAATCACCGCAATCCATATGTGGTGTGTAGGTCGGTTTATTCTTACCTCTTAATACCTTAGCTACTTCTGATGCCAAACGTCCTAATGTATATCCTGTAGCGTCAACGACGTACCATTTTCTCTCAATTGTTGCTGGACTAGCCATAAAAGTCTTCATTGGACAACCTCCTGTAAATTCTGGTGTTTTAATTCATAACCGCATTATGAAAGCACATTCCATAATCCGATGGTCCGTATCAAAATACAATACGCTCTATTCAGAAACTAAAAAAAATTTCTAAATATGTTATATGAAAAAATGCTCACTCCGGGGCATGGCTGAACATTTTCGCCTAACGTCACAGTTATACATTATATTACATTCCATCCAATGTGTCAACCTTTTTCCCCCATAAAATCAAGGTTTTAAAGCTTATTTTTGTGTGACATACCAAGGGGAATCTTCCTGTGCACGCTGGAAAATATAAAAACCATATTGTCTTCCAATCCGGATTCTTCCATCTATTTCCTCATCTTTCACATATACCCTCAAAGCACCGTTTCGAACCGCCTGATGAACCACCCGTATTAGAAGCCGTTCAAAGTCTTCTTCCCGGCAGCGGTGGATTGTCAGCCAGGCATCTCCCGCAGAAATCACCTGCTCCTGACAAAGAGTATAACTCCAATCTTTATTTTCACCGTGTATTTCTTTCTTTAGTTTCTTTTCATAGTCCAGGCTGACCAGTGTAAGCCCTCTTGCCGCTGCCTTAGGACCTGCCGCCATCCTGTCCCTGGCGTCAAGAATGGTCTCCATATGAGAAGGCGGATAAGCGCCCATTCCCACTTTCATAAGCGTTCCGGCAATGATTCTTACCATATTATATAAAAATCCACTTCCTTTAATCCGTATGGTAATCAAACCCTCTTCCATCTCAATATCCAGGCTGTAAATAGTTCTGACCGTCTCCTCCGCCTGCTTTCTGACCGTACAGAAGCTTTTAAAATCATGTTCTCCTACCAGATAAGCTGCTCCTTTTCGCATTTTTTCCACATCAAGAGGAATATAGCAGAAATCGCTGTACAGACGCTGGGTAGGAATCTCAATCTTCCGGTTTAGAATCTTATATTCATATGTTTTAATGCAATTTTGTTTTCTTGGATGGTAATCCGGTGCAACTTCTTCGGAATGCAGAATACGAATATCATCAGGAAGCCGCTGGTTTAATGCGAAGCAGACCTTATCCCCAGGCATTCTGCTGGTCATATCAAACACAGCCACATTTCCCATGGCATGTACTCCGGAATCGGTTCTGCTGGCACCGATAACAACAATCGGCTCTTTTAATAACTCTGAAAGCTTCTTATTTAATACTTCTTCTATAGTAATACCATTTTTCTGAATCTGCCATCCGCAGTAATTGGTGCCGTCATAGGCAACGATCATCTTTACCCGTTTCATGTGTTCTCCTTTTGGCAGAATTTATCATAGAATTGCCCGCAGACTTATAATCATTCCAAGATACACCAGATAAATCAGATAGGTACCCCCATCTCTTTTGGCATATCGGAGTGGTTTCATCTTGGTGCGGCCCTCTCCGCCTCTATAACATCTGGCTTCCATTGCCATGGCAAGATCCGTAGCCCTTCGAAATGCAGATATGAAAAGAGGTACCAGAAGAGGAATCATGTTCTTTGCCCTCTGAATCAGATTCCCTGTCTCAAAATCAGCCCCTCTTGCCATCTGTGCTTTCATGATCTTGTCTGTTTCCTCTACAAGAATCGGAATAAAACGAAGAGCAATGGACATCATCATGGCTACTTCATGAACCGGCACCCTTATTTTATTTAGAAACTTTAAACTCTTTTCCAGCCCATCCGTCAACTGATTGGGTGTGGTAGTCAATGTCATAATGGAAGAACCAACCACCAGATATATAAGCCGCACTCCCATAAATGCTGCAATCTGAATCCCTTCCTTTGTCACCTTCACAAACCCCAAACGAAAAATCTCTACTCCCGGAGTCAGAAACAGGTTAAAGCTGACACTGATCAAAAGCAGGAAAACAATTGCTTTCAATCCACGGATCATATAAGAAAACGGAACATTACTTAACCGGATGGCAACTGCCAGAAATACAGTTGCAAGTAAATATGCCCAAATGCTGTTTACAACAAAAAGGGATATGATAAAAACCATAGTCCCAAACAGTTTTGTCCTGGGGTCCAGTCGGTGAAGAATGGAGTCCACAGGATAATACTGTCCCAACGTAATATCTTTTAACATAGTATCTCCTGATCTATTTTCCCAGAAGCCTTAAAATCTCGTCTCTGGCTTCTTCCACGGTTGTAATATTATCATCAATCGGAATTCCCTGTTCTTTCAGCGTATGAACCACATAGGTAATCTGCGGCGCTGCAAGACCAATGGCTTCCAGTTCTTTGTACTGCTTAAACACCTCTTTGGGGGTATCATCAAACACCTTCTGCCCATGATTCATAACTAAAATACGGTCAACATACCTGGCAATGTCCTCCATGCTGTGGGACACCAGAATGATGGTTATGTGATGTTCTTTATGGAGCCGGTCAATCTGGTCCAGAATTTCGTCTCTTCCCTTTGGGTCCAGTCCTGCCGTCGGCTCGTCAAGGATCAGAACCTCAGGCTTCATTGCCAGAACACCAGCAATGGCAACCCGGCGCTTCTGACCGCCGGAAAGTTCAAAAGGAGAACGTTTGTAATAACTTTCATCCATTCCTACCATGACAAGTGCTTCCTTTGCCCTGTTTTCCACTTCTTCTTTGGAAAGCTTCTGGTTTTTCGGACCAAAACACACATCTGTAAATACATCCATCTCAAAAAGCTGGTGTTCCGGATACTGGAAGACAAGTCCCACATGGCTTCTTAAAGACCGCATATCGTATCCTTGTTCATAGATATTCTTTCCATTATAATAGATTGCTCCGCTGGTAGCCCGGATGAGTCCATTTAAATGCTGAATCAAGGTGGATTTCCCGGAACCTGTATGTCCGATCAGTCCAATAAATTCTCCATCCTTGATCTCAAAATTCACTTCCTTTAAGGCATGCTGTTCAAAAGCGGTTCCATGCCCATAAATATAATTCAGATTTTCAGCTTTAATTCCCACGGTCCTCTCCTTTCATGGAATCCTCTCGGGAAACGTGACTAGAAAACTTCGGAACAAGATTCTCCATCAGCTCGTCTAAAGTAAGTATTCCATCGGGTAAATCCACACCATGCTTTTGCAGCTCATAAGCTAACTCGGTAACCTGAGGAACATCAAGGCGGTAAGACTTCAGTTCTTCTACCCTGGAAAATATCTCTTTTGGAGTTCCGTCCATAACCACTTTTCCTGCGTCCATAACAATTACCCGGTCAGCATCCGTTACCTCTTCCATGTAATGAGTAATCAGAAGTACGGTAATTCCCTCTTTTTTATTTAATTCCAAAACAGTCTTTACCACTTCTTTGCGTCCATTCGGATCTAACATAGCAGTTGGTTCATCCAAAACAATACACTGAGGTCTCATTGCCATAACTCCGGCAATGGCAACCCGCTGCTTCTGTCCTCCTGACAGCCTGTTGGGCGATTTTAAACGGTATGGTGCCATTCCTACTGCTTCCAGGCTTTCTTCCACCCGTTTCCATATATCCTCTGTTGGAACGCCCAGATTCTCAGGACCGAACCCTACATCTTCTTCTACAATATTTCCGATGATCTGATTATCGGGATTCTGAAACACCATTCCAGTTCTCTTACGCACTTCCCACAGATTGTCTTCCAGAGCAGTATCAAGTCCCTGAATCCAGACGGTTCCTTCTGTCGGCTGTAAGATTGCATTTAACTGCTTGGCAAATGTAGACTTTCCAGAACCATTGTGTCCTAATATGGCAACGAACTGCCCTGCCTCAATATCTAAATCCACATCATCGATGGCACGTTTTATCTCTTCTATATTTTCTTCTTCATCTCTTCTGACATAATCAAATATCAGCTTTGACGCTTTTATTATTCCCATAGCAGACCTTTCTGTCTTAATTTTATACAAGCTTATGACACATAATTTTAGTTGAATTATGTCAAACAGTCAAGCATCGTCACAAATGTTTTATAAAATAAAAAAATGGCACAGATATAAAACCCTGCACCATTCTCTTATTTTAATTGGATTGGACCCAAAGACCAGAACTATCAACAGAATATAAATCATTAATTATAGTATTAACTGCCATACTGCCATCGGAATAAAGATAATACCATTTATCTGGCTGTGGCTGAATCCAGCCGGTTGCCATATCGCCTGCCGGATTTAAATAATACCATTTTCCATTTATCTGCTGCCAGCCAGTTAACATTACATGACCCGCTCCCAGATAATACCAATGGTCGCTTATGTGCTGCCAGCCTGTCATGGCAAATCCGTCTTTGTTAAAATAGTACCATTTTCCGCCTATCATCTTCCATGAATCAACAGCATATGTTCCGTCTTCACACCGATACTTTTTTCCGTCTTTATATTCTGCCCAGGTTCCGTTAGTCTCACCCAGCTCCTGAACAACGGAATCGTCTGAAACAACGGGTTCCCCTTCTTTTAAATATTCTTCTTCTGAGGAGTCTTTTAAAACCGCTTTTACTGTATAATAATATTTCGTTCCATTTTCCATGTATTTTAAAAGATCCACACTGGTAGAGGACGTGGTAAGACTCTTTACCCATATACCGCCTTCTTTGTAGAGAACCACCTGATACTTGGAAGCAAAGGGAACTTTTTTCCACGATGCTTTTGTTTTGGTTGTATCACTCCAGCCCGCTTTTTCTGTTGCTTCTAATTTTGCTGCGGGAACGTAGGTAACCCTGATCTCTGATTCTTCGTCACCAGCCTTTACAGACAGCAGTTTTCCGCCGTAAACAGTGCATTCAGAACTGGTATAGACATCAGGTACTTTTATGACTGCCGTTACCTTTTTCCCAGGTATCCAGTGTTCCGGATCCTTACTCCATTCCGGAGTTTCTTCTGAAAAATTAACCGTTACCACTGGTATTTGAATTCCTTCTGTCCAACTGCTCTTATTTCCATGCTCCAGGCGAATCCGCAGTCTGCCCGCTGCAGCATTGGCTGTCATCACTGATCCAAAAATCATGACAGTACATAAAAACATCAGCCAAGGTGTCTTCCTGCGCATCCATTTCATCTGTATCCCCCTTCTTTCCTGCTATTACTTATTCCAGACACCATTCCCATCTACAGGGAATCCTCC
The DNA here is from genome assembly GCF_007115105.1 of Clostridium sp. HBUAS56010. GTDB lineage: Bacteria > Bacillota > Clostridia > Lachnospirales > Lachnospiraceae > Lacrimispora. Next base: position 259,890 of record NZ_SULJ01000002.1, read on the forward strand.
AATGGTAGTATTGACTGCCATAGAGCCTTCACCTGGATAGAAATAATACCATTTACCATTTACCTGCTTCCAGCCTTCCTGCATAACACCACCATTTTCTGTGTAGTACCATTTATTATTGTGGTTAATCCAGCCGGTTATCATAGCACCTTCCGTACCAGTTGTTGTAGACGGATTCAAATAATACCATACATTATTTAATTTAATCCAGCCCTTAACCATGGCACCTTCTGTGCCAGTTGTACTGGATGGGTTTAAATAATACCAGATAGAATTCTTCTGCTGCCACCCGGTCAGCATGGCTCCATTGGAATCAAATAAATACCAGTTTCCATTAATACTTGCCCAACTGTTTTTGTGGTAAGAACCATCCGGATATCGGTAGTACCAGATATCTGCGCTTTTAATCCAGCCTACGTCCTGACCGGATAAAACAGGAGTACCATTGCCGCTTTCCTGCCCCCGTCCATCAGATACTTTTTCCTGAGGTACATAGATCTCACCGGATTCCGTCCAGTCACTGTTCTTTCCATATTTCTGTTCTTTTTCTGTAGAAGGAACTGTACGGACTTTAAATGTGTAGGTTCCTGCTTTTGTCATATATGGATAGAAATTATAAGCCGTTGCTTTTAACTTCTCAACCTTCTTAATGATAGAACTGCCACGATACAGATACACATCATATGCTCCAGATCCCTCTTTTACACTGCTCCATCTGGCATTGCCATAACCGGAATCTCTCCAGTCAGCTTCTTCCGGTGATTCATAGGTCCCTTTAATGGGCTTAAATGTAAAAGTAACATATAAAGTATCTGTGCCAGACCGGTTAGATGACACGTATGTCCCGCCCTTAATGCTTACATTACTCGCCTGGTATCCACCTTTAAACGCATATTCAGAAGAGTCCGAAGCGTGCAAGGTTACTTTCATCTTAGGCTCAGAACCGATCTTCATCTCTTTAGTATCTGACGTAAGCCACTCCACATCTGACACTTCATATCTATTGTTATTGGTATAAACATAATTGCCAGTACCTTCCGTAGTCTTAAAGGAAGTCTCTGACGGTAATGTCTCTCCTGGGGTTAAGTCTTCCAAACCTGCATTAATTGTAACGGACGTTATGGTTTTTGCGGCGGCTAATGCTTCAAAAGGAACACTGACTCCCATCAGAGTAATCAGTGATGCCAAAGCCATTAGTCTCGTAACATGTTTCATATTTATTCCTCCCGTTCTTTTATTTAAGGAATCTGGCAATTCAGCCAAATTATTCTATATTTAACATTATAGCCCGGAAAGCAACACACCGTCAACTTACGATATTCTTTCTTTATTCTTGCATTTATAAGGGCAGGAATAACATTTCCTATCAAACGACAAAAAAATCCCGATACAGAAGAAACTTCCATATCGGGATTCGATTATTTAATTATACAAGCTCAAGAAGAACTTCCATTGCTCCGTCACCCTTACGCTGAGCGATCTTAACGATACGGGTATAACCACCGTTACGGGAAACATACTTAGGTGCAATATCTTCAAAAAGCTTCTTAGGTAAATCAACAGACTTTGTGTTCTTCTTTCTTCCTGCAGCTTCAGTCGGAACTTCAGTCACATCGTAGAGAACTTTTAACATCTGTCTTCTGGCATGAAGTCTGGAAGGAAGATCTTTTTTGATCTCTCTCTCTTCTTCGTCATATACGGTAACTTTCTTGCCGTTTACAACTTCTTTGACTCTCTTGCCTTCTTTATCTTTGCGTGCAACTTTTGCTGTAACTGTTACAGTCTCAAAGTTATCTTTCTCTTTTACAGCTAAAGCAATCAGACCTTCTGCAACTTTACGAATCTCTTTTGCTCTTGCTTCTGTTGTTACAATTTTGCCATTATATATTAATGCAGTTACCTGGCTTCTGATTAATGCTTTTCTCTGGCTGGAAGTTTTTCCCAGCTTTCTATATCCTGCCATCTTATAATTCCTCCATTTGTGGAACACAGATACACGCTTCTTCGGTCTTACTGTACCAGTGCTAATTCTCCATACCTTGAGCATTTGGCGGGTTTCTTTGCAGAATCCGCAAAGATGGTATCCATCTAATTCAAGCGTTTAAACGCCAATTAAGCATTGGTATCATCACTTGGATTAAGCTGTAAACCCAGCTCTTTTAACTTCGCCAGCACTTCTTCTAAAGACTTGCGGCCAAGGTTACGAACTTTCATCATATCTTCGGAAGTACGGTTACACAGTTCTTCCACCGTATTGATTCCAGCTCTCTTAAGACAATTGTATGAACGAACGGAAAGTTCCAGTTCATCAATGTTCATCTCAAGCACTTTTTCCTTTTCATTATCTTCCTTCTCTACCATAACTTCAGCAGTCTTGGCATTCTCAGATAAATCAATGAAAAGATTTAAATGTTCACTCAGCACTTTTGCAGCAAGGCTTACAGCCTCGTCTGGTGCCAGGGTTCCATTTGTAAATACATCTAATGTCAGCTTATCATAATCAGTGACCTGACCTACTCGGGTGTTCTGTACCGTCATGTTGACGCGTTCTACTGGTGTATAGATAGAATCAACGGCTATAACGCCAATCGGTAAATCTTCACTCTTATTCTTGTCTGCGCTCACATAGCCACGGCCCTTGGTAATGGTAAGCTCCATATAGAACTTGCTGTCTGTACCGCCGCTAAGGGTAGCGATTACCTGCTCCGGGTTCATGATCTCAATATCAGGATCAGCCTGGATATCCGCTGCAGTTACAACACCTTCGCCTTCAAACTCGATGTATGCAACTTTCGCTTCATTGGTGTCGCTATTATTCTTAATAGATAAGCTCTTGATGTTCATAATGATTTCAGTCACATCTTCTTTTACGCCAGATATGGAACTGAATTCATGCAAAACGCCGTCGATTTTTACCTGACTGACTGCAGCGCCCGGTAAGGAAGATAGCATGATTCTTCTTAAGGAGTTACCTAAAGTAGTACCATAACCTCTTTCAAGCGGTTCAACTACAAACTTGCCATATTTTTTGTCTTCTGAGATTTCAGCAATCTCAATGTTTGGTTTTTCAAAATCGAACACTAATAGCCCCTCCTTTTGGGTATTTTGTATCGAGGGTCTTATACTCAAACCTTGCCCGGAGGCAGATGCCCCCCGGGCGAAAGCCGGCTTCTATCAACAGACTTTCAATTATTTGGAGTACAACTCGACGATAAGCATTTCATTCACTGGAACATCAATCTCATCTCTTGTTGGAAACTCTTTAACAGTACCACGTAAATTCTCATGATCAACATCAAGCCATGCTGGAACCATACGGCCAGCAGTCGCTTCCTGAACACTTTTAAATCTTGCATTGGTTTTGCATTTTTCTTTTACTTCAATTACATCGCCTGGCTTAACTAAGAAGGAAGGGATGTTTACGCATTTACCATTTACAAGAATGCTCTTATGATCAACAATCTGTCTGGTCTCTCTTCTTGTTCTTCCGAATCCCATACGGAATACTACATTGTCAAGTCTTCTTTCAAGAAGGATCATAAGGTTCTCACCTACAAGACCATTCATTCTTTCAGCCTTAGCATAGTAGTTACGGAAAGGTTTTTCAAGAACTCCATAAACGAACTTGGCTTTCTGCTTTTCTCTAAGCTGGATGCCGTACTCGCTCATCTTTCTGTTAGCTCTTTTTAATTCTCTTTTTGATTTTTTATCTATTCCTAAATAGATCGGATCAAGACCAAGGGATCTACATCTTTTAAGAACAGGAACTCTATCAACTGCCACTGTAATTACCTCCTAATTAGACTCTTCTGCGTTTTGGTGGACGACAACCATTATGTGGAACTGGTGTTACATCCTTAATGCTGGTTACTTCTAAACCGCATGCCTGAAGTGCACGAATAGCTGCTTCACGGCCTGAACCAGGACCTTTAACCATAACGTCTACTGATTTTAAACCATGTACAAGAGCTGCCTTAGTAGCAGTTTCTGCCGCCATCTGAGCTGCATATGGAGTAGATTTTCTTGAACCTCTAAATCCCAGACCGCCAGCACTTGCCCAGGATAACGCATTACCCTGTGTATCCGTTAATGTCACGATTGTGTTATTAAAAGATGACTGGATATGTGCTTGTCCGCGTTCAACGTTTTTCTTTACGCGCTTTTTTGTCACTTTTTTAGTAGTGGACATTTTTTTAGCCATTTTAAACTAACCTACTTTCTTTTTACTTGCTCCGCCCTGCCCTGGAAATCTTAAAGAGCCGGCACAGGGTACGAAATTCTGAATCCTGTTATTCCTGTTTTTAAAACATGTAACGTGATTCGCTGTTAATTTGGTAAGGATGTTCTCTTCCCTTACGGTCAAAGAACGGCTTTGCCCGATAAAGCGGGGCACGCTGTCACACTAAGTTCAGAGATACCTCACTAAGTGTAATTCTTATTTCTTCTTGTTTGCTACAGTTTTTCTTGGACCTTTGCGTGTTCTTGCATTGGTCTTTGTCTTCTGACCACGAACCGGAAGGCTCTTTCTGTGGCGAATTCCACGGTAGCATCCAATCTCCTGAAGTCTCTTGATGTTCATAGCGATTTCTCTACGTAAATCACCTTCAACAGTCTGAGATTCTGTAATTACTTCTGCAAGTCTTTTAACTTCATCATCGGTTAAGTCCTTAACACGAGTGTCAGGATTAACGCCAGCTTCTTTGAGAATACGGCTTGCACTTGTTCTACCGATACCGTAGATATAAGTTAAACCAATCTCAACACGCTTTTCTCTTGGTAAATCAACACCTGAAATACGAGCCATGTGTGTAGTACACCTCCATTAATTATTTTTAACCTTGTCTCTGCTTATGCTTAGGATTTTCACAGATTACTCTGATACTGCCTTTTCTTTTAATGATTTTGCATTTTTCGCAAATCGGTTTGACTGATGATCTAACCTTCACAGCAATTCTCCTTTCCTTTATGCGCTCTTTATATAAAGCACAAACAGTCCGGTAACCGGACCTATGTGCGAAATTGCTCCCCGATCCCTGATAAATCCTTAAGACTTATTCTGGAAACGATGGAACCTTTCTCTAAAGAGCTTTCTGAGTATACCGCAGCGTGTTTTTATTTTAAAACCAGTGCTGCCCATTTAGGCATAATACACCCAGTATTTCAACAAAGTCGCTACAGCATTATATCACTAAAACCAAAATAATGCAAGCGTTTTTTCTATATATTTATTAACCCTTTAGCCTGGTGTGTCATAGTACGAAACGCCTTATTTATCTCTCCAGATGATTCTTCCCTTGCTTAAATCATAAGGGGACATTTCAAGCGTCACTTTATCTCCTGGTAAAATACGGATATAGTGCATACGAAGTTTGCCGCTAATATGAGCCAGTACCTGATGCCCGTTCTCCAGTTCAACCTGGAACATCGCATTGGGCAGCTTCTCCACAACGGTTCCTTCAATTTCAATAACATCTGCTTTTGACATAAATCTTACCTCCTAACAACCTGTTCTTCTCTTTTGAAACATCGGATGAAATGTTTGATCTCTTCATCGGTGACTTTCTTTTTCTCCCGGATTTTTGATCCTGGGGTTTGTTTCTCCCATAAAAGGGGTTTTACATGCTTTTTCTTTTTCTTCTTGGGACAGTCCATACGCCGGTATTTTCCGTCCACCAGATAAATATATTCGCCTTCTTCATATAATATGAAGAAATAACTGCCTTTATCATGTCCGGCTGTTGATTCTACCAGGGATCCAGCTTCTAATTCCATAGTCATTTCCTTAATGATCCTTTAAAATCAGGCTGAGAATCTCTGGCTCGCCTTCTGTGATCAAAATGGTGTTCTCATAATGAGCAGACAACTTTTCGTCTTCTGTAACAACGGTCCAGTCATCATCAAGCCATGCTACATCAGGAGTTCCTTCATTAATCATAGGCTCAATAGCAAGGGTCATGCCCGGTCTTAATTTGATTCCTCGTCTCTTTTGGGCAAAATTCGGCACCTCAGGCTCCTCGTGGAGATGAGAACCGATTCCATGTCCTACAAGATCCCGGACAACTCCATAACCAAATGATTCTGCATATTTTTGAATCGCAGCGGATATATCACCTAGATGATTGCCAGATTTTGCAAATTTAATCCCTTCAAAGAAACTTTGTCTTGTCACTTCAATTAATTGGCCGGCCGCCGGAGTAATCTCCCCAATCCCGTAAGTCCTTGCCGCATCAGAATGATAGCCTTTATAAATAACGCCGGCATCCAGACTTACAATATCGCCTTCCATTAAAACCCGTTCTTTGCTCGGAATCCCATGTACCACTTCATCATTAACAGAAACACAGATGGAAGCAGGATATCCGTTATAGTTTAGAAAGGAAGGGATACAGCCATAGCTTCTTATGATCTCTTCTCCCAGATGATCAATATCCCAGGTTGTCATTCCAGGCTTTAAGGCTTTTGCAAGTTCTTCGTGAGTCATGCAAAGAATCCTTCCAGCCTCTCTCATAAGTTCTATTTCTCTTGCAGATTTAATCGTCACTGACATAAACTATGCTCCTAATATAGAAACGATATCAGAGAACACTTTATTTAATTCCTGTGTTCCGTCAACATTCACAAGCACACCATCATTTTTGTAATAATCAATGAGAGGCTGAGTCTGATCATGATAAACATTCAGACGTTTCTTTACTGTCTCCGGCTTATCATCATCTCTTAATACAAGTTCTGCACCGCATGCGTCACAGACACCGGAAACCTTGGTTGGATTATACACAATGTGATATGTAGCACCACAGGTCAGACATGCACGGCGACCGGACATTCTATTAATGATATTTTCGTCAGGTACATCTACATTGATTGCAAAATCAACCTTTTGTCCCATCTTAGAGATGGCTTCCTTTAGACTTTCTGCCTGAGGTATGGTTCTTGGAAATCCGTCAAGCACATAGCCATTACTACAGTCTTCCTTTTGAATACGGTCGATCAGCATGCCAATCGTAAGCTCATCAGGAACCAGCGCTCCCTGGTCCATATAGCCCTTTGCCTTTTTTCCTAATTCTGTTCCTTCTTTTATGTTAGAACGGAAAATATCTCCGGTAGAAATATGCGGAATCTGATATTTTTCGGAAATCTTCTTTGCCTGAGTACCCTTGCCGGCACCTGGGGCACCTAACATGATGATCTTCATCAACAGTCCCTCCTTTGAAACATAAGCTTAAATAGCACAAATCCCAAGGGAAACACGTATGACATGTTTCCCTTGGTTTGTCCTTTAATCGTTTAAAAATCCTTTGTAATTACGCACAAGCATCTGGGATTCGATTGCTTTTAATGTCTCAAGTACAACACTGACAATAATTATAAGTGATGTACCTCCGAAGGATAAATGACCTACGCTGAATAAACCGGAGACTACAATCGGGATAATACAGATAATCGTCAAACCGCATGCACCTAAGAATACAATATAGTTTAAAATTGAGTTAAGGTAATCGCTGGTTGGCTTACCTGGGCGGATACCCGGGATAAAACCGCCTGACTTTTTCATGTTATTCGCCACTTCCAGCGGATTAAATGTGATGGAAGTATAAAAATATGCAAACACAATGATAAGAGCCACATAAACGATTATTCCTAACGAATAGATGGGCTGGTCAATCCGAACCCAACTGGATGAATTAAGTGCAGTTAAAATATGACCTCCTATGCTGTCATAATTAACCTTATCTCCAAGAAACTGAGCAATGACAACTGGAAATGACATAAGAGAGGAAGCAAAGATAACCGGAATAACACCGGCTGTATTCACTTTTAATGGAATATTGGTAGCCTGTCCGCCCACCATCTTCCGTCCCTGCATCTTCTTTGAATACTGCACTGGAATTCTTCTCTCGCCGCCTTGAAGGACAACGACAAACACTACAATTGCCACAATAACTGCAATGATAACAATTGCTGCAATAGCTGCCACAGCAACTGATTTTCCAACTATAAAGCGATCATATAAAGTTGCCGCATCAGTAGGAACACTGGAAATGATGTTAAATAACAAGACGATGGAAATACCGTTTCCAACACCATTCTCTGTGATCCGCTCACCAATCCACATCAGGAGCGCACTACCAGCGGTCATCGTTGCAACTGCAATGATAATACTTAACACATTAAACTCTCTTAACAGTCCCTGACCGCCGAATCCAATCGCCATAGCGACGGACTCGATCAAAGCCAGACCAACTGTTACATAACGGGTGTATTCTGCTATCTTTTTTCTTCCGTCTTCACCATCTTTTTGCATTTCCTCAAGCTTGGGAATTGCAATTGTTAAAAGCTGCATGATAATAGAAGATGTGATGTAAGGGGTAATGCTCAGAGCAAAAACAGACATATTCGTAAAAGAACTACCTGTCATGGAGTTAAAAAATCCGAATGCATCATTATTCTGCCGAGCAAAAAAATCTTTAAAAAAGCTTGTTTCAACTCCTGGAATCGGTAATTGAGAACCGATTCTGGTAACCACCAGCATCAAAAATGTGAAGATAAGTTTCTTTCTTACATCTTTGACCTTGAAGGCATTACGGAGTGTTTTTAACATATTAGATCACCTCGCAGGTTCCACCTAAAGCCTCGATTTTGGTTTTTGCGCCTTCGCTGAAAGCGTCTACCTTTACTGTAAGCTTTTTGGTTAATTCTCCATTTCCAAGGATCTTAACTCCATCACGCGGATTCTTAACAATTCCGCTCTCTAATAAAGATTCAACAGTAACAACTGTGCCATTGTCGAAGCTTTCTAAAGCACTTACATTAATGCCCACAATCGTTTTAGAATTCCTGTTTGTAAAGCCTCTCTTAGGAATACGTCTGTATAAAGGCATCTGACCGCCTTCAAAACCTAGTCTTGGAGCACCAGAACGGGCTTTCTGTCCTTTGTGACCTTTACCTGCTGTCTTACCGTTTCCTGAACCGTGACCACGGCCTCTTCTGAAGTTATCGCTGTGTTTGGAACCTAACGCAGGCTGTAAATTTGATAAATCCATCGCTTGCACCTCCTTACTTTATTTTAGATCTCTTCTACTTTTACTAAATGACGCACGTTTGCGATCATACCTCTAACCGCATTGTTATCCGGCATTTCAACTGTTTTATGAAGCTTTTTCAAGCCTAATGCTAAAACAGTTGCTTTATGCTTAGGAATTGCACCGATCGGGGATTTCACCAATGTGATCTTTAATTTATCTGCCATTTTCTTATCCTCCTTAGCCTAAAATCTCTTCAACAGATTTACCGCGAAGTCTTGCAACTTCCTCAGGAGTCTTTAACTCAGTTAAACCTTTGATTGTAGCTAAAACAACATTAGTCTTATTGTTAGAGCCCATGGACTTTGTACGGATATTCTTAATACCTGCAAGCTCTACAACTGCACGTGCAGGACCTCCTGCGATAACTCCTGTACCTTCAGAAGCTCTCTTAAGAAGTACGGAAGCACTTCCAAACTTTCCGATGTGGTCATGAGTAATACTGTTATTTTCATCAATCGGAATATTAACCATATTCTTAACAGCAGCCTCTTTTCCCTTACGGATTGCTTCTGGAACTTCGCCAGCTTTGCCAAGACCTGCACCTACACGGCCATTGCCATCGCCTACGACTACTAAAGCAGAGAATCTCATGGTACGTCCGCCTTTAACAGTTTTAGATACGCGCTTAATAGCAACTACTCTGTCATTTAACTCTGTCTGATTTGCATCAACAATTGTACGTTTCACCTGTGTCTTCTCCTTTCTATTTAGAATTCCAGACCAGCTTCTCTTGCTGCGTCTGCTAATGCCTGAATCTTACCCTGATATATAAAACCGCCTCTGTCAAAGACAACTCCCTTGATACCTTTTTCAATAGCTCTCTTTGCAACTACGGAACCTATATATGCTGCAGCATCAACGTCGTTAGTTTTCTTTAATTCTGCCTTTACATCTTTTTCTACTGTAGAAGCAGCAACTAAAGTTTTACCAACTGTATCGTCAATAATTTGAGCATACATATGATTATTGCTTCTAAACACAGCTAAACGCGGTCTTTCTGCAGTGCCTGCAAAACGGTTACGTAATCTGTTGTGTTTTTTAACGCGAACTTCGCTTCTTGACTGTTTGCTAACCATCTTTACACTCTCCTTAATTATTTCTTACCAGTCTTACCAACTTTACGTCTGATCACTTCGTCAGCATACTTGATTCCCTTGCCCTTATAAGGTTCAGGTCTTCTCTTATCTCTGATTTCAGCAGCGTACTGGCCAACTTTTTCTTTATCGATACCTTTAACGAAAATGATATTCTGACCTTCCATTGTAGCTTCAATGCCTTCTGGATCGATCATCTCTACCGGATGGGAGTAACCAAGAGACAGGATCAGTTTGTTCCCCTGTTTCTGAGCTCTGTAACCAACACCGTTAATTTCAAGCTTCTTTTCATAACCGCTTGTAACACCAACGATCATGTTATTTACTAATGTTCTTGTCAGACCATGTAAAGATTTCATCTTCTTTAAATCATTTGGTCTGGTAACAACGATATGACCATCTTCTTCTTTGATTGTCATCTCTGCTGGTAAAACTCTTTCAAGAGTTCCCTTAGGACCTTTTACAGTCACTTTATTATTTTCTGCAATTGCAACAGTAACACCTGCTGGAATTGCGATAGGCATTCTTCCGATACGTGACATGCCGTCTACCTCCTTAAATTCTCGGAAGGAACGTTTCGTTCCCTCTGTTTTCAGATGCATTTTTCCTGCGTCCCACTACGTTTCACAGGGAAGTTCTTCTCCCTCTGGTCGAAGAACGGCTTTCACACTAAATTCGCGTTTCGCCTGTAGCTCACGCTTATTAAGTGTTCAATGCCTACCAAACGAATGCTAATACTTCTCCGCCTACACCCTGGTTACGTGCTTCTTTATCAGTAATCACGCCCTGGTTTGTAGAAATAATTGCAGTTCCTAAACCGCCAAGTACTTTCGGTAACTCCTCTTTGTTTGCGTAAACACGTAAACCTGGTTTGGAGATTCTCTTAATACCTGTAATGATTTTTTCATTCTTATCTTTACCGTATTTTAAGGTGATTCTGATTGACTGGAATGCACCGTCTTCTACGATATCATATTTTTTAACGTATCCCTCTTTCACAAGGATATCAGCAATAGCTAATTTCATCTTGGATGAAGGTACATCTACTGTATCATGTTTTGCAGTATTTGCATTACGAACTCTCGTAAGCATATCTGCGATTGGATCGCTCATTGTCATTTTGAAATTGCCTCCTTCCTTATATTTACCAGCTTGCCTTTTTAACGCCTGGGATCTGACCTTTGTATGCTAATTCACGGAAGCAGATTCTGCAGATTCCGTATTTTCTTAAATAAGCATGTGGACGACCGCAGATTCTGCAACGATTATATTCTCTTGAGGAGAATTTTGCAGGTTTCTGCTGTTTGATCTTCATTGAAGTCTTAGCCATGGATTATTCCTCCTACTATTTTGCAAATGGCATATTGAATAATGTCAAAAGTTCACGGGATTCTTCATCTGTTTTAGCGGTAGTAACAAAAATAATGTCCATACCTCTTACCTTGTCAACTTTATCGTAGTCAATCTCAGGGAAAATAAGCTGTTCCTTGATACCAAGGGCATAATTTCCTCTGCCATCAAACGCATTAGCATTTACACCTCTAAAGTCACGAACGCGTGGAAGCGCAAGATTGATCAGACGGTCAGCAAATTCATACATTCTTTCGCCGCGTAATGTAACTTTACAGCCGATTGGCATACCTTCTCTAAGCTTAAAGTTTGCAATTGATTTCTTAGCCTTTGTTAAAACTGCTTTCTGTCCGGAGATAATCTCTAAATCTCTAACTGCAGAGTCTAAAACTTTGGCATTATCCTTTGCTTCACCAATACCCATATTGATGACGATCTTATCTAACTTCGGTACTTCCATGATGTTTTTATATTCAAACTTTTTCATCATAGCTTCTACGATCTCTGTCTTATACATCTCTTTTAATCTAGCCAATTTTTATTCCTCCTCTCCGAATTAGTCGATTACCTTACCGGTAGCTTTTGCAACACGAACTTTTTTGCCATCTTTTACGTCAAAGCCAACTCTTGTAGCTTTTCCGTCAACAACAAGCATTACATTGGAGATATCAAGTGCAGCTTCTTTCTGCACGATACCGCCCTGTGGATTGCCTGCACCTGGTTTCACGTGTTTTGTAATTAAGTTAATTCCTTCAACAGTCACTTTGTTCGTCTTTGTATCTACATGAAGAACTTTGCCCTGTTTATCTCTATCTTTTCCTGTAATAACCTTCACAAGGTCATTTCTTTTAATTTTATGCACAGTCCGACACCTCCCTATAATACTTCCGGAGCTAAGGAAACAATCTTCATGAAGTGTTTCTCTCTTAACTCTCTGGCAACCGGCCCAAAGATACGAGTTCCTTTTGGAGTTCTGTCATCTTTGATAATTACGGCAGCATTCTCATCGAACTTGATATAAGAACCATCTTTACGGCGAGCGCCCTTTACAGTACGCACAACAACGGCTTTTACAACGTCGCCTTTCTTAACAACACCACCAGGTGTTGCATCTTTAACAGTAGCAACGATAACATCACCAATACTAGCATATCTTCTTGTAGATCCACCCATAACACGGATGCAAAGTAACTCTTTTGCACCAGTATTGTCGGCAACCCTTAATCTGGTTTCCTGCTGAATCATGCCTATTACTCCTTCCTGAAAATTATTTATTTCGCTCTTTCGATAACTTCAACAAGTCTCCATCTTTTGTCTTTGGACAACGGTCTTGTTTCCATAACTTTTACTGTATCGCCAGTGTTACAATCATTCTTCTCATCATGAGCTTTTAATTTATACGTTCTTTTTACGATCTTGCCGTATAAAGGATGTTCTACATGGTCTTCGATAGCCACAACGATGGTCTTATCCATCTTGTCACTTACCACCTTACCAGTACGGGTTTTTCTAAGATTTCTTTCCACGTTAGGTATTCTCCTTTCGAGTTTATGGCCTCACCGGCCTTATCTATCCATAAGTTTACACGCACTCGTGTGTGTCATGCTTTTAGAAACTACAACTTAAGCTAATTTAGCCTTCTCAGTTATAACAGTCTGAATTCTGGCAATGTTCTTGCGAACGTCTTTGATTCTGCTTGTGTTGTCAAGCTGATTCGTCGCATTCTGGAATCTTAAGTTGAAAAGTTCTTTCTTTGCAGCTACTAATTCTGTATTCAGTTCAGCAACTGTTTTTCCCTTTAATTCTTCAACATACTTATTAGTTTTCACTGTCATTCACCGCCTTCTAAATCTGCTTTAGCAGCAATCTTACATCTGCATGGTAACTTGTGCATAGCAAGACGTAATGCTTCACGCGCTGTTTCTTCAGGTACTCCAGCGATTTCGAATAATACACGGCCTGGTTTTACTACTGCTACCCAGTATTCCAGAGCGCCCTTACCGGAACCCATACGGGTCTCTGCTGGCTTTGCTGTTACAGGTTTATCCGGGAAGATCTTAATCCAGACTTTACCACCACGCTTAATGTAACGGGTCATAGCTACACGGGCTGCTTCGATCTGATTGGATCTGATCCAACATGGCTCTAAAGAGACTAAACCGAACTCACCGTTGCTGATCTTATTGCCTCTTAACGCTTTACCAGCCATGTTTCCACGGAACTGCTTACGACGCTTAACTCTTTTAGGCATTAACATTATTTATCTCTCCCTTCCTTATTTCCTTTAGTTGGAAGTACTTCGCCATTATAGATCCACACCTTAACACCGATCTTACCGAATGTTGTATTTGCTTCAGCAAAACCATAGTTAATGTCTGCTCTTAATGTCTGTAACGGAATGGTTCCTTCGCTGTAGAATTCAGTACGAGCCATATCTGCACCGCCAAGACGACCTGCGACTGCAGCTTTAATTCCCTTAATTCCAGCTTTCATGGAACGACCCATGGTAGACTTCATAGCACGACGGAAAGATACACGGTTCTCTAACTGCTGTGCAATTGATTCAGCAACTAACTGAGCATCTTTGTCTGGTCTTTTCACTTCTTTAATGTCAACAAATAATTTCTTATCTGTAAGCTTCTGAACCTCAACCTTTAATCTCTCGATCTCAGAGCCGCCTTTACCAATTACGACACCTGGCTTTGCTGTGTGAATGATAACTTTCACGCGATCGGATGCTCTTTCAATTTCAATATTAGAAATGCCGGCACTGTATAATCTCTTCTTCAGAAATTTTCTGATCGCATAATCTTCTACTAAGTTGTCTGCGAAATCAGCTTCAGCATACCATTTTGAGTCCCAGTCTTTAATAACACCGACTCTTAAGCCGTGTGGATTAACTTTCTGTCCCATTCTTTGCCTCCTTATCTTTCATTAAGCACAACCGTAATATGGCTCATTCTCTTTTCGATTCTATAAGCGCGGCCCTGTGCTCTCGGTTTTACTCTCTTCATTGTCGGTCCCTTGTTTGCAAAGCATTCCTCTACGTAAAGTTTTGCAGGGTCCATACCGTTGTTATTCTCAGCGTTTGCAATTGCTGATTTTAATAACTTCTCTATTAAAGAAGAAGCATATCTGGGATTGTAAAGTACAATACCAAGTGCTGTCTGTACGTCTTTGCCTCTGATGGCATCTAATACGAAACATGCTTTCTGAACAGAAACCCTAGCATAGGATAACTTTGCTGATGGTCTGGTGTCCTTTTGAGCATTTCTTTCTCTCTTAATCTGGCTTCTATGTCCTTTAGCCATGGTGAATCCTCCTTTCAACTATAACGCCCTTTGGGAATCCTTACGATCGCCCGGCGGGAGTTTGTTTGGTTCTTACTTACGGCCTGACTTTTTCTCGTCTTTGCCATGTCCTCTGTAAGTTCTTGTAGCAACGAATTCACCCAGTTTATGTCCAACCATATCTTCTGAAACATATACCGGAACGTGTTTTCTGCCATCATGAACTGCAATTGTATGTCCAACCATCTGTGGGAAGATCGTAGAACGGCGAGACCAGGTTTTAATTACCTGCTTCTGTCCTGCTGCGTTCATAGCATCTACTTTTTTGAGTAAATGAGCATCTGCAAATGGTCCTTTTTTTAGTGAGCGAGCCATAGATTCTAACCTCCTTTAATTATTTAACGGTTTTTCCATCTCTACTTCTAACGATTAACTTGTTAGACTGCTTGTTTTTCTTTCTGGTCTTTAAGCCAAGTGCTGGTTTGCCCCATGGTGTACTTGGACCTGGACGGCCAATACCAGTCTTGCCTTCACCACCGCCGTGAGGATGGTCATTCGGGTTCATAACAGAACCACGTACCGTAGGACGGAATCCCATATGACGTTTTCTACCAGCTTTACCGATGTTGATCAGGTTGTGATCGCCATTGCCAACAACACCAATAGTTGCTCTGCAGTTGATCGGAACCATTCTCATCTCGCCAGAAGGAAGACGAAGAGTTGCATACTTGCCCTCTTTTGCCATTAACTGTGCGCCATTACCTGCAGAACGAACTAACTGTCCGCCTTTTCCAGGGTAAAGTTCAATATTATGAACCTGTGCACCAACTGGAATGTTGCCTAATGGTAAGCAGTTACCAACTTTAGCTTCAGCAGACGCACCGCTCATAACCTTCATTCCGTTTGTTAAACCAGCAGGAGCAAGGATATATGCTTTTGTACCATCTGTATAGCTGATTAAAGCGATGTTAGCAGTTCTGTTTGGATCGTATTCAACACCAACAACAGTTCCTACAATTCCATCTTTGCTGTTTCTCTTAAAGTCAATAATTCTATATTTACGTTTAACGCCGCCTCCGCGATGTCTCACTGTGATTTTACCCTGATTGTTACGGCCAGCTGTTTTCTTGATTGTCTTGCTGATCAAAGATTTTTCAGGAGTTGATTTTGTGATCTCGCTGAAATCAGAACCGGTCATATGTCTTCTGGAAGGGGTATATGGGTTATACTTTTTGATTCCCATGATTATTTCTCCTTTCAACGCCGCCTGGCGTATCTTGTTTATCGTGATATAATGTTCATCACATAGACGAACTGTTTCTATCGTCCCATCATTTTATGGTCCCGATGATACCCTTGCACAATCTGGAGTATCTGTCTCATCCCTTTAAATGGATCAAACTCCGGAACCAGATGTTCTGATCTTACAGTCCTTCGAAGATTTCGATATCTTTGCTGTCAGCAGTTAACTGAACAATCGCTTTCTTCGTCTTAGAAGTCTTACCGAAAGTTGTACCTCTTCTTTTGGTCTTTCCTTCTAAATTCATGGTGTTCACAGTAGCAACCTTAGCACCTGGGAACATCTTTTCAACAGCTTCTTTAATCATAGTCTTGTTAGCATCTGTGTGTACAATGAATGTATACTTCTTGGAAGCCATTGCATTCATGCTCTTCTCAGTTACTACAGGCCTCTGGATTACGTCGTAATATTTAATATCTGCCATTATGCGTACACCTCCTCGATTGCTGCAACAGCAGTCTTGGTAGCAACAACTGTGTTGTACTTTAAGATATCGTATACATTGATTGTATTAACAAATGCAGTCTTAACAGCAGCAATGTTTCTTGCGCTCAGTACTGCGTTTGTGCTGTCGTCTCCAACAACAACCAAAGCCTTGGATACCTTTAAGTTATTTAATACAGTCTGGAATTTCTTTGTCTTAATCTCGTCAAACTTTAAATCATCAACAACGATGAACTTATTCTCGTTCACTCTGCTGGTTAAAGCGGATTTAAGAGCAAGTCTTCTTTCCTTCTTGTTCAGTCTGATTGTATAATCTCTTGGTGTTGGTGCGAATACTACTCCGCCGCCTGTCCACTGTGGAGATCTTGTTGAACCCTGTCTGGCATGACCGGTTCCTTTCTGTTTCCATGGTTTTCTTCCGCCGCCGGATACTTCAGAACGTGTTTTTGCTTTCTGTGTGCCCTGGCGTTTATTTGCAAGCTGGCTTACGACTGCCATGTGTACAAGATGCTCATTAACTTCCACACCGAACACTGCATCGTTTAACTCTAATGTACCAACTTCTTTACCTTCGATATTGTAAACAGATACGTTTGCCATCTGTATGATCCTCCTTTCTTATAAAAGCATTAGTTCGCTGCTTTTACTGTTTCCTTAACTGTTATTAAAGACTTCTTAGGTCCTGGTACAGCACCCTTAACTAAAATCAGGTTGCTTTCTGCATCAACTCGAACGATCTCAAGATTCTGGATAGTCACTTTCTTGTTACCCATCTGTCCTGGCATCTTCTTGCCCTTAAATACCTTGCTTGGGTCAGAAGCAGAACCGTTGGAACCTGCATGACGGTGGAATTTGGAACCGTGAGCCATAGGTCCTCTGGACTGACCATGTCTTTTAATAGCACCCTGGAAACCTTTACCTTTGGAGATTGCGGTTACGTCGATCTTATCGCCTGCTGCGAAGATCTCAGCTTTGATTTCATCTTTTACAGAATACTCTGCAGCATTCTCAAATTTGAATTCTCTTACATATCTTTTATAAGATACACCAGCCTTATCAAAATGCCCTTTTACCGGCTTGCTGACAAGTTTCCCTCTCTTATCAACGAAACCTACCTGTACTGCACTGTAACCATCGTTTTCAACGGTCTTGATCTGTGTTACGGAACAAGGACCAGCCTGAAGAACGGTTACTGGAGTTAATACTCCATTCTCATTGAAGATCTGTGTCATTCCGACTTTAGTCGCTAAAATAGCCTTCTTCATGTTTTTACCTCCTGTTTGTTTATTCTACAGCGGATTGCCTGAGCAATCATCCTAGAACAGCCCAATATATGTGGAACACTATGACTCTGCCAGGCAGAGATGTTGATTCCTTACAGGAAAAAGTGTTACTTCTATATTAAAACCCTTCAGGATATTACCTAAAATGTTTTTGATGAAGATTATTTGTTCTTCATCTTGATATCAATGTATACACCTGCTGGCATTTCCAATCTGGATAATGCATCAACTGTCTTTTGACTTGGTGTAATGATATCAATGAGTCTCTTGTGAGTTCTCTGCTCGAACTGCTCTCTGGAATCTTTGTATTTGTGAACCGCTCTTAAAATTGTTACCACTTCCTTCTTGGTTGGTAACGGTACCGGTCCGCTCACTTTAGATCCTGTCTTTTTTACAGTGTCGATGATCTTGACTGCTGACTGATCGATTAACTGATGATCATACGCTTTTAATGTGATTCTCATTACTTGACTTGCCATAAAAAAAGTCGCCTCCTTTTCGCACTTAGTAGAAGTACGACAAGCGGTGACTGTACACGCTCCCGTGTGTGTCCAAACAGACCTCACACAGAATTTCCATTCCATAGAACAGAATCTTAAATTGTACAGTGACTTGTCGCCAGTTTCCTAACTTGACATTCGCTCCACGGAAAACCTGCTTTTATAAGCAGCAACCTCACGTTTCACAGCTATCATGCCACAGCCTTAACATAATAGCACACTTTTTTTTACAATGCAAGCATTTTTTTGAAAAAAAAGGCGTAAAATCTGATTTTCTCAGGTTTTACGCCTTTTGGACTTTTTTCTTATTTCCAGGTTGGTTCTGTAGGAGTCCTGCCTTCATTTCCAGAAGGTTTTTCTTCATCTACCTTTAATAAATTACCATTGCTTCCGGTTTTATATTTTACGCCCTCCGCACTTTTGACGCTTGTATTCTTAGCTACTCTTCCAGAGGCATTAACCACATAAGTGGTTGTAGTACTTCCGGTGGGAATCGCAATCGGTTCATATCTGTTTCCACTCTCAGCCTGCTGGAGTTTCCCCATATAATAGAGGTAACCATCTTTTACGCCTGTATATCCCCGTCCGCTGTCGCTGAAATAATAAGTAGCGTCACTTCCATCCCCTTCTACTACTTTAATTCTGCCTTTCTGCATGGTACTTGTCTTCTTATCTCCGAAATAAAATGCGGTATAATCAGAGGTACCGCCAATGGAAACCTTCTGCAGACCATACACTGGATTACCAAGATCATTAAACAGATAGGTCTTACCATTGATCTTAATCAAATTCTGGGTGGTTGCTTTTCCTTCTTTGGGACCAGTCTTTGGAACTCCGGCAGTAGAAAAATAAAACCATTCCACACTCTCCTCATATCCGGCTATATCCTCTGGTGGTTCCACCGAATACCAGCCCACTCTCATCTTTCCGCCGGCATCATAGTACTTGTAATTCTGAATCTCATGTTCCGCATTATCCACGCCCACGTTCTTCCAGCCGGTTTGAAGCGCACCTTCTGAATTAAAACAATAGGCAACTCCGTTGATCTTATAGGTTCCATAGTCTCCAGAAAAGTTCTTTGGCACAAACTTCTTGCCGTTATCGCCAAAATAATACCAGGCCTTTCCATCATCATTGTCTCCAGGACTTATTCTGTTGGAATCATAGTTGCTGTCCGGCCCATAGATCTTCTGCCAGCCTGTTCTCATGGCACCGTCTGACCCGCTGCCGCAGTAATACATATCATCCAGAACCCAGCCTGTCTGCATCTCTCCGTTGGAATCGAAATAATACCATTTATCGTTAATCTTGGACCAGTTATCCATAATGGCTTTTCCGCTGCTTCCAAAATAATACCATCTATATTCAGTAGAGTTATTATCCTGGAACTTCATCCACTTGTCCGTTACTAAAATTCCATTGGCATCCACATAATAAATGTTCTCCACCCAGGTATTCACTGCCATCTCACCACTGCTGTTTAAGTAACGCCATAAGTTGTCCGCACCTTTTTTCCAGACATTCGTCATCTTATTCCCGCTTGAATCATTATACATCCAGGTATTTCCAGATTGAGTCCAGCCCTCTGCCGCCCAGGCATTCACTGACACAGTACCTGCAGCCAGCACAGCAGCTACTGCCAGAACAATGAGACCTTTTCTTTTCATATCGTCACTCCTTACAGGGATTTCCTTTTATTATTATTTATTCTAACAATTAATGGAGGATAATTCAACTGTTTTAATCTTTCAATTCTATTACAAAATTATTTCTCTTCACTTCCTTTTCAAAAATGCTCCTGCAATGATAGACATTTTAGCATACTTGACGCTCTTGACTGTTTCCAGTATAATCATAGAATCATAAAAACAAATGATTGATAAAAGAAAGGGCGGCGCCAATTATGTGGATTGCAGATGGCTGGAAAGATTATGAAGTGATAGATTGTTCAGAGGGAGAAAAACTGGAACGCTGGGGAGACTATCTTCTTGTGCGCCCTGATCCGCAGGTAATCTGGTCCACCCCAAAGACAGAAAAAGGCTGGAAAAAGATGAACGGACATTATCACAGAAGTGCCAAAGGCGGCGGCGACTGGGAATTCTTTCATCTTCCTGAACAATGGACCATTGGTTATAAAGAACTGACATTTCAATTAAAACCATTTAGTTTTAAACATACAGGCCTGTTCCCGGAGCAGGCAGCCAACTGGGACTGGTTCAGCGATAAGATTAAAAAAGCCGGACGACCTGTGAAAGTGCTTAACCTGTTTGCCTATACGGGAGGCGCTACTTTAGCCGCAGCAAAGGCTGGTGCCGCCGTCACCCATGTAGATGCTTCCAAAGGTATGGTTGGCTGGGCAAAAGAAAATGCCCGTTCTTCTGGTCTTGAAGATGCGCCTATCCGCTGGATCGTTGACGACTGTGTGAAATTTGTGGAAAGAGAAATACGAAGAGGCAGCCGTTACGATGCGGTTATCATGGATCCCCCTTCTTATGGAAGAGGTCCAAAAGGCGAGATCTGGAAGATTGAAGATGCCATTTACCCTCTTGTTAAACTCTGCACTCAGATTCTCTCTGAACAACCGGTTTTCTTCCTTATTAACTCTTATACCACCGGGCTTGCTCCTTCTGTACTGTCTTACATGATTTCAACAGAGGTCAGAGACAAGTTCGGCGGCGAAGTAAAAGCAGAAGAAGTTGGACTGCCCGTTACAAAGACAGGGCTGATCCTGCCCTGCGGTGCATCTGGACGCTGGTCATCGACCTCCGTTTAACAGATACCAGATTCTTGGAAGGAACCGTCTTAACAGACGGCTGATCTGATAACTGATACACACACAGACCGCCGGCATGGCTAGAAAAATAATAAGTGGAATCAAGGGAACAGACGGGAGCAGAAATGCTCCTGTTTTGTTTATAAGCCGCACTATGGCAAAATGAAGGGCATATAAAAAGAAGTTCTGACTCATATAGCCTTCTGCTGGAAAAAGATATTTTTCTGGG
Source organism: Clostridium sp. HBUAS56010 (assembly GCF_007115105.1). Lineage (GTDB taxonomy): Bacteria > Bacillota > Clostridia > Lachnospirales > Lachnospiraceae > Lacrimispora. The sequence continues at coordinate 281,239 of NZ_SULJ01000002.1, forward strand.
ACTGCCAGCCACAAAGAAAGTGGAACAAACAATCGGAATATAACTGCTGAAGCCGCCATCTCCCCCTTTGCTTCTCCTGGAAAATCAAATTTATAAAGAAATAGTGCTGCTATCACAAGAAATATTCCAAGAAAAAATTTCTTCCTGCTCCAGACACTTTCTGCTGCCTCTTTTGCATGTATTGCTGCAAATCCGCCAAACGAATAATAGAACATGGCATCCAGATTTACAAAGGGCAGGTTCCAGCCCATATAGATGGCTGCAAATAAACCAGAAAGAAATAAGATTCCCGTAATCTTACGCCTGATAAAGAAATAAATAAGAGGAGCAAAAAGAACAAGAAGAATAAGCTGATACAGATACCAGAACACGTAATTATAAGTATAATGAAGAACCGCACCTGCTGCCTGATTAATTGTAAATGGAATTCTGCCTTTTCCAATGATCTGAGAGAGAACCGGAATTCTGCTTCCTGCCGCATACCCGATATAATAAAGAAAATTCCATACAATATAGGGAACAAGAATGCTCCTGATTCTCGAATTCCATTTCTGCCAGATTCTTTCTATGGTAAAAGTGCGGAAAAACAGATAGGAAGAAATCAGAAAGAAACCCGGAACAGCCATCTGAGCTACCGTATTTCCTAAAAAACGCTCCATATAATCCGCCTGGTAAGCTGCTTTTGTACCTCCAAGAAAAAGCACCGCATTGTAGGAGTGAACCCATATAACCAGCATACTGAATAGAAAGGTAAACCAGGTTATTTTATTTCGAAATTTCTGTTCTTCCATGGGATCTCTCCTTTCCTGTTTTCTTATAATCATATTCTCAATACATTTTATCAAGCACAGAAGCAGAAACTTTCTCATTGTTCCTGTTACACTGTTCAAAATACCTTCTATAATATTCCGTATACATCAAATCAATTAAAAAGAGCTGACTGATCTCTGATGATGTTGATCCGCCCTGCAAAGGGCCTTCATTGGCACCGCATAAAAGAGTTATATCTGAAAAAGAAGTAAGAGGCGATTTTAAAAATCTCGTTATGCAGATCGTAACTGCGCCTGCTTTCCTCGCAAGTTCGGCTGCATGTATGGTATCCTTTGTTGCTCCGGAATAGGAAAAAAGCACAGCCACTTCCCCTTTTTCCATCATAGAGGCTGCCATTGCCTGCATATGTGCATCCTGAATACAAAATACCTTTGGTTCAATTCTCATAAACTTATTTGCAGCCTTTAAAGCGGATATCATACTGGCACCAACGCCGAAAAAACAAATCCGTTTTGCATCATGAAGACAATCAATGGTCTTTGAAAACTGTTCTTCATCCAAAAGGAAATACGTTTCCTCTAAAGCACTCATATTGGTATTAAGAACCTTTCTGGAGACCTCTGCAAAAGAATCTTTCAAGCTGATATCTCCTTCCAGCCTCCCCTGCCCCGTTGTCTCATCATGAAGACTTAAAGAAAGCATCATCTTAAACTCCTGATACCCCTTTAAATTCAGCGTTTTACAGAAACGGAACACGCTGGTATCTCCTACTTCACACGCTTCTGCCAGACCAGTTATGGACATAAAAAGAACCTCTCTGGAATTTTGAAGAATGTAATCTGCTACTTTCTTTTCCGCTTTTGTAAACTGGTTGTACTCCAGACGGATTCTGGTTAAAAAATCACCCTTCATGATGATACGCTCCCTTTTTCTTTTATCTTATTGATTTCCTGTACGGCAACCAGATCCTTCTATAAAATATCTGGTGATTTCTTTTGGTCTTGTGATCGCACTTCCCACCACAGCAGCAAATACGCCTGACTGGAATGATCTCTTTAACTGCTCTGGGGTCCAGATTCCTCCTTCTGCAATAACCGGTATTTTGCAATCCTTCACAAGCCTGGTCATTAATTCAAAATCTGGTAAGCTTTTTCCTTTCGTTGCACTGGTGTATCCACTTAAAGTTGTTCCGATAAAATCTAATCCCATTTCAGCGGCATACATTCCTTCTTCATAATCAGAACAATCCCCCATAAAAAGCTGATTGGGATACTTTGCACGGATTTCTTTCCAAAAATCTGCCAGTGTCCTGCCACCAGGGCGGCTTCGTCTGGTACAATCCACTGCAATAATATCTGCTTTGCAGGCAGAAAGTGCATCCACTTCTTTCGTAGTTGGTGTTATATAAACTTCACTATCAGAATATTCCTGTTTGATCAGCCCAATAACCGGAAGGTCTACAATCTTTTTAATTTCCAAGATGTCTTCAACTGAATTTGCACGGATTCCTGCTGCTCCTCCTTCTTGCGCTGCTAAAGCCATAGGTGCCATAAGACCGGCACCAAAAAGAGGTTCTCCCTGTAATGCCTGGCAGGAAACAATTAGACCGCCCTGTAACGCTTTTTGGATTTTTTCACACATATTTCTTTCCTCTTTTCTTATTTCCAGACAATCATAACATAGAATAAAAATATATTTCAATTATTAATTGAATGACCGAAAAAGAAATTTATTTTTTTACATAATTTAAAGAGCTAGCACGTAGGGTTTATGATATAATGGTAATAGTTTCAATATTGCTTCATAGTGAGGAGAAAGAAACAATGAAAAAAATAATGAAAGGTGCATGTCTGTCTCTTGCTATACTGCTTGGCAGTCTGTCTTTTAGCCAGACCATAGAAGCACCTTCCCTGCTCCATTCATTTTCCGCAGAAACCGGACAAGCGCTTCATTCTCTTGCCGTTGGACCAGGACTTGTAAACCTGTCACCGGCAGATGAATTTTCCACCTACCAGTGGGGGTTAAAGAATGATGGAGAGTTTCGTCTTGTTGAATTGCAGTCAAAGTTTCAGTCTGTTGATAATGTTTACGATGGAATCAAATCCAGCATGGGAATCGACCTCCCAAAACCAGGTCCGGGGGATTATGAATCTAAAGTAACAAAAGCTGTGCCGGGAATTGATATTAACATACAACCTGCATGGACACTTTATGACAAAGCAGAGAATAAGCGATCCGTTATCGTAGCCATCATTGATACTGGCATTGATATCAACCACCAGGAATTAAAGGATTCCATCTGGACAAACCCAGGTGAAATTGACGGAGACGGTGTTGATAACGATGGAAATGGTTTTGTAGACGACATCCATGGATGGAATTTTTATTCCGGCAACAACCAGATCTTTTCCGGGAAGGATGACAGCCACGGAACCCATGCAGCAGGTACCATCGGCGCTGCAAGAGGTGCTTATGGAATCGCAGGCATTACAGATAATCAACATGTTAAAATCATGCCGTTAAAAGCACTTGGAGGAAAAGATGGAACCGGAACCCCCGATGCTGTTATCCAGGCAATTCACTACGCCCAAGCCAACGGCGCCTCGATCTGCAACTTAAGTATGGGTACCACCAGTTACAGTCCACAACTGGCAGAGACCATAAAAAATTCTCCGATGCTGTTTGTTGTCTCAGCCGGCAACGGCGGTATATCCGGACTTGGCTATGACACAGATATCAATCCAGTATACCCTGCTTCTCTGCCTTATGATAACGTAATATCTGTAGCTAATATTCTTTTTGACGGCAGTTTGAGCAAAGATTCTAACTTTGGAGTAAAAAGTGTGGATATCGCTGCTCCAGGCTCCTACATTCTGAGTACGATTCCTAACAACGGATACGGCTTTATGAGCGGAACCTCCATGGCGGCTCCTATGGTAACCGGAGTAGCAGCTATGCTTTATTCGTACCGTACTGATATTTCCTTATTGGAGACCAAACAGATCTTACTTGACTCCAGCAGAAGACTGGACACCTTAAACGGAAAAGTATTAAGCGGCGGCATCTTAGACGCTTATGGTGCATTGACCTGGTCTACAGGCAATTAAAAAAGATATAGCGGCAGATAATTCATTACCTGCCGCTATATCTTTTTTATTATTTCTCCAAAGCCTTCCAACGGAAGTTTGGCACAACATCAGACCATTTCTCAATACCAATAATAGGTTTTGCGAATTCACTTGATTCCAATGTGTATTTCTTTTTATCAATATCTCTGAATACCTGCCAGATCTTCCTGCGCTTTGTGGCAACGATGTCATCTCCCCGGTCCATCGAACATTCCCAAAGACCAAAGGATAACCCGCTTCTCACCTCAGAAGGTGCATCCACCTGACGGCTTAAGATGTAGGCGTCAATATAAGGATTGCTGTCAACCATGTAGTAAGAATAAGCATAAGCTGCTGCCTGTATCTGAGGAACATTGCCCCTTGACTGGCTTGTAGCGGTAAATCCCTGCTCGGTCAAAATGATGTGGCGTACATGACCATTCGGTGACTTTAAAGCTTCCTGTGCCATATAATCGGTCAGCGTGTTCAGATTCTTAAAATTAATGACTGGAGAATTAAAATCATTGGTAATAAGACCTGTCTTATCATTATCCCAGAATTCAGGCTCTGTCATTGGAACTGGATAAGGATGGTAAGATAAGCCCCAATCCATCTGTCCCTGCTCATTGGCAATGGAGTTAAAGCTGTCTACAACGGCTTTTCCTCCGTATTTCACCTTATTGTCAATCTCGTTATTCCAGTTATAATCAAGAGAAAAATATACTCTGTCATTGGCACTCACACTCTTAATTGCTGTATAGAAAACGCGGAACGCACTCTGATAAGCCTTTACATAGCTGGTAAGATCTCTTGCACCTATATAATTCCATTGCTGGTTATTAATCTCATTGCCTACAATCCAATTGGAGATCTTTCCAGAATCAGGATTGGCACCGCTGTAGCGGTCTGCCAGAAATGAAGCAATGGCTCTGGTCTGGTCAAGTCCCTCAGGGGTTGCTGTATTAAACATATAGTAAAATGCTTTGGAATTCTTCTTGGTTCCCGGATATAAAAGATCAGGAGTGGCATCGTTCCAGCCGTTTAAAATAATGGCTGTAACAGTCATACCTTTCCCAGATAACGCGCTGATGGTCTCATCATAGCCTTTAATTACATTCTTATCAAAATGATATGTTTTTCCATCATACTCATAATCAATTCCCTCACCAAGAATCTGATGGAATGAAATATTGGTAGCTACATGCTTTACTCCTAAATCAAAGGCATCGCTAAGCATATTAAGCTGGATGTTCAATCCTTTTTTTGTAAGGGGATCGCTGAATGGAGTGGTATTGGAAGCTACCATCTCAGGGTTTGTGATGTAATGGGGTTTGCTGATCTCTATGTACTTGGTGCCATCCCATACGGCTACCACAAACTTGCTGTAGAGTCTGTCCTGAGCGGTGTTCCTGTTTAAAGAAAATGTAAATGAAACTGTGCTGCCAGGTGCTGCTTTTGCTGCATAATCCGTTCTTCCGTCCAGATTGTTCTGATAAGGCTGCTGCTCCACCAGATAAAGGATACCATCAGTTCCTTCCATGTTAACATTTCCCGACACCTGTACGGTCACATTCTCCTTGTCAGAATTGATCAGGCAGGACTGAATGGCTGTCTGCTCATGATCAGAACTCACATCTGCAAGCGAAACAAAAGCAGTGGCACAGCACAAAAATGCAGCCGACAGAAGCCCGGTTACAGCCCTTCCTATCTTTATCTTCTTCATGTTAATTCCTCCATATTGTCATAATCAGGTCCTATACAATAATAACCAATTTCCCTAATTTTTACAATAACGTTTTTATTACTAATTTGTAATAAAACCTTAAGGCTTCTGTCTTCAAACTGCTTGTATTTATCTGCTGATCTCAGGATAGAAAAAGTCTGCCATCTCCTCCATACAATCAAAAGTCCGGTAACCGCCTCCCATGAGATCATTGTAGGAAACTGACATGACCTTTTCGTCTTCTATGGCTTTTACACTCTGAAACATTTCATTGGAAAGCATATCTTCTACTGCATTCTGGTCATTTTCTTCGTTATGGGTTCCCTTTACATAAACAATCACATCCGGATTCATGGAAATTAAGTTTTCTGCGGAAAGACCACTGCCTCCTTTATCAAGTACATTGACTGCATGAAGACGTTTCAGGAGATCTTTCTGAAGAGAGGCATTGTTGCCGTATCCGCCAAATGTACCGTCCTGGTAATTGACCATAAGAAGAACTTTTAAAGGCTCCCCGTCTAAGGATTTTAAAGAATTTTCTGTGGCTGTCAGACGGTCTTTTAACTCTTCTGCCATTTTATCAGCCTGATCTTTCTTATCAAAAATCTTTCCTACTTGTTCAATATCGCCAAGAATAGAATCCATGGTAATCTCCTGATCCATCCGGGTCGACTCCTGGGTATATACAGCGATTCCCATATCATTTAAATCACTGACAGAACCAAGGGTCTCAGGAGTAAATGATTTTACCCTTCCAACTACAATATCAGGTTCCATCCCTACGATCTTTTCTTTAGAAATATCCCTCTTATCTGCCATAACAGGAATGGCATCATAAGCGGCTGCTAAATCATCAGTGGTAGGGTTATCTTTTAAAACGGTGGCAATGATCTGATCTCCCAGTCCCAGCTTTAATAACAATTCTGTACTGGACTGATTGTTGGTAATAATCTTATCTGGCACCTGATTGACCGTCTGCTCATGACCGGTTCCATCCAGGTCATATGCAGTATAAGTAAGAGGAAAATCCGAAGCCTGTGTCTGCTCTTGTGTCTGACTTGTTTCTGTCTCCTGATTTGTCTTAGCTGGTTTTGCAGTACATCCAACGGTAAAAAAAACTACTGCACATAGGGCTGCTGCTGCCTGATATCCTTTTAATTTCTTTTTCATTATAATCTCCTTTTTCTATAATCATAGTAATTAAATCCGGTAATGAATGGAAAGCTGTCCTGTATCCGGATCTGTTAAAACAGAAGCTTTTACATCATAAATATCCTGTATCATCTCTGAGGTAATCACTTCTCCCGGACTGCCATTTCCCATGACTGTCCCATCTTTCAGCATATAAATCTCATCGCAGAACATGGAAGCAAGGGAAAGATCATGGAGAGCTGCAAGAACACCAATATCCAGATGTTTTACAATATTTAAAACCTGGAGCTGATATTTTATGTCAAGATGATTGGTTGGTTCATCAAGAATGAGTATCTTGGGGTCCTGGGCTAGTGCTCTTGCCAGTATAATCCGCTGCTTCTCTCCTCCGGATAAAGTCGAATACCTGCGTTTGGAATAATGGTTCATCCCCACTTTATCAAGAGCTTCTGAAACAATCTGATAGTCAGCCTCACTTTCTCCCTCCAGCCGCTTTTTATGCGGAGTCCGCCCCATCATAACAATATCCTGAACCGTAAATTCAAATCCAACCTGATTAAACTGGGATACAACTGCCATATCCCTGGCCCGTTCCTTCTCCGGAACCTTGGACAGATTTTTTCCATTCAGATAAACAACTCCGCTGCTGGGCTTCAAAACCCTGTAAATCGCTTTTAAGAGTGTAGATTTGCCACTTCCATTAGGTCCCAACAGCCCTACAAACCTGTTTGCCTTTATATGTAAAGATACACCTTTGACGATTTCCAGGCTGCCAATATTGACCTTTAAATCGTCTACTTTTAACTCCATTGTGTTCCTCCTTATCCTTCCCGAAAGTTATAGCTTTTGCGTATTAAAATATACACAAAGAACGGCGCTCCAATCAGTGCTGTAACAATTCCAATGGGAAGTTCGGAATTCTTTACTGCAATTCTTGCAAAGGTATCCGCCCAAATCATAAAGATTGCTCCGCCAACCGCACACAGTGGAGTCATTCTCCGGTGATCAGCCCCTGCTACTGCTCTTGTAATATGAGGAATAATAAGACCAACAAATCCAATAATACCGCAATAAGCCACTAAAACACCAGTTAAAAGAGAGGATAACACCATATAAACTCTCCGGTAACGGGCAACAGGTATTCCTAACGTTACGGCCGCTTCATCTCCTAAAAGAAGGGCATTTAAAGTTCTGTACTGTGATAGGAAAATAAGAACGCACAAAAACGTTAAAATTACAGGAAAAGGAATATTCTTCCACTTTGCTCCTGCAAGAGAACCCATAGTCCAAAACTTTACGCTCTGCATTCCCTGGGCGTCCACAGCCATAAAAATAATAAAGTTGCTTAAGGCATTACACAAAGCATTAACCACAGTTCCGGAAAGAACCAGCTTAGAACTTGTCATCTTGCTTCCCGCCGAAGCCAGCATCAACACACAAAATGCAGCTCCTAACGCTCCGGCGAATCCCCAGAAGGAGCTTCCATTGATGGATATCCAGCTTAAAGAACCAATTCCCAGCATAATTGAAAATGTTGCTCCAAGAGAAGCACCAGAAGAAATTCCCAGAATATAAGGCTCTGCAAGAGGATTCTGAACTGCCGCCTGCATTGCCATTCCGCAAAGGGACAAACCTGCTCCTACCGCTGCTCCAAGAAGCACTCTGGGAAAACGAATTTCCCAAATAATATTTACTTCTGAAATCCGTCCGGTTAATGACTCATCTAACCGGATTCCAAACAGCTTTTCAAGAAGAATTCCATAAGTATGAGAGGGAGCAATCTTCATGGACCCAAAGGACATGGATATCACAATGGAGACAAGAAGAAGACAGACCATACCTGCCAGCAGCAATCCAAAGACCCTTCTGCTTTTCTGATTCTCTATATATGCCTCTGACATATGATGATTCAAAGAAAGAATCCTCCTTTCTATCTATTAGTTTAAACTAACCGAAACTCATTATACGAATTTCCACAGGGAATGGGAATAGATAATTCTTTAAATACATGGACAATTATTAAATATTAAATGATAAAAAATATCACAATTACCATCTTCATTGACGAAAAAAAACTCTTCCTCTATAATGAATAAGACAGAAATGATAGGAAAGGAGGTTTATAATGCCTGGATTTCGCACTCAATTAGCCGAAGAATATGCCAGATTCCCATTGACGATTCTCAAAGCAGTCTCTTTTAATAAATTACCAGAACAGGCACCTGCCTCATATGAGACGACACGGGCAGCCTTTATCTTTCCTGTTAGTGGGAAGGCCCGTATTTCCTTTGACTCCGAAAGCTTTGATGCTTTACCTGGAAAAGTAATTCATGGCTGTCCTGGAAAACAGCTCACGTTTTTTGTCGAAGGCAGTGAGCCCTTCTGCCACATCAATTTATATTATGATCCCTTTGAATACACAAACAAAGGAAGCACTGATTTTATACATTCTGCGTACGAATTGAGTATTACTGATAAAAAAGGAGTTCATGACTGCCTGGAGGAGTTTTTAAAACTCTCTCACTGCCATGACATCCGTTCCCGTTTCCGCATGAACTTCATGACACAACAACTGTTTGATATCTTATTTTGTTCTGAAATCAGCAAACAGGAAGCAGAAGAATTAAACATCATTAATGAAATTGCACTGTTTATCCGAAACCATTACACCCAGTCTTTGACGCTGGCAGATATCGCCGCCAATTTTGAAAAAAAGCCAGAACAGCTTTCCTATCTTTTTTATAAAGTTATGGGGATCCGTCCCATTGACTATCTGATTGAATACCGCCTGGAAACTGCGGCTGCATTGCTAAGTGAGAATGGATACAGCGTCAGACAAGCCGCCGTATCCGTTGGTTATAAAGACGAATTCTATTTTAGCCGGTTATTCAAAAAACACATGGGATTTGCTCCAAGCAGAATCAAAAGCGGTAATAAAAAAGAAAGGATTGGATCATGAATTCAAAAAATACAGAAAAAGAACCTTCTATTATGGAAACACAATGGGAAGATCATAAGCTATACCTATATCTGCCCCGCTCATGGGATAAGAATAGAGAACAAAAATATCCAGTCGTCCTGGTTCAAGACGGAGATCAGGCTTATAAAGCCCTCTCCCCTGTGATAAGTGAGTTAGAAACCCTCTGGCAAAAAGGAATTGGAAGAGAATTTATAATGGTGATGATATGCCCTGTGGACAGGCTGTCCGAATACACCCCGTGGCGTGCACCTGCTATGTCCTCCCGTTTTCCAGATTTTAGTGGCGAGGGAAGCCAGTATCTTGAATCTCTCAGGAATCGTCTTCTTCCCTGGCTTTGCGAAACTTATCAGGCAGATATACACAACAGCTCTATGCTGGGCTACTCTCTGGGAGGTCTTATCGGAATCTATGCTCTGACAATCCAAAACTGCTGGCGTCATGTTGCTGGAATATGCAGCTCCTTCTGGTATAGTAATTGGTCTGAATATTTAGAAAATAGTTCTCTAAGCAAAGAGACACGCTCAATTTATCTGCATTATGGGGAAGGCGAAGGGAAAGGAAAATCAGGACCTATGAAAAAGGCGAAAGAATACGCAGAGCAGACAGCTCAGTTTCTGGAAAGCAAATTTCCTGGAAAAGTGACCGTTACTAAGGATCATGGAGGCCACCATACCTTTGCAGATCAACGATTCAAAAATGGATTGTTATGGCTGAACAAAGAGATCGGGGATGATCCTTCTTAATAGTCTTGCAAGAAGGAGTAAATGGTTAATAAAGCATTACAGCTTCTTCATCATTAATTTGCCTTAGTGAAGAAGCTGTACTATTACATCTTCCAGTAGCACTGGAAGAAAAACATATCTCAGCCATCTTATATTTACGTTTCGTATCGTTCTATGCTATAGCTTTCCTTCTTAATATCAAATATTTCTAAATAGGGAATTCCTTTTATATAGATCCATCTTTCTACATATGTAGGTGTTACCATAAATAATCGCTCATTATCTAATGAAGAATACATCTTATATGAGCTATTAAAGTATTCTTTATAAACATTACAAAAAGGTTCACTTTTAGTTGGATGCCCTATTTCTTTACAAATTCCTTCAATCTGAATATTATCTATGCAAAGTGCAACCAAAGGATTGTTTTTTATTTGCTGATATTTCCTAAAGGTCTTATCCGTTTGAAAATAAAAACTTTCTTCTATTCGAACAACACTCATCATTCTAGATGTTACTTTGTTATTGTCAACGGTTGAAAGAACCATTTTTCTTGCATTACCAAATTCATCAAAAAATTTAAATAAATTAATATGAAACTCACTCATATTTTCTCCTTTGAGTATTGAATTATATATATCGGAATTTATTAATGGATTTCTATTTTGACATTCTCTATTAAATTTAACATGATTGGGATAAGCCTCTTCTACATGTGTGGTTACAAGATCGTATCAATGGTTCATTATTCATTGTAAACCATTAAAAGCGGTATTTCTCATGACTTTCATGATGATTTCATTGAGACTTTATTCTATTTGCAATGTCCGAACTATGTTCAGTACTATTTTAGTACCATATAAGCAGAACCGGAATATCGAATACCTATGGACTACAACTAATGAATGGGATTTTCCCTTCTTTTACAAAGGTTATAAATTAAACTTGACAGTACGGTCCACCAATGATATATTAAAATTACAAAAGAGTAACCACCACACAAGGTGGAAGCTCCCAGTATAAAGACTAATGTCCTAATGGACACCGCCTATCCTGTTTGCCGCAGGGTAGGCTATTTTTTTAACTTATCTATGTAAGTCAGCAATGCCAGGATAAAGGTTGAAAATAAAAGCACGTCTGCAAATGAAAACATATCCAGCACCACCTCCCATCTCATTATGACGTAAAGACATAAAATCTGGAAGGTTTCACCCTGTATTCGATTACTCCTGGAAATATATTACCATATATTTCCGGTGTTCACAATGTTTATTTGAACTTTCAGATTTACAGCCCCTGTATCCAAATAAATAAGATAACTCAATTTCAAACTTTGATTATTTAAAATAGATTCATTATAATATTACGACAAAAAAACCGAACCCCTCATAGCAAAGGGCTCGACTTTAAATTTAATTATTATTCAACGATAGTAGCAACCTTTTAAGAGGGTTTGTAAGCCTTTGAAGGTGATGTTTTCCATGGTTTTTATGATGATTTTACCGAAAGTTTGTTACATTTGCGATGGCTGAACAATTTTGTAGTGCCATTTTAGTACCAAAAAGGCGAGCTCGGAATACCGAATACCCGCCTATATTTTAATAGAGATTATATAAACTAAACCATTGACATTACAATGCACTAATGGTATATTTGAATTACAAAGAGATAGCCGCCCACAAAGTGGTTGACCTCGGAATAATGGTTTGAAAGATCGCCCCTGTCCTCGTCAAAGTACAAGGGGCGGTTTTTTATGTACTTACTTCTTTATCAGCGAATAGATAAAGGCAAGTAATGCAATGATGAACATTCCGAACTGCATTAAGTCCTTGAAGTCAAACATCGGCATCACCCACCTTCTGGGGAGGCTCACCACCTTGTACACGGTTATCTCATGTCGTTATAATAGCATATCTCACATCAATGTGTAATTACCTTTTCCTGGTAGTGGGAGCAATGGCGGTCCTGCTTCCTTTTTCCAACTTCCTTTCGACTTCATCCCTTTTCTCGTTGTCCTTTTTGAATTACTTTACTTTCGGTAACGGACCTGCGCCAGGACCGGTATAAAACAAATTAGAATTCACGATTTCCGACATAGCCACGCCAGTTATACTAATTGAGCTTGGCTTTTCTCCCCTTCTCATTTTTAGTACCACAAGACAAAAAGAAAAAGCCGACCCCCTCATAACAAAGGGCTCGGCTTTAAATTTTAATTATTCAACGATAGTAGCAACTCTTCCTGAACCTACTGTACGTCCACCTTCACGAATAGCGAAACGAAGACCCTGCTCCATAGCTACTGGGTGAATCAGCTCAACAGACATTTCTACGTTATCGCCAGGCATACACATCTCTGTGCCAGCTGGTAATTCGCAAACACCAGTTACGTCAGTTGTTCTGAAGTAGAACTGAGGTCTGTAGTTGTTGAAGAAAGGAGTATGACGTCCACCTTCATCTTTTGTTAAAACGTAAACCTGAGCTGTGAACTTACGATGGCAAGTTACAGAACCTGGTTTAACGATACACTGTCCTCTTTCGATTTCAGTTCTCTGAACGCCACGAAGTAATGCACCGATGTTATCACCAGCCTGAGCTTCGTCAAGTAACTTACGGAACATCTCAATACCAGTTACAACAACTTTACGTGTTTCTTCATGAATACCAACGATTTCAACTTCATCAGATACATGTAATGTACCACGCTCTACTCTACCAGTAGCAACAGTACCACGACCTGTGATTGAGAAAACGTCCTCGATTGGCATTAAGAATGGCTTATCTGTTTCACGAACTGGATCTGGAACCCACTCGTCTACTGCAGACATTAATTCAAGGATCTTATCTCCCCAAGAACTTGTAGGATCTTCAAGAGCCTTTAAAGCAGAACCCTGGATAATTGGTGTATCATCGCCTGGGAATTCATACTCGTTTAACAGCTCACGGATTTCCATGTCTACTAATTCAAGTAACTCAGCATCGTCAACCATATCACATTTGTTCATGAATACAACGATGTAAGGAACGCCTACCTGACGGGAAAGAAGGATATGCTCTCTTGTCTGAGCCATAACACCATCGGTAGCAGCTACAACTAAGATAGCGCCGTCCATCTGAGCAGCACCAGTGATCATGTTCTTAACGTAGTCAGCATGTCCTGGGCAGTCAACGTGTGCATAATGTCTCTTCTCTGTCTCATACTCAACGTGAGAAGTAGAAATTGTGATACCACGCTCTCTTTCTTCTGGAGCCTTATCAATGTTCTCGAAAGCTACTGATTCACCAGTACCTAATCTCTCATGAAGTGTCTTTGTGATAGCAGCTGTTAAAGTTGTTTTACCGTGGTCAACGTGACCGATGGTACCGATATTACAATGGGTTTTGTTTCTTTCAAACTTAGCTTTAGCCATTTTATAACGTCCTCCTTAATTATGCTCTTTCTGAGCTTTGTTTTTATATGTTAGGCTGTTTTTTATTATATGCTATTTATGCACTATTTTCAAGCCTATTTGACGGGTTTCGGGCGGTTGCTGATGCCCGAAACCCAGTAGAACCAGTTAGGAATTATTTATCCTTTTTATCTGCAAGAACTTTTTCCTGAACACTCTTCGGAACCTGTTCATACTTTTCAAAGAACATGGAGAAGTTTCCACGTCCCTGAGTTCTGGAACGTAAATCTGTGGAATAACCAAACATTTCTGAAAGCGGTACATATGCTTTCACCATCTTGCCTCCACCGATGTCTTCCATGCCTTCAATACGACCACGACGGGAGTTGATATCACCGATAACATCACCCATGTAATCTTCTGGCATAGTTACTTCTACTTTCATGATCGGCTCAAGAAGAATAGATCCACCTTTGTTCATCGCATCCTTAAACGCCATAGAACCGGCAATATGGAATGCCATTTCACTGGAATCGACTTCATGGTAAGAACCATCATATACAGTAGCCTTAACACCAACTACAGGGAAACCACCAAGAATACCAGCCTTTGTTGCTTCCTCAATACCTTCCCCTACTGCTGGAATGTACTCCTTAGGAATCGCACCGCCGACAACGCTGGATTCGAACTTAAACAGTTCTTCACCATTGGCATCCATTGGCTCAAAGCGAACCTTACAATGTCCGTACTGTCCACGTCCACCAGACTGCTTTGCATACTTGCTGTCTACTTCTACAGTCTTTGTAAACGTTTCCTTATAAGCAACCTGAGGAGCACCAACGTTAGCTTCTACATTGAATTCACGAAGAAGACGATCTACGATGATCTCCAGATGAAGCTCACCCATACCGGAAATAATAACCTGACCAGTTTCCTGATTGGTCTTTGCACGGAATGTAGGATCTTCTTCTGCAAGTTTTGCTAAAGCCTCGCCCATCTTGCCCTGACCTGCTTTGGTCTTTGGCTCAATCGCGATATCAATAACTGGCTCTGGGAATTCCATGGACTCCAGAATAACCGGATTCTGTTCATCACAGATAGTATCACCTGTTGTGGTGAATTTAAAACCAACTGCAGATGCAATATCACCGGAATAGACTCTATCAAGCTCAGATCTCTTATTGGCATGCATCTGAAGAATACGGCCAACACGTTCCTTTTTGCCCTTTGTAGCATTCAGCACGTAGGAACCGGAGTTCATAACACCGGAATAAACACGGAAGAATGCCAGTTTACCAACGAATGGGTCTGTCATAATCTTGAAAGCAAGAGCTGAAAATGGTTCTTCATCAGAAGAATGTCTCTCTACTTCATTGCCGTCTAAATCAACACCCTTAATAGAAGGGATATCAATTGGGGATGGCATATACTCAAGAATTGCATCGAGGAGCTTCTGTACACCCTTATTTCTATATGCGCTTCCGCAGCATACAGGAATAGCAGTACACTCACAGGTTGCTCTTCTTAATACTTTCTTTAAATCTTCTGTGGATGGCTCTTCCCCTTCCAGGTATGCCATCATTAAGTCATCATCTAACTCACAGATCTTCTCTATTAACTCTGCACGGTAAAGCTCTGCATCATCTTTCATATCCTCTGGGATATCAATGATATCAACGCTGTCACCCTTGTCATCGTTATAGATATATGCTTTCATCTCGAATAAGTCGATGATTCCCTTGAATTCATCTTCTGCTCCGATAGGAAGCTGAATGCAGATTGTGTTCTTACCAAGACGATTCTTGATCTGATCAACTGCACCATAGAAGTTTGCACCCATGATATCCATCTTGTTGATGAATGCCATACGAGGTACATTATAAGTGTCTGCCTGACGCCATACATTCTCAGACTGTGGTTCAACACCGCCCTTTGCGCAAAATACGCCGACAGCGCCGTCAAGTACACGCAGGGAACGTTCTACTTCTACTGTAAAGTCAACGTGTCCTGGAGTATCAATAATATTGATTCTGTGCTCAGGTGCACCTGGCTTTACTTTGTTATTTTCATGCATGGTCCAGTGGCATGTAGTTGCAGCAGAGGTGATTGTAATACCTCTTTCCTGCTCCTGCTCCATCCAGTCCATAGTAGCGGTACCTTCATGGGTATCACCAATTTTGTAATTTACTCCAGTATAATAGAGGATTCGCTCAGTTAATGTAGTCTTACCTGCATCAATGTGGGCCATGATACCAATATTTCTGGTAGTTTCCAATGGATATTCTCTTCCAGCCAAAGCTTTTTCCTCCTATTAGAATCTGTAATGAGCAAATGCCTTGTTTGCGTCAGCCATCTTGTGCATATCTTCTTTCTTCTTAACGGCTGCACCAGTATTATTAGCGGCATCTAAAAGCTCATTTGCCAGTCTTTCCTCCTGAGTCTTCTCGCCTCTCTTACGAGAGTACAGTGTAAGCCATCTCAGGGCTAATGCCTGTCTTCTGTCTGGTCTAACCTCGATCGGTACCTGATAGGTAGCACCACCGATACGTTTTGCCTTTACTTCAAGTACAGGCATAATGTTGTTCATTGCTTCTTCGAATACTTCAACAGCTGGTTTGCCTGTCTTTTCTTCTACACGGGTAAATGCACCGTATACGATTTTTTGAGCAACTCCTCTTTTACCATCATACATAAGGTTATTAATTAACTTTGTAACAACCTTATTATTGTATAATGGATCTGCTAATACGTCTCTTTTTTGAGTATGTCCTTTACGTGGCACGTTACTTCCCTCCTTAATATGGCTGGCATTCCAAAATGGATTGTCCAGCTATTCATTAGATCCTAGGTACTCACAAACATTCAAGTTGCGTTCGCGCTCGGTTTCTATATATAATCCTGCAACCTACAGGTTCAATATCAAAAGTCCGGCACTAGAAAATTAAATGTGTGGTTCTAATTATTTTTTGTCTTTCGGTTTTTTAGCACCGTACTTGGAACGAGCCTGTTTTCTGTTAGCTACGCCTGCAGTATCCAAAGTACCTCTAACGATATGATATCTGGTACCTGGTAAATCCTTTACTCTTCCGCCACGGATTAAAACAACGCTATGCTCCTGTAAGTTATGTCCCTCACCTGGGATGTAGCTTGTTACTTCAATTCCGTTAGAAAGACGAACTCTGGCGATCTTTCTAAGAGCAGAGTTAGGTTTTTTAGGTGTAGCAGTCTTAACTGCAGTACAAACGCCTCTCTTCTGTGGAGCGGAAATATCAGTAGCCTTCTTCTGTAAAGAGTTATACCCCTTCTGAAGAGCTGGTGCCTGAGACTTCTTAGCACTTGTCTGTCTACCCTTTCTTACTAACTGGTTAAATGTTGGCATTCCATTCACCTCCTGTGATATTGTCTGTGGTTGCTGTCATCTTCAGCTTAATTTATGCACAAAAACATGACGCGTTTATGCACGCCTAATTATTATATACATATTGTTTTTTTTTGTCAAGGATTTCTTTTTTTACAGTTTTTATACAAATTCCTGTAAAATTGGAAGACCCTGGCAGATACATCCGCCGGGGTCTTTCCTGTATTTATTCTTCTATTCCGTCTTCAACGATTGATAAAACTTCTTCTGCTTCTTCAAACTGGTCATCAGACAATAAAATCTCATCGTCATCGGATAATAAGATCTCATCATCTTCCTCACAGGAAGCGTCAGTACTTAAATTAACGGTACGATACCGTTTCATACCTGTACCAGCAGGGATCGGTTTTCCGATGATAACATTTTCTTTCAGACCAATAAGGTGATCCACTTTACCATTAATTGCAGCTTCGGTCAGTACCTTTGTGGTCTCCTGGAATGATGCTGCAGACAAGAAAGAATCTGTAGCAAGAGATGCCTTTGTAATACCAAGCATAACCTGATTGCCGATCGCCGGCTCTTTTCCTTCTGCAAGAAGCGCTTCATTCAGATCATTATAGTCAAGAACGTCCATAGAGGTTCCCGGAAGAACTTCACTGTCTCCGCTCTCTTCAATTTTAATCTTCTTAAGCATCTGTCTTACAATCATCTCAACATGCTTATCATTGATCTCAACACCTTGCAAACGGTAAACTCTCTGTACTTCCTGAATCATATAATCCTGAACCGCACGAACACCCTTGATCTTTAAAATGTCGTGAGGATTGATACTACCTTCTGTCAGCTCATCGCCGGCTTCCAGCACCTGACCATCCTGGACTTTGATTCTGGAACCATAAGGAATCAGATAAGTCTTGGAATTGCCAGTCTCGTTATCAGTGATAATAATCTCACGTTTTTTCTTTGTATCCTTCATGGCTACGACGCCGCCGAATTCTGCAATGATTGCAAGACCCTTTGGTTTACGAGCCTCAAAAAGCTCCTCGACACGGGGAAGACCCTGTGTGATATCGCCACCGGCAACACCGCCGGTATGGAACGTACGCATGGTAAGCTGGGTTCCAGGCTCTCCGATAGACTGAGCTGCAATAATACCAACTGCCTCACCTACCTGAACCGGCTGACCCGTTGCCATGTTGGCACCGTAACATTTTGCGCAGACACCCATATGGGACTTGCAGGTCAGGACATTACGGATCTTAATGGAGTCGCGGCCCGTTTTTTCAAGTACTTTCATGACTCTGGCAGCACGCTTCGGTGTACACATATGATTTGCCTTCACAATCACTTCACCAGTATCCGGATCAGTAATTGTCTCTGCAATAAAACGACCGGTAATACGTTCTTCCAATCCTTCAATGGTTTCCTGACCATCGGTAAATGCCTTGATCTCCATAAATGGAATATCTTTGCCTTCACAACAGTCAATCTCCCGGATAATCATATCCTGAGAAACGTCAACCAGACGACGGGTCAGATAACCGGAATCGGCTGTACGCAGTGCCGTATCGGAAAGTCCTTTACGGGCACCATGAGCGGAGATAAAGTACTCCAATACATCAAGACCTTCACGGAAGTTTGATTTGATAGGAAGTTCGATGGTGTGACCAGTCGTATCTGCCATAAGTCCACGCATACCTGCAAGCTGTTTGATCTGTTTATCAGAACCTCGGGCTCCGGAATCCGCCATCATATAGATGTTGTTGTATTTATCAAGACCTGTAAGCAGATCATGAGTCAACTGATCATCCGTAACTTTCCATGTGTCAATAACTTCTTTATAACGCTCTTCCTCTGTAATAAGACCACGGCGGAAGTTCTTTGCAATCTGGTCAACCGTTGCCTGCGCATCTGCAATCAGCTTTGGTTTGCTCTCAGGCACAGTCATATCAGAAATGGAAACGGTCATGGCTGCTTTGGTAGAATACTTATATCCAATGGCCTTTATATCATCAAGAGTCTCTGCCGTCTGAACAGCTCCATGAACATTGATAACTTTTTCAAGAATCTGCTTACACTGCTTTTTACCTACATGGAAATCAACTTCCAGCATAAGTTCATTGCCTGGAATGGAACGGTCTACAAAACCTAAATCCTGAGGAACAATCTCGTTGAAGATGAAACGTCCAACCGTTGATTCTACCACTCCGTTCTTCATGCTACCATCAGGCATTCTCTTTGTTACTCTTGCCTTAATTCTGGAATGAAGGGTTACTGCCTGGTTCTCATAAGCGAGAATTGCTTCATTCACGCTCTTAAATACCATGCCCTCTCCCTTTGCACCAGGACGCTCCTGAGTCAGATAGTAAATACCAAGAACCATATCCTGGGATGGAACAGCCACAGGACCACCATCAGAAGGTTTCAGCAAGTTGTTCGGAGACAAGAGCAGGAAACGGCACTCTGCCTGAGCTTCTACGGAAAGAGGCAGATGAACCGCCATCTGATCTCCATCGAAATCGGCATTGAACGCAGTACATACCAGAGGGTGAAGTTTAATTGCCTTACCTTCAACCAGAATCGGCTCAAATGCCTGAATTCCAAGTCTGTGAAGGGTAGGTGCACGGTTTAACATAACCGGATGCTCCTTAATTACTTCTTCCAACACATCCCATACTTCTGTCTGAAGACGTTCCACCATCTTCTTTGCATTCTTAATATTATGAGCGGTTCCATTGGAAACCAGTTCTTTCATAACGAATGGCTTAAATAACTCAATTGCCATCTCTTTTGGAAGACCACACTGATAAATCTTAAGTTCTGGTCCTACAACAATAACGGAACGTCCGGAATAATCCACACGTTTTCCTAACAGGTTCTGACGGAAACGTCCCTGCTTACCCTTTAACATATCAGAAAGGGATTTCAGTGCACGGTTACCAGGTCCTGTTACAGGTCTTCCACGTCTTCCGTTATCAATCAAAGCATCAACTGCTTCCTGAAGCATACGTTTTTCATTACGCACAATAATATCAGGTGCGCCAAGTTCTAACAGACGGGCAAGACGGTTGTTACGGTTAATAATTCTTCTATATAAATCATTTAAGTCAGAGGTTGCAAAACGTCCGCCGTCAAGCTGTACCATAGGACGGATATCCGGAGGAATAACCGGAACAACAGTCATAATCATCCACTCAGGCAGATTGCCGGAATTACGGAATGCTTCGACTACTTCCAGTCTCTTAATGATTCTTGCACGCTTCTGGCCTGTAGAATCTTTCAGCCCTTTCTTTAACTCTTCGGACTCTTTCTCAAGATTAATTGCCCGTAAAAGTTCCAGAACTGCTTCTGCTCCCATTCCCACACGGAATGCACCGTGTCCGTACTTTTCTGTCTCTTCTCTATACTCTTTCTCAGATAACACCTGTTTGTACTGAAGTCCGGTATCACCGGCATCCAGTACAACATAAGATGCAAAGTAAAGCACCTTTTCCAGGGTTCTTGGAGAAATGTCAAGGATCAGACCCATACGGCTGGGAATTCCTTTAAAATACCAGATATGGGAAACAGGGGCAGCAAGCTGAATATGACCCATACGTTCCCTGCGGACACTTGCCTTTGTTACTTCAACACCACAGCGGTCGCAGATAACGCCTTTATAGCGAATCTTTTTATATTTTCCACAATGACATTCCCAGTCTTTGCTCGGTCCAAAGATCCGTTCGCAGAACAGACCGTCTTTTTCCGGTTTTAAGGTTCTGTAGTTAATTGTCTCTGGTTTTTTTACTTCCCCATGAGACCAATCCAGAATCTTCTCCGGAGATGCCAGACCAATCTTTATGGCATCAAATGTCATTGGATGGTAAGTTTCATTATTCTCAGGCATGAGCAATTCTCCCTCCTATTATTCTTCGTCTGAATCGTCAATATCCGGCTCTACATAATCCTCTGAAGAATCGTCTTCTTCCGCCTCATTTTCACTGACAGCCACCAGTTCCTGATTCTTAAATTCCTGTTTCTGATAGCCATATTCACCAAAGGACTCTTCCTCCCGGTAACGTCTGTCACCTTCAATAATGGAACGTAAATCAGTCTCTTCGTATTCAGTGCTCTCAGCAATCTGAACTTCTGTATTATCATCACGCATCACTCTTACATCCAAAGCCAGTGACTGAAGTTCTTTTAACAGTACCTTGAAAGATTCCGGAATACCTGGTTCAGGGATATTCTCACCCTTGATAATTGCCTCATAAGTCTTCACACGTCCTACAACGTCATCGGATTTCACTGTCATGATCTCCTGGAGCGTATAGGAAGCGCCATAAGCCTCGAGGGCCCATACTTCCATCTCTCCGAAACGCTGTCCGCCGAACTGCGCTTTACCACCCAGCGGCTGCTGGGTAACCAGAGAATATGGTCCTGTGGAACGGGCATGAATCTTATCATCAACCAGATGGTGGAGTTTTAGGTAGTGCATGTGACCAATGGTTACTGCACTGTCAAAGTATTCGCCGGTACGTCCGTCACGAAGGCGCACTTTACCGTCACGGTTAATCGGAACACCTTTCCACAATTCTCTGTGGTCTAAATGTTCTCCAAGGTAATCAATCACCTCAGGTTTTAATGTGTCTTTATATTTATCCTGGAAATCAGACCAGCTAAGATTTACATAATCATTTGCCACATCCAGGGTATCCATAATATCAATCTCGTTTGCACCGTCGAATACCGGAGTTGATACATTAAAGCCCAGCGCTCTTGCTGCAAGACTTAAATGAATCTCCAAAACCTGACCAATGTTCATACGGGAAGGAACGCCAAGAGGGTTCAGCACGATATCAAGGGGACGGCCATTTGGAAGGAACGGCATATCCTCTACTGGGAGCACACGGGAAACAACACCCTTGTTACCATGACGGCCAGCCATCTTATCACCAACAGAGATCTTTCTCTTCTGAGCGATATAAATACGGACTGTCTCATTCACTCCAGGAGAAAGTTCATCACCGTTTTCTCTTGTAAATACTTTTGCGTCAACAATAATGCCGTATGCACCATGAGGTACTTTTAATGAAGTATCACGGACTTCTCTCGCTTTCTCACCGAAGATCGCACGAAGCAGTCTCTCTTCTGCGGTCAGTTCTGTCTCTCCCTTTGGAGTTACTTTTCCAACCAGAATATCTCCTGCACGAACTTCAGCACCAATGCGGATAATTCCTCTTTCATCAAGATCCTTTAAGGAGTCTTCACCGACACCAGGCACATCACGGGTAATCTCTTCCGGTCCTAACTTGGTATCACGGGCTTCTGCTTCATATTCTTCAATATGAACGGAAGTATAAACATCTTCCTGCACCAGTCTTTCGCTTAAAAGAACCGCATCTTCATAGTTATAACCTTCCCATGTCATGAATCCGATTAATGGATTCTTACCAAGGGCAATCTCGCCGTTTTGTGTAGAAGGACCGTCAGCGATAACATCGCCTTTTGTCACGTGATTATTCTTAAATACAATCGGCTTCTGGTTATAACAGTTGGACTGGTTACTTCTTGTGAATTTGGTAAGACGGTAAACATCTTTTCCGCCGTCAGAATCTCTTCTGATAACGATCTCATTCGAAGCAGACCGCTCTACCACACCGCTGTTTTTTGCAACAACACAAACACCAGAGTCAACGGCAGCCTTTGCTTCCATACCAGTTCCTACAACAGGAGCATCGGTAGTTAAAAGCGGTACAGCCTGACGCTGCATGTTTGATCCCATAAGAGCACGGTTCGCATCATCATTCTCAAGGAAAGGAATCATTGCAGTCGCAACGGAGAATACCATCTTCGGAGAAACATCCATCAGATCAATATTCTTTCTCTGGAACTCGGAAGTCTCTTCCCTGAAACGTCCTGAAATATTCTTGTGGACAAAATGACCATCATCATCAAGAGGTTCATTCGCCTGTGCAACAACGAAATTATCTTCTTCATCAGCAGTGAGATAAACGACCTGATCTGTAACAATGGGATTATTCACATCTGCCTTATCCAGCAGACGATATGGTGCCTCAACAAAGCCATACTGGTTCACTCTTGCATAGGTTGCAAGGGAGTTGATCAGACCGATATTAGGACCTTCTGGTGTCTCAATCGGGCACATACGGCCGTAATGAGTATAGTGAACGTCACGAACCTCAAATCCGGCACGGTCTCTGGACAGACCGCCAGGACCCAGTGCAGATAAACGTCTCTTATGAGTCAGTTCTGCAAGAGGGTTATTCTGATCCATGAACTGGGATAACTGGGAACTTCCGAAGAATTCCTTAACTGCAGCAGTTACTGGTTTGATATTAATCAAGGACTGGGGAGTAATGCCATCCATATCCTGTGTTGTCATTCTTTCACGAACCACTCTCTCCATTCTGGAAAGACCAATACGGTACTGGTTCTGTAAAAGTTCTCCGACCGCACGGATTCTACGATTTCCCAGATGGTCGATATCATCTGCTGCACCCACTTGTTCTTCCAGGTGCATATTATAGTTAATAGAAGCAAGAATATCTTCTTTTGTAACATGTTTCGGTACCAGTTCATTCATATTTCTATGAATTGCCTTTTTAACAGCCTCAGGATCTTCGCTTCCAACTTCTGACAGAATTTTTTCCAGGGCAGGGTAGAATACTAACTCCGTAACACCCGCTTCCTTCGGATCAAAACTTACATGTGCTGCAAGATCAACCATTAAGTTGGAGAGAACTTTCTGTTTGTGCTCCACACCTTCCAGCCACACGAAAGGAACCGCTGCATCCTGGATGGCAACAGCAAGCTGCTTGTCTACTGTAGTTCCAGCCTGAGCGAGAATCTCACCAGTTGTGGTATCCACTACATCTTCAGCCAGAACGTGACCTGTGATTCGGTTTTTAAAATGAAGCTTTTTATTGAATTTATATCTTCCGACTTTTGCCAGATCATATCTTCTGGAATCGAAAAACATACTATTTAACAAACTTTCAGCACTATCAACAGATAAAGGTTCACCTGGGCGGATCTTCTTATATAACTCTAATAAGCCATCCTGGTAATTGTCTGATGTATCCTTACCAAAGCTGGCTAATAATTTTGGTTCTTCACCAAACAGTTCAAGAATCTCTGCATTCGTACCATAACCAAGGGCTCGAATCAGTACGGTCACCGGAACTTTTCTGGTTCTGTCGACACGTACATAGAAGATGTCGTTAGAGTCTGTTTCATACTCCAGCCACGCACCACGGTTAGGAATAACGGTACAAGTATACAGTTCCTTACCTACCTTGTCGTGATCAATGCCATAATAGATACCTGGGGAACGCACCAACTGGCTGACGATGACACGTTCAGCACCGTTAATCACAAAGGAGCCTGTGTCTGTCATAAGCGGAAGATCACCCATGAAAATCTCATGTTCATTAATTTCATCTTTATCTTTATTGCAGAGCCTTACCTTTACCTTCAAAGGCGCCGCATAAGTTGCATCTCTTTCCTTGCATTCTTCTATTGTGTACTTGATGTCATCTTTGCATAATGTAAAGTCAACAAACTCAAGACTTAAGTGTCCCGCAAAGTCTGCAATAGGAGAGATATCATCAAAAACTTCCTTCAATCCTTCCTCAAGGAACAACTGATAGGAATTCTTTTGAATCTCGATCAGGTTTGGCATCTCAAGCACTTCTTTTTGTCTTGAGAAACTCATTCTCAGGCTCTTACCGGCTGGGACCGGACGCATTCTGCTTTTCTCCATTGACGTTTCACCCCTGTTTTCTTTCTAATCGTTTCTGTTTTGGGCATAAATGTCCCTAAAGGCACACATAGCCACAATAGTGCACATTCCATAATATCATAGCATTGTCAAGGTGTCAAGCATTTTTTGCTTGTCTTTCCCAATAAAATGTGATACACTACTATGGATAGACCCAATTTATAAAATGAACTATTGGAGGTATTCCCGTTGAGCACATTATTAAACGTATTAATTGCGATTCTTTTGATCGTGGTTGTGGCTCTGGCTGTCCTTTATTTTCTCGGCAAGAAGCTGGAAAAACGCCAGGTGGAACAGCAGCAGGCACTGGAAGCGGCTGCACAGACCGTGTCCATGCTGGTCATTGATAAGAAAAAGATAAAACTAAAAGATGCAGGACTTCCCAAGATCGTGTATGAGCAGACACCCAAGTACATGCGCAGGACAAAGGTACCGATTGTAAAAGCCAAGATCGGTCCAAAGGTTATGACATTAATTGCTGACGCAAAAGTATTTGAAGTACTTCCAGTTAAAACGGAAGCTAAGGTTGTGATAAGCGGAATTTACATAACCGAAATCAAGAGCCTTCGAGGAAAAGCAGTTCCTCCAGCACCAAAAAAGAAAAAATTTATGGACAGGTTTAAAAAAGCTGAAAAATAAAATATAATTAATTCTTAAAAGAATGCCGGAGTGCCATTGTGGGTGCACTTCGGCATTCTTTTATTTATGCGGAGAACCATAAGATCAGAGGTTCTCTCTTCTTATATTATATACTTATAAGGATATATATCTATAATAGATAAAAAATTATCTGTTATATTATACCTATTCAGACTTCAAGTAAAATTATTTAAAATATACTTGACATTTTATAATCTCATGATATAATCAAGTCATAGATAAGTTAGTTTTAACTAACCAGTCTTTTATACAAACTTAAAAATATAAACTTAAAGAAATAATGAACTTTAGATAGTACGAAAGGAGAACTTAATTATGTATAATCAAATCAAACTTCCATACGCATATGACGCTTTAGAACCCCATATTGATGCTCTCACAATGGAGACACATTACTCCAAGCATCATGCAGCTTATACAAAGAATCTAAATGATGCCGTTTCAAAGGCAGGAATTGAAGACAAAGAAATCACTGCTCTTCTCTCTTCCCTTGACAGCATCTCCGACGAGGCTCTGCGAAAGGCAATTCGTAACAACGGAGGTGGGTTTTATAACCACAATCTTTATTTCTCCACAATGAGCCCTGATGGCGGCGGAGAACCCCAAGGAGAACTTGGCAGCAAACTAACAAAGGCATTCGGCAGCTTTTCTGATTTCCAATCAAAATTAAGCGGTCTGGCCGCCGGACAGTTTGGTTCTGGCTGGGGCTGGTTGTCAGCCAATAAGGAAGGGGATTTAATTCTTTCTTCCAGCGCCAATCAGGACAACCCTCTGATGGAAGGCAAGGGATACGTTCCGATCTTAGGCATTGATGTATGGGAACATGCTTATTATTTAAAATATAAGAACTTAAGAGCGGATTATATTAAAGCATTTTTCAGTGTTGTTGACTGGAAAGCAGTTGCTGATAACTATAATAAGATAATTGGATAATCTCTTAAATTAAAAAAGCTGCATGGCAACGATGATTCGTCGCCATGCAGCTTTTTTTAATTTAGCAGGTCAATCTCAGCCGACGCCCTGGAATGAATATCAAGGTCAATATCACATTCAGAAACGTGCTGGTAATTAATATCCAGGGAATAAGCCACATGAACTTTTAACCGGTCTTCCTCCTCAACAAGTTCAATCTTATTGGTATGAATTCCTATCATAAGTTCCCCATAGGGAGTTGCATAACAGGCAATGTTCTTTTTATCCTGCTCAAAAGTCATATGAACACTGGAACTTCCCCGTTTTATGATATCGAGACCGGAAGGGGTGATCTTGATGGTATTTTTTATAACACCTTCCTCGCCCTCTTGTATCTCATCATAAAGAATGTAGTGATTGCCATTCTTCAGAAAATAATCTCCTGAGGTAATCATCTCAACCGTATGATTATCTTCTGACACAATCTGCATTCCGCTTATGCTGATTAGTACATCTCTTGTCATAGTAAGCTCCTTTAGAACTGTTCGATATTTATCTGTTTCGTCTCTTTTACCTGTCCCGGAAGAATGGAAGCTGCAAAATCGGTAAACTTCTCTGCCAGATCACTGACATAAAAGCTGTACCGTTCCTGAAACTCCTCTTTTCTGTCACAGAACAGCTCTGCTTCCCCTAAAATCTGCTTTAACTCCAAAGCAGTCTCATAAGCCGGGTTTACAAGTTTTACCTCCGGTCCCATAAGCCTTCCAACAGTGGAACGAAGCAAGGGATAATGGGTACAGCCAAGTACCAGGGTATCAATAAACTTTCCTTTTAGTTCGCTTAAATACCGGGAAGCGATCTCGTCGGTGACGGAATCGTGAAGCAATCCTTCTTCTACCAGAGGAACAAAAAGAGGACATGCTTTGCCGATCACTTCTATATCATCCTTCATTTTCTTCATAACTCTGGTATACACACCGCTTCGTATGGTTCCTTCTGTTCCGATTATTCCAATCTTGCCATTCCGTGTGGACTCTATGGCAGTCTTTGCACCTGCATGAATAACACCGATAATGGGAATATCCAACTCTTTCTCCACAGTCTCCAGAGCAAACGCAGTCGCCGTATTGCAGGCAATGACAATTGCCTTTACATCCTGGTCCAGCAAAAAACGGATGTTCTGCCTGGTATAGCGGATAATGGTGTCACTTGATTTGCTTCCATATGGAAGTCTGGCTGTATCCCCAAAATAGATAATTCTTTCATCAGGAATCTGCCTCATAATCTCCCTGGCTACGGTAAGTCCTCCTACACCAGAGTCAAAGACTCCAATGGGTGAATTTCTATCTGCCATCTTATCTCCTTTATTGCTGGCAGCGGTTCATAGCAGATTCCATTAACCGGTCAACCAGTTCCCCTTTTGTTACACCTGCCGCTTCCCACAGCATGGGATACATGCTGATTGCAGTGAAGCCTGGCATGGTATTGATTTCGTTAAATATAACGGTTCCGTCTGCTTTTACGAAAAAATCCACTCTTGCAAGACCATAACCGTCAACTGCCTGAAAGACAGCTTTTGCAGCTTCTCTTACCTTTTCGGCAGCTCCACCCGGAAGTTCAGGATTTACCACCGTCTTGGAATCAGAATTATAGTATTTGGCGTCAAAATCATAAAATTCTGCTGCTGCAAGGATCTCGCCAACTCCAGATGCCTCCGGAAGATTGTTCCCTTCTCCAAATACAGCACATTCGATCTCGCGTCCTACAATCATCTCTTCCACCAGAATCTTGCGGTCATGCTCTCCTGCCAATAAAAGAGCATTCTTCAGCTCTTTTCTGTCATTGGCTCTGCTGACCCCTTTGGAAGAGCCTGCATTGGAAGGCTTTACAAATACGGGATAAGAAAACTTTTTCTCCACCTTATCTGCCACAGGGTCTAAATCACCTAATTCATGGCGCATAACAGCCACATAATCTGCCTGCTTCACACCCAGATCATCTACAATAATCTTTGTATATAATTTATCCATGGATACGGCGGATGCCAGGACTCCGCAGCCCACATAAGGGATACCTGCCAGGTCCAGCAGACCCTGAATGGTTCCGTCTTCTCCAAACAGTCCGTGAAGAACGGGAAATACCACATCAGCATGCACCAGTTCTGCCCTGGTTCCTTCTAAAAGGATTACCCCTTTCATGGTCGCATCCGGAGATAATATGGCTGAAACACTGCCCCCTTTCCATGTACCGTCTTCAATCTCTTCTATAGAATTGGTCTTGATCCAGCGGCCTTCCTCTGTGATCCCGATCAGAAGTAAATCATATTTTTCTTTATTGATATGGTTAATGACATTGAGTACAGACATGCAGGAAACAATATGCTCCGATGACTGTCCGCCGAACAAAACAACCGCACTTTTTTTGTCCATTTCTTTCTCCTCACCAATTTCTTGATTTTACAGCGTTTATATTATAGCACATATGGTTACAATTACAAATAGATTCCAAAAAAAAGGAGAACCCCTATGAAACAGAAACGTGATTTATTCTTATGTATTACATGCTTATTGCTTGCACTTTTGTTTTCCATGGCTGAAGGAAGGAATGACGATGAAGCTTTAGCAGCACGCATCGCACCGGAAATTCTTCGTTTTCATGTTCTGGCAAACAGTGACACCACAGAAGATCAGAATTTAAAATTAAAAGTACGCACCATGCTCTTAAACACAATATATGAAGAGATGGGAGAAAATGCTTCGTTAGAAGAGACAAAAAAATACATCCGGCTGCACAAAGAGGAACTGGAGCAGGACGCAGAAATGTACATGAAAACCCTGGGATATGACTATCCCGCACATATGGAACTGTCCAACACCTATTTTCCTACCAAAACCTATGGCGATATGGTATTCCCCTGCGGAACATACGAAGCTGTCCGGGTAAAAATAGGCGAAGGCAAAGGCCGCAACTGGTGGTGTGTCCTTTATCCTCCGCTCTGTTTTGTGGATTCTTCTTATGCAGTTGTTCCGGATACCTCCAAAGAGATTCTTCGGGAATCCATTGATTCAGCAGATTATAATAAACTCATAAAAGAAAGTCCAAAGATCCATATTCGCCTGAAAGTGGCTGATCTGCTGGTAAAGAATAAAAAGCCTATTGTTCAGAATCCATAATGATTCCTTTTATTGCCCACTGATAAGCATCATATGCCTGAAAAAGAGTGTTATAAGCGCTTTGCTTCTCTCCCTCTGCCTGTAAATATGCCATTTGGGACTGCAGATAGGCAATCTTGCTTAACATGCCCATCTGGAATGCCCGCTCTGCTTTTCCTTTGTCCAGAGTCGCCTTCTCATAAGATGTACATGCCGCATCATATGCGGTCTTTGCCTGCTTTATCTGCTGATAGAATGACTGCATGGAGATTGCTACTCCCTGTTCCGCTTCAGAGACACTGGTCTGCTTATTCTCCATTCCTTTGGTAGTCTTGCCAGAGGAACCACGGCGCAGGTCAATGACATTGTAATTGTTGTTTATTGCTTTTGCCGTGTCACCTTCCAGATCAAGGGAACTTACTTCCTGCATATCCAGTTGAGGAAGTCCTCCAATCACTGGTTTTGAATCTGCGGAATAGCCAGTCATAAGTCCCAGAGAACGCTGTAATCCATCAACCGTATGAGTCAGACTCAAAAGAGAGGACTGGGCTGACAGCAATTCTTTCTTTGCGGAAAGGACATCGCCCTCTGTTGCTGTACCAATCCTTTTTCCCAGCTCCTGGGCTTCGTATGCCGCATTGCTTAATTCTACTACTTTTTGAAGCAGCGCCTGATTTGCAGCCGCACTATTGTAACCGATCATAACCTGATCTGCATAGTATTCAAACTGCCTGGATATATGAGTCAGATTAAAATTAATGCTGGAATTGGACTGTTTTATCTGTTTTAATGATCTTTGTGTTTTCTCCGCCTGTGATTTCAATCCTTTTGCAGTTCCACTAAGCATCATATATTTCTCAATTCCATCTTTTGTATTAATTTCATCAGAGTCTTTAAGAGCCTGGGCATCATCCTCCAGATCCTTGATATAGCCTCTCATTTCCTTATATATATATTCTATATTATCTACATTCACAATGAGAGATGCCGCCGTATTCTGATAATCCGGATTAAAGTATCTCACCAAATCAGAAAGCTCCTCAAATTCAATGGTCTGGTCATTTAACCGGTCCCACTGTTCCTGGGTCACCCCTTCTGGTATGGTATTCTGTGCCTGACCGGGACCGACGTCTCCATAAACGGACAGGGGTGCTGCCACAGTCAGTAATGCTGCCATAAAAACAGGTAAAATATTTTTATTTCTCATATCATCAGCCTCCTGCCGAAGCCAGCCCTTTTACTGCGTTGTAATAGTTCTGAACTGCCTGAAATAAATCCAGTTGTGCCTTTTTTACAGAAAAATCTTTCGAATGAAACGCATTCTTCTGTTTTAAATAATCCAGTCTGCTTAAAGTGCCGATCTGTAATTTCCGCTCAGCCGTGTCCATATTTTTACTTTCCAGTTCAAAGTCAGCCATGGACTGGTCATAAGATGCCTTTGCCTGCAGAACCGCCTGATAGTTCTTGGTCAAATCCGAATTAATATTCTGTTCATTGCTGGAGATCGTGCGGTTTAATGTGCTTTTGGTGATCTCAGCGGTGGCATTTTGCAGTTTTCTCTTGTTAATCTTCAATGTATAGTTATTGGCAAGCGCTTCTTCTCTGTCTGCTTCCGGATTTAATGATGCAAGCCGTTCCATATCAATGGAAGGAATATCTTTAATCTCGGGGCTGTCATTATATTTCCAGCCAAGCATAATACATAACTTCTGTCTCGTTTCTTCTATGGAACCAGTTAACTTTTCAATGGAAGCCTGGGCACTCTGGACACTTTCTTTTGCCGCCAGAACATCAGACTGGGTTGCCATTCCTGCACTCTGCTTTACCAAAGCTGACTGGTACTGAGCTTCTAAAAATTCAAGATTGGCTCTGGCCGCATCCAGTTCATACGTTTGCTGGAAATAAGATACCATAGAGGACTGTGCCGATGCCACCAGGTTTGCCTCCTGCTGGTCATAGGTAAGCTGGTGAACCATTAAATCCTCTACATTCCGGTCTGCCGCCTGATCTGCCTGATCTGCTGCAACTGCACTTTGGGCATCAGATATAGGGCTATCCCCTGTCATGGCACTTCTGGCATCACTTGCTGCATCCCGGTAATACTGGGCATACTGATCACTGGTAATCTTGTTGTCTTTTTTCTTGTCATTAATATCCAACTGGTTTTTTTGAACCGTTGTGTTATATTCATGAATCAGATCGCTTAATTCTTCATATTCCATCACATTATCTTTGAGCCTTGCCCATTCCTCAGGGGTTCTGGCAAACTCAGGACTAACTGCCCACACTGTAGATGCCGGTGCCGAAGCAGCCAGCACTGCCGCGAGGCAGCACGCACTGATCTGTTTCCATTTTCTCATCTTTCATCCTCCTTACTGGACGGTTTCTACCGATGATTCTTCATTAACAGTTGCTTTCTTCTCTTTTTTCCGGCTCATAATAGAATAAAGAACCGGAAGCACCAAAAGAGACAGGAGTGTGGAGGACGCAAGACCTCCAATATTAACCAACGCCAGCCCCTGCATAATCTCTCCATTTTCTCCCGCTCCTCTTGCAAGAGGAATCAAGGAAAGAATGGCAATGAGGGCTGTCATAAGAATTGGTCTGAGCCGGGTAAATCCCGCTTCGATTACTGCACTCCGCACGTCCATGGTTTCATGGAACTGATTGGCGCAGTCTACATACAAAATACCTGAGTTCAAAACTGTTCCGATTAATACAAGAAATCCCAGCATGGACGTCATACTAATGCTGACATTGGTAATAAGCATTAGTCCAAAGGCTCCGATAAAACTAAACGGAATTGTAACCATAACCATAAGAGAGAACACCGGAGACTCAAACTGAGCTGCCAAAACTACAAATACAAGGAAAATGGCTGTTGCAATTGCAAGAAATAAACCGCCAAGTTCTTCATTCATGGATTCTGCTTCACTGTTCAAACCTCTGGTAATGGTATCATTTAGATATTTGCTTACCACATGGTCATTCATATCCTTGATCGCTGCCTGTTTCTCCTTTTCCGTCTTTACTTTATCAGTAAAAGATCCGGTTACAGTAACCTGAAACTGTTTGTTTTTTCTTGTAATTGTCGAAGGGCTGTCTTCATAACCAATGGAGGCAATGTCTGTAATGGATACAGAACCTCCGGTAGTACTGGGGATCATAATTCCTTCTACTTTATCAAGGGTATCATAGGAATCATCAGGATATTCTACTTTTACTGTAATCTCCTGTCCATCCTGATCAAATTTGGTTGCTTCCACTCCACTGAGCATGCGGTTTAACATACCACCTACAGACACCGGAGCGATTCCTTCTGCCGCTGCTTTAATGGGGTCAACTTTTACTTTAATAACAGGGGCTGCATTTTCAAGATCGGAATGAACTTTAATCAGTTCTGGACGGCTGGTCAGTTCTGATACAAGCTGATCTGCTGTATGCTTTAATCCCTCAAGCTGGGGACCTTTTAAAATCACTTCAAAATCATTGCTGCTCTGAGACATGGACATACCAGATGAAGAACGAACACTGATATTGCCATCCGGAAGCTGCCCCATCTCTTTTTTCCATTTATTCACCACCTGTCTGGTGGAAAGTGATCTGTCTGGTTTTAAATATGCGGTCAGCGTTGCATCGGTTGTACTTTCCAGTGACACTGCATCGCCGCCATAGGTAAGTGTATAGGATTCCAAGTCCTTTTCACCAGCGGCAATTGCTTCTACCTTTTGTAAAATCTTATCAACCTCTTCTATTTTAAGACCTGGTTTGACTTTGGTTGTAACCGTTATGGTTCCCTGGTCTGTCTCCGGCATCAGCTCCAGCCCCAACTTGCCTGCCAAAACAAAGGAAACAACCAGAAGCAGAACCGAAACAAGAATTACCATTGCCTTTCTGTCAAGCAGCTTCCCAATCAGCGTACGATAACCGTGCTGAAGTGCAGTTACCACCTTTCCAAGGGGTGAATTATGTTTCTCTAACGGACGGTATCTGGTATAGCAAAGGGGAACGATGGTCATGGAAGAGATCAGGGATGCCATCATACAGAATATAATCGTATATCCCAATGGCTTAAAGATCTGCCCTGTCATACCTGCAAGGAATACCAGCGGAATGAATACAACACACTTGGTAATCGTACCGCCCAGAATGGACTGGAGTACGGTTTTCGTTCCCTGGATTGCGGAACCTTCAAAATCCGTACCGCTCTGTGACCTGAAACAACTTTCCAGCACAACGATGGAGTCATCTACCATCATTCCCACGCCCAGTACAATTGCACTCATGGTGATCATGTTCATGGAAAATCCCATGACTGACATCAGAATCAGCGCCACCAGAATGGAAACAGGAATGGAGCTTCCTACAATCAAAGATGCCTTAATATCACCGAAGAACAGGAAGATAATGACCATAGATATAACAACTGCCAGAATCATGGTTTCCATAACGCTGTAAAGGGAATCTTTGATATTATTACTGGTATCTTCAATAACAACCACATCCAGATTCTTATGATCCTGCTTTAAGGTCTGTATGGTTTTATTTACTTCTTTGGATACTTCGATGGCACTGTTTTTCTGCTGCTTATTCACGGATAAGGTAATCGTATCCTTTCCATTATAGCGCCCGATTGCTTCCTGCTTCTTAACAGTTGACTCAATGTCTGCAATATCCTCTAAGTAAATCGTTTTCCCTTTTCCGGCTACAATCGGAACTTTCTTTAATTGATCTACATTATTAACTTCTACCGAAGTGCTGACAGCCAGTTTCCGATTTCCCACTCCTGTGGAGCCAGAAGGATATATAAAGTCAGCCGACTGAATGGACTGGGTGATAGAATCCATGGTTAAATGGTACTGATTCAGCTTTTCAGGGCTAATCCGGACTCTGACATACCCTTCCTGCCCGCCGCTGGTGGCAATACTGGCAACCGAACTGATCTTCTCAAAATCAGGAATAATATCATTCTTTACATAATTATAAAGATTCTCCTGGGTCGGATCGTTTACAGCCAGAGTCATTACCGGTCTGGCATTGATATCAACCTCCATAATACCTGGTGTTTTTACATCATCAGGAAGCTTTATATTATCAATCTTCTTTTTCAAATCAGAATAGGCTTTATCCATATTGGTGCCGTATTCATATTGAAGCATAACGATGGAAACATTCTCTCTGGAAGTAGACTGCACATGCTTAATTCCGGAAAGCGTTCCAACCTCGTCTTCAATTGGTTTTGATACCAGATCATTCACATCGTTTGGACTGGCTCCCTGATAAATACTGCTGACAATCAGGATTGGATAGTTCATCTCTGGAATCAACTCTAATTTTGAAGATAAGACAGAAGATAAACCAAAAACGATCAGACACAGCACTCCTAAGATTATGGTTATAGGGCGTTTTAAGGCAAGTTTGGTTATTCCCATATCTACGCCCCCTTACTGAACTGCTCCGGAAGTCTCTGATGCAGTCTCTTCCGTCTCAGCCTTACTCTCTGGTGTCTCTTTTCCTGCTTCCTGTCCGCTGCTGTCTGCTGCAAGATTTACAACTGAACCATCATATAATTCACTGGTCCATGTCGCAACCACCTGATCCTGTTCGCTGACTCCTTCTTTCACCTCAGCAAAACTACTGTCTGTAATGCCTAATGCAACAGGATTCTTCTTGAGTTTTCCATCAATGTATGTATAAACAAAAGGATTGCCGCCTTCATAGTAAATGCTGTCTACCGGTACGGATAACACATTATCTGCCTTTTGAGAGACAACAGAAAGCTTCACAGAGGTTCCGGTTGCCAGTGAATTGCCATCTGGAACAGACGCTTTTACTTTAAATAAACCGCTGGTCTGATCAATCATGGAGCTGACTTCTGTGATGGCTGCAACATGATCTGTGCCATTTTTCTCAATTTTAATGGTATCCCCTGTCTTTATGCCATTCACAATTCGTTCAGGGACATAAAAAGTGACTGCTTTTCCGCCTTCTCCTGAGATGACACAAAGATTGGTCTGAGCAGAAACCATGTCATGAACCTTGACATTTAAGCTTTCTACCCGTCCTGCAATGGGAGCTGTAACCTGACTGCTTTCCATCTGAATGTTATAAGCGATCTTTGCATTCTCATATTGAAGCTTTGCAAGCTCTACTTTGTCAACCAGGGACTGATAATCTGCCTCAGCCACATCACCCGCCTGATAGAGAACGGTATAACGGTCCAGATTCTTTCTGGCATCTTCATAGCTGATCCTTGCTGTCTCAGCAGTGATCCTGGAACTCTCTACCTGTTTGGTATCAATCACACAAAGCAGTTGTCCGGCACTCACCATATCTCCGGTCTGGACATTCACGGCTGTGATCTCACCGGAACCAAGAGGTGTTACATAAACAATGCTGTCCGGCTCAATGGTTCCAATCAGGTCGCTGCTCACTTCTATGGTACGGTTTTCGGGCTTCACTACGGTTATAACAGGCGGCGCTTCTGCCACAATCTGTTCCTTATCTCCGCCCAGAACCCGAAAGAGAATCAGTCCCGCCACTGCAACGATCACAACAACGGAACCTGCAATCTTTATGATATTTTTCTTTGTCATAGTGCACTCCTTTTATCACATTCTAATTCTACTTCCTGTTTACAAATTCCACATTGTAGAATATCTAATTTTTTCGCTAAAATTTTCTTAATTTTTTCCTTATCTTCCGGATGGGAATAATACCACTCCAGACCTTTTCCAATTTCAAAAAATATCATATATAGGATCATTCCAAAGGTCTCTATGGTCTGATCTTTAAAATCAGATTTGTCAATGGAATCATACATTGCCAACAGCAGAGAATACTGCCTTGGTGAGACACTTGTTGACAGGCCATTTGTCACCCCGTACACCTGTACACTGTCCACAATATTCTTTGCAAGCTGTACAAATTTTTCTTTTGTCTTAAATACACTTTCATCCATAAACGACAGCATGGTCTTCCACAGGTTTCCGTGATTCCTTTTTACATTCTCCGCCCACAATTTCTCAAAGTTCTCTGCTGCATCTTCAAAAATATAGGATAGTACATCATGTTTATCCTCAAAATATGTATAAAAACTGCCCCTTGAGATTCCAGCACTTTTTATAATTTTATTAATAGAAGCTTTTTCAAATGGGGCACAGATAAATTCCTCCATGGCAGCATCCCGTATGGCCTTCTTTTTTTCATCCGGAAGGTTATAAAATCGTTCCGTAGGCACTATTTTCACCTCTCTTTCTTTTTCCCCTGGTGCGTATCTAAAAACTGCCTGTTTGAGGATTTGCATTACAGCCCCGATAAAATACCCCAAAAAAACGCAAAGGTGACAACATGTCATTTATTATAATGACACGTTGTCACCTTGTCAAGAACGGTTATAGTTATTTTAGAATTTTTCTCAATACTTTATTTTTCTTTGTCCAGATACTCCTTTAATGCTTCGTCACTGTCCTCAATCCATATATCTTCTTCCTCTCCATTAAGCCCTAAAAAACCGGCAAGAGTCTGGGAAGTTGTGTTTTTATTCCATTCTTCAATATAATCATCAATCTCTTCGAACTGGATCTCACCAGCCAGATATTTTTCTTTAAATGTCATGAAAAACTCCTTATCCTATTCATTTTCCTTGATATTTCTTAAAACAGTGATCTCCTGATTATCAATATGTTCTCTCATCGCAAGCTTTGCATCTTCTACCCGGCGGTTTGAAACTGCATCTAATATATTGTTATGTTCCAGCAATAAAACCTGACGTTTTTCTTCATCTTTGATGTATTCCAGACGATAGCGGTACATCTGCTCTCTTAAATTATTAATCATCTGGACCAGCCTGTCGTTGCAGGTGCTTTTATATATCACATCATGGTAGGCTTCATCTGTCTCCGCAATCTCCATGGCACTTCCACTTAACAGCGCATTCTTAAACTCTTCCTGTCTCTTATACAGTTCTTCTACCTCGTCAGGAAGCATACGCTGACACGCCAGCTCAATGGCAAGTTCTTCTAAGGATCTGCGGACCTCTAACACATCCCTTAAACTCTTCTCAGAAATCTTCGCAACTTCCGCACCCTTTCTTGGAATCATGAGAACCAGTCCTTCAAGTTCCAGCTTCCGGATCGCTTCCCGGATAGGAGTCCGGCTCACGCCAAGGCGTTCCGCAAGCTGAATCTCCATCAGACGCTCTCCTGGTGCCAGCTCTCCTTTTAATATTGCCTGTCGCAGGGTGTTGAAGACCACATCACGAAGCGGCAGATATTCATTCATATCAACCTTTAGATCATTGCTCATTAGTAACCTCCTTGGTGTTGTAAAAATTAGTTAAGTATACTTGCTTTGCCAGATTCTGGCTCTCACCGTAACGCAGTTCCTCATAGGCGTTTTCCGCTGCTTTTGGATTAACAAAAATACCAAAAACAGTAGGTCCGCTTCCGCTCATCAATGCGTTCACCGCTCCCAATTCCTTCATTCGGTCCTTGATC
Source organism: Clostridium sp. HBUAS56010 (assembly GCF_007115105.1). Taxonomy (GTDB): domain Bacteria; phylum Bacillota; class Clostridia; order Lachnospirales; family Lachnospiraceae; genus Lacrimispora. The sequence goes on from NZ_SULJ01000002.1 coordinate 319,443, forward strand.
TGTGCAATGACTGGATATTCAGGAATCGTAACTGTCTCAAGAACATTCCCCAGGCGCCTTGCCACCTGATGGATGCTGTGGCTCTTAATTGCCCCAATCATTCCATCAATATCGGGATGATCTTCTGGTCTTAATCCTGCCGCGTCAAGATGTTCATAAACAAACTTCGTAGACACACTTACCGCCGGCTTTGCAATCAGCACCTGACACTGGGGCATATCAGGAAGAGGCGTCAGAATCTCTCCGATTCCCTCGGACAGAACCGTTCCCCTCATCACACAGTACGGAACATCCGCACCAATCTTTAAGCCCCGTTCCATCAGTTCCTCTCTTGTAAGACCAAGCTGAAACATCTTATTAACTCCGAACAAAACGGCTGCTGCATCACTGCTTCCTCCTGCCATTCCGGCAGAAACAGGGATGAACTTTTTTAAATGAATCCGTATGCCATGGGCAACATGGAATTCATCCATGAGCAGCCGTGCTGCCTTATACACCAGATTGTTCTCATTTACAGGCAGATAATATAGATTCGTTACGATCTCAATCCCCGGTGTCTCCTTCAGGTATATATCGATCTTATCATAAAGGCCCACAGTCTGCATGATCATGCGCACATCGTGGTATCCGTCTTCCCGTTTTCCCAAAACATCAAGCCCCAGATTAATTTTCCCATATGCTTTTAATCCCAGATGTCTTATCATAGGCAAACAGCCCTCACTTTTTGTAAATAAAATTGTATTTTTTCATTTTTTTGTATACAGTATTTATTATATACTCAATCATATAAAAATACAAGCGTTATTCTTTTAACGCGAAAACTCCGGCAATCGTTATGCCGGAGTTATAATAACGCTTCCATTCCCTCTTCCATGTCTCGTAGAGTTTCTGCATATGCCTTAAATGCTTCCCTGGCACCGTTGTCCTGTTTTCCTTTGTAACAGATCCGATGCTCCATACTCGCCCACAAATCCATGGACATGGTTCTTAACTGAATTTCAACCGGATAGTATTCCATCCCGTCTGTATGGTAGACGGGAACACCAAACACAATGTGATAGCTCCGGTATCCGTTGGACTTCGGTGCAGCAATATAGTCGCACTCTTTTATGATTACAATATCCGTCTGCTTTTTTAACAGGCTGACGATGGCATAAATATCTCTGACAAAAAAACAAATAACCCGGATTCCTGCAATATCCGTCAAATAGTTCCTGGCAGAATCCGTACTGACTTCATATCCATTATGAAGAAGTTTGTTCTCAATACTCTCCTTCTGTTTGATCCTGTGCTGAATATGATGAATCGGATAATTCTGATTCTTTCTCCTGTAATCCTGATTCAGTACGTCCACTCTGACACGAATATTCTTAAGGGCATCCTCGTAAGGCTGAACAAAGCAGAGATACTCTTCTTCGGTCATATTCCACCTCCCTGGCAATTCATCATGGAACATAAGTATAACCTTTTTTTGTGTCCATAGCGTGTCCAAAGTATGAATTAAACCCATGGAAGTGCAGCAAAAAAACGCTGTCCGTATCATGCCATGGCACAAATACTCAACAGCGTTCTCAAAGGACTTAGTTCTGTTTCTCCGGCATGTCCTCGTCACCGTCTTCTTCTATGGAAGAATTCTTATCTGCCAGAGAGTTCTCATCTCCTTTTGCCATAAGAATGCTGCTTATGGGTTCTTCCCCATCTCCAAAAAGAGGACGCAGCTCGTCATCCGTCTGTTTGGTCTTTGGCATGTACAATTCAAAGACCGGAGCCAGAATGTAAGAATTTATAAATGCAAGAAGCGGGAATCCAAATAACATAAAGATCATAAGGATGGGCGGGATCATAAAGTAAAATCCGGCAGCCAGCAATGCGCCGTTAATCGCGATCATGCCAATGGTCCGGAATAAATGCCGGATTGACATAAAGAACGCATTGAAAATTGTACGTTTTACACCATTATAAAATCTGGACTGCAATGGGAATATATACATAAAAATAGCTGTATATACAATCAGCAGGGCCAGAAATACGGTAAGCATCACCGTCTTTACTGTTCCATTCCCAACATAAATTCTGGCAAAGAAATACAGATCCACTCCAAGAATGGCTCCTGCCACCAAAAGGAGCAGCCAGATCACCGTTGCCTGCTTAAAGTTCTCTTTAAAGGATTTAAAGAAGGACTTTATGGTGTAACCGTCATCATCTCTTGCAAGCTTTAATGTCACATAATAGACGGCTGTGGTAGAGGCTCCTATGGTAAAGATCGGAATACTGCATATCACCCACAGAATATTTAAAAGTATCAAGTCTCCGAATTTGCCGATAAAGCGCCACACCGGATTATCATAATTAAAAAAACCAGATAACATATGTCATTCCCCTTCTCTTATAGCGTCAAAGATATTATAGCGGATTTACTAATAAAAAGCAAACCTTCTCGTTTATTTCATGAAAAATTTATATTTATTTTTTCTCTATTTTTCTTTTCTGTGTTATAATCAGAAAAGAATCTGGAATAAAAAAGAAAGAGGAGCAGATAATGACCCCTTACGAAGACAAAACCATGAAAAGCGTCCTCCGAACGGAGAGACAGAAATTAAAGGACATGAGCCTGAAGGACAAACTGTGGTATATCTGGGAATATTATAAATTTCCCATTATTGGTTCAATTACTGCTCTGTTCCTTGTTATCTCTATTGGAAGCACGGTATATAATAACCGTTTTGAAACGGTACTGAACTGTGTCCTGTTAAACAGTCAGTTAACCACAGCGGACACTTCTCCGGATGATTATTTTGACAAAGGCTTCCGCCAGTATATGAACTTTTCCGACGATGTGAAGATTGAAGCCAATCACTCCATGTCACTTACCTTTGAAGAATCTGCCATGAGCGATTTTACCTATGCAGAACTGGCGAAGCTGTCTGCCATGATAACCAGCAAGGAACTCGATGTAATCATTGGAAGAAAGGATTCCATTGACCATTTTGGCCAGATGGGCGGCTTTACGGATTTAACACAGCTTTTGACTCCTGAAGAATACGAAAAGGTGAAAGACCGGATCTACTTCGTGACTGTTTCGGAAACGGGAGAAAAAGTACCCGCAGGGATCCGGGTGGATGGGGACAGTTTTCAGGAGAATACAGGACTTTTGATTGATGGTCCTATTCTTTCCGTTATGACCAATTCCACTCATAAAGACACAGCGGCTGGCTTAATCCGCTACATGTTCGGTCTATAAGCACAAATCCAAGATCTTTTGCAAGATTGACCGAAGGAATATTAGATTCTTCTATTCTTGCATAGACCTTACGGGAGATCCGTTCTCCTGCATAAGCTAAGATTGCCTGACATGCTTCTTTGGCATAGCCTTTGTTTCTCCACGCTGAAAAGATATGATATCCCAGTTCCACGGGGGTATCATTTTTTTCTATTATCCGAAAAAACGGATCGCACTCCTGTGGATCCATAGGCACAATTCCTGCTTTTCCTATTACGCTTCCAGTCTCGTTATCAATAACTGCCCAGATACCATACTCATAAAAACCATATTGGCATCTGATGTACTCTCCCAGCAAATCCTGATTAAGAAAGATCTTACCGCTTTTTCCTCCATCGGGTTCCCTTGGTATAGAAATCCAGTCTTCCTTCACAAATTCCCTTATGGTAAGCCGGCTGGTTCTTTTAATATGCCAGGGTAGTCCAACCCTTCTTCTTACCACTCTTTCTAATAACTCTTCATTGATATCTTCTATGGATTCCACCACATAAGAAGCAGGAGAAAGACTTTGTCCACCGCATCTTTGATCCCATAAACCAATAACAGCCCTGCCTTCTGCATAAGCAGACCGCAGGGCCTTCTGATCATCGGAGACGGTAATCTTAAACTTGCTTCCTTCTATTATAATTTCCCGTTCCACCATCATCATATTAGCAGGTCTCTGGTTCTGGATATTCTTCCCCAAATGTATCTGCGGTCATGGACTTAATCTTCTGCTCAGTCAACGGACGGTCATTATAATCCGTCTTAACATCGGCAATCTTATTCACAATATCCATTCCTTCTGTTACTTTGCCAAATGCGGCATAAGCGCCATCAAGATGAGGTGCATCTTTGTGCATAATAAAGAACTGTGATCCTGCTGAATCTGGATGCATAGCTCTTGCCATGGAAAGCACGCCTTCGGAATGCTTAAATGAATTCGTCACGCCGTTCTGGCTGAATTCTCCTTTAATGGAATAACCAGGACCACCAGTGCCGTTGCCGTCAGGACAACCTCCCTGAATCATAAAACCATTGATGACTCTGTGAAAAATTAAACCATCGTAAAAACCTTTTTTAACAAGACTGATAAAGTTGTTCACTGTGTTTGGTGCAACCTCTGGGTAAAGCTCGGCTTTGATTACATCGCCGTTTTCCATTGTAATTGTTATTACCGGATTCGTCATAATTGTTATTCCTTTCTCGCTGTTACGCTCGCATATGTTTGTATTTTATCAAATCAGCCAGAGTTTGTCCAGTTGTTCATATTTTGTTTAAAGTTCATTCAAAAACCTTTTACATCAATAACATGATTTCTTCATGATTGCTGGATATACTAATGGTGTAAAGAAAATTAATTATAATATTTTTTTCATAATACGGGCTGGTAAGCATTTACCAGCCCTCCTCCCTTTTTAAACAGCTTTCTGGCTGAATCTTAAATCGCTCCCAAGTTAACCAGTCTGACATCTGGTTTCTCATTCTCAAAAAGCCCGGCAGTTCCTACCTGTATATTGTCATAAGTTTTAAAGAAATATTCACAGGTAGCCGTATTAATAAATGCCGTATACCGAGTATAATCGTATTCATTTCTGTTCGTTATAACAGCCCCTTTCGGCACCATCACACTTTCCATTATATGAAAACAGGAGACCACTGCCTGATTCGCGGTTTCTGGAACCGGTATAAAGGATTTCAGATAAGACGTCCGCACAAATCTTTCCGGAGAGGTATAACCACCGGGAAGGACCTGAGTTCCTCCCGCCTGTCCGAACGGAGTCAGCCGGTAATTTCCCCAGAACACTTCCTCTTCCTGATAAGGACTTGCTTCCATATAATTTCTTAGATTTGTCAGATGCCATGTAAAATCAGGACTGTTTGCCAGGACTCCCACAGGATTATGAAAGATCTCCATTCCCCTGTCCGTCTGTTCCACTACCACACAGTTTCCGCTTCGGTCCACTGCAATCCAGTGAAGAGGTGCCACAGTCTTTGTTACAGGATCTTCAACACCTACAATTCTTATTTGTTTTATTACTCTCTTTAAATCTTCAACATTTGCACAGTTTCCTAAGATATAATGGAGAAAATCAAAGGAGGCAATGGCATTATTCTGGTCCGCTCCCGGAGTACTGCCATAATTTGCATAACCCGCAAAATAAAGTGCTGCTGCTGCAAATCCCATCTCATTGACCCCATCAAAAAATCCCAAAAGGCTATCAATCTGCTGTCCAATGCCAATGAACCGGTAACGATTCGTAATACGGCTTCCGTTGAAGCTGTTTCTCCATTGGTATCCGGACGGAACAATATAAAGATGGGGTTCAATATCATAAGAAAAGTCCATGTTTCTTCCAAAAATAGTTTCTCCCTGTTTAGACTGGAGCGTAAGAGCAGTACACATTTGATATACCTCCTGTTTATGTATGGATAAGTTTATTGAAATAGATGCAATCTTTATTCTGGAACCGTTACCTCTTTTATGAGGAAAATAAGCGCAATCATATTGGGAATTGCCATAAGACCATTCCAGATGTCAGAAAATTCCCATACAGTCTCAAGCTTTGCAAGACAGCCTAAAAAAACGGCTCCAAGGTAAAGAAATGTATACACTTTACCTCTTAAAATCCGCTGAACAAAATAGAGAATGTTCCGTTTCTTCAAACTCTCTGCCAGGTAAACGGCTGCCTGGCGCCCAAGATAATACCATGCAATAATGGTTGCAAACGCAAAGACAAGCATGGCTCCTGACACTACATACTGACCCATTGGTCCAAGACGCTTTGAAAAGCTGTATGCAGTAAGAGCTGCCCCGTCATAACCGGAACCTGCCGCATCTCCATCCGTCATACAGAGAATTACCATGGCAGTCATGGTGCAGATTAATATCGTATCAAAAAACACTTCAAACATTGCCCACATGCCCTGCTGCTGAGGAGTTGTATCTTCAGCCGCTCCATGAAGCACTGCCATGCTTCCCAGTCCAGCCTCATTGGAAAATACTCCTCTTGAAATGCCATATTGAAGACTTTTACTGATCCCATATCCAGCCGCACCGGAAAAAACCGCAACCGGCTGAAACGCATCTTTAAAAATACATTGAAAAATATATGGTATTTTGTCAAAACAGGACATAATAACCACCATAGAAAATAACATATAGATTCCTGCTGATATGGGGATCAGCCGTTCAGATACTACTGCAATCCTGCTGATTCCGCCAAGAATAACTAAAAAAACCACTCCTGTTAAAAGAACGCCAATGGAGGCAGGAGCAATGCCAAAAGAATATTCCATGGTTTCTGCAATGGAATTGGACTGAACCATACTTCCCATTCCAAGGGATACCATGATGCACAAAAAGCTGTATATCATGCCAAGAACAGGTTTTTTAAGCCCTCGCTCCAGATATACCATGGGACCGCAGATCCATGCACCATTCTGATCTCTGTAACGGTAACGGATTCCCAACATGGTTTCTGCATAACCCGTCATCATGCCAATGGCTGCTGATACCCACATCCAGAATATGGCGCCTGGTCCTCCTGCTGTAAGAGCAGTGGCAACACCCACAATGTTGCCGGTACCAATGGTGGCTGCAAGAGCTGTACAGGCTGTCTGAAATTTGGTTACACCTCCTGTTTTGTCATCCTCCTCTTCCCGAATGCTTCCAATGGTCTGCATCCACCAGTAAGAGAGCTTCCTGATTTGAAAAAATCCTGTTTTTATCGTGTATACAATTCCTATCCCAAGGAATAGAATCAGAAGCCATGGTCCCCAGACCAGTTCATGTATGTGATGTATCATGGAATCATCTCCCCAGTGCTTTCCTTAACACATATTCTGGAAAACCGCATAGTATGAAAATTTCCAGTGATTTTCATACAAAAAAAAGGAACCTATGGTATAATCAAGCTATACTTTCTTGTACTTAATAAAAATGTGAGGTGAACAATATGCCCGGTTTTACAACCCACTACCTGATGGGAGTCAAGGTTTATAATGATATGGATAATAATTCTTTAAAACGAATCATATCAAAATACCGCTGGCTTTATCAGCTTGGTCTTCAGGGTCCGGATATGTTTTTTTACAATATTCCCATTCTGCGTCACAGAGATTACCGCAATGTCGGTTCTTATATGCACGAGAATCATGTCCATGACTTTTTTGTTACCTGCTTAAACCGATTGTCCCAAATTGAATCAAGACAACAGCGGGAACAAGCAATCTCCTATATGAGTGGATTTTTCTGTCATTATATCGGAGACTCCATCTGCCACCCCTATGTCTACGGAAGAATTGAGTATAATGTAAAAAATTCCAGCAATTACCACCACGGACTTCATGCCACGCTGGAAAATGACATTGATGCTCTGCTTCTTATGAAATATAAGAAAAAAAAGCCTTCCCAGTTTAATCAGGCGGCTACCATCTGTTTAAACGGCCAGGAGATGCAGTTTCTTTCCAGATTTTTATCGAGCTGTATTAATGAAACCTATTATCCTTTAAACTATAAGAATAACTTTCAGGTAACTCCCAGAATGGTATCCCGGTCCATCATTGCCCTGCGGCTTGGCTGCCGAACCCTTGCAGACCCGAAAAGCAGGAAGAAAAACAGCATTGAGTTTATAGAATCCCTGTTTTTGCGTAACCCAATCGCATCGAAAAAGCTGGTTACAGATATTGTTCCAGATCCGGTGGAAACGCTGAACTTAAATCATGAAACCTGGTGCAATCCCTGGAATCCCAGACTTGCTTCCAAAGCATCCTTTCCAGAACTTTTCCACCATACCATGATTAAGTGTAACGATATTTTTTTCCTGTTAAACGAAGAACTTTCTTCTTCCATTCCCTTAAAAAGCCTGGATCACAACCGGCTGTTAAAAGAACTGGGGAATTACTCCTATCACAGCGGACTGGCAGTGGATTCTGATTAACCAATAATCGTTACAAAAAAACATGGATGAAGAACTGACCTTAAGTCACTCTTCATCCATGTTTTTTTATCATTCTCATTTGGATGCTGCAGAGGATGCTTCTTCCTCTTCGGCATCTTCCTCATCTTCTGGTGCTGTCGTTTCCATAATAACCGCATCAGCCTTTGGTTCAATTGCCTGATCCGATCCCTTTGGAATCTCCTGATCCACAAGCCAATACTCTTCCTGAGCCATGGTATTGTCCGGAATAACCATCACATGCAGATCGTATTCCTTAAAGAATCCTCCATAAGAGGTTTCACTTGATCTCTCAAAGGAGAAATCCTGAATGGCTGCTTCATCATTTAAGAACCTTACGGCTGCATTGGCAAACTCCACTGCCTCTTCTGAGGTTGTCCCCTGTCTCACAATTAATGTTAAATCCATACTTTTTGTCTTCGGTTCCATGCTGTAATTAACACTCAATGCCATCGGATACTGGTCATTGTTAACAAATTCTTCATCCATATCGTTCCCAATCTGAGACCAGTCTAAAACAATTCCCTGCTGAGTCTCAAAAACCGGCTCTGCCGGACCGCCTGAAGAAAGGATGGTGCTTTTTGTACAGCCTGATAATAACAGCACTGACACAGCACATATCATGAACGCTTTGTTCTTCATCATAATTTCCTCCTTAATGAACATGTAACATTATATAGGATGTATCTCCTTTTTTGTAGTGCTTTCGGAAAAAAGTCAGAAAATCTTCACAAATGTGTCAGACCTTGCACTGCTTTCATTTAATCCTGATTATCAATCGTAAATCTGAATCTCCGTACTGGAGTGGGTCGGCACACGCATCTCTTTGGGAGGCAGTTCCTTATAATCCCCGTAAATCCAGGTCAAGACTTCATGCCAGCCCTTTGGTGCCATCAGTCTGGTGTCTTCAAATTCTAAATCCACCGTCTCCTCACACCATTCTTTTTTAAGAGTCACATATAGATAGTCCGGCTGATAGTTACTGTAATAGCGAAGCCTGCTTTTCCCTTTTCGGTCTTTCACCGCTATCTGATACTGAAACTTTCTCAGCACCTTCATAGGTATCAGCTTTCCAATCAGCGCCAGAACACCTACACCGATTTTATTGGTCAGACTGTATTTTTTTAAATCCAGCTTATACCGGTGTCCCATTGCCATTCCATAGATTATGGTGTGAAGAAACAGGGTCAGAGTGGAAGAAAACTTTCTCTCCGGCAATTCATCAATGGTAAATAGATCCACCCACAAATGATTTAACTTTCCTTCATAGTATTCCATCTCTTTTGAATCTTCATGAGTTCTGCTGTTCTTATAGAGAATCCGGGCAGTAAAATCATAGAACGCTTTTCCGCCTTTTAAGTCTTTTGGCTCTAACAGTTCCATAGTATCAGGAAGTTCTCTCCTTACCACCTTTAAAAATGCCTCATAGTTGGGACGGGTAAATGCCACATCCGCATCGTCATCCCAGGGAATAAATCCTTTATGACGGACAGCTCCTAACAGTGTCCCTGCATCCAGAAGATACTTGATCCGGTATGTGCGGCAGATCCGGTCAATCTCCTTTAATATGGCAAGATTAGCCTGATGGACTTTTGTTAAATCGTATTCTTCCATATCTCCCCCATTACTGTCTGACAGCTTCTTTTATCACCTTTGCCATATAATCAATCATCTCATCTGACATTCCCGGATAAACACCAACCCAAAACGTATCTTCCATAATCCGGTCTGTATTCTTTAATTCACCAACAATACGGAACCCTTCTCCCGCTTCCCGCATCTGATCAAAACAGGGATGCTTTGTTAGATTTCCGGCAAACAGCATTCTGGTCTGTACTCCTTTGGATTCCACATAGGACACTACCTGATTTCGGTCCACTCCTTCCTTGCAGGTAAGAAGAAAACCAAACCAGCTTGGCTTAGAATTAGGACATGCCTCTGGCAGAATCAGTTTATCAGAAACCTCTGAAAGCCCTTTAGAAAGACGGTCAAAGTTATGACGTCTGCGTTCCACGAAAGAAGGGAACTTATCAAGCTGGGCACAGCCGATGGATGCCTGCATATCTGTAGTCTTTAGATTATAGCCAAAGTGGGAATACACATATTTGTGGTCATAGCCTACCGGAAGCTGTCCATACTGGCGGTCAAACCGGTGTCCGCACAGATTGTCTGTTCCTGACGGGCATACACAATCCCGTCCCCAGTCACGTAGAGAGCGAATGATCTTGTTGAGCAGGGAATTACTGGTGTAAACTGCTCCTCCTTCTCCCATGGTCATGTGATGAGGGGGATAGAAACTGGAAGTTCCAATATCTCCGATAGTTCCGGTAAAGCGTTCTTCGCCGTCAATGGTGTACTTTGTTCCAAGAGCATCGCAGTTGTCTTCCACCAGCCACAGATTGTATTTATCACAGAAGGCTTTTACACTGGAAAGATCATATGGATTCCCTAAAGTATGGGCAATCATGACTGCTTTCGTCTTTTCAGAACGTGCTGCCTCCAGCATGGTTACATCAATATTATACTGGGGAATGGTTACATCTACAAATACCGGGACTGCCCCGTACTGGATCATGGGATTGACTGTAGTTGGAAATCCTGCTGCCACAGTAATTACTTCATCTCCCCGCCTGATCTGACGCTCTTTTAAAAGCGGAGAAGTAAGTGTCATAAATGCCAGAAGATTGGCAGAAGAACCGGAATTGACAAGGGAGCAAAACCGGACATTTAAGTATTTTGCAAATTTCTTTTCAAACTCATTGGTGTAGCGGCCAGAAGTCAGCCAAAATTCCAGAGAACTGTCCACCAGGTTCACCATCTCTTCGTGATCATACACTCGGGAAGCATAGGAAATTCGGTCTCCCTCCTCATAGGGCTTCTTCTGATTGTGAAACGTATCACAATATTCTTTTACAAGTTCAAGAATCTCTTCTCTTGCTTCTTGTTCTGATTTGTGTTCAAACATAACGATCTCCTCCTCTCGGTTCTAGGAACTAAAAAATTCTGCGATCTGCTGATCCATAACTTCAAGCATATCCGCACCATCCAGATAAGCTTTTGTCCACTGAATGGTTTTTTCTACTGCTTCTTTTACACTGTATCTTGGGGTCCAGTGGAATACACGTTTTATCTTTGAGCAATCCAGTTTCAGGAAATTAGCTTCATGAGGACCACCTTCAAAACGGTCTGCCCAGGTAATGCCGTCTCCCCATAATTCACAAAAAAGACTGGCTAGTTCCCCAGTTGTCACACAATCCCGGTCATCCGGACCTACGTTATAGTATCCCTGGAACGTACGGTCTTCATACTGTTTCATGGCAATGGTCATATAAATAGAAAGAGGTTCCAGTACATGCTGATACGGCCTTGTGGAATGAGGATTTCTGACAATGATCTCCTGCTTTTTCTGAACTGCACGGATGCAGTCTGGAATAATGCGGTCATTGGCAAAGTCTCCACCTCCGATTACATTTCCCGCCCTGGAGGTGGAGATTGCGGTCTGCCCATCCAAAAAGAACGATCTGGCATAGCTGTGGGTTACCAGCTCAGAGCAGGACTTGCTGTTAGAGTAAGGATCATACCCGTCGAGGGGATCATTCTCCCTGTAACCATACTCCCATTCCCGGTTCTCATATACCTTATCAGTAGTAACATTTAGAAATGACTTTACGGAAGAGGTAAGGCGGACACATTCCAGCATATGAACCGTACCCATCACATTGGTTTCATATGTGTACACCGGATCTTTATAGGAATCACGGACAATGGGCTGGGCTGCCAGATGAAATACAATCTCCGGCTTTCTCTCCTCAAATACCTTTTTTAAATGGTCCAGATCTCTCACATCTCCGGTTATGGAGTTCATAACATCTGAAAGCCCGGTTACATCAAACAGATTCGGGTCAGTCGGAGGGGTTAAAGAATATCCGGTGACCTCTGCACCTGCATTCATAAGAAGGCGGCAGAGCCAGGACCCTTTAAAACCAGTGTGTCCGGTGACCAGAACCTTTTTCCCTTTATAAAATCCCAAACATTCTTTCCACGTTTCACTTGTCCAATTCGTCATATTAATTCTCCCAAATCTTCCAGGGTGCCTTGCCGGACTGCCACAGTTCTTCCAGTTTCTTCATCTCACGCTGGGTATCCATACACTGCCAGAAACCAGTGTGATGGAAACTCATGAGCTGGCCTTCTTTTGCAAGATTCTGAAGAGGTTCCTGTTCCAGCACTGTAGTGTCATCCTTTAAATAGGAAAAAATCTCAGGATTCATAACCATAAATCCTCCATTGATCAGACTGGCATCCGCTTCTGCCTTTTCCCGGAAGGAACGGACCACATCTCCCTCATCAATATCCAGGACACCCTTTAACTGGGCAATGTTCACGGTAGTCATGGTTGCAATCTTTCCATGGCTCCGATGGAACTGAAGCAGTCCGTCTAAATCAACATCACAGACACCGTCACCATAGGTGAGCATAAAAGGCTCCTTGCCGATATACGGTTCAATTCTCTTAATACGCCCTCCGGTCATGGTGTTTAAGCCAGTGTCCACCAGAGTCACTTTCCATGGCTCAGAATAGTTATTATGTACTTCCATGCTGTTGTTGGCAAGGTCAAAGGTCACGTCTGAGGTGTGAAGGAAATAATCCGCAAAAAACTCCTTTACCACATATTGTTTATATCCAAGACAGATTACAAAATCATGAAATCCATACTGGGAATAATATTTCATAATATGCCAGAGAATGGGTCTTTCTCCAATCTCAATCATGGGCTTTGGCTTTAAATGGCTCTCTTCACTGATCCGGGTGCCAAGCCCTCCCGCTAGTAATACAACTTTCATTTTCTCATTCTCCAATCTATTCATACTCTTTATAAGCGTTCCGGTAAAAATACATAAGCACGTTTACAACCGGGCGCGGCCACATCTTTAAAAACATCTGGGTCTCTTCCCGTTCGCGGCTGTTATCCGCAATACAGGCTTTGGTGGTTGCCTCTTCATGAACTCTGTAAAACAAAAGGGGACGCTCTGCACAGATGAATCGTCCCTGCCGCATGGCGAGTTTATAAAGGGTGTCCCAGTCCAGGGCAAACTGATACGGAGAAGTAAAGAGAGGTTCTCCCAACAGCTCTTTATTATAGGTACATGCCGGACAGCAGATAGAATTACCAAATATAAGCACACTTTTCTTAATTATGGAATAATGGCTGCAACTGCGCAGGCGAAGAGGAGCACGCAGTATCCTCTTAACAAATTCCACTGGTTCAAATCCTGCTAGCTTATCTTCCCTTACTACCGCATATCCACTGGTAAATAAGGTCATATCCGGATACTTTTTATAACATTCCAAAAGCGTCTTTACATAATCCTTATGGTACCGGTCATCCTGGTGCGCTATGGTAACAAAACGGGCATCTGCCTTGTGATAGGCGAAGTTCCAATCTTCCCTGATGCTGCTCTTTCCCTTTCTTATCCATACGGCTATTCCGTATTTTTCTCCCAGACTGGTAATATAAGGACTGGGTGTGGAGGTACAAAGCACAATATCCGTCGGGACAGTTTGTCCCTTTAAGGAACGGATGCAGGATTCCAAATAAGGAGAATCCTTATAGGCACAGATTGCAAATACATGTGGTTTCATATTTATTCCTCAAATAATACTTCTTATGATATGGCAGTAATTATATCATAAAAGCTTTCCAACATTCTACAATATTCATTATTTTGAAAGAATTTGGAAGGCATTCCTTAGCGATTCACATAACCCTCAATCAGCTTTAAGGTCTGCTCCATTCCCTTTCGGTGGGTACGCTCGGTTCCATGGGAAGCATGGACCCCCTGTCCGATTAATGCTCCCCGAATGTTGTTGCCGCCTCGGATTGCTGCTCCCACATCAGAACCGTAATGAGGGAATACATCCACAGCATAATCCAGTTTAAGGTCTTTTGCAATCGAGATGAGAGTGCTTGTCATCTCATAATCATAAGGGCCGGAAGAATCCTGGGCACAGATGGATACCTTCTGTTCTCCACCTGTCAGATCATCTCCAAGGGCACCCATATCCACTGCAATAAATTCCTCAATATCCTCTGGAATCCAGCTTGCACCAAACCCCACCTCTTCATAGTTGCTGATTACGATCTTTAACGTTCTCTTCGGAAGCTGTCCAGACTCCTTCAAATCCTTTAATACACCCAGAAGCACAGCCACAGAAGCTTTGTCATCCAAATGTCTGGATTTAATAAAACCACTTTCTGTATATTCAAACATAGGATCAAAGCTGATATAATCTCCTGCACAGATCTCCAAGGCGCTTACATCTTCTGCATTTTCCACCATCTCATCAAGACGGACTTCCATGTTCTTTTCTTTTCTCTCCAGTGTTCTTGCATTGTCATAGGTGTGGACAGACGGCTCTTTGGTGAGTATGGTTCCAGTGTATGTCTTACCAGTTCTGGTATGGACCTTACAGTACATGCCCTCAATGCTTTCCATCATAAAGCCGCCTACGGACACAATGTTTAACATACCCTGCGGAGTTATGGAACGGACCATGGCACCCAGAGTATCCACATGGGCGGATAATCCAAGGACTTCCTTTGTCTGTCCGGGAACTTCTATAATGAGTCCGCCTTTGCGGTTATAAACGGAGGAATAACCAAATGTTTCTGCTTCCTCTTCCACTGCCTTTAACACTTCTTTTGTATAGCCGCTGGGGCTTGGTATATGAATAATCTTTTCCAATATTGTCGTTACATATGTCATGGTCTCCATAAATATGGCCTCTTTTCCCAATATTAATTTCTTTTATAATCCTGCTTCTCTATTCTAGCAGATTTTCCCGCAGATATCTACCTGATTGAAGAAAGCATCCATTGACGCAAAAATACGTCCGGAAAGGGCTTTTAAAAGTCCTCTTCCAGACGTATCATTCTCTTATCTTCTCTATCTTTTATACTTCAAAAATCAGATCTCCGTAGCTTGGCAGAGGCCATAAATCTTTGTCTACAATCATTTCCAGTTTATCAGCCGGCTCACGAAGGGCTGCCATGGCTGGCACTACTTCGTCATGATATGTGACTGCCTGATCCTTGTTGTCTTCAATGGCTGCACATTTATCAGCGATTTCATTCAATGCGGATAATGCTACCTTCATATCGGAAAGGTATGCACTTACTTCGATTAACAGTTCTTCCTGAGCGCTGGTATCAGCCTCCGGACATGCAGATTTGATCTTTCCTAAGGAATCTGCCAGTAAAGAAGTATATTTTACAACGGACGGAATCAACTGTTTTCCAGCCATGTCAATCATGGTTCTTGCTTCGATATTGATTGCTTTGCTGTAAGCCTCATATTCAATCTCAACACGGGATTCCAGTTCTGCTTTTGTAAATACCTTAAATTCCTCAAACATCTTGATGGAAGCTTCTGTTGTAAGAGATGGAATGGCTTCTACCATTGATTTTAAGTTCGGAAGTCCTCTCTTTTGAGCTTCTTCTACCCAGTCCTCAGAATAGCCGTTACCGTTGAAGATCACCCTTCTGTGATCTGCAAGCTGTTTTTTGATCAGATCATGGACTGCAGTATCAAAATCATCTGCCTTTTCAAGAATATCCGCTGCTTCTTTGAATGCCTCTGCTGTAATGGTATTTAATACAACGTTTGGAGAGGAAATGGAATCAGAGGAACCAACCATACGGAATTCAAACTTATTGCCGGTAAATGCAAACGGAGAGGTTCTGTTACGATCTGTCGCATCTTTGAATAAATCCGGCAGAGTTCTTACACCGGTCTTTAATGTTCCGCCGGTCTTTGAGTGAGTTGCTTCTCCAGTACTGCAAAGCTGATCTACCACATCCTCTAACTGCTCGCCGATGAATACTGAAATGATTGCAGGGGGGGCTTCGTTAGCTCCCAGTCTGTGATCATTTCCAACGTCTGCTGCTGACTCACGAAGAAGATCTGCATGTTTGTCAACGGCTTTTAAGATACAGGATAATACCAGCAGGAACTGAATGTTCTCATGAGGTGTCTCTCCTGGATTTAATAAATTAATTCCATCATCAGAAGTTAAGGACCAGTTGTTGTGCTTACCGGAACCGTTTACTCCTGCAAATGGCTTCTCATGAAGGAGGCAGTTTAATCCATGACGCCCCGCTACTTTCTTAAGTGTCTCCATGACAAGCTGGTTATGATCAACAGCTACATTTGCCTGCTCATAAATCGGTGCAAGCTCATGCTGTGCCGGTGCAACTTCGTTATGCTGTGTCTTTGCCGGAACTCCTAACTTCCAGAGTTCTTCATTGACTTCTTTCATGTAAGCCGCTACTCTCTCACGAATGGAACCAAAGTAATGATCTTCCAGTTCCTGTCCCTTGGGAGGCATAGCACCAAATAATGTGCGCCCGGCATAAATCAAGTCTTTTCTCTGTAAATACTTCTCATGGTCAACCAGGAAATATTCCTGCTCAGGTCCAACGGATGGAGTGATTCTCTTTGCTGTAGTGTTGCCAAACAGTCTTAAGATTCTTAATGCCTGTTCATCAACGGCTTCCATAGATCTTAAAAGAGGAGTCTTTTTATCAAGTGCTTCTCCTGTATAAGAACAGAAAGCGGTAGGAATACAAAGGGTTACACCAATGGCATCTTCTCTTAAGAAAGCTGGGGAAGTACAATCCCATGCAGTATATCCTCTAGCCTCAAAAGTTGCTCTTAATCCACCGGATGGGAAAGAAGATGCATCCGGTTCTCCTTTTACCAGTTCCTTTCCAGAGAACTCCATGATAACCTTTCCCTCTGCTGTTGGTGCAGAAATAAAAGAATCATGCTTTTCAGCAGTAATTCCGGTAAGAGGCTGAAACCAATGGGTGTAATGGGTAGCACCTCTCTCAATCGCCCAGTCTTTCATTGCATGTGCAACCACATCCGCAATAGAAGGATCTAACTCTGCCCCATCCTCAATGGTCTTTTTTAACTTCTTGAACACTGATTTTGGTAAACGCTCTCTCATTACGACTTCATTAAATACATTCTTACCGAACACCTCGGCTACATTCACAACTTCACTCATACATTTTCCATCCTCTCATATGAATTACCACTTAATAATATTAAGTCAGTTTGCCCTTTTTAAGTCTCCTACTATCTGATTATGCTTAAATATCAGAAAAGGCGCCCTCCTGATATAAGGAGAACGCCATCGTTCCTATCTAAAATAAATCATTTTCCTAAAAAAATCAAGTACTTTTTGAAAAAATATTTATATTCTGTAATTAAGCTTTTCCAACAGAACCAAATAATTCCATTTTTTCTTTCACGGTTGCTTTGATTGCTTCCGTACCTGGAGCAAGAAGTTTTCTTGGATCAAAGCCCTTGCCTTCCAGATCTTTGCCTGCTTCAATGTACTTACGGGTTGCTTCTGCAAAAGTAAGCTGGCACTCTGTATTCACATTGATCTTTGCAACACCAAGACTGATCGCCTTTTTAATCTGATCTTCCGGAATGCCTGTACCTCCATGAAGCACCAGCGGCATATCGCCCACCTTATCCTTGATTGCTGCAAGAGTGTCAAAGCTTAAACCTGCCCAGTTAGCCGGATATTTGCCGTGAATATTACCGATTCCTGCTGCCAGCATGGTAACGCCCAGATCAGCAACCTGCCTGCATTCATCCGGATCAGCACATTCCCCCATGCCTACAACGCCGTCTTCTTCTCCGCCAATGGAACCTACCTCAGCTTCCAGAGACATTCCCTTTTCCCTGCATACCTTCACAAGTTCTGTTGTCTTCTCCACATTCTCAGCAATGGGATAATGGGAACCGTCAAACATAATAGAGGAAAAACCCGCTTCAATACACTTATAACAGCCGTCATAAGAACCATGGTCAAGATGAAGTGCTACCGGAACAGAAATCTTTAATTCATCAATCATGGATTTTACCATGGCGGACACTGTCTTAAAACCTGTCATGTATTTGCCAGCACCTTCGGAAACACCCAGAATTACTGGAGATTTTAATTCCTCTGCTGTCTGTAAAACAGCCTTTGTCCACTCAAGGTTGTTGATGTTGAACTGTCCGACTGCGTACTTTCCGTCTCTTGCCTTTTCAAGCATCTCTTTCGCTGAAACTAACATATCACGAACCTCCGTTTGTTTAAAATTTTATCTCTTATTTCATCATTATATACCATTTTGTCCTATTTGGAAAGAATAAATTTCAAAAGATTGTTTTTTTTATAACAAAGTTACATTTTGCTTTCATAAGGGATATGGCTTATAATAAGTATAAAAATAAATACAATATGGGAGAGATATTATGAATCAAGTGGCTCCAGAACTGGACACCAGGGAATTATTTACAAAGAAACAACTGAAAAAACTTATTTTCCCCCTGGTCATCGAACAATTCCTTGCTGTTTCCATGGGAATGACGGATACCCTTATGGTAGCTTCTGTGGGAGAAGCCGCTGTATCCGGTGTATCAATCGTTGACACCATTAATGTTCTTCTCATCGGTCTGTTTGGCGCCATGGCTGCCGGCGGGTCTGTGGTTGCTGCCCAGTACATCGGACGAAGAGATGATAAGAATGTCTCCAAAGCTGCCGGTCAGCTCTTTTTGGCTGTGGGCGGTCTTTCCATCGTTTTGATGGCAGTAACTTTGATTTTTAATGAATCTCTTCTGCGCCTGATCTATGGCAATATCAATCAGGACGTAATGAAGAATGCAAGGATTTACTTTTATCTTTCTTCTCTTTCCTATCCATTCCTTGCATTTTATAACAGTGCCGCTGCACTGTTCCGCTCTGTGGGCAACTCCGGCATCTCCATGCGGGTTTCCCTTATTGCCAATATTGTTAATATTGTAGGAAATGTAATCTTTATCTTTGGATTGCAGATGGGTGTTGCCGGTTCAGGAATTTCTACCCTGATCTCGAGAATTTTCTGTGCCGTTATTATCCTCATACTTCTTCATAAGCATGCCGGTCTGTCTGTGGACTTTACCTTAAAGATGGACAAGGGTATGCTGAGGAAAATTCTCTACATAGGCGTTCCAAACGGAGTGGAAAACAGCATCTTCCAATTGGGAAAACTCCTGCTTTCCAGTCTGATCTCCAGTTTTGGAACCATTGCAATCGCCGCCAATGCAGTGGCAAGCACCATCTGCGGGCTGGAAACCATACCAGCTACTGCCATCGGGATTGCCATGGTAACGGTTGTGGGACAATGTGTGGGTGCCGGCGAACTGGATCAGGCAAAGAAATATATGGGAAAGCTTTTAAAGACCGCCTATATCTGGCTCATTGTCTTAAACCTTTCCATTATTCCATTTTTAACGCTCATAACCAACCTGTTCCAGCTGTCGCCGGAAACCAGCGCTCTTGCTGTAAAGCTCATGCTGTATCACAGCATCTGCTGCATGTTAATCCATCCCCTCGCCTTCTGCCTGACCAACGGGCTTCGGGCGGCTGGTGATGTTCGTTTTACCATGGTTGTATCGGTCTGCTCCATGTGGATCTGCCGCATTGTCCTGGCTTATGTTTTAAGCCTGCATTTCGGTCTTGGTCTGATGGGCATCTGGATCGCCATGACCATCGACTGGCTGGTCCGTGCCATCTTCTTTTCCAACCGGGTCCTGCGTGGAAAATGGCGCAAATTCGCAGGAATGGCACTCCGTTAGTTCAGAAAATTAATTACCGCTTCTTTCATCTGATCCGCATGGCACTCCGTATTATGACGTACCGGGGCTGTGCGGATTTCTTCTACTGCCTGGGGAATCGTAACCTTTGATATCTCTGCAAGATGATCAATAATCTGAAACTCGTCTTTTGTCTTCTGCTCTCCTTCAATGGCTTCCAGAACGCTTCTGGAGAACTTATAAGGACTTGCAGTGGAGGCAATGATTGTCTTGGTCTGATCGCCTGTTGCTTTCTGGTAGCTGTGATATACGGTTGCTGCCACTCCGGTATGGGTATCAATCAGATATCCGGTGTTCTCAAACAGTTCTTTTATGGTAAAACCGTTCTCTTCTTCGGAAGCGAATCCACCAGTAAAGTCTTTTAAGTACCCTTTCATCTCTTCGGTTATGTGATAGGTTCCCTTTTCTCCCAATTCCTTCATAAGTGTCTCATTGACAGAGGAGTCACATCCGGCACTTAAATAGATCAGACGCTCTAAATTACTGGAAATCAGAATGTCCATGGACGGAGAGCTGGTGAGAATAAAATCCCGGTTTCTGTCATAGGTTCCAGTCTGGAAGAAATCAAAAAGAACTTTATTCTCATTGGAAGCACAAATCAGTGTTTTGATGGGAACGCCCATTTGTTTGGCTAAATAAGCCGCCAGAATGTTACCGAAATTACCGGTGGGTACAGTCACATTAATGGATTCTCCTTCTGATATCTCTCCAGAGGACAGAAGCCTTGCATAGCCATAGACATAATACACGATCTGAGGAACCAGTCTTCCTATATTGATGGAATTGGCGGAAGAAAGCTGATAGCCTTTTTTGTCCAGGCTGTCTGCAAATTCCTTATCCCGGAATATCTTTTTCACTCCGGTCTGTGCATCATCAAAGTTCCCGTGAATGGCTGCCACATGAGTATTATTCCCCTTCTGGGTCACCATCTGGAGTTCCTGAACCCGGCTTACTCCATCTTTTGGATAGAATACAATTATCTCTGTTCCCTCTACATCCGCAAAACCTGCCATGGCTGCCTTTCCCGTGTCACCGGAGGTTGCTGTTAAAATCACGATCTTATTCTTTACCTGATTCTTTTTCGCAGCCGTAGTCATCAGATGAGGAAGAATGGAAAGTGCCATGTCTTTAAAAGCAATGGTACTGCCATGGTAAAGTTCCAGATAATAAGCACCATCTGCTTTTGTAAGGGGAGCAATCTCTTGTGTGTCAAATTTGCTGTCATAAGCACGCTCAATGCAGCTTTTTAATTCCTTTTCCGAATAATCAGTAAGAAACAGTTTCATTACCTCATATGCCGTCTCCTGATAGGTCATGAGGGATAACTCCTTCATGGTTTTGTCAAGTTTTGGAATAAAAGATGGCATAAATAAACCGCCGTCTGCTGCCAGTCCTTTTAAAATTGCCTGGGAAGCTGTTACACCAGCCTCCCCGCCCCGGGTACTTTGATAGGATAATTCCATGGTATCTGATTCCTTTCCTGCTTTGTCATAGTATGAATAGAAAAACCTTGCCAGCATTGTAGCACATTTTAGTGAATGGCGCAAGTAAAAGTTCTCTTTATGCGGACATATGTTTCCGTAACAAAGACACATGCTGACTGTTATTTTAAACCTATCTATGGTAAAATAGACTTAGATATAGAAAGGATGCAAGATAAATGAAATATACAAATATGCAGAAGGGAATCTTTGTCAGCAGACCAAACCGGTTCATTGCCCATGTTTCCATTTCTGCTGGAGAAGATAAAGAAGAGATCGTTGTCTGCCATGTGAAAAATACCGGACGATGCAAAGAACTCTTACTTCCAGGTGTGACAGTGCTGGTACAGTTTCATCCAGAAGCCGCTGCCCTTGGAAGAAAAACCTGGTACTCTCTAATCGGAGTGTTAAAAGAGCGGGAAGATGGACCTCTTCTTATTAATATGGATTCCCAGGCACCTAACCTGGCAACGTTTGAGTGGCTGACGGAGAATATGAACTTTCTGCCACTTCCCTGTGACAGGGGATTAACCAGAGACGGAAGGCATGGATTTACTATAGAAACCTTAAAAAGAGAAGTCACTTATGACCAGTCCCGGTTTGACCTGGCTTTTAAAGCGTCAGATCCCTCATTCTCCGCGTTCATGGAAGTAAAAGGGGTAACGTTAGAGGAACAGGGACTTGCCATGTTCCCGGATGCTCCTACAGAACGTGGAATCAAACATGTGGACGAGCTGATCCGTGCCCATAAGGAAGGATATGAATCCTACCTTATGTTTGTAATTCAGATGAAAGGAATCCGGGCCTTTAAGCCCAATATTGTGACCCACCCGGAATTTGCAAAAGCACTTTTAAGGGCAGACAAAGAAGGGGTCCATCTGCTGGCTTATGACTGCATCATAACAGAGGATTCCATGACTCTGGATCAACCGGTTCCCATCTTATTGGAATAAAAGATTGGAAAAAAGCCTGGAAGGGATTTGTCCTCTCCAGGCTTCTGGTTTATAGTATTGTAATTATTAAAACTTCCGTCCGCCTCCGCCCATGGTTCGTCCGGAAGAGGAATGAGTGGTACTTCTGCCCCCAGAAGATAAACCACCACCGCCTCCGCCCTGGTTATTATTATTCCTTGGGATTATCATATGGGTTACTGTCTTATGAAGCAGGTGATCGGTCTGGTTATAATAGGCAAACTGGCTTTCTCCCCGGTAAGCCTTTAAATAGCTGTTTCCACGACTTCTTTCCTTTTTCATAGAGTAACTGTGAACGACTCCCATACAGGACAGCCCTGCAATTAAGAGTGCCGTTCCCAGGGCAAATAAAGCCTCATACAAGCGGATACTGCGATAAATACGAATGGTTCCCGTATCTTTGTCGTAATTGTACTGACCTCCTGGAATCCCGGCATGATAGTACTTTATAACTCCATCTAAAAAGTCATCTACTGAACCGGCATAATCCTGCTTGCTCACAGCCTCATAAGAAGCATCAAGTATGGCATTCCAACGATTATCCGTCAAAAACCGATTCATCTTTCCCACCGGAAGAAGATAGATCTCCCTGTTATCCATATCAATTAAGAACAATACTCCACGGTAATCTGATCCTACTCCATAATTATGATCAATGTAATAAGCTTCTGCATATTCTTTGGCGCTCTTTCCGCCTGTGTCTTCGGTGGTTACCACCACTACATCCATGTTCATCTCATCTCTCATGGAAGATATCCGGTCTTCAAAAGCGGACTTTTCCTCCTGGGATAACAATCCTGCATCATCGAATACACGTTGCTCCTGACCAAAGGTTTCTCTGGTTCCACCAAATACAGAGATTAATACCATAAGAAATAAAATCAATCCAGCACATATCTTTTTCATAGAAAATACCCCACAATCAGCATGACAAACAGCACAGGAAAGAAGACTGCCGTAAAGAGAAGCATAAGTTTTCCTTTATCCACCGGAAGCCTTCCGCATACCTTTCCGGTCTGCCCGTTAATGGTAAAGTAATACATCTTATTCTTTGCTTCATCATGATAAGTAAGCGCCCATACAGGAAGAAGGGCATATTCCCATGTTTCATCCGTCAGCTCCACGTTCCGGTTCTGAACCCGCACGGTATCGTAGGACTGAATGCTGTTTCTTAAGGAATCTTCTGCAAAGGAACGGACCTCTGATTTCATCTCTTCGGAAAAATCCCTCTCCTCCATATCCCGGCGTTCCGCCACAAAACCAGATAAGTATCCCATGGAAAAAGGTTTCAGCCGCCCGGTTTCATAGGGAAGAATTCCCTCTGCCAATTCCCGGCTCGCTTTTTTTAAAGCGTTACGCGGTATAAGTCGTACTTCCATGGTGCCTTCCCGTCTGATCTCATAAGTCTGGGTCTCGGTATACCGATAGTTTCCGCTTACCCATATTCGCAGACGGTCAGCATTGGCAGTAAGATCCCCTTCTGCCTTACAGCTATAGAGCAGATAAGGGAAATACACGCCGGAAATTTTTTCAATCTGATCTTCTTCGTAAAAAGCTTTTGGAATAAACTTCTTTTTCTCAATCCAGCTTTTGAAAATATCTTCAGCTCCCATTTTATCAATGGAAAATGGAATCACATAGTCGGGATGATACTCTCCCGACAGTCGTCCGGATAAGATGACAGGATTATGGCAATAGTAGCAGAATGTTGCCGCTGTTGTCTCATCAGTCACAATCTCTGCCCCGCAGCTGGAGCAGATGTATAGAACCGGTTCCCCGGGCTTTTCTTCCTTTGCTCTGGCTTTTGACTGTTCATCCTGTGCTTCTTCCTGAGAAAATTTTGACAGACAGTATTCACAGGCATAATTCTGATTTTTAGGATCAAATTTAAGAGGACCTCCGCAGTTAGGACAACGGTAGGTTATGGTCACACTCATGACTTAGGTTTTCCGCAATCGGAACAGAATTTGCCGGTATTCACCGATCCGCATTCGCAGGTCCATGGACCTGACGGCTTTCTACTTCCGCATTCCGGACAGAAATTGCCGGTATTGGTGCTTCCGCAGCTACAGGTCCAGGCCTGCTCCTTAAGTGTCTGCTGCTGTCTGTTCGTCTGCATCTGCTGAAGATTGGCGCCGGAAGAAGCATTTAAAATACCGCCTCCCACATTCATTCCCATGCCCATACCCATAAATCCTGTCATAGAGCCGCCGGAGTTACTGCCTGCAGCTTCCAGACCTCTTGCTGCCGCACCCTGAACATAGCCTTCTCTTACAGAAGGATCACCAAGCATGGCACCCTGGTTGCGCATGTGAATCAGCTCTTTGGAGTCTTCGTCATAGGAGATACTGGCAATCCCCACGGATTGTATGGCAATTCCTCTGCGTGCCCTCCACTGACCGTCAAGAACATCAGACATGTATTCCCCCAGCTCTCTTCCTTTGGATGCCACATAAGAGATGCGGATTCCATCTGCTGACATCTGGCTGATGGAGGATTGAAGGGCTTCCAAAAATTCAGATAGATACTGGGTATTTATATCGTTGATCTCTACAGTAGCAGCATTCTTTGGAATGGCTTCGGAATAAAACAGAAGGGGATCTGTGATCTTAATGGAATAAGTACCATGAGCCCTTAAAAACAGTTCTGCATTATAAAACTGGTCAAAATAATTGAGAGGACTTGGAGTTCCAAACTTGATCCCCTTAATCTCCTGAAGATTGATAAAATATACTTTCTGGGAAGCAGGTGTCTGACCGCCATAGCGGATTCTGTCAAAGGATTCTCTTAAGGCTTCTTCAAACTGCCCATTAAACATGGAGGGCATAGAAGAATTCTTCACGGTAAAATATCCAGGTTCAGCCGTATAATCAATGATCTTTCCTCCATCTACCAAAATCATAAACTGGTTGGGATAAACATGAATCACAGAACCATCGGATACCGTATTATCTGTTCCTTTTGTGTTGGACCCCTTCCTGATCTTCACTCCTGGAGCGAATACAGTCTGATCTCCCATATTTCCTGCTTCTATTACTTCAAGCCACTGATCTGCAAGTGAACCGCCTATTGCGGTTGTAAGTGCTTTTACAATTCCCATGTCATTTCCTCCTTAATATTTGGATGACTTCATTATACTATAGGATTAGCAAATATGCTATTTTGCATTCCGCATCATTGCGATTTCCTTTGCATATCCAGGTAAATCATTAGGTGTTTCTAAATAAAATGGAAGATCCTTTAACACCGGATGGCAGACGATTCGTTTAAGTGCCTCCGCACCTATAAATCCCTCCCCGATCTTTGCATGGCGGTCCTTATGGGAACCCAGCGGGTTGAGACTGTCATTTAAGTGAATCGCTTTCAATCTGGATAATCCCACGGTCTGGTCGAATTGTTTTAATACTCCGTCAAGATCATCCCTGATGTCATAACCAGCATCCCATACATGACAGGTATCAAGACAGACTCCCATCTGATCGTTAAGGGTTACCCGGTCAAGAATTTCTCTTAATTCTTCAAATTCTTTTCCAACCTCTGTGCCCTTACCTGACATGGTTTCCAAAAGAACGGTCGTACTTATATCCGGGGTTAAAATCTGGTTAAGCATATGGGAAATATACTGGATTCCCGTCTCCACTCCCTGCCCCACATGATTTCCCGGATGAAAATTATAACAATTTCCCGGGGTATATTCCATGCGTCTTAAATCATCCCGCATGGTTTCTTCCGCCAGTTCTCTTAGCCCTTCATCCTTGGAGCAGCCATTTAACGTATAAGGCGCATGAGCAAGAATCTGATTTATGCCGTGATCTCTGGCATAAACAAGAAATGCGGCTACATCCTCCGGATTCATCGCCTTGGCTTTGGTTCCTCTTGGATTTCTGGTAAAAAACTGAAACGTATTGGCATCTATGTTCACCGCTTCTTTTCCCATGGAAAGATAACCTTTGGAAGAAGAAAGATGGCAGCCGATTGTCAGCATAAAAACCTCCTGTTATTTTGTTTTTCTGATTCGAGTCCGTCTTATGGGATTCACTGCTTTTACTGCAACCGCCAGAAAAACAGCCGCCAGCAAAAGCTGAATGACGATGCTTAAAACCACCCAGTTTTCCATGATCACATTGGATGGGTGAGGTCCAAACCAGTTATTTAAACTTTTGATCACCTGATTATCCCCTGTCTGACTGTTAATCATAACATAAAATGTTGCTACCGGATTTAATAACAAAAGATATAAGAATCCTCCGGAACTTGCCTGATCTGCCGCCCCACTGACGGAAGAGGCATAGGCATTGCTCACATTCATACGGGTCAATGACAGGGCAAATACATTGATGGCATAAGTTCCTGCTGCAATGAGCACCAGAACGGCATAACTTACAACCGTTGCAATGGTGGATCGTTTGAATATGGAAGAGAAACAGATTCCCATACTTCCACATAAAAGAGCAACAGAGAGATAACACAAAAACAAAATGAAAATATCATACGCCATGACTCCGCCATAGACAAACGATACGGAAAGAAGAGGAAAACTGGATATGACCATCAAGGACATGGTTCCAAAGGAAGACATCAGCTTTCCCAATATAATATCCCGCGGATGTAAGGTTGTTGTTAAAAGAATATCAAGCGTCTGGCGTTCTCTTTCTCCGCTGATGCTTGCCGCAGTCAGAGCCGGCATGATAAACATAAGCATGACAAATTCCACCACTGCCACAAACACATAAATATTGATAAAGGAAGAATACTGGATCTCTGCTGTTAACTTAACCCGTTCTACCACAGAATACATATTAAGGAGCACCACAAGAGCCAAAATAGAATTAAAAAGTACCAAAATCAGCGCCAGGCGGAAACTTCTGGAACTGACTGTTATCTCCCGTTTATATACCGGATTCCACTTCATGTACAAGTACCGCCTTTCCTTTTTCATGATCCGTTATCTGCATAAACAGTGACTCCAGACTTCCAGGTTCTCTGGAAAAGCCATGAACTAACACTTCTGCATCCACAAGCTGCTGAAGAAGTATTGCTTCATCATGTTCATCTCCCATAAAATTAACCCGGATATCCTGATCCTTAACTGCAATGGTCTGAACGCAGGGCTGGGCTTTTAAGATAGTGAGAGCTCTTTCTTTATTGCCAAGAACCGAGATAATCAGCGGATTGGTGGCATTGACCCGCCGAAGAATCTCCTCCATACTTCCTGTTAAAACCATTTTCCCCTGATCTATGACCCCAATATCCGTACAAAGCTCAGACAATTCTGAAAGAACATGGGAACTGATAAAGATGGTTTTCTCCTGCTCTTTTAATTCTTTCAAAATCTCCTTAAATTCAAATCTGGTTCTGGGGTCCAGACCAGAAGCCGGTTCGTCAAGAACCAAAAGATGGGGATCGTGAATCAATGCTCTCGCCAGACAAAGCCGCTGTTTCATACCTCTGGACAGACTATCCACATAAAAATCCACTTTGTCTTCTAATCCAACCTGCTCCAAAAGAGTCATATAACGGTTTCTCGCCTTCAACCCGTCAAGACCATAGCAGGAAGCAAAAAATTCCATATATTCATTCACTCTTAAATTATCGTACACACCGAAAAAATCTGGTACATAACCAATACTCTGTTTTAAATCATTGATTCCTCCGGTTACATCGGTTCCGTTAATCAATACCTGGCCGCTGTCTGCAAAAAGAAGTCCGGTCATAATCTTAATGGTGGTGGTCTTACCTGCCCCGTTAGGACCTACAAATCCATAAAGGGAACCTTTGGGAATGTGAATATCCAAACCATTTAAAGCATGGAATTTCCCAAATTTCTTACATAAATTTTTGATCTCCAGCATTATTTATCCCTCCCTGTAACGCTCAGCATGGGCAGAGTCACATACCAGTTTCTCTCTCCTGCATTATTGCAGACATATTTTACAGTCAGCGTGTTGCCAGGGGAAAGATAGGAAGACAGTTCTTTCGCAGTATAAACCATCTTGTCGGAATCCATCACATCATAATTGCCTGTGTTATGATTATAGAAATAAATATCTCCTTTAAAAAGATTGGTGTAGGCAATTCCCTCATTATTAATAAACTCATTGGAGGGATTTTCAAACATCAGCTTCTCCACTTCCAGATCATTGCCCAATGAGTACTCCAAAGCCACAGGATCTACGGCATAGGTTGTATTTGCATCAGGATAATACTGTCCGCTTATGACAGCAGGAGGTTTCATCAGAGCTGAGTGAGAAGTTTTTCCATTTTTCCTGGTGTTCACTTCAATGGTTGAAGTATACATAGACATTCCGTAAGTTTCATAATTGCCATTTTTTACAAACTGGTTCCCTGATTCATTTTTTCCAAAGGCTACAATTCTCGCCTCCTGATTATAAAAAGATGAATATTTATCCAGATAAAAGTTTAAAATATTGGTTCTGTAAAGAGCCAGCATATAATCCGGATTATCAATATCCGGCTTTGGATATAAGTAACTTCCCGTCACTCTTGATGATACAAGAAATGGGCTGTTAATAGGATAATTGACAACAGAAACTCCCTCCAGATCCTTCTTCTCTCCCGGCTTTAATCCGTCGATAAGCACCATCTTTCCGTACATCAGAATTCCGATTCTCTCTACGGGAAACGGATATTCATTGGTAACTGTACCATAGACTTTTCCCTCAAACAGAGTGATATCTCCAATTACGCCTTTATGATCTTTATTTTGAACCCGTTTCCTAAGAGAATAATATTCCGGTGTAAATGCAGCAACATTTTGAATGGAAAATCTGGTATCTTCTTTTCCATAGGTGATCCGCACCTTGGATTCTTCTGCTCCTGTAAACTTCGGAACAGGTGTTGCATCATAGGTGTTGCTTCTGGTTATCGGCTGAATCTCATAAGAAGGGTCTAAGGAAACCGCATAAGCTTTATTGTATGGTGTTCTCATATTGACATAAGTGTATTCATCCACATAATCCTTTGTGGTATCCATAATAGTGGCATAGGTAAAAAAAGTATCCTTAAATCTTGTCTTAATTCCCATTAAATACACCAGGGCGGTAAATGTCAGGGAAACCGCTACAACAAGAGACCGATAGTACCCTCTCCGCTCCTTCTTTTTTAAATACAGATAGATCCCGGGTCCTGCCAAAAAGATATATCCCAGAATCAAGACAATATAAACAGGGAGATCAGGAAGCTTATCTACATCCCCGGTATTAAGCATGTTCTGCACAGACCAATACTGTCCTGAATTACCGTTATACAAATAAGAGGATAGCTGACTCAGTCTTGTCTCTCCCAAAAGTGTGGTAAAAAGCTTATCCACATAGGACCTGTGAGATTGGCAGAACTCGGAAATATCTACAAAATCATAGGCAGCCACCCCAACCATCCCTTTTCCTTTTACTACAGAAGATAAAACAGAAAACTGGTCGTTGGAGAGCACTCCGGTTCCCCCTTTTAACGATACATCGGCACAGACCAGATTAAGGAAAGAATCACCAGGGCCATTGGTAGAATATTCTACTCCCATGTCAACAGACCGCTCTGTGGGAGGAGCATAATTCTCTTCCAGAAGTTCTGACCGGAATGCGTAAAGAGAATCTCCAGCCCTTGCTCCTGTACCAAAAAGAAGAGTTCCCCCGCCTTTTACCCATTCCCATATCGCAGACATCTGTTCTTTTGAGAAGTCCCTGGTATTATAATCCGTAATTAGCAGCACATCCAAAAGGTCCAGACCAACTGCATGTTCTGGAATGTCTTCTGTCTTCAATGGAAACGTCTTAATTCGTACGGAACTGTAATTAACGCCTACTCCGTCCATGTAAGAAAGCTGGCTTGGATCATCTGATAAAATTCCCACAAAAAGTTCAGCCGTGTCAGCAGTAACATTCATCTTTAAGCGTTTGCTGATTCGTTCTGATCCGTTGCTGTCAATCAGCTTTACATAAAGCACATCTGCCTTTCCAATGGGAATATCCATAGATTTTTCTATTATCTTCCCGGAATCCATGGATACGGGATATTCATAATGATAAATATCAAAGTCTGCTTCCATGGCTTCTATCCTTATCGTTCCCGAAAAGGACTCGCCGTTCTGGCTTTTTAAAGTTACATCCAAAGGAATGTAACGTCCATTTTTTGCATTTCCATCATATCCGTAAGACACATCCATGGACATTCCTGTACCAGACGTGTCATTGTACTCATATGTGGGAGAGTCTGCACCAGAATCATCCATACCAAAAACAGGCAGCGAGAGACTGCCTGCGATGGTGAATGCTATGGCATAAATCAGAGATATCTTTCTGAATTTCATCCTGTCATCCTATCTTTCCAAAATTCTCTTTGTTCACATCAAAATCAACCTGAAGCTTCACGGTAAATACAGTTCCAGACAAATCACTGGTCACATCAATGGTTCCTCCGTGCATATCCACGATGTTCTTTGCAATCGCCAGCCCAAGACCTGTGCCTCCTGTATTGGTGGACCTGGACTGCTCTACCCGGTAAAACTTATTGAAGATAAGCGGCAGCTCATCGGCTGGTATTACATAGCCGTAGTTGATCACCGAAACAGCCACCTGCTGCCCGTTTCCATGAACTTTCACCAGAATCCTCTTCCCGTCAGCACCATATTTAATGGCATTATTAATCAGATTATCAAACAGACGTGCCAAAAGATTGCCGTCTGCCGTAACCAACTGAACCGGGACATTGCTCTGAAGCTCATAGGAAAGATTCTTATCCACAAAACTGGGGTAAAATTCCTCCAGAAGCTGGCTCAAAAGTTTTACCACATCAACCTTTGAGACGTGCATGGACATTCTTCCGTAGTTTAACTTTGTAAAACCAAACAGATCTTCAATCAGTTTTTCCAGTCTCTTTGTCTTCACGTATGCAATTCCTATGTACTTTTTCTGAATCTCCGGTTCAAGCTTTGTATCCCCGGAAAGAAGCTCCAGATAACCATTGATGGAGGTCAAAGGCGTCCTTAAATCATGAGCAATATTAGTAATTAATTCATTCTTTGTCCGCTCCGCTTCCCTCTCCTTATCCATCAGTTCCTTTAGATCTCCTACCATCTTATTTAAGCTGGCAGCCATAATGGAGAATTCATCATCCCCTTCAATATCAACCGTAATATTTAAATCTCCTTCGGAAATACTTCTCATGGCATCAGAAATCCTTGCGATATACCGCATGGACTTCTCTTGTAAAAGAAGAAAGGTAATGGTAAAAATACCAATTCCAAATATGACATAAATTAAAATCACGACTGCATCAAAAGTGGTAAGCATCTCTACAAACGCATTGTCTCTCTGCGTGCTCCGCATATAAGAAGCGATCAGGGAGATGTTGGTCACAAGGAACAGTTCTATTAATACCGTAACCACTGCACTGTAAAAAATATTGGCAACCACCCGGGTATGGAAACGGCGGTTAATATCACTTCTCAATTTTGTATCCTACCCCCCAGACAGTGGTGATAATCTTATTCTGTCTGGTATCTTCTTTCATCTTTCCACGCAGACGCCTGATATGTACCATGACCGTGTTATTAGCCTCATATACCTTTTCATTCCACACCTTTTCAAATATTTCGTCTGTACTGAAAACTCTGCCCGGATTGGAAGCAAGAAGATAGAGGATGTCAAATTCAATTGGAGTCAGTTTTATCTCTTCTCCATAGACAGTGACTTTGTGATTGTCTTTATTAATGGTCAGACCCCGGATTGCAATCTCATTCTTTGCCGCTTCATTGGCGGAACTGTTGGGGTTTAACTGAGTATAACGGCGAAGCTGTGATTTTACACGAGCCGTCAGTTCCAGCGGATTAAAGGGCTTTGTCACATAATCATCTGCTCCTGTCCCCAGTCCCAGTATCTTATCCAGATCGGTTGATTTTGCACTGAGCATAATAATTGGGATGTTATTGGTTTCCCTGATCTTTTTACACATCGTAAGTCCGTCCATTCCAGGCATCATGATGTCTAACAGCACAAGATGGATCTGGTTCTTCTCAAGGATCTGCAGCCCTTCTTCTGCATCATTGGCTTTGTATACTTTATATCCATCGCTGACCAGATAGATCTCCACCAGATCTGCAATTTCCTTCTCATCATCCACAACCAGGATGCTTATTGTTTCGGACATGAAAATACCTCCCTTGTCGTTATGTACGCATTTTTCTTCTATACTTAAGAAGAAAAGCCTGCATCCATTTTACCACAAGAAAGGTATCTTTGCTTTACTATTTTCTTACAAAAAAGCGATAAACAGGGAATACAAACGGAATCTTCCATTAGTTACGGTTCTCCACCGGAAGGAAAATACGACTGGTATTTGGACTCCATTTTTTTAGTTCTTCACTTACCGCTTCCACTGCTGCAGCACAGAATTCCTCCTGGCTGTTTCGTTTCATACGCCCTCTTCTATCTGGCTTTTCATAGGTTCCATCGGGATTTAAAATATGGCTCTTTACATTATCCTCTAACTGAGTCTTCAAAATGGAAAGAATCCGATCTTTTAATGTCTCTTCTTCTATTGGAAACATTACCTCCACCCGTTTATCCAAATTCCTTGGCATCCAGTCTGCGCTTCCCAGATAAAGTTCCTGACCTCCATCGTTTTCAAAGTAAAAAATCCGGGAGTGTTCTAAGAAATTGCCCACAATGGAATGAACGCTTATATTGTCGCTCAGTCCCGTCACACATGCCTTTAAGCAGCAGATTCCTCTTACAATCAGTTCAATCTTTACTCCCATGCAGGAAGCTTCATAAAGAGCGGCAATAATCTCTTTATCACAAAGTGAATTCATCTTTGCAATAATATGCGCCGGTTTTCCTGCGGCTGCATGTTTCCCTTCTCTTCGGATCATCTTTAAAAACCGGGGTCTGAGCCAGATCGGTGCCACCACCAGTTTATTCCACTGCAAAGGCTCTGAATATCCAGAAAGCATGTTAAATACAGCCGTGGCATCCTCTCCAATCTGGGGATTACACGTCATAAGACCAAAATCTGTATAAAGTTTTGCGGTGGAATCATTATAATTTCCTGTTCCCAGATGTACATACCGCCGTATTCCGTCTTCCTCCCGCCGGACCACTAAGGTAATCTTGCTATGAGTCTTTAATCCTACCAGACCATAGATTACATGGCAGCCTGCTTTCTCCAGTTTTTTTGCCCAGTTAATATTATTTTCTTCATCAAAACGAGCCTTTAATTCAACCAGAACGGACACCTGTTTCCGGTTATCGGCGGCCTCTGCCAGTGCGGCAATGATGGGAGAATTACCACTGACCCGGTATAAGGTCTGTTTGATAGCAAGAACTTCCGGATCTTTTGCCGCTTCTTTTACGAAGTTTACCACAGGATCAAAGGTTTCATAAGGATGATGAAGCAAGATATCTCCCTTTCTGATGTTGGTAAAAATATCATCTTCATTCATAAGAGCCGGTACCTGCTGAGGAACAAAAGGAAGGGCTTTTAGATGGTCGAACCCGCAAAACTGATACATTTTCATTAAAAAAGTGAGGTCAAGAGGACCACTGATTAAAAAGATATCTTCCGAACTGATGTCCAGTTCCCGTTTGAGAATCTTTAACAGCCGTTTATCCGTCTTATCTTCCACTTCCAGGCGAATCGCTTCTCCCCACTGTCTCTTTTTCAACTGCTTTTGAATCTCCTCCAGTAAATCCACTGCCTCTTCTTCATCAATCGTTAAATCCGCATTTCTCATGACACGGAATGGACCTGCTGCTATGACGTTATAATTTAAAAACAGAGCTTCCATGTTCCGTTCTATAATCTGTTCCAATAAAATAACTTTCTGCTCTCCCTTTTTTTCTTCCGGAAGCTTGACGATTCTCGGCAAAACACTGGGAACCTGGACCATTGCAAATTCCAGTTCGTCTTCCCCGCTCTTTTTCTGGAGAAGGGCAGCGATGTTTAAGGATTTATTGCGAATCAGCGGAAATGGACGGGAGGAATCCACAGCCATAGGCGTCAGTACCGGATATATATTGCGCTTAAAATATTCGTCTGCAAATGCTCCCTCTTCCCTGTTTAAATCTTCGTGAGTGGAAATCATATGAAGTCCGTTTTGTTTTAACGCAGGTAAAATGGAACGGTTATAAGTAGAATATTGGACAGACACCAGCTCATGGGTCTTTTCACCGATTTTCTCCAACTGTTCAGATGGTTTTAATCCTGCAATGTCTGGTTTGGTGTACTTGGCATGCACCATGTCTTTTAAGGACGCCACACGGACCATATAAAATTCATCCAGATTGGAAGCAGTAATACTTAAAAATTTCAACCGTTCAAATAAAGGAATGCTCTTATCTCTCGCCTCACTGAGAACACGATAATCAAATTCAATCCAGCTAATTTCCCGGTTAACATAATTTTCCGGGTTGTGATAGATCTCATTCACATCTGTCATTAAGTCAACCTCCTCTTCTGTCTTAATACAGGTCTGATTCCAAAAATCTCTTCAAAGAAATCCGCTTTTTGTTCAAATGCAATGGATTCCAGCGTTATATCGCCTTCATAAGAGGTTGTGACAAGAAGCTGACCATTTTTCACATTCATCCGGCAATCAGAAAGTTTTTGTCTGTGGCTGCGATCCATGGAATTAGACAGTCTTAAAATGGCAGTCAGCTTTGCGATTAGTATGGTAATATCTGCCTTTGCCAGGACGCCTTTGGTATTGCGGAATGATTCTTCGTTGAGACTCATCCGGCTGTAATCAAACTCCACACCGTTATAACGAACCACATTGGCTATGATTTCCCGTTCTATATGAGATAATCCAATAATCTCTGTTGACATAATAATATGATAAGCGGATTCACTTGGTTTTCTCATGGTAATAAATTTTCCGCAGGCATGAAGAATGGAGGCAATCTGAAGCAACAGCCGCTCTCTCTTTCCCATTCCGTGATATTTTTTCATACCATCAAAGATATCCAGCACATACCGCTCCATAACTGCAATGTGGGGAACGTGGCACTTGTAGCGCTTTGCCATATTCCTGGAAGCAGCAAGAATATCCTCGGAAAAATCATGGCGAAATTTAACTGCGTTTACCTCTTCCGCATACTCTGCTGCGATGCTGTCACAGAGACGGATTCCAGGAATCCAGAACATCTCTGCTCCCGTCAGTTCCAGTATACGCTTATAGATAATCGCTGCCGGAACAAGAAGAGCACCGTATTCTGCACTGACTCCAAATCGGTCCTGAATCTGATCGTCAGACATATTTAACAGTTTTTCATAAAATCTGGCAAACTCCTCTGCGGTAATCCATTCCACAGCCTTCCCTCCATTGCTGCCCCGGGACAGATAAAGGATACACTCCCCGATTCCAATCAGATTCTTAATCTGCCTGTCTTTTAGATACACTTTGCGAAAGGTATAAAGTTCATTATCTACCATTTCCTCAATCATCGTATTTTGCTTCTTTGTATCATAGACTTCCCCCATCATCTCACGGATTCTCAAAACTCCAAGCACTAAGTTCTGGGTGGAAATCAAGGCATCTTTATCAAACAGGGAGACCTGCATACTTCCAAATCCCACATCCACAATGGAAGTACCTTTTTCAATAAACCGGCTGAACACATCATCCTGGGAAGCAATGGCTTTATAGCTGATAAACCGTTGTTCAGAATTACTTATAATCTGTACCTCAATACCTGTTCTCACCCTGATCTGATCCAAAACGATCTGGTTATTCTTCGCCTCCCGCAAAGCGCTGGTGGCATAGGCACGGTATCCGATTACTTTATAAGACTGCATAATATCTGCAAAATCTTTGATCACGCCGCACATCTCTTCCACCAGCTCATAACTGATCTTTCCATTGTTATAAGTATCCCTTCCAAGGGCAATGACATGGCGGACATGATCAATCTTTCTGATTCCGGTTTTAACAGATATTTCATAAATACCAAGTTCTAATTCAAATGAGCCTACATCAATGGCTGCAAATAATCTGATTGCCATACCTGTCCTCCTTACTGCCCATAGAACGGGCTTTTGTTTCTATTTTACTCTATGAATGTAAGTTTTGTGTCAGGTCCAGGTAAAACATTACACAATCTCCTATTTTTCTTCCATTGTCCCCAAAATATAAGTCATAAATTGACTTGCGGTTCTTCCGGAAAGACCACCATGCTGTAATTCCCAGATATTCGCCTTCGCATAAAGTTCTTCTAAAGGAATGCGAATCTCATATCGGCTGGCAAGTTCCTTCACAATGTTTAAAAACTCTGCTTTATCTGGAGAACCATAATAAATCGTAACACCAAAACGGGCGACAAGAGAAAGTTTTTCCTGGACGGTATCGTTATTATGTAACTCATCATCCAGTTCCCGTTTATCACTGAATTTTTCACGGATCAAATGACGTCTGTTGGAAGTTGCATAGATCAGCACATTTCCTGGTTTAATTCCAAGACCGCCTTCAATGATTGCCTTTAAATATTTATACTCCAATTCCGAATCTTCAAAAGAGAGATCATCCATATATATGATAAATTTATAATTCCTGTCCTTCAACTGCTCCTGAACCTTTGAAAGCACCTGAAACTGGTGTTTATAAACTTCAATAATCCGCAGCCCTTTGTCATAATATTCATTGAGAACGGCTTTGATACTTGAAGATTTCCCCGTACCGCTGTCTCCGAAAAGCAGAACATTATTAGCCGCCTTTCCTTCCAAAAATGCCTCTGTATTCTCTTTCAGTTTCTGCTTTTGACGTTCATAACCTACAATATCAGAAAAACGGACAGGCTCGATATTGGTTATAGGCACAATCTTGGGGTCCCTGCCTTCCTCTTCCACACGAAATGCCTTATTTAAACCAAATTTTCCTACTCCGAACCTGCGGTAAAATTCCGTTACCTCTGCCTGAAACTTCCTGGCATCTTCTGCCTTTGCCAAAGTCTTTGCCAGGGTCAGAATCTGATCCCTGATCCGCTTGTTATACACCTTGCTGCTTTCATCAGGTGCCTGATAGTGTTCGAGAGAGGACCAGATTCCAGAAGAGCCAAGGGCATCCAGGGTCTTGATATCATAGCAAAACAGTTCTTTAAATATATGAAAATCATGAGCCGCCAGCTCATTAATGGTTCCCGTCACAGGACCTACAATCTCACAGGACGTGCTGTAGGCATTTTCGTTGTCTGCCAGACATAATGCCAAAAAGCAATGCCAGAGATTCCCTTCCAAGCCATACGTGGAAGCCAGGTCAATCAGCTCACTGGCGCAGGAACAGGAATCCGGCATTGCTTCCTTTCGTTCTTCTGGTGTAAATGTAAAAAGTTCTGCAATCCGGTCAAATAATTCCCGGTATTCTAAGCTGCGGTAAAGTATCAGTTCCTGAGATTTCATAATTTCCTCCTTGTGTAAAGTTTAAGTCCGGTCCAAAACAGACCGAACTTAAATAAATCCTTAATAATTTCCTAAAACCCGCATGTTGCGGCTTTCCTCTGAAATACCTTTTAAGGCATTCTGAATGGAGCCCTGACTTAAATTTCCTTCAATATCTACAAAAAAGCGGTATTCCCAGTTTCTTCCTGGAATAGGTCTTGACTCGATCATGAACATGTTAACTCCATTATAAATAAAATTACTTAATATATTATAGAGAGAACCGCTCTTATGGGGAAGTTCAAAGCTCAGACTGATCTTTCCTGCATCTTCCCTGTAACATGCTTCTTTGGAAAGAATCATAAAACGGGTGGTATTGTTTTTATTATGATTAATGGAAGACTTTAATACTTTAAGCCCATAAAGCTGTCCTGCCACCTCACTGGCAACTGCCGCCTGTGTGGGATCGCCGTCTTCCAATATTTTTTTTGCAGCTACTGCTGTATTCTCCACGCTGATCTGTTTCCATTGGCGATTGGCATTTAAAAATTCGGAACACTGCATCAGTGCCTGGGGATGAGAAAACACCGTCTCTATTTCTTCTATCTGTCCCTTTTGAATGCCGAGAAGCGCATGGCTTACAGGGAGAAAAACTTCTGCTACAATGTAATTATGATATTTCATTAAAAGATCATAGTTATCGGTTACAGCACCTGCGGAAGAATTCTCAATAGGAAGCACTGCATAATCCGCCCTTCCCTCCTCCACGTCCTTCATGGCATCATCCCAGCTTGATACATGATAGGCATTGGAATCCTTTCCAAAATACCTTAAAGTCGCTTCATGGCTGTAAGCACCTTCCACCCCCTGGTATACAATTTTCACACCTTTCGTATTGTGGTTCTTGACAGAATGAAATGTCTGCTCTGTCTGGATTCCGGATTCTGATAGCTGCCGGTACTGGTACATCCGGCTGATGGTCATCATCTGGGTAAACAGTTCTTTTACAGACTGTTTTAAAAATTCTCCTTCCACCATTCCTGTCACAGCTTCAATTTTCTGCTGCTCTCTTTCACCATCATAAACCGGCTTACCTGTACTGATTTTATATTCTGCCACATCACGGCATAAGTTCATCCGCTTTTCAAAAAGATTCACAATATCACGGTCAATCCCATCAAGCTGCTTTCTGATTTCCTGTAAGTCCAATGTCTTCATAATTCTTATCTTCCCTTTATCTATTGTATGATTATGCCTGGTCTTTTTTAGTTTCAGCCTGTTCTCTCAGCATGGTTTTAATCTGGTTTTCTACATATGCACCCGGAAATTTACGCAATTGGGGGTCTAATTCCTTGATGTAGAAAGGAGTTCCATATTCGATTGTTACATGAGAGGGACGCATAAACGGAAGATGCTTTTCAAATACCTCCGCAGTTCCTGTGATGGCTACCGGAACTACCGGACAACCACTTTTTTCTGCAATTTTAAGGCTTCCTTCTTTAAATGGAAGAAGTTCTGTCAGATCTTCATTCTTATTTCGGGTTCCTTCTGGAAAAATCCAGACAGATACTCCGCTTTTCACCTGCTCGATCCCAGTAAGAATGGTCTTTAACCCCTCTTTTAGATTCTTTCTGTCTAAAAACAGGCAGTTGACATACTTCATCCAGGTAGAAAGGAGAGGAACTTTCTCCATCTCTTTTTTTGCCACGAATCCCATAGGTGCCGGTACTGTGGTATAGCCTACTAAAATGTCAAAGTAACTTCTGTGATTCCCAACATAGAGAACAGCACAATCCGTTGGAATATTCTCTTTCCCCTTAACTGTAATCTTAACCCCTGCCAGAAAAAGCACTAGCCGGAAAACGCCCTTTACCACAGCAAGGCTCTGTCTGTCCCGCTGGCCACGGTTTTTCTTTCCTACAGCCCCTTGATAGAGCATGACCGGAATACTGAAAATCAAAAATAATATGACTGTTGCTGCCACTAGAATAAAACGTATCATTGCTTTCGCCCTCCATTTTACCTATTATATAAAATGGTTCGTTTAATTACAATACTACCTTCCTCTCTTTTTCGTAATTTGTTCAAACAACAGTCCTGTCGCAAACCAAAGAGGTGCAAAATCCAGACGGATCAGGCCATTAATATTGGTACTGCGTCCGGTATAATCCCAGGGACATATTCCAGTAATATTTAATATTGTCCCAAATAAATATTCCGCCACAAAAATAAGTACCATATATATAAAACCATGCCGTATGGCAAGGTCTGCCGGCCTTGTCCGCATTAACTGTCCCGGATTCAGCCATTGATCAATCAGATTCCCAATGGGTCCAAGGAGTGCCCCGCACCCATAGATTGGAAACATCAAAAGAGAGGTTTGTCCCATTAATCTCCAGTCATGACGCAAAATAGACTCTGTAGAGGTAAAAATCACTTCGAGGCACCAGCCGGTTATTCCGCATCTGCAGAAATTCATCGGTAAATCTTTTAAATTTAAATGTGATAGTGTCTTCATAAGATTCATTATGTGCCGGATCTTTACAAATTATGTTCTGCTCTTGAGAATTCTATAAAAGAGGTGAAAGCAGTCTGCTTCCTTGTTCTTTTATCCGGATGAAGATGCTTCTGGCTGCATAAATTTCGGGAGTAATCTCTTTGCACAACTCCAGGTCTTTTAAGAACAGCTCCTCTAGCTTCTCTGTTGTTTCTTCATCATAAATGACTGCATTTACTTCAAAATTCAGTTCAAAACTGCGGATATCCATATTGGCAGTTCCATAAGAGCTGACCCTTCCATCTGTCATAACCCCTTTTGCATGAAGGAAGCCGTTCTCATAGGTATAACATCTGGCTCCTGCCAAAAGCAGATCCCCTACATAGGAATAAGATGCCCAGTAAACAAAGGGATGATCCGGTTTACATGGAATCATAAGTCTCACATCCACTCCGGAACGGGCTGCAACCTGCAGCGTAGTCAGCACCGCATCATCGGGAACAAAATAAGGTGTCTGAATATAAATATGGTGCTTTGCCTTGGAAAACAGGCGGATATAATTATCCCGGATCTGTCTGCTCGCCGCATCCGGTCCGCTCGCAATGATCTGGATTCCCAGCTTTTTCTCCTCTTTTGTCATATCAACCACACCCATGGATTCCAGACAGGTTCCGTCATCATTTTCACAGAAGTATCTCATATGCTTGAATAAATTCTCTCCGGTGGCATAATTCCAGTCCAGCGCAAAACGGATCTGAAGGCTTAATACAGACCCTCCGGTAAGTTTTAAATGAGTATCTCTCCAATAACCGAACTTGGAATCTTTTGATATATACTCTCTTCCGATATTAAAACCGCCCACATAACCGACCCGGTTATCAATAATTACCAGCTTTCTGTGATTTCTGTAATTCACCCGAAGCTGAAGACGGCCTAAAATGGGTGGAAAAAAGATTCCAACCTTTACACCACTTTGTTTTAACTTTTTCCATTTTGCTTTCGGCATAAAACGCCCGCCCATACCATCGCAGAGAATTCTTACTTCCACTCCTGCCTTTGACCGTTCCGTGAGAATGGGAATGATGGATTCAAAAAGCTCATCATCTTTTATAATGTAATACTGGAAATGGATAAAGTGAACAGCTTTTGCCAGTTCTTCCCTCAAATCCTGGAATTTTTCCTCTCCATCGGTAAAAATAGTCACATCATTATCAACGGTCAGAACTGCTCCTGATGTCTCCAGATTATAAAGAACCAGATCCCCATAATCTCTTGACAGGGAAGACACCAGGCTAATATCGTTATTTTTCAAGAATTCTTCCTGGTTTTTTGCCGAATAGCGCATCCGGTCTTCTATTTCTTTTACCCGGAACATCTTATTTTTTCGCATATCCTGCCCCAAAAGCAGATAAAACAGGATTCCAAAAACCGGAATAAAATATAATGCCAGCAGCCAGGTCCAGACAGCCTTCGGGTCCCTCCGCTGAAAGAAAACAATAATAATGGAAAGAATCAGATTAATATAGATGAGATGTGTCATTAACCATCTCCACACCTCCACTGTCTGTGTCCAAACCGTTTGCATGAGACTCCCTCCTGTCATTTTTCATTTTGGCAAAAGGGGCCACCGCATAAGCGGCGCCCCTCTGCCTTTCCCTTACAGGGAATGTCCCTGTTTATATAAATTGATTCTTATCTTCGTCATAGTGATAATCTATGGCAGCCAGGGTTGAAACAATCTGTTGTTTTTCGATTCCAAGACTGAGACAACATTCCTCCAGTGAAGAATAAAAATCTCTCAGTTGTGTATTTATATAACTTAATAACATCACCGGTTCCTTGGGTATATGAGTCATCTTTTGCTCTCCTGTTTCTAAATATATATGATTTTAACACAGTTATCCTCAGTTTTCAATAAATCCCCTGTACGAATGAAAAAAGAAATGCTACAATCAGATTCAGAATTCTCCAGGAGGTAATTTCATATGAAAAAAATACTAATGCTTGGTACGGGCGGAACCATTGCCTGCAAGAGAAGTGATGCTGGATTAAAACCACTCTTAACCTCCAATGAACTTCTCTCCTATGTCCCAGATGCGAAAAAATTCTGTAAAGCAGACAGTCTTCAGATTCTCAACATTGACAGCACCAATATGCAGCCAAAGCACTGGCTTGCCATTGCAAAAGCCATTGAAGAACATTACAGGGAATATGATGGGTTTGTTCTCTGTCATGGAACGGATACTATGGCTTATACGGCTGCTGCACTATCCTATCTGATTCAGGATTCCCCAAAACCCATTGTGATAACCGGCGCGCAAAAACCTATTGATATGGAAAATACCGATGCAAGAACCAACCTTTTTGACAGCCTGTGCTTTGCCAGCGATGACCGTTCCCACGGAGTCACCATTGTATTTGATGGAAAGGCCATAGCCGGAACAAGAGGAAAAAAGATGCGGACAAAAAGCTACAACGCATTTTCCAGTATTAACTTTCCATACATTGCGACCATTCAGGATGGACATATTCTATTTTACCTTGATGATAAAAAAACATACTCCTGCAATGTAACGTTTTTTCATGATATCAATTCACAGGTGGCACTTTTAAAACTGATTCCTTCCATGGGGGCGGATGTGCTTGATTATATGGCAGAACATTACGATGCTGTGATTATCGAGTCTTTTGGTGTGGGAGGACTTCCTTCCTATGATACCGGAGATTTTTATAATGCCATTGAGAAATGGATTTCTCTTGGAAAAACAGTGGTTATGACAACCCAGGTAACCAACGAGGGAAGCAACATGTCTGTATATGAAGTGGGACAATCCATAAAAAAGGAATTCGGACTTTTAGAAGCTTATGACATGACCTTAGAAGCTACTGTTACAAAGCTGATGTGGATTCTTGGGCAGACAAAAGAACCAAAAGCCATCCGGGATCTGTTTTACAAAACCATTAACAGGGATATTCTTTTTAGAACTTAAAAACTCATTCAAAAAACCCTGACAGCTTTCCTTTTAAGAGACAGAAAGCTGCCAGGGGCTTTTTTATTCTGGGTAGGCAATCATCTTTTGTCCATCTTCGGAAACATCAATCACGATGTGTTCTCCTGAGCGGAGCTGATCTCCCAGTATAATTTTGGCAGCCAGAGTCTCCACATGCTTTTGGAGATACCGTTTTAATGGTCTTGCTCCATATGCGGGATCGTAT
Organism: Clostridium sp. HBUAS56010; assembly: GCF_007115105.1. Classification (GTDB taxonomy): domain Bacteria; phylum Bacillota; class Clostridia; order Lachnospirales; family Lachnospiraceae; genus Lacrimispora. Next base: position 362,911 of record NZ_SULJ01000002.1, read on the forward strand.
CCCTGATCTGTCACCATATCTTTTGCAGCATCGGTTAATTCAATCTTAATCTCCCGATCCTGCATTCTTCTGTTGAGATCGTTAACCAGTAAATCAATAATCTCTCTGATATTATTCTTACTTAAAGGCTTAAACAGAATGATTTCATCCAACCGGTTCAAAAATTCTGGGCGGAAATGATTCCGCAAATCATTCATTACCATGGTCTCTGAATCTTTGCGTATCTCCCCATTCTCGTCTATTCCTGTTAAAAGATACTGGGAACCTATATTCGAAGTCATGATAATAATTGTGTTCTTAAAATCAACGGTTTTTCCTGTCGAGTCTGTAATTCGTCCATCATCAAGCACTTGCAGAAGCACATTAAACACATCTGGATGAGCTTTTTCTACCTCATCAAACAGAACTACCGAGTAAGGTTTTCTTCTGACTGCTTCCGTAAGCTGACCACCCTCATCGTAACCAACATATCCAGGAGGTGCTCCAATGAGGCGGGAAACGGAATGCTTCTCCATGTACTCACTCATATCTATTCTGACAATATTATTCTCATCATCAAACAAATTTTCCGCTAATGTCTTTGCAAGCTCTGTCTTTCCCACACCGGTTGGTCCCAAAAACAGGAACGAGCCAATGGGTTTGGTAGGATCTTTTATGCCCGCTTTGGAACGGATAATGGCTTCTGTTACTTTTATAACCGCCTCTTCCTGACCGATCACCCGTTTGTGGAGTTCTTCATCCAGATGAAGAGTTTTATTACGTTCACTTTCTGTCAGTCTGGACACAGGAATTCCAGTCCATTTGGAAACAATCCTTGAAATTTCTTCTTCTGTTACACTTTCATGAACCAGACTTAAATCCTGATTCTTCACCCGTTCTTCTTCCTCAGCCAGTTCTCTCTGAAGCTGCGGCAGTCTTCCATACTGCAGTTCTGCTGCCCGGTTTAAATCATATTTCTGCTGTGCATCCTGAATTTCCCGGTTTAAACTTTCAATCTCTTCTCTCAAAGAGGACAGCCGGTCTACCGATGCCTTTTCATTCTCCCACTGGGCTTTCTGACCAGCAAATTCATCATGAAGCTCTGCCAGTTCCTTCTGCAGTTCTGCAAGACGCTCCTGACTTAAATGGTCTGTTTCTTTTTTAAGGGCTGCTTCTTCTATCTCCATCTGCATAATTCTTCTTGACAGCTCATCCAGTTCTGCCGGCATGGAATCTAATTCTGTCTTAATCATGGCACAGGCTTCATCTACCAGATCAATGGCTTTATCCGGTAAAAAACGTTCACTGATATAACGGTCAGAAAGTGTTGCCGCTGACACCAGGGCTGAGTCAGTAATCTTTACACCGTGATACACTTCATACCTCTCCTTTAAACCTCTTAAAATAGAGATGGTATCTTCCACTGTAGGTTCCTCTACCATGACCGGCTGGAATCTTCTCTCCAAAGCAGGATCTTTTTCCACATACTGACGGTATTCATCAAGAGTTGTTGCACCAATGCAGTGAAGTTCTCCTCGTGCCAGCATTGGTTTTAACATATTTCCTGCATCCATGGAACCTTCTGTCTTACCAGCGCCTACAATGGTGTGAAGCTCATCAATAAAAAGTACAATCTGACCATCACTCTTCTTCACTTCATCAAGAACCGCTTTCAAACGTTCTTCAAATTCTCCCCTGTATTTGGCACCTGCCAAAAGTGCTCCCATGTCAAGGGCAAATAACTTTTTATCTTTTAATCCTTCCGGTACATCGCCGCGGACAATTCTCTGGGCAAGCCCCTCCACAACTGCTGTTTTACCTACACCTGGTTCGCCGATAAGAACCGGATTATTCTTGGTTTTTCTGGAAAGAATGCGGACCACATTACGAATCTCACTGTCTCTTCCAATCACCGGGTCAAGCTTCTGATCTCTTGCCCGTTCCACCATGTCGTAACCATATTTATTCAAGGTATCATAAGTTGCCTCCGGATTATCCGTTACCACCCTTTGATTCCCTCTTACCGTTGAGAGTGCCATGAGAAAATTCTCCCTTGTAATCCCGTAAGTGCGCAATAACTCCTTAACGGAACTGGAGGGCTGTTTGAGAATTGCCAGAAAAAGATGTTCCACAGAAACATATTCGTCTCCCATTCCCTTGGCTTCATCCTCTGCACTGATTAAAACTTTATTTAGATGATTGCTGATATAGAGCTGACCACCACTTACTTTCGGCAATTTCTGAATCGCCTGTACGGTCTCGTTTAAAAATTGCTCTTTTTGTATATTCATCTTGGTAATCAGTTTTAAAATCAGACTGTCTTCAATCGTAAGAAGACTGTAAAGCAAATGTTCCTGTTCGATTTGCTGATTGCCATATTCATACGCAAGCTTTTCACAATTCTGGACAGCTTCCATTGATTTTTGCGTAAATTTATTAATATTCATAATCGCTTCCTCCTTTTTAATGGCGATATAGAAGCACTTCTTTTGTTCTATATGTAATATAACAAACCATTCATCAGGTGTCAAGATATTTTCCTGAAATTTTATACAGATTTAAGTCAAAAACCTTACAGTTCTCTTTCCTCCGTTGAATTTTAAAGGTCCATCCCTTATAATCAAAACAGATATTCCATAAAATGAATTCTTATAGAAGGAGGTGGTCACTTTTATGAATATCCTTCACTCCCATTGTTTTTTCTCTGTGCGCACAGTTGTGGCACTGGCAGTTTTTATTCTCTCTCTGGAAGCAGGTCCCTGGCACATGAACAGTTTCGCCCATACAAAGGACGAATCCATTTACATGTCGGGTAATTGGGTAGAAGATGAGGCTGGCTGGAGGTTCTTTAACCAGTGGAACTCCTCTTCTCCAGCAGGCACCTGGGGCGAACATCAGGGAAATTCCTATTATTTTATGGATAATGGATATATGGCGACCGGCTGGAAATATATAAATGATCACTGGTACTATTTTAACCCTGCCGTGGGAAAACAAGAAGGTTCCATGGTAACCGGCTGGATTCATGATCCAGATTATAATGGCTGGTTTTACACCAGCGAACAGGGAATTATGGCAACCGGCTGGCACAAAATTGATGGTTCCTGGTACTATTTTAACCAGGATCAGAAAAATGTACACGGACTGATGGCAACAAGTAAAATGATAGATGGATCCTATGTGGATTCCAGCGGACGCATGGCAGAGCCGCGGTAAGCTCATCTGCTGTTTTTCTCTGCCAATCTCACTCTCCCTCTGATTCAATTATATTTTTGTAAATCAGCAGACCGTATAAAATACCTCTATATAGAACGAGATGATTCAAGGCTCTATATAGAGGTGTTTTATTGTCCCGATGTTTTTCTACCCTTCAAATGGATACTTTATTCCCCACTGTCTTCGTAACTCATCCATAACCTTCATAATCTTTAAAGTAGTTTCATGAGGCATCTCCGGACATTCCAAAAGTCCCTGTTCAATGGCTTTGGTGCTGGCTTCAATCTGGTATTCATATCCTGATATCTGCTCAGGTCTTTCATAGGTTTTAACCAGTTTACGGTTTGTATCATAGATTTTTATGGATTCAAAATTATTAATATTTTCGATAACCATAAATCCTTTTGTTCCATAGATAATTCCCTGACGGTCTGAAAGCACCTGGAGAGAACTGTTAAGAATCGCCATCTTCCCTTCTGGGTATGAGAGCGTGATGCTGTTTTGGGCATCCACTCCTGTGTCCGTCTTTATTACGCTGGACTGAATATCTGTTATCTCATCGCCAAATACAAGAGATGCAAAATTAATGGTATACACACCTACATCAAGAAGGGCTCCTCCTGCAAGTTCCGGCTGGATAAGCCTTGGTTTCTGGGATACCAGATAACAAAGATTTGCTGTGAGTGTCATGGCGTCTCCAATGATCCCGGAAGCCAGGACCTCTCTTATGGTCTGTGCCATGGGCATATACCTTACCCACATGGCTTCAGTAATCAAAAGATTCTTCTCTTTTGCCAGTGTTATCATTTCCTCCGCCTGGGAATGGTTTGCTGCAAAAGACTTCTCGCAAAGCACATGCTTTCCATGCTCCAGACATAATTTTGCATTTTTACAATGCTCTGAGTGAGGGGTTGCAATATAAACCAATTGAATCTCAGGGTCTTTTACCAGATCTTCGTAAGAACCATAAGCTTTTTGAATAGAAAAACGTGATGCAAACTCACTGGCCTTATCAAGACTTCTGGAAGCAATTCCTACAAGTTCTACGTCTGGCATCTTAACCATTGTGTCAGCCAGAGTCGCTGCAATCCTGCCCGCTCCCATAATTCCTATTTTCATTGATGTCATAGCTTAAACCTCCTTATTTTCACTTCATTTACTTATACTTTTTGTTAATTCCAGTATAACATAGGAGTACTGCCTGTACAATCGTTCTCTCCCCTGATCCATGGCAGGTAGACATCGTGAGAATGGTATTTTCTACAGAGGGAACATCATCTCCTGAATACAGGGACGCGTCCATCATCTCATCTATAAATTCCTTCTTCTCAGCGGTCCACTCAAATTGTGTTTTATAACATGTCAGGTCAGATTCATCTCTTACCTGAACCGAAAATATCAACCCATTGTACCAATTGCCTTGATAACATAATTGAATAGTCCGATGGCGGTTATAATATTCCTCATTTCTAAATTTATTTAAATCTGCAAACATGCTGCCGTCTTTCATGCTGTGTCCGAAAACAACCACATTGCCCCATTCAACTGCTTCTGGATGTTCCTGTACAAAAAGACAGCCTGCTGGATTGACTGTTTTTTCAAACGTGTGATTCAGATAATAGCCTGGCTTGGGATTTTTCACTACTGGATAAGATATCGAAGTCTGGGGAACGGACAGCCAGAATAAGTAATCCGGGTTAATTTGTTTTAATTGTACCTCTTTTTCTTGTTTTCGAGTTATTTCCTTTTGTATATTCTCTTTTAATCTTACATACTCCCGCCTGGCTCCAACGTAGTTTTTATAATGAAATAGGAGTTGAAAACTAAAATAGAGTATACCTGTAAAGAATATTGCTGCCAGAATAAAAGTGAAGCCCTGTTTTCTTGTCGTGTTTTTTATTTGATATCTTTCCTCCTTCTCTCTTTTAATTCCGAGTGTACTCTAATAAAACATTCTTTCTTTAAGTAGTTTCTCTTTATCTTTAAATTACTTATTATGGTTGAAGTTACCTGAAAACCAATAAAACATATGGAGATTATGGCTCTTTCGATTTAATTCTGCGACTTTTTCTTACCAAAAGAAGGAAGCCAGAAGTACAGATAAGGAATCCCAGAAGTAAAAGTTCAATTGGCGCATTATCTCCAGTCTTCTCCCCTCTTATTTTACCAGATTTCCCATAAACTAATTCTAACCTTGGGGACTTCAACGGTTTTTTCTGATACATGGCAGTGATTTTTCCAACCTTGGGAAAATCATCTGAATCCTGGGGCGGAAATTCTGGTACTGGTTCAGGATCATTACTTCTTTTATGATTCCTTTTTATATCTATCATAAAAACATCTATTTTCCCTGTTTTTGATGGTATTATAAATTCCACATCTTCTGCTGAAAAATATCCTTCCGGTGCTTTTACTTCATGAAGAATATAGCTTTTTCCAGCTTCCAAAACTCCTTCTATGGCAATGGAGGTTCCATTTGTTTCAAAATCTTCCACCAGCAAGCTGCCTTTTTGATCAATAATTCTTAGAATGGCCCCTGTTACACCATTTCCGTCTGAACCCACCTTATTTATGGTTATGATAGTTGGTTCATTTTCCATTTCTATAATATCAACATTTCCATTGGTACTTACAACAAACGGTACGTCTTCTGCATAGGAATAACCTTTTGCCGGCTGTACTTCATGAAGCCAGTAATGTTCTCCTGCTATCAACTGTCCCCGGATCTCTTCCGCCTGCGTGGTGGTAGTAAAGATCAGATCTTTTCCTTCCTTAAAATTCTTTGTATTTCTTATGGCTTTTGCAGGAGTTTTATCTTCCCGTAATATCTGAAGGATATTGCCTGGAAGCTGTTTCTTTGCCTCTGACGGGGTTGCCCCCTCCAGTTCCACACCGGATTTCTTTATGAGCACAGAAGTTTTCTGATCTCTCATGTTTAAAATAATAAGCCGTGGTTCCTTTGGAACCGTAAATTCGATTCGTTCCGCAAACGCATATCCGGCCGGAGGTTCCTCTTCCACCAGCTCATAGGTCTTTCCTGCGATGAGGACTCCTTTGATCCGGTAAGGTTTTCCGGCTGGGGAAAAGGTTTCTATCTCAGTGCCCGTTTCCTTTTCCCGAATGGTAAAGCTTCCCCCGGTTAAGTACTTCCCGGTATCTGCATCCACCTTTTCTATACAGACTTCTGTCTGCTGATCTTCCATGACAATGGTTTCCGGAATGCCGCTTTCATCCACTGTAAAAACAAGGTCGGGCGCATAGCCATATCCATCAGGGGAAAGCTTCTCCTGGAATCGGTAACTGTGTCCCGGTATCATAAGCTTTGATGGGACCAGAACCAGTCTTCCATCTTCTACAGTAAATTCATATAAAATATCTCCGGTTTCTTCGTCAATCAGGCAGTAATACCCACCGGAAAGTGTCTCATTGGTTTCTTTGTCTACCTTAACAAAGGTCACATTCACCGGTTTATCTTCCATATCCACATGATCCATCATTCCTGCTTCGTTGATGATGAAACGGTATACTCCCGTTTCCACCTGGCTCTGGTCACTGTAAATGGTGGTCTCTGTCAGCCTGTAACTTCCTCCGGCTGTTAACACCTCCCGAATGGTGTTATCGTTCCGGTTGTTTATAAATACAGCACTCTGCAACGCTTTCTGTATCTCTCCGGTTTTCACGGCTTCATTTCCCTCATAGCTGTCTGCCGGTTCCTGGCTGATTTCATATCTGGTTCCGTATGGAAGACCTTTGAAGGTAATGAATCCATCTCCGGAAAGAGAAATGGTTCCCTCTCCTTTGATCCGCCCCTCTACAGAACCGCTGTATGCCTGGTACCCGGTTAAGGCAGCTCCCGTTTGATCCATCAGTTTTACATGGTAAATAAATGACTCGTTTTGTCCTTCCCCATGTCCTGTACTTCCGGTTACTCCAGTGCCAGTCCGTTTATTGATGATGGTAACTGATCCATCCGGCACAATGGGATTGGCAAGAACGTTCCGCTTGGAGACGTCATTTACCTGTGTTTCAAACCATGCCTTTGCCTGGGTTCCGGTGTCTCCGTTTACCACTGCCACAACTTCTACGGTTCCGCTTTCCTTGGCTTTTACATCAACCAGGTTCCAGGTAATGATTCCGTTTTGTTCTGTTCCATACGTTGTTGCTCTCATGTAGTCCAATCCATCGGTAAGAACTGCCTTGACCCGGATATCCGCCGGGTAACTGTAGGGATTGGTGTAGGAAATGGAATACTTCATGACACTTCCCTGCTTGACTGCCTGGTATTCCTCTCCCACGCTGCTTGTTACTTTGGCTATGGATACTTCCTTTACAACCGGATTCTTTATGGTGTAATCGTGATTTTCTTCCTGCACTGCCCAGCTTGCCAGGACATTTCCTTTCCTGTCAGTGAGCTGCTGTCTGGTTCCCAGATAGGTACGGGAAGAAAGCTGGTAGGCTCCTGATTCATCAAAATACAACCTTCTGGTTTCCTTATGGGTTTTCTCCGTTCTTCCATCGGAATACCTGGTATACTCGCCAATCTCATACAAATGCCCTTCGATAATCCCATCTTTGGCAGTTACTCTTTGATTGTCTCCCGTCCCAACCCGTTCTGGAAGTTCCCGTCCAGTTTCCAGATCCTTTAAAACCGTATAGACCTTTACTGGAACCCTCCCTGTTATGGTAAGGGCTTCAATGGTTCCCTGATCACTCGCCAGCTTCAAGACTGCAAAATCATTGGATACGTTCTGAATTCCGGTTCCTGCTTTATTTACTGTAAAAATGACTGGTTTTGATAAAGCATATCCGGCTGGTGCCTTTATTTCCTCCATGATGTAGACCTGGCTTGCTTTTAGTTTTTTCTTTAGAATAAAGCCGTCTTCCCCTGAAAGGGTGGTTGCTATAGCGCCTCCATTCTTTTGATATTCCCCATCAACCACTGCCGCTTCATAAACGGCGATTTCAGCCCCTTTTACCGCCATACCAGTATTAAAGTCCGTCTTCCGGAAATGGATCTCTGTAGGGTCATTTAGAACTTCATAAACATATTTCACTTCTGCCCCACTCTCAGCCCCATCAAACTGAAACTTTTTCATTTTTCCGGTAATCTGATAAAAATCAGGAGGAGAAATTTCTTTCACGGTGTAGGTATAAGCTTTTATTATGCCATCTGTCTGAACCTCTCCCACTGGAAGACCTTTTAAAACAGCACTCCCTTTCGTGCCGGTTGTCATGTACCAGATATTTCCCGTATCTGTGTTGGTTACTTTAAACCGGGCATTTTCTAATCCCTCATCAGTATCAGAAGCTTTTTTATGCAATTCCAATGCTCCAGCGGTAGGGATATTGGTAAAACGGTAAACCGGTACTTTTTCAGCCCCTACTTCAATCTTTACCGGATCTGCTTTCTGCATGTAAGGCGGCGGCGTCAGTTCGGCAAGGTAATACGTTCCATAGGCGGTCTTGCTGATCCGGTGAGGCTTGATATCACCTGCCTGAAAGCCCGGCAGGATTCTGCCCTCAAACTGATCCTCTCTGGTGTAGCGTCCGTCTGATCCGGAGATCCATGTTTCTACCAGATGGCTGTCATCGGCAGCAAAGTCTCCGCTTTCGTCCGCCCGGTATAAGGCTAACTCTGCACCCTCTGCCCCATACTGGTTTGTTCCATCCGTAACCACTTTTAAGACATTGATGTACTTTTCTTCATTCTCATAACCGATTCTCTGGATCGCTCCAGTCTCTGTAAGAACAATGGCTTTCGGAGCTGATGTTTCAAACCCTTCCGGTACATTCTCTTCCACCAGAACGTAGTTTCCTACCTTTTTCCTGTCCTTTTCACCATGAAATGGCAGATAATCCATCCGGTGCATTCCCTCTAAGGTATCATAGGTTTTTATCCCATTCTCCTCTTGGTAATGAAACTGGTATTCATAATTCAAAGGCAGCCTGCCCTTTTGGTCCAGAGAACCGTTTGTTACATTCCGGTAAATGGTAATCCGTATGGTTGTTCCAGAATCCGTAAGCCAGGACTGGACAATGCCCTCTCCTTTTCCAGAAACCGTTGATTCGGTTCGTTCTGCTCTTCGTTCTCCATCTTTGGTGTACCAGGTAAGAGCGGTAAGCTCCTGCCCTTCTCTTTCATAAGCGGCTTCAAAATCGGTGATAAAACTGGACTGATTCTCTGCAAGCCCAAAGAAATCTTTGATCCGGTCTCCAAGCTTCCTGCTTCGTTCCGTAAGACTGGTATATTCCTCTAAATCATCTGTGGTCCATGTATGGACTTTCCTTGTCTCATCGTATAAAGGAATTCCTCCTTCCGTCAAAATCGTTCCGTTCTCATCCGTCTTTGCTTCATAAAGGGATAAAACGGCTGCATGATCGTTCGGAAGCGGCACCATGTTTCCCTTGCTGTTTTTGTAGTATTTATAAACCTCCAGCTTGGTGTGGTCATTCTTTAAGTTGATGGTCTGCACATCTCCGGTTGGTTTGATGGTAAGCTCCATGGAATTGCGGACATAGCCGCCTGGGGCTTCCAGTTCCTCCAGGATATAGTCTCCAGCCGGGATTCCCTCAAAGTACTTGGCTTTTCCATCGGTAATCCAGTCAGCTACAATCCGCACCGGTGCATTATCTGCGGTGCTTTCTACGGTCCACTCAGCCGGTTTGTTTTCTGCCTTGACCAGGTAATAGCCTTTGGGATAGGTTTCACTATCCGTGGAGGAAACCCGTTTTGCTCGATAAAGGACCAGATGCGCACCGGATACCTGCTTGTAACGGTAGGCTCCTTTTGGTTCTGTAACCGTAAGTCCTTCCTGGTGTCCAGATCCCTGGTTAAAATCACTGTTAATATCCAGTCGGTACTGATCAGGGGCATCGGTTTTTACAATCTCCACCTTGATCTTTTCATCTTCCATACCAGACTTCTGGACTTCTGCCGTCTCAGTAACGGTAAGCCCTTCCGGCAAGCCCTTTGCATACCCGGCTGGTGCTTTGACTTCCTCCATGATATAAGTTCCTGGAATCACCCGTTTCAGCATATCTGCCTGTCCTGCCGTTCTGTCCTCTCTCCATGGATCATTGGGATACGTTTCCCCACTAATCCAGGTGTTTTCCATGATCCAGGACTCGCCCTGGCGGTGATAAAGTTTCTTATCATCGGTTTCGTCCTCTTCCTCCCCGATATCCTCTTTCTCACTTTTTTCATTGATCCGGTAGGAAGCATCATTGTATGCGTCTAAAAGATCCTGATATTGATACCGTACATAATCTCCGTCAATGTCATAGACCGGAGCCCCTTTCTGATAGGTTTCATTGGATTTCTGATAATACTCCGGTAAGCCATGGTCATTTAAGACCGGATTCATGCTTTTAACCAGGCTGTTTCCATCATAGGTTCCTGTGATGTATTCCTGATCGGTATCCTCGTTGATGGAAGCAATCCGCCAGGTTTTGATTTTCTCCCTGGCAATCGCTGCTCCCTGTTTGGTCCGGGACAGCTTTACGGACCAGACCAGAAGCGTTTCTTCATCATTTCCCATGGTATAAGCCATTCCGGTTTTCGGGTCCACATAGGCATCCCGGTTTCCTTCTCCGTCCAGATGATACAGGACCGTATTGGAGGGAAGGGAAAAGACTTTATCCAGGGAGGAATAGGTTACTTGTGTTAAATCTCCTCCGGCAAGCTCAAACACTGGCTGACCGGATTTCAACACATAAATGGAGTCCCGGTTTTTTACCTGCACCTTCCTTCCGTCCCGGTCATAACCATAAAGCTTCCCATCGGCTCCCTTTTCAGTTGCCTTTAAATTTCCAAGGGAGTAAAACAAAAGATCCGTATCCTCCCGGTCTATTGTTTCATAAGTCCAGGTGCCTTCCCCAGGTTTTCCGGAAAGGCTTCCCTCCGGGTCTTCCGTTCGGATAAACGCTACAGTATTTCCGGCATACCCTTTTAATACCTGGATGGACTGGACATTGTTATTCCGGTCCCTGGTCACCTTCACTCCATCGTAGCCGTAATCTCCGCTGTCTCCGCTTCTTCGAATCTCTATGGCATCATAAAGTGCCATGGTTGCCCCGGCAACGTAGCGGTTCTGGTCCTTTGCCGTATCCAGAGGTCTGGTTATGAACCCGTAGCCTGCAAATACCCCATCCAGGTAAACCAGTTCTACCTCTTCTCCGGCATCCTTTCGGGACTGGAGCCATTCCATGGTTCCCTTATACCAGGCATAACCAAGATAGTTCCCATTTTTATAGGCGAACTCCAGATTTTCGGTTCCGTACTTCTTCTTTAATTCCAGTTCCGTTCCTTCCACTCTGGTGTTGGTCTGATAGGTAACGGTTTTGGCGGAATCCTTGATTTTGGACACTTCCAGCCGGACCGGAGTGTTTGCTACATAGATTCTTGCGGTATCTTCCTTTCCAGCCCCATCCGTTCCAGTATCCTCATAGATGGCTGCAGCGACCCGGTCATCCCGGTTTCCGTTCCGGTAATAAGTGGTCTGATCAGAATAGATCTCAATGGCAACCGGCTTCGTTCTTACATAGCCGGCTGGAGGTTTGATTTCAACCAGGACATAGGTTCCTGCTCCAAGGGGCTGAGGGGTCACCAGATATCCAGTGTTCTGATCCTGATCGGAGGTTTTTGTTACATTCTCCTCCTTTGCCTGGCTTCCATCTCTGGTTGTAGTAAAGGCTTCAAACTGCCCGGTTTTTCTTCCTTCCAGATCCGTCAGAATGATCTGTTCCTGTTCCTTGCAGATCAGGGTTCCTGCCGGGACCGTTCCTTTCCATTGATCTCCGGACTGGCTGATCTCCCTGGCTCCCATGGCTTCTAAAAATTCTTTGGAAACTTTGATGGTTGTATCTGTTTCATAAAACTTCACCAGCCCATCCGTATCTTCTCCCTCTTCTCTGGAAGCAGCATAGAGGGCAAACAAGGCTCCGTCATGTAAAATGTTCTCTCCGGTTTCGGAATCCAGCTTTTCGATTCTCAGCTTTGTTTGATAAAACCGGTTCTGAAACTTGGTATACCCAAACCCTTTATAGGAACTTTCCCCGGTTTCAAGAGGACGCACATCCGTCACTTCCGTTCCTGCATTGTCCGAAGCTTTTACGGTCCAGGGCACCAGCATGGAGGCATACTTCCCGTCATATGCCGTCTGTTCTCCCTGCATCATGGTTACGTTGTCCTGATAGCGAATGCCTGGCTCCTTTTTTTGTGTACCGGCGAACGGATAAGGCACATCGTCTGCTCGTCCTTTTCGTTCGGATACCGAACTGTACCGGTAATACGTTGAAACAGCTTCCCGTCCGCTTAATCCCTGTGACAGGTAATAGGGAACCTCACCCGTTTGTCTGTTGTCCTGCTCATTGTAATAATTCTTGCCAGGTTTCCATGGACTCTGACTCAGGGCAAAATAGTTCTCTTCTCCAGCTCCCTGTGTCCCGTTTTTGATGTGAGCCAGGTCCATTCCATACTTATAAACCTCAAAATCGCCCTGGGCATTTCTGCCTCTGATTACATTTACGTGTTCCTCCTGGAAGCGGATCTTATATCTGCGCTCCATTTCAGGCAATGTCATTGCAGCATTATAGTTGTAATAATCATTCATCACCTCCGGAGAAGCCTGGGAGCTTTCATAGTCTGCATAGACAGACGGAAGCGTTACTTCCCTTGGCTGATCAATCTGATAATGCTTGTTTTTCAAATCTCCCAGGCTTGCTTTTCCTGGTTGCTGCTCTGCCACGATATACGTTCCGTAAGGAAGATACTGTGAGGTGGCAAAGTAATACCCGTCACTGTTTCCTTCGGTGCTGCCATATAACGTGTTGGCAGAAAGAGTGGTCCGGTCCTGATCGGACCCACCGTCCTTCGCACTGTCCCATTCAATGGAATAAATCCGGTCAAGATCATAGGCAAAGAACGGCTTTAAATAGTTTTCCGCCTTCTTTATTGCTTCTGACAGTGCCTTATCATAAATCTCATCGGAATACGTCTGGTTTCCTGCCGCTCCTTCCATCTCCCCGCCTGGATTATTCTTCACCAGCTTGGCTACTTCCTCATCCAGGTACCAGGTAATGGCAAACTGGCGAACCTGGTCCGAACGCTGGGCATTCTCTGTTGCTGTCTCTGACGTATTGATTTCGTTTCTGATCTCTGGTAAAAACTGCTTTATCGCAGCAAAGGGTTTGAAAGAAGTGTTTTTCTTCTCTGTCCCCTCCCACTGATCCTCGTTTGCCACAGATAAAGCATCAAAGAACTTTTCATAGTTATAAACCGAAACCGTCCTTTTTCCCTCATCCGTTGAAACTGGAATGGTTTCTAACACCGAAGTATAACCGCTGTTTGGACTGTCATTGATCAAACCATCCGTATGTCCATACAGAGTATCGTTGCGGATAACCGCATCGTTGGAATCTTTGTAGATGGGATCGGTTCTGTGCTCCGCCTTTGTGTAGATCTTATTTACCAATGCCGGAAACTTCTCCTTTTGCTCCAGTGCTTGAATCTCATTTCCCAGGCGGTCCTGCCATACCACCGCTCCATCGTTATCCCGGTACAAATGCTCCAGATTGGACTTTAAATACACCTTGAAGCGGAAGTTGTCCATCTTGGCGGCGGCTTTCTCTCTTCCAAAATGTCCGCCGAATGTTCTTGTAAACCAGTCCTCATGGATTTCTGCATAGGCATTTCCATCTCCATAAGAGTCTTTCTCAATGGTTTTTGTTACCTTTATCTTCTGCCCGATGCTCCGCTCCTCTACCAAAGCCGGTGTCTCTGCCGTATTGCCATCCTCTGCCAGATCCTGATACCCATGAGGCAGGAGACGCAGGTTTTTAAGAAACGTTTTCTGCGTGTCAAAGTCTGCAGAAGTAAATGCCCCGGCTCCGGCTCCGGAAACACGAATCACATATTCCCCATTGGAAATGCTGCTTCCTGCCGTATAGCCCCACACGTTGTTGGAACCGATCCGTTTTATATCTTCCGTTGTAACTGTGGTCTTCCCGTTTTTCAGGGCAATGGTAAAGTTTCCTGTTTTCACCCCAGTCAGATCCACATCTTTAGAACCAACATGAATGGTGTACTGTTTGGCTGCCTTGTCATAGTAGTAATAAGTACTGCCCTCCCGGTCTGCCACTTCCTCCATAGCATTTACCCTGGGAATCTTTGAAGAGCTTACATTTTCTTCATGAACTGTGACCTCTTTGTAAGTTGGCTGCCATACTTTTCTGGTTACCGGAGCATGACCTGCATATTCCCCATCTTTCAAATACCAGTAATCATAAAGGATTTCCCCGGCTTTATAGGAAAGATACCGTTCGCTGTCTGAGGGATACATGGTTTTATCCGTTGGGATTCCCTCCTCATTGACTTCAAAGTCTGGTGTCACCTGAATGATATGTCTGCCCGTATCCGATACTTCGGCGGCATTCAGTTCCTTTCCCGTATATTTTCTTATAACATATCTTCCATAGGTCGGATTCAGCCTGGTTAAGTAAGCGGCAATGATATCTCCACCATCATTGGTCTGATACAGCAGTGTCTTTCCTGGATTCATACCTACAACAACCGTTGCAAACACGGTTCCATTGCGGTACTCGATGCGCTGAAGCCCTCCATAGGTATATACTTTTTCATTCATGTAGTAATGCAGGATTGCTTCAATCACAGACTGATTGGTGGTAACGTTTTCAATCTCAAGAACTACTTCCGGTTTCCCATAGACCGTTTTTCCATTTACGGTCCGTTTCTCATCATACACTGGTTCCTCTACTGTGGAATAATCCCCCTCTTTCGGAGTTTCCATATGCAGTGCTTCTCGCATCATCTGCTCCAGCTCTGATTTTAGGTACCGGAGATTGCTGTCAGAAGCGGTGAAGGAACTGGAGAACCTGGCAGGATCAGCAGCCACTGCCGTTCCTTCCTCCGGAAGTTTGTCCGCCTCCGAACCAACGACTTCATAAGGAACCTTTATGGTGGCAGAAACCCCTGGCTTTTCAATCATGTTTCCATTGATGTCACGCTTATATATGGCATCGGATTCTGCCATCTGGTAAAGAGGTGCTTCCTTGGCATCGACCCAGGTTCCGCCATCTGCCTGTTGAATCACAACCGGCTTCAATGTCACATCATTCAGATAAATGTCTGCTCCTTCCGGTACACCGTCAAGAACAACGTTATAGCCCTTTGTGGCATCTTTTGATTTTGTTTCAAGTAAAAGAAGATTTTCCTTATTCCCATAAGCGGCATTTCCCTCCGGGAATGTAACCGCATGGGATAGCTGCCTGGTAATCCAGACAGATCCTACGGGGCTTGTCTTTGCATCTGCCGTCTCTCCATAGGAGTTTCTGGTGTTTTCCTCTGCATTGGTAAGTTCCATATCTTTCCCGGTAATGGAAAGCTCGTATCCCTCGGATCTGGAAAGTTCCTTGATGTAATAGTTTCCAAGAAGCAACGGTCTTCCAATCCAGCAGTCTCCGTTCATCAACTGGTTGTTTTGATAAATGCGCCCTTTCTCTTCCTGGGGCTGTGCCTTTTCATATCCGTCTTTGATGTATAAATTTTTTGGATAACTCTTTCCGGTATATTCAATGGCTCCGGTGCTGTAATTGTAAATACTATGGGGGCGTTCCGTTATGGTTAAAAAGGAGCCATCCCCGTTTTTATCTGTAGAAGCAACGGCAACCAGATCATTGGCATCAAATACCACACCGATCCCGGAGATTTCATTGCCATTCTCATCTCTTTGTGTATCCGGTCCATAAATGGGATCTGCCGCAAACAAGCCGTATACGGCACCTTCTAAGGTCCCATCTCCCTGTGTATCACCATAAGAATCATAATTCTTTGATTCTCCTGCTTTTAACTGCATATCCCTTTTATTGAAATGCACCTGACCGGGTATCCGGTGATCGTATACCTGGAAGGTATGGGCGGTCCGGTCTGCCGGTCCGGTTTCCACCTCCGGCTGGCTGTCCTGTTCTCCTCCGGCATAATCCTGATCAGACTTCATAGAAGAAAGCATTGTGGTTGTAACCGCCTCTTCGTTCCGATCCTCTGCAAGGAGACGGATACTTTTTAATTTCATCTTCCTCTTTGCCTTTTTTGCTGATATCGCTTCGGAATCCGTAGCGGTGAACCGGTCTTTCCTTAACAGGCTGCTCTCAAACCAGTGCTTTGCCTGGGAAGGAGTGGCTTCCTCATCCTCTTCTTCCTCTTCCAGGTCCCCTGGGAACTCTTCTTCCAGATCACCCGGAAACACCTCCTCCAGATCCATGTCCACAAACTCCTGGTCATCCTTTGCCGTAAACTTGACTGTAA
Organism: Clostridium sp. HBUAS56010; assembly: GCF_007115105.1. GTDB lineage: Bacteria > Bacillota > Clostridia > Lachnospirales > Lachnospiraceae > Lacrimispora. Next base: position 379,427 of record NZ_SULJ01000002.1, read on the forward strand.
TTTCCTTTTCTTCTGCAAAAGCAGTGGAAAGTCCTACAAATTTAAGGAGTTGGTTGACTACCTTTTTCCCAAAGGGAAGATCATAGGTTTCCTTTAAAATCAAAGTTCCGCTTTCTTCCTGATCCTCCAAACCATTGGAAGCACTTGCAACCTCTTTTCCGTTGCCGGAGCGGACTGTCTTACGGTCGCTGATCAGAGTAGTGTCTTCTCCTTCAAAGTCTGATAAAGATTCTATGGACACTCCATTGAAACGGTTTCTTTCCGGTTTTTCTTTTGTCCTGTTACGGGCATATCCGCTGACTTTGATATCCCGGTTACTGGAACTGGTCCACTGCTTGGATCTTTCAGCTTCCGAAGCTGGTGTTGTAATGATTTCAACCGGAACATCATCTGGATGTCCTGGATCATGAAGAATGTAGCCGTCCCTTGACTTTGTCTCCCGGAAGGTGTAATCATACTCAAGATGAATAAAGGTTTCGTATGCAGCATCTCTTGCTTCCTTACAGCCAGACGCTTCAAAGGCTTCCTCCTCGGACGGTTCTTCCTCGCTGTCACATAACCAGTGATGGAAGGTTCCTCCGCTGGCAGCCGCACGTTCTTCACAGGCGTCCACGGATTCCTGCCACTCCTCCATTAACCGCTCGTATTCTTCCTGTGCTTCATCGTCTTCCTCGCTGCCTTCGTCTCCCTCTTCTCCATCTCCGCCTTCCGGCTCCTCCGGTTCCGGGGGAAGGGGATGCCCGTTGCAGTAGGCATGTCCGAAATCATAATAACGGGTATCCTGATAAGTAATCCGTCCCTTCTGATCCGTCACCAGATCATCATCAAACACCAGGAAGTCCTCCCAGCTTGTGGGATCTTCCCTCATGTTGTCTTCAATGATTCCACCATCGGACTCATCGTCACTTAACTGGCTTTTATCGAACCGCTCTAACACCTGCCAGGTGGAACCCTGTAAGGGATTGCCTGTTTCATAGTCCTTTTTTTCCAGCTCCACCTTATAGTTGGATTCAAAGGTTTCGTTATGCTCATAAATCTTTAAGGAAGCATCACTGTCTCCGGTGGTAGGAGAACTTGCGTTGTACTTTGTGGTGAGGAAGAATTCACAATCAATCTGCTTCACATTTCCTTTCGCCCGGTATAGCTGCTGAGACCCTGGCACGCTGCACTGGAAATACTCCAGGCTTCCGGTTACCTCCAACACTTTAAACACCGTAGGATCATAGCTGATCTTCATCACCGCTTCGGTTGGTTTCTGTCCAGCCGGCGCATTGGGAAAGCTCCAGGAAAGATTCTGACCTTCCGTGTTAATGACCATTCCTGGGGTTACCGGTGTGATTTTGCAATACCTCAAAAAAGTTTCCCAATCTTTCAGTCCCGTTAACTCATAAAGCTTTTTTGTATCAATCTGTCCCGGACCGCTCCGAAGCTCATTGATGTACATGGCTTTTCCTTCTTTGTTGAACTTGCTGATCAGATCCAGGATTTCTTTGGGGCTTTTACAGCCTTCCGGTACGTTGTCTAAGGACATGAAGCCATCGTTAGCCATGTTTTCAATCCAGGCAGAACCACCGTTGCTTTTCCCTTTGGTCCAGGCAACTTCTCTTGCCTCATCTTTGGTACATGCTCCTAATCGATCCATTGTTATGTCATTATCATAACTTCTGAAAGCACCAATATAAGCCCAAAACATTCGTTTCTGTTCAATGGTTCCATTGTTGTAATCAATGTCTGCATTCACTTTATAATAATCATAATTGCTACGGGCAGAAGCCCCCTGATTCATGCACAAAAACCATTTATTTTCATCATCACCAGGAGCCTTTCCCTGTAAATAAGGATGCCCTGCCTGTCCAGAACTAACAAACTTTAACCCAAACCCCCAGGAATCAAATATGCCAGGTGGTAAGTAAGTAAATATAGGAGTCAGCAATAATACCAATGCAAGCAATCCAGCAATTTTCTGATTTAGTTTTGTACCTTTCTTCCAGTATGTAATCATTTATTCTCCTTATTTCTCTATTTCCATTATTTTTAAACACAAAAAAGCTACCGATTATAATTAACCGATAGCTTTCTTTCTAATGAATATAATATTTAATTTAGTTGAATTTTATAAAAGGTGCACGCTCTCCGTAAATGTACCCATAAGAGATGTTGGGGAACTTTCCTTCCACACTCTCCGGTATCTGATAACCAGTGGCTTTACAATATTTTCCTAATGGTGTTAAATAAGCCTCACCTGCCAGATAATATGCTGGAGTATATACCTGCGCAACGTTAAAATAATCGTCCTTCGTGGTAGGTTCATAAGCTAACCATACACCATCCACTAAAAAGGCAGGATAAGTATGACTTACAGAACCTAACTCTTCTACAGGCAATCCAACACATGCTCCAAGTAACCTTGCCGACCAAGCATATCCATTACAACTAGCCTTTCCTTCTACAAGGCAACTATAAGGATACTGAGTACCTTCCTGATCTACATAATCTGCTTTTGTAATTCTCTTTGCAATCTGCACTGCCTTTTCATAGTCCGAAGCATTCCGCCAGTCAAAGCTGTTCAAAAAGTTTCTCAACTCTGCAGTCAAACGATTAAGCCTTTCTTGTTCCGGACTTAATCCAGTGGTTTGATAACCTGTTAACTCGGCTATAGCAGCGAGTTCTATTCCACCAAAATAACTAAGAGACAGAGGATCTTGATTTTGGACTACTAGGTTAAATGCGTACTCCCTGTGATTATTCGCCTCATAAATAAAATTATCAGGATCACTCTTCCAAGCTGTTGTACCAGTCACCGGACTATTTATAAACCATGGCTCCATATAACCCTTTAGGGGATATTGTGGATCATATGCTGTATCTGCAAACGACGTTATCGTTGTTCCTATCATAATCATTACTGACATTGCTGCCATAACTACGTTCTTTTTCATACTTTACCCTCCTGTATTATCTTATGATGATAACATATATTAATACACTTATCAAGATATTACCAAATGTACTAATATCTGTTATCATCTATCTATTATAACAAATTCTCACTTGCTGAATTTGTGTAGTTTTCTTACTTTATTTGCTGGAGCATCTATGTAGTCTCCTGTATTTAAAAGTATTCCGATTAAATTATCACTTGATCCAATAATGACCCCATATTGGATCATATCTCCGTTAAATACCATCACTGGCACATCCTTATTTACTTCCCGTTCTGTTAATTTCATTTTTTCTCCTTTGTATCATAAACGTCTGTATTTACGGTATCTATCACCACACTTCTTTTCCATATAACCTATCTTCGTATGATCCAGTTCCTCTGAAAACACAATCTTATAAGGAGCATTTCCCGAAAATACAATGGAGTAACATTTATCATCTACATAAATATACTCCCGGCTTCCCTGCCCCACAATCAGACGATACCCTTTCGCTGCATCTGGAAAGTATTCCAGTATAGCTTCTCTTTTCATGTGTGAATACTTTTTTTCCATCTTTAAAACATAGAAAATAACTACCACAATAAGGACAGAAGCAATACTTCCTCCCACGTTTATTGTCATTCTAATCCTCACCTTCCATAATACCATGTATTCCATCTGTCCCTTTGCATAGTTGGGACCATCTATGTTCATACATCAGTTCCTTTTCAAGCACAATCAGTGCCTGAAGATAACAGGTCTGTTCAAAGTCATTCAAATCATTACATTCTGCATTAAACCGTTCTGTAAAATAATCAAGAGCTTCTTCCGTTCCTATGCCCTCCATAAATTCCTATCCTTCCTTTATTATCATTCCGTCCATGGTTCCAATATGAGGAAATTATCCACATCTACGGTTACTCTTTCTACCTCTCTGCTCTGCTTATAGGAATACCCATCTAACCGGAAGCACTCCACTATCTTGTTCGGATCGTCCTTTAACGTGTACTCCAAGCTAAAACAGCACAAATACCGGATAGCCAGGGCTTCCTGTATTTGAGGTACTATTTTTAATAGTTCCACTCGTGTAACATATCTTTTATCTGGCGGTAAAGGTTTCCTTTTAAAAAAGCGGTCCTTTAAAAGTAATACAATCATGCCTATTATAAATGCCGGAATCAAATATTTCATAACACCATTCACCTCTGGTAAAAAAGCTTCCGGGAGACGAATCAATGCAAAAAGCATTACTCCATAACATAATAATCCGCCCAATACTCCATAGAGGTAAATCCTTCTTTTCTTTCTATATGTTCTTATATTACTTTGTAATAACTCTTCTGCTTCTTCTAAACTCATTTTTGTCCTTATATGAATCATCTGATATAATTCCTTTCCCTTCATCTTGGAGAAGACCGTATCCCTACGGTCTTACCTCCTGATTTTTCCCTGTTTCACAAGGCTGCTAAATATCTTCCTGGCTTTTTTTCTACATTCTGTCTTTGTCCGCTCACTCGCCAGCAGACAACCTCCATACACCGCTTTCCAACCGTATGTATATTCTCCCATAAACATATTGGTAGTTTGACGATAATCAATTTCACAATCATCAAACTTCAACTTTCTCTCATAAGGAGCTATGGCTGCTTCTTTGATCAGGTCCTTATGTCTCACAATGGTATAGCACCCGTTGTGATTCCCCTCTCGAATAACAACTTCTGCTGATTCCTCGTTATAGTCCATCTTTATAACTTCTACTTCCAAAACCTTGTTGTCTATTTTAGCTTTCATGTACCGTTCTTTACCTTTCGTTAGCATTTGTTATCTATCATTAATATTATATTAGCATTAATTAAATGTTTTGTCTATACTTTTATTATCTTTCGCTAACATTTTTTAATTGACGTTTACGATATATTCGTCTATACTAATAAAAAAGGAGGTCACACAATGGGAATGAAGTATTACAAGTTATTTGATCAACTTAACCGCAGAGGGATTAAAAAGACCGATCTATTGAGTATAATTTCCAGTCCAACACTTGCCAAACTTTCTGACGGTAAAACCATAACAACAGATACGCTTTGTAAAATCTGTGCCTATCTTGATTTGCAGCCAGGTGAAATCATGGAATATATTGATGAAAGAGATTCTTGAATGGAATCTCTTTTTTATAAGGTCATTTTTTCTATCGGTTAACTATATTCGATTTTCAATGTGCTGTATCCATTGATCCGGACAAGAGGATTACTGCATTGTAGTAACTACTTTTCCATCTTTAATCCACTGACCACTCTCATTTACTTGATATTTTCCATCTATTACAATTTTTTTAATCAATTTTCCCCTTGTTCCATCAGAGACAGGATTAAAATAATACCAGGCATTTTCAACAACCTGCCATCCTGTAAGCATCTGCCCCTGGGTTCCATCGGACATTGCTTTTAGGTAATAACTGTTTCCATCGACATCTGTATACCAGCCTGTTACCATAAATCCATCGGCATCAAACCGGAACCAGGAAGCCTTCTCCTGTGCTGCCGTTGCGTAAGGATTGCTGATATAAGCCCACTCATTGGCAAACGTACGGTTGGAAGCAAAGATCCATTTTCCATTTGCTGTCTGTGTCCAGGTTCCTGTTACGGCTCCTGCCGGTGCCGCTGGTCCCTGGGTATTTCCAGCCTTTGTCACTCCTACAGAACGGCTTCCTCCTCCGCCTCCGGAAGATCCGCCTCCGGAACTTCTCCGGCTGTGTTCCGTTGCATTTGCCTGAAAGGTTAATGTCACCAGGCATTCAGCCGCTTTTCCTCCATCTCTGGCAGTGGCAGTAATCTTCACAACCTTTTCCGATTTATACGGAGCTTTTTTCATGGCTTCCTTGATCCATGCCCCACCATCTACGGGAAGAATCCTTCCCTGGGAATCAACGGATAAGGCATCCGGGTCCGAGGAAGTCCACAAAACGGTCTGATCGTATGGTCTGTGTTCCATGGAATTCGTAAGAGTGGGAAAAACCACCGCTGAAAGTTTCTTTTCTTCAAATCCTTTCTTTTCGGTTATCCGGGAATCAATATCTCCTGCCATCTGGTAAATCAACAAATAGGATACTTCCCTTTGGTTCAAAGAAATCCCCTCCGGTACTACTCTTGTCTGGTCATCCGTTACAAAGTGGATCGTTACCTGGCAGGAAGCAGAAGCCTGGTTTCCAAGCCGGTCTCTTCCGTTTACGGTAACCACCGTTTCCCGGCTTCCACTGCCCGATACGCTGGCATAGGGATCATTGCTTCGGATTCCATCATCGGTTGCCATGATATTTCTGATCCATGCCGAATCGCTTACCGCCAAAATAGAAGCTTCCCGGTATGCTCCCTGATCCTGCACCACCCGGATCACAGCATCGTCCGAACTTGTCCAGTTTACTTCTTCTCTGGAAAAGAAATCCGGGGTAAACGTTGCAGTTAATGATTGGGGAGCGGTTACCGTGATCCGTTCCTCTGGTGCCCTCCGGTCTCCGGTCAGAGTTCTCTTTACGGTATAGGTAAGAGCCTGTTTATCAAGGACTGCCCCTTCCGTTGCTACAAGTGTCTGATCCAGGATCTGGAACGTAACATTGATCCGGCTGTTGGCGGTACAGGGCTTTCCTTCAAAAGAAGTGGACGGTCTGGTCTGTGCCGTCAGCACTGCTATCCCACCGCTTTGATGTCCTGCCCCGTAAATGGTTTGAGGAATCTTATTCTGGTAACTTCCCTCCGCCTGTTTCCGTTCCGCTTCTTCTATAATCGACTGAAAAAATGTAGCTCCGAGATTGACGGAAAGACTGGCAGACTTTTCTGTATAACCGTCCGCTTCCTCATCGCCATTCTGCTCCAGAGTAATCAGCTCCGGATCATCAATGCTCCATTTTATCCGGTTATCTGCCACATCGTTGTTGGCATCAATCACTGCCTGGATATGGACTGGCTGCACCTGGGTTCCTCTGTCCAGAACTCCGTTGATATACCGGGCAATCAGCTTTCCTTCCTTATTCTTGATTTCCGTTGTCTTTACTGGATTCTTGCGGTTTCCTGTTCTGGTTTGTGTCACTGCAAAGGTATAACTTTCTGGATTTACCTTTAAGTCCACTGCTACCTTTTTATAAGTTGCAGATACGGAGATATTCTCCTCTGGCATCGTAAATCCATAGGCATGGCTGCTTTCAGAATAAGCGGTACTGCTCTTTTTGCCCTTTTCATTCATATAGAAAGGAGAACCTTCCATCTGGTACTTTTCTGTATCCGTATTTTGGGCTGCTGTTGTTACAATCACAGATGTGTCCGGTGCAATGGCTCCCCGGTGTTCCTTATCAATGGGCTTGGAGTATTGGGAACTTCCCCTTACTTCCAGGGACGCTACATCATAAAAGTTCTGACCATTTGCTATGGTATCAATCTGATTGACATTAATCAGATACCCTCTTACGGGCTTTCCCATAGAATCCGGTGCAAAATGGTCCAGGGTATCATCTCCTGATTCTTCATCCAGTATGGTTAGAATCCCGTTTTCCAGTTCTTCATAAAAATACTGACTGGATACCGATTTCTTTACTCCTCCCTGGACCAAGGTATAATAATTATCCCCGGTATGCCAGTAACCAACATGGGCATCATAGGTATAATCATTATCATCATCAATTTCTGATCCACACACACTGGCACTGATTTTACTCTCTGTATCTGCAAACAGGTAAGCCACATCTTCTATGTAATTAAAGTTGTTTGTAACACCTGCTCTGGTACCTAGAAAGGTTCCTTCCCTTGCCAAAGAGCCAAGATTGGAATTTCCAATGGTTCCGGCAAAACGTGCTACCTTTAGCTTTCCTGCACCATATTCTCCTGTAATACCGCCAATGGCAGTGGAATGATTCCCTCCAATGGTTCCGCTTACATAGGTGTTGAAAATGTTGGACGCATTCTGGTATCCAACGATTCCTCCCACATATCCGGTTCCTTGAATTCTTCCAGTGCTGTTGTTGCCAGTAAATACCGTACAGTCCATGATGGTTGAGGAAGAGGCAACACCTGCAATTCCGCCCGCATAGATGGTTTCTGTTCCATCTTTGGCATCAATTGCCACTTTATCACACGTTGCATTCTCAATAATACTTTCACTGATCTCCCCGGCAATTCCACCAGTAATTCCAGTGGAACTGATTGCTGCATTTTTTACAGTAACATTGCGTATCCGGCTATTTTGTGCATACCCCACAACAATGCCCGTTCGTTCATTTCCCTTTACGAAACTGCCTTTCTCCGGAAGAATTGTTAAATTTTCAATGGAAGAATCTGCTATCGCACCAAACAAACCAACATTGTTAGTATTTGGAAAAGAATCTAACTTAAAGTTTTTAATCCTTTTCCCATTTCCATCAAAATGACCCATAAACGGATATGGAACCTCTCCATTAACTTCTGATGAATCTCTGTAAAATCCGATGGGAATCCAACTCACTCCCTGCAGGTCAATATCATTTCCCAGTGCAAAATAACAGCCAGAATAATCACCTGCATACTTGACGCCTTCTGCTTCCGGCACCAGCATTCCCATGGCTGTCAGTTCAGACACCCCCATAAGCTGTTCCCGATTCTTGATCAAATATGGTCTTTTCTCTGTTCCATCGCCTTGTTTCCCATTTAAAAATTCAAAACTGGTTTTCCCTGTCCAGTCATCCCATATATCCCCAAGAGAGCTGATTGCAGTTATTTTATTCCCCTTGATTAATGCAGGAGAAGGCAACTCAATGAAATGCAAAGGTGGTTTTTGTGTCTGAGAAGGGGTGCTAACCGGAACCTTTTCTTCTCCTTCAATTAATCCGCTCGTATTCGCATGTACCATTCCTATGGGAAAAATCATTAATACCATTGCAACACACCCTATATATCTTACCCCTCTTATAAAACATTTTCTTTCTGCCATCTTACCATCACTCCTTTTCGTTTTATGTAACATATAAATAAGCAGAAACCTTTCGTTTACTCCCCTTGCAATAAAGCCATAACCGGACGAATCCCTATACTGGAGTCTGTTATTTTTACCGGACAAATGTTGCCCTCTGCAAGGTTTATCACATAAATACCTGGTCCATTGGTCTGAGGAGTCCGTAAATAGTACCCTTTTGAATAAGCAGATATCTGAGACTGGGGATTGTTTTCCTCGCTCCCATTAAATTTCCACAAGTACTTTCTATATCTAATAACTTCATCCACAGAGAGAATAAATACCCGATCCTGTAATTGTTGAAACCCATTTACTTGCCTTTGTAATTGTTCCACTGAAAATTGCTCGTATGTTCTCAGATCTGTTGCCCCCAAATAGGACTCTGCTGTTCCAATAAAAGTTTCAAAAATATGATCATCCTCTGAATTTTCAAGAAGCCAGTTTCGTATTAGGGAATACTTATAATTATTGCTGCTTCCGAAATGCCATCTCCCTGTTTTCCCTAAAACGTCAGATCTGATTACCTGGTCACAAAGAAACAGGGCAAGTCTCTGCTCATTTCCCATGGCATCTTCGTAGTCATCATCAATGCAACGAAACAGATAATCCTTACCACCAATTTTTCTAACCTGCACATCCCCAATGCTGTAATGAACCCTGTCAGGTTCCTGATCTGCTGGCTCCTGACATATATCACAGATACCAGTTCCATCCCTGTCTATATGCCCTGCCGCAGTTATCTGAGCGGACTCTTTTTTTCCACATTTCCTGCACTGGATTGTCAGGTATCCATTACCGGTACACGTAGCTGCCTTTCTATCAATAATCTGGTAATCATGGCTGCATTTATTTTCTTCAAATGTTTTTACAAATCCCACCCTCAACACCGTGTAGGCAACATCCAATATTTTAAATTCATCCACAATCAGGCTTGAGATATTGATTACATTTGAAAATCTTTGACCAACCAATGATGCGTCCGGCACATACCCTGCACCAATTAAATACACCTCCTTTCTTTCTGTTCCATCTGCCCTGGATATCAGATTAAAAAGTCTTTCATTTCCTTCCTCCCGATTATTTGTTATAACCCCCTGGCTGCCTGGTTCTTCTCCTGTAATAGACCGGTCGGATTCTTTCACAACATCCAGCCATTTATTCAGCCGCTCCTTTCCTTCTGCATCCAAGTCTGATATCTCCGGGACATATTCTCCTTTTTGAAACTCAATATAGTATTTCTGAACTCCAGTGCCATTTACAACAACACTCCATGGACTTGATGTGAGAGCGTGATAATAATACTGATCTTTTCCCATAACGATTTCTGGAAAATCAACAGATAAACTTCTTCCCTCTTTTGTCCTTCCTTCTTGAGCCTTTAAAATTTCCTTATGTGGATTTCCCTTTTCTACAAATTTTATATTCCACTTAACTGTTCTCGCCTCTGAAGGAGTTGCTGATAATTTCTTCCTATAATAAATGGTCAATGCAGCCAGATCTCCCGTCAGTTTCAAATTATCATTCTGTCCATTGCAAATACTGTAACCGGCTATATCAGGAAATTTTAGTTTTATAGTTTCACCTGTTTTTCCAGTTCCATTTATAATTTGAAGAATCGTCCTGTCATCAATATCCATATACTGCAAGACATAATGACACTGCTTATAAGGAACCGCCTCCTCCCTCTTTTTATCTGTGACATTATCCCGGGACTTTCTAACCTTAGAATTTTTATCAACAGTACCTCTCTTTCCTTTGCCTGAAGAAGAACTTTTCTTTTTTCTGCTGGAAACCACTTTTTCTTTCACTGTCTCTATTCCCTTTCCCGGAATCTCAATAACTTTCCCTCCCTGAATCCATGCACCAGAAACATCCACCCAGTATCCATCTGGAGTAATTGTATTTGCATACATTGATCCCTGTGGATATTCTTTCTCTGCTTTTGGAGACAGATAATAACACCGCCCATGAATCCATTGCCAGCCGGTTATCATCCTTCCTATAGGCCCATTAGGTTCCGGGGTTAAAAAGTACCACCTCTCATCAATCAACCGCCAGCCCACAGCAGCATTTCCTCCATTCTCATAGAAATACCACTCTTCTCCCACCTGCTGCCAGCCATCTCTTTCCTGCCTTTGCTCCATGCTTGCTTCTGCGGTTATTGAATACCATAAAATTGCAATAATGACCAAAACAAAATTTCCATATCTCTTCATATGATCCTATTCCCTCTTCTTTCTGCGAAATTTCAACCATTTTATTAGATAAATCACAAAACCAAACACAACGACAACAACCAGAAGCGATAAGGTTACCACCACAGTCTTACTAAATATCAGCCATTTTCCTTTCTCTCGCTCACTTTCTTCCCCCAGACGGAACATCTCTCTATCTTGCTCCTGTACCTCTTTCCATCCATCTGTAGCAGAATCAAACCCCTCGTAGAACGATACACACAAATACCCTTGCTTTTTGGGAAAGACTGCATTTCCTCCATAAGTAACACGATAATCCCCAACTTTTTTTCTTCCTGTAACCACAGCCTTTCTACAAATCACACCACGCTTGTCCATATAAGGTGGTCCATTCCACACAGCATCAGTAATCTCATAACGATCTGGTGTAACCCCGATTTCTTTCAGAAGTTCCGTTTCACAGCCTTCAAACTCGGGTTTTTCATGATTAGATGAAATCACTTTATCACCTAACTGGTAATAATCTGCATCATAAGAATGGAACATTGCTAAAAATGAAAAATCGGAGGTCCACTGTTCCTTATTCAACTGGACCGTCAAAATCGGATAATCCGCTTCTATATTTTGACCTGTTCTCTCATCCTTTGTGGTAATAGAAAGCCGCTTAGGAATCTGTTCCAGCCCTTCCACCTTCTCATACAAAACCGTTTCTTTTACATGTTCTATCCGTTTCTGAATCGGATAAGGTTCAAAATTCCATCTCTTTAGCCTGAATTGATTTCCATATTGGTCTACATAACTTGTCTCGGGTAAATACGTCTCCTTCTCATCTTCTGAAATCTCGGTCTTTATTACAATTTCTCTGGGATGTGTCTCTTTTTTTATCTCACTGTTCTCCAATGCCCAAGCACAGCTCTCCCACATTCCTCCTTTAAAAACAGTAAAAATAACGACAAATAAAATCATTGTCCTTTTTCCTGTAAACAATCAATTTCCTCCTGTAACATTTTTTAATTTTATAAAATGGGTAAAATAACGAAAGGTCTGAACAACCTGATAAAATAGAATTAGAATTAAAGAATCATTTAAATCAGAAATATAAATCACAACCAAAACTTAAATATATGAACTTAACACTTAATAAATGTACCATTAAAAAACAACTCTTAACTAAAATAAAAACGAACTGCAAAAAATCATATTGAGATAATAATCAAAAGACAAAATAAAATGATGAAACAGAATTTGTATAAATAAAAAGAAAAAAGACTGATACAAAGATATGTATAGAGTATAAACCAAAACTCAAAAATAATCAATCACCTTTTTTAAACTATACCTCCATTTGCAAATTATTAAATTTGCATAAATTTACATAGTATCCCCTTACTTTTTCGTTACAATTTATAAATGATTAGTATTCTGAACATTTCCTGCATATAATCATATTAGCAGATAATATCTGCAAGGCAATCGTGTATGGGGCAGTTGACTTCTATTCTACATAGAATGGAGGGGTTGCTTATGAAGAATTTTGACTTTAAAGACCTGATGTCTTTTGGTACGTTCATCTTAGCACTACTGACATTCATTTTCATGAAATGTCAATAATGAAAAAAACCTCCCCTGTACTTTGGCCGGTAGGGAAGGTTTCTTAGAACATCAAACGGTCAACCACCCTGTGGCGATTGCCTCTTTTAAGTATATTATAAAAACCATTTAAAATATTACAAGTACATGCATTTTTTTCAAAAAATTCAAACTTTTTTAATTTTCATTCAGTCTTGCAAGCTTTTCTGCCTGATCTGCTGCAATCAGAGAATCCAGTAATTCATAAATATCCCCGTTCATGATTGCGTCAATCTTGTACAAGGTTAATTTAATCCGGTGATCTGTCACCCGTCCCTGAGGGAAATTATAAGTACGGATTTTTTCAGAACGATCACCTGTTCCGATCTGGCTTCGCCTTTCTTCAGCCTCTGAATTCTGTCTCTTTTCCAATTCCAAATCATAAAGTTTGGAGCGGAGCAGACGAAATGCCTTTTCCTTATTTTGAAGCTGTGACTTCTCAGTCTGGCTATAAATAACGATTCCAGTTGGGTTATGGGTCAGACGAACAGCGGAATCCGTAGTATTTACACACTGACCGCCATTTCCTGATGCACGCATGACATCAATTCTGATATCCTTATCCTCAATTACAACATCAAACTCTTCTGCCTCTGGCATAACAGCAACCGTAGCAGTCGATGTATGGATTCTTCCTCCGCTCTCCGTCTCAGGAACCCTTTGAACACGATGAACACCACTTTCATACTTCATCTTAGAATATGCACCTTTTCCGGTAATCATGGCTACAACTTCTTTGAATCCGCCAATTCCACTTTCATTTACACTAATTAACTCAACCTTCCAGCGCTGGCTTTCTGCATAGTTTACATACATACGGTAAAGCTGTGATGCAAACAAAGCAGCTTCATCGCCGCCTGCCCCTGCCCGGATTTCAAGAATAATATTCTTATCATCATTGGGATCTTTCGGCAACAGAAGAATCTTAAGTTCCTGTTCCAGTTCCTCGATTTTCTTCTTTGCATCGGATAATTCTTCCTTTGCCATCTCCCGCATCTCTTCATCGCTTTCTTCTTCAAGAAGAGAGAGGCTGTCTTCAACCGCCTGTTTTGCCTTCTTATACTGTGTATAAGCTTCAACCAGATCCGCCAGATCTGCCTGCTCCTTCATTAATTTACGAAAACGGTTCTGATCTTCTGCAACAGACGGATTATTAAGCTCCTGCATCAATTCTTCATAGTGAATTAAAATATCATCTAACCTGTCAAACATAGGTAACCTCCTGAATCTATAAAATGGGCCTTGCCCACACTTATTTGAATACGGCACACACCACACGATTCAGCCCTGCCGCATCCCTTACTACCCGTAACTCCTTAAATCCCGCATCACAGAACAAACTTTTTACCGATTCTGCCTGATCATACCCGATTTCAAAATACACCGCTCCTCCATGCTTTAAAAATGCCTTTGCTCCTACAATAAGATGTCTGTAAAAATAAAGACCATCTTCCATTCCATCAAGAGCCAGCATTGGTTCATAATCCTTCACTTCTGGCTGGAGCCCTGAAATCACTTGTGTAGGAATATATGGTGGATTGGACACAATAATATCAAATTTCATTTCTTTCTCAAATGAGGAGAATAAATCACTTTCTATAAAACGAATCTGACCTGGTCCTACCAGAACTTCTGCATTCTTTTTTGCAACTTCTAAAGCATCTTTGGAAATATCCACAGCAGTAACATGATCAAACGTTCCAAGACGTGATAAACTTATGGCAATACAACCGCTTCCCGTACACATATCAAGAACTTCTGGCTGCTTTCCCTTATAGTCTTTTAATATTAACTCTACCAGGGTTTCTGTGTCCTGTCTGGGAATCAGCACATGCTCATTGATATAAAATTCCAATCCCATAAACTCACAGCGCCCTATAATCTGCTGTAACGGAATTCTCTTAGAGCGAAGTTGAACCATAGATCTGTATTTTGAAACAGCCTCTTCTTGCACTTGAGTCTGGTTTCTGTCCAGCAGGAAATGAGTCATATCCGTTTGAAACGCTTCAAAAAGCAGGTATTTTGCATCCAGGGATGCTTCTTCCACACCTGCTTTTTCCAATGCCTCTGTCCCCTCTTCCAGTAAAGACTGCATCGAAAGACTCATGACTGCTTCTCCGGAAAATTCTCGTTTAAAAATTTCTTCCAGTCAAACACAGCCTCAACAGAAGCGATTCCCACCTCTATCATGGAATCATCAGGTTCTGTTGTTGTCAGCCCCTGCATCCACATACCTGGACGGCTTAACAGATCCACCAACTTTGAATCGCTGCGTCCGGCAAGCCGGAGAAATTCATAAGAAACTCCAGCAATCACCGGAATTAGAATAACCCTGCTCAGAATCCGTAACGGAAGAGTATTCACCTGAAATACCATGAAAAAAAGAATACTGATGACCATAACGATAAGAAGGAAACTGGTTCCGCAACGCTTATGCTCTTTAGAACTTTTCCTCACATTTTCAACGGTAAGGTCCAGACCATGCTCCAGACAGTTAATACATTTGTGCTCTGCACCATGATACATAAAGGTTCTCTTAATATCCTCCATCCGTGAAACCAGCTTAATATAAGCAATAAATATTCCAATCCGGATAAATCCTTCCAAAATGGCCATCACAGTGTGGGATTTTATAAAATACTGGAATATATTAGCAAGAAGCATAGGAACCACCATAAAAATGCAGATAGCCACAATCACAGAAAAAACCATGATCATACTCATAAGTGCCTTTTCTGTTTTTTCTCCAAATAACCGCTCCAGAAACTTCTCTATTTTCCCAGGTTCCACGTCTTCTTCATCGTCTTCAAAAAAGCTTGCCGAAAATGTCAGTGCTTTCATTCCAAGAACCATAGAATCAACAAAACCAAACACTCCCCTAATAAGAGGAAGAGAACACAGCTTCACCTTTGTTCCCATACTGACATAAGAATCTTTTTTCACTTCAATGGCTCCGTCCGGTTTGCGGACTGCTGTGGCATACTCATCCCCGTTCTTCATCATAACGCCTTCAATGACGGCCTGGCCGCCAATACCTGAATACTTCATACGCCAACCACCTTTCTATTTCAAACGAAAGCCTTTTTCATTTTAGTAAATTTCAAAAAAGGCTGAGCTAAAGTGTTTCCACTAAACTCAACCTTTTCTTTGCTCCAAACTTATTCTGCCTTAACGCCATATTTACGATTGAATTTATCAATACGTCCACGAGCGGAAGCAGCTTTCTGCTGGCCGGTGTAGAATGAATGGCATTTAGAACAAACTTCTACATGGATGTCTTCCTTTGTAGAACCAGTTACGAATTCATTACCACAGTTGCAAACAACCTTTGCCTGATAGTAATTTGGATGGATTCCTTCTCTCATGATTTTCACCTCGCATACTTTGATTTCTATTAAATCGCGGTCCATAAAACCGACTTTGTCTAATAAACAGCTTGTATAGTATAACATGATTTTTTTTTTAATGCAAGCTTTTATTTATATAAAACTCGAATCTACTGGTAAAAGCGGATTTTTTTGGATGTTTCCACGAATTCACGGTTAGTCTTTGTCTTGGAAAATAAATCAAGAACTTTCTCTACTGCATCTTCCGGCTTCAGGGTATTCGTTGCCTTTCTGATATTATCCACTGCTTCGGCTTCTTCTCTGGTCAGTAAAAGGTCATCTCTTCTGGTTCCGGATTTTAAGATATCAATGGCAGGAAATACTCTTTTTTCCGAAAGCTTCCGGTCAAGAACCAGTTCCATATTACCGGTTCCCTTAAATTCCTCATAAATTACGTCATCCATACGGCTTCCAGTATCCACAAGAGCGGTGGCTAAAACAGTAAGGCTTCCACCCTCCCGCATATTTCTCGCCGCACCGAAAAAACGTTTTGGCATATGAAGGGCTGCCGGATCAAGTCCTCCGGATAACGTCCTTCCGCTTGGCGCAACAGTCAGGTTATAAGCTCTTGCCAGACGTGTAATACTGTCTAAAAGAATCACCACATCACGACCATGCTCCACAAGTCTCTTGGCACGCTCCACAACCATCTCTGATACCCTTTTATGGCGCTCAGGAAGCTCATCAAAGGTAGAATAGAGGACTTCCACATTCTCACCTACAATGGATTCCTTAATATCCGTAACCTCCTCCGGTCTTTCATCAATCAAAAGAATCATCAGATGAATCTCCGGATGATTCACAGTAATTGCCTTTGCCACCTGCTTAAGCAAGGTAGTTTTACCTGCTTTGGGAGGAGAGACAATCATTCCCCTCTGACCTTTTCCTATGGGAGCCAGCAGATCAAGGACACGCATTGCAGTCGTATTCTTTCCTCCCTGGGTCTCCATATGAAGCCTCTTGTCCGGGAAAATCGGAGTCATATTCTCAAAATTAGGCCGTCGCTCTGCAACACCAGCAGGGTAACCATTAATCTTCTTAACATACAAAAGCGCCGCAAACTTCTCTGTAGCAGATTTCACCCTCCGGCTGCCATGAATAATATCACCTGTCTTCATATTAAAACGGCGGATCTGTGAAGGTGCCACATAAACGTCATTCTCTCCGGGAAGATAATTCTCACACCGGATAAATCCAAATCCATCCGGCATAACCTCCAGAATTCCATGTGCATCAATTCCACTATCCAGTTCCTGCAACTCCGGACTTGGCTGAAATTCCGGCTTTTGTTCTTCTGACGCATGATCCTGGCGCACCTCATTTCTGAATGGAGTCTCTCCATTGCCTGCAGGTACAGGACGATAACCTGAAGTTCTCTGTGCTCCATCTCCGCGATAAGATCGTACCACAGTCTTTTTTTGACCATTTCCAGCCGAAAGCCCCTGCTGATCCACCATCATCTGACTCTGCCCCGCCGGCTGCGAAGCTGAAACCGGAACCTTTATGTCTTCTGGCTCTGCCTCTTTTTCTTCCTTTGAAACATTCCCGTCCGGAACATGGAGCGGAGAACTTTCCGTTTCCTTCTCACAGAGTGAATCTATAATTTCGGCTTTTCGCATGGAACTGCATCCTTTGATGCCCTTGGCTTTAGCAAGCTCTTTTAATTCCGATAACGGCAGTGTCTGTAATTTTTCACGCATATTATTCTCCTTCATGATTCCTTATAACGCTTGTTTCGTAATCTTGGGAATGATTCACGATAGAATATCGCAAACAGATGACCGGAAGTACACTTCTGGCCCAAATCAATCAAAATTAGGTCGTACAATATGCCTATTATATACCTTAACTAAAAAAAAGAAAAGTCATTTTTTCAGAAACCCTAAATGCTCTTTGATTTTCTTCTCATATCCATTTTCTGTCGGCCGGTAGAATTGACTATCTTCCATCCCATCAGGAAGATATTGCTGTTTTACATAGTGATTGGGGTAATCATGGGCATAAAGGTATCCCTTCCCATGTCCCAGCTTTGCCGCTCCTTTATAATGAGAATCCTGTAAATGAACCGGCACAGGCATAGTCTTTTGACTCTTTACTGCTTCGAGCGCTTCAAAAACCGCATTACAGGAAGCATTGCTCTTGGGTGCAGAAGCCACATAAGTGACTGCCTGCGACAATATAATCTGTGCCTCCGGAAGTCCGATTCTCTCTGCCGCCTGAGCCGCAGACACTGCTACAACAAGTGCCTGAGGGTCCGCATTCCCCACATCTTCTGCTGCGCAAATCATGATCCGTCTGGCAATAAACATCAAATCTTCTCCAGCATAAAGCATACGAGCCAGATAATACACAGCAGCATCCGGGTCTGATCCCCTCATACTCTTAATAAATGCAGATATGGTATCATAATGATTATCTCCCGTTTTATCATAACGGACCACTCTCTTCTGAATACATTCCTGAGCCACTTCCAGGTCAATATGGATCTTCCCATCGGAAGCATCACGTTCTGTAGTCATAATCCCCAGTTCCACTGCATTTAGAGCCGCTCTGGCATCTCCGTTGGATACATCTGCAAGAAACTCCAACGCTTCTTCATCTATCACAGCATTATAAGCACCCATGCCCTTATCACGGTCATATACTGCACGCTGGATCAGTTCTTTAATATCTTCTCTCTCCAACGATTTTAACTCAAACACTCTTGATCTGGAAAGAAGGGCTCCGTTCACTTCAAAATACGGATTCTCAGTGGTTGCGCCAATCAGAATCAAAGTACCATCTTCCACAAAGGGAAGCAGATAATCCTGCTGACTTTTATTAAAACGATGGATCTCGTCTACAAACAAAATCGTCTTTTTCCCATACATTCCAAGTCCGTCTTTTGCTTCTTTTACGATCTCTTCCATATCTTTCTTTCCAGCCACAGTCGCATTTAACTGTTTGAAGTCAGCACTGGTCGTATTCGCTATCACTCTTGCCAGTGTAGTCTTGCCGGTACCCGGAGGTCCATAAAAGATGACAGATCCCAGCTTGTCTGCCTTAATTGCCCGGTAAAGCAGTTTATCTTTACCAATAATATGCTGCTGCCCCACCACCTCATCAAGCGTTGACGGGCGAAGCCTGGAGGCAAGGGGAGACTCATTTTTCATTGTATTCTCCCGCATGTAATCAAACAAATCCATTCTTATTCTCCTATGTGCTATCACACGATTAATACCTGTAAAATATTCAAAAATATCTGTCAATTTATTTTATAAATTCATCAGGGCATATTCAAACATTGGCTGTTTTAAGCTGCACCTAACTTATCAATCTATTTATTTCAGAAAAAACTATAATGTAAATTGATCTGGAGTGAGCCAAAGCTTACAAATTAGAAACATAAGCTGTTCAGATATAAATCAAATTTAAATATTATCTTATTTAATTTCTTAAAAGCAACATTTTTATTAATCTCACTATAACCATTATGGGCAGTATTCCATCTTTTGTCAAGAATAGTTCGCTGATTTAAATGATACTCCAAATCTTTTATTTGGAAAATACAGAAAACTTTCTAAATTAAAACATTTTTATGATTTCTCCATACAATCAATAATTATTCTTTCCTTCATATATTATCAATAAAAGACATTTATTTTAAGATCCTGACCTCATCGCCCTTCTACATAATCCATACCAGATGTTTTAATTAAGGATGGATTATATGTTTTTTCACATAAACATGAATTGCTACTGATTTCCATCTGAAATAAATGCAGTAAAATCTACTGACGAAATCCTTATGTAACCATTTTATATATTATGAAAGGAGCATTTTAATGAATAACATTGCAATGCAACTGGAACTTCAATTACCACTAAGTGTAAACATTGGAGATTCCGTTTTATTTGATTCCGTTGTGTACTCCTCCGGAAATATTACCTATCATGCAACCACTGGGGAAATAACCATTCTGGAATCCGGACGCTATACGATAAGCTGGTGGCTTGCAATACAATCTTCCCAATCAACCAATGGTATATCATTTGCACTATCTACTTCCCAAGGACAATTTTTTGCAGGAAATTCTCCTGCAAAGACTGCAGAAGTATCTGGTTTTGGCTTAATAGAAATATCTTCTCCTCCTGTACAACTGTCTTTAATCAACATTTGCACAGACATTGCCTTTTTTTCAACGCATGTTCCGCTTAAGGGAAGTTTAATTATTACCAAGGATGATTTGGAGGGAGCTACTGGACCTACTGGACCTACTGGACCTACTGGAGATACAGGACCTGCTGGTGATACCGGTCCTACTGGCAGTACTGGTCCTACTGGCGACATCGGTCCTACTGGCTATACTGGTCCCACTGGCGATATCGGTCCTACTGGTCCCAACTTTGCAGAAATCAGTTTTTCAGCCTTTGTTCCATCAATTACAACCACACAAAGCACGCAAATTACAGACTGGTCTATTGATCCCCCGTTTTTTGGAAATCCAGCTTTCGACGTTACAAGCGGCAATTTTACAGCACCTGCTACAGGCAGATATTTAATGACTGCCACTGTTAATTACTCAACAACGGCTGCAACAACTGAGTCAATTGGTAATCAGAATCCTTCCTTTATTTTAAGAAAGATATCACCAACAACTCAGGATCTAATAAGTGGTCTTCTGCCAATTTTTAATGCCTTTACAATCGTCATCACAATAAGAGCAGTGCTTGGAAGCGGTAATGTTGTACTGACAGGCGAAGTCCAATTGGAGTCTGGTGACATTGTTGGTCTGTTCTATGATTCTGATGGTCTATCATTGAGTCTGGCTCTTGGTGGCAACAATTCTGCCGGAATAGTCTGGTCCATTTTTAGAGTATCCTAGCAGCAAAACAGGAGGGAAAACAATTCATTCCCTCCTGTTTTACTATCTCTGCCTATAACAAACAACGCATGAAACCAAATCACCCATTTCTATGTAAAATCTCTAATCAATCAGTAATTCATCCACCGTTACAAACGAATACCCTTCCTTTGTAAGTGTGTCTATCACTTCCAATGCAGCCTCGACAGAAGTGGAATATACATCATGGAGAAGTATTATATCCCCTGGTTCCACATGTTTGATAATATGCCGTACTACTTTTTTCGTATTCTGACTCTTCCAATCAAGAGGATCAACATCCCACAAAACAACCGACATGTTCGTTGTACACTGCAGCTCCTCATTCCACGCCCCATAAGGCGGACGAAGATATTGAGGTCTTACTCCTGTGATTTTTTCTATTTTCTGGTTGTTTTCCTCTATTTGTTCACATGCAGTTTTCACAGACTCTTTACTCATCTGTACATGGCTGTAGCCATGATTTCCAATCAGGTGTCCATCTGCCTGCATTTGTTTTACAATTGCTTCTTTACCATCAATGCTTTCTCCCAGAAGAAAGAAGGTAGCATGGACCCCTCTTTGACGAAGTCCGTCAAGAAGCTTTTGAGTGTAAACAGAGTGGGGACCATCATCAAAAGTCAAAGCAATCTGCCTGCTTCCGGAAAATTGCTTTCTCACTTCATCCCTTGCCTCTCCTCCCGCATCTGCAGGAAGAAACAGAGTGTCCTTTGTTTTTGAATAAGAATCATACAATACTTTTCCACATGCAACATCCAGTATAAGAATGGTCAAAAAACAAACCACTTTCCATTTTATTTTCATAATCTCATCAGCCCAGCCTTCTGCTATTATTATTAAATCTATGGGCATTGATTAGAAAATAAAACCGAAACCTTTTTTTACATAATAGATATCCTTAAAAAGCAGGAATATTTCAGCATAAAATGTCATAAAACCTGTGCAGCGTGCTTTTTATTTCCCCGACATTTATAGAAGTTTTCCGAAAAAAAAGGATTGTTCCCCCATCAAGATGGAGGAACAATCCTCAAAGCTCACTATAAAACAGAAGCTTTCATTAAGCCATGCAAACGTTAACTGCCTGCAGACCACGGTTTCCTTCTGTTGTTTCATAAGTTACTTTCTGACCTTCTTCTAAAGTCTTGTAACCATCAGAAACAATACCGGAGAAATGAACGAAAACTTCCTCACCTGTTGAATCATTTACGATGAAACCGTATCCCTTAGCACCATTAAACCATTTTACTGTACCGTTGTTCATAACGCGTACCTCCTATAAAAAATAAAAATTTATTGTGATATCGTCTGAAACAAAAAATCACATATTTTTGTAAATCATCATCCGAAAATAATGACTTACAAAAATATGTGAAATCATAACTCCATTCGATAATACATCATCATTCTAACCCGAAATTCATAAAATGTCAAGACTATTCTATCATTTTATCCTATGAAAAACAGAGTTTTCACTCTGTCTTTCATAGAATGGAAAGGCAATTACTTTAAAGTAACTTTTGCGCCTTCTGCTTCTAAAGAAGTCTTGATCTGCTCAGCCTCTTCCTTGGAAGCGCCAGCCTTTAATACCTTAGGAGCACCATCAACTACATCTTTTGCTTCTTTTAAGCCTAAGCCAGTAGCTTCACGTACAACTTTGATAACTTTAACCTTGTTAGGACCAACTTCTGTTAATTCTACATCAAATTCAGTCTTCTCTTCTGCTTCTGCTGCGCCGCCTGCTGCTGCTACAACAACACCTGCTGCTGCAGATACACCAAATTCTTCCTCACATGCCTTTACTAATTCGTTTAATTCTAATACAGATAACTCTTTGATTGCTTCGATAAATTCAGCTGTTGTTAACTTTGCCATGATAATATACCTCCGTAATTAATGTAATTGTTTTTTTAATGGACGTCCGACTTGCTATCTGCTCATCGAACAACTAATTTTCCAATTACCCTTTCGGGTAAAATTCAAGCAGCACTTAGCTGGCTTTTATTAAGAAAATTATGCTTCTGCGCTCTGTCCGTCTGCAATCTGCTTGAGAACACGAGCAAAGTTTGTAATAGGAGACTGAATGCTTCCAAGCAGTTTTCCAAGAAGAATTTCTCTTGAAGGAATGCTGGCGATCTTCTCCATACCTTTTGTATCATAGTAAATGCCTTCAACAACGCCACCCTTAATCTCTAATGCTGGAGCTGTTTTAGCAAATTCAGCAAGAATTCTTGCTGGAGCTGTTGCATCTGTCTTGGATACAGCGATTGCTGTAGGTCCTTCCAGATTTGGGTCCAGTGCTTCAAAAGCGGTACCCTTAGCTGCAAAACGGATCATGGTGTTCTTATATACCTTATAAGAAACACCAGCCTCTCTTAATTTCTTACGAAGCTCGGTATCCTGTGCAACGGTGATTCCACGGTAGTCAACAACGACTGCAGTCTCAGCACCATCCAGCAATTCCTTGATCTCGTCTACGATTGGCTTTTTTAATTCAACTTTTGCCATTATGGTTTACCTCCTGTTTAGTCTGAGCCATACGGGTTGTCCGTAAGACCCGCTCGTATAAACCGCAAAGAAAAACCTCTCCGCCACAAGGACAGAGAGGTCTACAATTCATTTAAATAAAATGATTCTTGTATGTTCCTCGGCAGGCGTTTACACCTTATGCCTTGCGGCACCTGCTGTCTTCGGCAGTCAATACTAAGTTAGTATAACATTATTTATAATTGATGTCAATCACAAAACAAAATTAGTTCATTAACTTTGCTACGTTAAGCTTCACGCCTGGTCCCATAGTGGAAGTCAGTGTTACGCTCTTTAAATAAGCACCTTTAAGAGAACTTGGTTTTGCTTTTACAATTGCATCAACAAGCGTCTGGAAGTTGTCCGCTAACTGTTCTTCTGTAAAAGAAGCTTTTCCAACTGGCACGTGGATAATATTTGTTTTATCAAGTCTATACTCAACCTTACCAGCTTTGATATCGTTGATTGCCTTGCTTACATCCATGGTAACAGTTCCAGCTTTTGGGTTTGGCATTAAGCCTTTTGGTCCAAGAACACGTCCTAAACGACCAACAACACCCATCATGTCTGGAGTTGCAACAACTACATCAAAATCTAACCAGCCTTCGTTCTGGATCTTAGGAATTAATTCCTCAGCTCCAACAAAGTCTGCGCCTGCTGCTAAAGCTTCATCAGCCTTAGGTCCCTTAGCGAAAACTAAGATACGAACAGTCTTACCTGTACCGTGTGGAAGTACAACGGCACCACGGATCTGCTGGTCTGCGTGACGTCCATCACAACCGGTTCTGATATGAGCTTCAATGGTTTCATCAAATTTAGCACTTGCATTTGTTTTAACTAAAGAGAGTGCTACTGGTGCATCGTAGAGAACAGAACGATCTACTGTCTTAGCTGCCTCTGCGTATCTTTTTCCTCTTTTCATTCTAAATAACCTCCTAGTGGTATTGTCGGGGATTTTCCCTCCCACGTTCTTAAAACTTCGCCGACTGCGGTAAAGATAGTCCGGCCGGCCAAAGAGCTTGCCGAACGTCTGATTTTTTAAACTCAGCCAACGCTGCGCCTGACTTCGTTAAGAAAATTAAGCCTCAACAGTGATACCCATACTTCTTGCGGTACCAGCAATCATGCTCATAGCTGTCTCAACAGATGCAGCATTTAAATCTGGCATCTTAAGTTCAGCAATCTTCTGTAATTCATCTTTCGAAATCGTAGCAACTTTTGTCTTATTTGGAGTTGCAGATCCGGATTTAAGCTTGCAAGCTTTCTTTAACAATACAGCCGCTGGAGGAGTCTTTGTAATGAAACTAAAACTTCTGTCAGCATAAACAGTGATAACAACCGGAATAATTAAATCTCCCTGATCTGCTGTTCTTGCGTTAAATTCCTTTGTAAACTGTACAATGTTTACACCATGCTGTCCAAGAGCCGGACCTACAGGAGGAGCTGGTGTAGCCTTCCCTGCTGGAATCTGCAATTTGATATATCCTGTTACTTTCTTTGCCATAATGAGGCACCTCCTAAATAATGTGGTATTGTCGGGGATTTCCCTCCCACGAGCCTATACGTTCATATAAGCCGCTTTTACTTGTTACATCTTCTTGATTTCGCTGAAATTCAGTTCTACCGGAGTTTCCCGGCCAAACATCTCAACATTGATGGTGATGGTCTTCTTACCTTCGTTGATGGACTTGATGGCACCAACAGTATCTTTCCATGCACCGGAAGTTACCACAACGGTATCTCCCTCTTCAAAGCCAACAATAAACTCTTCGTTCTTGAACCCAAGTTTCTCCATCTCTGCTTCTGTCAGAGGAACCGGTTTTGATCCAGGACCTACAAAGCCTGTCACGCCTCGGGTATTACGCACTACATACCATGTATCATCATTCATGACCATGTGAATCAGCACGTAGCCGGGAAACATCTTTTTATCGGCCTTTTTTTCAACGCCATTCTTAATCTCAATGACGGCTTCAAGTGGAACCGATACTTCCAGAATCTGATCCTGCAGGTTTCTGTTTTCGATTGTTTTTTCAATATCGACTTTTACTTTGTTCTCATAACCTGAATAGGTATGGACTACATACCAATTTGCTTCTGACATAAACTCACCTTAACCCTTACGAATTATAAGATAAAACTGAGACCAAACTTGATGATCAGATCAATAATCGCAATAATCAGTCCTAAAGCAACCGATGCTGATACGACAGCGATCGTCTGTTTCGTTACGGTATCTTTGTCAGGCCAAACGATTTTGGCAAACTCAGACTTCAGACCTTTAAAAAAGTTCTTCTTCCGAGCGCTCTCGTTGTTCACTGTATCTCCCATAATTTCACATCCTTTACAAGCTGATTACTTTGTTTCCTTGTGCATTGTATGGCTCTTACAGAATCTGCAATACTTTTTGGTTTCCATTCTGTCAGGATGAGTCTTCTTATCCTTGGTCATGTTGTAGTTACGCTGTTTGCATTCAGTACATGCCAGTGTGATTTTTGTGCGCACGACTTCCACCTCCACTTAAATTTTCGTTGTTGTGTTTCAGTCCTTTTTCCGCTGTAAACATTTTTGAGCATAAAAAAAAGACCTAAGCTCTTCCATTCGCCCAATTACTATAACATATGGTGCAGGATTCGTCAATCTTTTTTTACAATAACCTCTATAATTACAATGTTCTGACATTATAACACGGGAAATCCTAAAAAGCAAGTGGAAGTTTCCCGTGTATGTTTTTAATACTGTATCTCCTTTAAGTATCTTGCCAGTGCATCCTGCCAGGAAGGAAGTTCTGCAAAACCGTTTGCTTTTAATTTGTCCTTGCTCATCCGGCTGTTCATCGGACGTTTTGCTTTTGTGGGGAACTGATCAGAAGTTACCGGCTCAACAGCCACTTGAAGCCCTGCCTGTTTAAAAATCTCACAGGCAAATTCATACCAGCTGCACAAGCCCTCATTGGTGGCATGGTAACGGCCGTATTGATCTGTCTCAATCATATCCACCAGAAGCCGGGCAAGATCATAAGTGTAAGTAGGGGAACCGATCTGGTCTGCAACCACCGTCAGTTTATCCCTGGTTTTCCCCAGATTTAACATGGTCTTTATGAAGTTCTTTCCATTTACACCAAATACCCATGCGATACGCACAGTAAAATATTTCTCAAGAAGTTCTTCTATTGCAAGCTCTCCTTCATATTTCGTCTGACCGTAAACATTCAAAGGCTCTCTCTTGTCATCTGGTTCCCACGGCTGTGTTCCCTGACCATTAAATACATAATCCGTACTGATATACATCATTTTAATATCCAGTTCCCGGCATACTTTTGCAATAAAACGGGTGCCGTCTGCATTGACCCTGCGGCATACCTCTTCATTCTCCTCTGCAGCATCAACCGCAGTATAAGCGGCACAGTGGATCACTGCATCAGGAGAAGCTGACTTTATTACACGTTCAACACTTGTCTCATCGGTAATATCCATCTCTTCAATGCCAACACCGATTGCCTCATGTCCCCGTTTTGTCAGTTCATTTACCACATCAAATCCAAGCTGGCCTTTTGCGCCAGTAACAAATATTTTCATCGCTGCCTCACTTTACCAATGGAATTTATAAACGGTTTCCGTACATGCTGTCAAAATAGCCCTGATATTCTCCGCTGATAATGTGTTTCCACCAATCTTCATTATCCAGATACCACTGGATCGTCTGACGGATTCCAGTATCAAAATTATATTGGGGCTTCCAGCCAAGTTCTTTTTCAAGCTTTGCAGGATCAATGGCATATCGTCTGTCATGACCTGGACGGTCTGTCACGAACTTGATTAAGCTCTCCGGTTTATCCAGTGCCTTTAAAATGGTTTTTACCACTTCCAGATTGGTGCGCTCATTATGTCCGCCTACGTTGTAAACCTCTCCCACTTTTCCTTTATGAATAATCAGATCAATGGCTTCACAGTGGTCGGAAACATGAAGCCAGTCCCTTACGTTCTCACCCGTTCCATAAACAGGTAATTCTTCATCTGCAAGAGCACGGCTGATGATCAGAGGAATCAGCTTTTCCGGGAAATGATACGGACCGTAGTTATTGGAACATCTGGAAATCGTCACGGGAAGCCCAAAGGTTCTCTGATAAGACAGCACAAAAAGATCTGCACTTGCCTTAGAGGAGGAATATGGACTTGAAGTGTGAAGAGGAGTTTCTTCCGTGAAGAATAAGTCCGGCCGGTCTAAAGGAAGATCGCCGTATACTTCATCGGTAGAAACCTGATGATAGCGTTTAATGCCGTAAGTGCGGCAGGCATCCAGAAGCGTTGTTGTTCCCATCACATTGGTTCTTACAAAGCTTTCCGGGTCTGTAATAGAACGGTCTACATGACTTTCTGCTGCAAAGTTAACCACAACATCCGGTTTTTCCTTTTCAAATAAATCAAACACAAAACTTCTGTCCGCAATATCACCCTTTACAAAGCGGTAATTAGGCTTATTTTCTACAGGCTTTAATGTCTCTAAATTTCCTGCATAAGTTAAAAGATCTAAATTGATGATCTGATAGTCCGGGTATTTATTTACCATATGGTGTACGAAATTCCCGCCGATAAAACCGGCTCCTCCGGTAACAATAATTTTCATGGCTGGTTCCTCCTGTTATTTTTAACCGTTCAGTTTGTCAATGTATTTTCCAGCAAGAACATCCATTAAATACTGTCCGTACTGATTCTTTTTCAATGGTTCAATGCTGGCTAATAACTGGTCTTTGGTGATCCAGTGATTCAAATATGCAATCTCCTCCAGACAGGCAACCTTTCTGTGCTGATGGGTCTCCATGGTGCGGACAAAGTTTGTCGCATCCACCAAAGACTCATGAGTTCCGGTATCAAGCCAGGTAAATCCCTGCCCTAACAGTTCCACATCCAGATTCCCTTTTTCCAGATAAATGCGGTTTAAATCCGTAATCTCCAGTTCTCCCCTTGCAGATGGTTTTAAATTCTTTGCATACTCTACAACCTTATTATCATAGAAATAAAGCCCTGTCACACAA
Organism: Clostridium sp. HBUAS56010; assembly: GCF_007115105.1. GTDB lineage: Bacteria > Bacillota > Clostridia > Lachnospirales > Lachnospiraceae > Lacrimispora. The sequence goes on from NZ_SULJ01000002.1 coordinate 407,975, forward strand.
TAATTACTCTTTGGGTGCTCTGGTTTTTCTTCGATAGAAACAGCCTTTCCATCCGAATTAAATTCTACAATACCAAACCGCTCCGGATCGTCAACATAATAGCCGAATACCGTAGCTCCATCTTTTTTATTGGCAGCGTTTAACAGCCGTTTGGTCAGTCCATGACCTGCAAAAATATTATCTCCCAAAATCATTGCAACGCTGTCATCACCAATAAACTCTTCTCCAATAATAAATGCCTGTGCCAAACCGTCCGGAGATGGCTGGACTGCATAGGATAACTGGATTCCAAACTGGGCACCATCACCTAACAGCGCTTCAAACCTCGGCGTATCATCCGGCGTTGAAATAATAAGAATATCCCGGATTCCTGCATTCATCAATACTGATAATGGATAATAAATCATTGGTTTATCATAAATTGGCAGTAACTGCTTGGAAGTTACCATGGTAAGCGGGTAAAGTCTGGTGCCAGAACCTCCGGCAAGAATAATTCCCTTCATTGTGTTGCTCCTCCATATTCATTCATATTGCTATCATAAAGGGTGACGTTAGGTAATGGTCAAGTGTTTTTCTATTACTTTTTTCGTAAGATTCTGACTTTTCTATTCAGATTCTACTTTTTGCAGAGGAAAACACCTGCCTGTTTGGTAATATGAATGTATCCTTTTTTCTCCATTTTCTTTTCCAGAAAACTGCGGAATTCTTCATACCTGTCGCTTAAATATTCCTGCTGGTTGCCATGACAGGATAAGATATATTCCATAAGAGCTCTTGCATCAGTGACTTCCAGATAATCGTCATATACCTTCTTTTCAACAGAAGAAAAATGACCATGCAACAATTCTTCCCCATTATCAAGTCCAAACACATCATATAAATTAACCTCTGAAAGTGTAATCCTGGAATCAAATTCTTTGACCAACTGGGCAATCTCCTTCATATGTAAAGGTCCATAAGTACTGCAGCAAAAAACACCATCTGGTTTCAGGATCTGCCTGACCTGATGAAACACAGTATCAAGATTGGATACATAAAACAATACATGATTGGCAGCCACAAGGTCAAAGCTGTTTTCAGGTTTTGGAATGGAGCGGCAGTCAAAGATTTCAAAAGTAAAATCTCCTGGTACATGTTTTAAATTTTCTTCCACATCACGCACCATACCTTTGGACACATCAGAGAGACAGATTCTTGCAGTCAGGGGAATGCGGGTCTGATTGGCAATCCATAACTCTCCATTTCCGCATCCCAGTTCCAGAACCTCCTTTTTTTCCAATGGTTCCATAAAATCATACAGCCACTGATACCAGCCAAGTGGATTCTTGCTGTATTTCTTATGAAGTCCTATACGGATGCTGATATTTGCCGCATCTTTATATTGTTCCACAAGAGTCTTTTCCATATTGGTAATATGGATTAAATGAAGAATCCTGTTCCAGTCTGCAGTCTGATTGTCTTTTACCAGCCTGGAAGTCTCCAGAAGCGTCTGCTCCACCAGCTTTAAATGTTCAATCCGCTTCCGTATCAGATTCAACTGAAGCCGAAGGGACTCTCCCACATAATCGTTATCATCGTCGTTGATGGTAATCGAGCGGATTTCATCAAGGGAAAACCCCAGATATTTGAGAGAAAGAATCTTCTGGAGTTTTGCAAAATCTGAGTCTGTATACAGACGGTATCCATTTTCACTGATTCCCGCTGGTTTCAACAGTCCCTGTTTATCGTAGTAGCGGATCGTCCTTATAGAAACATTGGCCTTTTTTGCAAACTGCCCCGAAGTATAAAATCCTTCCGTCTGACTCATATCCTGTCCTTCCTTTCTACACCATCAACTGATAATTAACAATATCAAGCATTCTTCCAAATTTGGTACCCACCTCTTTCATGGTCCCGCAATATGTAAACCCCAGACGTTGGTGAAAGGAAACACTTGCCTCATTTTCGCCGGTAATCACAGAGATCACCGTATGAATATCCTCCCTCTCCTTTGCTATCTGGATAATATGTTTCGTTAGTCTTCCGGCGATTCCTCTGCGCCGGTAATCTTTATGGATATAAACCGATAACTCAACCGTACTTTTATATGCCTCTTTTGACCGGTAAGGAGAAAGACTGGCATAACCTGCCACTTTCCCTTCCTCTTCTGCCACAATCAGCGGATGATTCTCTACATTGTGCTCCCGAAACCATATCATCCGTTCCTCCATGGTTTTAGGATTTAAATCAAAAGTCGCAACTCCATATTTTATTTCATAATTATAAATATCCAATAACTCGGGCATATCCTTTTCTTCTGCAATCCGAATGATCATGGTACTCCTCCTGTATGTAATTATTCTTAATCATACCTCATTCTAATATCCCCGTCCAATACAAATTGCAAGAAAATAAACTCTCTTTACCCCAGCTTTTTTCAACACTCTGGTACAGGCCTCTATGGTACTTCCGGTTGTGTAAATATCATCAACCAGGATAACGCTTTCTATTCCTTTTATCTCTTTTCCCGCCACAAATGCTTCCTCCAGATTTTTAAGTCTTGCTGCAGGATTCAGTCCCTTTTGGGGCATGGTGTTTTTGTTGCGTAATAGTCCTCCGGAAGAAACGGGAATGGACAAATACGTCCCAATACAATCAGCCAGAAGTTCCGCCTGGTTAAACCCACGTTTTCTTTTCCTCGATGGGTGGACGGGTACAGGTACCAGAATCTCCGCTTTCATTCGCCCAATCATCTTTTTATAGCGGAATGCAATGGCTTGTCCGTAAAATTCTATGTACTCTCTTCTGTTTCTGTATTTAATTTTAGACATGGACTTTCTTGCTCTTTTGTCATAGTTCAGCAAAGCCAGACCATATTCAAAGCTTCTTTTGTGTTTTGTGCAGTCAAAGCAATATTCCGCCTCTTCGTTCAGAACCTCTTTGCCGCATTTTTTGCAGAATGGATTTTTTACAAAAGACAGTCTGGTAAAACATTCCGGGCAGATCAGTCTCCCCTTTGGCATGACAATTCCGTCGCACACAGGGCACCGCCTGGGAAATAACAAATCAATAAAAGCATTTATAAAAAGAGAAAAATTCATATGAAAGGAGTCTCCTGAATATAAGAATGATGAGATAGCAGGAAGGAAAAACCTCCCTGCCAAAAGAATATTATGAAAGCTGGTTTATTTCACTAATCCGGTCTTTTAACCCGGAATATCTTCGTTGTTCGGTTTCGTTATTGACCATATCCTGAAAGACCTCAGGGACTCCTACGAGACAGACGCAGGCTCTTGCACGGGTAACGGCAGTATAGATCAGATTCCTGGTCATAAGCATACGGGGACCTGGAAAAACGGGAATCACCACAGCTGGATATTCACTTCCCTGAGACTTGTGAATGGTAATGGCATAGGCAAGTTCCAGTTCCTCTAACTGCTTAAAACTGTACTCCACCATACGGTGCTCGTCAAATTCCACTGTAACAAGCTCTGCAAATTCATTCATCTCCCGGATCATACCGATATCTCCATTATAAACACCGGTTCCCTTTTCCACAGGGATTCCATAGGCATTCCGCACTTCCCATTCCATGTTATAATTATTTTTAATCTGCATCACCTTATCCCCTGTCCGGTAGATGGAATCTCCAATCTCCTTTTGGGGCTTTTCCTGTGCCGGAGGATTTAAATATTCCTGCAAAATAGTATTTAACCGGTCCACTCCAATGGCGCCTTTTCTCATGGGTGTCATGATCTGAATATCATAAGGATCTGCATGAACATACCCCGGAAGTTTATCATGAACCAGAGTAATAATGGCATTAATAATTGCATTGGGATCTTCCCGCTTAATAAATAGGAAGTCCCTGCTCTTTTTCCCCAGGAAAATGACTTCACCGTCATTGATCTTATGGGCATTCACTACAATATCACTTTGGGTCGCCTGACGGAAAATCTTGGTCAGCATAACAACATTAAAGCACTGGGATTCAATCATGTCACGAAGGACATTACCCGGACCCACGCTGGGAAGCTGATTCACATCTCCCACAAGAATCAGCCTGGTTCCAGGATTAATGGCTTTCAGCAACGATTGCATCAGATGAATATCCACCATGGAGGTCTCGTCAATAATCACTGCATCTGCATCCAGAGGATTTTCTTCATTTCTCTCAAAATGAGTGGAGGAAGACCGGTCATCTCCCGGAACTCCAGTCAGTTCCAAAAGCCGGTGAATGGTTCTGGCTTCATATCCGGTGGCTTCTGTCATCCGCTTTGCCGCCCTGCCGGTTGGTGCCGCCAGTAAAATCTCCATCTCTTCACTTTCAAAAAAACGGATAATGGTATTGATGGTGGTAGTCTTTCCTGTTCCCGGTCCTCCTGTCACAATAAGGAGACCGCTGTTTACCGCCTCCACCACAGCCTTAACCTGCTTTTCATCCAGCTCTATCTTCTCTTCTTTCTGAATGTGCAGAAGCTTTGTCCGAATTTCTTCTTCCGGCATACGCCCTCTGATATTTAAATCATGAAGCATTTTCGCAGTATTTAATTCCATATAGTAGTACTGGGCTGCATAAACTACACGCTTGCCTTCTGTCTCTGCCTCACGGATCACCAGACGCTTATCAAGCTGCATATCCATCAGATGTTTCCCAATAGACTCCCGCTCCACTTTTAACAGTTCAGACGCCTGGGAAAGCAGATCTTCCTCCGGAAGATAGGTATGCCCATTCCCTGTCGCCTGCAAAAGGACATAAAGCACCCCGCATTTAATACGGAAATCCGAATCCGTAAAAATACCGACTTTTCTGGCTATCTCATCTGCCATCTTAAATCCCACACCAGGAATATCATCTGCCATCTGATAAGGATTCTCGCGGATGATACCGTAAAGCCTTGGTCCATACTCCTGATAAATCTTAACAGCCAGATTCATGGAAATTCCATATTCCTGCAAAAACATCATCGCCTGACGCATCTCTTTCTTCTGTTCAATCTGCTGGGATATGGACATTGCCATCTTCTCACTGACACCTTTCACCTCAGAAAGGCGTTCCGGTTCTTCTTCCATAATTCGAAACGTATCAGCCTTGAAATGACGCACGATTCTCGCCGCCAGAGCTGCCCCGACGCCCTTAATGGCGCCAGAACCCAGATACCGTTCCATGGCTTTAGTGTCCTCCGGCGTCTTGATCTCATAGCTTTCCACAGTCATCTGCTCTCCGTACACCGGATGCTCGGTCATAGCCCCTGTTGCCTCCACCATCTCTCCCTCACTGATGTAATGGAAACTTCCAACAAGGGTATACTCCTCCCCTTCACTTGTAAGGCTCAAGACCGTGTAGCCATTGTCTTCGTTCCTGTATTTAATTCTTTCTACAAACCCGCAGACTGTTGCCATGATTCCTCCCGCAAAGACAGACAGACTGCCCAAAACAATCCCTGCCGGAATCTTCTGATACCGCCAGGGTTGTTAAAAGCAGTCAAATAAGCCGTTATTCATTCTATCTAAAAACATTAAAATTCTCTTTTGTTCTCGCCGCCATGAGTAAATTCAATAAACTTACCAGTTCCGATCGCTACTGCTGTTAATGGATCTTCTGCAATCATGGTGTTAATTCCTGTCTTTTCTTCGATCAGGGCATCCAGACCGCTGAGCAGTGAACCGCCGCCGGTAAGAACAATTCCGCGATCAAAAATATCGGCTGCCAGTTCCGGTGGTGTGCGCTCTAAAACATTATGAACCGCATCAACAATCTGCATCGCCGGTTCTTTCAAGGCATCAAGAGTTTCATCCGATGTAACCACGATGGTCTTTGGAAGACCGGTTACCAGGTTCCTTCCACGGACTTCCATGGTTAAGACTTCTGGTCTGCGGTATGCCGCACCAATGTTAATCTTAATCTCTTCTGCTGTTCTCTCACCGATTAAAAGGTTATGTTTTTTCCGCATATACCGGACAAGAGCTTCATCAAAATCGTCTCCTGCAACTTTAATGGAGGTGCTCACAACGGTTCCTCCCAGAGATATAACTGCAATATCAGAAGTTCCTCCCCCAATATCTACAATCATATTTCCACATGCTTTGGCAATGTCAATTCCTGCGCCAATCGCAGCCGCAACTGGTTCCTCAATAATCGACACTTCTCTTGCACCTGCCTGATAAGTCGCATCTTCAACCGCTTTCTTCTCAACTTCCGTTGCACCGCTTGGAATACACACACTGATTCTTGGCTTTCTCAATGTCTTTTTTCCAACCGCTTTATTAATAAAATATTTTAACATCTTCTCTGTTACTGTATAATCAGAGATAACACCCTGACGCAACGGTCTGACTGCAACGATATTACCCGGAGTTCTTCCGATCATCAGTCTGGCTTCTTCTCCAATGGCTTTGATTTTATTTGTATCACGGTCAATGGCTACAACAGAAGGTTCTTTTAATACAACTCCCTTGCCTTTAATATATACCAGTATGCTGGCTGTGCCTAAATCAATTCCAATATCATTGGACATCATAATTATTCTTCCTCCTGATTCCTATATCCGGTCCCCAAAGTACCCTTTATCTTCAATTTTATGTGTATTTCGCAAATTAAGTCGCAGTTTCTATCTTATTATATACAATAACCCTATCTTTTTAAAGGGGTTTTTGAATTTTAATTATCTTTATTATTTTTTAATGTCGTGTACACATTTTTGTCACAATTTCCTTGTATACTAATATTACGTTATCCGAAAGGATGACGGGCCTTTTGTTTCAAGTAACTTACTTGAAATCACAAAGCTTTTTCATACTCATACCGGACGGTGAAAACCGTCCGGCCCCCCTAAGAATCTGATTTGTATTTTTTAATACGGATCATTCCGCATAGAACGTGTAAAACAGGATTGAGTTTCCCATTGAAACTCAATCCTGTTTTTTGTTTATTTCCTTATGATAAGCGAAGTGCCCATTCTTTGCAGTCCAGAATTCTGGTTGCAAGTCCTTCATAAAATTCAGGTTCATGGCAGATCAGCAGCATACTTCCTTTATACTCCTTTAATGCCCTTTTTAATTCCTCTTTTGCATCTACATCCAGATGGTTGGTCGGCTCGTCCAAAAGAAGAACATTGCTTTCCCTGTTCTGGAGTTTACATAACCGGACCTTTGCCTGCTCTCCGCCGCTTAAAACCCGCACCTGGCTTTCAATGTGTTTTGTTGTCAGACCGCATCTTGCAAGAGCAGATCGCACCTGGTACTGGGTGTAGGATGGGAATTCCTTCCATATTTCTTCAATACAGGTGGTTTTGTTATCAGGAGTCATCTCCTGCTCAAAATATCCAATGGATAAATAGTCTCCCAATTCCACGCCTCCGCTTAAGGAAGGCACAAGTCCCAGTATGCTTTTTAATAAGGTAGTCTTTCCAATTCCATTCGCTCCTACAAGGACCACTTTCTCGCCGCGCTCCATAGAAAGGTTTAATGGTCTGGACAAGGGTTCCTCATAACCAATTACCATATCTTTTGTTTCAAAAATCATCTTTCCTGCAGTTCTGGCTTCCATGAAATGAAATTCCGGCTTTGGTTTTTCCTTTGCAAGCTCGATTACATCCATCTTATCTAATTTCTTCTGTCTGGACATTGCCATGTTTCTGGTGGAAACACGGGCTTTATTACGCGCCACAAAATCCTCCAGTTCCGCAATCTCCTGCTGCTGACGTTTATATGCCGCCTCTAACTGGGAGCGTTTTACAGCATAGACTTCCTGGAATTTGTCATAATCCCCTACATACCGGTCCAGATTCTGATTTTCCATATGATAAATAATATTTACTACACTATTTAAAAACGGAATATCATGGGAAATCAGAATAAAGGCATTCTCGTATTCCTGGAGATACCGCTTGAGCCATTCAATGTGAACCACATCAAGATAGTTGGTCGGCTCATCAAGGAGAAGAATATCCGGTTTCTCTAAAAGCAGTTTTCCCAGAAGTACTTTGGTTCTCTGCCCTCCGCTTAATTCGGTTACATCTTTATCAAGACCCATATCTGTCAGTCCCAATGCTCTGGCTACTTCTTCAACCTTTGAATCAATGATATAGAAATCATGTGCCATAAGAAGGTCCTGAATGGTTCCAAGTTCCTCCATCATGGAAGTCATGGTTTCTTCATCTGCTTCTCCCATTTTATCGCAGATATCGTTCATCTGCTCTTCCATCTGAAATAAGAATGCAAACGCATCCTTTAACACATCTCCTATGGTCATCCCCTTTTCCAGCACCGTATGCTGATCCAGATATCCTACCCGGACGTTTTTCGACCACTCAACTTTCCCCTCATCCGGCTGAAGTTTCCCGGTTATAATATTCATAAATGTGGATTTTCCCTCTCCATTGGCACCAATCAGACCGATGTGCTCTCCTTTTAACAACCGGAAAGAAACATCCTGAAAGATGGCACGGTCACCAAATCCGTGGGTCAAATGTTCTACGTTTAATATGCTCATTGAAAACTCCTTTATAAATGCGTTTCATAATTCTCTTTATACATGGTGTCTGTTGGTTTTGCATTCCCCTCATACAAATACATGCGAAACATGATAATTCTACATGATGGAAGCGATTAAGGCAAGTAAAAAAAGATCTTCATGTTTCAACTGCTCTTATCCCGGCAATAACTCTTTATAGACATAAAATAAAAGGGGTGACCTGCCTGTCAATTTTGACTGAATGAATTCCTGTTCTTTTCAGTTGCAAAATAAAACAAAACCGTTTATGATAAAGCCAATATGGATCATGAAAGAAAGGGGTTATGCTTATGTACGTTTATACATGGTATCAATGGCTGCTGTTTTTTTTCATATATTGCTTTATCGGCTGGATCATCGAGTCAGCCTACGTTTCCATAAGAAGCCTTCGTTTTGTAAACAGGGGATTTTTAAGGCTTCCCCTCCTGCCTTTGTATGGAAGCGGAGCAATCATTATGCTGTGGCTGTCTCTTCCTGTAAAGGGTAATATTCTGCTGGTGTTTCTCTTTGGTATGGCAGGCGCTTCCGTACTGGAATATATTACCGGTTATATCATGGAACGGCTCTTTAAAATGAAGTATTGGGATTACTCCAACAATCCGTTTAATATCAATGGATATGTATGCCTTGGCACCTCCATTGCCTGGGGATTTTTAACCATTCTTCTTACAGAAGTAGTCCACCTTCCCTTAGGATGGCTGGTTCTCTCCCTGAACCAGACCCCGGCAACTGTATTGGCACTCATCATTACAGCCATCTTCCTGACAGATACCATACATTCAGTAAAAGAAGCCCTGGATCTTGGACGCATTTTGGAATCACTAACCGGAATCAAAGCAGAACTGGAAGAGGTTCAGGTTCAGATCGCCCTTTTAAAGGCGGAGACAACCCAGAAGATGTCCGAATTAAAGACCGAAACAATGGTGAAGATCACCAACTTAAAGACCGAAACTGCCAGCGTACTAAAGGAATCTGTTCTTATGGAGCAACTGCAGTCTCTTACAGAAAACAAAGAAAAGCTGACCAGATATCTGGGGTTTTACCGGAAAGGAATTCTCCGCCGTAATCCTACTGCCTCTTCCAGACTGTTTGGAGAAGCATTAAAGGAATTAAAAGAATACTCAAAAAAGTATAAAAAACAGTAAAAAGAACTGCTGCACACAAAAAAAGCCGGTCATATCACTGATGATATGTGTCCGGCTTTATAATATAAAATATCCTGTCTTTTATTATATCATTTTTTCCACCATAGCCATCACTGCTTCTCCCAGTCCGGCAGACTTTTTCTCTGCATCTTCCATAGAAGCCCCTTTGACACCATAGTAGAATTTGATCTTGGGTTCCGTTCCCGAAGGTCTTACGCATAACCATGCGTCATCGGACAAATCATAGTAAAGCACGTCAGACTGAGGAAGTCCAGTCGGAATCACCTCACCTGTTGACATATCCTTCACTGTATCAAGCTTATAATCCCTGGCAGAAAGGACCTGATAATCACCTACGTGATCCGGTGTATTCTCTCTCATGAAAGCCATAATTGCCTGAATCTTTTCCTGTCCTTCAATCCCTTTTAATCCAATGGCTTTTACTGCATCTTTATAATATCCATATGTTTCATACATGGCTATCATGGCATCACATAAGGTCATGCCTTTGGTCTTATAATAAGCCGCAGCTTCGCACAGGGCAACAGAAGCAGATATCGCATCCTTATCGCGGGCATATGTACCGATCAGACAGCCATAGCTTTCCTCTAAACCAAACATATAAGTTCCGTAACCAGTTGTTTCTTCTTTTAATATCTGCTGTCCGATGTATTTAAATCCAGTAAGCACTTCGATCAGTTCACAGCCATAAGATCTGGCAACTGCATCCACCAAATTGGTGGTTACAATGGATTTAATGACCTGTCCATCAGCAGGAATTGCTCCCCGTTCTTTTTTCTGACTTAATACATATTCACATAAAAGGGCACCGGACATGTTACCAGTAAGAGGAATATACGCTCCTGTCCGCTCATCTTTTACATATACACCAAGACGGTCCGCATCAGGGTCTGTTGCCAGCACCAGATCTGCGTTCTTCTCTTTTGCGAGAGCAAGCCCTAAGGCAAAGGCTTCCTCCGCCTCTGGATTTGGATAACCGACCGTAGGGAAATCACCATCAGGCTGTTCCTGCTCCGGAACCACAAAAACATGGGTAAAGCCAATCTCTTTCAAGGCTCTTCTTACAGGAAGATTCCCAGTTCCATGTAAAGGAGTATAGACCACCCGGATATCATCCTGCATCTTGTCAATGGCATCCTGGTTAACCACCTGGGCTTTTACATGGGCAATATACTTATCATCAATCTCAGAACCAATAATCTGATAGTTTCCTGCTGCCTCAGCTTCTTCCCTGGTGGTGGTCTTTACCTTAGACAGATCCACAATATCCATGACCTCTTTGGTTACACCCTTATCATGAGGCGGTGTAAACTGGGCACCATCCTCCCAGTATACCTTATATCCATTATATTCCGGCGGATTATGGCTGGCAGTAATATTAATACCAGCGATACAGCCTAACTCCCTTACGGCATAAGAAAGCTCCGGTGTCGGTCGCAGAGAATCAAATTTGTACGCCTTGATGCCATTGGCTGCTAATGTCAGTGCCGCTTCTTCTGCGAACTCCGGAGACATATGCCTGGAGTCATATGCAATGGCCACGCCTTTTGAAGCGCCGCCTTGTTTTATAATATAATTTGCAAGTCCTTGTGTCGCTCTTCTTACAACATAGATATTCATGCGGTTAATTCCTGCCCCGATGATTCCCCGAAGACCTGCAGTGCCAAATTCCAGATCTTTATAAAAACGCTCTTTGATCTCGCCTTCATTCTCTGCAATCCCTCGAAGCTCCTCTTTGGCAGCTTCATCAAAATATGGATTCAAAAGCCATTCATCATAGATGCTCTTGTAGTCTTTCATCACAAATACTCCCTTCTCTCCATTTCTGTTATGGTTATTATAAATCATAACATCATAAAAGAAAAGTGTATTTCCATTATTTTAATCTTGATAAAAACGTATTTCGTACAGATTCCTGAATCTCCAAATCCTTTAATTTTTCAATGTTCCGGGAAGGAATCCATGCCTTGTTTGCATTGTAATAAAAATTAATCTGCTTCCAGTACTTTTCAGGATACAAAAACAGATAATATAAACAGGTCCTGTCTGCAGCCGAAATAGACAGCACATTCGAGTAAGTCTCAAGCATTGCCATTCCAAGCTTTAAATTCCAGTCATGCTTTTCCATTGCCTTACGCATAAAATGGTATAAATCTTCCATCTGCATCCCCTTATGCATCCGGTTAAACTCCACAATTGCCACATCATGAGGGCACATAAGAATATGATGCTGGTTTAAATCCCCATGGCACAGATACTCTTTTTCTGTTTCTCCATTTTCCATAAAACCAGCCATTCCCTTGCAGGCTTCCATTGCCTGCTCATAGAAAACATCATAATTTCCCATGACGCAAAGTTCAAATTCTGACTTTTTCCTTTTATTCCGAATGAAAGAACGGGCGCGAACCAGCTCTTTGTTATGACGCTCCATTTCCTCCGCAGGTTTTTGCACAAGAATAGAGCCCAGATTCCACTCCTCCTTGAATTCAATTCCACGAAGAATCCTATGTAAACAGGCAATCCGTTCAATGGCGCAAAGCACCTCTTTGCTGTCTTTTAAATTGCATTCCCGATCTGCATACCAGTCCTTTACAATAAAACGGGTTCCATCATCCGCAATGGAAAGAAGTTCCCCCTCTTTGTTCCTGACATAACGGTCAACACAAACATGACCCGCCTCCTCCATCTGGGAAAATACCTCATCCTCAAATTCCAGGCGCTTTAACGTTCCTTTATATTCCCGAAGCAGTTTCAGACCTTTATTCGTCTCACACAACCAGGCGCCCCGGCCGCGCTTTACATCAAGAATTTCAAGCTCATACTGCGAAAGCACCTCTGTGTATTTCTCGTTCACAACCACCCCTCCAACTCTTAGCACATCAGCTACTTCTAGGGTATGAAAGGGCCGGAAAAAATATGCAAAATCTGGCGGAAAGTTATAGAGGGCAAAAGCCCATTTTCTATAACCGTTCCGCCAGATCCATTAAGTACTCTTTCTGGTTGTGGGTTGGTTCTTTTAGTACTTCCTGAAATAAAGTGTCCAGCACTGCCCCCAGCTTAGGTCCCGGCTTTCTTCCTGCCTGAATCAGATCCCTGCCGGTCACTGCCATATCCTTTAACCGGATACAGTCTCCATTGTCTAAAATCTCTCTGGAGTCAGCCTCCATCTGCTTTAATTTGGGAAGTTCTGTCTCAGAAATAAATAATTTCATAAAGCACAAAAGATCTTCAAACAACTCTGGAGATAACGTGCTCATAAGACTTCGAACAGCCGGTTTGCTTCCTGGTATCTCCTGCTTCCATAAAGCCACAAGAGTCTTTACCTGATTCATGGTCTCATTATCAAGTTTTAATTCCCTCAATATCTCCACCGCTGAATCCGAATGCTCGAACCGGAGAAATCCTGCCCAGCGCAAATGCTTCTCTTTCGGAAGGAATTTAAGCTTTTCAACGTCAAAATGCCGTCGTCCTACTAAATGAAACTGTTTTGAAATATATGGAGAGATTCCATTTTCATAGACAGCCCAGATCCGTTCCGGATAATCGGACAAAAGAAGTTTGGTAAGTTCTACCTGAATCCGCTCCTTGCTCACCATTTTCATGTTAGGTGCTATAACAGCCAGAGCTGCTTTGGTCTCTTCCTCCAGATCAAACCCTAACTGGGCAGAAAACCGGATTGCACGCAGAATCCGCAGGGCATCTTCCTGAAAACGGTCGGTTGCATTACCTACGCAGCGGATGATTCCATCTTTTAAATCTTCCCTGCCGCAAAACGCATCTACAAGCCCTTCTCTTTCATTGTATGCCATCGCATTAATGGTAAAGTCCCTTCGTTTTAAATCCTCAATCAGGTCTCCCGTAAATTCCACGGATTTGGGATGGCGGCCATCCTCGTACTCCCCATCAATTCGATAGGTGGTTACCTCATAAGCACCGCCATCCATAAGCACAGTCACTGTACCATGCAAAATCCCGGTATCCACCGTTCTTTCAAACAGCCCTTTTACCTGCTCTGGTTTTGCGGAAGTTGTGATGTCCCAGTCTCCCGGTTCCCGAAAGAGCAGACTATCTCTGACACAGCCGCCTACCACATAAGCCTCAAACCCATGGTTATTCAGTTGTTCCATGATCATGCCTGCCGCTTTTGGAACCTGTATGTTCATCACTTGACCTCCTGGTTATTTTAATTAATAGGCTCTTCCCCAATAAACCATCTTTGTTGCCGGCTTGCCGCAGCAGATACATGTGTCAGACAGTTTTTCCTGCTTAAATGGCATACAACGGGAAGTTGCACCTGTTTCTTCTTTTATCTTATCTTCACATTCCTGGCATCCGCACCACATTGCTTTTACAAATCCAGGCTTTTCTTCTATGGTTTTTACAAAGGTATCTATATCCACCGCTTCATAGGTATGCTCATCCCGGTGAAGCTTTGCTCTTTCAAACATATCATTCTGGATATCCGCCAGAAGCTGCTCTACCTTTTTATCCAGTTCATCTAAGGAAATCGTAATCTTTTCATGAGTGTCACGGCGGACTAAAACAGCCTGATTCTCTGCAATATCCCTTGGTCCTATTTCCACACGGATCGGAATTCCTCTCATCTCGGATTCACTGAACTTCCAGCCAGGACTTTTATCTGAATCATCTACTTTTACACGATAATTGGAAAGAACTTCTTTCAGCTCAAATGCCTTATCAAGAACTCCCTCTTTCTGCTGCTGAACCGGAACAATGATAACCTGAACCGGAGCAATTCTTGGCGGCAGAACAAGCCCGTTGTCATCTCCATGAACCATAATAATTCCGCCAATCAGCCTGGTGCTCAGCCCCCAGGACGTCTGATGGACATACTGAAGCTTATTCTCCTTATCGGAATACTGAATCTCAAATGCCTTTGCAAATCCATCCCCAAAATTGTGGCTGGTTCCTGACTGGAGTGCCTTTCCATCGTGCATCAGCGCCTCAATGGTGTATGTTGCCTCTGCTCCTGCGAATTTTTCCTTATCCGTCTTTTGTCCTCTGATTACAGGCATAGCCAGAACCTCTTCACAGAAATCTGCATAAAGATTCAACATCTGCTCCGTTCTCTCCTGTGCCTCTTTTGCTGTTGCATGAGCGGTATGACCCTCCTGCCACAAAAATTCCCTGGAACGCAAAAATGGTCTCGTTGTCTTTTCCCAGCGCACAACGGAACACCACTGATTGTATAACTTGGGAAGATCACGGTATGACTGAATCTCTCTGGAGTAGAAATCGCAGAATAAGGTTTCGGAAGTAGGTCTGACACAGAGCCGTTCCTGGAGTGGTTCCAGACCTCCATGAGTAACCCAGGCAACTTCCGGTGCAAACCCCTCTACATGATCTTTTTCTTTCTGAAGAAGACTTTCAGGAATGAACATGGGCATATACACATTTTCAACACCAGTTTTCTTAAATCTCTGATCCAGTTCACTCTGAATCTTTTCCCAGATGGCGTAACCAGCCGGTTTGATGACCATACAGCCCTTTACACTGGAATAGTCACTTAATTCCGCTTTTTTTACAACATCCGTATACCACTGAGCAAAATCTACATCCATGGATGTGATTGCTTCTACTAATTTCTTGTCCTTTGCCATGACAATTCTCCTTTTTTTCCATGAAATTAAAAAGAGCCATCCGTTCCCTCCGAAAAGGGACCGAACAGCTCGGCGGTGCCACCCAATTTAGCCAGTGTTTTACCATGGCTCACTTTTTATCCGATAACGCCGGAAATACGCCGCAGTTTGCTACGGGACTCCAAGGCAGGTTCTGTCATGAGGGGTATAAAGACCTTTCACCATATGGTCTTCTCTCTGAAATACATCATCACTTACTAATCCTCTTCCATGTCTTTTATTTTATAAATGTGTAACGATTGTATGGTTGATTTTACGTTATTTACAAATGTTTGTCAAGAGGAGCGGCGGGCTTTTCTTTATAGAAATGCCTTCATAGACAATAAGGCTTTTTTTATGACCTCATCTGGGAATTCGTAGTCCTTTGTATGAAGCCCTGGACAATCAGCCCCTGCTCCAACTCCAAAAAACATTCCCTGAGTCTTCTTTAAATACCAGCCAAAATCTTCAGACCACCGAAAAGGCTCTTGAATTTCCATAAAAGGAATCTCCTGTTCTAAAAGCTTTTGCCCACACCGATTTACCATATCAGCCTCATTCACGGTATCCGGAAATTCCTCTGTGGAAGATATCCTTACTTCTATCAATCGTTCTGCTGCCTGCTTTTGGGTAAAGGAAACCACTGATTCTTCAAAACGTATTAAATCCTCCAGTTTTTCTCCCCGCAGAGTAAGGGAAATTCTCCCCTCTCCAGGAGATACTCCAAAGGACTGACTCCCTAATTTTACCTCAACAATTGTAGCGAGAACCATTCCCGTAAAGTGAGGTGCATGCAAAAGCTCAGGAATTTTAACAATCAGTTCTCCAATCAGCCATGCCGGATTAATTCCCTGTTCCGGATAAGCTGCATGGGACTGTTTACCCTTTAAGGAAAGAATAAGCCCTTTTGACGCACAGGCAAATGTTCCTTTCTTCAATACCGCCTTTCCAAGAGGATAGCCAGGAAGATTATGAAACCCATAAATCTCACGGATTCCCTTTTCATCAATCAGACCGCTGCATAAAACAGCTCCCTGTCCGGTCTCTTCTGATGGCTGAAAAATCAGATAAACATCTTTACCCACAGTTTCCCCCTCAAGGAGCAGACCAAGACCAGCCAGTACAGCACTATGCCCATCATGACCACAGCCATGAAAGAATCCCCCGTCTTCACCCCTGATGGCATCCATATCCGCCCGAAAAGCTACAGAGTCTTCCGGATGTCCTTCATGATGTACTGCATAAAACCAACCTGTTTTTTCTATGATTTCCATAGAAGTATGTTTTTTCAGAAAAGCTTTCAAAATTTCCATGGTCTTTTTCTCACAGCCAGAAGGCTCAGGGCATTGGTGAAGGCGTCTGCGCAGATGTGTGACTGCTTCATATGTATTATGGTCAATGTTCATCCTTTTCCCTCCTGATTAATTCCAGGCTGTCATTGCGAACCTGATCCCTTAATTGTCTGGTCTGTAAAAAACTATTGCAGATCTCATTCCCGTAAGTCAGATTCAGTTCATATTCCAGAGGCAGCCAGGTATCTGGTCCTCCCTCATTATGCTGGATCAATGTCTCAATCTTATCCAGAGACTTCAACAGCTTTGCTTCCCTGGACTGGCAGAGATTCATTTCTTCAAATAAAGAAGCAATAGAAGCAGAAAGCGGCTCCGGAAGTTTCTCCACCAGAGATTCAATTGCTTCTTCCTCTGTTTTCTCATGTTCTTCCGTCTTAATAAAAGCTGGAATATCTCCGGTTACTGCTTCTCCCCAGTCATGAATCAGACACATCCGGATCACTTTATTCATATCAAGATCATCAAAATCCGGCTCTAAAAGCATGGCAAGCACTGCCAGTCTCCAACTGTGCTCTGCCACGCTTTCATGCCTCTTACTGGAAGTCCAGTTATGCCTTGTATTACATTTTAACTGCTCCAGTATTTTTAAAAATGAAATCAGTTCTTTTGGCTCCAATTCTTCTTGCTCCCTTCCTGTTTATAATCCTCTTTTTTGCAATTATAGCATGATCCGCCATACAGCTCCACAATATCTTCAATCATTAATAATCCAATGGGACCGAGGATGAATCCAAGAAGTCCAAAAAGCTGAAGCCCTATAAACATAGACACAAGAGTTTCCAGAGGAGTAAGCCCTACCTTATCTCCCATAATCTTTGCTTCCATAATTTCTCTTAAAAAATAGCAGATAACATAAATAACCAAAAGTCCAATCCCATAAATCCAGTTTTTGCCGATCATGGCTCCAATTGCCCATGGGATGAGCACTGTTCCTGTTCCAAATATGGGAAGGGCATCAAGCAGCCCAATTCCGATTCCAAGCAGAATGAAATAAGGATTTCCCATAAGAAACAGACCAATGGAACACACTGCCATTGTAAACAGCATGATAGCTCCCTGTGTTCTCAACCATGCACTTCCTACAGACATCAGTCTGTCACCGAGCATCCCATATTCGTAGCAGAACATGGAATTATCTCTCCTGCTTCGTATATCATCCATTTCCTGAAGGGTTAATATGGTGGCAATAAATAATATAACGGTAATTACCGTAACCTCCACCACCCACTTCACAATACTCATGGAATTAATCATTAAAAACGACATGGCCCTGCTCTTAATTGCTTCCTCTCCTCCGGATAGAACATCCCGAACCATTTCTAACATATAACCGTCGGGAAGTTTTAAAAACTGTTCTGCAAAAGTGCAGTTTTCCATGAGCCATTGATCAATCCGTTCCATAATCTGGGGAAGATTCTGAAATAGCAACGTGGCTTCCATTACCAGTTTTCTTCCTCCAATATAGACAAGAATTCCCAGAATAATCATGACAATCAGGATCTCTACCCCTCCGATTACAGCCAGTGGAATGCCAATCACTTTTTTCTTTATGGTAAAACGGGTTCTTTTCTCAATCCATAACGCAGAGGGACGGAGAGATAATGCAAAGACATAGGCAATCAAAAAGGGAATCACGAGGGGCAGCAGATACCGAAAACTAAGGTACACTGCCCCTGTAACTCCCAATATTAATATTGTTTTCTTCAGTTTCCTGCTCGGTTTCTCCATGGACTCACCTGTTTCTGTTTTGTACTTCTTTTGTACAATGGCTATTATGAGCTGACAGGGCAAAATCTATGCAGAGTTTTATTTAGAAAAAAATCCCTTCTATTAATTCTGTTTTAAAAACATATCAAAAACAGGCGTCTGGGGTTTTGCCTGGTAAATCATCTTTTTTCCTGTGACTGGATGGAAAAAGGAAAGACTTGAGGCAAATAAGGCTACATTGGTTCGCACTGTTCCCTGTTGAAACAAAGGATTATACTTTTGGTCTCCCCACACCGGAGTTTTGTGCCCTGCCATCTGTACCCGGATCTGATGATGACGTCCGGTTTTCAATTTTATTTCCAAAAGGCTGTATTCTTTTCCTTCCTGCTCTTTTTTATCCACAACACGAAAATCAAGTTCTGCAGGTTTTGCACTTTTTATCCCCTTTTCCACAATTTTCGAGCAATTATTTTTTCCGTCTTTCCACAAATAATCCACGTATGTGCCAAAGTTTTCCACAGGTTTTCCACATACTACAGCAAGGTATATTTTCTCCATCTTATGTTCTGAAACCTGCTTACTTAAAGACTCTGCAGCTTTTTTATTTTTCGCATAAACCATAACTCCACCTACAGGTTTATCCAGTCTGTGGATAACTCCTACATATGGCTCCTCTGATTTTGGGGATATTGTGTTGATATGTTTCTTGATCTCACTGACCATATCCGGCTCAAAAGACTTTGCGGACTGGGACTCCATCCCAACCGGCTTTACCACAACCAGTATGTCTTTATCTTCATATAATATCTCTAGATTCATAACAGTTATATTTCCCTTCTCTTCTCCTGGTTCCTTATCGTTCCGGATTTTCTTCCTTCATTATATGGGATCAGACCTGGTATGGCAAATATCTTTTTTTATATTTTGATTTCAAAAAAGATATTGCAAATTTTCATCCATTGGTGTATAGTATTTAATTATAGAATACATAGTATTTAATACTACATCACATATTTTCATTAACGTTCAAGGAGGACCACATATGAACAAAAAAGTTAAAGATCCCGTCAGCGCTCTCACTCATTTCATTGCCATGATACTGGCTTTGTTTGCTGCGGTTCCGCTTCTTATAAAAGCATCTTCGGATGGGGCACTTCATATTGCCGCTCTGACCATCTTCATTACCAGTATGGTTTTACTATACGCAGCCAGCACTACCTACCATACTTTGGATATCTCACCGAAGATTAATAAACTTTTAAAGAAGATTGATCATATGATGATTTTCATTCTGATTGCAGGAACCTACACCCCTATCTGTCTGGTTGTGCTTGGAGACCATACTGGCTGGAACTTGCTTTTACTGGTCTGGGGAATTGCGCTTTCCGGTATTCTCATAAAGGCCTGGTTTGTTATGTGTCCCAGATGGTTTTCTTCCTGCATCTATATTGCCATGGGCTGGGTCTGTGTTCTGGCATTCAGCAAGATTACGAAAGCACTTCCTGCTGCCGCCTTTGGCTGGCTCCTGGCCGGTGGAATTATCTATACAGTAGGAGGAATCATCTATGCCTTAAAGCTTCCTCTGTTCAGTCCAAAATCGAAGAACTTCGGGAATCATGAACTGTTTCACCTCTTTGTTATGGGAGGAAGCTTCTGCCATTACATGCTGATGTACCACTTTGTTGCTTAATAGAAAGACCGCCCCATTCCTGCTGCCTGCTTTGGAAATGTGGCGGTCATTTTATATCAAATCCCAAAACAAGCTCCAGCTTGTCCTTTCTGGAAAGCTTCTTAATGGCCGCTTCTCTTTTCATAGCTTCTTCCCTGGTCTCAAACTCCTCATAATACACCAATGTAACCGGTCTGCGGGCTTTGGTATACTTTGCACCTTTTCCCTCATTATGTGCTTTTAAACGTTTTTCCAGATGGTTTGTCCATCCACAGTAGAGCGTACGATCCGCACACTGTAATAAATAAGTATAGTTCATGTGTTTCTCCGATGTTATATTTCTGACTATGTAAACGGTAATAACGCCTTGCAATCACGTCACTACCGCCCAGGCTAACCTGTCATCTATCTAAAGCACCAGCTGGATGCGTTTTGGCGCCATCGACTGTACAATACCATAGCTGAGCTATAGTATATTATATAACAGGACAAACCAATATGTGAATAGCAATCCTTATATTGCCCCTTTTTCTTAAATAAATACCTAAAAAGACGCAACAAAGCCAGACAGAGCCCAAAACATCTGCCTGGCTTTCCACTTTATGACATTTCTTTTACTAAAAGCAAACGGTCACCTGGTTTTACAGACCGATCGGTCAGACCATTGGTTGACATAATTGTATCAATGGTTGTATGGAACTTTTTCGCAATGTTCCAAAGAGAATCATTGGGCTGAACAATATACCCTACAATTCCAGGAAGTTTCTGCAGACGATTTAAGTCCATAGGGGTATCTGCCGCACTAATAATAATCCGCTCACAGACCGGTTGAAGAGCCAGCAGATCAAGGGAAACTGTCGCCTTAACTTCCACCATGCCGCCGCCCATCATTACTGCATTTAACTGGTCCAGACCAGAATTCAATTGGCAGATGGTATCTGCATCAATTCCTGGAGCCTCAACAAGATAGTGGAAGGGAATATCTTCTACGGAGGACTGAATAGGCTGGGCATCATCAGAGGTCAGATACAGAACCCGCACCTCTAAAACACCTTCTACATGGAGTCCGTCTTCCTTTACTTCCGTATCATCAATCTTAACCGTACCTTCACTATGACAGATCTGAAGAATCCGGTCCGCATTTTCCAGAGTTACTCTTTCCACGATCTTACATTTGCTCATATTCTTGGTGAGAATCTTATCAAAACATACTTCTCCTGTCTGTAAAGAAAGTTCCCGGTTGGTGGAATACAGATCGCTTAACAGTTCCAGATTATCTTCCTTATAAAGCTTCATATCCAGCTCCAGAACCGCATCCATATCCATCTCCCGCATCTCTCCATCGGCATCCGGTTTTGCTTCAATATTTTTGTGAATTAAGTGAACCATTACAGACGGTACCATACTATCTGTAACTTCTGGAACGTCAAGTTCCCCGGAAAATGGAATACTCTCTTCAATCCATTGAATCGGAGCGCCTTCTCCTTCTCCCTGATAGATTGCAAACACTTTCAGTTCTCCGTCAAGAAGCATTTTCCCATCTACTGGTCTTGTTGTAACACCTCTCATCTTCATCTGACTCCATAAAATATGGTCGATGTTGGGTTTATTCCCGGACAGAGTAATGTTCTCTTTAATACGGAATGTATCCTTATGGCGAAGAGCAATGGATGCCACATCTACATTACGACGGAGAATCTCTACCTGAGGACAATCTTTGGTTGCCATTTTTGTGTCCACTTCCACCGCAGCATCGACATCATATGCTGACTCCACTTTAACCTGAAGAGTCACGATTGCCTTCACACTTAATTTTCTGGAATTAATGATTCCTGTGTTTAAGTCTTCAAGATCCCACATAAGCTGGACATAATCCTGCTCTTCCAGACCCGGTACATTAATGGGTTCCTCAAAATTGATGCTTCCGAAGAGAGTCTGAAGTCCTCCGTCTGCGCCTCGATAGAGAATGGTAAAATCAAGTTTTCCCCGGACCACCACCCGTTCGGCCTGGTTCTTCACAGACTCAATGGTAATTTCGCCGGAACTTAAAATAATCTGGTCCACATCATCCATGCTGTCCGGAACAATAAAGTCATCGTCAAGGGTCACCTGAGATGTGGCATTTCCTTTCCAACGATTCATATGTATGTTTTTCTTCAACAGCTCCAACATAAAATAGCACCTGCCTTACCTTCTTTATTCCTTTAAGAAAGTTTATGCAGGTGCATGTTTCAATATACTTTTTTTGTTCTTTTCCTGTATTTTCTATTCTTCTGATCCATCAACGGCTTCTTTTTCCACCAGATGGCCCTTACTTTCTCTTAAATTCTGCACTGCCTTCTGCAATTCTTCGATAATCTGTTCCATCTCCTTAATGCGTGTTTCCATATTGCAGTAATTCTCTATGCCGATCACATCTTCCTTCATCTTCGGAATAGGAACACCGGCAATCTTCACCGGACGGGCAGGAATTCCAACGGCTGTCACGTCGTTATCCAACTGTTTTAAAAGAACTGCATTGGCTGCAATGGTACAATTATCTCCCACTTCAAAAGAACCCAGAATCTTAGCTCCTGCACCAACGGTAACATTACTGCCAAGGGTTGGGTGACGCTTGCCTTTATTCAGTCCCACACCGCCTAATGTAACACCCTGATAGATGGTACAGTTATCTCCTACTACGGCAGTCTCGCCAATTACCACACCGCTTCCGTGGTCAATTAATATCCCATGACCCAGGGTTGCACCGGGATGAATCTCAATCAATGTAAAAAACCTTGCCAACTGCGAAATGAGTCTGGCAATGAAAAACAATTTATGCCGATAAAACCAATGTGCAAAGCGATGCCAGATCAGCGCATGAACTCCCTGATACAAAAGAAGCACTTCTAAAGCATTTCTTGCTGCCGGATCTCTCGCCTTTACCGCCTTGACATCAAGCCATATGTCTTTTAATATCATATAACCTTCCTCTTTTCCTCCTAATGACTCTTGTTTTAGGTAGTATAGCATAGGATGGCATAAGAAAAAAGAGAAATTTAAAAATAGCCGCTCTGCGGGTCAAAAAGCAGAACGGCTGTTTTCTATTTTCCTTACTGGAACACCACTGGCAGCTCCGACATCTCCGTTTTAATAACGATAAACGGATAGGAAGCTTCTGTTCCTGTATTCTCTCCTTTTTCCGGTCCGATCAGTTCCGTTTTCAGAACAATGGAGTTATCTGTTAAATACAAATCATTTACTGCAATGCTGTATCCGCCGGTAGGCTGCTCTCCGTACCCTACCACTATGTAGAGATTCTGATCATCACTGTAGGTTAGTTTAAAAGGCGACTGCTGTTTCTGTGCTATAATCTCTTTCAACTCCTGAGGGATATCCGCCTCCGCCGTTACCTGAGATTCCATATCCCGCACTTTGTCTCCGCTGCCTCCTTTTGATAGACATCCACTTAAAGTAAACACAACTAATCCCAACAGAGCTAATCCGAAGAAAATCAGTCTTTTCCTGCTAAACAGTTTTTTCATGGCACATTCCCCAACTGATTGATTATTACAATCTATATGGGGAATGCAGGGCTTTTATGAAAACTTTACGGTTTTTTTATGACTGGAATCCATATCCGGCTTAGATATTCCTCACAAGTTGGATCTCCATCCGAATACCATTCGATCTGCGGACCATTGGCAAGCTGATACTCCGACTGGGGAAGCCATTCTGTAAAAATCCGTTTCCAGACCTTTTGCTGGCCCTCCGGCAATTTTCCCACACATTCAAAGATTACATAGGTTCCAGCCGGAATCGTAAGTTCAGACATTCCCTCCAGAAGAGGGTGCTTAGAAGCAGTACCAATATAGTAATCAAACATCTTCCCATCCACATCTGCACATACTCCCAGACAACTGAGTTCCCCATCATCGTTTAAATCCATCAGCGTTTCATAGCGTCCGCCCTGAGAGATCTCATCCCACATTTGGGGAATCCGCTTAAAATTTTCTCCATTTTCCATGGAGATCCGTTCTTTGTACCCGATCAGCCGAAAAGCTTTTGCTTCCTTTACATAGTAATTCATTGCTTCTACTCCTTTAATGGTTATTTCAAATGAAATACGGGAGTATGACTTAATTTTCACTCCAGGCTTTTTTACGTCACTGGGATTTATGCCGTGAACTCCATAAAATGCACGGGAAAAGGAAGTAGGTGATTCATAACCAAACAAAAGTGCAACATCAATCACCTTGGCATCCGTGGTCAATAGTTCCATGGCAGCCAAGGTAAGCCGCCTCTTTCTGATATAGTCTGCAACAGATACACCTGCCATATAAGAAAATATCCGTTGAAAATTAAAGCTGGAACACAATGCCTTTTCTGCCGCTTTTTCAACTCTTATCTCTTTCTTTAGATGGTCCTCTATATATTGAACCGCCTCGTTCATCTTACCAAGCCACTCCACACAATCCCTCCCTTCCCTTCATCTGATATCCCAAGTATAGTAGATCAAAAGAATGCCTTCTCAACTTTTCATGCACAAAACTGTAAGTTTATGATTCTCCGGTAATCACTTTATACGTTTCTGGTCTCCGATCCCGGAACAATCCCCAATTTCTCCTGTCTTTAAGCAGATCATCAAAATCATACGATACCGCAATTATTCCCTCTTCCTCTCTTCCCAGAGTTTTTAAAAGAGCACCGGTCTGATCGGTAAGAAACGAGGAACCATAAAATAAAAGAGAAGAACTCTGATCTGCATTTTCTTCACAGGGAGTTACACGTTCCATTCCAATCCGGTTTGCCGCTGCCACAGGTACAATATTTGACGCCGCATGCCCCTGCATACATCTTCTCCAGTGTTCCATACTATCACACTCCAGAATAGGCTCGCTTCCAATGGCAGTAGGATACAATATCACTTCCGCTCCCATAAGGGCCAGAGCTCTTGCTGTCTCTGGAAACCACTGATCCCAGCAGATGCCAATTCCCACTTTACCATAAAATGTATCAAACACCTTAAATCCGGTATCACCAGGAGTAAAATAAAATTTTTCCTGATAAAAATGGTCATCCGGAATATGGGTCTTCCTGTAAACTCCAAGATTCTTCCCATCTGCATCAAGAACTGCTACGGAGTTAAACATGGTGTTGCCGGATCTTTCATAAAAACTGATTGGTAGAACAACAGAAAGTTCCTTTGCAATAGAAGAAAAGTGAATAATGGCTTCATTCTCCTGTGGGATGTCAGCATAATCGTAATATTCATACCGTCTTTCCTGACAAAAATAAGGTCTCTCAAACAATTCTGGCAGTAAAATAATATTTGCTCCCTGTTCTGCTGCCATTCTTACAAACTTCTCTGCTCGTTGAATATTTGTCTTTCTATCTTCGCAGCACTGCATCTGAACGGCTGCAACCGTTACCTTTCTCATGTACGTTCTCCTTCCGGAATCTGCTGGGTAATGCAGTGAATGTTGCCTCCCCCTACAATAATATCTCTCGCATAAACAGGATAAATCTTCCGCTCTGGAAAACACTCTCCCAAGATTTTGACCGCATCCTTATCGTGTTCATCTCCAAATTGAGGAATAATTACCCCTCCGTTGGAAATGTAGAAGTTTACATAACTTGCTGCAAGCCGTTCTCCGGCCTCCCGCCTGTCCTCTCCAGGTTCAAAAGAAAATCCCGAGAGTTCCTCTTCCATGATACAGACCGGTTTTTTCGGAATGGGCAGTTTATGAATGGTAAAATGTCTTCCCTTGGCATCCGTTTCCTGTTGAAGCAGTTGAAGATCCGCAAGAGACATCTCATATTGAGGATCATTCTCATCCTCGGTCCAGGCTAAAATGACTTCACCTGGCCGGACAAAAGCACACACATTATCTACATGTTCATTGGTTTCATCCTGATATATTCCATAAGGAAGCCAGATAATCTTCTCTGCTCCAAGGTAAGTTTTTAACTGCTCCTCAATCTGGGTTTTAGTAAGAGAAGGATTGCGTCCCTGACTTAACAGACACCGTTTTGTCACAAGAATGGTTCCTTCTCCATCTGAATGAATGGAACCACCCTCTAAAACAAAGGGCCTGGCATCATAAACAGAATAGCCAAAGTGATCCAAAACGTTCCCTGCAACAAGATCATCCAACTCCCAATCTTCATAAAGCCCGTCAACCAGACCACCCCAGGCATTAAACTGCCAGTCAATTCCCCTCACCCGCCGTGCTCCGTCCACAACAAAGGTAGGCGCCACATCCCTTGCCCACGCATCATCTGACTCCATTTCAATGATCTCAATACGGGAAGAAAGCATCTGACGGGCAGATTCCATTCCGTCTGCCCCAGTCAGCATAATCACATGTTCACTTTCAGCAATGGACTCTGCAATCTCTGTAAACGCTTTTCTTGCTGCCTTTGCACCAAACGGCCACGATCCGGGGCGTTCCGGCCAGATCATAATACAGCCCCAGTGAGGTTCAAATTCACCCGGCATATAAAATCCATCTGCTCCAGGTGTAGTCATCAGCGGCTTCCTCATTTTTCTCTCTCACCTCTTCCTTAAGACAGTCTGTTTTTAAAATCTTCATAACCAAACTCTTTGATTACCCGGCACTCTCCCGCCCGGTCCATAACCGCAATTGAAGGAAGAGGCATTCCGTTAAACGTATTATTTTTAACCATGGAATAGATCGCCATATCCATAAAATACAGCTTGTCCCCTGGTTTAATCTTCCGGTCAAAAGAATAATCTCCAATCACATCTCCAGCCAGACAGGTGCAGGAAGACAGGCGGTAAGTATAAGGCTTTTCCCCTGGTTTTCCACTGTCTTTTAATGGAGGGCGGTAAGGCATCTCAAGAACATCCGGCATATGACATGACGCAGAAGCGTCAAGGATGAGTGTCTCAATCCCATTCTCCACCACGTCCATCACCTCTGCTACCAGATATCCGGCATCCAGCGCCACAGCCTCCCCCGGCTCCAGATATACATGAAGGTCATACTCAGCCTGCATATGTTTAATACAGGATTCTAAAAGCTCCAGATCATAGCCAGGTCTTGTAATATGGTGCCCGCCTCCCATGTTAAGCCAGGACATCCCCTTTAAATACGTTCCAAACTTCTGCTCAACTGCATCAAGGGTCTTTTTTAAATCACTGGAATCCTGTTCACACAACGTATGGAAATGAAGCCCTGATAAATAAGGCAGCCATTCCTCTTTAAAATTTTCTGCAGTTACTCCAAGCCTGGAACCAGGTGCACAGGGATCATAAATGGCATGATCCTCCTGAGTGGAACATTCCGGGTTAATTCGGATTCCCACTTTAGTCCCTTCCACACAGTCTTTATACTTCTCCAGTTGGGAAAAAGAATTAAACACCACGTGATCGCAGATTTTAACCAGTTCCCTTATATCCTCTTCTTTATAGGCAGGAGCAAAAACATGGTTCTCAAGCCCCATCTCCTCACTCCCAAGTCTTGCCTCATAAAGACCGCTTGCCGTGGTGCCATCCAGATATTTTCCGATCAAAGGATATTGTGCAAAACAGGAAAATGCCTTCTGGGCAAGCAAGATACTGCATCCAGTATGATCTTTCACCTGCTTTAACACCTTTAAATTCTCTTCCAGCTTCCCCTCATCAATCACATAACACGGTGTTTTTAAATCTTCAATCCTCATACTCTATTCCTGTCTCCATACTTCAACTGTCTCCGGATCTTCACAAACCACCCAGGGAAGCCCCCACTTATTTAATGCCTCCATGTATGGATCCGGATCAAATTCTTCCACATTAAATACACCCGGCTTCTTCCACTGGTCAGTAACCACCATCATGGAACCGATCATGGCAGGAACACCTGTGGTATAAGAAACAGCCTGAGACTCAACCTCTTTGTAACATTCCTGATGATCGCAAACATTGTAAATATAGATGCTCTTCTCTTTCCCGTCTTTTATCCCCGTAAAGATACATCCAATGTTGGTTTTACCCACGGTTCTGGGTCCCAAAGAAGCCGGATCAGGCAGAAGAGTCTTTAAAAACTGAATCGGTACAATCTCCTGTCCATTAAATGTTACCGGAGAGGTAGAGAGCATTCCCACATTTTCCAGACATTTCATATGGGTTAAATAACTTTGTCCAAACGTCATAAAGAACCGGATTCTCTTTACACCAGGAATATTCTTTGCCAGAGATTCAATCTCCTCGTGATGAAGCAGATACATATCCTTCTCCCCCACCTGGGCAAAGTTATATTTAGATTTAAACTCCATGGGCTTTGTCTCCACCCAATGTCCATTCTCCCAATAAGAACCATTGGCAGACACTTCCCTTAAGTTAATCTCAGGATTAAAGTTGGTTGCAAAAGGATAACCGTGATCCCCTCCATTACAGTCTAAGATATCAATGGTATGGATTTCATCAAAGTAATGTTTTAAAGCATATGCAGAAAATACACTGGTAACGCCGGGATCAAATCCTGTTCCAAGCAGTGCCGTCAGTCCTGCCTGCTCAAACCGCTCTTTATAATTCCACTGCCAGGAATAATCAAAGTAAGCGGTAAAACCAAGTTCCTTACAGCGTTTTTCATAAATAGCCTGCCACTGGGGATCATCGGTATTCTCAGGTTCATAGTTAGCTGTATCAATATAATGAACACCAGCCTTTAAACACGCATCCATAATGGATAAATCCTGATAAGGAAGCGCCACATTCAGCACAGCGTCCGGCTTATAAGAACGAATCAGTGCAACCAGCTCCTCCACATTGTCCGCATCTACTTTGGCTGTTTCAATCCTGGTCTGTGTCTTTCCTTCCAGCTTATTCTTTAACGCATCACACTTTTCCTTTGTTCTGCTGGCAATACATAGATCTGTAAATACCTCACTGTTCTGACAACATTTCTGAATTGCTACGGAAGCAACTCCACCACATCCGATTACTAATAATCTGCTCATTCTTTTTCCTCCTCTTCCAATAAATCTTCTACATATTTGGGAAGCATAAATGCCCCCATATGAAGATTGGTCGTATAGTACCAGGTTTCTATTTTTAATTTTTTCCAGATATCCGGTTTAAAATCATTAATTGGGTGATACTTCTTTGAAGCAAAGCCAAAAAGCCAATATCCCGATGGACATGTTGGAATATGAGCCTGATAAACTCTGCTGATGGGGAAAGAACGGTATACTTTCCGGTGCATACTCCGGCATGCCATCTCATCTTCATCATAAAACGGACTCCCATGCTGATACACCATAATTCCATCACTCTTTAATGCTTTGTAACAGCTTCCATAAAACTCCTTAGTAAAAAGTCCTTCCGTATGACCAAAAGGGTCCGTAGAATCATTGATAATCAGATCATACTGTTCTTTTTTATTTCTAAGAAAGCGAAGTCCATCATCATAATAAACTTTAACCCTGGGATCAGCAAGTCCGCATGCCACTTCGGGGAAAATATCCCTGCACACATCTACAAACAATTTATCCGTTTCCACCACGTCAATGGATTCAATGGACGGATACTGCAGAAGTTCCTTTGCAACGCCTCCATCTCCACCACCAATAATCAGCACATTTTTTACACAAGGGTGCACTGCCATAGGGACATGAGTTACCATTTCATCATAAATAAACTCATCCTTTTCCGAGAAAACAATATCTCCATCCAATGCTACAAATTTCCCAAACTCCTGGGATTCAAACACATCAATTCTCTGATATTCACTTTCACCAGAAAAAAGCTGCTTGTCAATTCTTACGGAAAGCTTGACATTTGAAGTGTGCAATTCAGAAAACCAGATCTCCATCTCTCCCACTCTCCTTTCTTTCTCAAAATTATTTTAGTACCATCAGATGTTCCACCGCCGGATCTTCTGTACCCTGCATGGAGCATCCCTTTTCTTTTGCATAAACAATATATTCTACAATTTCCTCTGTAATCATTTCCCCAGGTGCCAGGATCGGGATTCCCGGAGGATAACACATAATAAATTCTCCGCTGATTCTCCCTGCTGAATCCTCCACAGGAACGGATACTTTCTCAGAATAAAATGCTTTCTGAGGTGATATTACAACCTTAGGTGCTATGTATTCACCGGAAAGCATACCCGAACGGTCCTTTTTATAAAGTCTCTCTATATCAGCTAAAGCACCTACCAGTCGTTCAATATCCTGAATCCTGTCACCAATGGAAATATAGGCAAGAATATTACTGATATCTCCAAATTCAATCTGAATGTCATATTCATCCCGAAGAAGATCATATACCTCAATCCCGGCAAGCCCGATTCCCAGGGTATAAACAGAAAGCTTCGTTACATCATAATCAAAGATACTGGTTCCATTGATTAAATCTCTTCCATACGCATAATATCCGCCGATAGAATTAATCTCTCCTCTGGCATATTCCGCCATCTCCACAACCTTTGCAAAGGATTCCTCTCCCCGAAGAGCAAGATTTCTCCTTGAAATATCAAGGCTTGAGAGCAAAAGATATGAGGCGCTTGTGCTCTGGGTTAAGTTAATAATCTGACGGACGTAATCTCCATTGACTCCGTGATTTAAAAGAAGCATGGAACTCTGGGTCAGGCTTCCTCCGGATTTGTGCATGGAAATAGCCGCCATATCTGCTCCTGCCTCCATTGCTGAAACAGGCAGATTCTTTCCAAAATAAAGATGGGTCCCGTGAGCTTCATCTGCAAGAACTTTCATCCCATGGGCATGAGCCACTTTTACAATGGATCTTATATCTGAACAAATTCCATAATAAGTGGGGTTGTTAACAAAAACTGCAACTGCATCTGGATTCTCCTTAATCGCCTTTTCCACCTGATTAATCTCCATCCCCAGGGAAATTCCTAACATACTATTCACTTCGGGGTTTACATAAACAGGAGTGGCTCCACACAACACCAGTGCATTAATCGCACTTTTGTGGATATTTCTCGGCAATATAATCTTATCTCCTGCCTTGCACACAGACAAAATCATACTCTGCACTGCAGAAGTGGTTCCACCTACCATTAAAAAAGCATTGGCTGCTCCAAAAGCTTCTGCCGCTAACTCCTCTGCATCCCGAATTACAGATACAGGATGGCATAAATTATCTAGTGGCTTCATGGAATTCACATCAAGTGCAACACACTTTTCTCCCAAAAGCTGGGCTAATTCAGGATTTCCTCTCCCTCTTTTATGTCCAGGCACATCAAAGGGAACCACTCTCTTTTTCCGAAATGTCTCAAGCGCTTCATAAATTGGCGCTCTCTTCTGATCTTCATTGTTCATACGGCAGTCTTCTCTCCTTCGTCACATTCTTTAGCAGTGCCCTATCAGGCGCTTTACCATACAAAAAAGACAGGTGACAATACATCACCTGCCTGAAAATTTCATGAATGATAATGGAATTGGGCATAAAACCCTCCAATTCTCCACGACAATTAACGTTTTCGAGTCTACATAGCAAATATGTTGTCCCTGCTATTATTGATCGTTTCACAAGTGATGTGCAATTGCACTGATTATAAAGTAATCAACTTATAAAATTTGAGCTTCTAACTCAATCAATAATGTGGTTTCCCACGCTCGGCAGCCGACCCGCCTGTCCGTCTGGGCTTAACTCCATAATGAAACGAAGTGGTCAATATTTGCATGAAAACGATAATGTCTCTTCATACTGGGATAAAGAATAACATAATTAACAGATCAATGTCAACTATTTTTTCAAAAATTTAATTATTAAATTTTGAACAGCCGCTGTCTGAAACGTCTACCATTCTTCAGACAGCGGCTGTTCCTCCACCAATATATTTATGAATCTTTTTTACTGCACATCTGTAAACGATGCTGGTATTTCTCTTTGGTGGCAAGGCCGCCCCTGATATGGCGCTCGGATTTGTTAATGTCCAGGATCACCCTGGCCCGGGCTGCCAGGGACGGATTGATGTGCTCTAAGCGGTCTGTTACATCCTTATGTACCGTAGATTTGGAAATGCCAAATTTTTTCGCTGTCTGCCTCACGGTTGCATGATAGTCTATGATGTAGTTGGCAATCGCAACCGCGCGTTCCTCAATATATTCCTTCAAGAAAATCCCCCTGCTAGGACGTTTTTACATACTTATGCAGGTTTGGTTACAAGTATGAATGGGTTGTTATCTATTTCTCAAATCCATTATATCTTTTTCTCTCCTACCAATTTTTCATATGATACCCCCCATGTCTCTTCAAACCTTTTTTGTACGCTTCTTTCGTACATCTGCCCTTATTTTAATTCCAGCCATACCTTATTTATGTTTAAATGTTGTTTTAAGATTTGACTTAATCCATCTAACTTCTCTACCAAAATCCCATTGACGGGATGGTGAAATCAATCTATAATTTAATGGAACAACGGTTAAATTTTTCTATTAAATGATTAAAATAAGTACGGAATACATAAAGAAGAGACTGCCATTTAGTCTGTTGAGGTGAAAGAATTGATATATCTCCCTATTGAGAAATTGACAAAAGGTATGGTATTAGCCAGAAACATCCCGGGGACAAATCCAATACTTCCATTTGCCGTAGCCGGCTATCAATTAAGCGAGCCCATGATTAAACGTCTGAAAATAATCGGAGTACAGGGAGCTTATATTTATACAGAACTTACAGAGGGAATTGAACCTGCAGATTTTGTAGAACCAGAATTAAAAGCCAAGATGCTGACAAGTATTCGCAAAACCTATGACCAGAACTTAAAAAAGGTAACCATGCAGTCCAATCTGGAAGCATATCATAACCTTTCCACCATTGCCAAATCAGTTGTCATGAATATCCTGAATATGGACGAATACCTTTTTCAGATGATTGATATCAGAGATTACGACAATTATACCTACTCTCATAGCCTCTATGTAGGAATTTTAAGCGTACTATTAGGTCGTTTTCTGGGACTTTCACTCCCCCAATTAAATGATCTTGCAATATGTGGTCTTCTCCATGATATTGGAAAAACAGATATTTCCCTGGATATAACCAACAAATCTGGTCCATTAAATGAAGAAGAATCTCAAATTATGAGACAGCACCCCACTTTTTCTTTCGAAAAATTAAATAAATGCCATATATTCAGTCAGACCATCCTTCAATCAATTCAGACCCACCACGAAAAATTTGATGGCAGCGGATACCCATTTGGTCTTATCGGTACTAATATTCCCCTCTATGCGCGAATTCTTTCTATTGCGGACGTATACGATGCTTTGAGCTCCAACCGCCCCTACCGAAACGCATGGTCTCCAAGGAAAATATTTGACTATCTGACCAGTTGCTCTGCCTCTCACTTTGATCCAGACCTCTTGACTGCCTTTTTACACTGCGTATCAGCTTATCCTGTAGGAACAGTTGTCCATCTCAGTGACGGAAGCACTGCTGTAATAAAAAAGAATTCTCCAGGCTTCACCCTGCGCCCTGTTATCCGTTTCATCACTCCTCCAACAAAAGCCGGTAAAGACATAGATTTGTCACAAGAAGCTCTTAATCTCACCATCATTGATGAAAATGGCATTGACATATAACAAAAGGACTTCTCCAGTTCATATGGAATAGTCCTTTGCTATTTTTTCATATCTGATTTACCATCTTTTTTTCTTCATGCCTGACTTCATATATATCTTTATCTCAATTTATGTCTTTATCTCAATCTTTTCTTTATATCAACTAGCAATGCCCTACAACCTTCCACTACATCCGCATATGTAGTATCAAAATCTCCAGTATACCATGGATCTGCAATATCTCTTGGTTTCAAAGAAAAGTCCAGAAGACGTTTCACCTTGCCCTTGGGATCACCGCCTAAAATATCCATTGCATAACGAATATTGTGATGCTCCATAACTAACAAATAATCATATTTTTCATAATCCTCTTTTTTAAGCTGAACTGCATATTTCCCTTCACAGGAAATACCTGCGTCTTTTAATATCTTCTTCGTTCCCCTATGTACCGGATTGCCAATCTCCTCCGTACTTGTTGCAACAGAGGCAACAAAAACCTTTTCATCCAGTCCTTTTTTTTGAAGCATATCCTTTAATACAAATTCAGCCATTGGTGATCTGCATATATTACCGTGGCAGATCATAAGAACACGAATCGTTTCCATACCAGTTATCACCTCTTTTCCTTCTTTTTTCTTCTCAATCTTCCTATTTAATTCTATTTATTTAAAACAAAAAAACGCAAACTCATTTCTGAATTTACGTTAAACCATTTATATACAATAAACCTGCATATACCCTCAAAACCACACATTGTTATATATCTTCTTCATCCGTTCTTCCTCTTTATCAAAATACTAAGCTCGGTAATACCT
>NZ_SULJ01000020.1 GCF_007115105.1 Clostridium sp. HBUAS56010
ATAAACTTAAATCGGCATTAGAAAATGAGTCGCCTATATTAAGTGAAAATACAGAAAATAATTCTCTATAAATCTGGGATTTGCTTGTAATTAAAAATTAAATAATAATCACCCGTACTACTGCCCTTTCTGTGGCAGTTATTTTTATGCTCAAAATTAGAAAGGAGTAATAAATGGCTGATAATATATCGCTGATTCTACAAACAATAATTGATTCATCAAAGCTAAAGAGTGACCAATTACCAAAGTTGATTAGCCAGGTTAAAGAACAATACAAGCTAAAACTTGGGGTTGAAATTGATGATAAGACCGCAAAAAAATATGCCAACCAGATATTTAAAATGCAAGATGGTTTAAAAGCCATTGACAAGATTACTTTTGCAAATCAAGTCCAAGCATGGCGTAGAGTAAATTCGGCCGCAGAAAAAGAATTCGGTGGTACTCTTGATGAATTACTTATTAAACTGAACGCCATTAATAATAAAGCCGATCTTACAAAATTACAAAAGGAATTCAGAGGAGTAAAAGCAGAAGCTGACGCATTAGGTGTTACTGGGAAAAGTCTTACTGATACTTTTGGAGCAAGTGTAAAAAAGTTTGCTGAATGGACTGTCTCGGCCGGTGCATTTATGTCTGTAATACAGATGTTTAAGCAGATGATTACAAATGTTGTTGAACTTGATTCCGCTATGACAAATTTGTATAAGGTTACGGATGAGACGGATACAAAATACGATAGTTTTCTTCGCAATGCAAATAAATCTGCTCAAGAATTAGGCCGTACCGTATCAAGCCTAGTGGAGCAAACAGCAAACTGGGCAAAACTTGGATTTTCCATCGACCAAAGCGCAAACCTCGCAAAAATATCATCTATCTATGCCAACGTAGGTGAAGTAGACGACGAAACTGCAGTCTCTGATATGGTTACTGCTATGAAAGCGTTTAACATACAGGCATCAGATAGTATCACAATCATTGATAAACTCAACAATATCGGTAATAAATATGCGGTATCAAGTAGAGATTTGGGTACGGGATTATCAAACGCAGCATCTGCACTTGCCCTAGCAGGAAATGATATCGACCACTCTCTTGCAATGATAACTGCCATGTCGGAGATTATTCAAGATGCCTCTGAAGCTGGTAACGCTTTGAAAGTATTGAGTATGAGATTGAGGGGAGCATCTACAGAACTTACCGATGCCGGCGAATCCACTGATGGAATGGCAGAATCTACATCTAAGTTAAGAGACAAGGTACTCGCCCTTACTAATGTTACTGGCAAGGGTGGATTTGATATAATGTCTGATGAGGATACATTCAAGTCTACATATCAAATTATGCAAGGTATCTCTGATGTGTGGACTGATATGTCAAATATAAACCAGGCGGCTATGCTTGAACTCATAGCTGGCAAACAGAGGGGTAACTCGGTATCTGCTTTGCTTACCAACATGGCACAAGCCAACAATGCCCTAAATGATTCTATAGATTCATCTGGATCTGCAATGCAAGAGCAAGAACGCTGGTTAGATTCAATTGACGCTAAATTACAACAGCTCAATAGTTCGTTCCAAACATTATCAAATACCACTGTAAATTCTGATTTTCTAAAAGTGCTTATAGAATCTGGTACTGGTTTAAACAATATTTTAACAGAATTAATTAGTAATTTCGGTGTCTTGCCTACCTTATTAACAGGTGTAGGTATTGCATCATTTGTAAAAAACTTCGCTTGACTCTGAAATAAGAGTTACATAAATCTTTCCGAGGGATTTAGTTGGGCTATCTAGGGGAAGGAAATACCATA
This sequence comes from Clostridium sp. HBUAS56010, assembly GCF_007115105.1. GTDB lineage: Bacteria > Bacillota > Clostridia > Lachnospirales > Lachnospiraceae > Lacrimispora. The sequence goes on from NZ_SULJ01000020.1 coordinate 1,811, forward strand.
AAGGCGGTATATACAATTCCTAGAGACGAAAGTTTAAAAATAAAAAGAGGATTAATTGCTTGAAAGCGTAACGCTCACTACTCTTCTATTACAGTAATATAGAAGAAGCCGAAAAATAAGGCAAACAAGTCAAACGGTTTATACACCGGAGTGAGATATCTAGGGATAAAAAATAATTCCCGACAGACATACAATCGCCAACGAAGCAGCTAACCCTATCTGTGTATTTGACATATAATCCGATGGTAACAATTGCGAAAGCAATGTCGGGATAAAGTCGTAAGGATAGGGAATGTTCAGAGAGCACCATTCCTCACAGTACGTAAAAGCCATATTTTATTGTGCTGTTAATGCATGTTCCAATGTATACAGAATATTAACGTTTTTCAAAAGACGTTGAATATTCGCAATAGAATTAAATTATCCCCCAAAGAACCTACGTTCCTGTAGAAATATGGAAAATTATGGTATATAATTGGAAGTATTACTGATGATAGGGGAAAATGATATGGGTAAGATGAGTTTGGATGAAGATGTTAGTAAAAAAGTGCAGAAAGAAATAAAAGACACAAGTAATGTATGTATATTAATTGATTATGATAATTTATTTTACACAATGAAGAGATATGCAATTGATGTCACAGATGATGAATATAATATTTGTGAGTATTTTAATAATTTATATGGGAAAGATAAGATAAGATCATTTAGAGCCTATGCAGACTTTGAGCAGGTTAAAGTAAGTCTTAGAAAATTGCAGGAACAAAGAGTTCAAATAAGAAATGTATATGGAAATAATAAAGATGATAAGTATAGAAAAAATGCTTCTGATATTGAATTAAGTATAGATGCTATTGAATCCACATATAAAGATCCCAATATAGATACATACGCAATTGTGACATCCGACAGTGATATGATTCCTATAATGAGCCGGTTGAAATATAAAGGAAAACAAGTTCATTTATATTTTACGAGTCAAAACGCATCTCAAACTACTCATTTTGAATCATATTGCGATTCTTCTTGTGATTTGTTGAAATTATTTAAAGTAGACACGGAGAAAGGGAAGCCTGAATATTGGTTTGAGTGCGTTAAAGATATAATAGTAAAATGGTATGGCGATCCCAAAAATAAAACTAAAACTTTAGGTTTCGGATGGGCTAAAACTGAAGTTGCTAATATTTGTAATATATCAGATATGTATGCGTTGGAAATTATAAATATCATGCTAGAAAAAAAGATACTTATCAGAAAGTTGGAAGAAGGTAAATCAACATATATATCACTACCTTAATACTGTAACCAAAAAAAATACTTGACATACAATATATTAGATGATATGATGATATCACGATATGATTTAGCTAGATATGTTTTGAACTGATATGATTTAATTAGATATGTTTTGATTCGATATGAAGAGAGGGACTAGTTAATTCTAGTCCTTTTTCTCTGTAAAAACATTAAAATTTCAAGTCAAGACAATATATATATATCAACACAAGAGCCACCTACTCACGTAGACTGGCTCTTTTTGTGTGTAATTGATCTTGAATTATATTTACTTGTTTTTTAATTTCATTCAATTCATTCATAAGATATGTGCCCGCTCTTGCATCTAGTACAAATCCAGGTAATGTTGTTAAGAAATTATAAACGACATCTTTTTTTGTAACATAATCTATGTCGGGTCTACTATTGCTATTAATATAGGATTGTATTATTGCCCTACTTTTATTGGCTTGTTCGTAATTCCTAGTACAGAGAGTAATTGCATCAAAGAGCCTGTTGGTTTTATCAAAATCATTAAGGCTTGATATTGGTACAAAATTGTCGAACTTTTGATTATTAATGTCTAGCTGCATTATTAAAAAATAGCAATATTTATTATTATAATATCCCCCAACCACAAAAAGGTAAGAAGAATAATATTTTGTCATAAATTTAATTTCTTCAGTAGTAATTGTATCATTATACTTCCAGTTATAAGCCGATATAAAATGATCTTTAAGCGTATTTGACGGTATATCTCCTTCAAAATAATTGTTCCACTGTAATAAGTATGATTCTGTTTCTTCAATTATTTTATTTATAAACATTTCTTCAATTGATAAAATTGAATCTGTTGACGTTCTCCCAAGAATATAATCTACAGATGTTTTAAAATAATCTGCAACAGCAATGATTTTATCCACTGATGGTGAATTTTTATCCCAACGACTTATTAATCCTTGCGAAAACTTGAGTTCCCTTTCAAGCTGGCCTACTGTCATATCGTTTCTTTTGCATAAATCGTTTATTATACTTACAATGTTAGTTTCCATAAGCTCCTCCATATACGTTACGTAGCTTGAAATATTATTCATAACTCACTTGACAAATATAGCGAGATAATTTATAATCCAAGTATAGCACAACATGAAACGTATTTCAAGATTATGTTTCAACATTCTATCTCCACCATCATTTTTGAAAGGAAAGTATTTATGAATAATGAGCAGAAAAATGTTTTAACAGTTATTCAAGAGACAGAGATTTTAGGAGACAAGAATTGGAAATCATTTGAAACTAGTTATTGACTTTTGTGTGTTATGTGCTATCATAATATACATATGACACATGAAAGGAATGATTAAATGTCAGAGAATCAGCGTAAACGTTTTGTAACGACAATCAACCCCGATGTTCTTTTGAATTTTAAGGTTGCATGTACTAAGCAAAATAAATCCATGAATGAGATTTTGGAAATGCTTATGTCGGCATATTCCGATGGTGTGATTTCAATTAAGGAAATTATAACCTCCGAGGAATAACAAAGACAGCCCCTTACCGTCCAAAGTATACAGGGCTGCCTAGCAGATAACTTACGCTATCTTTGCGTCTAATTGTACCATTTTAATATATTTGTGTCAAATACATATATTGAAAGGACAAGATAAGATGAAAAATGATTTAGTAGCAAAATCAGTGGATTTCCTTGGCAATGAAATTATGTGCGTCAAAGATGAGTCAACTGAAAAAATTTATGTAGGTGTCCGTTGGATATGTAACGGAATAGGATTCGCCAGAGGGCAGATAAATAACGAAGTTATTAGAGTTCAGAATGATATTGTTTTAAAATCAGGGTGCATGAAATTTCGTGCAGGGGTATTTGATGAAAACAATGAAACCATCTCAATTGAATTAGACTACCTTCCTCTCTGGTTGGCCAAGATATCTATCACGCCAAAGATGCAAGCAGAAAATCCAGAATTAACACTGAGACTTGTAAATTATCAACTTAAAGCCAAAGACGTATTAGCACAAGCTTTTATTAAACCAAAAGAAATAAACTTAGACAACTTTAATATCCCAACCACTTTGTCGGAGGCACTGTTGCTATCGGCAAACCTTGCTAAAGAAAATGAAGAAATGAAACCAAAGGCGGAGCAGTTTGATTTGTATCTGGACAGTGATGGAACCATTTCATTCAACGAATCTGCTAAAGCACTGAAAACCGGAAGAAACCGACTTATGGCATTTCTAAGAAACAAAGGTATATTAAATCAAGATAATTCTCCAAGTCAATATTGCCTTGATAGAAAATACTTTGAGGTTAAAACGTATACGTATGTCGTAAAGGGCGGGAATAAATACCAATTAGCAATCACTAGAATCACGTCAAAAGGTCAAGATTATATGTACCGATTCCTCACGAAATATATTGATGAATATTGTGGGTACGATCCAGACTATAAATCAAGAATTGGTGAGGTGCGGAAATGATTAATTTTGCAAATGAAATATTATCGAACAAAACAGCTTCAACAAAATACATAAAAGCAATCGTAATTCATCTTGATCCATTTGAATCCAAAATATTATTCGAGCAAAATTTCAATCACGATGAAGTCAACGAGGTAAAGAGAGTCTTGAATAAATATGATTATGGCGACAATATTTGCCAAGCATATGAGATGAGTGTAGAAATATAATGGATATAAAACGGGATAGTGATATATAATCCACTATCCCCAAAATCGCAAATCAGCTTAAAACTAGTTTGGATTAAATTGACTGTCCATACAGTATTCACACCAGTAACTTCTATAAATAATAATGGTAACCGCAAACCCGTTCGTCGCATTAGCACCAGACAAGAACATTATTCTGAACAAAGACTGATAATCCTACGGGTGATCCAGTTTTCGTTAGGCTTACGATGTTTCATTATATTACTGCTTTATATGATTGTGGTGGTCTATGATAATGTATAATAATGCAACTACATCAGCAATGGCAGACACAAGAGAATAAAATTCTGTCAACAACAAATCCTTTCCGTTCTATATCATACGTAGGTTTGCTTATTTTGATATTACCATTATTTTCCATATATTGGTAGTCGGAACATCAGTTCTTTGGCTACAAAAAAAGAGTAGGATTAATCTCCTGCTCTTTTTTGTGTGTAAAACACATGTGCAAGACGGAATTATACTTATATTAAAAGGTATTTCTATGTGGCAATTCCCCTTTATGTTTTAGTTCTTTTACCGTAACACGATTATTTTTTAATGATGATCCATCAAAATAATGCAAACAAGGCGATTTCAATGCTACTTCCCAATATCGACTTAAATCATTATTCACGGATTTTTCTTTTATGACGATATATCCATCTTCTTGAAGGACGTACAGGTATTTTATAATGTCACCCTCCGATAAGCCAATTGTGCCTACATCGCTTCTGCACACTGCCACGATATTACTATTATCTTTATTGTCATTATTAAATTTGTCAATTAAAAACCGTATAATTTTCTCTTCCATACGCACCACCCCCTTATATATTATATTTGAATATAAATATACTTTACCATTATTATCCATATTTTTATAGTCAGAACATAAGTTCTTTAATTGAGAAGATAATTTTAATGTTCCACTCTTTTTTATTATTTAAGAATTTACAAAAAATCGTCTTATAAATGAAATTTTGGATTGAAATTAGTATACGTTGTCGACGTCTATAATTTGGCGCGATAAATATTGCCATTAATGAACGCTATTCCGACATCCGTTATGCGTAGAATTAGGTATGTTATTTGTAGATAAATATTGCTTATTATAGGTGGAGGTGATATACTTTGGATAAGCGAAGTATAAATGACATCAGTAATACTAATGAGGGTAATATTACTGAGAGCACAAAGGAGGTTGATGATATGGCTGTATTAACAAAACCAGTAAATAAAATGCTTGTCATTGATAAAGACAGTTCCAAAAAATTTATAAGTGATTTTAATAAAAGTAAAGTTACTGAGGAATTTCTGGAAACATGTAAAAAGGCTGGAAAATTATTTGGAGATAGGGACAGTAAGTAAATGCTAAGTGATTTAGGTGAGTATGAACATATTAAAGAATTTAATCCAAAGGTCAAAAAGTTAGATTCAGTACATAACAATCTTTTATTAAAGTTTAATGCGGGAGATAAAAATTATAATTTTAATTGTTTTATACACAATGAGGCACAAGAATACGCTGAATCTGGACAAGGTGCAACATATGTAGTTTTTAATGAAATAGAAAATTCTGACGAATCAATTCAAAGTGAAATAGTGTCATATTATACCTTGATGTCTACTGCTATTCCATATGAGGACAAAGTGAAGTTAGATCCAGAGGAAGCTAAATCTAGTGGCAAAGAATATGATGTTGAAATATGTGGTGTTTCCGCAGTAGAAATCAAAATGTTTGCAGTTTCTAAAAAATATCAAGATATATTTTATGAATATGAAGGTCAAAGTCTTCCTATTGCCGCATGGATATTAAAAGACATAGTAAATTACACAAATTCATTGATAACTTCTATTGTAGGATTTCAAGCGTTATTTCTTCACTCGGTACCCGAAGCAGAGGATTTCTACTTAAAGAATGGGTTTAAGTTAATTGAAGACAGTATGAAACCATTGTATTGCGTTGATTATGATTTTAAACCAATGTATCTAGCATTAAGGAATATACCTATATAGACAAAAGAGTAGGATTAATCTCCTACTCTTTTATTATTGTCTAAAATTTACTTCCACAATTGTTACACTTCCAAATTTTACCGTTATCTCCCATTCCAAATATACCGAATACTGCAATCTTAGCAACCTTTTTAGTTGTAGATATTTTGGAAAGATTTGTACTTTGACATATTGGACATTTGGGAATATTTTGTAAAGTATGTTTTGGTCTATATTCAGACGAGAGTTTTGTTCTATTTTGAGTAGAAGGAAGTTCCTTTCTTGTTATTAGATTTGTGTTAGATACATTTTTACAAAGACATTCGATTTTTGATCCATCTTTTAGCATACAATAATCAGAAGTTATTTTATTAAACTTGTTATCAATATCATTTTTAATTATTATTGTGTTACCACATTTTTCACAGAGTAGATTAATTTCTATTGGTGTACCATTTTCGTCACTAATGACCTTTGTCAAATACATGATTTTTTCTCCCCTACATAAATATTCTACAATGCAGCTACAGTCCCTCGGAAAGTCGATTGTAAGTTTTGATAGTATTATAACATCTGGGACAGGAACAAATCAATCATTTGCAAAAGTTTTAGAAGGAATTAGTACACAAGAAAAGATTAATATTGTAACCAGGAGTAATCTAACAAAAGCACAGAAACTAGGAATCCTTGCTACAGCCGGGTTATCTGCCGAAGAACTTAAAAATGTTGCTTCCACCTCTGCCCTCTCTACTACCCAGGTAACAGTCACAGCTACAACCACTGGATTAGGTACGGCATTAAAGGGTTTATGGGCAACGATGCTTGCAAACCCACTTCTAATTGTAGGCATGGCAGTAACAGCCGGTATTTCTGCATGGAACGCATACAAACAATCTGTAGAAGAAATGCGCCAAACTACATCTGAAGCTGCAACTGTATTTAATGACACATCTTCTTCTATTGAGGATTACGCAAATAAATATAAAGCATTACATGATGAATTAACAAATGCAAACACTACCGAAGAACGTCAGCATGAAATCAAGAGTAATCTTCTATCTTTACAGCAAGAATTGAACGATAAATATGGCGAAGAGTACGGAAAGTTAAATCTCGTTACCGATGCTTACAAAGATCAGACCGAAGCTATTTTAGCTATGAATAAAGCCGCAGCACAGACATATCTTAATCAAAACGTCAAAGGTATTGAAGACGCACAAAAGCAAATGACGACTCAACGTACTTACAGTTTATTCGGTGAAGATATAAATGCTTATTCTGATGCTGGAAAAGATATTATTGCATTAGCTAAGCAGCTCGGATTTAATGTTGACACAGAAGATTCTGGTTCATTCACTGTCAGAGTGAAAGCCGATGCTACCGATGCTTATGATAAAATTTCAGACTTCATGAATCAAGTCGCTTCATTACAAGATAAATACGGCAAAGATGATTCTACGATCAATACTATGCTTGGAGTATCAAGTGAACAGTTAAATAAAGCAAAAAATGTAATCGACGAATTTAGCGCAACGTATAATCAATCATTAATTGCTGAAATTACATCAAACGATAAACTGGCAAGCAGTTATACGGATATCTTAAATGCCGTAAAAGAATATAACGATGCATTAAGTTCTGGTGATGAATCAAAAATTCTTTCAGCTAGAGATAATCTAAGGTTTTTAAAATCTTCAATTGATGCATCAAGCGATGATTGGGGAAAGTATCGTTCTGTCATAAGTGACACATTTGCACAGGCGGACACAGGATTATACGACTTCAACGATGCTTTAAAGTCTAACCAAGATAATCTTATGACATATGCCAAATCATTAAAAGGTTTGTCACAAGAAGATTTGCTTGCCATGAATAATGATGGGCAAGAAGATAATTTTGATAAGCTAGTAGCTTCCGCAAAGGAATATGGACTAAGCGCAGAAGATGTGATTTCAATATTGCAGAAACTCAAAATCGTCCAGACAGATGTAGGAAAATCGGGAGAAAATGTATTCCCAACTCAATCCAAGCAAGATGTTATTGCAAACATCAACTCCTTATCCGAAGGTTTTGAATCATTAGATAAAATCATGAGTAGTATGAAAGGAAAAAATCCGTTCGACTACGCATTGCTAGATGACAAGAAATTTAAAGATACCTTTAGCGGATTAGACGATGTCTACACGGACTTTGTCGAAAAGATATCCTCATCTCCCAAAGACATCAAAGCTAATCAAGAAGCTTTTAATTCGTTATTGACAGCATGGATTGATAGTTCCGGAGTGCTTAATAATCTTTCTGATGAAAACGCCAACTTAGCGACATCTATGCTTAAAAATATGGGTATCACCAACGCTGAAGAAGTTGTTACTAATAGATTAGCTATTGCTCATGAAAAATTGGCTGCTGAAAAGTATTATAACGAAAATGCTTCAGACTCATTGTATAACGCTACCATGTCTGAAATTGATGGTTTCGTGAACGAAGGTATTGCAGCCGGGATCTCTGAACAGGCTATGTCACAGTTAGCTTTGGAAAAGTTATCAGTCAATGATATTAAGATTGATACCGCCAGTGATATTGACCAGGTAATTGCTTTGGCTAATGCAGCCGGTGCAAGTACGTCAGCACTGGATCAGTTAGCTAGGGCAAAATCAGCTTTCGCTAGTATAAATAACGCTTTGGCAAAAGGTACAGCCCAGTTAGCTAACCCATCAATTGGATCACCTATTACCGCAGGACTTTCAGTTGCTACTGAACTCTTAAAGTCAAACACAATGGCCGAGTTAAGCGAAGCACGTAAAACCCTTGAAGGTATTGCAAATGGAACATTTGATTACGATATAAAAATCAATTCCGATGATTTCAAAAAGGCTACTTACGGCGGAGGAACAAAGTCAAATAAGGCTGGCTCAAATAAAAAAGACAAGGAAGAAACAACAAAAGATATAGACTGGATTGAGCGCAGAATTAAATTGCTCGAGGAAAAACGTTCTGAATTAAAAACCTTATCGGATAATTCTTACATTGATTTCCTAGGATTAAGTACGGAAGATTTTAACAGAGCAAAGGAACTTCTCACTTCCGATGTTGACACGATGATTGGCGGATCTGAAGAACTAATCACTATTGCAAATAAAGCTAGAATGACAATTGCGGATTTGCATACTTTAGTTTCAACCGGCTCTCCCACCGAATCAAAAGAAAATTATTTTGCTCAGATTTTAGAATTAGATAAAACAATGCTTGATGAGTACTCCCAGTCCATAGCTCAATATCAAAACGAGTATGATAAGTCAGTAGGTAAAATATCTGCTCAAAATAAGGCAAAGATTGAGCGTGGGGATATGTCTATTGATACACTTTCTGATAAGGAAGCAAAAGATGTTCAGGAAGCAATGGATAATTATGACAAATTGCAAAGTCTAAAGAGTAAACAGTACGACATGCAGACTCAATATTTAGACGATATAAAAGCAAAATATGATAACATTTCTTCTAGTATTAAAAGTGAAAATAAGCAATTAGAAAACTCATCTTCCATCATTAACGCTCAAATTGATTATATGCAAGCGTCTGGTCAGGTTGTTGGATCTTCATTTTACGAAAGGTTAATGGGAAATACTGAAGGTCAGATTGCCAATGCCAGAAAATCCATTTCTAATTTACGTGCAGAAATGAAAGATTTAATGAGCAACGGTGTATCAAAGGATTCAGAAGAATATGTAGATTTAAAGTCTGAAATCAGTGAAGCGGAGGAAAGTCTTTATTCTTTGAAGAAAGCCCAGGAGGAGTATAATAATCAACTTCTGCAAATGCCGATTGATAACATGGCAACTATTGTTTCTATGTACGGAGATATTTCCGATGCGATGCAAGATTATGCAAGTGAAGTTGAAGCAGATGGTAAGAAATTAAATGCCGAATACTATCAAGCTCAAATCTCTAATGGAGCAAAAGTAATTGACCAGTTGAAGGAACAGGCAAGTTTAATTGAAGACACAATGGACGAGTACGAGGTTGGAAGTGACAATTGGCAAGATTTATATGGACAGTTAAGGTCAGTTAATTCAGAGATGTCTACCATGGTAATTAACATGCGTAAATTCAACGAAGAGTTGCTGAAAATGCCGTTAGAAAATATCGGTACATACTCAGATAGTTTACAGAAGGTTGTAGACGGGTTAACCGGTGTTCAGTCAGAACAAGATACTGTAATCAGTGCTGTTACTGGTGCCATTCAGGAACAGATTGATGCAATAAATAAGTTAAAAGATGCTGAGAATGAAGAAAAACAACTTGCTATCGATGCATTGCAAGAAAAGTTAGATTTGCTTGATAAGGAAAATGAGCTTAGAAAACTTCAGTACGATCTTGAACAGAAGCAATATGATTTGGAACGAATTCGTGGTCAGAAATCCGTAGCGACAGTTCGTGATGGCGAAATTGTATATGAATCAGATAAAGCGGCTGAAAGGCAGGCTGAACAAGACTATCTTGATGCCCAGGACAATATGGCAAAACATAAACTCCAAGAGCAGATTGATAATATGCAAGAAGCATTAGAGAATCTCAATAAAGGTTATGACGAGCAGATTTCAAAACTTGAAGAAATTAGTTCTAAGTGGTCTGAGATTTCTCAAAAGATAAAACAATCACAAGATGAGTCTGTTGCTGATAGCAATCTCGGCACTGGTTGGAAGGATAAAGTATTAAGCGGTAATGATTCGGCTATATTTAATACGTTTTCAGGCATGTATAAGAATACGGCAGATCAATTACAGAAATATCAGGAACAGATAAATTCAACAAATAATATCCAGTCTCTTTTAGAAGATTACATTGCCTCCTACAAATCCGGTGAAATCACCTATGCAGAAGCTGTCAGTGGCATCAATGGTCTTCTATCCCAGATGAATCAGAAAATGTCTGCTACGGACAATCTACAGAATATATTTGACTACTTAGGAACCGTAGGCGACACGGCAGCCAACGCAGATGCGATTCTGGCGGGTATTCAGAGTGGATTGAAAGATACTGCTACTGAGTTGTTAAAGTCTTTAGAACAGTATAATAAGAACTCTGGAATGATATCTGAGTATACCTCTAGTTGGCAACAGCTTACTGATAACGTAAGTTCAATGCTTGACGTGTTAAAAGAAGTTAGAGACGCTTTAGAAGATGGTTATGATCGTGATGATGAAGATGATAGGGATAACACAAGATATGGAGGTGGAAAAGACGGAAGCCCCGGTGTTCCGGGAAGGGGTGAATATGTAAATAGTGGCCCTGGTGTAAAGAAATATGCGGCTGGTATTAAAAATGGAGCCATCGGAACAGCAACCGATAGTGACCGTGTTAATATGCTTAAATACCTCACCACAAATGAACTTAAAAATGGTGAATATCCTATTATTGCCCATGAAGGCGAAGCTGTTTTAAATAAGGAACAGCAAGATCAATTGTGGAGCAATATGTCAAAGCATTACAGTTTCCAGCCTTATGCTGTTGATTATAAACCGCTAGTAAACACTCAGTCTGAACAAAAACAGATGGTTGTTAATTTACAATATGGGGACTTGTCTTTTCCAAACGTAAGGAACTTTGACGATGCAATTGGAGATTTTGCTGTATTGACAGATCAAGCTATTAGGCAGGTTGTATCAAAATACAAATAATTATTTGGAGGCACGTTTATATGCCTCCTTTTCTATTTAAAGGAGAAAGTAAATGAGTCTTTTTGAGACAGCAAAGTCGAATGCTGAAAGTTTTATTTCGGCTATCAAAAATTTAATAGACAGTGCTCCATTCAATAAATCTTTTCGTGCAACTGTTACTCAAAAAATTAATGATGCAGTGTATATGGTGTCATATAAAAACGCAGAATACAGAGTTAAATCATATTATGATTTAATTGTGGGGGATTTGGTATGGGTTTGTGCACCTGGAAACGACTGGGATTCTTTATTTGTACAGAGCTACAACGGATTCCGTGATAGAGTTATTACCACAAATAAGATTGTTAATAACTACACCACTAATGTTGCTGGAACTGTGTTAGATGGTAGAATGGGAAAGGCAATAAAAACTGAAATTGATGGTATTAAGTCTTCTCTTATTCAAACAAATAGCAATTTAGTTTTAAAAGCAAACAGTAGTGATCTGCTTAAGGTAAAAATTGTATCTTATTCTGTAAGCTGTGGCACTTCT
>NZ_SULJ01000021.1 GCF_007115105.1 Clostridium sp. HBUAS56010
ACATATTTCATATTTGCAATTTCATTTGCAATATTCTTTCCCTTACACATATCTACGCCTTCCCATCAAAGAATAGTTTGCTTGTTATTTTTAAAGAAATAGGCTCATATCCTTTGACAGATACAAGCCCTCGTTGCTATGGTTAAATATTAATCATATTTCCATTCATTTATATACTGCATTGCTTTATCAAAATCCTTAGGGTGTAAATCCTTATAGCTACTTCCACAATGGAATGTAGACTTTAAACCATTCCATAAATTAATCATGTAACTTCTAGCTTCTCTTTTGTACTGCTGGCTATGTGCTCCACCTAAAAGGTAGTTGACCCTCTTTCTAGCAGCTTCATGAATTCTTTCTTGCTGCCTGGTTGATAATGTCATATTATCAATAACGCTTTCCAACTGCTCCTCAATACTATTAATTTGAGCAAACATACAAGGAAAATTCTTTTTGGCATCTGTAAGAAAAGCATTTAATTCATTCGTGTTGATAGGATAATTTTCATTAAAATCCTGTACCACTTCTTGAAATTTGAAATAGGTCTTTACTAAATCTCTTTGTACTTTCCATGCTAAATCGTCCGTAAAAGACTTCACCAAGAGCAAGTAACCGCTTTCAGTTAATAAAACTACCTCAATATAAGGGTTACCTTTTAACGGCTCATCATTGGGTACGATTTTCGTACTCAACTCTTTTCTGGTCACTAAAAAATAATCTTCATTAAGTACAAGATGTTTTTTATTTTCTCCAAAGTTACGCTTCGCCGTTCCTTCTGGCCTTTCATGTACCTGGTCGATATCTTTAAGAGTTATTACTCTCTGACCATTCCATGTTTTAATCTGTAAATCGCTGTTGCCAACTTTTACGATCTCTTCCATTCTATTATGTCCTTTCATATTTTTATGTTAATAGCGTTATATATGGGTTTTATCGCCATACCTGCACGCACACTATTAAGAGCATTTCAGCCCTATTACGTCAATCGTTCTGGTAGATCAACCTTATATGTAATTGTCAGGGTGCAATTTTGTAAGGGTTTACCGATTGACTTAATCTAAAGAATTGATATAATAGAAGTAAGTCAACGTGTTTAGCGTTTGGCGGTCATGAATGGCGGTTTCTGTTCTTTGGTCGGAGTAGAACCGCTATTCTTATTTCTTGTTATCCTGTTGAGAAATTTTGTAAGAAATCTCTTTCTTAATTTGAATATTCCCACTTGCAAATCCTTCCATCAATGCCTCTATTGCTTCATTGATTTTAAAGCCTTGCTCCTTACAAGCAGTTTTGAATTCTTCTTGTATTACTTCTTCAACAGGAGTCGCAAAAGTTTTTCTTGCCATTGCTATATCTCCTTTACATTTATTATTCTACTACCATAATACTAATTTGTCAATTAGTTTTTTGCAAATTATTTATTTTTTGTTTGTGGATAAAATGGATATTTGCTTGTTATCTTTCCCAGTAATAGCCGTTGCCATCCTCTAAGGTAATTTGCACCCCGTATTCGTTAGATTGGATATCTGCAACCTTGTTCATGTCTATAGTATCCATATTGGTACCGCTAATTCTTCCAAGGAAAAAGGCACCTATGACAAGTGCCGTCGATACTGCTAATTGTAATTTCTTCATATTATAGAAACCTCCTGTTTTATAATAAAAATGGATCTGCAACTTTTGACGGTTACAAATCCTCGTTTTATCCAACAAATTCCCATGCTGGAATAAATTCTTTTACTGCTTTAAAATCTTTTGGATTTAAGTCATGATAACTGCCGGAACAATCAAATTTTCTTTTAACAGCTCCCCATAGATTCTGGAAGTATAATTTATGGTATCGCTTGTATTCCTTTGTAGATTTACCTCCAAGCAGAAAACAAATTCTTTCCTTTGCAAGATTGTATAATGCGTTCTGCTGTGCTTTGTTAATGGTCGAGTTGTCAATCAATTCTTGTACGTTACCGGTTAATTTATCGACTTTCTGCTCTAGGCTAACTACTTTTCCTTCAAGCCCTAACATTTCATGAAATGCAGTCTTTTGATCGTCTGTTTCGTAAAAAGCCTTGTGGAGAACGTCCGCAGCCTCTAATTGATATTTAAGAAGGTTTGTAACTGCAATAGGATTCTTCTTTTGCATTGCTGGCGTAAGATTAATTTGTGCCAACCACATGGGAACAAACTTTTCTGAAAGGACTACAATTTCCCTGACCTGCGTGTCAAATTTGACACTCAGCTTTTCAAAGCCATTTTTGAATAGCAAAGCCGTCTGAATCTTCTTCACTTCTGTTCTTGATTGATTTTCATTTAATCCAATGTCAATACAAGCTTTCTTGATGGCTAACCAAACTTTTCCATCGCCTGTCTTTACTCCTAAGAGCGACTTCCCATTAAAGGGAATTTCTTTTACATTTGATTCCATTGAATATTTATTCCTCCTTATGAATAATTTTATTATCTTTATCAGATAGCCACACAAACGAAAATAGAATTTTTCAAGGGATATGACTAATTATAGAAGTTTGCCGTATGTCCTGTTTGAGCAGTGGTTAGGATTCTTCTATAGCGTCTCACGTTTGCTTCATTGTTTTCGTCTGCATGATAAATGATAAATCGGTTATTCCGTACAGTTTGGATTGCCTATAACAAATAGGACTTTGTTATCCCGTTCTCTGTGTCTGCCTATTTCTTCATAGGCTTGTGATTCCGTTCAAATTTGATCCAGTCTCAACCTCTGGAAGCAACTTAATAACGTCCTGCCTAGCGTCTTGTGGTTTCTCCCTGCTATCCAGTAACTATTTGTTTTCTGATATAGCGTGCACATATTTCATACGCTGCGGATTTATCAGCTACATTTCTATGTAATTTACCTTGATATCCTATTCTATAACCCACATATGATGTGTTTTTACGGTTGCCAGAATCGTATAATGATACGGTTTTCCGCTTCAGTGAGTGGCGTTCTGGTCTGACACCTGTTACCTTTTACTATCACAAGGTGTTACATAAATTTGTAACTGCTCGATTGTCAAAGTACGCTATAGCCGTGAGGCCTATCCGTCACATGCTCTGCGGACGTTTCAATATTGGTTATGTGAGCCGTTCTAGGTGTAACCAGTTTCAACACTGGTATTTTTCTGTTTTGGGATTTTTCATTGACTTGAACCAAAGAAATGGTTATAATAGAATGTATCAATGGCAAGTAAAATTGTCTTGAACCCTTGACTGGCTGATACTTTTGACGGAGTGTGCAGCCAGTCTTTTATTTTACTTACTTCCCTTAACTTGATATTAGTATATCATGTCTAAAAGGGAATGTCAATCGTTTTCGATTAATTGTTTTATATTTTTTTCAATCTTTTTCGATTGTTACAATGTCGGAAATCTGACAGTTAAATAATTCGCATATTTCAAGAAGATTTTTCATTGAGATATATTCGTTACGATTCATTTTTCCGATTGTGTTTGAACTGCATTTAATTGCACGTTGTAAATCTGCTTTTGTCATATTATTTTCAACTAGCAGATGCCATAATTTTTTATAACTGACAGTTGCCACATTAACACCACCTTGTTATAGAATGTTCTTATTATATCAAAAAAGTAACATTTTTGCTACACTCTATTATAACCACTTATTTGGTTGTCAATGTGCCTTTATAATAGGAAACTAACTGCCAGAATTGACAGCCTACAAGAAATGTGTTAATATATGTACTTGATTAGAGTATACACATTTCATGTGTGTTCCTTTGGGATAGGTAGAGAGATTAACTCCCTACCCGTTGGTGATTAACTTATGTATTCCAGATACTCGGATTCAGTCGCAAATAGTTGGTAGCTATTATTTACTAAACCCATGTAACCGGAGGATACCAAGTAGCCTTTTGGCATTTCCATCACCTCCCATTATGTAATTGGAAGAGTCTGACAGTTGGTAGCTGTTGGACTCTTTTCCGTTTAAAGGGGCAAGTATCATCACTTGTTAAATGCCCTTGTGAGAATTGCACCCACTCCCATGATACGCTATGGGCAAGGCTTGAGTTAAGGCATGATATTTAAATATGGTTGGATATCAATCGTATCAGAGATATCAGACAATTTGGAACATAATACGTTTTGGATTTCTTCTTCGATGTCTACTGGAAATACAAGTGACTCAAATACCTCTGTACACTTCTTTATAATTTCGTCTTGGATCGCTTGTGGTAACTGACACACATATATTGACATTGTAAAACCTCCTTATATCAACTGGTTTATGTTTCGTGTTTTTTAACTTGATATGAGTATAGCATATATATCTGCTATTTACAAGTATTAATTGATATTTATGAGGTATAAAAGTTACCAATTATATCAGATACATCTTGTATAATTTGCACATATCTTTTATAATTGAGATATGATACATTTAAGGACTGCCCATGAAAGGATATAATAATAATGATATATACCAATACAAAAAATATATTTGTTAATATAAGACAGATCATGATTGCCAAGGACTTAAAAATAAAGGATATTGCCGATAGGCTATGTAAGTCACAGAGTGCCGTAAGCTCCCTATTTGCTCAGTCTAATATATCTCTTGACGCATTAAACGAGATATGCCAGGCTATTGATTGCCAGTTAGATATAAACATAGTACCAAAGGATAATGAAACCAATACAAATGGTATGAGCGATGTAACGTCAATGAGTATAGCGCAAAAGTTTATTAAATATGATAATTAATCATAGTCACAAGAAAAACAGTACAAACGTTCGATTCCATGTACCCTATAATAATCCAAACATATGTTCGTGTCAAGGGATAATTGGAAACATTTCGCAAATTATTTTGGTAAAATATGGGTCAATATCGTGTTACTACTATGACTAATGTAAAAGTATATCGATTGGTTAATTGACATGTCATGAGACACCTTTATTTTGCGTTGTAGTGGATTTAAATTGATTGAGGTAGATTTAATGGAGGTAGATGTTTAAAGGGTATATGGGGCAATATGGACGTTGTGTGAGGGATTATGAGATGATGATAATAGATTCAAACAATAATGATAAATTAAAATTCTAACGCGCTTATATTCTTGTGTACTAACAAACTAGTATACTAGTTATAAGTGAATGACCATTCACTTAACGCAATTTTAGGCGAACACCAACAGATAAAATCAATTGTTTTACAATGTATTTGTCCAGATCACCGGATCATATACCACTGTTCATTTTTTGATAATCACCATATTTTTGAAATATATCTCATTTCATTGCAAAACAAACTTTTACACAATTATATGTATTGTCTGATATATTCATTTTATCTTTAAACAGTTTTGTTTATTTGTCATAGTGCACAATTTTTCAACGATTCAGTTGTGCACATTTTTCAAAAAAACTTCAGTAAACTAAACTTCCACGAAGTTATTTTATACCAGTGCAAGCATATGGTAATTATTACACACATACACCATCATTTCGCCATGATATATTGTGCATTATTGTATTGCCTGGGTAGGGGGTATATTTACATCTTGAGACTGATTATATGTGTCGGAATACCCCATATCTGTTCCACTCACACATCAAGTTAAAATTTCAAACTCTAAAATCACCATTTTTACCACATTATTGTATTCATTTCAAGAAACAATTCTGACAATTATTTTTTGTTCAATTTATTCTATGTAATTCTAACTTTTGAACATTTCATCATTTACCCAATTTAAATTGTATATTATTCTTACACAATTAACTAAAACTACCGCATCCTAGTTCGATACCTCGTTCGACAGAATATAGCAATTATAAGCGTTACAAAGTTTTCTGACAATTTAAAATCAATCATTTTACCCAACCAACACCACTCAAACCCTTATAACATAGGCACTTAATCGAACGACCCTATGTTTTTACAAATTCCAACTTCCAAACAATTCAATTTTTATACCACAAATCTCCTGTAATCCTTATCTGGTAAGCATTTCTTCTATATAATGCAATAAAAATTTTACCACTCATCGAACCCCCATTTTTATCATGAATATATTTCCATGAATAATTGTTTCATATGATAGAAAAATATTTATTAAAAAGATTATCCAAACTAGTTGACTTTATTTTTATTATATGCTATTATTCAGTCATGCTTTTTAAAAGGATTATCCAAACCACAAACAAAATAAAAAGGAGATTAGAGATGTTATTACAATCATTAGCAAAATTAATTGTTACACCTGGTACAAATTCAACAAATATTATCCCACTATCTAAAATCAAGATATCACCTGCAATGTTGTCACACCCACCTAAGCCATACAAGATAGCTCAGAGGTACACCTACTACTTACATAACCAGCAATTTCAGTCACCAATAATTTTGGATCAGAATTACAACCTGCTTGATGGATACATTACATATTTAATTGCTAAGATGATGGGACACAAAACTGTAACTGTAAAATTTGCAAAATAAAAGGAGGATACCACTATTAACAATCTACAACTAATTACCACAGAGAAATTCGGAGACATTGAATGTAATTTCTACAAAGGGAACAACGATGAAGTTTTACTTACCAGAGAACAGATAGGTACTGCACTGGAATATGCAAATCCAGATGATGCATTGAGCAAGGTACACAATAGGCACAAAAACAGGTTAGATCCACTTTCAGTACTAGACAGATTGGCGAGTACTGACGGAAAGTTTTATGAAACAAGATTATACACTTACCGTGGGATCATGGAAATATGCCGTTGGAGTAATAAGCCTAAAGCAGATCAGTTTATGGACTGGTGCTGGGATATTGTAGAAAAATACCGTAATGGAGAATTGATTGCTGACAATTCCACCATAATTAAAGCAATCACATCATTAGCAGAAACATTGGCCACATTATCCAATACAGTAAGTGCTATGCAACAAGACATCTCAGAGGTAAAACAATCACAAAAGAGTAAATCAATAGCAGGCACTAAATATCCAAGTACATGGTACAAGAGAATGAAACCAAAGTATGAATTATTAATGGATTACTTCGACTGTTCCAGAAAAGAGCTATATTCTAGCATCTATAAGGAATTAGAAGATACATATGGAATTGACCTAAATCAGATTTGGGAAGATTACTGTTACGATAATCGCCTATGTAAAGATGAATGTTATCCAATGGATGCTATTGAACATAACCAGAGACTTAGAGAAGCAACTACTCTCCTTATTGATACAGCACTTATAACTCATGGATTACAGACAGAAGAAGAAATCAAGAATTTTAAGAGGAAGACTTTATTTGATGCACCAATAAAAAGAAAAGAGGTATTAGCACAATGAGATATTACTGTTCTAAAGAACAATATCAAAGAAAAATTATCTCCCGATTCATCTCTATGCAATAGAGTGAATGTTAGATAGTTATATATTGTTATTATTATATATTGTTATTAACTGACAACTGGGTACCTGAAACCATACCCTACACTCTACACGATGGTAAAGTCATGAGGTACCTAGCTGTCACCCCGGAGGGAGAAAGGAGCTGCACATTAAGATATTTTTACCTGAGAAATTATCTCGTTCACCAACCATAACAGATTATGAATTACTTGTGTATTGTTATTTAAAAGTGTTGATGCCTATAGCTGAAATGGAGCATTATCACATTACTATAGACTCTCTTCTATTTGCAATATATCACAATAAGTGTGTTGGCTTAAAAATCCGTAAAAATGTATATTCAGCAATAAATTCTCTATTAGAAAATAAGTGCGTCGACGGAGAAAAAATATCCAAAGATTCATTCGTTCTCAACTATCGCTCATTGAACGTGGATACGGCTAAAGAAAAGTATGTAGTTCTTGAAATAGCTGAAATGAGAAGGATTATGGAATCTCAATACAAAAATAAACTTCAAGTGTTTAAATATTACATATTTTTAATGGATTCAATAAACAGTAAAATAAACGTTTTCCTTGAAAGTGGAAAATCTAAGGGTAATATAATTGGACAACAAACCCAAGAGCAATTATCTTCTGTCTCAGGATTATCAACTAGAACAATTATAAGATACAATGCCATACTTGAAGAGTTAAATGTTATTTATGTTTGTAGATCCGATGATTTTGCTATTGACGAGAAAGGGATACTGTCTCAGTTTCCTAACGTATATGGTAGATATATAGATCGGGAGTATATACAAAAATATGCGCAAGATTATAAACTATATAAAAAAGGCTATAAGCAAGTGCAGAAAAAGAAAGGCGAAACCAACGATAATAGAAAACTTGCTCAGAAATACTATTGGCTAAGCCGAGGACATCAATATTCAGATGATGAAATTTCAAGAATTTATGATTATGTAATACAGAACAACAAGAAATATGAGTCTCTATATAACAAAGAAGGAAATGAAGATTATTTGAACAAGATCAAGGATTTATCGGTATTTGATAATTATGACTTTTTAGAAAGGAAGGAATAACTATGAATACAAAACTCAGAACATATAAAAATAAAAGGAGAATTAAATATTGGAGAAAACCAACAACGTAACTACTATCCCCTCACGTCCAACCCGTGAAGAATATCATACATATTATGCAGGAGTAATCAGTATAAGTGATTTCGCCACTCATAAACCGAATATATACCGTGATTGGAACAATTATAGTCAGAAACCATTAATCACAAGAGATTATTCCTACTAAAATACAATGTGCCGTATAACGCACGTACTGCCACTTTGCTGACGTTTTAATTTTTAGCTTTACAATTTACCACGTAACTATAAACAATGCCCGTATGGGCTTAATAAACACGTTATAAAAGAGATTATCTAAACTAATATGACTGAGAGGATTTTAAAAATGATAAAACAAAAAATAAGATATGAAAATGAGGGAACTACAATTTCGTTCGTAAATGTAATCGACTACGAAGGTGCTACCTACGACATAGTGGCTACATACATCCCCGTAGATAATAAAAAAGACAGATTTACTATAATGTTGGAACTACGCAGAAAAATTGATACACCGTTTGAAAAAGATCAGGAGTTTAAACACTTAATTGACACACAAGAAATATCAAGTAGTAGCGTTTCGATTGAAAATGATATCCGCCTAATTGTCGGTAAGCTACTAAATACAAGTGTAATCATTAAGCATGTCACGGTATTTGCTGATGGATTATATGAAATGATTGAACTAATGGAAAAGGTGCTGGATTAACAACCGGGAGGGACTGAATAATAAATAATCAATATACATTGGCAAAGATACCAATTAAAAAAATCGTAGAAAATGATTGTGATATTAATTTTGAAAAAGAAGAAGAGATAAGATATTTAATCAAGCAAAGCGATTCATTATTATTTGACCAATTAGAGATATTAAGAGGAAAATTTTCTGTTCATATTCCGGAATTGATTCTTGTGCTTGCGAAAAAGAATCCAAAACAGGAAGAGCAACTTAAATCGTTGTTGCTAAATGGTTTTACATATAATGGAGTAAAATATGTTAGATTTGGAAAATCTGCTTCACAGGGGAAAGATGGAATTACTGCTTTTGTAGATGAAAAGATATTTAATGAATTATATGTGATAACTCAAATGGATATTGAAATTGATGAATGTGTAATTTCAAAATATGAGGCCCAAAGGTGTCTGCCATTCAGCTCTTGCACCTTAATAAAAGACTATATCCCCAACATCGTAATAATTGATGAATACGAAAAGGTGATAAAAAATCAATATATACGATATGTCGTTAATAAGAAACGTGAAATTACAGATAAAGTATCTGGCGAAAAAAAATTTGTAAATGTCAGAGAAATTGAAGAAGGCCATCATGACATTAAACTATCCCCATTTGACGGTTGCGGCTGCCATGAAAGAGGTTTCTCTGAAAAGGTTCAATCTGGATTAGGACTTGACTATTTGCCAGTTGGTAGTCAAGTAAGACTTCCATTTATGAAGGGGTATTCGGTTTACGTCCCCTTTAAAGAAATGTTCAAAGAAATGAATATCCATAAAATAAAAGATGTTTATGGAAATTGGCACGATGTCCGTGACATAGATTGTATTTGGAATACTAGCATGTTCAAAGGGCATAAAATTTTCAAAGAAAAATATGGCAACGACGCTTGGAATAAATATATTGAAACATTAAACAAGTATCAGTTTAAACTTGGAATTAGCAAATACAGCCATCACATGAAAGATATTAATGTAAAAGCAAGGCTTAATTTTCAATATTTACAGTGTCTCGACCTATGGAACGACTCCTACATAAAAAGTTTTCATGAAAAGGGAGAAAAGTATGATATTTTGTCACCCGAAAACAAAGGAAAGATTATCAGTATTGCAGAATATACAACTGACCTATTTGAGAAAATTATATGTGGAGATAAATTTTACACATATAAATTCATGGGTATCAATGATACAGATGGATATGAGCCAGAAAGCAATTATTTAAAAGCTGCATTGCTCAATGATGTAATGTTAAAAGACCCAGCTATCAAGCAGTTCATTTATAGAAAACTCAAAAAATATATTAGAGAAGCCAAATTGGGGAAAATATATGCAGATGGGTTTTATCATACAGTTGTCGGAGACATGGTTGGATATATACAATATGCTGCTGGTATGGAACCTATGGGGTGCTTAAAAGAAAAGGAGTTTTATTGTGACACTATCGGCAACGGAAAGACTTTGTCGTTTCGTTCTCCTCTAGTAGATCCATCTGAAGTCAATGATGTAAATATTGTATGTAACGATTTGACTAAAAAATGGTTCTCTCATTTTAAAGACCAAGATGTTGTTATGCTCAATATGTATGATTTAAGTTTGCCACAACAAGGGGGGATGGATGAAGACGGGGATGCAGTTTTTCTTTGTAATGAGCCTACTGTGGTTTCTTCAAAAATTAATAAACCGATTATTATTGACATTGAAGACAAGACAACAGCAAAGATCAAACCATATACAAAGGAAAATCTAGTTGATTATGAATTGGCAACAAGGGATTCCAGAATTGGAGAAATTACAAATGCGGCCACCAGTATCGAAAATAAATACACGACGAATGAAGATGTCAAAAAGTATTATGATGACATATCTTCTCTTCTGCGTGTTATTCAAGGCAAAGAAATTGATAGTATAAAAACAGGAGTGCGCTGGCAGATGACCTCTGGGATAAGAAAACACTTAAAACAGCTACCGTGGTTTCTACTTTATAATTATCCAAATAAGTTAAAGACGTACGAGAAACTGAAACATAGGAATCGCTCCGTAGAATTACCGGAGGATAAGGTTAAATTAAATGCCTATAGATCTCCATCTCCAATGAATGAACTCTGTGAATACATAAATGCGTGGGAAAAGAAAAAACTGATTTGGGATAATTCCTCTATTGACACTCGTTGCCTTATTATCAATAATAATATGCAATTAAATAATAAAAAAGTTATAAAGGAAGTCCGACATTTAATTAACCAATTCGGGATTGAGTTCCGTGAACTGATGAAATTAAAAGAATTTGATAATACCGAAACAGACTGTATTGATATTCTGATAGAGGAATATAAAGACAAATTAAACAATATACCTGGAGTTTTAGATGAAGAAGAACTTGCCAACTATGTGATTAAAGTCTCGTATCTTAACAATTCAGTTTGTAAACACTTGGCTTGGTTTGGATATGGAGAATACATTATTGATAATTTAAAGAATAATTCTCCGGCAAATAAACAGGTTTCAATAAAAGAAACTCCATATAAGACAAGCGACTCTTACGAATATCTCGGTAAATATTATATTTTTGAGGAGGGAAACGCAAATATACGACAGTAATGAAATGTATCTCTATGAGATACTTGATGAATACAAAGAAGCAAACAAGATAGAAAAGCAGGATATTTTAAAGTCATTCTGTTCTTCTATATGGTCATGTAATAACAAACGGAGAGTTTTTAACAGAGACATTAAATTCTCCGTTGATTCAAAATATATAGACACAGAAATAGGTCAGATTTTTAATTCATGGTCGTCTGTTCCATATATAACATATAGGTCTATGACAAAAGAATTAGACTATGCCAGCCTTATTAGGCAAAAGATCAATAACCTGTATAGTATTATGTGTGATAAAGACGTGTGCCAAAGAAAAGATTATATGAAATTAATTAAAACACCAAAAACATTATATTTCAGATGGCTAAAGGGAGAAAAATATGAACCACAATTCCTAAATGAAACAATTAATGAGGCAATGGAAATGGCTGAAAATCTAAAAAATAAGTATCAAATGGAAAAATTGAATTTATCCTGGGAGGAATATAAAAAATTAATTGAAAAATATTTCCGAAAAATCTTTGATAATTGTATTTGTCTTGATGATTATGAGGACAAAACTAAAATCACGATTCAGACCGAAGCATGGCACGAGGATAACTTTTACATAAGTTATTTCTGCAAAACTCTTGATGGATATATGAGAAATTATCAAAAAGAATACTATGGACTGTACGTAGCAGGAAGCAAGGATAATTATATCTTGAAAAGATGCTCTAAGTGTGGATCACTATTTAATCAAAAAAACAACAATCAAAAACTCTGCAAAAAATGCTCTACTTACTCTCCTATCGGCACAAAAATAATTAAATGTGTTGATTGTGGCAAAGATGTTGAGATTGATGGGATTGTAAAAAATAAGAAAAGATGTGATATTTGCCAAGAGAAATATAATAGAGAGAGGAATCGTTTAAGAGTGGAAAAGTATAGAAATAAAAGAATGTAATGTTTTTTATTTTAAAGTAAAAATCGCTGTAATCCTTATACAATAAGGGTTTGAAGCTATTTTATTCCCTTTATATATACAATATAGGAAGAGCAAACACATAAGAAAATGTCGTCAATTGGCTTGATTCCAAAATGAGTTAATTGACGACTTTATAGTATAATCACAAGGTCGGAAATGGTTCCCGACGCACTCCATAAGGAGTACCTGAGATGATGGATACACCGCCCATCTGCGATTATGTAATGTCGGTATAGAGACTTTAAACCTATTCCACAGGAAAGGAAAATCCTACACCAATAAAATTCCCGTTTACTTGGATTTAAAACAAACAGAGAGCATCGCTTTCTCTGGCGATTAATA
>NZ_SULJ01000022.1 GCF_007115105.1 Clostridium sp. HBUAS56010
TTTCTTCATATATGCCGTAAGTTAGCTACTCTTACAGCTTCAGCATAAAATAAACATTTTGTCACAAATTTATGTAGTTTCTTGTCTCTAAAATCAATGGATAACCGGCTTGAATTAAGCCAATAGAAATGTTATTATAAGAAATAACACTTCGGTTTATCCGTGTGTTGCTACTGACAGGTAGAGTTGGCGACCAAACTTCCTCTATCTGTCTTTTTAATACTATCTTCATCATTATTATTTAGAAAATCATTGTAAGTTACCAATGTCAAATGTTCTTTATTCGGAACTTCGACATATGCAACAAGTTCATCTTTTTCTATAACAAAATATGGATAATCATCATAATCCCATGGATCAGTGAATTCAGTCTCTTTCCCAGAGATTAATGCAATACCTATAAGATATCTGGCTTCCTTTGTATCTTCTACCTTAACAATAATATCACCATCTAAAAATGCTCTGTCTATGCTGTTAAATGTCATTGTGAATCAACTCCTTTCCTCATCAATTTCCGATTTTGTCGGCTATTTACTTCGCAATGCTTCTTCGGCTTCTTTCTGGCTTAAAAATACATCACGTCCCATTTTACCTAACACACAACAATTTTCGGCAAATATATGTACTCCGCACTCATCAATCATAATTTGGCTCACAGTATCTTCAAATACTGCCGTATTCCCCTTATAGGTTTCGCAGCTATCAAAATCACCTGTATCGAATGGGCAGTTGTCTTCATAAGGACAGTAATATCCAGTTGCAGTACCAGGACTCCCATCGGCTTCGTAAAGCGTTCCATCAAGTTGATCTGATATATGTTCGCATTCAGCAAGAACATATACCTTATCTCCTATAGTACATGGTAGCCGAAACAGTCTCATCTTCTACTCCTTCCCACATAATCCAAAAGATGTAATTGTCATACCTTTTACAATCTTATCCACGATATCGACCTGCTCACAAGTCCCACCATGCCATATAACGCCGCCTACCTCAATGCAACTATCTCTCTCTATAAAGCAAACTTTACTTGCTACGCCAATACAAACATGCTCTCCGTCATCTTTTACAATTTCTATAGGTCTTTCGTTTGCATCTTTACAGGCTTCTTTAATTGCATTTATATCATACGGAACACCATTTCCATCTGGTTCATTGATTGGAACCGGAATCCTGAATTTTACCTCTATATTTTTTATTCTCATCTACTCACCTCAACTTTCTAATTCTTTTACAAAGGTTACTCCATACGCGAGTTCTTCCTTCTCATCAGCTTCTTTAACAAACTTAGCAGATGTAATGTCACATAAACAGCGTTGGGTCATATTGTTCCTATTATCCAATTCGTTTAATAAATTGTCAGCACACCAAGTCCCATCATTATAGTGATAATTAATCTGGTTTTCATCCCAACTTTCAGGAACAGATAATACAGTTCTCACCGTAAAATCAACAACCACCGTTTTTGACTTTATTACACAATCATCTTTATGCTGTTCTCCTAATAATCTACCGCAGTAAAAACATCTGTCTGGTTCACCGGCAGGTCTAGTAGAAGTTTCTGTAACAGTCCAGTTTTCTCTTTTCATTTACTCACCCTTATACCCTTCTGGTAACGACTGCCATGCTTTTATTCCTCCATGAATTCTACCCCAATACCATGTTAATTCATGTTCTCCATCATATCCCTTGTTTCCAATTCTTTGTAATTTTGTAACCTTACCGTTCTCTGTAGTAACAAGTACGTTAATTACTGGATTGAAAGTGTTTCTATTATATGTAAGAATATCCTCTGGCATGGACTTTGAACACGAAATCCAATCATTAGAACATTCAGAAGCAATTTGTTCTACGATTTCAATACAACTGTCAATTACGCCACGTACCAATTCATGATCCCCATATGTCCCAACAAGCCCCTCTGTCGGAATCTTGTTTAATTTATCTATAATCCGTTTAAATTCCTTTTTCATTTTACCTCAACTTTCTCAATAAAATTATCCTTTCCTTGTAATGTAAATTTCGTTTAATATTTATAGTTCAAAATATTCTGATAGAATATCTACAATTGCTTTTTTGAAATCTCTTCTGACATTACTGCCATCATCAATATCCAAGTCATCGTTATACTCTATCCATTCATACAGTTTTTCCTCTAAGTCCTGAGATAACACCTCCAATGCAATATCCTTATTCATGTTTTGGGTGATACAATTTGATATGGATTTTTTAACTTTATTGTCGTTATCAAAATCCTTAATAAAATCTGTTAATGTATACATGATTACCTCCTTAAAATTTCAGTTTTACCGCTTAAAATGCGACCTGTTATTGCACCCTAAGCATATATTCACATCTTCTCCCAGGTGTGCGCAATAATCACACAAGATCAGTTCGCACCTATGGTTCCATGCTTTTATAAATTCATCAATCTCGCAGCACCCAATAGAAAAGTGTAATCCGCAATTACAATCTACATAATACGGGTCGCCACCACTGTCCGGGTCAAAGAATGTTGGTTTCCACTCTTCTGGGCCTCCTTGAACTTCTACAAGCTTTCCGCAGAAAGGGCAATGTGTTAAATTCGGCTTTCCATAGACAAACAACTCTTCATCATCCATACTTGTTACTTCCTTCAGGAAATTCTAATTTAATCTTGTATGGTCATGTGTCAAATGTAATTTCAAGAACAACCATGCTTCATATGATTCTTCAAATTCACATAGCCAAAACCTATTAATCATAGTTTTAAATAGCCCCGTACAGTGTTTCCAATCCTGTTTATCAAACCTCATAATCCTTTTAATCACGTTTATCTCCCTTCCCAATTTTAATCATTTTGTAACCATTTTTACGATTATATGTATTTAAGACTTCTACGAATGGAGCATTACGTAGTTCATATATCTTCATCTTTTCAAAATCCAAAATACATGTATTATCTAAAATACAATCTACGCCATTTAATACCTCGTTAATCCTATCTGTTTGATTTTTCACTTCAGTAACATCCATATTTTTTATCTCCTTACCAAATAATGAGTTTATCATAACTCACAGACTAAAATTTCAATATCGCAACCTCGAAAAATGTCATCTATAAGTCCTTTTACCTGATCCCATTTTAAACGATCCAGTCCGCAACCAATTTTTGGCATAGCTATTTTATCAATATGATACTTGCAGCATAAGTCCCTCATTTCGATTAAGGCATTGGCAAGAGATCTATATGTTGGTTTCTGATAATATCTTTCTTTGGTTATCAGATTGAACACTCTTCCTTGTAAAATGCAATCTCCGATTCTCTGAGTGTGAGTCCATTGATTCAAATAATCCGGATATGATCTTTGTAGAATATGCTTCATATTAAATCGCTTATTAAATTCTACCACAATGCCCTTACCCATTCCAAAATCGGCACCAATACAATGAGCCAAATAATAATCTTCGGAAACAGAAAATAGATCTCTCTTTTCTTCTTTTAAATTCATAGTCTCTACCTCAATTCTTCCACGCTGCAAATTTCTTTCATTTCCGAATCGTTTACATGATATACTCTTCCATTAAATGCAAACATCGTATATCCAACATCTTTTGCAATTTTTCTAACTTTGTCATAATGTCCGAAAAACTTCTTTGTATCAAATACATCTCTCCACGACAACTGTATTTCCTCCTTTGGTGGATTGGACACCGAAATTATATCAATTCCCATAGACCCTCCTACGAATATAGATACAAATGTGAAATACAAATAAATCAAACGTCAACAAGTGCTCCCCTTTATCAAAAGTACTGAATGAAACACCTAATGCAATATCCAATGTGCTAAATACCAATCCCACATAATCATTATTTTTACCGAGTAGCGTCGTCTCCAAATATTTTCTCCTTTCAATTCGATAAAACAAAGATTTTACCCTAATAGCTAATAGTTGCTACATTTGTATCATCAGAAGAATCAATCTCCAAGGCTTCAGAGTAATGATTATAAATACCACCTTCCTCTTCTGTGTCATCTATTTTTTTGCGTTCTTTAACTCTTCGTCGCTTACAAGTCCACCAATTCTCACTGTCATTCCTGCTGGTAATTCCATTAGTGCAGTAATCAATTCATACACCTTCATATTTTCTCCTTTCCCTTACAATGAAACACGAGTTTACTTAAAATTCCTCAGTTTCAAATTCCCATTTTTGAATATGAAACCAGAATCTTTCTCTATCTTTTTCAAACATCACAACGTAACTGTCTGTCTTAGGTCTTAATCTGACTCTACTGCTATCACAGTATCCAACTGCATATTTTCTAACACACCTCATTACATTTGTTAGTTCAAATGCATCCGAGTAATCTATATCCACCACTTTCGTAAATTTCATATGTAAAACAATCAGAATTTAATTCTGGTAATTGTTTTATATCAAACATCGTCTTCCTCATCTCTTTTCCATAATCCATTTCTAGCTGTCCCTGGCATTAAGTAATCTGATTCATGCTTAATAATGTAATCAAAAACATCTCCCAACGCATTGTTATATCCAAGATCCATCTCCGTTGTAGCCGGGTATTTTCTTGCACCAGCACATACAGACAAGATTAATTCGAATGCTCCACCTCTGGCTTTCTTTTCTAAATCCATTTTATTCCCACACCTCTTTCTTCTGTAGACATTCTTTATAAAATTCAGGGAAATTAGCACTTCCTAAATCACTGTTCTCCGATACTACGAACCGGCTTCCGCATTTTGGGCATTCACATTCGTTCCAAAAAATATCATGCTTATAGCTACAGCCATCTTTGTAAATATCATTCCTATGGAACCAGTTTTTGCAATCTGGGCATTGCACAGCCATATGTCTAATAGGTATGGCTTCAAATTCAATCTTTATTTTTACTATTTTCTTTTCTGGCTCTACATTATTACCGTAATACCCCATTTTTCACTCCTCCTATTTTCTAATAAAATACGCATTTAAATGGGTTCACATCCCACTATTTCTTTTGTAATGTATAGTCTATATGTATAATCAATTCCATCAAACCACAAATCCAACCCACATAAATCTAATTGATTTCTAAGAAGCAAGGCATGGGTTAAATCTATTTTTACATGATGAAATTTATCACCAATTACAATAACATTATTAAGATTTGATATGATACTATAGCCTGCCAAATTAATCAGTTTTCGATTCTTCTCATTTCCGGTTTGGATAATAATATTATTTCCTACGTGTTGACTTATTAACTCCTCAATAATTGCCACTATATTCCTCCTATGGTTTAGATTATCTTTTTGTGCTCCTATTATTTAAACGCCAAAATAAAATGACGTTTAAATTCGTTACAGAATCTTATTATGTTTAATCAATGGAGCATAAACTTTATAATCGAATAAAAGATTTTTAACAGGTGTCGTTATATTAAGTTTACCTAGGGCTGTTTTCATCAAATTTATATCCTGCTGTCGGTAGTCTGTTCTGTTGCTACTACTTAAAATGCTTAATAAGGTATCTTTTCCTATCTCGTCTATTAATCTAAAAATAATGCTCGAATCAGATAAAAAAATGGGGCTAATACACAAGGCATTAAATTTACGTGATATAACTTTTTTGTGTTGTTCTATATCATCAGCGGGGGCATCTGTTCTAGGGCTGACAGTCTGCCTTATTAAAAATCCATTCCTATCATAAAAATCCCATTTTGTTTCCTTGCTGCGAAGTAGCACATTAAATGAACTCATGTCATACATATCACTAATTGCAGCAATTGTATCATCTTTCAAAGAAAGTTCGAATCCATTTGTATTGACCGTCTTGTTATAAAAGTCAACATCACTATATTTAAGACTTGCCAACTCTTTTTGATTTTTAATCCCATCATACAGAAGTAATGCGATAGATGTATAATATGGCACGTTATATCCCATCATTTTACATTTATTTATGACATATTCTCTTGAATACAATTCAACATTTCCAAGGCTTGCTATTTTATTGATGATATAATCTCTTGTAAACAATAAGCTTTGATTGAATGGATTAAATTCAATATATCCTTGAGAAATGCAATATTCGTAAAATTGACCAAATTGACCAACCAACTTAGATATATGCAATGGTCTATAATACCTTTTCTTTATAAGAAAAAAATCAAAAAGCATTTCATCTGTAAAACTAACCAGATTTGTTCCATACTCGCTTTCATATTGTAATATATGGGTGCCACCAATTGCTTTTGCGGATTCTGGCTCAGTTGTAGCAAACTCTTCTAATATCTTTTTTGAGTCCATTTTTATTCCTCTCGCTTTTTATTTTGGTAATCATTGATTTAATACCATTTTGCACATCCATAGTGTATTGTATTCGATCCAAAATGTCAACATCATCAATATATCCGATTTTGTCATAAATATAGCAAGATGGTATTAGATCTTCGCATTCCGCAAGTAAAATAGAGTCTTCTTTTAATCCAAATTGACCAGCTTTAAAGTATGTGTGCGTAGGGAGATATTTCTTCTCTTTTGATGTAAATGGTATAATGTGAATGTTGCCTTCTGGTGCATTGTTATTGGCATTATTGGACACAATCAATACAGGTCTAATGTTCTGCTGCTTATGGCTACGCTTTTTTCTTGTAAGAGGATTACTCATGTATTTACCAATCTGACCAAGCGGAATTAACTCATCACAGTCAGGGACTTCCACTTCCGGTAGATAAGCCATCCTAATTTCTCCACATCTAATTTTGGTGTTCTGATACCTAAAAGATACCTCTTTTTCAGTATTATAAATAAAATATGCTTTAGTTATCGCATTATCATCGATTATTTTTTGTTCAGTCATTTGTTTCGCCCTCCAAGTAGTTTGTATTATCTCTTTGTTGTGATAACTATAACATATTATTTTTAAGGTGTCAACTAGTTTGGATAATCTTTTTATATTTTTTCCATTTTATGTACCACTTCATATGTAAGACCTTCATTAAATGTCGAATTCATGGTAATTTATTAAATAATATTTCTTCTAAATCAGAAATTATTTGCTCATAAATTAAATATGCTCCATCTGAATCGTATGTGGCATCAGACTTCTTTTTGTAGCACTCTATCAAATCTACGAGCTGATCTCGTACCCAAACAGCATTGTTCATATCTTCCATGTACACCTCTTCTCATAAAATCTAGGTTTACTTGTGATTCTGACTTCACATTGGCTTCAACGTATTATCGTATCTCCAATATCTAATGCAAACATTACTGGGATACCCATCGCTACACCCTTCATCGTCATATTCTGTAAACTGGTAAAAACAAATTCCGTTCCAGATATGACGATTATGCTCAACTCCTTTATTATCCAAAACCACAACCCATTTATCTTTTTCTGGAATCGAATAGTCAGAATTATTCCATTTATATGCTTTACAAGATGTTCTATTTTCAAGATCTGACCTAATGGACTTGTATTCATTTATTTTATTGCTAAGATAGCTTCTGATTTTATTTATTACTTCTCTTTTTGCATCTTCTAACGATCTGGCTCCCAAAAATCTATTATCTAATACAATAACCCTACCTTCTATCCCGTTTTTCAAATAACATTGAGCATAATAACGACCATTTCTTTTCTCTATCCATGCCATATGCTCATCTCCTATATACAAATCAACTTCGCAAGTCAAATCCTCAGATTTTTCCCATCTGTAGTTTCCCATAATTCATTCCCTTCTATATAATAGAAGCAACAGACCCATTCCATTGCCTCTATTATATCAGATATGTATTTTACTTGCCAACGAAACTTTCTAATTTCTTCTGCGATCTAAGCACCTGGCTCATTCTCACATTCGTTTCCTTATTATATATGTATTGAGCATATCCATCAAGGATACTATTGTCTACGTCCACGATAATAGGCTTAATAGGCTGATGGTAGCGTTCCGCATATTCCTTGATGCTATTTAGCTTCTGCTCTGATACGGTGCTTCTAGCGTAGATTTCAGGCACTTTCAAGTCATCTGTTTTTACATAATTGTACGGTCTAACACAACCAATCATCTTTTTGAATGATTTTCTGTCACAATTAATCATAATGGCATTAATAGTTTCCTGTCCGATAGAATCAGCGATAACGTAATAATGCCAGCCTGTAAGCAAATTAAAATTGCCGGGATCTTCTACGTCAGGATGAACAATTATTGTTCCAGTAACCGGCACATTATTAATTCTGTAATATGCGTTAGTCTTTGAAATATCATGCCGTTTCAGTCCGTCAATATGAACTTGATATAGTAGCTTGATCTTCTCCATAGGAATTTCAACTGTATTACTTTTATTCATATCTCTGAATTTGATAATTCTATCGTTGTTATATGCAGTTATTTCACTATTGTTTTTAAAGCGTTTACTTTTAATCATTGATATTTTCTCCTTTAATATTTAAAATTAGGTGCATAGCCAAACGACCACGCACCTCAACAATTTACATATATTCAAGCTTGTCCACTTTAGATTTTCCCTTATTGTAAATATCGGTAAATGGTTTTAAATACTGTCGCTTACTATCCAAAGTTGTATAATACCGCTTGAATTCCTCAATGAGCATATCTGGAGAATATTTCTTCAACTTTTTAATAAGAAGTTTATCATCAATTTCATCTCCAAATTCAGCATAAAATGTAGTCAATCCATCAATGATTTTGCCAGTACAAGCATTTTTTCTTGTGCCACATTCAAAGCTCTCATAAATAATATGTAATACTCTTCGGAAATCAGATTCATTCAGAGTGTCAAGAAATGCTTTTCTAATGGCGGTAATCGCTACAATTTTACCCACCTTATTATTTTTGTTATCTCCGAACCCAAACGTTAATCCTTCTTCCTCAACAATCCTGTTCATATCAACTGCCCACTGAGCACGACTCTCTCCTTCTGCCATGATTAACGCCTTTAACTGTGAAAGATTGTCTATTGCCCGTTTATTCTCGTCCTGCGTGGCAAATAAATATGATAACTGGGCTTCTGTTGCATTATAAAGGATTTTGCATGGGACAAACGGGTCGTCCCAATAACCCTCCGCAAGTCCCGATAATCCACCATTAACCCTATGATTCCCATCACACGTTGTCCTGTCACTATTGTCGTCAATTGCAATTGTAATCGGATCTAATCTCACCATAGACGGATTTCTTTTGATATTATCCACCCTTGCTTCATCAATTTTTCTCTGATATTTGGTATTCTTTAATGTCCTGATATCTACCTTTCCAAAACAAATGAAGATATTAGGAAATTCCTTGTCAAATCCAATCTTGTCATAAATAATTAGACTGTTGTCTCCTGCCTTAATCATCATGTCGATATTCTTTGCTAATTTTCTTACCGCTGTTACTCCCATTTTAATTTCCTCCTAAAAATAAATTTTTGTATCCGTTTAAATCGGATATGATTTTATTGAAACATATTCTCAGTTCATCTTTATCCTTGTCTGTGAACTGATGAATTTCCTTCTGGTACATCATGCACTCAATCATGCCACTTGAAAAAATATCAATATGTCTTTCAACCTTCTGTAATAGCTTACTTTTTTCTATTTTGGTTCCAGGCTGAATAATCGCTCCATTGTTAGCATAATTGTCAATAATTTCTCTGGTAGTCTTTCCCTTTAGAAATTCATTTGGGTCTACTGGTGGCGAGTTATCCTGTTTAGGCTCCTCTGGTTCCTTTTCTTCTCTCTTAGCTTTTTCGATATATGAATAAGGACTCTTCTTTCCTTGTTTGATAAGTTCAATGTCCTCTTCAGGAATATCCACCTTATCAATATTCTTTGCTAATTCCTCAGCGGTAGAAACACTTCTCTTGTTTAAGACAGCTCGGATCAAATCAGCTTCTTCAGTTCTGCCTTCGTCGAGAAGTTTATCGATTGTTGAAATAGTTTTTATTGCCCTATCTGCTTCTCTACCAGAACGTAAACCGACTTTTTTAGCCGTAATATCACGAGATTTACCTTGTTCTACCTGTTCTACAGCATGTGGCGGAACTGCCACAAGCTGGGGTTTTGCTCCTCCAGTTGACGTTGCCTGCCTTTTTTTAGCAAGAACCTCCTCTACCTCTTTTAATGCCTTTGCTTCCCTGGACTTCTGTTCAACCGTCTTTTCTCTAGTTGCATTATTATCAATGATGAATTCAATCTCTTCCTCTGGCGTGGCAAAATCCCTCACCTCAACATCTACTTCTTCAATACCAAGTTGAATACAGGCTTTTCTCCTCATATGACCGGCAAGAATGATGTTTTGGGAATTAATCACCATCGTATGAACAGTGTGGCTTCTGCGTATTTTTTCTACTAATACAGACACATCTTCGTCATATCCATAAATTTCTTCATTCTTAGGATGCGGTTTCAAGTCCGCTATCTTCTTCTTCATTGTCTTCATTGCTTTCATTACCTCCAGTTACTTTTATTGCATATTCCCTAAGTTCTCTATCCATGGCGAATACTCTACCTTCAACTTTGGACTTACTTGTAGAACCAGAACCACAAAAATCCATATATCCAGAAGTCTCATTCAACACATCAAACCACCTTTTAAGGAAGTCCTTATACTGATCTTCTGTGATTTCATTGTCCTCGTCTAAAGCGCCCAAAGCATCGAGATTCATAATTAACATAGGAATATGTATCTTCTTTAACTGCTTATCAATTTCTTCGCTATATGGAAGTATGCTAAATAACTGGTCAAATAATTCTTTGCAATATTCAACCTGTTTGAAGTCAGGGTTCTCATTGAAATGTTCTGCAAACTTAAGAACTTCATTGGCACCAAAATTCTTATATGGATATTCTGTCAGCAACATGAGTGTCTGCAAGATGCAGCTTGTAATTTCTCCACGTTTTCTTTGCGAGTTGGTGAAACAGGCACGATTTACAAAGAAGTCATTCTCTTCAATCTCTTTAATCTTCCCGGCAAGTTCTGTGCCTAATTTAACAGTAGCCTTCTGTGCCTTTGTAAAGGTACTACCATTGTTTAACCTGTAAAATTGTTCCTCTACCTGTTCATCTGTATAACCAGCCAGTAACTTTGCATTGATTTTGAAACTTTTAAAAATCTCTTTCAGAGAATCGTCTAACTGAGAAAAAGATTTATTTGCAACCTCATAAGTTTTAATATTGTCAATCCTGTTTTTTTCTTCATCGAAACTGAAGTCATTGACAGTAATCGGATCTAAGTCTTTAGACAGTTTAAAGCCATCATTGTAATAATCGTAAATTGTGGTAAGCCTCTGCTTGCCGTCCAGAACCGACATAGGACAAAAATCATCGGTGCCTTCCTTAATAATGTAAACCTCTGGCACCAAGTACCCATTTAAAATTGTATCTATAAACAAACTCTTCTGCTCTTTATCCCATTGACCTGATTCTCTTTGGATAGGGAAGTCAAAAGATAATGTATTTTTATTCATTCTTTTGATTACGTCTTCTACTGTATAACTCCAGCTTCTATTTTCCATGGTTTCCTCCTTAATTTATTGCACGAAAAAAGGACTAAAAATTAATTAGTCCTCTTGTCAATGTCTGATATTTTATTTTCCTTCATGTTTCTTAATAGCAGCCTTCTCAGATGGAGTTAAATCCAGATGTCCATAAGAACAATCCATTGCACGTTTTTCAACTGATTTCATGTATTCTCCGCCGCCAGGATAATCTTTATATTTCCAATCAAGATATTCCTGAGTTCCATATCTTGGACGTGCAGTTTTTGCTTTATAATATACAATCATTCCAATAATAAATAATAATCCTAATAATGTTTCCATTTACGCCACCTCATCATCTTTCTTTATTGTTTGATATCCAGCATGTTCCAGTGCATCTTTAAAATTAGTATACCATGTGTAATGCCCATTTTCATCATCTAATTTCATAATATCTCCCGGTTCTAACTTAATTCCATTATCCATTTACTTTTCCTCCCGTTTCTCTGTCTCATAACAAGCTAAATTCCTAGCATTCCTCTTTCTTTCATCTTCCATGGCAGCATAATGCTTCTTTGTTGTGTTAACATCTGAATGTCCCAAATTTTCAGCCACCAGAAAAATGTCTCCTGTCTCCTTATATAAATGCGTTGCAAATGTAGCTCTTAGCTTATGAGGGCCAATATTCTTACCCGTAGCATCTAAAGCATATTTCTTGACAAGATTTTCAACTGCTCTCACGCTTATTCTTCTTCTATGAAGAGAAATAAACAATGCATCTGTATCTATGACATTTTCAAACTGTTCTCTTTCTTCTATATAAACACGCATTACTTCGCAAACATCATCGCCAAAGTAAATATGTGATTCTTTTCCACCCTTTCTAATAATGTTAATTCTATTTTCATCAAGGTCAACGTCCTGAAGATTCAATCCTACGCATTCAGACACTCGTATGCCGGTTCCAAGTAGTAACATGATAATTGCTATGTCTCTGTTATTATTCTTGTCTGTATGCCATTTCTGTACACTCTGGACGTTCTCTTTGACTCCTTTAATTAAGTCAACGGCTTCGTTATTTTTAAGATACACAATTGGCTTCTCGTGCAGCTTGGGAGTTTCTACAATATCCATCACATTCTTTTCAAGTCTCTGGCTCCGGTAGAAATACCGATAGAAACTTTTCAATGCATTGATTTTTCTGGATATACCTCTCTCACTGTTTGACCATTCGGATTTTAAATATAACATATAGTCGCTAAAATCTTGTACTTTTATTCCTTCAAGCTGTTGCAATGTGATATCCTTTACTTCTATATTAAGCGTCTCTCCAAGAAATAAGAAAAATCGCACCACATCATAAGCATATGACAATCTGGTATTGGAAGAAGTCCTTGGCTCAATTCCCACAAAGAAGTCAAGACAGAACTCCGGGAGTCCAGAGATTATCTCTCTAACCTTCCGATCATTCTTTACATCCTGTTGTTTTCTGTATGATTGCGATTCTCTCATTTCTTTTCACGTTCCTTTCTTTTTTTAACTGAACACGGATTCTATGGTAAATTTCAGTTTTGCTGTTCTATGCTTTACCTTCGTAAACCTGCACTATATTTACACTGACCACAGTG
>NZ_SULJ01000023.1 GCF_007115105.1 Clostridium sp. HBUAS56010
ATATAAACTGTGGAATCTAGGAGAATGGGCGTAACAACCTACTCTCCTATTTTATTAAGTGAATACTTATTTGCTTGAGATTTTGTAACAGTAGAGTCGTCATTTATGGCGGCTCTTTTTGTATTAAAAATTATCGTTTTATACGGGGTTATTGGCCAATCCCTACTAAGAATTAATCATTCTTACCTTTCTGGGGCAATTGTTGCAGCAGTTGCTCCGTATAAGGCGATAAGCCTAAATTCAAAATAATAATTTATAAAAAAGAAGGAAGGTGATACTTTGGCTATAGGCGCAAAGACGAAAGAGGAATTGACAATAGAAGCAATCAATGAGCCAAAGCAAATTGACACTTCTGTTGATATTAAAATCCCTCGTTCTAAAATACTATTTGATCCGAGTAAACATAAATTCAAGTGCTCTTGCTGTGGAAAAGGATTTGTTGTTCAAAAATCAAATTTTCATAAAACAGAAAGTCCTTTGTTTCAAGAAAATAATGGTTATTTACCATGGTGCAAGAACTGTACCGATTTGTATTGGTATGGGTTAGTAAATTTATATTCTGGAAATGAGGCACATGCTACGGAAGATTTTTGCCATACGGCAGGTTGGGTATTTGATTCTGGGGCCTTAATGGCAGCTAAAAAAATATCTTCTGATAGAAGTCGCATCTCTGGATATGCTGCAAAGAAGAATTTGAATGTAGGAGATAAAAAAACATACATAGATACAATAAAAGCAGAGTATGAAAATCGTCCTGTGGATGTAATTGATACCTTGGAAGATGCAAAAGATTCAAAGAGGGTAAAATTAAGAACCGTTAAATTTTTTGGTACTGGATTCACAGACGATGATTATGTTTTTTTGGAAGATGAATATTTAGATTGGACTACCCGGCATGAATGTAGCACAAAAGCTCAGGAGGAAGTTTTTAAGCAAATATGCTTCGCTCAACTCGATATATTAAAAGCCAAAAGAGGTAATCTCGCCACTAAGGACTTAACAAAAACACTTCAAGACTTATTAGCAACTGCAAATCTACAACCAAAGCAAACAAAAGATAATACTCTTGCAGAACAAAATACGTTTGGGACTCTTATAAGGAAATGGGAGAATGAAAAACCAATACCTGAACCAGACGAAGAATGGAAAGATGTCGACGGGATAGTTAGATATGTAACAGTTTACTTTTTAGGACACCTATGTAAGATGATGGGAATTAAAAATTCTTATTCGCGGCTATATGAATTAGAGATGTCTAAATATAAAGTGGATAAGCCTGAGTACGAAGATGACGAAGAGGCACTGTTCGATGCAGTGTTTGGCGGTGAATTAGATGATTCCACTCAATAAAAAGACTGAACAAGAAGTTGCAAATGATAAAGCAGAAAAGATAATGAACGGTGTGGCTACTTGGTGTAGCTTCTATAGATCTAACCCACATCGCTTCGCACGGGATTATTTGGGTGTTTCTCTTAAATTATTTCAAGCTATTTTGCTATGCATGATGAACACCAGTAACTATTTTATGTATTTAGCCGCAAGAGGTCAAGGAAAAACGTGGTTAATTGCTTTGTTCTGTGTTATCAGATCTATTTTATTTCCCGGCACAAAAATATGTGTGGCCTCAAAAAACCGAAATCAGGCAAATGAAGTCCTTGAGAAAATCACGACGGATTTCATGGAAAAATCCGATAATTTGAAACTTGAAATTGAAGATTACTCTGTAGGCCAAAATAAGGCATTTATTCTTTTTAAAAATGGTTCTTGGATAAAAGTTGTTACTGCATCGGATTCTGGTAGGTCTGCCAGAGCTAATATTTTAATAACAGATGAATTTAGAATGGTAGATTTGAATGTTATCAACACTGTCCTTCGTAAATTTTTAACAGCGCCAAGAACTCCAAAATATCTTAACAAAAAGGAATACAAGCATCTCGTTGAACGGAATAAAGAGATTTATATGTCAAGCTGTTGGTTTAAGAGTCATTGGTCTTTTGAAAAAGCTAAGGCGTATTGTGCAAATTTAGTAAGTGATGCAAAAAAATATTTTATTTGTGGGCTGCCATATCAAATCTCTATAAAAGAAGGGTTGTTATCCAAAGAACAGGTAGCAGATGAAATGTCTGAATCCGATTTCTCGGAGATGGCATGGGATATGGAGATGGGTTGCTTATGGTATGGCGACAAGGACGGGTCGCTGTTTTCATATGAAGATACGTCTAAAAATCGAATTTTAAAAAGAAGTGTTTATCCCTCCAATGTATCAAAACTTTTATCTGATAAAACCACTAAAATTCCGGACTTAAAGCCACAAGAACAAAGAATAATTTCCGCAGACGTTGCTTTACTTGCTTCAAAAAAGCAAAATAATGACGCAGCTTCTATATTTATAAACAGTGCAATTCCAACAGGAAGTCAAAAATATATTGGAAATATGATATACACCGAAAATCACGAAGGACTAAATACGGACGAGCTTGCTTTGATTATAAGAAGATACTATGAAATGTTTAAATGCACATACATAGCCTTGGATGTCAAGGGCATAGGTCTGGGTGTGTATGACTGTTTGATAAAAGATATGTATGATCCTTTGACAGGTGAAACATATGTCGCACTAAGTTGTTGTAATGA
This sequence comes from Clostridium sp. HBUAS56010, assembly GCF_007115105.1. Classification (GTDB taxonomy): domain Bacteria; phylum Bacillota; class Clostridia; order Lachnospirales; family Lachnospiraceae; genus Lacrimispora. The sequence continues at coordinate 2,635 of NZ_SULJ01000023.1, forward strand.
TAAAGTGTATGCAGACAGGTGTAAAGTTCCTGGTGCACCGAAGGTCATTTGGGCGATACAGGCTACAGCTCAGTTTAACAATGATATGTATTTATCTCTAAGAGAAGGTTTTAGACAAAATAAAATCAACTTGTTAATTAATGAATTTGAAGCCGAGGAAGTTTTAAAGGAAATAAGAGGATATGGTTCTCTTTCTTCTAGCGATAAAATGCAGCTTCAGTTACCATACATACATACCACCCTATTAATTAATGAATTGATAAATCTTGAATATGAAGCAAAAGGTGTAAATATTAAGGTTCATGAGAAGTCAGGAATGCGTAAAGATAGGGTTTCTAGTGTAGGGTACAATTATTGGGTTCAATGTCAATTAGAAATGAAGTTACGTGCTCCCAAAAACACATCATTCGACCCATCGCAAGGTATCATAATGCGTCAGCCAAGACTAAGAAAATATTAAAGGAGGTGAATCATTGGAGAAAACAGAACAGAAAAGTTTGGAACAGATAGCACAAGAAAAATTTCAGCAAATGGCTTTTGCCAATCTGAAAAAAAATATTGTTCAAGACCTAATCAATAATCGTAACGAAAGTGTCATATACAGAAAGTACGATAAAGGGCAAGTAGTCAGAATGTTGGAGAATCCGCAGTCTTCAGAAAAAGAACTGCGAAACATGAGCAACTTCTTATATATAGTAAGTTCTCACTATCGAAGACTTATTAATTATTATGCTAGTTTGCCAAAGTTTAATTATACTATTATCCCCACCAATTTGCCTTCTAAGATTGAAAAGAAGAAGTATAAGGACACATATGGTCGGGTATGTAATCTTTATAAGAAATATAATCTAAAACATGAATGTTTTAAAATTATGCAATCGGTCTTTCGTGATGGAGTCTTTTATGGATTAATACACGAAACATCCGATTCTTTTTATATTAGGCCGTTTAATCCCGACTATGCAAAAATATCATCTATCGAAGATGGCACCTGTACCTTTTCAATCAATCTTGATTATTTCACTCAAAAAGATACGTTCTTATCAGAATATGGAACTGAAATAGAGACTGCCTATTACAAATACAAAGGTAATAAAAAGGCCGGAACAAAAGGGAATTCGTCTTTACGATGGTATGAGCCTACTAATGGAATATGTATAAAAGCAGATGAGAATGATCTATCTCATTCCGTCCCCATTTTTATCGGTTTAATTTTAGGTGTTTTGGATATCGAAGATTACAAAATGCTCAAAAAGGCAAAGAAAGAAATTGATAATTATAAAGTCCTCGCAATGAAAATGGATACTGACGAAAATGGTGTTCCTAAAATGGATTATGACTTGGCAATAAAATATTACAATCAAGCCAGTGCTAATGTTCCAGAGGGAATTGGATTAATTCTCTCTCCATTTACTATCAATGACTTCACATTCCAAAGTTCGAGTACAGCAGAATCAGATGCAGCCAATGAAGCAGAGGAAGATTTTTGGTTTGGGTCTGGTACATCTCCTCTTCTATTTGGGTCTTCAAAAAATACTTCATCTAGTTCTTTAAACTTATCTATAAAGCCAGATGAATCAGTATCGTTTTCTATCCTTGAACAAATACAGAGATATTTTAACAAAAAAATAAAGAAGATGGATTTGCCATATTCATTTGAAATGAAATTTCTTGAACAAAGCATCTTTAATGAAAAAGATGTTCAAGACACATATCTGAAAGCAGGACAATATGGTGTGTCTGGTGCGAAGCTGCTATATGCAAATTCAATTGGATTAGAGCCATCTGATATCAGCGGTATGTCATACCTTGAAGATGAAATTCTAGGTGTGGGAACAAAGATTTACAAACGTCCTTTAATTAGTTCTAATACCTTAAGTAACGGAGAAACTGGTAAAACTGCTGGAAAACCAACTGCCGAAGAATCCGGACAAGAACTCGGAGAGGCTGGCGAAAAGACTCGTGAGCAAGACTCTAATGAAAATCGTTAGGTGATAAAAATGAATAAAAACTTAATAAAGGTATTTAACCAAGAAAAGGCTGATGAACTTTCTAGTCTTGGATTTAAATATGTAATTGAAACTGTGAATGGGAAATCTGTTTACAGTTTTTTTGTATCAGAAGAAATCATCAATTATATAAATTCAAAATTTGATAAAAAAGACTTCTTTCTGAACAACAAATTGACATTTTAGCAGAAAGGAGGAAACTGTGGAAAAGAAAAATTTACAAATCACATTTGCGGCAAAGGTAGAACCAATCAAACCCATAAACGAAGAATTCACATTATGCAAAGTTTATGTCCAAGGAATTGGAAAAAACCGTAACGGTAGTTATATGAGTAAGGAAAATGTAGAGAAGTACTCTCCCACTCTTAGCTATTGTCCGGTGGTAGGACATATAATCGAAGCCACCGACCCGGAAACAAAAGAAAAACATCGTTATATGGGCGGACATGATTGGGCGATAAATGAGAACTGGGAAATCGTTGACTTAACGGTTCCTTATGGTGTTGTTGTTGATGGAACTTTTGGTTATGAAATTGTTAATGAATACGGGGTAGACATTGAGTATCTTACTGCTCATGTGATTTTATGGACTGGTAGATATCCAGAATTAAAAGAGGCTATATATTCAGCAGATTTTTGGTTTAATCAGTCAATGGAAATAAATGTAAAGCAGTACAGGGCTTTAGAAGAAGATTCTAATTACATGGAGCTTTTGGAGTGGACTTATTCGGCATTGTGTCTTTTAGGTAAAGCTGATGATAAGAATAGTCCTGAACATACTGAGCCATGTTTTATAAGTTCTAGTGTTATTCCAATTGAATTCTCAACAAATCTGTTCGCTGTTGAAATGAATAAATTGAAAGATAAACTATCTACATATTTTAACCAAATAAATGAAGGAGGAAATCAAAATTTGAATAAGAAAAAAGAAGAAATCTTAGCCAAATATAATAAGACAATCTCTGATTTAGATTTTTCATATGATGAAATGTCAGATGAAGATTTTGAAAAGAAAATGTTTGAAATGTTCGGTGAAAAAGTAATTGAGTTTTCAGCAACTTACAGGCAAAAAAGAGAAGCCTTATCTAATGCCTTAGATCCTGTTGTAGTTAAAGATGCTACAGGAAAGATTACAGGAGAGACATACTATTGGGTCGATGATTTTGACGATGAATATGTTTATGTGGAGCGTAACTACTGGACTGCAAGCAATTATGAGTCTAAATACGGTAGGTTTACTTACACTTTTGACGAAAGTAATCTTACTGCCACAGTAAGCGGAGATTTTGAAGAAATGGTAAGAGTATGGCTTACTATTGAGGAAAATAAAGAAATTCAAGAAGCCAGAAATAGCTATTCGGCACTTGTAACGGAATTTGATGATTACAAAAAGGCTCATTCGCATAGTGATGACTGCTATGCAGAATTGGAAAATTTTAAAAACAATAAAGAAAAAGAAGAAAGAGATCTTTTTGAGAAGTCAATCTTTGATAAGTATGAACCGAAAATCGGTACAACAGATGAATTCAGCGAATTAAAGAAAAAATCATCTGACTATTCAATTAAAGAGTTAGAAAAAGAGTGTCTGTGTATTGTTGGATTATATTCATTTGATAGTTCTAGTGAGAACAATGAACCAAAGAAAGACACGATTAAATTTTCTGTACCAAATAACGAAAGCAACGATGATCCTATCGAAGCTACATACAAGAAGTATTTAAACAAATAGAAAGCGAGGATTTTTTAATATGGCAAATGCAATTATTAGATTAGACAATGTGTCAGCAACAAAAGACGGTTCTCTTATTAAGAGTGTAAAACTGTCTAGTGAATTACAGAATGGTTCTGTAGTAGCGATCGGAGGTCTTATACCGGGAGAAAGAGAAATTCATTCTACGTCCACTCCTACAGCAACCACATCATATTATGGTATTCTTTGTACTCCAGAGTTAATGTATGACGAAAAGAAACAGATGGACGAGTTTGTAAACGGGGTTGAAAAGCCTGCCAGAGCAATTATCCCAACAAAGGGAGATATTTTTTCTGCTACGGTAGAAGCATTTGATGAGATTCCGGCAGTAGGTGATTTTGTTGAGCTTGAAGCTTCAAATACTATGAAGGTAGTTGCTACTGCAACGGAAGGTTCTACTCAGGTAGGAAAAATTATTGAAATCGAAATTGTTGGCTCTAAGACATTTTATGTCGTAGAAGTACAGTAAGAAAGAGAGGAATTTATAGATGAGTAAAGAAATTGTTAAAATTGCAGTAGATGCGTATCGTGGAAAGCAGCATGGTAATTATTCAACTTCTGATAGTATGGAAGTTTTAAAGAAAGCACTGATCGAAGCAAATAACGGTAAAACATCATTGGATTATCGTGATATTAGAGACGGAAAATGTTCTGGATTATTTTCAATTATGGAAGAAATTATCACAAAGACCGTTTTAGAAGGGCTTCCAGAGTCTTCTCCTATCTTCCAGTTTGTAGATTTCAGAAACAAAGCTCTTGGAGATCAGGATTCCTTTAATATTAAGGAAACAGGTTTGTTTACTGTAGCTGACATTGCAGAGGGAACACAGGGAATTAGGAGACAGAGGGTTGTTGGTGGAGAGACAGTATATGTTACTCCTCAGATTAAGGCAATTAAAATTTATGAGGAATTAAACTTGTTACTTGCTGACCGTATTGATATGAATGAGTTAATTGATAGAGTTGGACGTTCCTTTATTGTAAAGACAAATACCGATATCTATACCGCATTCGCTGGCACATATTCAAAGCTTGTTGCTCCGTATCAGGTATCTGGTACATTTTCAGAAGACAAACTTGCCACATTGATTGATCATGTAGAAGCTGCTACTGGATTAACAGCCTATGTTCTTGGTTCAAAACAGGCAGTTAGAAAAATTGCTGGTATTAAGGGTGCAGATGCCAATTCAGCTAAGGAAGACCTTTATAATGTCGGATATTACGGCAAATTTGGAGTCAATCCGATTATTGCTATGCAGAACGGTCATAAGCCGGGGACTACAAACTTTATCCTCAACGATACTGATTTACATGTAGTTGCTGGTGATGACAAATTCATCAAACACGTCACGGAAGGGGATACATTAATCATTCCTGGTAATCCAATGTCAAACGCAGATCTCTCTCAGGATTTCTTAATGGCTCAGAGAAATAATACCGGAATTGTAATGTCCGAAGTGTTTGGTTGCTATCGTTTAGGTTAATTAAAACAAAAGCATGGTTGGTTAATTCTAATCATGCTATCTGAATAAATGGAGGAAATAAAATGGCGGGATTAACAAAGGAAGAACGTGAAAAAAGAGCCTTGGAAAAGGAAGCAAAAATGCGTTCTGAAATTGAAGCAAAACTACGGAAAGAGTATGAAGAAAAAATGGCAGATGAAGTGCCAAGACAATCCTCTGTGACTTCTAAAATCAAGTCAAAGATAAAAATCCCCCTGGATACCATGATTCCTGTAAGAAGTGGTGTTCAAGGGGAACTTATTTATCTTTCAAAAAAGACAGTTGGATATCAGGTTGAATGGGATCAGTATAACTCAGTAGAATATGTTGAATTAGGAGAACTGTTATCAATGAGAAATACCAATAGAAGTTTTTACAAAAACAATTGGATTTTCTTTGATGATACAGAGGAGTATTCAGCTGTAGAGATTTATGAATTCTTAGATGTAGTTCAATATTATGAAAATACTATTGTTGGTGATGACTTGGATAAAATTTTTACTATGTCGTTAGATGAAATCAAGGCCACCGTAAAACCTCTATCTCGTGGAGTAAAAGATACTTTGGCATTGAAGACAAGAAATATGATTGACAGTGGCAAATTTGATTCAATGAATAAGATTAAGTTACTCGAAAAATTATTAGACGTTGAATTAACCATAACGTTATAGGGGTATTTCTATGGAGACTACATACAAATATGTATTTGACGAATTTAAAGATACTATAACCGACCCAGACTTGTTGCTACTTACAGATGAATTGCAAGAAGATTATCTTTTGGCCATCATGAAGAAATCTATCGGTAAGTGCGAAAGAATCGTAAAAAAAGTAGTAGATCTATCTGAAAGAGACGATGTAGATATGAAATTTTTAAATAATATTCCAAGTGATGTTTTAGATATTATCTGTGAATGGATGACTGTATATTGGTTAAAGCCATATGTTAATAACTTGGAAAATCTTAGAAATCACATGAACACTAAAGATTTCACAATGTACTCTCCCGCTAATCTTATGGAAAAAATAAGTGATAGATATGAAAGTGCAAAAAAATATTCCCGAAGCCTTACAAATGAATTTTCTTTTATATATGGGGATTTGGAGAATTTAAAGTCATGATAAAAGTCGAGTATGGATTACTGCCAGAAGAAAATTTTAATAAGTATTTTAAGTATCTGATAGATAAAACATATAAAATTCTACCAATGAAGGAAGAGAATTCAGAAACACTAAAATCGTATCTTGAGAGTTACCAAAGAGAGTTAGTTGGAAATAAAAGGCTTGTGTCGGATTTGGTTGATGAACCACGATTTATATCTGTATTAAATATCATTCAATATCTAATTTCAGAAGATTATAATACTAAAATATGCCGCAAGGAAGTTTTTAGATGCATTAATATCTTAGAAGAGATACGTAACTCTTATTTCATTAAGGAGGATGTGTGATATGGATAGATATTCAGCTCGCATCAATCTTTATGGGAATACGGATAGAGAAAGACAGCTAAATAGGCTAAAGAATGACATATCAAAGAATTCAGTATCTTCTATTTCATGTAAAGATATTAAATTGAATGGTGAGGAATCTCATTTAATGATAAACACTGGCACAAAACCATATTACAAGGAATTCCAAAGTTTACCTAATCAATCAGTGCATATGGGCGATTACGTTGATTGGAGTGATAAGGTGTGGTTGGTTTACGAAGCAGATATGGACGATGAGGTTTATATTGATGGAACGTTGAGACTTTGTAATTACAAACTCTTCTGGCAAAATGACAAAGGTGGTATCATCTCCCGCTACGCTCATGTTTTAAACGCATCATCTTACAATAATGGAGAGAGTGAAAATAAAACAATGACTCTTCTATCCAATCAGTATATGGTTTATTTACCTTTTGATGAAGATACAGAACTTCTTGATAACGAGAAAAGAATACATATGGCTAAAAGCAATAGAAAATGTCGTCCGTATGAGCTGACAAGAGTTGATGATATTGCATATGATTTTACCGATAAAGGTATCATTAATCTGATGTTTACCCAAGATGAATATAGTCCAGAACATGACAAGCTTGTCGACGATGGAGCTGGTAATAAAGTCTGGATATGTGACTATAAAGAATCTACTACTCCACCCTCTCCCACTGATCCAGAAGAACCTAATCAAAGTCCAATTTTATTGGATATCGCTTATAAAGGCAATGCAACGATTAAGCTAGGCGGAGCATATAAAACCTTCA
>NZ_SULJ01000024.1 GCF_007115105.1 Clostridium sp. HBUAS56010
ATATAAACTGTGGAATCTAGGAGAATGGGCGTAACAACCTACTCTCCTATTTTATTAAGTGAATACTTATTTGCTTGAGATTTTGCAACAGTGGAGTTGCCAATTATGGCGGCTCTTTTGAATTTTTAATTACATAAAAGGAGGTGGTGGCAATATGGCTACTAAAATTGGTGTATCAAAAAAAACATGCCCAATATGTGGCAAAGAAAAATCAGTTGCCACCGGATTCTATAAAACACAAAGTCCGTTGTTTTCATTAGAGGGATGTGTTCCAGTATGTATATCTTGTGTTAAGAATTATATTGTCAATGAAGATGGAACAATAAGTTCAAAAAAGATGAAAACTATGCTTCAACGATTAGATAAGCCATATTATATGGACGATTTACAGTCTAGCTATGACCAATATAAGCGTGAACATAGTTACCTTGCTGATGAGGAAATTGCTAAACAAGGGAAGGAAATAATCGGTTTATATTTCAAAAACATTAACAGTCTCAGGCAGACTAAAAATAAAAGCTATTCGGACTCTGAAAAAGATGGTTTTATTCATGTTAATAGCAATACACCTACGGATGATAAACAAAAAATTATTAAAGCTTTTGGAGACGAAGAATCTATAGAATCCGTGATAACTACAACGGGAGATGTTCAGTGGACAGATAAAGATAAGCAAAATAGAGATTATTCTATTGATATTGTGGGGTATGACCCATTTGAAGATTATCCAGATGATGACCGAAAGTTTCTTTTTAATCAGCTTGCTCCGTATCTCGACGATGAGGATTCTGCTGACGACCCATATAAAATATCTCAGATATTGCAGATTGTAAATAATAATAGGCAGATACATATATGTGATAAACGAATAACGAATTTAGATCCAATCAAAAATGCTGCCGACATTAAAACGCTTAATGCTATAAAGAAAGACTTAGTCACAAGCAACGATAAAATTGCAAAAGAAAATGAAATATCGGTCAAAAATCGTTCAAATAAAGATGTTGGTAAATCTACGCTCACATATTTAATGAGAGATCTTCGTGAAAGAAGTTTTGATAGAGCTGAAGCAGATTATTATGACCAACTAAGGGGCGACGGCACTCAGTGGGCCATATCAATCTCACAAAAGGCTATGCTTGACCATTGTCTGTTTGATGAGAATGATAAAAAAGAGGTATATGAGAGTCAGATCAACTTGATTAATCAGCTTTATACAGAACTCGACGATAAAAAAGAACAGATTAGATTGCTGTTATTAAAAGTGGATAAGCTGAATTCTTTGCTCGCTGAAAATGGTATCTTAGTAAATGGTGACATGTTATGAGAAAACATAAACTATTGTCTGAGAGAAAGAAAAGAATATGTGAATTAGACGCTGAAAGCATTGCTTTTTATCGTCGCAATCCCTGTATAGCTTGCGAAGAGCTACTGGGTATAAAATTAATTGATAGTCAGAAATATATATTGCAAGCAAGCTGGAATAAATCACATGTTTTGTGGTGTTGCAGTCGAAATTTTGGTAAATCATTTCTTGGTGCAATATTTATGGTTCTTAAAGCAATTCTATACGAGAATCAAGCTATATATATTGTTTCGTCTGTTGGTGATCAGTCCAAAGAAACATTCTCGAAAATTGAAGAAATTGTACTTAGAATAGGAAAAACCTCTGCATCAATTGATTCGCTTAAGGATATTGTTGAAAAAGAAACAAAGAAATCTAGTAATAATAAAACCGGATTCGGGCATTCTCAATCTGGATTTCATGTAGAATTTTATAATGGTAGCGAAATATTTACACTTAATGGCAATCCAGATAACAACAGATCTCGTAGAGCCACATTAGTATTTTTTGATGAGGCAGCGTTCTCTTCTGACGAATTGATTGCAGTCTGTGAAGCCTTTGCTACTCAAAATACTGAATTTAAGACCTCTATTGATAAAAACTTTAATCCTGAAACATTAAAAAGAAAATGCCCTACTCAGTTGGTTTATGCGTCTTCTCAAGATGATATGAGCAAACTCTTTTATCGCCATTATAAAAACTTTGCAAAAAAAATGTTAGCTGGAGATAGAGACTATTTGGTTGTTGATATGATTTGTGACACAGCCATAAAAACATTTATGGAAGGCAAGCCATATCCTCCACTGCTTACGCAGGATAAAGTTGATGCTGCCATGAAATCAAACAGGGAAAAGGCATTAAGAGAATACTATAATCAGCCTACGCGAGATGGTGGAGTAAACCAGATAGTTAAATGGGGAACGATTAGAAGAAATGAGTCCTTTTATTTACCTCAGCTTTCATACAAATCAGATTCAAATATTATATTGGCATTTGACCCCGCAAGAACAATAGATAATTCTATACTTGGAGCAATGAGCGTGGTAAATCATCCTGATTATGGCTATATTGGAGAAATAGTTAATTGTGTCAATTTATTTGATAAGGCAAGCAAGAAAGGTTTTAAACTGGATTCTAATAGACAAATTGCAGAAATCAGAAAATATTTATCATTGTACAACGGACATCATAATGATTATGTGAATATTGATAGTTTATTAATAGATCAAGGATCTGGAGGTGGGGGAGTATCCACTTACGGAGACGGTTTGTTAAATGATTGGGTTGGTGACGACGGCAGATCACACAGAGGGTTAATTGATAGTAGTCACGAAATATATGCTGGATATAAATTGCTCTACCCAAATGCTATTGATAAACTTAGATTGATTAGCCCAAGAAAATACCGTACTCAGATGGTTGATGAATTTATAGAATTAATAGACTTAGGGGTTATTAAATTTCCATATGAATTTAAACAAGAAACAATTTCAATTGCAAAGAAACAATCTGACAGTGACGAAGAAATCATTGAAAAATATGAGTTGTCGGAAAGTGAAACCTCTGCTTTAGTCAACATTGATTTAATGAAAACGGAAACTACTTCTATTTATAAATATGAGAATGCAGAAAAAACCACTAAGACCTATGCATTAGCCAAAGATAAAGAAAATACAATGCACGATGACCGATTTTATGTGCTAATTATGCTTGCACATAGACTATACGAGTTGAGGAGAGGACAAGTTATTACCAGCGAAACACCCAAGGTAAACTACTCTTCCGCTCCACTATGTTCAACAGGTATATCATTTGATTAAAGAAAGGACGGTGAATTATGGCAGATAACAATGAAGATTTTGAAGTAAGCATTATCAACGAAGATAAAGATAGCGACACTCTGGTTGTTACATCATGCTCTGATATCTCTGAAAAATGGCTCGTCTCAGCTCTGAACGATTATGACCCTTCAAATCAAACATATTCTGCATATTTAAAAGACGGAAATTCACCGTCTCAAAAAATCACACCAGAATATTTAGATGAGTTAGCCGAGAATGCTCAAAATGACATTAATAAAATTCAAACTATAAATTCAATTATACGAAAACAGATTAATAAAAATGATATAGTAGGTAAAACGGTTGAATGTATTGATACCAACATAAATACCCAGATTAAATTATCATATAATGCAGAAGTGAAAGACAATCAACTACCATTAAATGAAGTGAAGAATTGTATCGTTGACTTTAATAATATGATACACATCAAAAAACTAACCAGAAACTCTATATCTACTGCTTTTGCTGAAGGCAATTACTTTATGTATCTAAGACATAATAATAATTGCTATAAGGTGGATTATTATCCCATAGGTGTAGTTGAAGTGGCTGAATGGGATAAAGATGGTGAGCCGATTTTATTATTTAATGTTCAAGAACTTCGTAGCAGATTACAGAAGGTTTATAAAAAGACTCGTAAAAACAAATATTTATTCTTTGATAGCATGGAGGCTGAGGTAAAAAATAATTATCCAGAAGAAGTGTATAATGCCTTTGTTGCTAAAGAAAAATATGCGAAATTAGATACAAGATATTCTGGAGTAATTAGAATAAATAACCTTAATCGAAGATATGGTGTGTCTCCTATCTTTAGATCTCTTGACTCTCTATCTATGCTGGACACCTTTAATAATTCTGATCGGGTAAACAGCAAAGCTAAGGCTAAAAAGATTATTCACCAAAAATTACGTAAAGAAGTGATGGGCCAGGAATTTAATAAGCAGGGGTTTGAGGAAATGGCCTATGCTCACCAAAATTTTATGGCAGCATGGAAGCAACCTACTGTTGTAGTTACCACTCCGCCCACCGTGGAAAGCATAAATTATGTTGAGCCAAAGATTGAACTCACTGATATAAATAGTATTAACAATTATCGTTCAAGAGTGTTGTCCACGTTAGGAATTGGTTTTTTAATGGATTCGTCTTCTCAGTCTGTATCAACAGCTTCAATCTCTGTGACTCAGTTAATGAGGACAATTAATACTATATCAGAGCAGTTAGAAGAGGTTCTAAAAAAATGGTATTGTCAGATTTTACTTGATAGCGGATTAGACGTTAGTTTGTGTCCTGATATAGAGATAATTGATTCGGAAGCTCTTGACTTTTCATTAAGAAAAGAACTTGCAACTACATTATATACAATATTTAACGGTAGTTTGGAAACCAGTTTAAATATTCTCGGTGTAGATATTAATGATGAAACAGCAAAGCGGATCAGGGAAAATGATGTCAATTTAGATACAGAGGTGTTCTATCCCAGATGTACAAGTTATACGTCTAGTGGTAAGAAGACAAATTTTGACGAAGGAAAATCTAAGTCTGGGCGACCAAAAAGTAAGACAAAGACTAACAAAACTGAATACGATGATACTTATAATCAAAATGCGAGGTGAGAATGAAAGATATTAAAATAAGATGTCCGTGTTGTGACAACGAAATAGTGATTAAAACTGATGGCACTGAAATATACAGTGTCTTTTTTAATGCCCAGAAACTTTCATATGAAGAAGCCTTTATTCATTTTGATGTTTGTATTGGTGAGAAAGGTGGTGATTGAAGCGAATAAAGAAAATTTACATTTTTATAGTGAAGTAATAGATATTGCTGAACATAAAACCTATTTGGAACTAACTAGTAGGATTTGCTATTACGACGATATAAATGCAAATAATGTCATGCTTCCATATGATGAAGCAACCGAAGACAAGGCAAAAACACTAGTCAATATGCCAGTGCAGGCAAAATATAAGACAAATACGAAGGGCGAGCCTACTTTTGGTTCTCACGAAATGTATAAAGACGGAAATGGCAATCTGTTATTCAATACTAGCAGTATTGGAACTCACACAGAGATTTATATACAAGAAGAAACCATTACTACAGTCAAAGGAGAAACAAAAACATTACCATGCTTATTTGCCAAGTACCGTATATGGAAGAGATATAAAAATGTCATTCAAGCAGTTAAAAGATTATTTGATTTAGGAAAACTATTTAGTTCATGGGAAATATTGACATTTGCTTACGAATTTAAAGATGGAGTAAAGAAAATAACAGATTATGAGTTTGAGGCCAATACATTGCTTGGCTTTGAGTATGCTCGCCCAAGTTACGGCACAAGTGCCACAGCGATATCACTGGCATCGGAAGGTAATGAGATGATGATAGCGGAAGCACTGTCTCAAGATTTAGCTGCTGAAAATTCAGAAGAAACAGAAGGAGGTTTTATTAAAGATATGAAAAAGGATAATATTAATACGCCTGAAACCAATGATCCTGCTCAGACGGAAGTATCTCAGCTTACGGATTGGGATTTAAGAGAAAAAATTCGTAAAGCATGTAGTGATAAGATTGATAAATGGTGTTGGCCATCATTCCATTTTCCGGTTGAAAAGGAAGTATGGTGTGAATATGAAGGTAGAGAAACTGAACTTGATTATTTGCGATTTACATACGAAGTTGAAAATGATGTAGTGACAGTTTCTGATCCAGAGCCTGTAAAATTAGCCGTTTCTGCTAAAGCAATTAACAGTACAGTTGCAGAATTAAATTCTAAGATTACTACAAAAGACGACGCATTAATTAAGGCAAGTGAAACAATTTCAACTCTAAAGACAGAAATAAGTGAGTTAGAGCCTTATAAAGACAAATTCGAGAAAGCAGAACAAGAAAAAATTGACCGAGAAGTATCTGAAAAGAAGGAAAAATTAATTGCTTCTGTTACTAAAACCGGATTTATCACGAAAGAAGAAATCGAAACATCTGAAGAGTTTAAAGGATTTATAAATTCGTTAGATGAAAAATCACTAAAGGCAATTGTTGCAGAAAGATATATTGCTTCTCTGGAAGAAAAGGAAAATAACAAAACAATAACGGCAAACGAGACTGAAACTGCGTCTACAAATTTAAACTTTGTTGATGAGGACGTTGTAGATAAGAAGTCTATTATGAAAGAATATTTAGGAGGTAAATAATATGTTAAGAGAATTTCAGACTAATGGTTTAAAAACTACTGATGCTATGTATAAGGCAGACGCAGAAATGATTACAGGTGCTCCTGTTGTGAAGAATTATGCTGATAAAACGGTATCTATTGCCGGTAATGGAGTTGTTGACGGATTTTTCTTAGTAAATAAGGAGCGTGTTCCAACCGGATTAAATTGTGCAAAAGGGGACATGTCCGATTACGATGAGAATTTCACGAAGATTGCCGAAAACGAAAATGTGAAATTAATTACTCCCGAAGTCGGAGAAAGATATGGAACTGATCAGTATGTACTTGGTGCGCTTACTGTAGGGGATGCTGTAATGATTACTGATGGAAAATTCGTAAAAGCGAATGTGGCTTCAAAACTAATTTTTGGTGGTGAATATAGTGATGTCGGACATAAACTCGCTATTATCGAAATTGCCGGCTCCACTAAGACAAATGCCTAATAAATAAATTGGAGGACTATAAAAATGTTAAAAACTGAAATTGCAGAATTAATGAATAAAGATAGCGTAATGTATGAAGTTGCGCAGAAGGTTGAATATAAATTAAATCTTACTGCTGAGGAAAAAGAAGTTTCTGAAGTATGCGATGCTTGGGCAAGAGAAATCGGCGAAAAGGGAATGGATAACGACCATGAGATTGCCGCCTATATCAAAAGAACCGTTGTTGATGAAGTATACAACGCTCCCGATGAACTGTTGGATAGAATGTTTGATAGAGGCACCATTGGGGAATTTGACGATAGCGAGACTCAGAGGGAAGCTAAAAACACACTTGTGGCATATGAAGCTGCAAAGGGTGGCAATGTAGATAAAAGTTGGATTGATTTTTCTGCACTTGTTCCTACATATAAAAACAGACAGGTTGAAACTGATATTTCTTATGTTGACTTAAGAAAAAATGGTTTTAAGTCAATTGCTAAACTTACAACTTTTGGTAAGGAAGCATTATACAATGCTCTCTTCTATGATGTGTTTGGAGCCGTTGATGCAGCAATTACGGGTGGAGAACAGAAGATTGACGTATCCGGTGCTGTTCCTACAATTACAGCAATGGATGCACTTGAGTTATATTTAACAGAGAGAGACCCCAATGCTGTAGCCGTATGTTTGACTAAATATGCTCAGGCAATTGGTAGAATGGATGGTTTTCATCAGTATATGTCTGATGCAATGAAAGACAACTTTAACAGATATGGCCTCGTAGAAACTTTTGGACGTATGGGAATTGCAAGTATCGCATCTGCTCACAAACAGGGTAATGGTGATTTGCTCATTCCAGATAAAAGAATTTTCGGCATTGCCGGTAAAATCGGCACACTTGATATGAAGGGAGATCTTCATGTATATGAGACTCTTGACAATAACAAAGAAGCCGTAAATATTAAGATTGCTGATTTTACTTACGGCTATGCAATCTCCAAGATTGAAAATGTAGCCAAAATTGTTTTTGCGCAGTAACTAAAATAAGGTGGGCATATTCGCCCACCGAAAAGAAAGGTTGATTCAATGATTGAAAAAAGCAAGATAATCAATGTATTAAACTACAACGAAAATCCTGTTTGTATTAAAACTCATCAGAAAGAGTATATCTGCCCTATTGGGAGTGATTCGTCTCCCTCAATCACACCGTTGGAATTTTCAGAAGTCGAATCCTTAAATAGTGGTTCTCCTGTTTTTAAAATAGGTACACTTTTTTTAGAAAGTTCTGATATTGCCACGGAAGAATTATATAAGGAGCTTAGGATACTCGACTTCAATAAAATTCTCAAAAATGCTGATATAGAAAATATACTTACAAATCCAAGTTTATCAGGATTGACTCAATTAATTGAAATTTCTAGCGTAATGTATTTTGAAAGAGTAAGAGGAATATTTCATACATTGAAAAATTCCAATCAATACGATATTTCAACAAGGGTCGAGAAAATTATTAATACAAAATACAAGGAATTATGTAATAAGCAGTTAAAAACAAAAATCATTTTATCTGCCAAAGATACTGTTTCCAAAGTTAGCGCAGAAGAAGTTGGAGATTTAAAGAAACAAAATGAACTGTTACAAAAGCAAATGGAAACCATGCAAAAAATGATGGAACAAATGATGTCCATGCAATCAAGTAAAAATACCAATGATGAAGCAGATATTGAAATTGATGACGTAACAGAACCAGAAGACTTGACACCTCAAGGTAAAAGAAAAGCTGGCAGACCAAAGAAGGATATCTAGAAAGATGGGAGGTGCATAATGTCTACTTTGTTTGAGCCAATTATTGAGAAGTTTCTTAAAAAGATAGAGAAAGATGCGGATTTTTTCTCATATTATAACGTTCCGATAGGGGACGCAATTCAGCTTGCTAAAGAACAGGCAACAAACTATTTATATGAAGCTATTGAAAAGTTGACAGATGGATGCACTCCTGATGTTGACTTTTTTGATTACGATGAAGATTCGGCGGAATTTAATTTAGATATTACAAAGAAGGAACAGGGATTAATTACCGATTTAATGAGACAAGTGTATTTTGAAAGGGACTTTGCTTTACTAAAGGCATTTAAGATATCTATGACACCATCAGATTTGAATCAGTTCTCTCCTGCTTCTGAAAGAAAAACTTTTACTGATATGGTTAAAATGATTCAGCAAGACAATGAAGTCAAAATATCTAAGTATGCTTCCGTAGATAGGCTTACAGGTAAGAAGAAAACTATTAATTATAGTTTGAGTCAGGAGGTGTGATTTGGATATATCATACTTTCAAAAAATCAACAATACTTATAAATCTTCTTCAAAGCAGGAAACGGAATTATTTTTATTAAACCGTCATGTAAATCGCCAATTTGCAGATTCAATTGATTACCATAAAGTTCTAAAAAATGGCGAAGAGTTTGAATTAATTGTACAACGATACGCAGAGACAAAAAATAAGAAAAAGATAAAGTCTCGTCCAGGTCAATACATCAACATGGGAGATATGATTGCATGGGATAATCACATTTGGATTGTAAACGTAATAGATCCAGATGATAAAACTTATTTAAGTGCAGATATGGTGTTATGCAATTTTGTTTTAAATTGGCAGAATAAAAATGGTGATATTATATCTCTGAATTGTTACGCTGAAAATCAAACAAAGTATTCGTCAGGCATTGATGGAAATAAAACCATGCAAATGGGTGATTTGCAATACGGGCTTACTCTCCCGCTAAACGACGAAACCAAAATATTAAAAAGAGATAAGCGTTTTGTTGTAGACTTGGTTGATATCGAAACTCCAGATGTATACAAGCTGACCAATAGAGAGGTAATGATAAATAATTATACATACTTTGATAGAGGTGGCATAGTAAATTTAACGCTATCATATGATGCCTTTTCAAAAGAACATGACAAACTCGTTGACGATGGAACTGGAAACAAGGTCTGGATTTGCGACTATAAAGAATCTGCTACTCCGCCCTCTCCCACTGATCCGGAGGAACCTAATCAAAGTCCAATTTTATTGGATATCGCTTATAAAGGCAATGCAACGATTAAGCTAGGCGGAGCATATAAAACCTTCA
>NZ_SULJ01000025.1 GCF_007115105.1 Clostridium sp. HBUAS56010
CTATGTAAACACCGTTTTTTACCGGCGATAACATGAAATTTGCTCTATATGAAATCTAAATAAAAGTTGCATTTTCTCGGAAATTCCGAAACGATTTTGAATTTTCCGATAAAAAGGTGCAAAAATAATAAGGTATAGAAATACCATATCCGAATATTGATATTCTTATTTATGTAATCCTTAACAAACTCTCCTTGCTTCTATAGATTTGGTCGACTGGTTATTTGACGCATACGACTTAAATCTCACACTTAATTATAGAAAATTTATCATCTTCATCATTGTTATACAACGAGTTGTAAGGTCTAATCATATTGCAAATAATATCCTTACAAAGTGTCATGTAATCTTTTACCCGCTCATCCGTCGGGATATCTTCGCTCCAATCTTGAATTGCCTGCAAAGAGTCACAACCACTACAGGAGCCATAATACTGATAAGTAAGTAGATACTCATTTGCTCCTGGCTGATAAGTTTTCTTTGGAATTAAGAACAGCTGTGTTCCTTGATAGTCTCCGTTATCAATGGTTGTTATTTTTTCTTCGTCCCATCTTTCATATTCTGTATCTACTCCTAGATTAAGAATGTATTTTACCACCAACTTTACTAGGTAACTGTAGTTACAAGAGTTAATCTCCTTATCTCTTTTAATGGCTGCTTCCAATTCAATCTTGTTGGCAGCCCATTTATCAATACAATATCTAATCATAAATCTCCTTTTCATTAAACTTGATGTGCAAATAAATACCACAAAACTCCAAAGTACAATATCCAAACTATATTGTCACATTGACGATTCCATTGTAATTCTTTAAACTGTTTCCACTCGTAAGCATGCCAAACAGCAGATATTGCCATGCTAATTGTGAGTGCTTTTAAAAATGCCATTAAACACCTCCTATCTC
This sequence comes from Clostridium sp. HBUAS56010, assembly GCF_007115105.1. Taxonomy (GTDB): domain Bacteria; phylum Bacillota; class Clostridia; order Lachnospirales; family Lachnospiraceae; genus Lacrimispora. The sequence continues at coordinate 906 of NZ_SULJ01000025.1, forward strand.
ATACTCTGACTTCACTCTTGTAATTCCACTTAGATTGTAATGACTTAAAAATTCTTCTACTTCATCTCCGGCTGTAAAATCTTTACATAATGAATCTTCTAAAATAGATGGATTCTTATTAATAACAGTCACCACGTCATTTAGAATATCCTGCCATGGCCTAATATTATCGCCACCTGCTCCAAATCTCGTTTCTACACCAATGTTATTAATCACTTCTTCAAAATTCATAAAGTCATTTGTCATTGTGTTCAACATATTATATTTTGCTTTGCTTATATTCATTTTTGTTCTCCTATCTCACAATCATATCTTCAATACTACTTTCAGATATCTTACGCTTCCTGGCAGCATCAGGAGTCATAACGCCAATGTACCAACCACGACTTACTATGTATTTTCCAGGCTTATACTCTCTCAGCCAATCCTCAACCTTTTCAGCAAACTTCTCTTGATATTCACAGATCTTATTATTTCCATAATTGTCTTCGTAGTCATCTTCGTCCATGTATCTTGCAAATACTAAGGCATTTTCAGCTTCTTCTATATCATGTAAAAACTGCTGATACTCTTCTTCCATTTCTTCGTACATGTTTCGCCTCCTATCTATGCTCATTCATTTTTATTATCTGTCCATGATCCACAATCTTTAGCAAATTCTTTCGCATTATCGAGCATACTATCACACTGTTCGTGTCCGGATTCCCAATCGTCTAAACACTCTTCTTTGTATTCACAGCCAAAACACGCCAAAGCTTTTAAAAACTCATCGTTCACTTACATTCACCACACTCTCTGCATTAGAATAAAATCACAATTCTGTTAAAATCTCTTTGAGATTCTTTTTGATGTATCAGTAATTCTATTTGAAATTTTCCTCATGCCAAACCAATTAATGATATTAAGTAGAATAAGGAATGCTCCCAAACCAAATATCACATATTCTACAACTGCCGGAACTGCAAACCAGTCATTTGCTTTAACAACCTCTAGGGCAACTCCAAGTAAAATACAAACAATTCCCATTATGCTTTCTCCCTCCTAACTCCACAAATTAATTAGTACAAATGCTGCCGATATTGCCGCTACCGCTTTCCAGTCAAATTCAAGTTTTAACTCATCAAACAAATTAAACTTCATATGTATCTCCTACTTGCTCTTTCCCCACTGAACTTTACCAGTAGCCGTTACCTCCGGCCTGTTATTTTTTACCTTACTCATGATACGTTTGAATTTTGCGAACTCTGTTTTCTTACCACTTTTCATTTTCCTATCTCCTTTCATTGGTTTATATAATCCTTTATTACAAGTCTAATAATAACACTCCTATGCGAGTGTGTCAATAGAGTTTATAAAATCTTTTTAAAAACTTTTGGTGTATAGCAAACTACACTTTGCTTGTGAAGAGTCTAGTAATTATAAATATTACTAGACTATAAAATAAATCACCTTTTATTTTTTGTAGTATTCTTTAATTAAGTCAGTATCTCCAACTATCATAGCAAGTTCTATTTCAGTTAAATTATACTTTTCTTCTGCCTCTAACCAGATTTCCTCTGCCTTTGCTTCTTTTTTTTCATCTGACATTTTAGTGTCCAATATCAAATCAACTCTGCTAGTAACATAAGTAAATATCTCCATTTTTTTGGAACTTGATAGAGTTTCCTCAGTCGATTTTATGCTACCGGTCTCCTTACTTGATTCATTTTCGGCAGACTTGGTAATGGTAAACGAATATGTGGTACTGGATAAAACTGAAGCTGACGATTGATTTTTACAACCTACTAAAATAGTTGCACATAAAATAAAACAAAACAATGCAATTTTTCTCATATCTCTCCCCTTTAAAAACATTCTTTTTCTTCAGTATATCATGTCAATAACAATGTATCAACAATGGTATAAAATAGTTTTCAAGAAATTTGATATTTGGTTATAACTTCTCACACCATTCTCCGTTAATCTTTCTCATTGTGTAATCACCTGTGATAATTCTGTCTCCACAATCAATTGTCATCTCATCTGCATTAACACAGATAGTCACGCAGCACATATCTGAGTATAATTCCTTTATAATAGAGTGAATCTCTTTTAACTTTTCATCTTTAAAGCTGCTCATTTAATCTCCTTTCACTATCAAAGAATGGTTTGCTCGCAACTAAGCCAAATAATATCCTTGTTCAAGATATTTTTCATAATCAGATTTTTTCCATAAATGAGTTTCCGTTGTCTTGCTTCCATAACAGTTCACATTACATAATACCTCTAAATATGGTTCACCTGGGACAAAATCCGGATACCCTCCATCTGTTTGCATATATGTAACAAACTCAGGAGTTTTATCCACGACGGATAATACATTCTCAATGTAACATTCAACTAAATTCATACTAAATCCCTTTCAGTCATAGTTGCCGTATCAATAGTAACTCCCAAAACCGTTTGTAAAACTGCCGGCATCTCATCAACTAATAAGCGATATGGTTTGATTCTACCTCTTGCATTATCTCCAGTTAAATCTTTTACAGTTAAAGGTTCTGGAATATCCAAACCCATTCTTTCAGCTTCTATTTTAACATAATCCTTGCTGCCAATCGTGGCAGTTAAAATTGGAATCTGTGTCATGTGTGATTTCATTATTAAATATGTAGTTTTACCCTTACCTCTTTCTAAGTTTAAAATATCCATCATTTTTCTCCTTTCTTCAATCCAAGTCCGATAGCACAAAAATCTCTAATCTTATTGATCCTGACCATATCATTCTTGATACTCTTATCGTTGCAAATTTCCAATACAGCACCGGCAATCCCCTTAGCCCCAGCAGTCAGACCTTCAAATCTGACCTTCTCCATATTTTCTTTGATCGTAGCCTCTAATTTTAATTCATCATCTTTATTCATACGTCCTCCTTAAATTATACAACCTCTTCTACTACAAACATTTCCTTAAAAACTGAAAGAACTTTAGTAAAATCGTCAAATAGTGGCATATACTGTACGTTTATGTATTGATCGTCTTTTGCCTGTTCAAACGTTACGAATGGAGCAAAAGAAGCCTCCCCTTTATCTAAGCATAAGATACCAAGGGAAATTCCATCTGTTTCCAACTGATAGTGAAAATGATTCTTTCCCATTATTTTTATACTTACGTCGCAGTCCGTTTTCTTCTTTAAGTTCTCTGCAAACTTTCTATAATCATCAACTTTTATGATTTCCATATTCATTTTCCTCTCTTAATTAAAGCACTGTTTTATGGTAATTACATTGAATCCGCTAGATTCTTTGATTCCCATGCTGCTATTTTCGTTCTCAATCTTGCTACCGCTAAATTATATCCATCTGTATAGTTAAATTCATCATCTGGAGAACAGATTGCCTCTGCTCTTAATACAACAGGAAAATCTACTGTTTTTACCTGATATTTCTTTCCATTTTCTCGTGCTTCAATCAGAGTATCACAAATGTCGCTATCTTTATCAATATATGTAATTTCACACTGGCTCCACTCACTCCATTCCCTAATAGTATTCACTTGTTCACCATAAGGTTTAAAATAAGTCTCGTATTCTGTATACGACATGCAACCAAGGTGTAACCCGTTTCCAAACTTAAATGAAATCACTCCATATTCCGTTACTTTTACAACTTCACACACTTCGCCCACGTTCGTGAAAGGTCCCATTTCTTTTACCAATTCAATCTTACTTCCTTCAATAATCATGCTACTCTCTCCTTTTCTACGGTTGAAAAATTTTCGTTCCATTTATTAATAATTGACTGTTCTTCTGCAGACACTGGGTCGTTAAATCTTCTCTTTGCCTGAACAATGCGGTTATTCCTAACTTCAATTGTCACAAGACTTTCTTCTTGCTCATTCTTTTTTCTCATAAACAAAATATGGCAATTACCATCAATGACCCTCTGTATGTATGATGCAACACAATTATTCTGCTTTACAGCCTCTTCCTTGATTTCTTCTGTACTATTTGGATATATAAAACAATAATTCCCAATGGTGCATTCATATGATTTGTTAATCATCTTTTTAAAATCCTGTTCCTCAAATACTGTTTTAAGCCGGTTGTAGTTCCTACAGGCGATTTTATGAGTGGTTAGAAAATGTCTTGGATACTTATCGAATTTAGGACTTATTTTATTCATCATAAAAGCATAGTCATATAGCTCTTTCATAATAAATCCAACATCATCAATTGCTTCGTAGGTAGTTAGTTCATCTACATATACACAAAGTGCTTTTGCAGTGTACCCATATTCATCAATAAGATAATTGTAATAAGAACGATAGCACCTCTCATCGCTTCTAACATATTCTCCATCAATTGAATAGAATTCTCTAGTAAGCATAGTTGCGACATCCTGATGCCCAATGCTCATGTAATCTAAATTAAAGGCAATTAAATTTGCATCAGGGTTGTGCTTGTAATACTTGATCAATTCATTCGATATTTTTATTTCATGTTGCCTACATATTTTCAATAGTGGCTTCGGAACTTCATTGATTTTAAAAGATAATCTTGATGCAATATTAGTAATTCCAGCCGAAAAATATTGTTCATACATTGAATACTTTGGAACTCGGCTTAAAATTGTACCAATATTTGAAATATAATTATCTTCTTTTCTAACCACAAAATATAAGAAGTTGGCATAGTTTTTATCGTCACAACACTCGATTAAATCTTCTAATGAAAATCCTGATAGTTGCCCCTTTAGATCCTTTACTGGCTTTCCTTTAATTCCGATAGATTGCTTTGTTGCAAAATCATATTTCACAGTTCTCCCATCTTCGTAATCAAAAACAAGAAACTGTTTTTCTTTGTATACTCTCGTTAAAAACACTCCTTTCTAAATATAGAATATTTTTTTTGAAATATGGAATTCCTACCAAAATAACCGCATATATCTTATGTTAAAAGGAGGACATTCATATGATAAAATTTAACAAGTTTTGCATAATTGTTTTTATAACACTTATGTCATTTGAAAAATTGCTATACCTACCTGATACAATTGAAAGAATAGAAACGTCAGTAATTTTTACAATTAAAGATATTGCAATTGAATTTCATGAAGTTGTCGAATAACCCTTCCCATAGAGAGGCTGATAAAGGCCTCTCTTCTCCATAAAATATATCTTTGCTTTAGTCTTTAAAATACAATTCTTCTTTGGCTTTATTAACTGTTTCTATAAACTTATTTACCCTCTCTACAATGGGAGAATTAAAGAGATGACCTCTGAGTTCTAATTTATTTTCGCTGTAGTGCATAGAAATTTCATCTTCATGAATAACCACATCTTCACATGCCAGAATCATATTCTCACGTCCATTATCAATCAGCCGTCCAGTAAGTTTATGTAAATACCCTACAGTAACTTCATTCTCCACTATTTCAGGCCTCCACTTTCTCCAACCAATACTCAGTATTCATCGTAGTTACATGCAACACATTTCCATCTTCCTCAATATCCTCAATTAAAGACGTTCTCATCATTCTCCCGGAGTCACCATTCCACAAGAAACAAAATCTATTACCTGGTTTCATAAACTCTGGATATAAAATTTCTCCAGTCATATCAGGACACAATTCTATAATCTCTTTAATTGCATCGTGCTTAACATTGCCATTTCTATCTGTTACGTTTGTAATCTTATACAATATCATTCTCCTTTCAGTTGGCGCATCTTAATTTTGATCTGAATTCCATTACCTTACTTTGCAAATATGATGGCTGAACAGGATATTCTAAACCCAAATTATTCAAAACCTTTTCATCATAGCCTAACAGTTTTACACATTCCAAAGCTTCAGATTTTTCAAAATAATTAAGTTCTTCCTGTATATCGAATCTCCCATGCCTAATTAAAGCAGAATCAATCCTGTCTTTATAATTAGTGGTTGCCACATATATAGTATTACTTGTAGAATAAACTCCGTCTAATAACTGGAATAACGCATTCTGATTATTGTCCTTTTGCTTCTTCTGATCTACGGCTAATTCAATTCCTTCAAGTTCTTCTCTACTCTTGAAATACATATCAAAATCTTCAATAAGAACAACGATTGTTCCACAATATTTCTTACGCATCTTGATAATGCTATTGACAGATTTCATGATACTGTCTGGATTTACGGTCAGTATCGGTGCGTTATCAAACATACAGCTAATTGCTTTGGCAATCGTGGACTTGCCCGTACCCGGTTTCCCATAAAGAAAAACTCCTATCTTGTGCGTAAGCTGGTGATTCTTATACCACTCCTCACTATTTTTCCAGTTTGTTAGACCGTCTACAATACGGCCTTTAACCTCTTTATTAAGTACGATGTTATCAAAATCATGAGGAATAATATCACAGCTAACATCAAAGTCATTTAAGTATGTTACGTTAATATGCGATTTATCTGTAATTTTAAGAGTATCTTTTAGAAACTTTACTCTATTTTCATACCTGTTCTTGCCAAGGAAAGATAATTTTATCCGGTGTGGTGAATATCCAATTTTGTCTTTGTTTTCCCTGGAAGCATTCACTTTTAAATAATTCATCTTATCGAGTTTTATCATGTAGGTGCTATCTTCTTCCAATTCAAAGAAGTCATTGTTTGTAGTAGGAGCTTTATGCTTCTCATATTTATCAGGACAGAGACTGTATACAAGTTTATTTACCTTGTTATATGAATTATCCCACTCTGCGACGTTAATTGTTGATAGCTTCATAGACTTAAAAATCTGAAATGCTCCGGTTAGAGCAGCACTTCCTACCGATACGGCTATTCCAGTCATAACCCTATCCAGTACAGAACTTTCTTTGCTGATTATCATCATCTCCTTTTATCATTAAACTGTTCTTTGGTCACAAATTTGCAAGTTCTTTTTGCATTTCCAAAATGTTTTCTTCTAAAAACTTTTTCCTGGCAGCACGCTCTTTTTCTAGTTTAACAGCTTCCAAATCTTCATTTACCTTATAGAATGAATCCTCAAATTCCCAGAAATCATGCTCGTCACCTTTCCAATTATGGCTGATGATATTAGTTACCTTTTTGATGGAAACTCCGGGAGCATACCAGTCACAACCATGTCCGCAACACTGTTTATCTTCTCTGTAATCCTCATCAGTTGGTAAACACTGGCAATATCCCCATGGTCTATCATCAATATTAAAGTTTATAACGTATGTAATGTCAGAGAAATCAGCATAAGTTTTATTTGATTGAGTCTTATAAAAGCTAATATTAATAAATCCATTTCCATACCCATCCGCTTCATCTTTGCAGTAGTTTACATCGAAAATACTCCATTCTTTTAAATGATCTTCCAGTTCTTTTAGTGGATTGTTTTCCATGACTTGCATTAACGGAGCAAGCATAAACGGAACATTCAATGGTGTCCAGTCAGAATCAGGTGAGTTTCTTTCATTTTCTTCCTTTAAACATTTTGTAATTCTACTGATTAAATCCTGTTTTAAGTAGTCGTTCATTTAATTATCCTCCTTGGAATTACATTATTCTTCCTGTTCTAAAGAAAAATGGCCATACACTACTATATAATGATGCCAATGATTCCAAATCACTATCAAAAGAAATCTCTTCACCATAGTCGTTCACGTATTTTTTATGTAACTCAATGAAATCACTGCCAAGTTTCTTTACTTCATCACTACGTCGATTCTTTTCGGCAAGTAATTTCTCCTGCTTCGCTCTTTCAGCAGCCAATGTATTCTCATGCTCCAAACATTCCTGTTCAGAACTGAAAATCTGTACCTGGTCAATGCCGACCTTATTCTTCATAATTCTCTTGTAATCTTCGTCCGAAATATATCTCATTTATTTTTCCTCCATTATTAAAATTAAACTCTGTTTTGCCTGTGAACTTAATCCGTATTTCGTAATGTAAGAACTGCTGGATTAACAATGCCTCTACCTTCATAATCGTATTTTTTATTGTGCCATGCTTTCAAATGTTTTCCATAGTCCCAGCACTGAGAAAGAATACTTACTGCACAGCCATACATGAAACCCGTAATCCCTTCCGTATCCGCCTGATGACTTGTAACATCTGCATTTTCAATAATGACTTTCAATGGCTCCTCTTGAGATTCATTAATTTTTGTTTCTAGTAGCTCTGCCCATTTTTCTGCATATTTAAAGCACATTTTGCCATATTCACCACTTTGATTTTCGTACCATTCTTTATAATCTTGCTCTTTTCCTTTTACAATCTTCATCTACAATTCCCTTTCCTTATAATCTGGAAGAATAATACTCTTCCCATCTTTCATCCCAATATGGTTCAACGACATTTTCGTAATATCCTTTGCAACAGGTTATATAATTTGATTCTTCATCTTCATACACGGTTCTCATATGAAACCGTTTAGGATATTTAAAGAATCTATACTTACAGTCACCGCAACCATTGCAATATCCAAGTACGTCTTTGATAAAATCAACAACACTTTTCTTTATATCCAACATCTCCTTTTCTTAGCAAACTTTAATTTGCTTTAAATTATGTATTGTTACCTGCCCACTGCTCCGCCATGGCTTTGGCAATTCCAGGGAATGTCTTACTTC
>NZ_SULJ01000026.1 GCF_007115105.1 Clostridium sp. HBUAS56010
AGCAAATCCCAGATTTATAGAGAATTATTTTCTGTATTTTCACTTAATATAGGCGACTCATTTTCTAATGCCGATTTAAGTTTATCGAGACTTTTCCACTTTTTGTCTTTGATAGTGTTATCATTATAGACATCCACAAGAGCGTCCGTACTCCAGGCCTGTAGTTGCTGAATAAGTTCCTTTTCTAAACCAATATAGGAGAGATAAGAAGTCCAAAAGTGGCGGGCGGCGTGGGGATAAAAATGTTGTGGTAAATGTTCGTCCCATTTCGTCATCCAACTTCTAAATGTGCTTTCTGTTGCTGGCTCACCAGTAGATTTTATAAATATTTTATTATGTGGTTCAGCACCTCTTTTTTCGATAATCTCATTTCTAATTGGCAACCAATTTTCATAATATGGTTTAAAGAAGTTTGTGATTAAATACCTTGGAATCATTTTTCCATGAACACCCCTACCTTTTACTTTAATTTCTTCAGTAGTCTCAATAAATAACCCTTCAAATGCCGTGTGCTCTAAATCAATAATATCAGTAGTGAATCTTTCTACTTCTGAAATTCTCGTTCCAGAAGCCATCAGTAACCCCAAAAGACACTGCTCCTGTATCTTATCATTGTCACTAAGCCATTGCATAAGAACGTCAAAATCTTCTTTTTTAAATATAGATTTCTTTCTAACATTCTGCTTAATTTGCTTGTCGATTAATTTTACGATGTTCCTAAATTGAGGATATTTTTCATCATACATTTTCATAATCCAATCTGAAAAAGATGAGAGAGTGCTATGCACATGTGCATATCTGTTTGGACTCCAATTCCAATCAACAGATCCTTTATCAAAGAAATCCATAAGTTCAAATTTCTTAATATCCACGAAAAATTTATTTTCATTATGCTGTAAATTCCAAACAAAGAAGATATTAAAATTTGAGCGATATGTACGAATAGTTTTTGGAGAACATTTTGTAGATAAATTCTTTAAAAACCTTTCGTATAATTCCTTGTTCTTAGGATTGATTTTCTCAATCAATTCTGGTGTTGTTATTTTATTACTTGGCATTTCTCTTCCTGGTGCAGCCAATTAAAATCACTTCCTTTCATTTTTACATACAAAAAGCACCCATACCTTTGACAGCATGAGTGCTTAAAAATCTAAAACAGATAACATTTGATTAACTTATTCCCATCACATACATTTCCCATTTTGCATTTGGATATCTTTTAAAATTCTCATCAACAATTTTATGTATGTCTGCAATATTTCCCCTATTCTCATCAATGTGTATAATTTTCCCACCAGTGATGCCTATTTCTTCGCAAATTAAATTAAAATACATAGTTTCACCATTCTTCATCATAGTAATAACCCTCACAATCCACCATTATGTTAATAGTTACGCCTAACGCAGAACATAATTTACATATTGTTGAAACCGTTGGTTGTATTTCATGATTTTCTATTTTACTAATTGTTGCGATGCTGACCCTTGACATCTTCGCCAATTCTCTAATAGTCAACCCCTTTTCAATTCTTAATTTGCGCAAATTAATTTTCACGTAAGAAACTCCATTTTCAAAAAGATTTTCTTACATTTTACTCGATTTATGTCTGCAAGAGCATTGTAACATATTTCCAGTTTCATATGTGAAACATGCTTTAAACGTCGCTTTTTTCTTCCTAAACGTCATTATTCGACATTTTCCAACAAATTCTCGATACAATTAATGCAGAGTTCTTTGTCATTGAATTTATAAAGCTGTTCATTACAACCACAATCATCACAGAAATGAACTTTGACTCGGTAATATTTACAGCCTTCATATAAACAAGGCAATTCACAATCGACACAGTCAGATTCATATTTTACCAAAATATCACTTCCTTATTTAATTGAGATACCAACAGTGCTGCTTAAATATTTTTTAAAATCCTGAAATAAATCATACATACCACCACGATTTACAGAATCAACAAATGCTTGCCAAAAATCACCATCTGTAACAGCAATAGATTCTTGACCATGAACACCATTTCTCATTAATTCCCATACATCTTCAACTGTATCCCCCGGAATTTCCGAAACCGTTCTTGTAATTGGATTTTTCCACGTAGACGGATCATATGATGCCTTGTCTGGGTCGAGATAGATTTCCATCGAGACAGTAACGCCAGAGACTTTGATGTTGCTTACCATAATAGCGTCAATAATACGGTACTGGCGGTCATACAGGTCTGAAGGGGTATACTTATTGTAAAACTCACTGTATATAAATTCCTTTAAATATTCTGGAAGTTTTATTTGTAATTCCTTATATTTATTGACGACTTGTTTCAGCAGAAATGAATCTAAGTTTTTTAGCTGAATATTGGCCATATTATTTATTGGCTTTTTCAGCTTGAGCGATATCGGCAATGTGAGAGTAGTATGTAGATGTTAAATCTGGATTCTTTGAAATCTTGTCAATATTCTGAATAAGATTTTTCATGTCATTAGCACTGACTGACTCATTTAACTTATTAATTGATTCAGTTGCTTCCATTTGCTTGTTTGTAAGTTCAGTCTGTAATTCCAATAGATCACTATGCTGATTTAACACATAGAGAGAAATAGCCATAAATGTCTTTCTAAATTCTTTCTCTTCAATTTTTTCCTGTTTTCTATTTCCAAAATAATTCTTGATTTTATTTAAAATGCTCATATATTAGTCCTCCAATATTTTAATTAATTTAGTCGGGTATCATTTAGAAATTTTTCTACATTCCAAGTCCAGTTCTTAATTTTCTTACGTCCAGTAATTTCAATTGGATTATGCCGTAATAAGTCTTTTTCGTTAAACGACTTCTTACTCAAATTACTCGTCATTGACAAAAAATCACATATCTCTTGAAAATAAGTACGTTCAATTAATTCGGATTCATCTCTGAAATTAAAAATAAAGCCACTGACGACCCCAGCATATTTTGATAGTTTATCAAGTGACAATATCTGATGTTTATGTATCATTTTTGATGGCTGTTTCTCTTCGCAATTTATGTCCTCATAAGAGAATGAACCAGATTTACTTGTTTTAAGTTCTAATGCGTAAAATGTATTTGTACGCCCATTCCATAGAAATGAGTCACATGGTTGCTTTGGAGAAAATCTTAGATTACTACCACCAGAAAATGTACCTGTAGAATCGTTTAACCTATGATATAGCACATAATCTGGAATTGACTTCTTGAAGGCGTTCTCGAAAATCTTACCACTATTCATTAGACATTTCCTTATCATCTACATTCTCTAACAAATCAGAAATATCTACCGCCTTTTCTCTGCACATAGAAACAATCGTAGACACTGCTTTTGGAACTTCTAAATCATCTAACATATCTAACGTTTTGGGTTTTGTTTTCTTCCCTGTACTATTTAGATAGTGCGTAATTCTTGAATTAAGATTAATACTATGTTTGTATAAAATTTCTTTCTTGAATTCAGTCCAGGCATTACCGAAATTTCCTTCACAAGCAAAACCGGCATATCGTCGCACACAAGCATTAATAAATTTTCTTCCAGCCCATTTAAGATTCTTTTCTGCTAAAGCGTCATTCTCTTTGTTTAATAAAACATTCCTATTTCTTTCCTCTTTAAGTTGCGTCAATAGTTTGATTCCAAAATCAGGATCGTTCAAAATTTTATCAATGGTTTCTTCAGTGGCATATATTCCGTGCTTGCGGATTGATGGCAAAACCTCGTCAAAAACCCACGATTCAAATCTTTCAGCAGATGGTAATTTTGATTTCATAATAAGTCTATAGATATCGCCTTCTGGTATAACTTTTAATTCTTGTTTCCCACCTTCTGTAAGGAAGGACTGTTTCAATGCCCCCTTACAATGTCTCAAAATAGCATTCTTTGGCTCAACGTAACCTAACGCTCTTGCAACATCATTACCCACAAAATAAGGCTTATCATTAATGTCAATAACTCTAACATTACCAAACTCTTCATTATTAAAAATTTTCATCATTTTATTCATTTATTATTTCTCCTTCATTTTTTATTTATCTCCTTAATTAACAAAAGAGTAGAAGAGCGTGGAAGGAGATGACCACTTTTCATGGGAGCGACCTCATGATATTCTTCTACTCAAATCAAATAATGCGGTTCAATAACCTCCGCATTTAGGCATAATAAAAGCACCTATCTAAACCTATTGACGCATAGATAGATGTTTTTATTAATCAAAATAGGACAGAAGAGTGATAAGTGCTCATCTGTCCTTATTAAATTACCATTTGAAATTTGGTAAGATTTGATACAATATGGTTACGGCAATTCCACCTATAACGAGGTACCATAGTTTTTCCTTGATGTTGTCAGTAAACTTCTTGGTTTCTTTAGCTGGTCGATTTTCAATTTCTGTAACTTTTACGGTTAAAGCGTCCTGCGACTCCTGAATCTTAGATACTTTCCCATCCATGCTGATTACAGATTTACCGATATTCTCAACGCTATTAGCTATCTTTACAAGAGATATCTGTGTCTCATTTAATTTTTCCATGCCCATTTCGAGTTTATCAATTCTTCTCTGATTTGATTCACCTCGACTTTTTACCTCTTGTAGTTCTACAGCAAGTTCAGGATATTTTTCATCCATACCATTCCTCCTTAGAAGACTTTGAAATGGCTAGTATCTGGATTTATCTCTTCCTCACCTTCCCAAATCCCGTCTTTGTTTATTTTGTAGTACACATTATCTTTACTTCTCGATTTCACATATGAAGAAGTGACCATTTCTCCAGAATTGCAGAAATAATACCATTTATCATTTATATGCCTCCATTGATTACTCAACATTACACAATCTTCATTAAAAAAATACCACTTATCATTATGCTGATACCAGTCGTTGCAAATTGCGAAACCGTTATCACCTAAGAAGAAACTCCAGTATTCATTTTTATCCTTGTCTGATTTCCATTTATACCAGTTGCCTTTTACATATGTAGTAGCATTACCTTCGGAATCCCCTAAATAATATCTCCAACCACCATCTTCATTGTGCCAACCATATCTCTTTTTATCTTTTAGTGCTTCCTTAAAATCTCTCCATGTGTGTCTTGTATGGTTAAATACATAGGGGTTTGGGCAGATTTTCCCGGTCACATCGTAATGTCTGATTACATGATTTTCGTCAACACCGTACTTATCCATTAGCTTTTTTGTTAATTCGATGGTTGCCTGCACCGTAGCATCTTCAAAGTACCAGTCTTTAGAGTCACTCGCCATACTATCTTTGTTACGAACACACATTTCAATTCCCAAACTATTTGCATTACGACATTCCGGGTGGTTATACTTTTTGGCACCACAATGCCAAGCGACGTTTTTATCCTCAACGGACTGCCAGATAGAGCCATCAAAGTCTACATAGTAGTGAGCTGAAGCACTTCTATTACCTTCTGCATAATATTTACAATTGGCTTTTGCGCTACCTAATGCTCCCACATAATGAATTACAATATACTTAATACGATCTATTTTGCCAGCAGTATGATTGTAAGGAGTAAGATACTTGTTTATATTCATATCATAACCTCCATTTTATATTATTTCTTTTCAATATACTGTTTCAGAGCTTGATGGAATCCCGTAGAAGCCAATCCGCTCACCATTCCACTTAACACAATCTGGGGAGTAACTGCCCAATTGCTTAGCCAGGAAGCCAATACAACGCCGATTACAGCACAAATCGTTGGGATATACTTATTGTCAACGTCTTTTACCCAGTTCTTTAGAATATATCCAAAGCACAAGCAGATACCCAATACTACTGGTAACATAAATTCATTTAAAAATTCCATAATTATTTCTCCTTTTCTCAGCAAAGTTAAATTTTATAGTAACCTAGTCTGGTTTATGATCCTTCCAATATGACCACGCCATAGATGTCTCTGGTTTATAATAAAATCCGATTAATTTCCCGTCGTAGCCTTCGTCTAGCCAAACGGGTTGGCAACTCATTTTTGCATATGTAACAATTTGTTTTAAATTACATATTTTAATCAGATTATCTTCACCATAAACCTTTTTAACATCGTCAAAAGATTTACATTTAATCAATTATAGTTTCCTTTCCATTCGTAAAAAATAGGTCATATACGCAACCCAAAAGATTGAAATATATGACCTATAATTTATTTCAATCCTCTATGTTTTCTAAATTTTCTAATTTACTTTTTATTTTGGGTTTCAGGGATTTCATATATTCATTTTTGTCAACAACTTTAAATCCGTCTTTTGTCTTCTCCACGTATATAGATGTAGAAGCAATCTTTCTATCTGTAACAAATTGAATTTGCTTACCTTTAAAAGTTGCAATAACTATATTCGTATTATTATTGAAATTAATTACATTACAGAGTTCAATCATTATCCACCTCATAAAAAGGGAGTGGATAATCCACTCCCATGATAGTTGTTATTCTTCTTCAAGAATGAGATCCAACATCTCATTTTTATCATTAACCATTAAATCACATGTAATAGTCAAGGTGGCTGGGTCACCAGTGTTAGACATGCCAATACTCATATTAGACTGAGGAGAAGCCTTATAAGCTACAAACTTATATGGAAGAAGCTCGTCATCTTCACTTTTCATTACCGTATCACCATATACAGTAAATGCCTTCGGGAAGGAACTACCTTTAATGGAAATTCTTTGAACCTTGTCTGTAAACTCCTTGACATAATAAGCAATCACCTTATCATTGTCATTTGCTCCAGTGATTGTTACTTCTGTCCCGGTGACTGTTACAGTTAAAGCCTCCCCACAATCATCGTCAGCTGCAAATACATTAACAGCAGCCCCAGTAGCAGGAGCAGAAGACAAGGTAATCTTACCTGTTGCCACAGTTAATACTTCCCTAACCATAAACTTGGCAGTGTTTGAAATATCACCGCCAGTCAAAAGCTGATATAACTTAAAACTCTGAATCTGAGTCTCAATTGTTAACGTTCCACCTCTCTCTCCAGAGAACGAAACTCTCTTCGGATGCCCTTTACCTCCGTAAGCAAATACAGTCTCGCCTGTGACTTCAGTTGTACTAACGTTTGCATAATCCATATTTAGAAACGGCTTTTTTGTTGCATAATCTTCAAAGATTAAATCACAAACTTCTCTGTTTGCAAATGTCTGTCCCATTTATAAAATTCCTCCTTGTTGTTTATAAATAAAAAAAACACGTCATATCGACGTGTTTAGTTACCAGTTTTATACCATTCATTTCCTATAAATGACTTATCTTCATTTCCATGGGCAGCAACCCTTGCACTATATATATCAAAAAGAACATTTCCCTGTTCTCTTTTAAAATGCTCGTAAAATTGGTATACCGTTAAGTCCCATACGTTGGTGAAATTAATTGAATTACTTTTAACTGAGATAGCAGTAATAAGATTTGGTAATTCATCATCTTTATTTAGTCTGCTGTTTTCATTAGATTTTTTTTTACCAAGTTTAAGCTTTTTGATAATATCTCTGGCCTTTTTACTTTTTACTTTTGATAAGTCCACATCTGTTTCTAAAATGGGTATCCCACATCTTTGCAATATTATATTGCAAACAATAGTTAAAATATTTCCTGTTATATAGCCGAATTTATTCGAATCAATTAATATTCCGTTATCACCAATTGTATAAAATTTATGTTTTTTAGCGTCATAGTTGATTCCATCACCAATTACAAAAAATACTTTGTACTCCGATTCCCAAAATACTGTTTCACAAAAAAAGAAATTTAACATTTTCACATATAATTGTTGCAGTTCAATGTCTTTTTCTATAAAATACATCATGTTAATGTGTTTTTGCTCTTCTTCACTTAGGGAATTATACCATTCCAACATTTCAGGCTTATTTGTCTCGCAGTATTTTTGTGGATTCATAAGCAACAATCCAATAAATCCATGGTAACGACTATATGTAATATCCGGATTCCAAATTTCCTTAAGAGTAGGAGACTTTATACTTCCTATCAAAAGCAGATTCTGATCTAATTGAACCATTAATTTGTATGGATATGGTGATATTAAATCTGCATATTCCAATTTCATATAAGCACCTACCTAAAATCTTTAACGTCAAAAGTTAAAGTATGTCCTACATAATCATTGATTAAAAAATCATTAACAGTAACTAAATCAGGTATGCCAATCCCGAATTTTCTGCCATTATCTTTTATCTCACACAATAACTCTTCTACATATTGGGCTAAAACATCATACTTAAAACCATAATATCCTCTTGGAGGTTTACATTCGATTATACTTTTATCGCAAATAACCTGTATTGTTATTCTCATCGTTTTAATTGACGAACCGCCTTTATACATACCTGTATCAAACAATATATAGCTTCTTTTTTCTTTTATTGTTCCCTGTATATAGAGATGTGGTATTAAATATTTTTCCAACTCAGAATCTAAATCATAATTCTCATTTTCATAATTATCGCCCAATAATATTTTACATATATTATCACTATTCTTTAGCAAAGAAAGCAAAGTTATTTTATATCTACCCAATTCCTTTAACATATGCTTTCCCTCCTATAGTGATGATTCAATGCCAATGGTTAAGTTCTTTTTTACTGTTTCATCTTCAGTTGAAAATATAAGTGAAAAAGTTTTACTTATTAAATCGTAGTTTCCATCTGATATCCTAATCTTAATATTGTTTCCAGTAACCGAAGTGGTTATTTTATCCTTAAACTCTGATTGAATTTCCCATACCCCAGTCTGCTCCAACGCATTGCCATCTTCATCTGTAATTAAACCAGTGAAGGTTTTATATGCTCCGCCTAGCTTAATCGTTGCATTGCCTTTATAAGCGATATCCAATAAAATTGGACTTTGATTAGGTTC
>NZ_SULJ01000027.1 GCF_007115105.1 Clostridium sp. HBUAS56010
CTTTGGCATACATAGATATAATCTTTTCCTCCATGTCCTGGGTAACCGTATTTTGATACTTTTTAATAACCTGGGGTTCAAAATCTCCATTTCGGTCACGTGGAATTGCCACCTCCATATCACCATAAGAGGTATGCATGGTTTTGGAAGAATGTCCGTTTCTGCTATTATCGGTATCCTTATTCCGATAATCATACTTTGAATAACCTAATTCTTCATCCAGTTCCTCGACCAGAACACCTTCCAGCAGTACAGACATCATATCTCTCATAACAGAGTTGACGTCGGTACCATTCTTGACTTGAACATCATTGTTTTTTAGATATTCTTTCATTATTTTTCTCATAGCCTGTTTTTGTGGTGATTCGTCACGCATTCTCTTTGACATTATAAAACCTCCAAACTGTTGTAATCATCTTACATCAGTTTAGAGGTTTACACAATCTTTGGGATACTCTCGTAACAGAACACTAGGGGTTAACATTTCTATCTTTTAAATCAAATTTTATTTTCTGGTACCGTAATTATTGGGACTCAATTTAAATATATCAACGATATCTGCTGTTAGCTCAGATTCATCTGGTTTTGTTTTTGCTTCATAATAATAGATACTTCTTGGAATTTGTAGGACTTTACACATTGCTGACACAGAGTATTTGTGAAGATTCCCTTTGATCACATTCTAAGATCAGCGCTGCTTGCTTTCGTATGTCATTCTCCATTTTAAAATGTTTGTTACGTTTTCCGTTATTATATAATTGTACTACTTGGTTCTTGAATTCGTCCATATAGGGTACGGCGAGGACGTTTTTCAACAGTCATAGGCTTAACTCCTTTTAATTTATAATTTATTTAACAAGCGCTTATAATAACTGTCCACTTAATTATAGACCATCCATTCGTATATTTATGAACGGTTGGTGCACATAAATATATATTTTTGTGTTCTAAGAATACACGCATACTTCTGTATCCGTCTACCCCTTCATACACATGATAAATATTTTGTATTACAGTAAGGATTTTTTCATTTCTTCCAATTCTTTTCTGAGTCGAAGGTTTTCCTTCATATAATCGTAATCTTCTTTGGCTTCTTTATTTGTTTGGTCTTCGTTACGAAATTGATTTACCCAGATGGAGATACTGGATTTGGATACGCTGTATTCATCTTGTAAACTTTTTAAGGTACGACCTTCTTCTAAATGGAGATGGACGATTTTCTTTTCAAACTCTGCTTCATAATAATGCGTCATTATACATTCCTCTTTTCCTAATATGATTATATCTTATTAGGTTGAGGTGTTACGTTATTATTTTGTGACAACACCTTGAGCATTTACATCATACAATTACTTTTTAGTTAGCCTATTTTTAAGCAAAGTCGAGGTTGGAACATCTGCGCATACACACTAAATTCTTTTTCTAAAACAAAAAAGGCGAAAATCCCAGCACACATTATTATAATTTCATATTCATTACCTAAGAAAAACAAACTTTTGAGCGGCGATATTTTGAACGAAAGAAATTTGTAAGATTTATTCAAGAGTTTTGAAAATGCAAAAAGCTACAATAATATCAATCATACAGAGAAAGGATTGGTCTTATGTCTTATATTACCAGAACGAATCAACTTACAAAAGCATTTAATAGCAAGGTAGTAGTGAATAATGGAAATATTAATGTGAAGTAACGTGAAATCCCCAAAGCAGAAAAATTCAAATCTTTGGAGCGAGACACCGGGTATTCCTGCAATGTAATGAAATCCTGCTAAAGCTATATATTAGACAGGAAGCAGTGCTTAAGAATTGCACTATTTAGAAAATAACCAGTAAATTGATAGGAATGAGAGGATAAAATGAAAAGAAAAATTTTAATTATTTTGATAGCCATTATAATAATAACATCACTAATTTGTGTTCTATATACACAAAGAAAACAAAATCGGTTACCAAGTGCACAGTTACAGAGTACGGCAAATGAAATAGCAGATACATTGGTATCCCAATACGATGTAGCGAGCGTACAATATGCGCTTATTGACAATAGTAAATTTATATTATCTGGAAGTAAAAGTGGATCTGATGGAGAGACAATTACAAAGGACACCATGTATGGAATTGGTTCAGTCAGTAAAATGTATGTATCCGCTGCCTCAATGATGCTTGTGGATCGGGGGCTGCTGGATCTGGATGAGCCTCTTGTAACGTATATACCGGAATTTGAAATGGCTGATCAGCGGTATAAACAGATTACCCCCAGAATGCTGTTGAATCACTCATCAGGAATTAGTGGCACCAGTTTTGGGAATACTTTTTTATTTGATGATTTTAATACTGAAATTCATAAAGATGTACTTGCCAGTCTTCAAACTCAGAATTTGAAAGCAGATCCTGGTGAAATTGCAGTTTATTGCAACGATGGTTTTACGCTGCTTGAAATATTAGTGGAGCGGTTAAGCGGTATGACTTTTACAGAATTTATCAACCAAAATATAAGTCAGCCCTTAGAACTTAAAAGTACGAAAACCCCTCTGGATGAGTTTGACCGAACAGATCTTGCCAAAACATATATGCCTATGTATAAGGAAGCATTACCGACCGATACGATAAGCGCCATTGGAGCAGGAGGCATATATTCAACCGCTGAAGAAATGTGTCGGTTTGGGGAAGTCTTAATGGGAAAAAATAGCCTGTTGTCTAAAAAATCAGCAAAGGCGATGCTGAATGAAGAATATAAAAACGGTATTTGGCCAGAAGTAGATGAGAACTTCATTTCCTACGGACTTGGCTGGGATAGTGTGCATATCTATCCGTTGGCAGGTTTTAATATTCAAGGAGCTTTTAAAGGTGGTGACACAAATTTATATCATTCTGCAATGATCGTGGTCCCTAAGCATAATATTGCTGTAGCTGTGAACTCTTCTGGCGGCTCATCTATTTATGATATTATGTTTGCCACACAGATTTTGCAGGAGTGGATGAAAGAGGAAGGCATTATAAAAGAAATACAACCAGATAAAACGTTTACCCCGCCTGTGAAAGTTGATATGCCAGCAGACATGCAGCAATACAATGGATTTTATACGGCTTCTTCCGGGGATTCGAAAACGATCGAGATTAAAGACGGAGAATTTCTTATGCCGTCATTACTTGGCGGGTTAGTCCCGGAGCAGAAGTTTGTTTATGTGGATGATAATCTTTTTAAGAGTGAAGATGGCAGTACTACAGTGAGTTTTGATCAACAGAAAAATGAAAATACCTATATGAAAGTTAGTGCTTATCTAACACTTCCTGGAGTTGGTCAAACCTACTTTGCGTTTTATGATTCTCAAAGAGTAAAATCAATTTCACTTGACACAGCAGTATCCCAAGCTTGGGAAAAACGGATAGGAAAAGACTATCTGATATTAACGGAAAAGCCAAGCTCTCAATATTTCCTTATTCCATTGTTACCAGGTAAATTGATGATAGACCTGGAAAATGGTTATGTTTCCGGAGCTAAAATTATTGATGAAAATAATGCTGTTAATATGGTGCAAATTCCTGTAATGAATGGAAGAGATACGACAGATTATAAATTTTTTAAAGAAAATAATATGGAGTATCTGCAAATGTATAATATGACCTTTGTCAATAAAGCAGATATTCCTCCGATGAATTCTGATGTAACAACTACGACAATACCGGAAAATGGATATGCCCGCTGGTATCAGATAAACGAGAACTCGGCTGATAAAATAGTAACAGTAAAAATGCCTCAAAATGCTGCTTTTGCAGTATACGATGAAAATAATACATGTATCAGTTGTTCAACTGTAAATGGTAACGGCCCAGTAAAACTACCGGCTAATGGTTATATTGGCTTTTTCGGAAATGCCTCGGATACATTTTCTATTATTTTGAGGTAATAAACTAAAAATAGTGGTGATTATTTCTCCCTGGTACACGGTATAAATCTTAAAGAAGTATCACATTTAGAGCAGAGAAAGTGGAGCATTCCATCAAGTATGCGGCTCTGAATGTGATACTTTTCAATTACGCCAGAACGTAATACACTCTGCGGTCAGGGACCACCAGTCTCACTTGGCATCTTTGTTTCTCGCCAAAACATGTGGATACTGTTGTGCTTCTACAACGAATAGATACGAAGAAATCCTTAGTTTCAGCTGCTTTTTAAAGCATACCGTCTTCTCAGGCCAGGCTGATAAAATCATAAATATGGTCAAAGAAACCATACCAATATTTCTATGGAGTGATAAAGAGTGTGAGAATAAAACAAAATAAAGAGCAATCTTGATTTTGTGATTTGCAAATAGCTTTACAATTGTTTTTGGCTTATTATGATTTGTTTGATTTCCATATTGAATTTTTATACAATAGTGACTTGACAAAAGCGTATGGCAACCATATACTATTGATATGGAAAAGATTAAAAAGAACAAACATAAAATTGCAGATGAATCCTTAGATTTGGCGTTTGCTTTAATAGAACTAGATAAAAAAACACGTTACTATGGGACGGATGTACCAATCTTTCACTCCGAAATCCATGTAATAAAAGCAATAGCTGAGCACCCAGGAATTCATGTAGGCGGTCTGGCAGATATTTTAGGAGTAACAAAAGGAGCGGTTTCCGAAATTCTTAAAAAGCTAGAGAGAAAGGCTTTAGTAAAAAAGGAGATTGATGAGTTAAATTTGTCTAGATATTCATTGAGTCTCACAGAAAAGGGAAAAAAAGCTCATAAAAATCATATGCACTACCATGACATTTTAAACGGCATGGTGGAAGAAGAATTGCAGAATGCGACTGAAAAGGAGCTGGAGTTTATGTTAAGCTTCTTTTCATCCATGATAAGCAGAATTGAAACATTCGATGAGAATATTGTTAAGTAAAAATTTTACACAAGCGTATGGTATCCATACGCATTTTTGAACAAATAAGTTAGGAGGAACTAACATGAGAAAGAAAAAGAAGGAACAACATATATTTGAGAACAGTGAGGCGGGCGAACAGCAATATTTGCAAAAACTTAAAGCTGATCAGAGCATGCTTCAAGCTTTTTTTGGCTCCTTTTCTCAATTTTACTGTGGGCCATTTTATTATTCATATGGTTACCCGATGTTTCCGCAAACAGATATGTTGGTCAGACAATCGGAAGATATCGAGAATGACAATTGCTTAAAAAGGAAAAAAGCCAAATAATTGTATCATAGCGTATGGTACCTATACACATTTAACTAAAGTTTAAAAGAGGTGGTTTGCTGTGCAACAAAATAGTTCTCAGTATTCGGAAACAAAACTTAGTCCTTCAAGGGAGGAATATTTAAAGGCTATATATAAGTTGTCTAAAAGAACTGACTTAGTACGTTCAATTGACATTGCTGTATATTTAGGAGTTTCAAAGCCTAGTGTCCATAGCGCGGTGACTACATTGCAGGAAGAAGGGTTGGTCATCAAACCTTTGGGCGGTGAAATTCGGCTTACTGAGGAGGGACGCAAAAAAGGAGAAATCATTACTGCTAAGTTCCACATTATAAGGCACTTTTTGAATTCGTGTTGCAATGTTAGTGAACTGACAGCAAGTGCGGATGCTTGTAAAATGGAGCATATTATCAGTGATGAGTCTATATTTGCTTTAAAAAAATATTTGGATTTAAAACACGGAGGTGCTCCTTGAAGATCAAACAGTAATCTTTCCGAAGTGATCGTCCAGAACACTAACATGAGTGGTGCCAGATTTACAGATGTAAACTTGTGCAATATGATAATTGGAGATGCAAGAATGGAGAGATATGTCACCTTATTATTAATACGATTTATGTTTGAGGTAGAAAAATAAAAATCAGGATGATATATTTATAGAAAATGTTTAAGTTGGTAAATTTAAAGTTATAGGGGGGATATCTATGCCGTTAGATATTAAAGAATATTGGGGAATTGAAGGAGATTTAGTTTCTACTACACCAACAACATGGGAAGTTGGTGGGTCGTATATTTTAAAGTTGGTAAAATCAGACAGCAATGCACAAAATAATATGAAGATGTCTGTGGCATTGCGTGCAGAAGGGGTTCCTGTTCCCCATATTGTGAAGTTAAAAGATGGTAGAGACTATGCAGTGTTGCAAGAAGGCTGCTATTTGTTAATGGAAAAGTTAGAAGGAAATCATATAAGAGAAGTATTTTGCCAGGATTATGAAGTTATTGCTTATGAAATAGGCAAGATTATTGCAAAAATTCACCGTGCATTTATGGCGCTAACTGATAAGGAAGAAGATCAGAATTCTTTTGATGCGGAACTGCGAGGATGGATTAACAATGGGCTTTCTACTAGCAGGTGCTTAACAAAAGATGAATGGTTGGAACCAATAGAAGAACTGTGCAGTATTTACCCACAACTACCAAGACAGCAAATTCATCGAGATTTACATTATGGTAATTTGTTATTTGAAGGAACAACTCTGACTGGTGTATTAGATTTTGATTTGGGCAAGAAAGATGCTCGTTTATTTGACATCGCATATTTCATTGCAGGGCAATTGTCAGGAGAAAAAGATTTGGCAGCGATAAAGGATAACTGGCTTGTTTTTGTAAGTCAATTCCTTAGGGGATATGAAAGTATTAGTATGCTAGAGGAATGTGAAAAAGAAGCACTGCCGCTTATGATGCAGTGTATTGAACTTTTATTTGTTGTTTTTTGGCAGAAGCAGAAGAATCAAGAGTTGGCGGAAGAAGCTATTAGAAATTTTAAATTTATTAAGAAGGTGTTGTAAAAGTGATGATAAGTATTGAATGTAGTAATATTTTCATCTTTATTATTCAAACTTAGAATTAAATCCATAAATTTTTTAAAGCTATTGACTCTATCGTTACGTCATAGTGTATAGTGGTAACTAGTAATTAAAGAAATGGAGTTAATAATATGGAAATCAAAAGTGTTCGTTCAGATGAAATCTACAAAAAGATTTTGATTGCACCTACAGATAAAAAGATGATATTTATCGGTACGAGTTAATGAAGCCCTTTGAATTTAAGTGGTCTTGCTACAATATTCCCTTGAAGGCCCAGCAAAAACAAGGATACGATGTGATTATGGCAAGCAGTTTGATTGGATATTTAACTCCAACAAAAATTGACGATACACAAAGGGAAAGCATCGAATTGCTTTCTTCAAATCAGTTTTGGGACGAATGTCAGAAGTCTATTGAGGATTCTATAAACTGTTTTGTGAATGAAGGACTGGCAGAAAATTTCGCTGTGCCAATCTATGGTGAAGATATGGTCGGTCCTTGGGTAAAGAAAACAGACTTGGATACGCTAAACGGTTATATAAAGCCTATTATCAAAGAGGGCCTTGAAGTAACGGGATTTGATAATTTGACAGCATATCTTTACGGTGATGAAATGGCAAATATGCGAGGCTTCTTTCCAGTAGGTCTGCCATACTGTGCCGGATATGCCTGCGGTTACCACATGATAAAACATTATTTGAAGAAAACGGGCAAAACCATTATTGAAGCTACCCTTACCCCTACAGAAGAAATTCTTAGAGAAATTGAGGATTTCTGGGATGAATAAAGAAGACTTAATGACAGTAAATGTCCTTGCAAAAATAACGGGTATAACCGTTCGTACTCTGCATTACTATGATCAAATAGGATTATTGTCGCCCTCCAGTGTTTCAAATGCAAAATACCGCTTTTACTCCAATGAAGATTTAGATAGGTTACAGCAAATCTTATTTTTTAAAGAAGTGGGTTTTAATCTCAAACAAATTAAATCTATCATGTCTGCGCCTGTTTATAGCAAAGAGGAAGCTCTAAAAAAGCACATTAAAATCCTTGTACTAAAAAGAAAACACATCGACGAGTTAATCCGGCTTATTGATAAAGCTTTGAAGGGAGAAAGTGAAATAAATTTTTCTGTATTCAATAAAGATAATATCATTGAATTACAAAAGGGATATCAGCAAGAAGTTTTGGAGCGATGGGGAAATACATCAGCCTATCAGCAGTACAAAAATAAAAGTGCCAGTATAGAAAAAAATAAAGAGTGGCAGCTAATAGACAGTACCGCGCGGAAAAATTTCGGAAAAATTTTTAAGTATATTAATGAAGCACCAGACAGTAAGGGGGTTCAGGCAGGTATTCATGAGTGGAGAGGTTTTCTTTCAGCAAATTACTTTGATTGCTCCATTGAAATGTTGCGGTATTTAGGCTTGTTGTATATTTCGGATGAACGCTTTTTAAATACCATTAACAGCTATGGAGATGAACGATTAGCGGATTTTGTAAACGAAGCAATTACAATTTATTGTGACAATAGTGCAAGCCATTTGCCATGAGGTTGTGATGGTTATTATAAGAATATATTACACCTTCTATGATAAATGTAAAATTATGGAAGGTCTTTTTATTGTGGCAAGAGAAGCAGAGTATACGAAAGACAAATTCCGTGAAGACACGGAAGTACAGACATATAAAAAAGTGTATTGGTTCAGAGTGAGTGAATCGGGCACCATGACTATAGAGAGTATCCCAAAGATTGTGTAAACCTCTAAACTGATGTAAGATGATTACAACAGTTTGGAGGTTTTATAATGTCAAAGAGAAT
>NZ_SULJ01000028.1 GCF_007115105.1 Clostridium sp. HBUAS56010
TTTCTTCATATATGCCGTAAGTTAGCTACTCTTACAGCTTCAGCATAAAATAAACATTTTGTCACAAATTTATGTAGTTTCTTGTTTCTAAAATCAATGGATAACCGGCTTGAATTAAGCCAATAGAAATGTTATTATAAGAAATAACACTTCGGTTTATCCGTGTGTTGCTACTGACAGGTAGAGTCGGCGACCAAACTTCCTCTATCTGTCTTTGTTTCTTTTTCATCATTCGTAAAATCTTCAAAATTCACTTGTGTCAAATGTTCCAAATGTTTTCCGTCTGTTATTTTAGCATATGCTATAAGCATATCACTTTCAATTACGAAATGAGAATAACGTGCATAGTGTTCTGGTTTTGTATACTCTGTATACTTATCATCAGCCAAAGCAATTCCTATAAGGTACTTAGCTTCTCTTTTGCTCTCTACTTTAACTACAATTTCGCCATCTAAAAATGCTCTATCTGTGCTATTAAATGTCATTGTGGATCACCCCTTTCTTAGAAAATTCCGATTTAATTGGATATCTTTAATATTCTCTTCGGAACTATTTCGACATCTCCACAATCATTTTTTTCTCCTAACCATGCGATTTCTGCGTTTTTATCGTTATGTAACTCACTTCTTAAGTACATTGCCTTTCTACCTTTTTTATAAAAAGTCATGTCCTCAATTAATTCCACAATATCTCCGTGTTTCAATATGTCCTCCTCCAATTTTCTCATTAAATTATCCTTCTATTGGAATGTAAATCTCAGTTTACCTATTAACACCTAATAGCTGTTGGGTCTTTCTCAACCATCTCTGGGATATCAAATGGACATTGATCGCAATGGTAAGTGCATCTGATAGTCCCACAATCATTATCTGGATCTACACCGTTTTCGTCTTTCATAATACCCTTTCTCCCGGCACTCCGGGAAATCCTAATTTAATCTTGTATGGTCATGCGTCAAATGTAATTTCAAGAACAACCATGCTTCATATGATTCTTCAAATTCACATAGCCAAAACCTATTAATCATAGTTTTAAATAGCCGTGTGCAGTGTTTCCAATCTTGTTTATCTAACATCATAATCCTTTTAATCACGTTTACCCCCCTCCCAATTTTAATCATTTTGTAACCATTTTTACGATTATATGTATTTAAGACTTCTATGAATGGAGCATTACGTAGTTCATATATCTTCATCTTTTCAAAATCCAATATACATGTATTATCTAAAATACAATCTACACCATTTAATACCTCGTTAATCCTATCTGTTTGATTTTTCACCTCAGTAACATCCATATTTTTATCTCCTTATTAAATAATGGTTTTATTTCCTATTAAGATACAAATCCAAATAATATTTATATCCGCCAGTAGTACACTGATTGAGCCACAATTTTAATCTGTCATATGCCTTTACATGATGCATAGAAAACCCACTATCATCGTTCCATGGCTGACAAATGCAATATTCAGATGTGTTGACTCCACCTACACTACCAGAAATTTGTTTTCCAAATAGAATGATTGACGGGTTATCATAATTATCCACCAAAGTAAAATCTTCTTTCTGCATCGCTCTTTCTAATTCGTCCATAACTACTCCTTCCGATAAAACACGAGTTTGCTTAAAACTCCTCAGCTTCAAATTCCCATTTTTGAATATGAAACCAAAATCTTTCCCCATCTTTTTCAAACATCACAGCGTAACTGTCTGTCTTAGGTCTCAGTCTGACTCTACTGCTATCACAGTATCCAACTGCATATTTTCTAACACACCTCATTACATTGGTTAGTTCAAGAGCATCTGAATAATCTAAATCAAGAACTATCCACCAGCCACTTTCGTAATTTTTATATGTAAAGCATTCAGAATTTAACTCTGGCAATTGCTTTATATCAAACATCATTTTCCTCCTTTCTTTTTCTAAGCAAATACGCATTTAAATGCGTTCACAACTCTTTGCTCTTGCAGATATATAAAGCCTATATGTATATTCTTCCCCATCAAGCCACAACTCAACTCCAGATAAGGTTTTCCCTACTTTTGTTGAAAACACATCTTTCAAAACAATCTTAATACAAACATGATACTTATCCTCCAGAACAATCGCTCCATCGAGTAAAGATGAAATTCTATAGTTCTCTAAATAAATCAGCTTGCTTCCAACTTTATTGCATATTTGAGCTATAATATTTTTACCAACGTTCTGACCTATTTCTTCAATCGTACTCATTCTTCCTCCTTGGGTTTATATAATCTCTTGTCATTTTCATATTTTAAACGCCTTGTCGAAATGGCGTTTAAAATATAGTTACAATATTACATTTTCTTCAAGCAATGGAGAATATACGCGATAATTAAATAAGAAGTTTTTTGCTGAAGTTCCAATACCAAACTCCTCCAAAGCGTTTTTCAATAATTCAATATCTCGCTGTCTTTCTCCGTTTTGTTCTGAGTTAAAAATGTTAATTAGAACATCTTTACCAATTCTATCAGCCAATCTAAACAAAATACTTGAATCAGAAAGGAAACCAGGATCTAAGTCAATCACCTTAAACTTTCGAGATAACACCTTTTTATTTTGTTCTATGTTATCTGTTGGCACGGTGTTTCTTGTACTTACAATTTGCCTTATTAGGAAGTTGTTATCATCATAAAAATCCCTCGCCAATGGTTTGCCGGTTTTAGATAACACTACAAAATTTTCCAACTCATACATATTTTTAATAGCCTTTATTGTATCGGCACACAATGGTAAGTTGCAACCTCCGGAAAATATTTGTTTCTTGGCAAAATCTACGTCTTCATATTTAAGACTAGCTAATTCCTTCTGCGATTGCACTCCATCATACAATAATAAAACAATAGATAGGTAATATGGTACATTGATGCCAATTTCTTCACATTTCCTTTTCACATATTCTCTGGAATATAACTTCACATTACCAAGAGTGGCTATTTTATCAATTAAATAGTCTTTACTAAATAATAATGATTGCTGTAGTGGATCATATTTGATATAACCCTTAATTACACAATAATTATAAAATTGACTGAACTGGCTAACAAGTAGCGATATATGAAATAACCTATAATACTTTTTCTTAATAAGAAAAAAATCAAAAAGCATTTCATCTGTAAAATGAACTAAATCTGTCCCATATTCCTCTTCGCAATCTAAGATGTGAGTGCCAACAATTGCCTTAGTCATAGTATTATGATGACCATCAATTGCAGCAAACTCTTCTAATATCTTTCTGGAATCCATCTTTGTTCCTCTCATTTTTCATTTTAGATATCATGGAATAAATACCCTTTTGTATATCCATAGTGTACTGTATTCTTTCTAAAACGTCAACGTTATCGATAAATCCGATTCTGTCATAAATGTAACAAGATGGTATGGAATCCTCGCATTCAGCGAGCAATATAGAGTCTTCTTTTAGCCCGAATTGTCCAGCTTTAAAATACGTGTGTGTGGGAAGATACTTTTTCTCTCTTGACGTAAATGGTATAACATGAATGTTGCCTTCCGGAGCCTTGTTATTGGCATTATTGGATACAATTAATACAGGTCTAATATTCTGCTGTTTATGACTACGCTTTTTTCTTGTAAGCGGATCACTCATGTATTTACCTATCTGACCAAGCGGAATTAGCTCATCACAATCTGGAACTTCCACCTCAGGTAAATATGCCATCCTAATCTCACCACATTTAATCTCATTGTTTTTGTTCCTGAAGGATACCTCTCTATTGGTACTATTATAAATTAAGTATGCTTTAGTTTTAAAATTTTCGCTCACGATTGATTCTGTCATTAAACTCCCTCCGTTGTTGGTTTATATAATCTCTTGTTGTGATAACTATAGCATACTATTTTATACATGTCAACAGTTTATATAATCTTTTTATTTTTTTTTACAATGCCTTCTTTTTAATCCTCTCCTGATTCACAAATACACTTCCATCTTCCAAGACCCAGTATATTTTAATGGATAAAAACCCAAGAACGTTATGTATTTTTTCAATTGCCGTAATATGGTGCTCATTATAATGTAGAGCCATGCCTGTCTCACACTCCGGATTTTCACTAATTGTTTTTGCTGCAGCATATAAGGCCATAGCCACATGATGATTAACTTGCCCTCTATTAAATCCCTTATCAAATCTTACCGAATCTGGGTTAGAGCTGGTAGCTCCTTTAGCCTCTATAATAAGTACTTTGCCATCTCCGCCAATAGCGATGATATCATAACCTCTGTCTTTCGTGGAAAGAGACTGTTTTATAAAGTAACCTTCTGATTCCAAGTACTTGCACGTAATTTTAACTACCTGATTTTCATTTAACATCTTTTCCTCTATAAAATGTCGATTTAATCGTAATATTTAAAGTACAACGTTTTTGACTTTAAAAGCTTTATTATTCTATTGTATAACCGGTTATGCCTATTCTCAATGGACTCGGCTATGTTAGTTAATATCTTCCTATTATCGTAAAGCTCCTTCATATCATTAGGTGTATTTATAAGCGTATTTACCACTTCGGAAAATTCAAAGTAAGACTCGCAATATTTCAGAAAAAATAAAGCCTTCAAGAAATCGTAACCGTACTTAGTGAAGTAATACGACAGAATACCGCTTTTCAACAACTCAACCTCACTAGGCAACAAACCATCAATATCTCTTATTTCTAAGTGTGGAGTATCTTTATTACAACGAAAGCAGTACATTGTTTTAATATGATTCTTTTCTCTTTGCCCAAATTCTGGCCTTGGGAGCATTAATTTGTTGCCACAAAATGTACAGTATAACTCCGATATCATTTTTCGCGCTCTCCTTGATTCTCACTCAATTTCAGTCATTTCGTCAAGATAAAGGTCTATCTTACGTTTGTCGTATAAACACCTTTTGCCAAACTTAACTTCTGATCCAATAGATTTAGCAAATTCAAGGGCGCGATTTCTTCCCAAACTTAAATAATAGCATAATTCTTTTGCGTCTAATAATCGCTTTTCTGTAAAACCTTCGGGTGCCGTTTGATTATTTCTTTCTTTCATAAAAAACTTTCCTTATTTTATTTTTATACAATAAAATGATTTGTAGCAATGAAGCATCAATAAAAGTATTACTTTAAATTATCATAGCTCTTTGCTACTTTGAATGTAGTAACACTAGTTTCTTTTACGACCCAATCTGGATTTCCACAAATGAGACGCATCATATAATCTTGCATATCATTTGAATCTTCAATCTCAAATTCTGCTGACATACAGTTCTTTGCCATATCACACCAAATAGTTCTGACCCCATTTTTCCTAACAAACTCCTTCGCTTCTTTTTCTGTAAATGTCAAATCGTTCATTTTATCTTCTCCCTTCAATAATAATTGTCACAAAATCTAGGTTTACTTACAAATTAGTAATTCTTAGAGGCATCTTTTAACCAGTCAATATTTTTCTGATCATACCTCTCAATAATAAATGATCCATGTCCATCCTCATGAGATATAGAAAGATTGTGCTTTTTACATACTAGTTCAATTTCATTAATAAAAGACTCCATATCTTTAGGAATATCTACAAATTCGTCTTTGATATTGTCCCATATTTGATTTTCTTTCATCTCGTTTTCTCCTACTCAATTCTTATTTCTGTTACGTTGCCAAGCATCTCATTAAACAATTCTCCAGCTATCGAATCCAAATCGTCATAATAACAGTCAAAAATATCACACTGGAATCCATTTACCGTGTCATTAATATAGTACGTTTTATCTATATCCGTATCTATTGCCAACACAATACTGTCAAAGCCCTGTTTAACTGCCGTTTCATATGCAGATATAACACTCTCGATGAAATCACCCTCGTCTTGAACAACCTCCTCACAAACAACATCACGGATACTACCAATTTCTATAGAATCAATGATTTTACCACTGCTATCTCTAATCTCTTTGAAGACTTCCTTCATTTCTTCTTCTGATTCAAGCCAAGAATAGCTTACGTTATGTTCCATATCTTCATATATTATCAGAAAAGGACGTTCTGGCTTTGTGAATATATTGTCACTCATATTTTATCCCTCACTCTTTGATCTCTAAGTTCAACCAGTCAATTTCTGCTTGAATTGTCTCTTCCATGCTGTCCATGTATTTTGCGGCGTGTGTACTAAATACTTTTCCAGTTCCCTCCCAACTTGCAGAACAGAATGATTTTGCCATTCCTTCTAAAGATGCCGTTTCTCTTCTGATTTTATCAAAATTATTCATTAACTATTCCTCCTTGAGTTTAAAAAGAAATCCATCCAAAAATTGCTCACACCTTATATTATCATCTTCGGTTACAAATCTTAGAACTTCGTTATATAGTTCACTTGTAACCATTACGCTCTTAGGCAAGTCGTCAATACTCTGAGGAAATATAAATTCTTTATCAAGTTTAACTTCGACTGTCGGTCTATTACCGGTGCGAGGATCTTCCACCCACTCAATTATTGATTTTGCTCTATTGCTTAATTCATTCCACTGCATAATCAATCTCCTTTATTTTCCTTCATATTTCTTAATAGCGGCTTTCTCAGATGAAGTCAATTCTAAATGTCCATAAGCACAATCCATTGCTTGCTTCTCTATAGCCTTCATATACTCACCACCACCTGGGTAATTTTTATACTTCCAATCAAGATATTCCTGAGTACCGTATTTTGGAGCCTTATTCCCGAAAAATACCTTTGATAATATACCCATAATTACGCCACCTCATCATCTTTCTTTGTTGTTTCATATCCAGCGTGTTCCAGTGCATCTTTAAAATTAGTATACCATGTGTAATGCCCATTTTCATCATCAATTTTCATAACATCTCCCGGCTCTAACTTAATTTCCTCATTCATTTACTTTTCCTCACTATCTTCTTCGTTATATCTTACTAGGTTCCTAGTACTCTTTTTACGCTCATCTTCTAGTGCAGCATAGTGTCTTTTCGTGGTATTAATATCTGAATGCCCCAAATTTTCAGCAACCAAAGAAATATCCCCCGTCTCTCTGTACAAGTGCGTCGCAAATGTGGCTCTTAATTTGTGAGGCCCGATTTTCTTATCTGTAACACTTGATGCGTATTTCTTAACCAGATTTTCAACTGCTCTCACGCTTATCCTTCTTTTATGAAGAGATATAAATAATGCATTTTCATCTAAAACATTTTCAAGATGCTTTCTTTCTTCTATATAAACACGCATTACTTCACAAACATCATCACTAAAGTAAATATGTGATTCTTTTCCACCTTTTCTAATAACGTTGATTCTATTTTCACTAAGTTCAACGTCCTGAATGTCCAATCCTACGCACTCAGACACTCGTATACCGGTTCCAAGTAACAACATGATAATTGCTATATCTCTGCTGTTATTCTTGTCTGTATGCCATTTCTGGGCACTTTGGACGTTCTCTTTTACACTTTCAATCAAGTCAGCAGCTTCATCATTCTTGAGATACACAATCGGTTTTTCGTGCAACTTTGGAGTTTCTACAATATCCATAACATTCTTCTCCATCCTCTCACTCCGATAGAAGTACCTGTAGAAGCTTTTCAAAGCATTAATTTTTCTGGATATGCCCCTCTCGCTGTTTGCCCATTTGGTTTTTAGATAAGACATATAATTTTCAAAATCCTGGACTTTTAGACTCTCAAGTTGCTGTAATGTAACATCCTTTACTTCTACACTAAGCACACTTCCAAGAAAAGAGAAAAATCGCACCACATCATAAGCATATGACAATCTGGTATTGGAAGAAGTCCTTGGCTCAATTCCTATAAAAAAGTCAAGGCAGAACTCCGGAAGGTCGGCAATTATTTCTTTAACCTTCTGATCATTTTTTTTATCCTGTTGCTTTCTGTATGATTGCGATTCTCTCATTTCTTTTCACGTCCCTTTCTTTTTTTTGAGTAAACACGGATTCTATGGTAAATTTCAGTTTTGCTGTTCTATGCTTTACCTTCGTAAACCTGCACTATATTTACACTGACCACAGTG
>NZ_SULJ01000029.1 GCF_007115105.1 Clostridium sp. HBUAS56010
CTATGTAAACACCGTTTTTTACCGGCGATAACATGAAATTTGCTCTATATGAAATCTAAATAAAAGTTGCATTTTCTCGGAAATTACGAACCGATTTTGACCGTTTTTCCGATAAAAAGGTGCAAAAATAATAGGGTATCGAAATACCATATCCGAATATTGATATTCTTATTTATGTAACCCTTAATGAACTCTCCTTGTTTCTATAAATTTTGCTGGCTGGTTACTTATCCCATTTAATAATCAAGCCGGACGTAGATTCTCTTAACCTATAGCCGAAGTTTTCTAATATATCTTTCAGGCTTTCATACTCTTCAACAGACAAATCCTCTCCTTTTTTGAATGTGCAATAAAACTCACCTTCTGATGACGACTTTTTTATAAGTTCATCAATCTCCATAAGTATTCCACAAAATCTGTTACGCCCTAAGTTTGCCAAAGAAATACTGTTTGCCTCATTGCTCCATATAAGTTCAAAAGAACTTAGATTTTGTTTTAAATACTCTTCTCTTTTCTTTTTAAAATAATCTGTTGCTTTTGCCATATCGGTAAAATCATTTCCATTAATATTAATACCCATTATTCTCCCTTCATTTAAATTAAGCTTGATGTGCAAATAAGTACCACAAAACTCCAAAGTACAATATCCAAACTATATTGTCACATTGACGATTCCATTGAAATTCTTTAAACTGTATCCACTCGTAAGCATACCAAACAGCAGATATTGCTAGGCTAACAATGAGTGCTTTTAAAAATGCCATTCAACACCTCCTATCTCACAATCATTTCTTCGATGCTGCTTTCAGATATCTTATGCTCTTTAGCAGCATCAGGGGTCATAACTCCAATGTACCAACCACGACTTACTATGTATTTTCCTGGCTTATGTTCTCTTAACCAATCCACAACTTTCTCGGCAAATTTCTCCTGGTATTCATAAATCTCATTATTTCCATAGTCATCTTCATAGTCGCCTTCGTCCATATATCTTGCAAAATCTATGGATTCTTCCATATCATATAAAAACTGAAGATACTCTTCTTCCATTTCTTCGTACATGTATTACCTCCGATCAACCACAATGTTCTAATAAAAAACTATTTGGTATTACATTCAATAATTCATCTACCCTTTCTTTTGGTATAATAAAATTATCAACATCAGCATCAACATTATAAAAGTATATACAATATTCTTCTAATTCTTCGTCTACTTCAATTTCAGCTATTACATCTCCATCTTCTAGAAGATAAAAATACTTATCAAAAATATCCATCAGATTAAGAACGGTATTTAGGAAATCTTTCGATTCTATACGATATCTGGAAATAATCTGCTATTGCACTCTCTACTATCAAACCAGTTTGCATTCGTGTAATATACTGGCTTAAATCCTTTGTTTAATAACGTTTTATATATCATTGCTACCTCCAATATTTAAAAGCAAATCACAATTCTGTTAAAATCTCTTTGAGATTCTATTCGATGTATTTGTAATCCTATTTGAAATTTTCCTAACTCCAAACCATTTTACGATGTTGATTAGCGTCAGTAATGCTCCTAATCCAAAAACTACGTATTGCGCTACATTTGGAACATAAAACCACCCATTTGCCTTTACGACTTCCAGGGCAACTCCAAGTAAAATGCAAACAATTCCCATTACTATCTCCTTCCTAACCCCACAAATTAATTAGTACCAAAGCTGCCGATATAGCTGCAATTGCTTTCCAGTCAAACTCAAACACCAACAGATCGAATAAATTAAATTTCATATGTATTCCCCTACTTACTCTTTCCCCACTGGACTCTACCAGTAGAAGTTACCTCTGGTCTGTTCTTTTTTACTTTACTCATGATACTTTTGAATTTTGCAAATTCTGTTTTCTTACCACTTTTCATTTTCTTGCCTCCTTAGGTTTAGATAATCTTTTTATATTGCTTATTCATAATAACACTTCTGAGTTTTCATGTCAACTAGTTTTGATAATCTTTTTAAAATTTAAACAAACTACACTTTTATCCAATTCTTTGAAACTCAAATTCTGCACCGCAATGACATTTTATTGTCCCAGAAACTCCGATACTAGTGGGCACAAAATGATAAGAGTATCTTCCTCCACAACAACCGCCAGCTTTTAATCTTTTGCCTAAAGTATCTAATCCGTGAACTGATTTGTCGTGCTCGTTACACCATTCGTCAATAGCTTCTTTCTCAGATTCACTAATAGGAAATCCTCTATAGTAATCAGATCTTACCTTTTTAAGTTCCATTTGCATTTTCTGGATTTCGTTATCCCTGTCATATTCTTCTCGAAGTTCTTTGTTCATAGTTTTTAATTTTTCAATTAAATCCTCGTTCCTCTTATCCCTAACACGAATAGCTTTTAAACATTTTTCTAAATCATACACTTGAACCCATTCACCTGTTTCCATATCTGTCGTGCTATACTCTGACATATATTTCTCCTTTGAACCAAATTAAGATTTTCTAATAACTGACATAAAATTAGAGTATTTAATTCCACCTTCTCCAGTGATTTTATTTAGTTTATTCATAGCTGTGTTGATTTCAATAACATCTCTGAGTTTATTTACGGCTTGAATAATATTTTTGATTATATGTCTCATTTTCTCCTTTCGTGAGCAAATTGATATTTCATAGTAGTTCAATTGTTTTTTATTCTTTATATTTCATTGAAATTATGATATAATCACCATATAAAAATCTAAGGAGAAAAATTGATGGTAGATTACCTAGTATGTCACAAAGACTTAATTACGCTTCTAATAGCCATTTTCAGTCTAGTCTTATCAATGGGACAAATAACTTATACAGCATTAGGTAAAATCACCCGTTTTTCCGTAGATATTCAAAATTATGAATTTAGCGGACGGGCAAAAAATGACGATTACACCTTTTTATTATACATTATTAATCATTCATATAATCCAATCGCTTTAACCAGAATTATAATTATTACATCTGATGGTGAATACCCGTGCTACATAAATCATAAATGGATAGGCGAACGTTATTATCCGAAGTTTCCAGACACTGATATACCAAGAACAGAGCGGTTTTTCTCGGAAGATTTTCCTATTCAATTAACTGGAAACCAGTGTTTTTCGGGTTTTGTATCTTTCCCAGTCGACAAGGATAAATCTATTTTCAATGATGATAATCAAGTAAAATTAAAAATCTTGACCAATAAGGGTACAAAAACCTTTTTATTAAACTGCCCAAAAGAAAGTAAGGGCTCTATTATCATATGAAAGAATGGTTTGCTCGTAACTAAGCCAAGTAATATCCTTGTTCAAGATATTTTTCATAATCAGATTTCTTCCATAAATGAGTCTCCGTTGTTTTTCTTCCATAACAGTTTACATTACATGATACCTCTAAATATGGCTCATCTGGAATAAAATCTGGATATCCTCCATCTGTCTGCATGTATGTAACAAATTCAGGAGTTTTATCAATAGCAGATAATACTTTTTCAATGTAACATTCAACTAAATTCATTTAATTCACCTTCATCTTCAATCCAAGTCCAATAGCGCAGAAATCTCTAATCTTATTAATCCTAACCGTATCATTCTTGATGTTCTTATCGTTGCAAATTTCCAGCACTGCACCGGCAATTCCCTTAGCTCCGGCGGACAGACCTTCAAATCTGACCTTCTCCATATTTTCTTTGATTGTTACTTCTAATTTTAATTCGTCTTCCTTATTCATATAACCTCCTTAATTGAGCAATGTATTGTTTTATGGAAATTTATTTATCAATATCCTCAACTACCTTATAAAATTCACTTGCTTTAATCTCTTGGAATCCCTTTGGATTTTCAAAATCTGTCTCGTGTTCATAAGAGGCATAGACAACTCCGTTATGTTCAAATATTCTTGACCTGCTCCTACCGCAACAGGGGAATGCAAACTGAATAAACGGCTTATGTAATACCTTCATATCCTTATCTTCCAGAATCTTAAATAGATCCTTGAAGATTGTTGAATTCTTTTTGAAAGAACTAAGTGTGTTTACACGAGAATCTTTCTTCATTTGTTGATTAAACATATCATAATCTTTTTGTGTTGGAACGATTGCAAAATAATTTTCCCTCATTCCAATCGCATACTCATGTGTTTCAATCTCATTATTAATCATAAAGTCTTTGACAATTTCATTTACATCTTTTCTGCCAATCTGCAAATCCTGAAATACCGTAATATTTTTTATTTCCTTCTTTTCCGATTTCTTCAACAAAGCTTTCTGTATATGTATCTCCCTGTTTTACAAAAACCTTCTGACCTTCTTCAATCATTTAATCTTCTCCTTTTTCATAATTATGAGACACGTCATTATCAATTTCTTTATGCAGAGTAGCAATACTCCCATTAATTTTAATTAATTCGGCTACTAAACGAAGATAATTTTCTCTGAAAAAGCAATAATTTTCATATACATTTTCTTCGTTTACAAAGTCGGGATTCTGAACTGCTGCTTTAAGATGACCACACATCAATGACATACTATTTATTCTGTTAAATAATTCTTCTGACTTATTTCGGTCTAAAGTTCTGATAATAAAACACCTCCAAATTCATCATAAAATATATCTTTGGTAAACTTATTACCTCTATTCCAATTTTGACTCTCATGCGGTATAATAAAACACAAAAAGAGGAGAATTAAAATGGATTCCAACACTGTTCAATTTTATGGTATGATAATCACCTCACTCGTAGGCATTGCTTCTATAATAATTTCTGTATTAACATTAATGCAGAACTCTAAAATGATAGAAGAGTCGACGCGACCAGTTATTTCGATTTATGGGACAACGACAAATTTCGGAGCAGAGCAACGTTTTTATTTTGTAATCAAGAATTTTGGTCAAACTCCTACCACAATAACCAAATTCTTTTCTGACTATGATTTTTCATTTAATCAGGCCTATACAAGTGCTAATGATCACGATTGGTTAAGTAATCTAAATGGTGCACATCTTGCACCAGGACAATCCAAAATATGTGCTCTAAATTATAAAAACATTAATAAACCAGTCACTTTTACGTTGGAGCACAAAACCACTAGCAAAACTTATAATGAACAAATCAAGGTTGACCTCAAGGCTGGCGCAGCAATGCTTGTATGGAAAAGCGATGCTATATCTGAAAAAGATGAATTAAGAAACATTTCTTATACCTTGCAGGAGTTTATACAAAAAAATCTTTAACATCTCGAATCACGGCTTGCTTATACTAGTTGGTCGTGATTTTCAATTGAACTGTTCTTTAGTCACAAATTTGCAAGTTCTTTTTGCATTTCCAAAATGTTTTCTTCTAAAAACTTCTTCCTGGCAGCACGCTCCTTTTCTAGTTTAATAGCTTCCAAATCTTCATTTACCTTATAAAACGAATCCTCAAATTCCCAGAAATCATGCTCGTCACCTTCCCAATTATGACGGACGACATTAGTTACCTTTTTAATTGATACACCAGGAGCATACCAGTCGCAACCATGCCCACAACATTTTTTATCATCTCGGTAATCCTCATCAGCCGCCGTACACTGGCAATATCCCCATGGTCTATCATCAATATTAAAGTCTATAACGTATGTAATGTCAGAAATGTCAGCATATGTTTTATTGGATCGAGTCCTATAAAAACTAATATCGATAGAGCCATTGCTGTAACCTCCAGTTTCGTCTTTGCAGTAGTTTACATTGAAAATGCTCCATTCTTTTAAATGATCTTCCAGTTCTTTTAGTGGATTGTTTTCCATGGCTTGCACTAATGGTGCAAGCATAAACGGGACATTTAATGGAGTCCAGTCAGAATCCGAAGAATTCCTTTCATTCTCTTCTTTTAAACATTTTGTAATTCTACTGATTAAATCCTGTTTTAAATAGTTGTTCATCTTCGCCCTCCGCTAATGTGCTTTAACACTTTATCAATCCAGAATCTTCGATACCATGGCAATTTCTTACCTGTAGTTAATTCAATATATAATGACGGGTATCTTCTGAACTGCTCAATCATGGATTTCAGTGCTTCACTTCTACGCTTTCCATAACTTTTTTTGCCTGCCGACTCTATGGTTTTAATCTCTGAACCAGTTTCAACTTTTATGTGCATTCAACCTCCTACATTATTCTTCCTGTTCTAAAGAAAAATGGCCATACACTACTATATAATGAAGCCAATGATTCCAAATCACTGTCAAATGAAATCTCTTCACCATAGTCGTTCACGTATTTTTTATGTAACTCAATGAAGTCATTGCCAAGTTTCTTCACTTCATCACTACGACGATTCTTTTCAGTAAGTAATTTCTCCTGCTTCGCTCTTTCAGCAGCCAATGCCTTTTCATGCTCCAAACACTCCTGTTCAGAACTGAAAATCTGCACCTGGTCAATGCCGACCTTCTTCTTCATAATTCTTTTGTAATCTTCATCTGAAATATATCTCATTTATTTTCCTCCTTGATTAATTTGTTAAGATACCATTTTTGGAATAAACTCATTTTCTTACCTTTTGGAATAATATAATCTTCTATAAAAGACATGGGATTACTTTTGTAATAAAGAAGTCTATCCAATTTTTCTTGATATCTGGAACCGCAAGCGTCATCTCTCATGACACAACCATCTTCAATTCTGATAATTTTTGTATTTGCATTTCCGCAATTCATACAATCAGTAACAGAACATAGTCCAATCGGATCTATTTCAAAGCAATTACATTTGATTCCAGTCTTTATAATTACCTTATATTCATTCGTATCTTTATAATCCAAAATTACAAATCACCTCCCATCATTAAAAGAAAACTCTGTTTTACTTGTGAACTTAATCTGTATTTCTTAATGTAAGAACTGCTGGATTAACAATGCCTCTACCTTCATAATCGTATTTTTTATTGTGCCATGCTTTCAAATGTTTTCCATACTCCCAACACTGAGAAAGAATACTTACTGCACAGCCATACATGAAACCCGTAATCCCTTCCGTATCCGCCTGATGACTTGTAACATCTGCATTTTCAATAATGACTTTCAATGGTTCCTCTTGAGATTCATTAATTTTTGTTTCTAGTAGCTCTGCCCATTTTTCTGCATATTTAAAGCACATTTTGCCATATTCATCACTTTGATTTTCGTACCATTCTTTATAATCTTGCTCTTTTCCTTTTACAATCTTCATCTACAATTCCCATTCCTTATAATCTGGAAAAATAATGCTCTTCCCATCTTTCATCCCAATATGGTTCAACGACATTTTCGTAATATCCTTCGCAACAGGTTATATAATTTGATTCTTCATCTGTATACATAGTTCTCATATGGAACCTTTTAGGATATTTAAAGAATCTACACTTACAATCACCACAGCCATCACAGTAACCAAGTACCTTTTTAATAAAACCAATAATCCTTTTCTTTATATCTAACATCTCCTTTTCTAAGTAAACTTTAATTTGCTTTAAATTATGTATTGTTACCTGCCCACTGCTCCGCCATGGCTTTGGCAATTCCAGGGAATGTCTTACTTC
>NZ_SULJ01000003.1:0-262701 GCF_007115105.1 Clostridium sp. HBUAS56010
GTGGTGACTTTATTTTACCAAACGGCTATAGACCATGTCTATTTTTTATGAAACTAAATTTGCGAAATTAATTATACGTCATCCCAATCGGCGGTCATCATTTAAAACCGTACTTATGGTTTACCGTATACGGCAAATCTCAGTTTTGTTGATTAATTCATTCCAATTTGCGTATTAAAAAACTACCAGCTTAACACTGATAGTTAGTAGTTTTCGTTGAATATTCAATTTATTAACTTCACATTATGATAATCTGCTTGTCGCAATTTTTTGTAACTTCATTCAATATATTATCTCCATGTAAATGGATAATCTAAATATTGGGGCAATTTCGTGTTTCGATTACCTTTTGCAGAGTTTATTTGTCCTTGTGATAAAAACACCGCATCCCTTAAATCCGCATTGCTAAAATCTGCGTCTCGCGTATCAGCCCCCAAAAATATTGTTCCACCAAACACACAATTATTAAAATTTGCAGCTATTAATAACTTTGTGCTCAAATCCAATCCCCTAAAATCTTTATTTTCAAAATTTCTCCCCAGAAAATCTGATGGGCATTTTTTGTTTTCCAAACACAAACTCTTTTGCAGTATAGCGCAAACCTGTTTCAAAAAGATATTAGCTCTATTTCTATATTCCTCTATATTAAATATCAAAATATCATGAGGCTTGGAATTACATATTATTTCATTTTCTTCAATCAGGGGGGTGATATTGTTTCGCAACATTTTAGCAGGAAGAATCGCCATAGCTTCTAGCAAAAAGTAACGTATTTGATATAGTTGAAACATCGCTATATATACATCAAATATTTCCTTTGCCTGACCTGGAGTATTTTGCCACGTTTGCCCCGAATAAATGAACTGTGTTACCTGCTGACCCGCACCGAAGCAATCATATCCGATGCAGCCTTTCATTTTTCTTTTTTCAAGTTCCCCATGAATTTTGCATTGAAAATCCCTCTGAAGATTAAAACAGGCTTTTCCTGCTTGTTTATTTTCCGGAAACCCATCCATTTTCGAAAAAAACAACGCCGTACAACATAGTCCACTACATTGTGAACAATCCGATTTTAATGATTGTAACGATATCGTATTCTCATCATGTATTTTTATCACTTATTTGCTCCAATCGTACCTAGCTATATTCCCAATGTCATTTTATAAAATAACTATTTTTCTGCTTAGTATATAAATAATTTCATGAATAGAATACCACTCCACTTGCTAACTATCCATATTAAGTTTCAAAGTACAATACTCCATCAAATAGCAATTTGTTGTAATAATATTCACAAAGCACCTTCACATCCAGTCGGTCATATCAAACAGGCTTAAATATTCCACATTTAAACTATTGGCTTTTTCCTGGATAACAGATTCCCATTAGCAGATAAGCACATAGACCATACCATTTATAATAAGTTCGATTGTTCCCAAAGCTCTCTTTATTAGG
Organism: Clostridium sp. HBUAS56010; assembly: GCF_007115105.1. Taxonomy (GTDB): domain Bacteria; phylum Bacillota; class Clostridia; order Lachnospirales; family Lachnospiraceae; genus Lacrimispora. Next base: position 1,456 of record NZ_SULJ01000003.1, read on the forward strand.
ATTTCCAGGTTATTATAATTGGGGGATAATATAACTCTGCCGTTCTTGGTTTGTGGTCTAATTGCGTTTGATTACTAGATTGAAGAAATATCATGCTCATGCCCTTCATCTTCTTCGATTTCTTCATTAAGCGGCAGCTTTTTCAAATCCGACCATGCTTTTACACCAATTATGAGGGAGTATATTACCCAAACATGAAATACAATATCAATTATTGCATTAAAATCAATTCCAAAAGATAAAATCCATAGCAAAAAAAGAGTATCTAAGGAGAAAAATACTAGTGCTATAGCAATAAATACTTTTCGTTTTTTTGATAATAAATAACATGCACCATAACAACCAATAATAAGAAAAGCCACAATAACTGCAATATTAAGAAAAGCATTGTTTCCTGTTTCATTTGAAAATGATTGCCCTAATCCGACAACAAACATTGGGAATGTTGTGGAAAATAAAAAATTAATTCCGGAATTGACCAGAGTTAAAACAACATTAATAACAGAAAATGCTATGACTAGACGTAGGTTGCTTCTTGACTTGTTAAAATTCATTTCGACTTCGGATCGCTTCTGCATAAAATATCTCTCCAATTTCCTATAATTTCACTTCTTTTTGTGCTACTGTATGTAACTCGCTAAATACGTTAATTTGTCATTATTTTATCATTCAATGGAAACGTTGTCTATGTATTATTTCCATATAAAAAAGAACTGCTAACCTCTTTCTAAGATAGTTAGCAGCTCTATTTCATTTTTATTCTTGTTCTGTCTTATTTCTTTCTCTTAATTCTTTGGCTATTTCATTAAACCGTTTATCAGAAAGACTATAAAGGAAGAAGACTATAATGCCTGCAATTCCTAATGCAAATGCCGGATATAATAACAACAATCCCTTGATTCCGAATAAGGTTCCTGCAGTCTGCTGTACTTTTGGTACATAACCAATGAGGGATAAGCCAACACCTGCTGCAAAGCCTGCAACGGACTGGGCAATCTTTCTTGAGAAATTAAATACTGAGTATGTAATGGCTCCTTTTTTTTCTCCGGTTTTCCATTCACCGTAATCAATTGCATCTGAAACCAGTGCCCATGTCATACCGTTTGGTATGGATAATCCAAAATAAGCAATACTCTGGAAAATAATAAAGGTAATTAAGTTTGATGGAAGAATAAAGTTAATCACATCTGCAATAATACTAATGATAAAACCGATAATTACTGTGTTTTTCTTACCAACCCGTTTGGAGATAAGAGGCATTGCATATACACCAAGTAAAGAAGTTCCAATACTGATAAAACTTACATATGGCATTAAGATTGTATTTCCTAAATTATACTGGCAGAAATAGATCAACATTGCTGATCTTAAGTTATATGCTGAAATGGTAAATACCGTCATTAAAATCAGCACCAACAATGGTTTGTTTGTAAAAATAATATGCTTAATACTCTTTAATGTTATTTTTTCATGCTCAACCTTTTCAGATTCTGTAACTCTCTCTTTACAATTCCGAAAGGTCATGTAAAAGGCACCAATACCAAGTAATGCCATAACTGCAATTGCAACCGGGTATCCAACGATAGGATCATCAAATTTTGAAACCATAGGAACAACCATAATACCGGAAAGCAATAAAGCCATAGTACTTCCTAATTGACGGAACGCAGCAAGAGAAGTCCGTTCCTGCGGATCTCTGGTCATGGTAGATGCCAGTGTTCCGTATGGAATATTGGTAAAGGAATATAACATACCCCAGATCATGTATGAAGCATAGGCATAAATCACTTTTCCATCAACGCCCCAGTTAGGACTCATAAATACAAAAACAGATAAAATTGCAAGTAAAATACTTGAAATCATCATGACAGGTCTGTATTTTCCTGATTTAGGATTAAATTTTCTAGCTTCGATAAAACCGCCAACAAGAGGATCTACGATTGCGTCAAAAAGTTTTGTAACTAAAAAAATGCTTCCTCCGACAATAGCCGGAATTCCTGCCACATCAGTCAAAAACTTGAGTAAATACAACTGCCCCATATCAAACATAAAGCCATTACCTAAATCACCAAACCCATAACTGATTTTTTCTTTTAACGATAGTTTGTTCATAATTTCACCTGCATTATTCTTTGTTTTCTACAATATGTGACTTATTATAACAATTCTTTCAGCAGGATTTCCTTGACAAAATAGTCAAGTATATCATTATCTTGTTCACTTTTTTTAACAAAGTCAAAGCAAGGACGAAATTGTTATCCACCTAAAAATAAAATAACAATTTTGTCCTTGCTCTTTTAAACGCTTCTTTTTGCCCTTCTTATTCCCCTTCCTTTACCTGTTCCTTATATGCACTGGGTGTCTTACCCACAATCTTTTTGAACACTCTTGTAAAATAATTGGGATCAGAATATCCCACTAATAAAGCAATCTGGCTGATTGTCTGATCCGTTGTTTCAAACAGGGACATTGCTTTTTTTATACGAATTGTGCTGACATAATCAATGTAGCTCATATTGCAGTATTCTTTCATCAGCTTGGAAAAGTAAAAAGAACTAAATCCAATGATATTGGCGGCTTCCTCTAAAGAGATGTCTTCCTGATAATGTTCTTCTAAATAATTACAGATTTTTTGAATCAGTGCCTGGTTTTTTCTGCTTTTCTGTTCCAGACTTTTTTCTGCGTAATCCATTAATTGTTCAAAAAAAGACAAAATATCGGATTCCAGTTTTATATTCTCTACTACCTTGTCCGCTTCCGGCAACAAGGATTCCTTTGATAAGCCTTTGATATATCTTCTGACCACTGTGTATAAACCATGTACTTCTCTTTGCATCAACTCACTATGATCCTGCTTCCCAAGCTCTTTCACAATCTTTCTGATACATTCTTTTGCTTCTGGAAAATTCTTTTTCTCTATTTCAGAAATGAGTCTTTCTTCTATTTCATATGGGTAGAAATAAGTTCTTTTCTTACTGAAAAAGGATTGTTTAAAGGAGTACACGGTTGTCGGCAGATCCTCAATCCTCTGGATTAACCGGCTGCATTCATAAGAAACTGTTATACTCATATTTTTCTTACTATTCTCTATGAGAGTGGTTACAGTCTGCTTCAAGTCTTCTTCCGAATCCGTTTCGCTGAGGAAAAATAATAGCTCCACATCTGTCTCGCTTTGCTGCATACATTTTAGCCCGGCTTTTTCACTTTGTACCTTAATCCTGTTTAAAAATCTGGTACAAATAAAATCCTTTTGAACCTTTCCAATGGATTCTTCTTCCAAAACAGTTTCAAAATCTATGATAACGGCAATTCCTTTGCCAAAAGAATAATCAATAATATTCAAATATTCCTGTAACATCTGAGGAGTTGTGTTATACCTTTGAAGTAAATCCATAAACTCCTGTTCATAACGAATTTTAATCACTTCTAATTTTGATTCTATTTCAACACTGTATTTTTGCGATTCTTCCCTTTTTCTAAGCTTTCCCAAAAGACATTCTACCTGGGAAATAACCTCATGGATATCAATGGGCTTAATCAGAAACTCACTCACCTTTAGGGATATTGCCTCTTTTGCATAATCAAAATAGTCATAGGCTGTGATAATGATAATATCAATATCCGGCAAAAACTCACGAATCTGCCGAATCGCTTCAATCCCAGACTGACCAGGCATCTTGATATCAATGAAAATAATATCAGGTTTTACCTGTTCTGCCTGCTTTACAACATCAAGACCATTGGAGCACTCCGTCACTTCAAAATCGTTGGGGAAATTTTGATAAATGATGCTTTTAAGGGCTTGTCTTTCAATAGATTCATCATCTGCAATTAATAATTGAAACATAGCGATTCTCCATTTCTATAGCAGCTTTCTGTGCGATTCCATCTGATTGTCCTATCATTCCAGTGTAATCTGAATGGTAATCACTGTTCCTCTCTCTTTGGAACTATAAATCAAGAATTTTACCCGGTTTTCGAAACTCCGATACAGCCGATAAGAAACATTCTCCATGCCGATCTGGGCATCCTCTGCAAAATTATCACCTTTATCCATTACCCGGTTTCTTGCATCCTGTAATTCCTCTTTGTCCATCCCTGTCCCGTTATTATAAATACTGATCACCATCCTATCATTTTGCTGTTTCAGCCGGACAATAATTATCCCCTTCTTCACAAGCTTTTCGATTCCGTGTCGAAAGGCATTTTCTACAATGGGCTGTAACGTGAACATAGGGATCTTAATCTGTCTTTTCCTGGTAACCGTATCACTTATGATCACTTGATAATCCAGTTGGTCTGCCATTCTTGCTTTTAAAAGAGTGAGATACTGGGTGATCATATCAAATTCTTCTTCAATGTATACATTCTGATCTGCTTTTTTTAAATAATGGCGTAAAAATTTAGAAAATGCAAGGAGTAATTCATACACATGATCTGCCTTTTCAAGGTAGGCGGTCATGGATATGATATTTAACGTATTAAATAAGAAATGGGGCTGAATCTGCATCTGAAGTCCATGAAGCTGTGCTTCCTTCAGCTTTTCCCTTACCTTGATCTGCTCCAATTCTTCTTTTGTTAATTGTAACTGCAAGTCAGCTTTGTTTTTCTCTTCTTCAATCAGCCGAAGCTCCAGCCTTGACTTTTCTTTTGCTTCTTTATTTAATTTATAAATGGTCTCCAGTAAATGATTAAACTGTATGGTTAACTCCTGTATTTCCTTGGGTCCATCCAAAGTGATTACTTCATTTTCTTTTTCGCCCTTTGAAATATCTTCTGTAATTGCCATGATGTTTTTGATTAATTTACTGGCATATTTGGCAAAGGCATAGCAAAAGCCAATACTGACTGCGAATAAAAACAGAAAGAAACCTAAAACCATTGCCTGCAGATATTTGGAATTATCAATGGACTGATGGATAAATTCCTGATTTTCATCTACGCTATAGCGCAGAATCTCCTGCAGATACAGATTAATGCGGTTGGATATCTCCAAGGTTTCCAAATACATGGAATAAGCGGCACTTTCTTCGCTCATTTCATCTATATCGCCTGGAGCACTGGTTTCATAGTCCCTCAGCCATATCATTTCTTTCGCATGGTTTTGAAACCGCTTTACCAGATACTTTACAGTCCGGATACGAAGTTTGGTGTCTCTTGTTGTAAAGCCATTCTCCAGATCGTCCAGGTATTGATTGGAGAGTCTGATATTATAAAGCAGCTCTTCTGTCTTTGATTCATCCCCACCTTTTTCGATTTCATAAAGAATTCCTTTGTTTTCTTCCTGTAATTTATAGAGTTCATTTATATTGGATATATAAGTTAAGTATGTTGAATTACTCCTTAACACATTATGGTTGAACCGTACAACAAAGAAAGCAATTGCTCCTAAAATTAAACCTATGCTAAGAAAATAAAGAATTAACTGCTCAAGAATTGATAACTTTCTTCGTCCCTTATTCTTCATAAAGACTTAACCTCTGTATTCCTAAACTGTATCATCAGTTCTGTCCTGTTGTCTTCTATTATAATGCTGTTTTCCCCAAACATATCTTCCCATCTTTTTTTCACTTCATAAAAGACATCACAGCCCTCGCTTTCTTTGCTGGTGATCTCCTTCCTTATCTGTGTCCAATCTGCCTGTCCCTTCATTACTAGATTCACAGTCCATATCTGTTCAACAAAAGAAACGGTAACATTTATCTCCAGATCCCGGTCATCTTCCTGCATCTGCTCCAAACAGCCGCTCATTGCACTGCAAAAGGAAAAGTGGGGGATCATCACGGACTTTGTATCAATATCCGGCATGATTACTACTTCCGTCTTCAGCTCATTGTTGGATTTTATTCTATAATACTCCAGCATCATCTTCATATATACCAGTTCCATATTCGCGGTTACCATCTGTTTTTCATAAGACCAGCGGTATTTTAAAACCTTTATATAGTTTCTTAACATCGCCTCTACATGGTAGGCTTCTTCCAATACTGCAACTCTTGAAATATGATTCAGATCCAAAAGTAATTTTTCTTTCCATTTGTCCATTTTATTATTCCATTTCCTTAATTGCCTGAATCGTCTTCTGGTATTCTTCTCCAAACTCCTCATATAAAGAAGAACATGCCTCAATGAATTTCTGCTTCTCTTCCTCTGTTAGCGTAAGAAATACCACCCCTTTTTCTTCCAGTGATGTTCTTGCACGGTCTTCTGCCTTCTTCCACTGCTCCCTTTCATACTGCTCTGTTTCTTTGGCGCACGCTCTGAGAATCTGCATATCCGTATCTGTCAGTTCCTCCAAAGCCGCCTGAGATGACACCAGAATCTCCGGTATTCTGGTATGCTCATCCAAAAGAAAATATTTGCACGCTTCATACTGCTTAAAACTGAAAAAGGTAGGAATGTTATTCTCTGCACCATCCAGTGTCCCCATCTGGACATAACGGATAATCTCATTTTCAGCAACATTCTTTGGATTGCTTCTCAATGCTTCACACATGGCAAACATCATGCTGCTTGTCTGAACCCGTATTCTTTTTCCTTCAAGCTGATCCAGGGTTTCAGCTTTATCTTTAAAATAAAAACTTCTTGCACCGCTGTCATACCATGCCAGTCCTGTCATTCCTGCAGCAGATATGGACTGGAGCATCTGTTCTCCGATCTCACTGTTTAATACGTTCCACATATGGGCATCGTCACGGTACAGATAAGGCAGCATCAACACATTTAATGAATCTGAATATTCTGCCATTGGCGCAATGGAAACTCTGGCAAAACCAAGGGTACCATTCTGCAATTTTTCAATCACATCTGCCTCTTCCCCCAGTTTTCCTCCCGCCGTCACATGAATCTGAATCCGGCCTTCACTTCTTTCATAAACCAGGTCTGCAAACCTTTGATCAGCCAGAACGGTTGGATAGTCACCTTCCTGCAGCTCTGCAAGTTCAAAGGTATGAGTGAAACTGCTTTTATCTTGCTTATTTTCATTCTGTGTCTTTTTTATTAACATACTTCCTGCATATACAGCACCTGTTATAATTGCCAGGATGATTAAAATACTGCATATCTTTGTCTTATGCTTCATCGTCGATCCTTCTCCTATTGCAATTGATTCCATGATTAATCTCTATTAGAAACAGGAATCCTATTATTCTACACTTAAATTTCCTTCTTTATTTATTGTATCACACAAATCTATGATTCTGTCTGGAAAAGCAAAAAAGCACCTCAAATAATTTCATACTTGGGATGCTTCCTTATTACATATACATTGCTTTTTCTCCTCCCCCTGTAACGTTACATATCTTATCATTAATCTGGCACATTTACAAGTATCGTTACCAATCAGGAAAGTTATTTCTGCAATCCACGAACCTTTTTGCAAGACTTTGTTCGTAAGAATAAATTAAGTTATTACAATTTATTGCTTCATCTTGTAAGATTCCCGATTTTCTGCTATGCTAGGACGTGTCCTGAAACAAGCAGGTTTCAGACAATATTTGGGAAACATAAATACAATCAGGAGGAAAGTAAATCAGATGAACCATTATAATAATCAGTCAAGACCAGTCCGCAGGCAATCAGGCGCCCCGAACCGACGGGATTCGGGCAAACGTGGTTTTCTTTCGGTCCTTCTGTTTTATGTGCTGCCTTTTATCGCGATCAATGGTCTTATCTTTTTTCTTGCTACAGAGAAGCCAAAGGGTGATGTAACCATTGCAGAAAGCAGTGATTATATCTCTACAACCATGGAACTGAAAATCAGCTCAATCCTCCCCTTAACCGCTACAGAAGTATTCCTTGACGGAACTCCCGTGGAGATTAAAAAAAGCGGCGCAAGAACTTATACTGCTGCGTTGCAGAATAATGGAGTACTGGAAGTTAAGCTTACCTGTTTTAATAAAATGAAGACAATATTGTACGAGCAGGTTAACGTACTGGATGATACGCCGCCTGCCATTAAAGATAAGGTATTTAAAGATGGGATTCTTTCCTTCCGCCTTGAGGACAGCCAGTCCGGTGTGAATTATTCCTCCATCTCTGCTTATAACGAGGACAAGCCCATCATTCAGCCATTGTCTATTGACAAAAGTACCGGACTTGTGATGTTTGAGATCAAGAAAGGGAACTTAACCGTTTCTGCCAAGGATAAGATCGGCAACGAGATGCACGTTACCTTTAATCCAAGAGGTGAGAATGTGGAAGAAGATGTCCTGGAAGACGAGACACAGGATGAGGAAGATATCTCTGATGAAAACAGTACTAATGAACGTTCTGAAAAGCAGACCAGTCAGACGCAATCCGTCTTTACCCCCTGATCCAGGGATCAAAAAAGAGACTTTAAGAAATATCAGCCGGGAACATGGCACTTATTTCTTAAAGTCTCTTTTCTTGTAATCAGACATCATCAAAGAAGCAGGTTACCGCAAACGCCCATAGAGGAATGCCAGTTCCCGGCACCGATCCAGAACGGATTCGGTTAAAGCACCAGGTTTCAGGCGCCAGCGCCAGTTTTTCCCTATTGTGGACGGCTCATTGATGCGGGCTTCTGAACCAAGGCCAAGATAATCCTGAACCGGAATGACTGCAAGGCGGGCAACACTTGATAATGCCAGACGAATGTAGTTCCAGGAGACTTCCTCCTCCGGAGGGTTCTGTACGTTTAAATAACGGTCTGAAAAGGAACGGTCCTGGTCTGAAAGATGATGATACCAGCTCTTTAAGGTGTCATTGTCATGGGTTCCGGTGTATACCACACAGTTATTTGTATAATTGTGGGGCAGATAATCGCTTTGCTCCCAGGAATTAAATGCAAATTCCAGCACCTTCATTCCAGGAAACCCGGTCTGCTCCAACAGAGTGCGGACTGATTGGGTTAAAAACCCCAGATCTTCTGCAATAATATCCAGGTTTCCAAATGTCTTGTGAAGCTGGCAGAAAAGTTCCATTCCAGGTCCCTTCTCCCAGGTCCCGTTTACGGCATTCTCATCACCCGCAGGAATCGAATAGTATTCATCAAATCCACGAAAATGATCCACCCGCACAACATCATACAGTTCAAAGCTGTATTCCATACGCTTTTTCCACCACTGGTAATCCGTTTCCCTGTGATATCCCCAACGGTACAGGGGATTTCCCCACAATTGTCCCGTGGGAGCGAACTGATCAGGAGGACAGCCTGCCACTGCAATGGGAGAACGGGTTTCATCAAAGAGAAATAATTCCGGATGAGCCCAGGCATCCGCACTGTCAAATGCCACATAAATGGGCATATCCCCAATGATTCTGATTCCCTGGGAAGCCCCATATTCTTTCAGCCGTTTCCATTGCTCCATGAATTTCATCTGGAGAAATCCGTAAAAACCAATCTCTTCCTTTAACTCCTTCTGATAACGCATCACTGCCTCAGGAACCAGAAACCGGATATCTTCCTCCCACACATTCCAGCTTGCACCGTGAAAATGATCCTTACATGCCATATATAAACAGAAAAGAGCGGTTTCTTCTCCGCATGTCTCAATGGATTCCTCCGCCGTATGCCCCTTACTTCTCCACCGTTTGTAAGCACTCTTTAATAAGGGAAACCGATTATGGTATAAACGCTCATAATCAATCTCATCTTCCCTGTGTCCAAAATCTGCCATATCACATTCTTCCCTGGTCAGCAGTTCTTCCCTCACCAGTTCTTCCAAGTCAATGAAATAGGGATTGCCGGCAAATGCGGAAAAGGACTGGTAAGGTGAATCGCCAAATCCTGTAGGACCCAGGGGGAGAATCTGCCAGTACTGCTGTCCTGCTCTTTTTAACTGATCAATAAATTCATATGCTTCTTTTGAAAATGCACCGATTCCATATCTTGACGGAAGACTCGCCACCGGAAGCAGCATACCACATTCCCTCATAAGTACCCTCCTCTTTTTTTGCTGATTCAACAGTAACACGGCGGCTTCATAAATACAATAAATAAAGTTTTTTTCTGTCCGGATTTTTCTGTAAAGAAAATCTATGAATTTCGACCTGGAATGTTAAGAGAAAAGAAATACATCATTTCTTTTTTTCCTGTAAAATAAAGGAACATAAAGGAGGAATTTCCATGAGAAGAATCAATAAGACACTGGCTGGCATACTTTTCGCCGCTACGGCACTCAGTCTTACCGCGTGTGCCAAGACCCAATCTGTGGCAGCACCTGCTGCCAATGTATCCGCTGACCAGAGAGCGGCAAGTACCATTCAGGTACAGAGCACAGAAGATGTAAAAGTAATTCCCGACATTGCACAGATCAGTTTTGCAGTATCAACCCAGGAAGCAGACCCTAAGACTGCTCAGGAGAAGAACAGTGCCGATGTGAATAAAGTCCTTGATTTCTTAAAGCAATCCGGAATCGAAGAAAAGTCCATTCAGACTTCAAACTTTGGGCTGCAGCCTGTTTATGATTACACCTCCGGTCAGACCATCACCGACTACCAGATGCGGACCACTCTTCTCGTATCAGATCTTCCCATCGAGAAAGCAGGAACCATCGTTGCCTCCAGTATTGACGCAGGAATCAACAACATTGACAGCATTTCTTATCTGTCAGGCAAATACGACGAAAGTTATCAGGAGGCTTTAAAAAAGGCAATCGCCTCTGCAAAAGTAAAAGCTGAGGCAATGGCAGAAGCAAGCGGCACCAAACTGGGAGACATCTACAGCGTGGAAGAAGTGAGCACTTACAACAACAGCCGCTATGTGGGCTACACCGCCAATGGCTCCGCCGCTCAGACAGAAGCAAAAGCCATACCGGTTGAGCCAGGGCAGTTAAATATCCAGGCTCAGGTTATCGTAACTTATAAGATTAAATAATACAATTCCCCGGCTAACTCTCCTGCCGGGGAATTTCTGCTGAACGATCCTCTTTTACGGTTTTGATTCAAAAAGATCATAATATATCAGACATTTAACAGATAATTATTTAAAATTGTTTTTATCTTATGCTTATTCCCGGCTCAATGCAGATAAAGAATGATAGGAAATCTCAATACCGGATTCTTCCAGTCTGAGTTTGCTTTGTTCCAGTATCTCTGGCCGCACGCTCCAATATTCTTCCATCAGTGTCCAGCCTCGGATTCCAAGCTCCACCCCCAGATCCGTCAGTCCATTGACATATACCTCCCGCACCTGGTCTTTTAAGATTCCCGGATGATCGTTTATGATCTTCTCAAGAACTTCCTTTGCTTTCTTCAAATCCGATTGATAGCTGATTGTAACCAACAGATCCAGCCTGCGGGTCTTCATGGCAGTTACATTGGTCAGTGCAGAATTGGATAAGACTCCATTGGGGATGACAATCCGCTTGTTATCTGCTGTTGTTAGGATTGTATAAACCAGACCAATGGTATGAACCGTTCCTTCCCCATCCTTTGCCACAATATAATCACCAACCCGGAAAGGTCTCATAAGAAGAATCAGGACTCCTCCTGCAAAGTTCGCCAGACTTCCCTGAACAGCAAGACCGATGGCAATACTGGCAGAACCAAGAAGTGCTACAATAGTTGCTGAATTAACTCCGATCTGACCTGCTATAATAAAAACAAGCAGACAATACATGGCTGCATTGAGAACGGATAAAAGAAATCTTCTCAGACTCAGCTCCATATCCATCTTTGTAAAAGAACGCTCCAGCATCTTATGAAGGATCTTAATAATTCTGGAACCAATAAAAAGAATCACAAGAGCAATAAGCAGATTGATTCCAAAGGAAACCAGATCCGGGACCCAGCCTTTTATGGTATCCAGAATCACGTTTGGTTTTAACTGTTCTAAATTCTCCTGAACCTCCTGTTTGATATCCAGAACAGGTTCCTCTGCTGCCGCAGCGCCAAGGGCATAAAATATCATAAACATTCTCCTGTCTCTTTTCATCTATGCAAAAGCATAGCACATCTTTTGGTGAAATTCCACTCTTATTGCAGGAGATTATGTTTTCTTTATGATTGTGAATATTTTCTTACCATTTCGTGAACCCCCTTGCGTTATGAGGGAAACTCATATAAACTCAAAGAAGAAACTTTCAATGAAAAAACATAGGAAAAGAGACAAAGCCATGCCCAACCAGGAGAAAACATTTAACTGGAAAGAAGAAATTATCAGTTGGATTAAAATTATTATTACGGCTGCTGTTATTGCGTTTGTGCTTAACAACTTCATCATTGCCAACAGCAGAGTACCAAGCGGTTCCATGGAACAGACCATTATGACAGGGGACCGGGTCATCGGTTCCAGACTTTCCTATCACTTTTCTGATCCGAAACGGGGAGATGTGGCAATCTTCCATTTTCCGGATGATCCTACTGAAAAGATCTATTATGTAAAGCGGATCATCGGACTTCCCGGAGATACAGTGGATATCAGGGAAGGCAGGGTTTACTTAAACAACTCTGAGACTCCTCTTGATGAACCCTATCTTCCGGAACCTATGATACCGGAACCGGATGCCCATTTCGAAGTCCCGGAGGACTCCTACTTTATGTTAGGTGACAACCGGAACCACTCCGCAGATGCCAGAAGATGGAATCAGAAATATGTGAAAAAAGATAAGATTATTGCGAAGGTCCTATTCCGCTATTTTCCATCCATTAAAAAGATTAAATGACAGAAAACCATCAGCCAGAGCTGGTGGTTTTCTTAACAGTTACCACTGATAATATTTTACAAGAGCCTGAGTGCCTTCTTCTCCATGCCCTTTCTCATCCATCTCTTCATACATGGAAAGAACATATTCTAACATTCCCAGATTGGCACCTGCTTCCCTGCCCTCTTCTGCGGCAATCTTCATATCTTTGATAAAATGCTTGATGAAAAATCCCGGTGCAAAATCTCCTGCCAGAATCCTTGGTGCCAAAGCCTTTAACTGGGCGCTTCCTCCTGCTCCTGTCGCGATGGATTCCACCATGTTTTTTTCATCAAGCCCGTTTGCTCTGGCATAGACCAGTGACTCACAGACACCGGATAACGCTCCTGCAATGGCAATCTGGTTGCACATCTTGGTGTGCTGCCCATTGCCTGCCTTTCCCTGATATCTGATGTTGGCTCCCATGGCTTCAAACAATGGAAGGCAGGCATGGAAATCTTCTTCCTCTCCTCCTGCAAAGATGGTGAGTGTGCCTTCTCTCGCTCCTGTATCTCCTCCGGTTACAGGGGCATCCAGAGGGTTCAATCCTGCTTTTTTTCCCGCTTCGTAGATACGGACCGAAAGCTTCGGGCTGGTGGTAGTCATATCTATGATATAGGTACCGGGATCTGCACTGGCAATGATTCCGCCTTCTCCCAAATAGACCTCTTCCACATCAGAGGGGTAACCGACGATTGTTATAACCGCATCCTTTCCCTTTGCACAGGAACAGACATCCGGACACCACAAGGCGCCTTCTAAAAGAACCTCTTCTGCTTTCTTCCTGGTCCTGGTATATACAGACACTTCAAATCCTGCCTTCATAAGATTGCGGACCATTGATTTTCCCATAATCCCAACTCCAATAAATCCAATTTTCTTCATGCTATAAACCTCCTTTGGTGTGCTCCTCTTTTATCATGTTAACACTGTGAATGAATAAAATTATTAAGAAATTGCCTCCAGGATTATAACAGAACAATCCCGGAGGCAATCACATTCCCTACTCTCTATTCTCAATATCCATCACCATGTCCACACGGCGCTGGTGTCTTCCACCTTCATACTGGGCATCAAGCCACTGTTCTGTAATCATCTTTGCCATCTCATCCCCGATCACCCGGGCACCAAAGCAGAGAACATTGGAATCATTGTGCATTCTGGACAGCTTTGCTGTATATGGTTCACTGCATACGCAGGCACGGATTCCTTTCACCTTATTGCAGGCAAGAGAGATTCCAACTCCGGTTCCACAGATCGCGATTCCAAGATCAGCCTCTCCGTCTGCTACTGCACGTCCCACTTTTTCCCCATAAGCCGGATAATCACAGCTTTCTGTGGCATTGGTTCCGAAGTCAATGACCTCGTATCCCTTTGCTTCTACAAATTCTTTGATAACATTCTTAAGTCCTATGGCTGTATGATCATTTCCCATTGCAATCTTCATGTGTTTTCTCCTGCTTTCTTCTATTATTATATCGCATTCTATTGATGCAAGTTCTTACTTCTTATAAAAAGACACGATCCGGTCCATTCTTGATGTCATGTTCGTTAAGAGCAGATCGGCAGTTGTCAGAGCTGCCATCGCTTCTACTACCACAACGGCTCTGGGAACAATGATCGGATCATGACGGCCTTTAATCTGAATCTCTGTTTCTTCGCCCTGTGTTGTTACGGTCTTTTGAAACTTTGCGATGGAAGGAGTGGGTTTAAAAGCCGCCCGGAATATGACTCTGGAACCATCGCTGATTCCGCCTAAAATGCCGCCGGAATGGTTGGTGGCTTTCTCCACGGAGCCATCTTTTCCAATTCGGAAACTATCATTATTCTCAGATCCTCTGGACAGGGATGCTGCAAATCCGTCTCCCACCTCAAATCCTTTTACCGCACCCAAAGACATGACTGCCTTTGCAAGAGCCGCATCATATTTTTCGAATACCGGATCTCCAATACCTGCCGGAACCCCGTCAATGATACATTCCACCACACCGCCTACCGAATCTGGTTCTGCCATCATCTCTTCCACATACTTTTCTGCCTTTAAAACGGTCTCTGAATCAGGCATATAAAGCCGGTTATTGTCCCGTTCCTTTATGTCAAAACGGTCAGGGTCAATGGTATAAGGTCCGATTGATCTGGTGTATGCAGCTACGGTGATTCCAAGAGACTTTAAAAAGCTGGCGGCAATGGCACCTGCAGCAACTCTTGCAATGGTTTCTCTTCCGGAAGACCTGCCGCCGCCCCGGTAATCCCGGAATCCATATTTGGAGTCGTAGGTAAAGTCCGAATGTCCGGGACGGTATACTTCCATAATATTCCCGTAATCCCTGGAGCGCTGGTCTGTATTCCATACGATCATGGAAATAGGAGTGCCTGTGGTCTTTCCTTCAAAGATTCCGGATAGGATCTCCACCTCATCCGCTTCATTCCTTTTTGTTGTAAACTTGCTCTGCCCTGGTTTTCTGCGGTCTAAGTATTCCTGGATATCCTCTTGTTTAAGGGCAAGTCCTGCCGGACAGCCGTCTACAACCACACCAATTCCTTTTCCATGGGATTCCCCCCAGGTGGATATCTTAAATATTGTTCCAAGTGTTGATCCTGCCACGTTTGTCCCTCCTTTTAATCCCTGACTTTTACAATTACACAGCTATTGGGTTCATTGACCCTTAATTCTTTTCCATTCATAATCAGAAGACCTTTTTCATAATCCACCGTAAAGAAGGTGATGCTTCCTGTCTCATGGTTAATAGAGGCAATATGCCTGTCATCAGGGAATATACAAAGATCTTTGGGGTAGCTTCCGCTGATGGGAAGGCAGCAGCAAAAGGTTAACAGTCCTGTTTTTTTATCACGTTCATAGACCGTTACGGTATTGTCTCCTGCATTGCCGCAGAACATGTGCTTCTCATCATTTGACAGACGCATGGAACAGGCTGCCGTCAACTGGGTGAGCGGTGCCTTTCCCGTAGTCTTAATGGTCTGGATCTTCTCAATCTTTGGAAGACGCTCTCCTTCTTCATAAGTAAATACATCAATCACGTTCTTTAATTCATATAGAAGATAGAAGAATTTTCCGTCCTCGCTGAACCGGAAGCACTTGGGAGCCGATTCCAGGTCACAGCGGATGGCATCCATTAAAACCATCTGCTTTTCCTTCTCGTCAAAACGGTAGATCTTCACCTGGTCAATTCCAAGATCAGCCACCATAATAAACCTGCCATCCGGTGTTCTTCTGGAACAACTCACATGAGGGCGGAAATTCCTTTCTGCCACACTTCCAAATCCCTTATGAAACACGCTGGTAACAATATCTCCTACAGAGCCGTCTTCGTTTAACTGAAGCACCGTACATTTTCCGTCATGGTATCCTGATACGAAGATGTACCTGTCCTCTTCATCGGTGGATAAATGGCAGCCTCTCATGCCCTTAATATTGGCAGAATTAAGCCTTGTTATAGACCCGTTCTCATGAATGCGGAAGGATACCACCCCTTCGTCAGCAATCGAATAAAGGGTCTTACCATTGCTGGAGGCAATCAGGTAGGAAGAATTATCCACTTCAACCTCGCATCTGGGAATAAAACTGCCCTTGTCCACGTCCACATCATAGACTGTAATCCCTTTTGCTTTCCCGTTGTAGGAATAAGAGCCTACATAAGCCATATATTTACCTTTCATCATTAAATTTCCTCCTGGATTTTTCCTTGTGTAAACTACCAAATATCATATCATAAGATTCCTCATTTGTTAAGGATAAACTTCTTTAAAAACTATTGACATAACAGGAAAAATAAGTATAATGTATCTTGCTGCCTGTTTATTATTACTAAACTTTTAACTTATATTTATCGTCAGTTAGTATAAGTAAACTTTCGGCTTAACATAATAACAAGGAGGAGCATATGGATATCGGTACAAAACTAAAAGAACTGCGCGTGTTAAAAGGGCTGACTCAAGAAGAGCTGGCGGACCGGGCAGAACTGTCAAAGGGATTCATATCTCAGCTTGAACGGGACTTAACTTCTCCCTCCATTGCAACTCTTATGGATATATTACAATGCCTGGGCACTTCGATTGGAGAATTTTTTAACGAAACTCCGGAAGAACAGATCGTGTTTGGAAAAGGTGACTACTTTGAAAAATTCGACTGCGATTTAAAAAATGAAATCCGATGGATCATTCCCAATGCACAGAAGAATATGATGGAACCCATTCTTCTGACCTTGAAGCCAGGCGGACAGACATACCCTGACAATCCTCATGAAGGAGAAGAATTCGGCTACATCTTACAGGGCAATATTTCCATTCATATTGGAAATAAGACATATAAAGCAAAAAAGGGGGAATCCTTTTACTTTATATCGGACAAGAAACATTATTTGAGCAGCAAGGCAGGTGCTACCCTTATCTGGGTAAGTTCCCCGCCAAGCTTTTGACAGGAGGATAAAAGGTCATGGGTCAGCCACTAATTGATTTACGCAATATCACAAAAAGTTTTGACGGTACCATGGTACTGGATGATTTGAATCTCTCAGTAAAACAAAATACATTCGTTACGTTACTAGGACCCAGCGGATGCGGAAAGACCACAACCCTGCGCATTATCGGAGGATTTGAGCGTCCAGGGAAAGGACAGGTAATCTTTGAAGGACAGGATATTACCAGCCTTCCGCCTAACAAAAGACAACTGAACACCGTGTTTCAAAAATATGCTTTATTTAACCACATGTCTATCGCAGAGAATATTGCCTTTGGTCTGAAAATCAAAAACAAACCAAAGACTTACATTCAGGACAAAATCAAGTACGCCCTGAAACTGGTAAACTTAGACGGATTTGAAAACCGCTCCGTTAGTTCTTTAAGTGGCGGGCAGCAGCAGCGAATTGCCATTGCAAGAGCCATTGTAAATGAGCCTAGAGTTCTTTTGCTTGACGAACCTCTGGGTGCACTGGATCTTAAACTCCGCCAGGACATGCAGTACGAACTGATCCGCTTGAAGAATGAGCTGGGCATTACCTTTATCTATGTTACCCATGATCAGGAAGAAGCACTCACCATGTCCGATACAATTGTTGTTATGAACCAGGGCTATATCCAGCAGATGGGTTCTCCGGAAAATATCTACAACGAACCGGAAAATGCCTTTGTGGCTGACTTTATCGGAGAAAGCAATATTATGCCGGGAACCATGGTCCGGGATGAACTGGTTGAAATCTTTGGTTCCAGATTTTCCTGTGTGGACAAGGGATTTGGCACCAACAAGCCGGTTGACGTAGTGATCCGCCCGGAAGACATTGATCTGGTTACTCCAGAAAACGGAAGTATTGCAGGAGTTGTAACTCACTTGATCTTTAAAGGTGTCCATTACGAGATGGAGGTCAAAACTCCAGATGGCTTTGAATGGCTGGTGCACAGCACGGACATGTTCCCGGTAGGACAAAACGTCGGCATTCATGTAGATCCTTTTGACATTCAGATCATGAATAAGCCTGCTTCAGAAGACGAGGAGGCGGTTGGAATCAATGAATAAAAAACTATTATCCGGCCCATATCTGATGTGGATGATTGGATTTATCCTGATTCCTCTGGGCTTAATCGTCCTTTATGGAGTGACAGACCGATCCGGTGCATTTACCCTGGCAAATGTTCTCTCCATCTCCACCGATGAACATGCAAAGGCTTTATGGCTTTCTTTGGAACTGTCACTGGTGAGTACCGTGTTGTGTCTGATTCTGGCATATCCGCTTGCCATGATACTTCGCTCAAAGGGAATGGGACAGGGAAGCTTCATTGTATTTATCTTCATTCTTCCCATGTGGATGAATTTCCTGCTTCGAACCCTTGCCTGGCAGACTCTTCTGGAGCGAAACGGTGTCATAAACGGGATCTTATCCACACTCCATCTGCCAAAACAGACTTTAATCAACACACCCGGAGCCATTATCCTTGGTATGGTGTATAACTTCCTGCCATTTATGGTGCTTCCTATTTATAATGTACTGATGAAGATTGATGACAACGTGATCAATGCTGCCAAGGATTTAGGCGCTAATTCATTTCAGGTCTTATTCCGTATTCTGCTTCCTCTCAGTATTCCAGGGATCGTAAGCGGAATTACCATGGTTTTCGTTCCTGCCCTTACTACCTTTGTCATCTCAAATCTGTTAGGGGGCAGTAAGATTTTATTAATCGGCAATGTCATTGAGCAGGAATTTACAAAAGGAAGTAACTGGAACTTAGGTTCCGGGCTATCTCTTGTTCTTATGATCTTTATTCTGATCAGCATGGCGCTGATTGCAAAATACGATAAAAATGGGGAGGGAACCGCATTCTGATGAGCAGACGCAATGGTATTATCAAACGAATCCTTCAGGACTTTTATCTGGTAGCAATTGTCATCTTTCTTTATGCTCCCATTGCCACCATGGCAGTCCTTTCCTTTAACAGTTCCAAATCCCGCACCCAGTGGGGCGGTTTCACCATGAAATGGTACAGCGAACTTTTTGCAAGCAGTACCATTATGACAGCCCTTTATAACACCCTGCTGATTGCCTTTTTATCCTCTCTGATCGCAGTTATTATCGGCACAGCGGCTGCCATTGCCATTAACAGCATGGAGCGGGGACCTCGTTCCATTATTATGGGGATCACAAATATTCCCATGCTGAACGCTGATATTGTTACGGGAATCTCCCTCATGCTTGCTTTTATTGCCTTTGGGATCTCTCTTGGCTTCCAGACCATCCTGATTGCACATATTACCTTTAACATTCCGTATGTGATTTTAAGCGTCATGCCAAAGTTAAAGCAGACAGATAAAAGTACCTATGAAGCCGCATTGGATTTGGGAGCCACATCGGTTTCGGCATTTTTCAAAGTAGTGTTCCCGGATATCTTGCCAGGAGTCTTATCCGGATTTTTACTGTCATTTACCATGTCCCTTGATGATTTTATTATCACCCATTTTACCAGAGGTGCGGGCATCAATACCCTTTCTACCTTGATCTACAGTGAAGTGCGCAGAGGCATTAAGCCTTCTATGTACGCATTGTCAACCATCATCTTTTTAACAGTGCTGGTGCTTCTTTTAATCACCAATTTTGCACCTAAGAGAAAAAAATAAGAGGAGAATTTATATATGAAAAAAAAGTTTAAAGCCATTCTCACACTAGGCATTTTATCCGCCTTGTCCCTTTCCCTGCTTACGGGCTGCGGCGGAAAGAGCGCGAAGGCAGGCAGTGCCGGAGAAGTCTATGTTTACAACTGGGGAGAGTATATTGATGAATCTGTCATCAAAGAGTTTGAGGAGGAAACCGGAATCAAGGTAGTCTATGACTTATTTGAAACCAATGAAGAGATGTATCCGGTTATTGAAGCCGGCGGTGTAAAATATGATGCCGTCTGCCCGTCCGACTACATGATTCAGAAAATGGCGGAAAACAATCTTCTTGCAGAAATCAATTTTGATAACGTTCCAAATGTAAAAGAGATTGATCCCAAGTACATGGAGATGTCCAAAAGTTTTGATCCGGAAAATAAATATTCTGTTCCTTACTGCTGGGGAACCGTGGGAATCCTTTATAATACCAGCATGGTGTCACCAGAAGATGCTCCCACCAAATGGTCTGATCTCTGGAACGACAAATTCAAGGACAACATTCTTATGCAGGACAGCGTCCGGGATGCTTTTATGGTAGCGCTTAAATCAAAGGGATATTCCATGAACACGACTGACGGAAATGAGATTAAAGAAGCAAAAGATCTGTTGATCCAACAGAAACCACTGGTACAGGCTTATGTCATCGACCAGGTCCGGGATAAGATGATCGGCGGAGAAGCGGCTGTTGGTGTTATCTATTCCGGCGAAATGCTCTATATCCAGAATGAAGTAAAAGATTTAAATCTGGATTATTCTCTGGAGTATGTGATCCCGGAAGAGGGAACAAACCTGTGGCTGGATTCCTGGGTCATTCCTGCCAATGCTCCGAACAAAGAAAATGCGGAGAAATGGATTGACTTTTTATCCCGTCCCGATATTGCAAAGAAGAACTTTGAATATATCACCTACGCAACACCAAACAAAGGAGCTTTTAATCTTCTTGACCCGGAACTGAAAAACAACAAGGCACTGTTCCCGGATGAAGATGCACTGAAAAACAGCGAAGTGTATCAATATCTTGGCAACGATGTAGATTCTGTCTATAATGAAGCATGGAAAGAAGTAAAATCAAATTAAATAATAAAAAGCGGAAATTCTGGTTTTGTAAACCGGAGTTTCCGCTTTTTTGCTGGAATGAATCATATTACTTCCAGAGTCCATTATCTTTCTTTATCATAGGCAATTCTAATCTGATCGAACAATTCCAGATAGGTATCGTAATTTTTCCGATATAATGCCTCTAAATCATGCCGTCCAACAGTCTTAAAATCTTTTATTCCTTTATTAAATGCCTGCAAAAGATCCACCCGTTCTGTTCGTCCCACATTCCTGATCTCTGCCGGCAGAGAACTAAGCCCCATGATCTTTTCACCAACTCCGTAATGAGAAGCCAGAGATTGCAGTTCCACAATGGTTGCATGATGAGGGTCTACATCATTAACAGAAATTGTCTGTTCAAACTCATTCCCCTTCTCATCCACCCCTTTTGCAGTTATCAGGGGATTTTCCTTTGTTGAACCCTCTGCGTATTCAAGATAAAACGATAATCCTGTTCCATTGCCTCCAGAATACAATGCTCCTTTTTTTATGTACATGCGCTAATAACCCGAAGGTTCTTCTGGAGCTTTGGCAGATCTCTCCCCATTGCCAATGGCGGATACCGGAGCGGTTATGTCCTTCTTACTCAAACCAGTTCCTGGATAAGAGAGGTTATTGGTTAAGGGAAACAAGTCAGATGGTATCATTATCATAATCCTCCTAAAAATAAGTATGAAAATAGATTCATTCTTCATTTAATTGCTGTATAAAAAGTTAAACTTCATTCAGTTAATTGTATGATTAAATGGATACGATGCACTCAAACTGGAGTAAGGATACTCTCTTACATGCTACATCCCGCAAAACGTTTTACTTATTTATATACAATAAAAGTATATCTCCATTCTCACGTTTATCAACGCAAATGCCAAAATTATACACTTGAACTGCCAAAATTTGCACTTCTCGTTTAATAATTACTAATTAAAAATCTCTTTCACATTTTTACCTTATCAGACATTGATATCAAGTGATTTGTGTTTCGTATGCCACACAGATTTTATAAAATCACGACTCACAATAAAAAAAACAAATCCCGGAATCCAAATTCCGAAAATCTGTTTTTTTTAATTATAATTGGTAATCAGCACTTCAACCGTAACCGCATTCCGTTCTTTAAACTGATAATTGCAATTAGAATATGTCTTATCAATATAGTGAATATGATACTTTTTACTCCATTCAATTAAAAGTTCATTGGATAATCCCTTATGAAAAAGAACATTCGAAAGCGCAAAACGGACCCCTCTCCTATCCAGCCTGTCAAGAAGATCGAGAAGCTCCTGCTCTTCTTTTTCCTTCCAGTCCTTAAAACCACGGTTTCCATCGTTATAATTGCCTGTGGAAATCAGATAGGGGGGATCACAGTACACCAGATCTTGTCCCCCAAGCGCTGAATAATCCAGTTCTGTAAAATCCAGATTGGAAAACTCAATATTTTTCTTATGAAGAGCTTTGCAAAACTCCGTTAAATTCTTCTCAATATTAGGGTTAAATGAACTCCTGTTTCTTCCAAAAGGAGAATTAAATTCATGGCTGTTATTAAACCGGATCTGATGATTAAAAGCATAGCAGGTCAGAACAAAAAGCTGGGTTAAATCCTTTGTTCTGTTATACTCAGCTCGAAGGGAATAATATCCGTCTGTATTGTGCTGGGTTAACCCATAGGTTTCAATCAATCCTTTAATATCTCTTAACAGTTGTTCAATCCCGGTCCTCTGAAACAACTGGAACAATTCAATCAGACTGGTAATCTGATCGTTGCAGATAATGGTTTCTGCCTGTACATTAATGCCTACATTAAAACCCCCGGCAAAGACATCCACAAAAGTTCTGATATTCTTTGGAAATTCCTGAAAAATAGGCTCTAAAATCTTAAACTTCCCCCCTGTATAATTAAGAGGACTTTTTACATACATGGCGGCACCTGCTTTTCGATATAGAACAACAGCTCCTTTAACCGCTCCGTCTCTTTTACCTGCCGGCTTTTATATCTCCTGTAAGGAATCTCATAGATCTGGAATGTCTCCGGCTTTCCATACGCTTTCATGGTCTCTTCAATCTCTTCTACGGTCATAAGCCCATCGGTGCTGTAGCTGAGTATAATATGAGAGAATCTGGCATTCTCAAGCAATTGTGCAAATGCCCCTACAACCTTCCCCTTCATACAGAACTCTGATCTCTGACTCTCACCCATCCTCTGTCCCGTAACTCCCCGTACCTGTGGATAATCGTATCTGGCAGCCGTTTCCAACACATGGTAGTTGGATAAATACTGACGTGCATTATAAGGAGGATCTATGTATAAGATGTCCCCTTCCACCTGTTTGAGCATGTCCGCACCATTTAAGTTAAAGCACCGGTTGTCTTTTCCATTATGAGTAACCGGAAGGCGGTAGAGCTGATAACGCTTATAACTGCGCCGCTCCCAGGTTTTATGAAAAGCACCGTAAGTTCCAGAGGTATTGGACACGAAAGGAATACCCTCCACAATGCAGGCAACCAGATAATAATATTCATCATCGTTAAGCAGTCCGGCTGCCTTCCAGTCTTCTACACTGCATCTGGCAAAATCAATGCGAAGGGCATTCTCATCATTCAAATACATGCGTCCCCCTTCCGGGGCATAGGTGTTCTGAAAAAAGCGGCGCTCCTTTGGCAGTTCTTCCAGATCCTTTTTTTCTCTTCCACCCAGATACTCCACCGGGTCTTCGATTCCCAGCTTCTCCAAAAGAAGGGGAAACTCCGGCATACTGTCATTCTCAACTGTCGCCCGCTGGAGTACATAGGAAAAATACAGCAGGTCATTGGAACAGACCTGGTACCACTGTTTAAAATACCTGGCAACCGCAGCGGTCCCCGAAAATATATCACAAAAGCTTTTCGCCTCTGGCGCCTTATCATCCACAACCTGTTTGATCTGGTCCAGCAGCAGTGTCTTGCTTCCAATAAATCTCATTTTTCTTGCTCCCATTCCTTTTAACCTGCATATCATTATATAGGAAAAACTCAAAAAACACAAGAAAGATCAGGGGGTAAATCCGCCCCTTTCCTTCTCTTTTCTTTGTTTACGCGCCCGTTTAAAACAATACATTCTTTCATCTGCTATTTCCAGAACAGACTCTGCAGCAACGTTTGTGCCATCCTCTACAAAAACAGCCCCATAGCTGACAGACATCGGATATTCTTCCTGAGCTTTGCTCAAAGTCCTGTCAATAGCATCAAGTTTCCTTAACGCTTCTGCCTCCCCACAATTTTTATAGAGCACCACAAACTCATCCCCGCCAAACCGGCAGGTAAAATCCTGCTCCAAAGCTGACTTTTTTAACTCCATAGAAACCCGTTTAATATATTTATCTCCACTCAGATGTCCATACTGGTCATTAATTACCTTTAAATCATCAAGATCCATCATGCAAAGACAAAAGGGCACCCCCTTTTCCAGATAACTGTCAATGGTGTGGATGCACTTTCTCCGGTTATTCAAACCAGTCAGTTCATCTTTATAAGCCATCATTTCCAGAGAAGCTTCATTTTCCTTCTGACACGTAATATCTGTAATTAAGTGAACCACTGCTTTCCTGTCTTCCCACAAAAGCGGATATTCCTTTACCTGGAACACTTTATCCGGGAAACAGTTCCATTCATATTGTCTTTCCTGTCCACCAAAAGACTGAAACTTATCCAGGAAAGGACAATCCGCCCCACAAAAAAAGGTGCCGCTTTGGGAGTCATAAAACTTCTTTCTTGCCATTTCATTGGCATAAAGTACCTGTCCTGTATCATCTTCCGTCACCACCACCCACTCCTGAAGACTGTTTAAAATAGAGATTAAGAGCTGGTGGAACTTCCTTTCTTTCTCCGTCATATTAACACCTTCGTTCTACAGTTCTCCCTTTTTCCTCGTCCGCTTCATACATTAAGAAGTCATAAAAAACAGGAGATTTATGATTAATATATTCACATAGCACCTGTATTTTGTATGATTTTCTTTATTTTAAAGCAGAAAAACAAAGGGAAAAAGACCTTACTTGAAAACCCATGCCAATCTGTGATAGAATAGAAGCAGTTATTATGGAGAAAGAAGGTGTTATTACGAAAATTCAAGAATCTGCTGAAAACTATCTGGAAGCTATTTTGATGCTTCATAAACGAAACGGTCATGTGCGTTCCATTGATATCGCCGGGGAACTGGATTTCTCCAAGCCAAGCGTCAGCGTTGCAATGAAAAATCTCCGGGAAAACGGATACATTGAAGTTGACGAAAACGGTTTCATCTCATTGTTAAAAGAAGGACAGGAAATCGCAGAGCGGATGTACGAGCGTCACACACTGCTTTCGGACTGGCTTATGACTTTAGGAGTTACCCCTCAGGTGGCTGTTGATGATGCCTGCCGAATTGAACATGTTATAAGTGCGGAAAGTTTTGCCGCCATTAAGACCCTTGTGAATAAGGATAAAAATTAAAGAAACGTGTGTAAGCATCAGTTTTGCTTACACACGTTTTTTGTCTCCTGAGAGAACTTTGTGACTTTAATTGCCTTTGCAGTCTCTTTCCCAATGGCAAGCCGCTTTCTTCCGATTCCGACAATCACACTTCCAAAGTATGCTCCAACCACCTGTACCGTTGTGCCTTCCTTTAAATCATAAGG
Source organism: Clostridium sp. HBUAS56010 (assembly GCF_007115105.1). Classification (GTDB taxonomy): domain Bacteria; phylum Bacillota; class Clostridia; order Lachnospirales; family Lachnospiraceae; genus Lacrimispora. The sequence goes on from NZ_SULJ01000003.1 coordinate 27,012, forward strand.
TTCTATGGCACGGGCAGTCTGGGAATCTAACATCAGCCAGCTAATGGTGCAGATATCTCCGATTTTTACATCCTGTAAGGATTCCATGGCATTTCCTCCATCCATAAATATGAAGGTTATTTTAACCAGGAATCCTCCGGAAATACATATTTTTAAAACTCTTCTTACATCCACTCCTGATACCGTCTGATATACACCTTTTTCCATACCTGAACACAGATTAAGTATGCTGCCAGAATGAGAATCAGCCACGGCACAAAAACGGCCGGCAGAGGGCTCATATCAAATCCAACGGAAAGATCTGTAAACCCGATCACAACTGCTGCAATTACCACAATGACCGTGGAAACCAAAAGGGGCAGAGAAGGCATACTGCGTATAAAGGGCAGCTTTTCCGTACGGATCATGTAAATAACAAGAATCTGGGAAACCGTTCCGAATAAAAACCAGCCGCACTGGAATAAGGGCGCCAGTTCCATCCGGTTGGCACCAACTGCCCACCACATCACTGCAAAGCACAGCAGGTCAAACACGGAACTAAGGGGACCAAAGAACGCCATAAAAGTCTGAATCGACTTTGTCTCCCATTTGTGAGGCTTTTTCAAATATTCTTTATCCACACGATCAAAGGGAATACCCATCTGGGAAAAATCACACAGAAGATTCTGAGTCAGAATCTGAACCGGGAGCATCGGGAGGAAAGGAAGGAATAAACTTGCCGCTATCACGGAAATCATATTTCCAAAATTACCGCTGGCTGCCATCTTAATGTACTTAATAATGTTTCCGAATGTCCTTCTTCCTTCCACGACACCCTCTTCCAGAACCATCAAATCTTTTTCAAGAAGAATGATGTCAGCCGTTTCTTTGGCAATGTCAACGGCAGTGTCAATGGATATTCCTACATCTGCCTGATGAAGTGCGGGAGCATCATTGATTCCGTCTCCCATATACCCCACTGTATGACCTGCTGTCTGAAATGCCTTTACTACCCGTTCTTTCTGGGAGGGAGATAATTTCGCAAACAGACTGCAGGTGCCCACTGCCTTTAACAAAGCTTCATCATTCATGGCTTCCACATCACGTCCCGTTAACAGTGTGCTCACATCAACTCCAACCTTTTTGCACACCTTTACTGCCACCCCTTCGCTGTCTCCGGTGAGAACAACCGTTCTTACACCATGATCCAGAAGGGCGGAAATAGCTGCTCCTGCACTTTCTTTCGGCGGATCTAAAAAGCCTACAAAACCAATTAAAACCATATCCCGTTCGTCTTTGACACTAAAACTTCCTTCTCCGGGAACCTCATTTTTCTGGGCAACTGCAATCATCCGCAGACCATCTTCGTTGTATTTATTATAGGTTGCCATGGCAATGTTTTTTGTCTCTTCGTCCATGGCAAGGACACTGCCTCCGATTTCCATAAAAGAGCAGATTTCAAGAATTTCTTCCACTGCGCCCTTTGTGATAAGCTGTAATTTTCCGTTTTGATCGGAAAGCACCACGCTCATTCTTCTTCTGGAAAAATCAAAGGGAATCTCATCTACCCGGCGATAAGAATTAAGAAGATCGGAAATCCCATTCTCCTCTGCCCGGTGAATGATGGCAAGATCAATCAGATTCTTAAGTCCAGTCTGATAATAGCTGTTTAAATAAGCATGACGGAGAATCCTTGTATCATCTTCTCCATTTAAATCCATGTATTTTTCCAGCACTACCTTGTCTTCTGTTAAGGTTCCTGTCTTATCTGTGCACAGAACATCCATCTCTCCAAAGGTCTGTATTGCTCCCAGAGTCCTTACAATCACCTTGTGTCTGGACATGGATACCGCTCCTCTTGCAAGGGTCGAAGTCATAATCATGGGAAGCATCTCAGGCGTCAGTCCCACCGCAATGCTGAATGAAAATAACAGTGCTGAAGCCCAGTCTCCCTTTGCAATTCCATTAATTAAAAACACAATGGGAACCATGACAAGCATCATGCGCACAAGAAGACGGCTGACGGAATCCACGCCCCGCTCAAAACTGGTTTTTGCACGGTCACCGGAAAGAGACTGTGCCATGGAACCAAAATAAGTGTTGTTCCCGGTTACTAAAACCACGGCAATGGCGCTTCCGCTGATTACGTTGGAACCCATAAATCCGATGTTTTTTAAATCCGTTAAGGACTGAACACCTTCATCTCCGGCATGGGTAAACTTTTCCACAGGAGCGGATTCCCCTGTCAGGGCTGCCTGAGCTAAGAACGTGTCCTTTGTGGAAATAAAACGCACATCAGCCGGAAGCATATGTCCTGCTGAAAGCTTTACAATATCTCCTGGAACAACCTCATTCATGGGGATTTCTGTGAGAACGCCGTCTCTCCAGACATCCGCTTTATTGGAGATCATCTCAGAAAGCTTCTCTGCAGCCGCATTGGACCGCTGGGACTGGACAAATGCCACCAGGCTTGACAGAGTTACCAGACATAGAATAATGCCTACTGTAAGGTAATCCGGTCTGGCAGAGGAGACTACATCGGTAAAATAAGTAACCGCTGCAATCACCAGTAAAATCACATTAAAAGGGTTAATCACTGCGTCTCTTAGACGATGCAGGGCAGTATCCTTTTTGCCGGCTGTAATCACATTAGGACCGTACTCATCCTGTCTTTCTTCCGCTTCCTCTTTTGTAAGGCCTTTTCTGGTCACAGATAAACGGGAAAGCACCTCTTCTTCCTTAAAAAATGCACAGGTTTTTAATTCTTCTTCGTGAACAAGAGAATGTCTCTTTATCTGGGGATCTTTTCTTTGTTTTGTTAAAAAATTCATGGGATTCATTCCTTTCTACTCTTAGAATTCCCCAATTTCAATAAAAAACAGCACAAAAAAAGCCGCCCCAACAGACGACAGAAAGAAATGGGCACAAAAGCCCCTTATTTATATACAAACATGGGACATCTGCCCGCTCCATGAGCCGAAATATTGGGTTTTATTCTCAAACTGGGGTTTGAAGCCGTATATCTGACTTCGAGGGTTGCTGTCCATGTCTTCATTCCTTTCATGATAAATTTTACATCATATCAATTTTATCCTACTACCGCTCAAATGTCAACCGCAGGATCATAAAGATACAAAAAAAGGCGGTTCACATCAATGAACTGCCCTTTTCTTTCTTTTAAAGATTCTATCAGCCTGCAATACCGGAAGTTCTGCCCATAACGATGGTATCATAATATTTTCCGTCAGAAAGCAGTTTATCACAGCGTAAAACTCCTTCCACTTTAAATCCATTATCCATATATAATAAAATGGCTCTTTTGTTTGTCTCTAAAACCTGCAGCTCCACTCTCTTAATTCCATTTAAGTCTGCCCAGTTAAGAATTTCTGACAGAAGATTTCTTCCAATTCCGCAGCCCCAGAAATCTCTTTTCACACATACTCCAACTACTACCTTGTGGGATAAACGCTTTAAGGAATTGCCTTCACATCTTGCAAATCCAACCAGCATTCCGGCAATATCGGCAACCAGAAATAAATGGTTTTCTGCTTCCTGATCTTCCCGTATTACCTTTTTTAAATCTTCTTCGTCAAGAAATGCCTCTCCCGCTTCCCGGTCCAAGTTCTGTGTCTCTCCATCAATCTGGAATCTAAGTTTTGATAAGCTTGCTGCGTCTGATTCTACTGCCGTACGAATCACATAACTTACCCCTTTTACATAAAACTCTTTCTTCTCTGCCTTCATAAGGTTCCTCTTTCCGTCCAGAATCCATCTATTCCGGTCTTTTCTCATAGTCTTGTAATATCTGCCAGTACAAAATCCCCCGCCGTATGGCATACTTGTAGCATGTATTTTTACTTTATTGATTCAATCATTATAACACACAGGGTCAAAATTGTCTTATACAATAAAGGAAATATTTGTTAATACTTTGTCGAAATTTCATCACCCTGGAACTTCCCACAACCAGAGATTAAATGTGTTCGAAATGAATTCCGGATAAATCCAGTGATTCTTCTTTATAAGGTTCTTTTTCTTCCGCTTTGTTTCCAATGGCAAGAATAGCAAGAACACCATAAAACTCTGGTATGTCAAGCACTTCTCTTACGGCTTTTTCAGAATCTCCTGTATCTGACTGGCGGTTGCGGATCTGAATCCACACAGAACCCAGTCCCAGACTCTCCGCCTCCAGCTGCATCATAATGGCTGCAATGGAGGCGTCTTCCTGCCATACATCACTTTTAAGGGTATCTCCAAGAATTACCACCGCACAAGGTGCTGTTGCAAGACCTGCTGTTCCCGCATTTTTACAGCTCTTTAACTCTTTTATCTTCTCCCGATCCTGGATCACAATAAGTTTTACAGGCCGTTTGTTTTTTGAGGAAGGAGCTAAGGCTCCCGCTTTTACAAGCTTTTCAACCTGTTCTTTGGTCAGCGGCTCTTCTTGGAACTTCCGTATGGACCGTCTGTTTTTCATAAGTTCTAATAATTCCATAGAAATCCTCCTTTATTCTGCATATAGTATACCAAATCAATTTTGCAGGTTGCATACATGAATGAAACAAAAGGGACTATCACAAGCAGCATAACAAGGGACGGTGATGTCATGGCTGCACAAAATGTTCTGGTAGAAGAAGTCATCACACCAGACAGCCGGACCGGATACGTTGTGTTTTCTTACCAGCTTCCTCCGGAACGTGACATGATTTTCACCAGCCTCCTGCAGCTAAATGTAGGCTGGGACACCCATCTTACCAATCAGTTCCACGAGACAATCAGCCTGTGCCGGATTATCAAGGGTATGAGAATCAATGCCTGGTATTCTTCTTCCATAACAGACAGCATTCCTCCTCAAGCTCACGCATATTGGATTGAAGCAATCCTGCCAAGCCCTGCCATCCGGGTTATGACAGACCGAATCGCATATGTGGATTTAGAAAATCAATTTCTTTATACCGGCAATCCCAACAACGCTGCCGACCAGCTTCGCTTTATTATTTCAAACGTAACCAAAATCCTTGATACAAACCAGAATCCCATTCCGCTGGAACTTCTTCGGTCCGGACAGATGGTACGGGTGGAATACGGCGATTTCCAGACTGCCAGCATTCCACCACAGACTCCTGCATACTTAATTCAGATACTGACTTATTAACTATCCGATTGCAACAAAATCTCCCCGTTTTTCTACGATCTCATAGCCAATCGAGGAAACTCTTCTTCTCAGACAGGCATTGCATTCTGCCGCTTCTTCTCCGGTACAGATCTTATTGTCATAAAGCTCATATTTTTTTCTCACACCAATGGGAGACAGATTAGGCATCAGCACATTGGAACCGGAGAGAATTCCTTTTTCCCTTCCTTTGGGATCCAGAGTACCAAGAGCCGTGGTGGAAGGAAGAAGGGCATTGGGAAGCATGAGCCTTAAAATTCCAATAAGGAATAAAGTGAGATCCACACTTCCTGCAGGGAATTCCCCAAATGGTGTATCTTTGTGGGGGATAAACGGTCCGATTCCTACCATCTGTGGGGATAACTCTTTGATAAATGCCAGGTCTTCTGCCAGACATTTTGAAGTCTGGTAAGGAGAACCTACCATAAAACCGGTTCCCACCTGATAACCAATCTTTTTAATGTTTCGAAGACATTCCTTTCTGTTCTCCAGAGAAAGGGAGGATGGGTGAAGCTTTGAATAATGTTCCCCGTCGGCAGTTTCATGACGGAGAAGATAACGGTCGGCTCCAGCATCAAAATAAGCCTGATACTGATCATAACTCTTCTCTCCGATGGAAAGGGTGATGGCACAATCCGGATATCCCTGTCGGATGGATCTTATAATATCCACCATGATCTCATCGGTATAGGCAGGATCTTCGCCTCCCTGAAGCACAAAAGTGCGGAATCCCAGCTCGTGTCCGGTCTTACAACAGGAAAGAATCTGATCCTTATCTAAACGGTAACGTTCCGCATGGCTGTTACCTCTTCTGATTCCGCAATAATAACAATCATTTTTGCAGTAATTGGTAAATTCAATCAATCCCCTGATGTAAACTTCTTTTTCAAAATATGTCTCGCTATAAGTTCTGGCAAGAGAAAATAAATAATCGCTGGTTTCCTTGTCATGGTGATCCAGCAAATCAATAAATTCCTCCTGGGAAAGATTGTGCGTTTCATATAGTTTATCAATCACATGTTTCATATTCTACTCCTTATCATTCAATCAATGTACTGCTCCAAATAAATTCAGCAGGATACAGCCGGCGATAATGAGAATAATTCCAATTACACCGATCAGAGAAACTCCCTGCTTAAATAAAATGGCAGAAATAACGGTTGTCAGCACAATCCCCACTCCGGACCAGGTTGCATAGGCAATGCCCAGATCAATCTTGTCAAGCGCTTTGGAAAGCAGGTAAAAGCATAAAACATAAGCCAAAACGCAGCTTATGGTCGGAAAAAACTTCTTGAATCCATCGGAATACTTCAACAGAGTTGTTGCCAGCATCTCAAGCGCAATGGCTGACCCAAGGAACACATATTGCATTGCATATCTCCTTATTCTTCTTTTGTATTCTATAGCGAAAAACGGTACCGCTCCATCAGTGCGACCGCGGACTGGAGAATATGGGCGGTCATACCCCAGATCGTTACATCGCCGTACTGGTAAAACAATATCTCATGGGTTCCATTTACCCACGGGTAATTCTCTCCTCCCGGAATCCACTCATAAGGGAAATCCTCAGGAGGCTTTTGCATCAGTCTGGTCTCATAGACCTTTGGCTGGCTGGTCTTAAAATATTCCAGAGGAACTTTTATAATCTCCTCCACCTCATCGGTGCTGAATGTATCTTCATACCCTTTCACCGTTCCGATAAACGGATGAATCATCAGTTGAAAGGGGGATAAGTAAATGTCACCAGGTCCAAGAATCTTAACCTGCTCTCTGGAAACCATCAATTCCTCTGATGTCTCCCGGACTGCACATGCCCGGTAAGATTCCATAGGCTCCACCTTTCCGCCTGGAAAACAGATCTCTCCGGGCTGGTGTCTTAACGTTTCCGCTCTTTTTTCAAATAAAATATGGGCTGTCCCGGCAACATCAATTACAGGAACCAAAACGGCATACTGCCGAAATGACTTCTCTCCTATAATTCCTGGTCTTCTGCCGGATAAACCTTTTCTTTTCAGAATAACTACCTCCTTGCCATTCTCTGTTTTTTCTAAAACCTGTTTCCCCTCAGATTCGGGGTCACCAGTTCCTTTAAATTTTACCTCAAACCTTGGAGATTCACAATGGGTTATACGGAAATTACAGGTATTTGTATTTTTATTACATATTCATTGGAATCTACAGCCGCAAGATGGCTTAACATGTCATCCTCATAGGAATCCCCATCAATCTGCATATGATTTTCCTCAATAAATTCCTTAATCTGATCATAAGACTTGTGCAGTTGTATGTAGGGTCCCTTGTGAATCATAACCGCATACGTTCCAGCCCTTTTTCGTATCATTCTGTCACTGTCAATGGCAGTCTTAATTTTACTGCTGTAATACCCCACCTTCTGATACTGCCCCGCCATTACATCTTCCTTTTTTATAATTGCGCCCAAAAGAAGCTCGCTTTCACTGCTCAACTGACCGCAGTATTCAAAATGTTCCCGAAGCTTTTCCAGTTCTTCCTTTTCAGAAGCATATCCTGTCATTTTAACTGCGATATAATACTCTTCCTTACTCTCTTCCAGATAAGGCACCCCATAAACACATTGTAATGCCTCTTCGGTTGTCTCAATGGTAGCAAGAATCCTCTTCCTCATTAAGATGGTCTTATTAATCTCCGTTTCTAACTGCTTTTCCTTTTGCTTTAGTATGGAAAGAAAGTGATTTGGGTTATAATCTCCTATATAATCTTTTATTTCGCTCAAAGACGATCCCGCCTGTTTTAATATATAGATCATATCATAAAGGTAAAACTGCTTAAAAGAATAGTACCGGTATCCATTGGGCTTTACAAGCTCCGGTTTCAAAATGCCGATTTCATCATAATGAAATAAGGTATGTTTGGTTACTCCGCACAATTGTGCAAACTCTTTTGTTGTCAGGTATTGTTGGTTTTTTCCGGACATTTTCCACTTGCCTCCTGTTCCTGTTTCATGGTTACGGGAACTGCCCTAAAACAGCCAGAATCCTCTTGACTTTCGGGTTACCCTATCCTTTATAATGACATGGCTGCCAAAATCCGTCAATAGCTGATTTTTAACAATTTTTTACAGGAGGAGTGTTATGAGAAATTTACTGCATTATCTAAAGCCGCATAAAAAGCTGCTTGCAGGTGCCGTAATATTTTTATTCTTTAATAATTTTACTGCCATGTTTTTACCTACACTGACAGCCAGATTAATTAATGTAGGGGTTGCCAATGAAGATATTCCCTATATTTACCGCATCTGTATTCTGATGCTTACGGTTGCTGTCTTTGGCGGACTGAGTTCCATTGTTTCCGCCATACTCGCATCCAAAACAACTGCCGGATTCTGCAGAGACCTGCGCGAAGCCCTTTTTATCAAGGCACAGCAGTACTCCCTGACAGACTTTCAGACAGTTGGAACTGCGTCCATGATCACCCGCTGTACCAATGATATTAATATTTTACAGCGGTCCGGTATGATGTTTTTAAGGATTCTTCTTCCTGCACCGGTTATGACAATCGTGGGACTTACTCTTGCCTTCCGTACCAATGTGCGTGTTGCATGTTTTTTTGTTGCCGTGATTCTATTCTTCGGTATCATGGCTTACTTAATCGGCCGCAGAGCCATTCCCCTGTTTAAGCACATGCAAAAACGAATGGACCGTCTTACCTATGTCCTTCGGGAAGGCATATCCGGGGTACGGGTTATAAGAGCCTTTAACCGCCAGGAATTTGAAAAGAACCGCTTTGTGGATTCCTGCAGCGATTACCGGGAGATTGCAGTAAAAACAGGGCGTGTATTTGCCATCTTACTGCCTTCTTTATTCATTATTATGGATTTCAGTGTTGCTTCTGTTATATGGTTCGGGGGCATTCAGGTTTCTAACGGCTCTATGGAACTGGGAAGTATTTTTGCCCTGATTGAATACTTAACCATTATTCTGTTCTGCGGTGTTGCGGCAGTGATGTGCTTTATGGAGATTCCCCGTGCATTAAGCAGTGCGGAACGAATCAATGAAGTACTAAGCCTTGCACCAGAGATCCGTGATAACCCTGCTGCACTTGAGAAAAGCCCGATGAAGGGAACTCTGGAATTTAAAGATGTTACCTTTGAATACTCCAATGCGGAAGAACCGGTATTAAGCCAGATTTCATTTACAGCCAGGCCGGGACAGACCACTGCTATTATCGGAGGCACAGGTTCTGGTAAATCCACCATTGCCAACTTAATCCCCCGGTTCTATCAGGTGAACAAAGGCGAGATTCTGTTAAATGGGATTGATATTAAAAAATATCCGCAGAAAGTGCTGAGAGATAAAATCGGATTTATTCCCCAGAAAGCTTTTTTATTCCGGGGAACCATTGAAAGCAACATCCGGTTCGGTAAAAAGGATGCTACCATGGAAGAGATTCAGGCGGCAGCAAAGACCGCCCAGGCCCATCATTTTATTGAAGGTCTGGAAGACGGATACCAGTCTTATGTAGCACAGGGCGGATCAAATCTTTCCGGCGGTCAGAAACAGAGAGTTGCCATCGCAAGAGCTCTTGTTAAAAAACCGGAAGTGTATGTGTTTGATGACAGCTTTTCAGCCCTTGACTTTAAAACCGATTCCATGCTTCGAAAAGCTTTAAAATCAGAGATCAAAGATTCCGCTCTCATCATTGTTGCACAGAGAATCAGCACAATATTAGATGCAGACCAGATTATTGTCCTTGACGAGGGAAAAGTGGTAGGAATGGGACGCCATGAGGAACTGATTAAAACCTGTCCCATCTACCAGCAGATTGCTGCCACACAGTTAAGTGAGAATGAATTAAAAGGAAAGGAGGCACCGGATTATGAACAGGCATAAAAAGACAATTGTAAGAAGACTGCTTCCATACTTTAATGGAATGGGCGTTAAGATGATATTCGTTATCATATTTTCCATTTTAAGCACTGGCTTCTTCATTGCCAGCCCATTCTTTTTAGGAAAGGCGCTGGATCAGCTTGCAGACGGAATCAAAAATGCCATTGCCGGCGGCACCAGGTTTTATGTGAATTGGGGAACCATGGGCAACGTTTTTTCCATTCTTATCGCCCTTTATGTCCTGAGTTTTATTACCAACTATGTGGCGGGCTATATGATGTCAGCCGTTACAGAAACCGTAACCTTAAACATGCGTAGGACCTTAATGAAGAAACTCAACAGCCTTCCTCTCAGCTTCTTTGATGCTACCGAGCGGGGAGACATTTTAAGCCGTGCCACCAATGACGTGGAAAAAGTAGCAGACTCCTTAAGGGAAGGTTTTATCCGTCTGATCAGTTGTTTCATTTCCATTGCCGGTTCTGTTATCATGATGATATCCATCAGTCCGGCATTATCCGTGGTTTCCTTTCTTACCATTGGAACTGCTACTGTTCTGACTGTATTAATCTCAAGAAAGTCCAGAAAATACTTCTTTAACTATCAGACTTCTCTTGGCGATTTAAATGCCAGCATTGAGGAGACCTTTACCGGGCAGCTTGTTATTAAGGCATTTAACCAGGAAGAACCATCTCTGGCAAAGTTCCGGGAGATCAACAACCAATTGTACAAACACAGTACTTCCTCTCAGATCGCCCAGTTTATCGTTGCTCCATGTGTTCGTGTCATTAATAACTTCGGGTACATTGCCATTGCAGTTTTAAGTGTTATTTCCATTATACAGGGACGGCTCACCATCGGAATCGTTCAGGCATTTATCCAGTATTCGGATAAAGCTGCAGAACCGGTTATTGAAGGTTCCCAGATCATCAGTTCCATGCAGTCCGCTTTTGCATCCTGTGCTAGATATTTTGAAATTATGGATAAACTGGAAGAGGTTCCTGATCATATCCACAATGCAGTTCTTCCTGAGACAAAGGGTAACGTAACCTTTGAGCATGTACAATTCGGCTATACTCCGGATCACATATTAATGAATGACATCAATATTCAGGTAAAGGCTGGAGACCGGATCGCCATTGTGGGACCTACCGGTGCTGGAAAAACAACATTGGTGAACCTGCTGATGCGTTTTTACGAGATACAAAAAGGCTCCATTTTAGTGGACGGTGTGGATATCACCTCCATGTCAAGAGCGGAGCTGCGCAGTAAGTTCGGTATGGTTCTCCAGGATACCTGGCTGTTTGGAGGTTCCATAAAAGAAAATATTGCATACAGCAACTTTGATGCAACAGAAGAACAGATTATCGCGGCTGCCAAATCAGCAAGAGCGGATCACTTCATCCGCACCCTGCCAGGTGGATATGAGACAATTCTTAATGAAGACGGTTCCAATGTCTCTCAGGGGCAGAAACAGCTTCTCACCATTGCAAGAGCCATTCTGGCTGATCCAGCCATTCTGATTCTTGATGAAGCCACCTCCAGCGTGGATACCAGGACCGAAGCGGAGATTCAGAAAGCTATGAATAACTTAATGAAGGGCCGGACCAGTTTTATTATCGCCCATAAATTATCAACCATTCGGGATGCGGATTTAATTCTTGTCATGGACCACGGTACTATTATTGAACAGGGTACTCATACACAGCTTCTGGAAGAAAAGGGATTTTATGAAACCCTTTATAACAGCCAGTTTGCGCAATAAATCATGATAATAAGAGCCGCTGTCACATCAGTGTTCCTTCACCGATGTGACAGTGGCTCTTATTTGTTTGCTCATCAGATTTACTGCCTGTTCCCAAGTACCTGATTCAGTTCTGTAAATGCAAGTATGGCATTATGAATATCTTCGGAATAGTAGTTCTTAATCTGTTCCTTTTCTAAAAATACATCTTCCTTTTTGCTGATTCCAGCCTTTTTAAAATTACGGGGCATAGAAAACATGGTCATCCCATTCACCTTAAATAAAATCGCATCCAGTTTTGAAAAATCATAGGAAAACTGCAGTGTCTGAGTCCAGGGAAATACATGCAGCCTGGAACTGAACAGTTTCTTTTCAATGAGACGGATGCCATGGCTGGTAATTAAAAGCTTGGAGTGGCCGATAAAAGGAATCTCATCCGGATCTTTTTGAAACCATTTCTTTTTCACAATGGCTTCCATATCATAATAAGATTCTGAATTCTGATCTGCAACCGGAACCGTATAAGACAGCTCACAGAATTCCTCTTCAAGCAAATACTCCACACCATATTTCTGAAACACAGGAAGAACCCGTGACTGGACAAAAGAGAAGATGGGGTCTGCTTCTCCAACTTCAGATTCTGCTGCATTAAGAGTCAGATTATAGCTTTTTCCAATCTCTCTGCAAAATTCTGCTGTATCACTGCCCTGCCAAAGCCCGGACACTTCAAGCAGTCTGCCTTCATGAGCCGCCAGTTTGTAGCAGCTATTTAAATAGTCTGAGGAATCAAGAACAAAGGCTCCTCCGTCCGAAGACATAACCTGTTTTCCTAAAACCGCACTTGCTAAAAAGGACTGCCAGTTATCAAAAACTGTTTCTGTAAAGGTACCGTAACGGTTTAAAAGTTCTTCTGCCTCCAGATCCGTCAAGTAACCGCAGGCCTGGCTGTCGGCAAGAATGGAGATGGCACGGGACAGATGAAAACCTGCCACGGATCTGCCTTCTGTTAAGGAAAGCCAGGAAAGATTCTTCTCAAATAATAAGGCGAGGTTGTCTCGTTCCTTCTGATTCTCCGCCTGAAACATATCAAGAATTGTAATTTTTATATCCTGTAAAAGATTTTCAAAATCATCTTTCATATGAAATTGCTCTAAAGCAGAAGAAAAGGGAGCCGTGTACTGTAAGAGCCGGTCTCCTGCTGATAAATACTCTCCTGCCTGTTCTGGCGGCATGGAACGGAATTCTCCTGGTGCATTTAAAAACAGATCAATCAAAGCGCTGTAAACGATTCCTTCTGCCCAGGCATATTCCATGAATCCGTCCACCACCAGAAGCATGTCCTCTCTGTTGTTAATTCCGTAGTTGTCTTTTAATGCTTTTTTTACAATCATCTTGCTTCCTGGAATGACTGTATGGGGATTGGTGGTTGTCAGTACGTCTCTGATCTGTTCCGGAGATGGCTTATCTTCCATAAAAAGAATTCCATAGCGGTACATGGCTGTCAGTATTATGTATTTGTTATTCACTCAATTCTCCTCTTTCTTTTTTTTCATAGGTTTATAATGAATTCTGGCCCCATCATTTCCTATTCCTACTATTTTAGTATATTTTTGCCGATAAAGAAAGAAGATTTTTCGCTAAAATTGCACGAACAGGAAGAAAATCCATTTTTTAAGTGGAAAATCGTTCCTTCCTATGATAGGATAGGAAAATAAAAAAGAAAACGGAGGCAAACAGATTGAAGACCATTGGTTTAATCGGAGGAATGAGCTGGGAAAGTACCATGACCTATTATCAGCTCATCAATCAGACAGTAAAAGATCATCTGGGCGGACTGCACTCCGCAAAAATTCTCTTGTACAGCGTGGATTTTTTTGAGATAGAACAACATCAGTCAAGAGGGGAATGGGAAGACTGTGCCCGTATTATGACGGAGGCAGCCATAAAACTGGAACAGGCAGGTGCTGACTTTATTGTGATCTGCACCAATACCATGCACAAAGTGGTTCCTCAGATGGAACAGGCCCTAACCATTCCTATTTTGCACATTGCCAGAGCAGCAGCCCATGCACTGAAAGAAAAGAACATTAAAAAAGCAGCTCTGCTTGGAACAAAGTATACCATGACTCAGGAATTTTATAAAAAAGAGCTGGAACAGGAAGGCATTGAAGTCCTTGTGCCTGATTCGGAAGACATAGAACGGATTAACCGGATAATCTTTGAAGAATTATGTCTGGGTGTGATTTCAGAAAATTCCAAAAAAGAATATCTCCGCATTATAGACGAGATGGGAAAACGTGGCGCAGAAGGGGTCATTCTTGGCTGTACGGAAATCGGGCTGCTGATCCGTCAGGAAGATACCACACTTCCAGTGTTTGATACTGCAATCATTCACGGAAAAAAGGCGGCTCTCGCCGCCTGTAAGTAGAATCCGGATTATTCAATAATATAAGCGCGGACAATCTCTCCATAAAACGCGGTGTGGAGATCCTGGTTTGCACCGTGGAATGACCCATCGACATCCTGAGGATAGCAGGCTTTATAGTATTCTTCTTTGATTGCATGTTCATCCTGTTTTTGTTTGTATACAACCTTGCACTCAAGGGTCAGGGGAAGTTCTTTGATTGCAGGAGCAGATACCGCTTCCGGCTCTACCAGGGTGAGATTTAATTTTTCAATCTTATCCACGGAGCGGCCGGAATCTGTTCCGCATATCCCCAGAATCTTTTTATCAAACTCTCCATAAGGAATATTAATGGTAAAGTCAGAGCCTTTTTCTAACTGTTCCTTTGTAAAACGGCTCTGTCTTACAAACGTTGTAAAAATAGGAACTCCCCATTCAATTCCCAGAGTTCCCCAGGAGATGGTCATGGAATTCACCTTTCCATCGGCTTTTGTCGTTAAAAGAACCCCTTTGTTTACTGCTTTTAAAATCTCCTTGGCATAATCAAATACATCAATTTCTTTTTTCATCCTATTCTCCTTCACTAAAGTCTTGTTGAAGATATCATATCCATATACAGCATTTCGCACAAGTATGCACTTTTTTGTAAGATACTATCCAAAAGAAAGCCATGATCAAAGGTTTAGTGTGATTGGGACTGTGTACCTAACCGTTTTCCCAGTTCAAATGCACGCTTTAAATCCAGAGGAAACTGCTCCTCTCTCACTTTTGCTTTGTGAGATTCTTTGAATTTAGACACCTCATACAGGGAATAATCCCGAAACTGATACGTATCATTGCAGATGAATATCTCCGAATTCCCATGAAACAGTTGAAGCAGTGACTGATTCTGTGCAAACACACTTTCATAACCCGCCTGTGTCATAATCTCTTCGTTCACATTCATGGTATAGATAAACCCGGTTTCGATCGTTCCATGAAATGTAGAGAAATCTCCTTCATGATAAGATAAATTGGGAAACCACAGACGTTCCAGAAACGAACGCATTTCTCCTGTGACATTGCCAAAATAGATGGGAGATCCCAGTATTATGCTGTCACAGGAAAGGGCATATTCTAATACTTCTTTTAGATCATCCTTTACCGCACAGATTCCATTGCATGTACTTCCTTTGCGTTTACAGGCAAAGCAACTGATACACCCCTTAAATTGGAGATCGTATAGGTTGACAAGTCTTACCTCAGCACCGCTTTCCTCTGCTCCCTGCAGTGCTTCTTTTAACAACTTTGCTGTATTTTCATTCTTCCGTGGACTTCCGTTAACAGCCAAAACCCTCATCGTATTCTCCTTTTCCATTCCCGCGATTTTGTTACCAGCTCCTAAGATTTTATATTAACATAAAACTGCCTGCCATGAAAATACGATAATAAATGATACCAGTATACAAAGTGATAGTTAGTATCCTTTTATACTATGTTAAAACAAAACCTGTTTTTCTATAAAATTCTTCTAAAATCGACAATTAATAATTTAATCAATATATAACTTGGAATTGACTACACAAATACAGGAGTGTATAATAAAAATAGCTTTATATGTTAATCAATTAACAATCAAAGGAGATGTTTTTTATGAAGGGTTTTGCAATGTTAGGAATTGGAAAGACTGGATGGATTGAAAAGGAAAAACCAGCCTGTGGACCTATTGATGCGATTTGCCGCCCCATTGTTCTGGCTCCCTGTACGTCTGATATACATACGGTCTGGGAAGGTGCCATCGGAAACCGCCATGACATGATTCTTGGTCATGAAGCAGTTGCAGAAGTTGTGGAAGTCGGAGACTGCGTCAAAGATTTTAAGCCGGGCGATAAGGTGATTGTACCTGCCATTACACCGGACTGGAACTCCATTGAAGCGCAGGGCGGTTATCAGATGCACTCCGGTGGAATGCTGGCAGGCTGGAAATTCTCCAACTTTAAAGATGGGGTATTCGGTGAATTCTTCCATGTAAATGATGCAGACGGAAATCTGGCAAAGCTACCGGAAGGGGTTGACCCGGTGGCTGCATGTATGCTTTCCGATATGGTTCCAACCGGATTTCATGGAGTGGAGTTAGCTGACATACAATTTGGTGATCAGGTGGCAGTCATCGGCATCGGTCCTGTAGGGCTTATGTCTGTTGCTGCTGCTGCACTTCGGGGCGCTTCCCATATCTATGCAGTGGGTTCCCGTCCCAACTGTGTGAAACTGGCAAAAGAATACGGGGCTACGGATATTATTAATTACAAGGAAGGAGATATTGCCGAGCAGATCCTTGAAAAAACTGACGGCAAGGGGGTTGACCGGGTCATCATTGCAGGAGGAACCAACGATACCTTTGCCCAGGCAGTTACCATCTTAAAACCAGGCGGAAAGATCGGGAATGTCAACTACCTGGGAGAAGGGGATTCTATTAAAATCCCCCGTATCCAATGGGGCTGCGGCATGGCTCATAAAGTGATTGCAGGAGGGCTGATGCCAGGAGGACGGCTCCGTATGGAAAAACTGGCATCTCTTCTGGAATCAGGAAGACTGGATCCCGAAAAATTGATCACCCACCGCTTTGAAGGCTTTGAACACATTGAAGAAGCGCTTCTGCTCATGAAAGACAAACCAAAGGATTTAATTAAACCAGTTGTTGTGATTCACTGGTAAATAGAAAGGCTGATTTTCTCCACTGTTAAAATATGCTAAATTAAGTGCATGCCATCCTAAGAAAACTTGTTGAGTAATCATCTGTATGGTATAATGCAGGAAGATAATTACAAAATTAGTAGAATTCTGTCGGGATAAGGGGTATCTGACACCATAAGAATGATACAATTGCATTTATCGGATATTTTAACTGGAGGAAATCAGATATGAAAGAAGAGCAAGAAGTACAAAAATCACCGCTTTTTGATTCAACACTCGAGAATTTGAACCAAAAAAATTCCATCAAGAGAAAATTACAGCTCAGCATTGCCATGTTAGTAATCGGAATCGCTGTTCTTTGCGGAGGAATCAATGCCGCCCTGCTTTACCATGTAGCTTCCAGCAACATGAAGTCAAGAATCAGTGACAGCACGTCTGCATATAGCCAGTCTGTCCACAATGCCATTCAGATTTATAAAACAAAAGTGGAGTCAATTGCCCAGAACCCTGATCTTACGAATCCAAACAAGTCGAAAAGCCAGAAAGAACAGCTTCTTTTGGACTTAAAAGATTCTTATGGCTTTGATAAAGTTATGATTGCAGATGCTTCTGGTAACACTCTTGAGGGAAGCAATGTTAAGGAGCGAGAATATTTTACCCAGGCTATGGCAGGCAACACCTATCTCTCAACCACATTGAAGAGCCAGACAGAGGATAAATTTATTCTGGTTGTCTCCACAAAGGTACAAAGCAACGGATATAATGGAATTATATTTGCTACATTGGACAGCACTGCGTTCAGCAAGATGATCAAGGATATTTCCATTGGAAAATCAGGTTACGGCTTCATCACAGATAAAACCGGAAAAATTGTCGCTCACAAAACCCAGGAAACTGTGGACAATGAAACCAATTACATTGAACTTGCCAAAGAAAATCGTTCTTTCAAGGGGCTTGGCAGGATGATCGAAAACATGACTGCCGGAAAAACCGATATACAGGCGGAAACGTTCAAGGGTGATAAACTGACCATTGGATACACTCCCATTCCTGATACAGACGGCTGGTCCATCGGTGTTGTCGTTAAAACTTCAGAAGTGATGAAAGACTTTTATGTTTCCATCGGTGCAACAGCCCTGTTGGCTCTGGCACTTGTAGCTCTTTCCTTTGTTTTTGCAACCCGGATCGCCAATCCCATTGTAAATCCGATTATCCGTCTGATACAGCGGATTGAATTCTTAAATAAAGGTGATTTACATACGGATGTTCCGCAGTTTGATACAAAAGATGAGATCGGAATTCTTTCCCGTTCTCTTACTCATACAATCAAAACCTTAAATGCAGTGCTTGGAGAGACTTCTTCTGTATTAATTGCCTTACAGAAAGGGGATTGCACCCAGACCTCTAAACTGGAATACACAGGAGATTTTATTCCTTTAAAAACTGCGTTAAACGGAGTGATCTCCAATTTAAATACAGTATTCTCCAATTTCAGAATTTCTTCCGAACAGGTTTCTATTGGTGCAGACCAGGTATCTTCCGGTGCACAGCTCCTTGCTTCTGGAACAACAGAACAGGCAGCTACCGTGGAAGAATTAAACGCTGCCATTTCCAGTGTAGCACTGCAGGCAGAAGAAAATGCAAAGACCGTGAACGAAGCCAGTGAATATGTGGTACAGGCAGGTGATGAACTTATAAAAGGCAATGCTCACATGGAGAGTTTAAATGCCGCCATGAGTGAAATCAGTCGTTCTTCCCAGGAGATCATCGGTATCAGTAAGGTAATTGAAGATATTGCATTCCAGACGAATATTCTGGCTCTGAACGCTGCCATTGAAGCCGCACGTGCAGGAGAAGTGGGAAAAGGATTTGCAGTTGTCGCTGACGAAGTCCGCAACCTTGCAGGAAAGGTTGCAGAAGCTTCGAAACAGACTTCTGTTCTATTACAACACTCCGCTGAAGTGGTAGGCGATGGAAGTAAATTATCCCAGGAAACATCAGAAATCCTAAAGCTGGTTCAAGACCGTTCCAATCAGATTGCCCGGTCTATGGAAAAAATCAAGGATTCCTCTTTCCAGCAGACTGATGCCATCGAACAGATTAATACGGGGCTGGCTCAGGTTTCTTCCGTTGTTCAGACCAATGCTGCCACCGCAGAAGAAAGTTCTGCTTCCAGTGAAGAACTGGCAGCCCAGGCACAGAACATGCAAAAAGAAATCAGTTGGATTAAACTGATGGACCAGGAGAACGTTCCTGAAGCAGTCCAGGAAATGACTCCGGAAGCTTATACGAAATCGGAAAAAGAGGAAGCTGTCTCTTATACAGAGGAACCAGAAGAAGAATTCTCTTCTGAGGATGACTTTGAAACAAGCTTTGAAAACGATTATTCTAAGTATTAATAGAAAAAAAGAAAGAGCCAATGATAAGCTCTTTCTTTTTTTATTTATTTTCCCGGTATCTGGCTGTCAGCCCTTTAAAAAAGACTTTAATATACCGGTCTCCGCATGGTTTATAATTCCTCTGTCCCTGTCTGCGGAGCACCGCACTCAACTCGCTGTTTGACAGTTGGGCACCGCCCTGTTGAAAGATGTGAAGCATGTCCTCTCCTGTTAAGGATAATGCAATCTTCACTTTTTTTAATACCACATTGTTCACATCTTTGTCATCCTTTATAAGAAATGCCTGTTTATCCGCTTCTCCCGGATCCGATTCCTTCTTTCCTCTTTTTAAAACAATCAGCCCGTTTAAAAAAGATTCCAGCATGGAATTGCTGCAAGGGCTTCCTTCGTTGGTCCAGACTCCTTTTTCCGAAGAATCCGTATCGCTGATGGTTGATTTCACCATAATTTTCTGCAGTTGTTCTTTTGTTATGGCCACTCCTCCAAGCTCAAATATCTTAACCATATCAACATCCTTAATATCCAGAGCATACCTTAACCGTATCAATATATCGTTATTAATCATATAATCCTCTTTCCCTGTTCCTGGGTTGTTCCCCGGTCATTCTTCTATTCCTTTATCCCCGTTTGTCCACTGCTTTTATTACCTTTAGCTGCTTTCCATTTACCGGTGTGTGCTTCATCGCTTCCAGAACAAGGGTACCTTTGCCATTTAATATCTCAATGTAAGTAAGAGTATCCTGAATGGTTATGATTCCAATATCTTCGGCATTCACTCCCTCCAGATTGGAGATGACTCCTACAAAATTGGTGGCTCGAAGCTTCTTTTTCTTTCCGCCATTGAAACGCAGCTTCATAATATCTTTATTAAGCTTGTCTCCTCTGATCTCCTTTTTTGGGGGAACCGTGAGCTGTTTCTCATCAAAAGACTCTTTTTCCCGGGATATTTCCTCTGCTTTTGGAACTTCCAGACAGGGAATGGAGAACCCAATCAGTTCCTCAATCTGGTGAAGAAATCGAAACTGGGTTCTGGTCACAAAGGTAATTGCCTTTCCCTCCTGGCCTGCCCGTCCGGTTCTTCCGGTGCGGTGGACATACGTTTCTCTCTCTAAGGGAATGTCGTAGTTAATTACAAGGGAAACCTGATCAATATCAATGCCTCTGGCAGCTACATCCGTTGCCACAAGATAGCGGTATGCGCCTCTCTTAAAGCCATTAATGGCTTTTAAACGGTCAGGCTGTTCCATTCCTCCATGAATCTTTCTGCACCCATATCCCAACTTATTTAAATCCTTACACACCATGTCTGCCCGGTCCTTTGTGCTGCAGAAGATGATACAGCTATCCGGTTTTTCCATAATGGTCACATCCGTAAGAAGATGAAACTTCTCCTCTTCAGAAGTCATGTAGAGAAAATGGGCAATTGCCGGTGCAGTCGCAGACTCTTGATCGGCTTCAATTCTTACCATCTCTCTGTTGCCGCCTGAGGTCAGTCTGAGCACTTCTTCTGGCATGGTTGCAGAAAAAAGCATGGTCATACGTTCTTTTGGAAGCTTGTCCATAATTGCCTGTACCTGGTCAATAAAGCCCATATCAAGCATCTGATCCGCTTCATCAATGACAAGGCAGGCAATCTTATTAAGAGGCAGAGTTCCCTTTTCAATATGGTCCAGGACCCGTCCCGGCGTTCCAACCACAACATGGGTCTTTTGTTTTAATTCCATCTTTTCAACAGCAAAAGGATGACCTCCATAGACGGCCGCAGCTTTCATTCGCTTAAACCGTCCAATATTGGTCATCTCTTCTGTTACCTGGACCGCCAGTTCCCTCGTAGGCGTTAAAACCAGGGTCTGAGGTTTATTCTCCAGCCATCTGCTTCCTTCACAGACCGGAATTGCATAAGCGGCTGTCTTCCCGCTTCCTGTCTGAGCTTTGACCACAAGGTCAATCCCCTCCAGTGCAAGTGGAAGAACCTGTTCCTGAACCTTTGTAGGAACCTCGTATCTCAGGACACGAAGGGCTTTTTTAATGTCTTCACTAATCTTGTAATCTTCAAAGCTCTTCTTATTCATGTACAATTCCCTTTTTCCATTTTCTGATCTTACTGCGGAACGTTTTGAACGGAGCCACCGTATTAATATGAATCCATTTCCAGATGGGCCATTTCGATGGTGTAGAGGAAGCCCATGCTCTTATATTCTGGTCAGTCAGTTCCTCATTGGAAAATGTACCTGTCCAACGGATGAATTCAGCCACTTTTGTCTGATACATCTCTATAAGACGGTGGAGAGGAAAGGATTCATACTGCTCATAAAAACTTTCATACAACCCTCCCAGATTGTTCCACTTGTAACCAGGTGCAGGAGTTTTCACTTCTTTTCCTGCCAGTTCATCCTGGTCCCAGCTCATAACCAGATTCATCCAGCCAAGCTGATATGCGATCATGCGTGCCGGACTTCTGTCAACCCCTTCTATTACCTTATCCTTATCCTGTTCCTCCACCGTTTGAAACTCTCCAATAAATAATCCAGCTGTCTTTTCGATCTCTGCAATCAGCTCTTCTTTGTCTTTGTATTCCTGCACTCGCTTCCTCCCTGTTTTTTCATTTTATCTATGTTATCATATACCAAAACAGGAAAGAATAAAAGCGGTTACATCAAATCTTCCTGCTCTGCACGAAAAATTGTAAGAAATCCACATACAAGAGCTGCTGCAAACATCAGGATAGGAAGAATGAAACTTCCACTCAAGGTTAAATCCCCGATTGTTCCGTTCATAACGGAAAAAATCAAAAATGAAGAGATAATTGCAGCCTTCGATGACTTTAACTGCCGTCCCACATAAAGAGGAATCAGGCTTAAGGTCACCGTAAGAATTGTCTTTAAAATCATCTGGACATACAATCCCGGGCTGGTTAAATCATATCCAAGAGGAAAACTGGCACTCAGTCCATATCCCAATGATAAAAGTACATAGAGAAACAATTTTGTGATTAAAAGACTGGCACCACAGAAAATCCATACTGCCATCATCTGGGAGAAAAGAATCTTTTTTCTTGGAATCGGGTAACTAAACATCAAATTCTGCGTCCTGTTTTTATATGCTTTTATAATAAAGGAAGACATCATTGCCGTTGTCAGGATCACATAGAATAAATTGCTGAATAAATCAATCTGCAACGCCATGGTAGCCAGCTCTTCTGCCGATTCTTCCATCACCCCAGTACCTGGATCAACTGCAATCCCCCAATAACAAAGGGCAAATAACAGAAGTCCCAGAATAGCCGCCCCAATCACCTCTGTTACCACATACTTCTTTATATGGTTCTTTTTCCATTCCATCTGAATTAATTTCCACATGTCATTTCTCCTCCTGTCACTTTCAGAAAATACTCCTCCAGGGACTCCATATGGGAGTAAAAGCCTTGTATCTCAACCTGATTTTCTGTTAATACTTTCACAATTTCCTGTGATGCTGCCTGGTTGCCATAGACTCTGATATGGTCATGGTTTAAGACCTTAAAATTGGTAATTGAAAGATGGTTTGATAACACATAAGATGCCTTTGTGACATCTGAGGTTACGATCTCTAAATACTCAAGCCCCTTGTCAGAAAGTTCCTTCATGGAAATCTCCCTTACCAGTGTGCCCTTATGAATAATTCCTATGGTATGGGCAATGTTTTCAATCTCTGATAACAGGTGGCTGGAGATGAGAATCGTCATTCCATATTCCTTACATAACATGAGAAATAGATCCCTTAACTGTTTCATTCCTGCCGGATCAAGTCCATTGGTCGGCTCATCAAGAATCAGAAGTTCCGGTTTCGTGAGAACGGCCCTTGCAATTCCAAGCCTCTGCTTCATTCCCAGGGAAAATTCCTTTACCTTTTTCCCTCTTACCTCTGTTAAAGACAGGAGCGACAATGCCTTTTCCACACTATCCGGGCTAAAATAGCCCATATATTCGCCGTGCATCCTTAAGTTCTCCTCTGCGGAAAGATCTTCATAAAAAACAGGGAACTCAATGATACTTCCCATTCGCTTTAAAACCGAATAGGAATCCGGAAGCAGCTTTTCTCCAAATAGTAAAATCTCTCCGGAAGTTGGCTTCCACTGGTTGGTGAGCATCTTCATCACCGTTGTCTTTCCTGCTCCATTTGGTCCGAGAAACCCGTAGATCTCCCCTTTTTCAATGTGCATGTTTAAATCCGATATAATGATCTCTGTGCCGATCTGTTTATTTAAATGATTGACTGATACGATTGTCTGCATATTGTCACTTCCTTTCCATATCCACAATTCTAGCAGGAGAACTCTTCAAAACTCTTGAATAAATCTTACAAATTTCTTTCGCGGTTTTTTTTATATTTTAATAATGAAACTGCTTTAATTTTAATGTAAATACGGTTTCCTGGTTCTCAATGCTTTTTAAAGTCAGAGTGCCATTGTTTCTTTCTGCCAGATTCTTCGCTATGGTAAGTCCCAGTCCGTTGCCCTGAATCTCCCGGTTTCTGGAATCCTCCAGTGTATAGAGGCGGTCAAAAACATGGGAAAGCTCTGAATGGGCAATTCCTTTTCCGTGATCAATGATCTCCACAAGCACAAAATCCTCTTCCGTTCGCAGAGTTAACCCAAGATAATGTCCATCTCCTCCATAGCGGACCGCATTGCTGATTAAATTATGCAGTATGCGCCCCAGAGCTTCCCGGTCCCCATAAACGAAAACAGGGGTGTCCGGAATGATAATATCCACCTGAAAGTCACGTTCTGTTAAGATATGATAGAAGTCAACAATGACTTCCCTGCAGAATTCATTGAAATTGATTTTAGACATGGTTAAAATGGTATCCCCGGCTTCCAGTTTGGCCAGGGTAAAGAACTGATCAATCCTCTCTTTTAACTCATTGGCTTTCAGGGATACTTTGTTTAACATCTCCTTATCCTCGCCCTCCTTCATCATAAGCATCTCCAGATAGCCTATAATAACGGTTAAAGGTGTCTTTAAGTCATGGGAAATGTTAGACAGCATCCGCTTGGTATTCTGTTCCGATCTGCGGAAACCGGCACTGATATTCTGCCTTTCTTCTAATGTCCGGTTAATCTGTTCAAGAAGATATTTCATCTCCTCTTCTTCGGTAAACAGCATTACCTTTTCATCGGTTTTCTCATCTAATATCCGTTTTAAATCATCGGCAATCTGTTTTATCTGCCTGGACATTTTTTTATGAAACAATGCCATAACCTATTCCTCCAGACTTCCCAGCTTGTACCCAATTCCCCATACAGTAAGAACATGTCTGGGATTTCTGGGATCGTCCTCAATCTTTGTCCTGAGCCGGCTGATATGAACGTTTACCGCATTTTCATCTCCAAAATAATCATCCTTCCATACCAGGGAATAAAGCTGTGCTTTGGTATACACTTTTTTCGGATTGGAAAGAAGAAGGCGGAATATCTCAAATTCCTTTGCCGTCAGCTCAACCAGTTGTCCGTCTTTTTTCACCGTATGGCTCTCCAGATCCATTTCAACAGCTCCAGTCTTAAGGCAGTCGGTTTCCATTTCCCTGGTAGTACTATACTGGGTGGTTCGCCGTAAATTAGCCTTTACCCTTGCAAGTACCTCGGTCAGAGAAAATGGTTTTGTAATATAATCATCAGCCCCCAGCCCAAGCCCAAAGATCTTATCGGATTCCGTGTCCTTGGCGGAAAGAATGACAATGGGAACCACACTTTCTTTTCTGATCCGCTTCATGACCTCCATTCCGTTTATCTTTGGCAGCATAAGGTCTAAAATCACCAGATCAAAAGAACCCTCTTCAAATACCTTTACCGCCTGCTCTCCATCAAAAGCAGTCTGCACTTCATATCCTTCCATCTGAAGATAATCAAAGAGCATCTGACTGATCTCCCTGTCATCCTCCACCAGCAGCAGATTCATCTTTTTGTTTCCTTTCTATCGTTAAAATACAACAATCTGTCTAAATTATATTTTGTATCAATCATTCTATTATTTCCTTATTCATGATAACTGATTCCAGAGAATATTTCAATTGACATTCTTAAAGCATTCTAGTAGAATGCAATTAACAAAAAGGATTTACTAACACCACAGAAGACGGACTTTTGCGTGATGTTTTATCAATCGGCAAGGGTCTCTTTTTGTACCTTTTTAATTCAGTATAAGGCAAAGGGGAAACCATGGAATCATCATCGAAACAACTTAACATTTCAAAGCTGAAACTGGGTGGAATCTTAGTCACATTGGGAGTGGTATACGGAGATATCGGTACTTCCCCTCTCTATGTAATGAAATCCATTCTTCTTGGCAACGGCGGTCTGGAGCATGTTTCAGAGAACTTTATTCTTGGAACTTTATCTCTGGTATTCTGGACCTTAACAGTTTTAACCACGATTAAATATGTTCTTATCACTCTAAAGGCGGATAATAACGGAGAAGGAGGAATCTTTTCTCTGTTCACTCTGGTAAGGAGCCGTTCCAAATGGCTGATTATCCCTGCCATGATCGGCGGATCCGCACTGCTGGCAGATGGAATGCTGACACCGGCGGTAACCGTTACTTCTGCTATTGAAGGACTTACCCTGGTTCCTGTCATGAACGACTATTTTGGAAACAATCAGGGAAACATTGTGATTCTTGTTATTGCAATTATCTGTATCCTGTTTTTTATCCAGCACATTGGAACCGAATTTATCGGCAAGCTGTTTGGTCCCATTATGCTTGTATGGTTTCTTACACTTGCAATATTTGGAATCGTCAATATGGCTGGTAATCTGTCCCTGCTGCGGGCATTATCCCCCCATTATGCAATCGAGATTCTTTTCAGCAAGGATAATAAACAGGGGTTTTTCATTCTTGGAAGTATTTTCTTATGTTCTACGGGAGCCGAAGCACTCTATTCCGATTTAGGACATGTAGGAAAGAAGAACATTTACCTGACATGGCCTCTGGTAAAGCTGTGCCTGCTGCTTAACTATTTCGGTCAGGGCGCATGGATTTTATCTGCTAAAAATGATCCGTCGCTTTCTGCCGCAGGACATTTGAATCCTTTTTATCAGATGATCCCTCATGGGTTTATGATATACGGCATCGTCATTTCTACGCTGGCTGCCATTATCGCTTCCCAGGCTTTGATCTCCGGTTCATTTACCCTGGTGTCCGAGGCAATCAAGCTGAACCTGTTCCCAAGGCTGCATACCCGTTACCCATCCCGTTTAAAAGGCCAGCTCTACATTCCGGCTGTTAACTGGATCTTGTGTATCATCTGTATCGGAGTGGTTTTATATTTCCAAAGCTCAGAACGAATGGAAGCAGCTTACGGACTTGCCATAACCGTTACCATGATGATGACTACCATTCTGCTGTTTAACTATATGTGTAAAAAGAAGACTCCCATTGTCCTTGCCTCCATTATGCTGGTCTTCTTTATGAGCTTTGAATTCTCCTTTTTCATTGCCAACATTGTAAAGTTTTTCCACGGAGGATTTGTTGCAATCATCATTGCAGTATCTATTTTATTTGTGATGTATTTGTGGTACCGTTCCCATATTATCAAAATGCGTTACCGGGAATATGTGCCTGTGAAAGATTATATTGACCAGTTGTCCCAGTTGCGCCAGGACCCGGAGATTCCCAAATACGCCAGCAATCTGGTATGCTTAAGCAACTGCTCCAATCCAAAAGAAATTGAACGCAAGATCATGTATTTTCTTCTGGATAAGCGGCCCAAAAAGGCGGATATCTACTGGTTTGTCAATGTTTCCGTTACAGATGAACCTTATCAGGCAGAATATCTGGTTGAGAAATTTGATACTTCCAATATTATAAAGATTCAGCTTAAACTTGGTTTTAGAATTGACCAGAACTTAAATGTATTCCTGCGCCAGATTTCCACGGAGCTGGTGAAAAACGGAGAAATTAAACCTCAGGATAATATTTACTCCATTCTTCCAGACCGGAAACTGGGAGACTTCCGGTTTGTATTTATACAGGAGATCCTTTCCCAGCAGTCCGCTTTATCCGCCTGGGATTCGTACCTGTTAAGAACCAAGTTTTTTATCCAGAAGTTTACGGCAACACCAGCCAACTGGTTTGGTCTTGATACCAGTGATGTTTATATGGAAAAGGTTCCTATGTTTGTAGGACATTGCAATCCGACCGTTTTAAAACGAAACCAAAAAGGGTAGACACGTCCTAATAAAAAAGAGGGAATCCCAATGAAACTCTGTATGGGACTTCCCTCTTTTTATATATCGCTTAAATACGTTTCTTATTCTGATTCGTTATAGTCAACCAGCACCATTCCGCCCTTTCGTTCAAACCCGGTCGCCCAGAGTTCTCCAAACGGCAGCCAATGAGACTTTCCATAAGTTCCAATCTTAATATAGGCTCCGTCATCCCGTTCCTCATAGCCCACCAGCATAAACCAGTGCCAAACCAGATCTTTAAACTTTGAGCCTTTGTGCTTTAAGAGCAAAAAGGGAATGGCAATCCCCTGATCAATCTGATCTTTTACTTTTTGAAATGCCTCCTCTACGGAAACATCTCCATGACAGCCAGTAAGTTCCAGATTCTTATCTCCCACATCATTTAAATAATGGTTAAACCCATCTATCAATAATTCCAGTGTGTCGATCCCCTGAAGGCGAGGTTTTAAATAAGGCTTCATCTTCATGGCAAACTTAATATAATCTTCTTTACAGAGATTCTGAATCTCATAAGGATACAGATGTACCAGGTTATGATGGAGTGCTGCATTGATGCAGACATCACATGCCGCTGCTGCTCCGCAGCCGCCTAAACGCATCATCGGATCACGAAACCAGTCCTGATTACCACCAAATGAATGATTCACATTAAAATAGGGCAGTTCTCTTTTCATATTACCCCTCCTTCTTTTTTATGATATAAGGATTATAGTCCTATATTCTGATTTCGTAAAGAAAAAGAATCAGGAACTAAGAATTCTATGTAGTAATTCCCATGGATATATTTATAAACAATGGAAGGTTCTGTAATTAACCGGGTAAAGATCATAAAAGGCGGGTCCGAAAAACGGATACCCGCCTGAAGTATTTCAATTATAATAACAGTATCTTATCTTTTCCAATGTAATTAATTACCACCACCAGTTATTCCGGTTGCAGCAACGCCAATTACACCGGCATTTGCATCTGTTATTATTCCAACCCCAGCACCGATTAAAGCAGCCCATAATTTCACCCCCCTTCTCTGTCGTATATTATATCTTATGGAACGACTGGAAAAGATGTGAAAATCGTGGGGGTTAAGGGTTTTTTGATTTATTCATTCCGGTAAGGTTTATCATAACGATTCTTGTAAGCACCGTTCTTTTTCAGATTCAGATTCCAGTAAAAATCCGTTAAACCGGTCAGCGATAAAAGGGAATAGAAAAACTGTGCCGCCTTAGGTAAGTATTTCAGTTTCTCATACTTTTCCTTCAATCTCCGATCCATCAAACCGGTTTGTACATATGTCTTCCCTATCTGTTCCATCTCGTCAAAGAACTGTTTATTTGCCTTTTCCGGTTTCATTCGCAGTCCTTCCACTCCTCCTTTTATTATGGTTCCGTCAAATGATACGCCCAGCCTTTTCGTAAGAAGTTCCAGGTATGGTCTTAAATAATAGGATTGACTGTTCTCAGGAAACCCGGACTGAACAAAGAATGCCATATGAACCTCTTTCCGGTCAACGGGTTTTAACTGCTGAAAAAACTTCATGACAATTCCTGACATTGCATGAACATAAAGAGGAAAAACAAACAGATGATTCTCCACAAGGGAAAACTCTTCTGCCCACCTGGCATGATTCTTTTTCTGAATAAGATCCCTGACCTCCACCTGTTCTGCTCCCTGAGCCTTCATTCCCACCACAATCTTCTCGATAATCAGTCTGCTGTTGGAATGAATCCCTCTTGGAGAACCGTTATAAATCACCCACTTTCCTGCCGGTTCCCGTTCCGTCACCTGATGGGAAAGCTTTTCAGCCAAAGGCTTTGTATGCTTAAGTTCAACCGTACGAAATGATCCCTGATCAGCCAGCAGCTCTTTGCATTGGCTGTGAAAATGGTATGCCATCCGCCCCATATGATCTCTTATTACCTTAATTTCTTCTCTATTAAGTCCATTCTTTTCAAAGAAAATATGAATATCAGGATAAGAGTCATACCGCTTTAAATGACAGCACTCTCCATTTCTTATATAAATATAAGGCATATAGAGCTGAATCAGCCGATCCAGAAATGTCTTTCCCTTTCCATCAATAAAACCTTGCTCCGTATGGAAAAGAAGAATTACTTTCTCACTGTTTATATAATCCTTGTATAATCCAGACGCATGATCTTTGATGGCACAAAGCCCGGGAGTCTTCCACCAACAGCTCCAGCATCCGGTACAGTCTCTGATCTCCGTTTCATCCCAATGATGAAAGATTACTTCTGCTTTCTCCCAGCTGTCCTCATAGTGATTTTTAATCTCCTGACACAGAGCTTCATGCTCCCCTTCTCTTCCCAAATCGAAAACCGTTATCCTCATGATTCATCTCCAATCCGCTTTAAATAATGATCAAACCACTCAATGACAAAATCTGTATAGGCAAGTCCAAATTCAAGTGCGTCATTCTCATATTTTGCGGGTTTACAATTCTTAAAAATGGTCTGATTCTTGTCGGAAGGTCTGTCTTCTCCGTTTTGAATCTTGAGAAGATCCCTTTTCATATCCTGAAAATATGTAATCTGTGTTATTATTGACTGGATCCGCTCTTCTTTCGTTAATTCCTGAAAGAAAAACATCTTTAGCAACTGGGTGCACTTATACTTATCCGGTCCAAGATCCTGTCTCATTAACTCTCCAAACCGTACTTTTCCAGAGTCCGTAATACGGTAATATTTCTTCTTTCTGCTGCTGTCAGGAGCCACATCTGCCTTGATATAACCATTGTGCTCCAGTTTCACCAGTGCCGGATGAATGACGCCCTGGCTTGTGCTTAAAAAGTATTCTGTACTTCTTTCCATTCCTTTTTTTATATCGTATAGGGTAAGAGATTCGTTATGAGACAAAAATCCCAGAATAATTAACTCAATCATATGTGGATTCCTTTCCGTTCCTCTACATATGTCTAATAGACATATAGTGATTGAGAAATCATAATATGATTTTAATGGTTTGTCAAGCTGCATTTTCTTTCCAAGAGTTCAAATACATATTCATAAAATCAATAAATAAAAAAATCCAGGATTATGAGAAATATTTACTCATTCCTGGATTCTATTCTATATTTATTATCTTAAACTAAAATCAAAAAAAGCTGTTTATTCATTCATCGGATTATTAGCATGGGGTTGCCTTCTAAGCCTGTTCATCGCATTGAGAGTAAACTGTATGATTGGACCATAGGACAACGTTGCAATCAGAGTACCAAGACCAATACTTCCCCCTAATAAGGTTCCTGTTGCAACCAGGCAAATATCCATTGTAATTCTTACAAAACGAACTTGTTTTTTAAGCTTATCAGCCGCGAACATCATCCATGCATCAAAACCGCCTTCTCCTAATCCAGCCGAAACGTATATCCCAATTCCAATACTCACCAGGAGTATTCCAATAATTAACATGATAACTCTTAAGAGAAAATTTTCGTTTAACTGGTTCACAATCGGCATAAAAAAATTAGCAGAAGCGCCTACTAATACTCCATTGGCAACAGAACCTATTCCAACTCGTTTTTTATCTATAAAAAACAGAATTACTATGATGGATACAACTACAAGCTGAGATGCCGTACCTAAGGGAACACCAAGAAGCTTTCCCATTCCTTCATTAAACAAAGAAAGTGCGTCTAATCCAAATCCAGACTTTGCTTCAAAGGCGATACCGCCCCCCATAATAATAGATCCTGCAATAACCAGAAATAAATCCCACATTCGTTTTGTCATTTGTTTCTCCTTTATTAGAATTCTTTCCAGGGACCCATTAACTTTTCATTTAGCAATCGTTTGTTACCAAACGGCATCTTTATATGATACTATAAAAAGTCAAGAAAGAAAAGAAGATTTCATAAAGAATAAAACGCTGGAAACTTGCATTAAAAAGGACATTACTATGGGTTTTTGGCATTTGCTGTGAACTGGTTCAAGCTTGTCATTTGGCCCATACAAATAGTTACTTCACCTGACAATTTGCATCTATGATTTCCTTTCATTTTATATTTGGGTTTATAAATCTGGACCTGGTCAAGGTAGTACATTGGAAGACTATAAAATACCAATGTCGCACAAATGGGAACTGCCTGTGAAATCAATTCAGGAAAAGGCGGAAGAAATTAACGAAGTGTTGAAAAAAATGATGGGAAAAAGTTTAATGCTGGAATGGGGTATCATGCAGGGAATGCATATAACTGGAAGTACTTCTCCGTATGATTTTTTTCAAAACATATTTGCTTATAAGACAGAACCCTTTTCACATTTAATAACGCAGGATGTTCTTCTTCTCGCAGGACAGAATGATCATTATGTTCCAATCAAGCAGTTTGCCAATCAGATCTCAGCATTGACAAAGGTCCATTCGCTTACTGCACGTACGTTTACATCAGAGGAGTCAGCCGACAACCATTGCCAAACAGGGAATTTGGGGTTGGCTACAGAAGTCATGCCTCGCAATAGATGTTTTGTAATAAAAAAGCTGCACCCCGTCAGAGATGCTGCTTACTTTTTAAATATATTGTACTATCGTCTTTTCTCTCTCTTCGAGAATTGATTATAGCTCTTCTTTTCTTTTAAAGTTCCATCGGCTGTCATGCGGAGTTTCTTCCTGGGAGCAGAGTCTTTCTTCCCAGCGTCCCGCCTTGGCTGCGTCGTCTTGACTGCCGGAAAATTATTCTTTAACGGATAAGGATGATCTTTAATCTCCGTCAGCTTTTTCCCAATCAGCCGTTCAATATCCTCTAACTGGCCTTTCTCATCAAAATCACAAAAGGAAATGGCTGTGCCTCCAAGTCCCGCTCTGCCGGTTCGTCCGATGCGGTGAACATAAGTCTCCGGTACATCCGGCAGATCAAAGTTAATGACATAACTCAGTTCATCAATATCAATTCCTCTTGCCGCAATATCAGTCGCCAGCAGCACACGCAAGGTTCTGTTCTTAAAATCATTTAAGGCACGCTGTCTTGCTCCCTGGGATTTGTCGCCGTGAATTGCCTGGGCAACGACCTTGCCTTTGGACAACTGCCGGATCAGACGATCCGCTCCATGTTTGGTTCTGGTGAACACCAATACCGAATCCATGGTTTTATCCTTTAAAATGTGCATAAGAAGATCTTTCTTATTGCTTTTATCTACATAATACAGATATTGGTCAATGGTATCCACCGTTGATGAGACCGGAGTAATATCAATTCTTACTGGATTTTTTAAAATCGTACTGGCAAGTCTTGCAATATCCGGAGGCATGGTGGCTGAGAAAAAGAGGGTCTGCCGGTTGGTCGGTGTCTTGGCAATGATCTTCTTTACATCGTGAATAAATCCCATGTCCAGCATCCGGTCTGCTTCATCTAATACAAGCATCTGAAGGCGGTCAATCTTAATAATCTTCTGATCCATCAATGCCAGCAGTCTTCCCGGAGTCGCTACCAGTACATCCACGCCCTTTTCTAACTCTTCTTCCTGGGGTTTCTGGGAAACGCCTCCAAAAACTACAGAATACTTTAAATCCGTAAACTTTCCATAGGTCTGAAAGCTTTCATATATCTGCAAGGCAAGCTCTCTTGTTGGGGTAATAACCAGAGCCCGGATATTCCTTCTTCCAAAAGCCTTCTCTTTCTCAAGAAGCTGAATGGCTGGAATGGCAAAAGCTGCCGTCTTACCAGTTCCGGTCTGGGCGCAGCCCAGCAGATCTTTTCCGCTTAAAACAACTGGGATCGCCTGTTCCTGTATGGGAGTAGGGGTCTGATATCCTTCCTCCTCCAATGCCTTTCTAATATCAGGCATAATATCTAAATCATTAAACTGCATAAACACTCCTTTAATATCTGTCTTTGTATATTTATTGTGAAATCTTATTGGTTCTGGTAAATTCAAGTCCTATGTTCTTATTCCGTTTTGCTACTTTTCCAGAACCAATCTTTTTCTCGGCTTGTAAAAAACCGTTTTTTGCTTTTTTTTCTTCTAAAAGCTGTTTCATCTTCTCTATATCATTCATCGACATGTTGGATCTTCCCTTCGGATCATTATTTCGTTGTAGTAGTAATACTCTGAAATCTTGTGGGTCAGAGTTATTTTTTACTATTATATCATAATTTTTGTGATTTGTGGATGGATGCGTATGGGCAGAAGATAATTTGTGGATTTTATTTTTTCTAATATAAGATAGATAGGGATAAGAACAGAAGAAAAGCTCTTTGATTATTCTTGAATAAGATCCGGTTTGTGTGTATAATTACAGAAACAAATACAATAGTATTATACGATATTTACTGGTAAATGAAGGTAAGGAGGTGTTTTCATGACATACAATCCATATGAAATTAAATTCACATCATGTAGTTGGAGCGAAATCAGTGAAAGCGTGGAGTCCTATATTCGGATGAATCAGATGGTAATTGATGCATTTTGGGAAGATCATGTTTTGGAGAGCAACCATTATAAAATGCTGTTTAACGATACAACCATCGGTTACTTTTCTATCCACAATTATTCTACCATCATGCTCTTTTGCGTGATAGAGGAGTTCAGAAGTATATCACAGGAATTATTTGCAAGAATTAAAAAATGGGAATCAATATCAAATGCAATGGTTACCACCGGTGATGAATTATTTATAAGCCATTGTCTGGATAATTTTGTTCGAATTGAAAAACAGGCATACTTTTCCGTCTACACAAATAGAGGCATTCCAAACGAACTGATAAAACCGATTCAGTTGCATCTCGCTGATATCAATGACAAAAAAGATTTAGAGACTCTTCAATTAAGCAAGGGGTTCTTAAATGAAGAGATAGAAAAAATAAAAAATGATCCGGATTTATTAAATATTTATATTGTAGAATTAAACCAAAAAACAGTGGGATTCGGCGTAATTCAATATGGCAGAGTTTTAGCTGACATCGCCAGCATTGGCATGTATGTCTGCGAACCCTACCGCTGTCAGGGCATCGCTTCTAATATCCTTGAAAACCTGAAACAGATCAGTATAAAAAATGGTTTTAAGGCAATCTCCGGATGCTGGTATTACAATCACAATTCGAAAAAAGCTATGGAACTTGCAGGTGCATATTCCAAAACAAGACTGGTCCGGTTTTATTTTTAAAACCGGACACTTATCAAGCGAATATATGTTATGTCAACTAATGTTTTAAATCATAATGGATCTTTTTTTATGTACTTTCCCTTCCATATCATATAATACTCCTCTTCCCCTGTATCTTCATCTACCTGCACTTTTTCTACCACAAACATTTCCCGTATATAAAAATCAATCGCTTTCTTATTCTTTTTATATACAGACAAACTTAAATCAGGATAGAGTTCTTTTGCCTTATCAAGTAATTGTTTTCCAATGCCGCTTGACTGCATATCTTGGGAGACGAAAATCCCTGCCAGATACCCTGCCTTTATGCCCACAAATCCTATCACCTTACCATTGGATTCATAAATATAGACATCTGCTTCTGGAATCATACTCTGAACAGCCTCAAAATTATCCCTCCAGTAACTATCTGGAATAAAGTTATGTGCCTGTATATTGGTATCCAGCCAGATCTTCATCACTTCTTCTAAATCTTTTTGCTCAAATTTTCTAATCAAAATAAGTACCCCTTCTTCTTTATTAAAACGAAACATTCCCAGGGAATATCAAATACCGCTCCACACTCTTACTCTGTCACCCAAGAGAATTCGTATTCCATATGATCCGGATTGTCAATTCCCGGATGTTCCAGTTTTTTAAACGTTCCTGGAAGATCCTTTTCCAGGGCTGCCAAATGGAAATGGCATGCAGCAATCCCCATGTCAACCTTTTGAATATCAATCCTCTCTCCATTGGTTTTCAGCGCTCCATTCTTAAAAAAATGGAAGGAATCCTTATCCTTCATAACCCGCCATGGCTGTTTATTCACAGCAGAAGGCGCCAGACGCAGCATTTCCAACGGAAAGGCATACTCCCCTGCATCTGACTGGCTTAAAGGTTTTGAAACATTCTCTATAAAATACAGATCCTTCCACTCCTTTCTCTGATCAGACTTAGCTGCCAGCCTCATAAACGAATCCAGCAATCTCTTTTTGCTTATGGGATATCCAATTGGAGAAATACAGGGGAAAAGTTCTCCCTCTTTTAAATTCATAGCTGATGCAAAACTACTTCGGTTAAATGTCCCGCCAAGCCAGCAGGTTCCAAGTCCAAGGGAGGTTAGATACAAAACCAGTTTTTCAAAAGAATAGCCCAATGCTTCCAATGCCAGATCCCCTTGCACTACGGATGCTCCAATAAAGTCCACAGCCCCCTTGATAACACCATAGGTTCCAAGCTTTTCTCCGTTGGCTGATGCCTCTTTTTCCAGCAATTGAAAGGAAATATCAATGGAAAACGGATTGGTCAATGATTTCATATATGCTTTAATCTGATCCTTTTCCTTTGTGGAAAGAGTATGGTTATCATAAGTTCTCACACTATACCGTTGTTTCACTGTCTTTTCAATGGAAAATTCCATTTTCATATAAATGAACCTCCTGATTATGTGGCAATGATTTGCCGTGGCTGAGTTGTGTTAATACCCTTTTTTCCCTACTCCGTGTGGATTCCAAAAATGGTTCCACATTCATCCGTATTCCTTTCAAGCTGTTTTATTCTTCTTTCCAGGTGTCGAGACGATCTTGTTCCTTAATCCACCCGGTTGACTGGCTGTCCATCAGTAAATGCTTTGATATTACCCTGAATTAATGACACAAGACGTTTCCTTGTCTCCAATCCTCTCCACCCCATATGAGGAGTGATAATCACATCTTCCATTGTATACAACGGGCTTGCATCATCCAGCGGCTCCGCTTCCTGCACATCCAATCCTGCTCCTGCAATTGTTTTATTATTCAACGCTTCAATCAGAGCTTTTTCATCAATCAGGGCCCCTCTGGCAGTATTGACTAAAAATGCGGTAGGCTTCATCATCGCTAATGTCTCTTTGTTAATCATATGTCTTGTGGATTCGTTTAATGGACAGCTAAGCGAAATGAAGTCGCTTTGTGCTAACAATTTCTCGTTGGTTGTAAAATGAACATTCTCCGTATCTTCTCTGGGCGTTCTGGTGGATACTAAAATC
Organism: Clostridium sp. HBUAS56010; assembly: GCF_007115105.1. Taxonomy (GTDB): domain Bacteria; phylum Bacillota; class Clostridia; order Lachnospirales; family Lachnospiraceae; genus Lacrimispora. Next base: position 63,591 of record NZ_SULJ01000003.1, read on the forward strand.
TTCATTCCCATGGCACGAGCTACTTTGATGGTTTCTTTTGCAATATTTCCATAACCGATCACTCCCAGTGTTTTGCCATTCAGTTCCACATGGTCTACCATTAAATGCTTATGGAAATTATCATGATTGCTCTCTGCAAGCATACGAATCTGCTTCTGCATGGAACTTGCCAGATTTAAGATCATAAGGATTGCTGTATGTGCCACCCGCTCACTGCTGTATGCAGGAATGTTGCATAATACGATTCCTTTTTCACGAACTGCCTCCAAATCTATATTATTGTATCCGGTTCCTGCTTCGCAAATCATCTTCACGCTGTCAGGGAATTTTCTAATAATATTACCGGAAACTTTCATCTCTTTTGTTACAACCACAGTAAAACCATTGACCCGTTCTAATATCTTATCTTCCGGGGTTTCATCATAAATTACCACTTCCGATGCAATCGTTGAATAATCAACGTTCCCATCGTAATTTACCAGTCCGGCATTTAATACTACTGTTTTGTCATTCATAACCAATCTCCTCATATGATCCATATGTTACCTTTTTTTAAATAAAAACTGCACTTTATCCAGTTTCTTACCCAAAGTACCAGAGTACTCTCTAATATTTAATTTTACTCTTTCATTCTGCCAAAAACAATCCGGAAAATTATACTTTTTATTTTTTATCAAAAAAATTCAATGGAGGCATCGAAAAGCCAGCTAAAATATTTTTTAATTATAGCATAGCCGTTATGACTTGTCAGTATTGGCAAGGGCTGCTACTAATGGAATCTGTGATATCCGTTTATTCAGATCTTATTAATAACATGAAAATACGCCTCAGTATGGTCTGAAAAACCATACCAGGGCGTACGTTTATATATTCTTTTTGGTTGAAGCTCTCTTAAACCAGTTCTTTTGTATTGTCTTCTTCGGAAAGAAGCTTTTTTATAATAGCCGGTTAAGCATATGTCACCAAATTGTACGTTTGTTCATATTCATTAATATTTGAATAATTCAGCCGGTTTGTTGATAGATCTCCACCCACTCCAAGCATTAAATCTATGTTTTGTACGTTACCATCATGAACGCTTTGTTGAAAATGATTGATTGTTATTGTATATTTCTGTAAATCACTCAGTTCCAAATCATAAGGCTTATGCTTTCTGCTTTGAAAAAAATTATCCCAATTATCAATATCACTGTTATAACGTTGCACGCTTCTGTAGGTACCACTTTTCACTTTGTTATCATACAGATTTTCTCCATACTGTGCTCCGCTTACTAATGCCTGCCTCATATCACCATATCGTTGGTATTGGCTTTTTGTATATTGATAAACAGCCTGAACCGCCGAATGGTCCAAGGGTGCATATAATTGTTTGCTATTTGAAACCATAGAACGATCAGCATATTTTTTTAACTGTTCATCAATCTTTTCCAGATAATTTTCCACATATCCATCAAACGTACGGTTAATAAGAGAAGCCATTCGATTGCTGATTCCAGAATTTTTAGTTAGATAATCGGTTTTCATGGATTGAACTGCCAGATCAAGACCAATGCTTTCCTCGTTGCGTATTGTCCCTATCTGATCCAGAGATTCATACTGTTGTGAAGTCTGCTGCACATAAATAGCTGCAACCTCCAGATCGTGCAAAGAATACGCTGCTGCCTCCGATTTTTCTGACGTCTTCCCTGCAACGAGAGAATGATCCATCTTTTCCCGCAACTGGGCTGCCATGTAGCCATCATCCTGAAGCAGCCATTTATCGCTGTCCGAATCAATCTCAGCATAACTGTGATTGCTTTGTATATAATCAGAATATTCTTTGACACGATTCTCAATTCCAGCACGAATACTTTCTGTCAGATTTGCAGTTTCATCTCCCACACCATTGTCTTCCAGAAAACCGCCTACTACATGAGCATAAGAATCTGCAAGCTTTTCTGTTGCCTTGGAAAACAAGGTATTCAATCTGTCCATTTGCTCTTCCAGGTCTTTCCCCGAATAATTCCCATGAATTCGATCTTGCATTACCGCATAGCGGGAAGCTATATAATCTGCTTTATTACTGAATTGATCAACCGTATTAAGGTAAATACCGACTGAAGAAAAATCATATTCGATGCTCTTCCAGTTAATTTCATCTCCGAGGCCTTTTTTCTCCAGTTTATTGCGGAAGGTTTCTATTGCTTTCAAAAAAGAGTCATTATTTTTTGAATTTGGCAAGCCCACCTCTATAACCTTTCCTTTTCCACTTGCAAGCTCGTCAATGGTATATTTAATATCAAAATGTCTATTATACTGATAAATAACCGCATCCTCTTTTGTATAAGTATCCTCCGACGGGACTCCAATACTTTTACTCAATCGGGAATCTGACTGAGCAGGTCTTGCTAAAGCTTCCAAATAAGGCATCTGCCTCATAATTGAATTAGATATTTGCATATACTACACCCCTTTCTCATTCTAGTGTGTCTGGAAACTGCCTGTTTCAAGATGTGCATTCCATTTTGTTGGATACTTGTTCCAAATGAAGACGACGCAGTAAGCACTAATTGAATTTGGTACAAATATACTGCAAAATAGGACATGCAGATCGGACCAATGAGTTTTCAGATACATTATAGTACCTAAATAAGATATCGACACATTAATTCTATATTTAAGCTTTTTTATACAATTAGATTTATCTTTATTACTATTACTGATCCTTTTACTTCAGAAGGTGAAAATCTTTCTCTCATGACAGGATATTATCCATGAGCAAGGCTATAAGAGTCAACATGAAGCAAACTTCATTTTTTGTTGACATCAGCAGCTTTGTATGATAATATGAAGTCAGCTTCATACGAAGCACACTTCACATAAAGCTTATTTATATTAGGAGGCATTTATGAAAACGAAAGTGAAAGAAATGCGTTTACGCACTAAAATGACTCAGCAACAACTGGCAGACTTCGTTGATGTGTCTGCACGCACCATTATTTCTATTGAAAAAGAGCAATATAATCCATCGCTTATGTTGGCTTACCGCATGGCGGAAGTATTTGGTATGACGGTGGAAGAATTGTGCTGTCTTAAAGAAAATAAAGAATTGGAGGACAAAAAACATGAAAACGATTAAAAGTACAAGACATTTTTTTGCAGGTATGATTACCACCGCTTTGGCTATTACCTGTTTTTTGGTGATTTTGTTTAAAGGATATGAGGCTAGATTTCTTACTACAGGTTTATTTCTACTGACCTGGTCTGTCACGAACTACTTCCTTGCTTTTTCTAAAACAACCATTTCTAAGGATATACTTGGAAAAATGGATGAACGAGACAAATATATCACAATGAAAAGCGGGAAGATGTCCATTCAGATTTTGAATTACCTTATATGTGCCGTCTGCCTGCTCAGCATAATTCTATATGGACTGCTTCATCTTTCTATTTTCATCACGGTATCCGCTACTCTTTCTGGTGTCTTGATTGCCCTGTTTATTATCACGTTATGCGTGAATATTTATTATGAAAAGCATGAGTAAAGAGTTTTAGTGGGCTGGATTTTGTGCTAAAACAGGTTTTTCCCAGATTTGCATTGACTTTCCCCTGCCTATAACAGTAAGACAAGGATAAAAGACAGAAAAATACCGTCCTTCCAATTTCAACGTTCAAAGTGGAAAAGACGGTATTTAATTTTAAAGGTTTTTATTTTTTCGGATTAGATTCCACAGAAGGCTTACGGTCTTCCTCTTCTGCTTCTTTTGTTTCCTTTTCAATGGATTGCAATGCTTCTGTTTTACTTCCAGTAGTGGACCGAATGGAGAAAGCAACATTTACAATATGATCCGATATTCTTTGTAATGAAAACAGAACGGAATAAATGCTTTTTGATACTTCAACAGGATACATTCCGGAACTCAGGCGTATTACATGTTCGTTACGTGTCGTGGATATCAGTCTTTTTATTTCTTTGTGAAGGTTTGAAATTTTTCTAAAACTATCCGTTTTACGTTTTGTAAACGCATCAAAGCCCAAATCAAACATTTCGGATATATCCCCGTAAATCTGGTTAAGCTCATCCTTGGTCTGATCTAAAAACTTCACATTATTTTCCTTCATGTAACTGGTTTCTTTTACCAAAAGAACTGCATAATCCCCTAATCGTTCAATGTCATTTGTTACATGATGCAATCCGCCGATCAACTTTTCATCATCAGCAAATTTAGTAACTGATGAAATTTTAATAAAAAAGCTTGTAAGCTTATTTGTCAAAAAATCAATCCGATATTCAACATCGGCAATCTTTTTGCTCTCACTCATATCTTCGTTGACCAGGGAAGTAAAGGAACGATCAATATTTTCCTTTGCCAGAATCGCCATATCATGCAATTCCTTCAATGCCTGTTCAATGGCAACCGCTGGAGTCTGCAGGAAACGTTCATCAATATATGACAATTCCTCCAGTTCCTGATGCTTATCTTTGACCAGTCTTGTCACCAGATTAACCAAGGGGTCCAAAAACACCAGCAGTACCAGGGTATAAAGTGTATTATAAAGCAGGTTGAACGTTGCAAGGCTAAACTGTGGTTTTCCAGGGAACAGACCTTCAAACAGGCTGCTGACCGGTGCTCTGAAAAGAACCAGTATAATGGAAAAAGCGACCGCTCCAATTGTGCTGGTAATCACATGGAACAATGCAATTCGTTTTCCATTGGCATTGGTAGACAGAGAAGCCATAATGCCGTCACTGCAGGTTCCTATATTGGCACCCATTACTAAGAAAAATGACTGGTCAACATTACGGATTACTCCCGTTGCCAGGAACGCTATAAAAACACCAGTTGCTGCTGTGGAGGACTGTATAATACCAGTAAAGAGAATTCCTAACAACACCAGCAAGATGGGATTTTGCATAATTTCATATTTAAATATTTTGGAAAGCTGAATGCTCAGCGTTGAATCTGCCCCGCCGATTGCGGTTTCCATTACTTCCATTCCAATAAACAACATTCCGAATCCAATTAAAAATGGCGCAATCTTATTCAGGGTTTCGTTACCGGTGGAAAAAACGATGATGACACCGACAAATGCAACCGCTGCAAAAACAGAACTGATGTTAAACCCGCCTTTGCTTATGCCTGAAAGGGCAAAGATAAACGCAGTAAGGGTTGTACCTACTTTTGCCCCCAAAATAAAACCCGAGCCTTGCTTGACTGTTACAATATTGGCATGGGCAAGTCCGACTGTCATGATGGAAGAAGCGGAGGATGATTGCACCAGTACGGTAGCACCGATTCCGATTCCGTAATTAAAGACTCTGTTTTTGTTGATTCTCTTAAAAAGATTTCGTATTCCTGATCCTGCGCTTCGTTCTAAGCCAGAGCTCATCTGCTTCATACCGAACATAAAAACAGCGACTCCACCCAACATAAGCAGTAAATTCATTAATATTTCCATTATTCTTTTCCTAATCTGTATTATTTATTTCTTGTTTTGTATTTCCAGCAGCCTATATTGCGCATATCCGGCAGCCAGTTTCATATTGTACCGAGACAGATTTTCGCTTTCATACTGCTCAAGTTCACAAATTGAATGAATAAATCTTTGTATATTTGCATTATGTGTTCCTCTGCAACTTAATATTTATTATTTTCTCACCCAGCTATCCTTTTTTGTAATAACACATAGCGGAATATATTAATTTTTTGAATCCACCGACTCACCTCCCTGGATTATTCGCCATTTATATTATATTGTCTATTACAATGATAAGTAGGCAATATTAGCAATTTTCATTCATAAGATCACACATGATATTGTGTTTATAATGTACTTATTACAGATATAGATGATATCAACACCATAAACTCAATGTCAATTTCAAAAAACCACGAAACTTCTAGAAAGCTATCATAAGACAACGGAATCCTCTGATGATAAGTTTGAATTATACCATTCCATGATATTCAAATGATTTATAATAAGTTTCCCCTTAATAATATAGCTTAAAGAGGACAAGCATACAAGCAAAAAGCGCCAAATACTTACAAAATAACCGAATTTTTTTAATAAAATCGAAGATTATGGTAATTTCAATTTCTATTATATAAAACAATATGCTTGTTTCCAGTTGTAAAACATGCCATACTGTTGTCAAGTTCTATATTCTATCATGTACTTGAGGTGATTATTATGCAAATAAGCAGACTCTTTGAAATTGTATATATTCTTTTAAATAAAAAAACGACTACAGCAAAAGAACTTGCCCAGAGATTTGAGGTCTCTGTGAGAACCATTTATCGGGATATTGATACATTATCTTCGGCAGGCATCCCCATTTACACAAGTCAGGGAAAAGGCGGCGGTATATCCTTGCTGGATGATTATGTTCTAAATAAATCCCTTCTTTCAGAATCGGAACAAAATGAAATATTATTTGCTCTGCAAAGCTTAGCCATAACTCAAAATCCTGAAATCCACAAAGTTCTTTCAAAATTAAGCAACTTGTTCAATAAAAGCACGACCAACTGGATTGAAGTGGATTTATCGCCCTGGGGAAGCGATAACAATAAAACCTGTGAATTTACACTCCTGAAAAATGCTATCCTTAACCATCAAATCATTGAGTTTACTTATTTTAATTCTTCCGGTAAGAAATGCGTTAGAAAAGTGGAACCCCTAAAGCTTATTTTTAAAGTCCATGCATGGTACCTCCAAGGGTTCTGTCTAACTAAAGATGGGTATAGAATTTTCAAAATCTCACGAATGTCCAATCTGGAGATAACACAAGATTGCTTTACAGATAGAGAATTGGAAGAAATGACTGCAGATCATAGGGAGAAAGACTCTCAAACCTTCATTGACGTGCAATTAAAGATTACTCCCCAAGGAGCTTATCGGGTGTTTGATGAATTTGAAGAAAAAGACATAACCATAAATCAAGACGGCTCTTTTACCGTCATGGCTTCGTTACCAGAAAGTAAATGGCTGTTTCACTATATTCTTTCTTTTGGAACTGATATTGAAGTATTGGCACCAAAAAGCCTACGTGAAATGATTGAAGAAAAATTAGATGAAATGATTCGAAAATACAAAAAGTAAAATCATAACTTGACCCAATGATGTCAGGTTATCCTCAGTATAATCAGGATATGGTAAAAACAACCTGGAAAGTCTGGAAAAGAAAACTGTACCAGCTTTATTGGATTACTCCATTTTGGTATTTACTAACAATGAAAGCCCTAGAAGAAAGAAGGAAAATAACAATGAAATTACAATTACCTGAAGCAATTGAAACTTACTTTCAGGCATCAAACTCTTATGAAAGCAGTCTGCTCGCCAAGTGTTTTACAGAGGATGCCATACTCTATGACGAAGGGTTGGCCTTTCACGGTCCAACTGCTATAGAAGCACATATTGTAGAAGCAAATAACAATCTACTCGTTAAGACTGTTGTTACAAATGCGGTAGAAAAAAATGGACAGACAATTGTTACTGCTACAATTTCCGGTAATTTTGACGGAAGTCCGGCAGCACTTGATTTTTATTTCACCATGGAAGGACAGAAAATTTCTACGTTGAAAATTGTTTTTGCCGGGGAATGAGAGCGCAGGCGGGCTACTTTAATAATCCTGTCTTTTTCAGCAGCAGGAGGTATGGCTCATATTTCTCTTATGCAATATTGTACATTTAAAGGTGGGGTAATTCATTTACCCCACCTTTAAAAAGTCTCTTTCCTGTTTTACAGATAATCAAATAAACTAAATTTAATTTAACACCCCATAATATTCCTGTATGGCCTGGGCAATGTATCCTGTAGTTCCAATTCCATACTGCTTATCTGTAGCTTCTGTTAGTTTTGAATGATGTAAATAGTCGTTTGCCAATTCCAATAGTATATATCTTGCATTATCAAGCCCAAACATAGCCTTATAATTTTCTGCAAGTTTTTCGACTGCTTCCATCGCTATGTCTGTATTGCCCGTTTCCTTAGCCAGTGAAAACTGTTTATAGGTTTTGTCGATTTTATCCTGTTGTTTCTTAAGTTCTTCTTCATTTCCCGTCGATTTTAGACTTGCTTCTAGCGCCTTATCCTTGCTTCCATACATTTTAATCATATGTGCATTCAATTTTTCGTCTTTCAAATTTTGGGCTAAAAAAGTACGATAATCATCAACGCTTCCAAATTTATTGATAATGGCTTTCATCGAGTCCTTTCCCTGTAATTCCAGTGAATGATCTATTATCTTTTTTACATCCTCATCATTAAATGCTTCAAAATTCATAGTATTGACTCCTTTCATCACGTCATTTATTAACTCAATAATTCCATTTAAACGATTTCGTTTATGCTCCAGTAAGGACTTTTGAGTTAACAAAATCTGTTCTTTATCATAATTGGGATTATCCATAATTTTTTTAATATCAATTAATGGAATTTCCAACTCTCTAAAGAACATGATTTCCTGCAACTTCTCCAATGCTTTGTCATCATACTGCCGATAACCGGCTTCTGTTAATTTCGTAGGTTTTAATAACTCTATTTCATCATAATACCTCAGTGTTCTTATACTTACTCCGGTTATCTCTGATACATCCTTGACGGTTTTCATTGCTTCCTCCTTTCTGTTCCATCCTAAACCGTTACGCAGCGAGAGAGTCAATACTAAATTTCAAAAGCAAGAGGCTAAGTCTACATGTCATCAAAATTGACCCAAAACTTAGCCCCTTATTTTTCTATTATTTTTAATGTATTCTATATGCGAATTGATTTTCGAATCCATTCCCTATAAACAGCCAGATCTTCTTCCCCATGGAAATAATGCTCTGAACTATCCGAAATAGAAAGATTACAATGAAAATTTTTACAAAAGGATGCAAGTATATCATACTCACAAAGTTCATCCTTTTTTCCATACAAAATTGATGTTGGCGTATTCCATTTCATAATTGGATTTTCCATAACATACTGATAATAATCCCAATACAGTATTTGACCAATCGGAGTAATAACTTCCTTAGTTCTGCGCAACTGTTCTTCTGTCACAGCAAACCTTTGCATCATATTTTGGATTACTCTCTTCATATCCACTACTGGAGAGAGAAGCAGACTTTGCTTTAACCTCTCATTCTTATAAGCCAGGAAACTAAAATAGGCACCTATACTATTTGCCCATAAGCTGATTGTGTTCGTCCTTGAAGATGCAAATGCAAAAACTTTCTTTAAATCTGAAACACAATTTTCTACCTTAAAAAGTGTCGGCTTATCTTTTCTGTCCCCATGCTCGGGCAAATCAAAGCTAAGTACCTGATAACCTAATGGAACAACTTCTTCCGCAAAAATGCAGATTGGTATATCCGCTTTGGATGACATATTACCATGTACTGCAATGAAGATCTCTGTTTTTTCCTCTCCCCATAAAAGAGCAGGGATTCCTTCTATTACTATATTTTTCTTTAACATATTTCCTCCTTATTACAGAGGAATTACCCTCCGTAAATCTTTGCCTGCACTCTTTTTATGCATCTCATAGTCTCCTTTCTCAATTGATTATATAAAATATCAAATGCAATTTGATACTACATAAGCTGTTTTGTTTTTGCTGAGAATTTCTTCTCTTACTATGAATTTTTATGAGATTTTATTATATCATCTATATTTCCGTCTAAAAACCAAGGCGTAAACCGGCTACTTTTGTGCCTGATTTTTGCCCACTCAAGGAAAAAAGTTTAATTATCTACCCTATCAATATGTAAACATAAACTTATAAAAATCAGGAACATGGATCATGAGATTATCGGATATAAAATTCATTTATAAAATCCCTAATAATAACGTTTTTTCTGGAAAATGTAATATACATTTATGATGAATTTGATTTGAAATGACTCTTCCGAAAAATCTATAATAACTGAATACCAAAACCAACTTCATCCATTATTTTATCAAAGATTAATTTATTGTGCTTATACGACAAGCAATGGGAATTTTCCTAAGCTACCATAATCAAATATATGATCTTCTTTTAAATCCATTTCTACATAATGATAAGAAATCCATTCGTTAAAGAAAATGCCAAATTGTTCAACAAATTCATATGCCTCCAATGCCTCATCTTTCAAACTGAGTGTTCTCTCCAATCCATTCTGTGAATCCACAATAACTTTTGACTTCTCAATAACTGCTATCTTCTTTTTATATTCATTGCTGTTTTTTAAAAGTTCTTTTGCTTGTTCTATTTGAAAACTGCCATTATAACTATAGTAGTTTATATCTTCATTAGGAACAAATGATTCTGGATCATCATAGTCATATCCTTCCGTTAGTCCTTCTTTATTAAAATAGCTCGCAAAGCTGACAATGCATTGATTCTTATCATAAATTTCATATGACCATCCATGATCTTCGGCATTTACATAGAAAACCAATGGTTTAGTATTATATGTGAGCAATTGTTCACAGCAATTGAATTCAGATATTTGATCCTGTTCAATCACAAATGTAACAATGCCATCTTTCTCTGGAAAAACATAACCATGTAAATTTGCATCTTTTAATAATTCTACTGCATCTTGCTGATTGGATGTGATTAAGTGATAACTTGTACTGAATTGACTCATTCTTTTTTTCCTTTCGTCTTGTTCAAGATATTAATTGTCATCTGGCTTCACTATATATAAATTTGAGTTTTTTCACTTTTTATGATATTATAAAACCCGCTTTTTCAAAACATTCATTTCTCTTACCCCCCCCGGTAACCGGAAACATATTGCGCCCCAATTAACCACAAAAACACACCTACATATCCCGCTAGAATCCCCGAACCCCTTAGATTTACTAGGCTTTCCGCTCCAGCAATACGACGGTTTCAACATGTCCACTATGCCCAAACATATCGCACCCTCTTACTTTCACCACCTCATACCCATTCCCCGCAAGATACTTCAAATCCCTTGCAAGTGTTGCCGAATCACAGCTCACATACACCACTCGTTTCGGTGCCATTTTTACGATGGTATCAAGGCAGACCTGGTCGCATCCTTTCCTTGGAGGGTCAACCACAATCACATCCGCATAGACTTTGTTCTTTTCAAACTGTTCCGGCAGAACCTCTTCGGCCTTGCCTCCAAAGAACTCCACGTTCTCAATCCCGTTGATCTTTGCATTCTCCCTTGCATCTTCAATCGCCTGGGGCACAATCTCCACGCCATAGACCTTTTTCGCCTTCTGCGCCAGGAACAGGGAAATGGTTCCAATTCCGCAATAAAGATCCCAGACGGTCTCTTCTCCTGTAAGACCGGCATACTCAAGAGCGGTGCCATAGAGCTTCTCAGTCTGAACCGGATTTACCTGGTAAAAGGACAGGGGGGAGATCTGATATTTCACATCCCCGATATAGTCAATAATATATCCCGGTCCATACAGATTCTCCACCTGATTTCCCATAATGACATTGGTTTGTTCCCGGTTAATACTAAAAGAAATACTCTTCATACCTGGAATCTCCAAAAGCCTCTTTACCAGTTCCTCACTGTGAGGAAGAGTCTTTCCATTGATCACCTGGCATACCATCAGCTCCCCGGTCTTAAACCCTTTGCGGATTAAGATGTGACGGATCAGCCCTTTCTGTGTTTCCTCATCGTAAGGACGCAGGTCGTATTGCTCCATATAAGCCTTCATACGCTTTAATACAGCCTGATTCTCTTCTATTCCCAGTAAACAGTCGTCACAGGGAATAATGGAGTGAGTACGGCCTGCATAAAAACCGGTAATCAAATTCCCTTCTTTATCGGTTCCCCATGGAAACTGTGCCTTATTCCGGTATCTCCATGGCTCGTCCATTCCCATTATGGGAAGCATGGGAATATCCGTAAATCCGCCGATTCTCACCAGATTGTTGTAAATCTTGTTCTGCTTGTAGCGGAGCTGTTCCTCATAATCCATTGATTGAAGCTGGCAGCCCCCACATTGCCTGGCAACCGGGCATAATGGCTCCACTCTGTTTTCGGAAGCCTTTATAATCCGTTCCAATCTTGCGAATCCATAAGACTTTTTCACTTTCATTGCCTTTGCCTCTACCTGGTCTCCAATTACTGTATCTTTAATAAACCAGGTAAATCCGTCGGTCTTGCCGATTCCTTCGCCTGTTTCACTCATATCCTCTATTGACACTTCTATTTTGTCATTCTTTTTCCATTCCGGCATAATTTCCTCCACTGATTCAGACAGCTTCTCTGCAATTTCTCTGTGCTTCGTCAATCCTATTTTGCATTGACTTTCCTGACTTATTGTAACTTTTTTTTCAGCAGGAAGCAAGCGGCTGTTTTAAATCCCTTTTTTATATTCCTGAAAACGAAAACCGGGCAGAGAAGAAAAACAATCTTTTCTTCTCTGCCCGGTTTTCGGAAATTTACCTGCCTTTTCCGTTGGCTTTTTCCATATGGATATTCTTTCCCTTGATCTTAACATCTTTCATGGCTTTTAATACCACATCTGCGTTTTCTCTTGGGACTTCTACGAATGTATATTTGTCATACATGTCGATGCTTCCAACCATCTTACCAGGCATACCGGATTCTCCGGCAATGGCACCCAAAATGTCTCCAGGTCTTACGTTCTGATTCTTTCCGATGTTGATGAAGAGACGAGCCATGTCTTCTCTTTCTCTGGAAGAATCTCCTCTTGAACGACCGTTTCCATTTCCGCCTCTGCCGCGTCCACGTCCGCTGTTGCCGTAGAAACTTTCCAGATCATCAAGAGAACGTGGTTCTCTGGTGTCAATCACATCTTCATTGTCTTCACCCATGGTCATCTTCAAAAGAGCTGCTGCCAGATCAAGAGAGGTGTAATCCTCTTCCAGCAGTTTCTTTTCAATGATGTTGACCATCTTGCTTAAGTCCATCTCATTGATGGTGCTGGCTACGCTCTCTAATACCTTATCTACCTTAATGGCAGTTACGTCATTGAGAGAAGGGATTGCCTGAGGCACAATCTTGGTCTTGCAGTAACGCTGGATGTCACGGAGTTTATAAACTTCCTTGCCTACCACAAAGCTGAATGCAATGCCTTCGCGGTTGGCACGTCCGGTACGTCCGATTCTGTGTACATAATACTCATCATCCTGAGGAAGATCATAGTTGAATACCGCTTCTACGTCGTCTACGTCGATTCCACGGGCAGCTACATCTGTTGCCACTAAAATCTCTGTCTTACCGTTACGGAAGCTGTTCATGACCCTGTCACGCTGTATCTGCTTCAAATCACCATGAAGTCCTTCTGCAAAATATCCACGCCCCTGCAGTGCCTGTACCAGTTCGTCAACCTGCTTTTTGGTGTTACAGAATGCAACGGAAAGCTTTGGTGCGTACATATCTAACAAACGGCACATAACTTCTACTTTGCTCTTTGGTTTTACTTCATAGTAATACTGGGTTACTCTCGGTACTGTCAGTTCCTTTTTAACCACCTTTACGGCTACCGGTTCCTTCTGGAACTTTCTTGCGATATCCATAATTGCTGATGGCATGGTTGCTGAAAACATAACCGTCTGGCGTTCTTCTGGAAGCTGACTTAAAATGGTTTCCATATCTTCTAAGAATCCCATATTTAACATCTCATCCGCTTCATCCATAACTACGGTATGAACATTATCAAACTTCACAGTTTTACGGCGCATATGATCCATCACACGTCCCGGGGTTCCGATAATGATCTGAGTTCCATCTTTTAAAGAACGGATCTGCTTTACAATATCCTGACCTCCATAGATTGGAAGAACTTTTACACCGTGCATATATTTTCCAAGCCGGCGAACCTCATCCGCTACCTGAATTGCAAGTTCTCTGGTAGGACAAAGTGCCACTGCCTGAAGTTTTTTTACCTTAGGGTCAATTTTCTGTAACAGGGGAATACCAAAGGCTGCGGTCTTGCCGGTTCCTGTCTGGGCCTGACCAATAATGTCTCTTCCTTCTACCTGGACCGGAATTGCCTGGGCCTGGATCGGAGACGCCTCTTCAAATCCCATATCTGCTACAGCCCGCAGAATTCTTTCATCCAGTTGTAATTCATCAAATCTAACTGTTTCCATAAATGATTAATTCCTTTCTCATGACCAGCCGGGTTCCTATGTTGCCGACGGCCGCACACAAACATTCGCAAACAAAACGAGAGGTATCAGGCACGTTTCAGACCTTCATCCTCTCGTTTCACACAAAAGTAAAGTATAGCAGACTTTTTTTCCAGTGTCAAGGGCGAAGACTTTTATTTTTCGCACCTGACTGGTAATTTTTTCCACTTTTCTTCTGCTCATTCCCCGTATAACTGGTGTACCACTCCGGCAATCAGCTTTGCTGTTCCAGTCACTCCAAGGAGAGAGGAATCAAGCATCAGATTGGTGTGTTCTGGATCATTTGGCAGATAGCCCGCATATTTTTTATGATACGTTCTTCTGGCTTTATCAACAGATACGATCATCCGCTTTGCCTCACTTACGGTCATTCCAAGAGAATTCACACAGTTCTCTACCCGCTTTAAGTAAGGCGCATAAATAAAGATGTTAATATTGTTCTTCTGCTTTTCCAAAATATAATTGGAGCATCTTCCTACAACAATACAGCTTGACTGTTTTGCAAGATCAAGAATAATGTCCTTTTGAACATCAAAAATAATGTCCTGCATATAGTCCTCATCAGTCCCAAGGGGAAACATATGGGATAGAAAGTTCTTAGACTTCTCCTCTTCGTTGCTGATTGTAGAAATAGGAAGATTCAGTTTTTTTGAAACCTCCTCCACAATATCACGGTCATAAAACTTTACCCCAAGCTCTTTGGAAAGTTCACGGGCAACAGAACTTCCAAGACTTCCGAATTCACGGGCAATGGTGATTGTAAACTTCTCCATTTAAAAGAATCCCTCCCTAGCCAGTTACAATGGTCTTCTGGTAATGCCTTACCACACTGCTTAACGCAAAACATACGGTGAAATAACAAAGGGCTTCAAACGCAAACAGCATAATCATACCCCTCACATCGTAAATACTTCCCATTACAACAGAACTGTTTCTCATTAACTCCGCTACGTCAACCATCTTTAAAAACGAGGTATCTTTAATAATTGTAATAACCTGGCTTAACAGAGCCGGAATTACTTTCTTATAGGTCTGTGGAAGTACAATATACCAGAGTGTCTGGACAAATCCAAATCCCTGGGACTGGGCACCTTCAAACTGACCTTTTGGTATGGAGTTAAGTCCCCCTCTGAATATCTCTGCCATAACGGCTGATGTAAACAGGGAAATAGCAAATACTGATACTCCAATCTTATTTCCCTTAACAGTAAAATAGATCCAGAGAATCCATAAAAGGTTGGGGGTACAGCGGAAAAATTCTGTATAAACTGCTACTAAGGCTCCTGCCCACTTCCATTTTCCACTTGCATAAGTACGAATCAGGGCAAACAGCGTTCCAAAAAACATGCTGATCACCGTAGAAAAGATGGCAATCAGCACCGTCATACGCAATCCCTTTAACATGAAGAGAACATTTGCCGGTGTAAATATCTGGTGAAATAATTCTATCATGCGACCTCCTCATCTGCTGTAATATCAAGCTTCTTTGCAGTTGGCACCCGCATGGAACGAATCTCTAAATAACGGGCAAGCCTTGCCAGCGGGAAACAGATGATGAAGTACAAAAGTGCACTGGTAAAGTACGCCTGTGCAAAATATCCCCGGTCTGAGCCCCAGGAATCCGTAAAGTACATAAGATCCATACCGGCGACCATTGCCAGAACAGAAGTATTCTTTACCAGTCCAAGTGCCTGATTGGCAAGAGGCGGCAGGATGATCTTCATAGTCTGAGGCAAAATGATGTGATACATGGTCTCCAGATAGGAAAAACCCTGAGACGATGCTGCCTCAGACTGTCCCTTTGGTATGGCTTCAATTCCGGTTCTTATAACCTCCGCGATGTAGGCACCATGATAGATTCCCACACCAATAACTCCTAAAATAAACTTTGGGATACGAAAGCCTGAACTGGAAAACAGCATGGGCAGAACAGCGTAATAACACACCACCTGCAATGCCAGAGGGGTATTTTGTACTACTTCCACATAGATTCGTGATATAATACGAAGCGGCTTTAACCTGGATGTGGAGAATATACCAAATACCACTCCCAGGGCCAGCGATACCGCCAGCCCTACCAGTGATATTTTCAGTGTCATAAGAAAGCCTGGTATATAATAATCGGGAAATGCCTGAAACAGGGCACTCCAGCGTTTTACATCAAAAAGACCTTTTATCATGTCAATTTTCCTTTACATAACCGCTTACTGCAATTCCCATTTATCCTGAAGCGTCTTCATGGAGCCGTCAGAGATCATGGTAGTAACTTTATCTTCAACCAGAGACGCAAGACCTTCATTCTCCTTTGCGGAAGCAACGCCGTACTCCTGCTCTGCAAAACGGTCTTCTAAAATCTGGTTTTTATCATTTACATATCCGGATAAAATTGCCCGGTCAACGGAAAAGCAGTCAATCTGCTTGGTTGCCAGTGCCTGGGCAAGAGCTGGATATCCGTCAAATTCCTGGAATTCCGGTTTAACGTTAAAGCCTTTTTCTTCCACATATTTCTTAAATCCATCTTTTGTGTTCGCAGACTGGGCAACGCCTACAATCTTGCCATCAAGTCCCTCAATGGAAGTGATTCCGGAATCTTTATTTACCAAAAGACCAACTGCATCGGTGTAGTAAGGAGTTGAGAAATTATAAGTTTCTTTTCTCTCAGGAGTGATGGTAAAGGTAGCGATAACCAGATCAATCTCTCCATTCTCTAACAGAGGACCTCTTGTTTTTGCAGTTACGCCCTGGAATTCAACCAGTTTCTTCTCTTTTGCTTCCTCAGGGGTACAGCCAAATATCGTGCCTGCGATCTCATAAGCCAGATCATCTTCAAAGCCTTCGTACTCGCCAGTAGCTGTATTTTGTAAACTGAATTTTGGAATGTCGGACTTGCATCCAACCTTTAAGGTTCCACGGTCAATAATCTTCTTCACGTCTGCAGTCACACCGTTTGCTGTATCACCGGCTTTTGTTTCTCCTGCTGATGCAGCAGCCGTTGTTCCCTGTTCTGGTTTGGAACCGCATGCAGTCAGTGCTGCAGCCATGGTAATTGCAAGTGCAAATGATAATATCTTTTTCATCATCTTATATTTCCTCCTCAATCATATTATTATATTAAACAATTCCCTAGTGCAGGATCTTGCTTAAAAACGCCTTGGTTCTCTCATGTTCCGGTGCTTCAAAAAAGTGTTCCGGTGTTCCCTCTTCTACAATATAACCGCCATCCATGAAAATAACACGGTCTGCTACCTGACGGGCAAATCCCATCTCATGAGTAACGCAGATCATGGTGATATTTTCTTTCGCCAGCTCCACCATAACATTTAAAACTTCCTGAACCATCTCCGGATCAAGGGCAGAAGTCGGCTCATCAAATAAAATCAAGGGCTGTTTTGTGCATAAAGCCCTTGCGATTGCCACTCTCTGCTGCTGTCCGCCGGAGAGCTGTACCGGATAATTACCTGCTTTATCCTTAAGTCCTACCCGTTCAAGGCATTTGATGGCATTGGCTTTTGCTTCTTGCCTGGAAATATGCTGCAGCTTAATGGGTGCCAAAGTAAGATTTTCTAAGACAGTCAGATGGGGATATAAATTAAATTGCTGAAAGACCATGGATGAATACTTTTTTGCCATTTCCAGATGATTCTTTCTTGTAACTTCCGTACCTGCAACGGTGACTTTTCCGCTGGTAGGTTCCTCCAGGTAATTAATGCACCGGATAAAGGTTGATTTTCCCGAACCAGAGGGTCCAATAATTACCAGCTTTTCTCCTTCTTTCACGGTAAGGCTGATATCTTTTAAAACCTCCAGGTCGCCGAAGTTCTTTTTTAAGTTCTCAACTTTCACCATATCTGGCATAATTTCATCTCCTCTCTAAGTAAAGAATCCTTCGATATGCAAAAAAACGCCTAAGGGTATATACTCTTAAGCGTCCTCGCTTAGTTTCTTTTTTTAATTGTTGTTATTATAAAAAGATTTGAATGAAAAGTCAAGAATTATTTTTCTAATGTTTGAACGCCATCCTATGGAAAATGTCAGATTTATAGGGGTTTTCTCCGAATAAAGAAAGTTCTTTCATAAGGCGTATAATCATTAAAATAGATGGTAAATCCTGTCTCATTGACTTCTTCTCCGGAATAATGTCCTCCGAATTCATGGGTGCCGTAGCCTGGTCCGATCAAAAGGCTTTCGTTCTCATGATTTAAGGTCAGATATCCGTCCCGAAGCACCATTTCGCCTCCCTTTGCCGTTTGAAAATAAAAATGTTCATTCTCCAGAATGCTTCCCGAGGGAATACAGATCTCCACCCGAAGGGGAACCCGGTCAAGGCCATCGGATTTCACATTCACTTCCATTCCATCCGTCAGTTCCTTTACGGTAACCGTCATACAGATCTGGCTGCTGTTCAGGATTTCCCTCTTTTTATGGTCCATGTTCCACCAGTCACTGGTGTCCTGTTTCTCCTTAAATGGAAGATAATACCAGCCCTTTTCGACTGATGTAAGAATACAGCCGTCCTTTGTCTCCTCCATGGTTTGGGGAATAAAATTACGGATGCTGCAGTAGCTTTCTCCTATTTTTAAGTAGATCAGGGTCTTTCCGAACTTAAGATATAAAAATCCACGTTTGCCTTTTAAAATACTGTATCCATACTGAGGCGTTTTTCCACGAATGACACCGGCTTCTAAAAAATGTTTATGATAGGTGTCCAAAAAACCATATCCCTTAAATTCATAATCTTTCATAATGTCATGCAGCATGAGAATATGAAGGCACTCCGGTGCCATGTCTCCCCTTGCCATATTATCTTTTATGATCTTGTGTGCTGCTTTATCAAAGACTTCATTCCCTGTTCTTGCAGCCAGATAAAGGTACTGGTAGAAATATTTGTCCGCATAATCAGCTCTTCCCTGATCCTGTCTTGTGGAGTTCTGGGTAAATATCGTGTCGTCAGGATCTATGTAATAAAGCATCATCTTTAAATTCCGTTCCACATAGCCTAAGTAAGTTTCATCGCCGGTTTCTTCATACATGGACAGCATGGCACTGTTGACCACCGCATTATAATTGCCGGTGGAACGTTCGGCATATTCTCCGTCTTCATTTCCATCAATGCCCTCCATCAGATATAAATCGGCCCGGTTTCCCAGTTTTTCAGAGAAATCGGGATTTTCTTTCTCCAGCAGATGTGCGCCCTGCATAAGCGCCGCCGCAATTGCCCATCTGTGGTTGGGGGTATGAAATCCTCCATTTAAAAGAGCGTGCAGTCCACGGGTCAGAAGGAAACGGTATCCTGCCTTTAAGTTTCTAAGTTCCTCTTCTTTTGTAAATTTATAAAACAGGCGGTAAGTGGCAATCAGACGTTTAAAACAGAAAGACGTGTCCGGGGCTGAGAGGAAGTTGCAGGAGGGATAGTCAAAGCTTCCGTCTTCCCTCTGGCAGTTCCGGATAAATATCAGGGCGGATTCCATTGCCTTTAAAAGAATCTCATCCTTATAATACCGGCTGTCCGGATTTAAATAGACGGCCGCTGCATCCGCCATCACATAAACAGTGGGCTTACAATCAAGCACAGGTCGTTTCATCCCTCCGTAAAATGGGTCTCTCTCCTCCTTTACCTGGGTATTTAAAAAAATATCCACTCTTTTTTCTGCAGAGTGCAACAGATGTTCCATATACCGTTTCATAGCATTCCCCTCTCCTTTTTATGGCAGCAGAGCCGCACCAATCAGTCCTGCGTCATTGCCCAGCTCTGCCAGGGTAAGTCTTGTCCTTACCTTTGAATTCCTTGCATAGTCCTCCTGGTCTATAATTTCCTGCAGAGGCTTTATCAGTAAGTCTCCTGCCTGGCTGATTCCTCCTCCCAGGCAAATCCGCTCCGGCTGGAACAGATTGATCAGATCTACAAGTCCGGTTGCCAGATAGGCGGTATACTGATGAAGCACCTGTCTTGCTGTCTCATCTCCTTTTCTCATCCCGTCAAATAGGGTCCTGCCCTCAATACGTCCCGTTTCACCCCCGCAAAGGTCCCACAGCAGGGAATCCCGGTCTTTTTCCATGGCAGCCCTTGTCTGGGCAATGAGGGCGGTTGCAGAGGCATATGCTTCAAAGCATCCCCTTCTTCCACAGCTGCATGCCACGCCATTCCGGTCGATGACCATATGACCGAACTCTCCCGCCCCATAGTTTATCCCTTCATACAAGGTTCCGTCTAAGATAATTCCACCGCCGATTCCGGTTCCAAGGGTAACAAAAAGCATGGACTTGCTTCCCTTGCCGCCGCCTGCCAGATATTCTCCCCAGGCGGCGGCATTGGCATCATTTCCAAACCTTATGGCAGTGCCTTTTAAATACTCTTTTGCCATGGCAACAATGGGCACGTCAAAAAAGCCAAGATTGTTGGCGTACTCCACAATCCCCGTCTTTCTGTTGGCAGTTCCGGGAACACCGATTCCCACCCGCCTGATCTTCTCCCATGCCACGTTATGACAAGCGGCGGCTTCTTTGGCTAAATCAGCCATATCCTTTACGATCTCACCGGCACTTCTTTCTCTTTGTGTGGGAACTGACAGACGGTTTATCAGTGCCCCGTCCTCTCCCACAAGCCCTGCTGCAATATTCGTTCCCCCAAGGTCAATTCCTATATAGTAATCCATGTACTTCCCCTCTCTTTATCCGCTGATGGACTCCACACGCTTGTCATTGGACCATTTCAGGATTAACTGGTTCTTTTGATATCCGGGTGGATAGAGAAGATCCAGCTCCAGCTTGGCAGAGTCTTTTGATTTCCCGATTTTCACATTTAAAACCTTCACCTTATCTTCCTGAAATGAGTCAAAAAGCTCCGTCACAACTGAATCGTACTGGGAAGTGCTGATCTTTAAAATCCCACGGTAAGGCTCTTTTGCCAGAAATGGAACATCATGGAGAATGATCTGGGTAAAGAGCAGCAAAATCCCGGCTCCCCCTCCCACATAATAGGCACCTGCTCCAATCGCCATACCAACTCCTGCAGTTGCCCAGATTCCGGCGGCTGTCGTAAGTCCACTGACGGAATTGTTCTTAACAAATATGACACCGGCGCCCAGAAAACCGATTCCTGATACAATCTGTGCTGCCACCCTGGACGGATCAAAGTCAGGAAGATCCTGAAAGCCATATTTGGACACCACCATCATAAGGGCGGCACCCATGGCAACAATCGCATGGGTTCTCATGCCCGCCCCTTTATAGCGGCTCTTCCGCTCATATCCAATGAGATAACCGATCACTCCTGCAACAACAATTCTAAAAAACAGACCGGTCTGGTAAATAAGATCATATCTTTCTATCACTTCTGCCAGCATTGGCTGCATGTCATTCATTTTAAACCTCTTTTCTGCAATCAATGATATATTATTCATATGCTACTAATGTACCATGTTTTACGGAAAACGTCAGCGCAGAATTTGCGATTCTTCCCAGCTTTCTTGTGCATTTCTTGTATTCTTACCCTGGAAGGGGTATTTTCCTCTTTTCCGACAGCAGTGTGGTTAAAAAACACAGAGATACCCGGAAAAAGGCATCTCTGTGTTTTTTCTTTATTTCACTTCTTTAATCCAGTTATATCTTTCATCATCCACTCGTGTGGTCCATGGATTGCCGGTCAGATGCCGGATCATCCAGCAATAATACATTGGATACCCCGGTGCTGTGGTCTGCGGATGGGTCTTCCCTCCTGGTATGAGGGCACAGCTTCCGTCTTTAATCTTAAATGCGTCTTCTCCAATGAAGCAGGCACCAAACCCTTCCGGACGTTCATAGCGGTAATAATAAACCTCAGGCTGTGGATGTTCATGGGGAACATAACTGGACCAGCCGCCCTGATGGGTAATAACCTCTCCATTTACCATGTTGGAATAAGGAGCGTTATTATAATCAAAGATGGTACGGACAGTCCGTTTCATCTTATTTTCCCACAGCCCTTCTCCAAAGATATCACAGGTACAGTCCTCCGGTTTATAAAATACACTGTCAAAAACATTCTTATTTTCTGTGCACTGAACCAGTACTTCACTGTCTTTTTTTGCAGCAATATGAACCTTAACTTCTTTTGCTGTATGCAGACAATAAGGTCCTTCTTCGATCAGATTTTCCCGCACTCCTTCTGCCTCTTTTTCTTCCCAGAAAAAGTGGACCTCTCCTGTCAGAAGGAGTACTGCCATCTCATTATCCGGGGTATAAAAGGTCCGCTCCTCACCGGCTTTGATCCGATAGACAGAAATATCCATTAACATGTCATTCCCTGAATCACCGGCTTTGCTCAATTGCTTAACCCCTTCTTTGTCAAATGCCGGATAACAGAACAATTTACTCATGAAAACTCCCTTCTTCGATAATCTCAGAAATTTTAACCGGTCTGTGCTCTTTTACTGACTTTTTTGCCGCAAGTCCCATTAACACAGGCTTTAACCCATCTTCTACTCCAAGAGGAGTCTCCGTATCATTAACGATGGCTTCGATAAAGCAGTTAACTTCCTTTGCAAAGGACTGCATGTAGCGTTCCAGGAAAAAGTAAAGAGGCTTTTCTCCGGTCACCCCCTCAGCCGTACTTAATACCGCACTGGACTGGGTATCATTTGCAGTTGCCACCATTCCTCTGGAGCCGAATACCTCTGCTCTCTGGTCATATCCATAAGCAGCTTTTCTGGAATTGTCAATGACTGCAATTGCACCATTTTCCATTTTTAAAGTAATTACTGCCGTATCCACGTCTCCTGCTTCTCCAATCGCCGGATCTACTAAAACTGCGGATTCCACATAGATCTCTTCGGCATCACAGCCAGCCAGGAAGCGGACCATATCAAAGTCATGAATGGTCATATCAAGAAACATTCCGCCGGAAACAGCCGCATATTCTGCACTGGGCGGCTCCGGATCTCTGGAGGTCACTTTAATAATGTGAGGTTCCCCGATCTTTCCTTCTGCTACCGCCTGTCTGACTGCTTCAAAGTTGTGATCAAAGCGGCGGTTAAAGCCTACCTGATATTTAACCTTACTGCCTTTTAACGCATGGATCACCTCTTTGATCTTTTCTACGTCATGATCAATGGGTTTTTCGCAGAATACATGTTTTCCAGCCTGAATCGCCTCAACAGATATGGGTGAATGGGTGTTGGTGGAGGAACAGATTAAGACTGCATCAATCTCCGGATCCGCCAGAATCTCTTTGTAATCTCTGGTCGTACTTATAACGCCCATACTTTTTGCCCATTTGTCTGTCTCTTCATTCATAAACGGGTCCGCAATGGTTTTGATGGTTGCATTTTTAACAATATTACAGATGCTTGTGGTATGAACCTTTCCAATTCTTCCTGCCCCAATAATTCCTACCGTTACCATAATTTTTCTCTCCTTTTATTCTCTTCTGAATTAAAGACCAGTTTTTTCTGCAATGAATTTTCTTGCGCGGATTGCATAAGCGAGGGGATTGGCTTTTGCCGGGTCCTGTTCCGCTTCCACTACCATATACCCCTCATAGGAAACATTCTCAAGGACCTGGAAAATAGAATCAAAGTCAATACAGCCATCTCCCGGAATGGTAAATGCTCCGGCACGTACTCCTTCTAAAAAGCTCATTCTTTCCTGCCTTACTTTCTCCACCACCTCGGGGCGGATATCTTTTAAATGAACGTGACGGATTCGTTTGGCATATGTTTTAACCATTGCTACCGGATCTTCTTGGCAGTATGCAAAATGTCCGCTGTCAAACAGAAGGCTTACATATTCCGGGTTGGTACCTGCCATCATGCGTTCCACCTCGTCTGCGCTTTGTACCACGGTTCCCATATGGTGATGAAACGTAAGATGAACCCCATATTCTTCTTTGGATATTTTCCCAAGGCGGTTTAATCCTTCACATAAAAGTTCCCACTCCCTGTCATCCATCTCATGTCTGCCTTCAAAAACCGGCTGATCTTCTATTCCCTGAGTACTGTAACTCTGCTCGGAAATACCTGCTACCTTTGCTCCCATATCAGCCAGAAACTTCACGTGCTCCCGGAAAGGAACCTCGGTTTCTTCAAAAGGCTTACTGATGAGAAAGGTGGAAAACCAGGCATTGCAAATCTCTATTCCCCTTAACTCCAGAGCTTTCTTTAAGGTATCCACATCTTTTGGATATTTGTTGCCTACCTCGGAACCGGTAAATCCAGCTAGAGCCATCTCGCTGACACACTGCTCAAAAGTATTCTCACTCCCCAGGTCCGGAAGATCGTCGTTGGTCCATGCAATTGGGGCAATTCCTAATTTTACTTTCTCCTTATTTAACATCATCGTATCCCTCCGTAGTTTTCAGATCCTTAATACCGCCGTGCCTTTGTGCGGTTTATGATCAGACTTTCATATGCTTTCTGCTGACTTTCTACCCCTGTTACGCTTGCAAGCCCTACATTCCACCAGGAACGGTATCCGTCCGTCATGGTCTTAGGAAGGACTTTTATATCGATTAACGTGGAAACGGTTTGCTTTCTGGCTTCTGCCAGAGCGGCGCTTAATTCCTCCAGTGTTTTTGCCGTGTAGGTTTTTACCCCGTATCCTTCACACACTTTTGCATAATCAATTGGAATCAGTCCGCCGTTTAATTGGCCGTCCTGGCTCCGGTAACGGAATTCCGTTGCCAGATTACCAATTCCGTTTGACATCTGCAGATTATTGATACAGCCAAAACCGCAGTTGTCAAACAGCAGTACATTGATCTTTACCCCTTCCTGCAAAGAGGTAATCAGTTCACTGTGGAGCATCTGAAAACTTCCGTCTCCACACATGGAATACACCTCCTGCTGGGGGGCTGCCATCTTCACCCCAAGACTGGCAGATATCTCATATCCCATACAGGAATATCCATATTCCATGTGGTAAGAATCTTTTTTATCTGTGGTCCACATCCTCTGCAGACAGCCGGGCAGACTTCCCGATGCTCCCACCACAATGGCATCTTGTTCCATCTCTTTTCGAATCAGGGAAATGGCTGCGGTCTGGGTAATGCTGGTTTGCGTAAGCTCTGCAAACTCTTTTACTGTCACTGGATTGCCTGCCTGAATCAGAGGTCTGAAATCATCGTCATAAATATAGGAAGAAAGACGTTCCATCTCCTGCTCCCAGGCTCTCTTTGCCGCCTCAATTTCTCCTGTATAGCCAGACGCATATCCCTTTTTTGAAAGAATGGGAGTAAGGGCTTCTATTGCTGCCCTTGCATCGGCAACCACAGGCAGGGCATCCATTTTGTAAGCATCGTATCTGGATATATTAATAGAAGCAATCCGTACCTCAGGATTCCTAAACTGCCCCTTTGATCCTGTGGTAAAGTCACTTAACCGGGTGCCAACGGCAAGAATCAAATCCGCTTCTTCTGCAATGGTGTTGGCAGACAGATTCCCTGTCACTCCCAGACCTCCCAGGTTAAATGGATTTGAGGAATGACATGCACTTTTTCCTGCCTGGGTTTCTGCAAAAGGAATGTGAAACCGTTCACAAAATTCCTCCAAAGCCTTTCCTGCTTCGGAATATCTTACCCCGCCGCCGCAGATGACCATAGGCTTGCGGCTCTTTATAATCCAGTCTGCAAGTTCTTCCAGATCCCGTTCACAAGGAAGAGGGCGGGAAATGCGGTGAACCCGTTTTTCAAAGAAATAATCTGGATAATCATAGCTTTCCCCCTGCACATCCTGAGAAAGTGCAACACAGACTGCCCCTGTCTCAGCCGGATCCGTTAAAACCCGCATGGCATTTACCATGGTTGTCATCAACTGTTCCGGGCGGACAATCCGGTCCCAGAACTTACACACAGGCCGAAAGGCATCATTGGTTGTGATGGCGGGACTAAAGCTCTGCTCCAACTGCTGCAGCACCGGGTCTGGCTGTCTGGATGCAAAAGTATCTCCAGGAAGGAGAAGCAAAGGGATGTGATTAACCGTGGCGCAGGCAGCCGCTGTTACCATATTGGCAGCTCCCGGTCCAATGGAGGAAGCACAGGCAATGATCTTCTTCCGGTTACTCTGCTTTGCAAATCCAGTTGCCGCATGAGCCATCCCCTGCTCATTTCGCCCCTGATATACCTTTAAGTCCCCAGGATTTTCCTCCAGCGCCTGCCCCAGTCCTACCACGATTCCATGACCAAATATGGTGAAAACCCCTTCTACAAATTTTGTCACCTGTCCATCCTGCTCTACATACTGATTATCTAAAAACCGGACCAGTGCCTGCGCAGCCGTCATTTTGGTGTACCCCATATGAATTCTTCTCCCTTCTCTATGCCCTTGCAATCATCTCGCCATATTTTTCTTTGCTTTCACGGATAAATGCTTTCACCTGTTCCGTTCCCGGAAGATCCTCAGAACAGGAGTGGCTGGCTACCATCATGGCAGCTTCCGCACTTCCAAATTCCAGAGAGTCCATCATATCAAACCCCTGGAACAATCCGTATAAAAATCCAGAGCCATAACCATCTCCCCCACCAAAGGATTTTAAGGCTGTGACTGGAAATGGTTTAATGGTGTAACTGTTTCCGTCATTGGTATAGGCTGTGGAACCTTCTTTTCCATGTTTGATAATTACAATCTTCGCCCGCTCTTTATGCCACGCAGCCGCGCTTTCCTCATCCGTTCTTCCCGGACAGATCAGACGCTCTGTTAAATTAAATTCTTCTCTGGACCCCATAATGATATCTGCTTCCTTTGCCACCATGGAATAATAGATGGCAATCTCGTCTTCAGAAACCCAGTTATATGGGCGGTAATCAATATCAAAAATAATGGCTGTCTGGTTTTTCTTTGCCAGCATAACTGCCTTCAATGCGGCTTCTCTGGAAGGACTTGCGGCTAAAGCTGTGCCGGAGATCAGAATTGCCTTGGTCTCTTTGATGTATTCTTCATCAATGTCCGAGGGATTCAGTTGTAAATCCGCAATGGAATTACGGTACATCAAAATACTGCTTTCCGAAGGAGATAGAATCTCTGTAAACGTCAGACCGATCTTTTCCCCATTTTCACAACGGCGTATTCTGCTTACATCAATTCCTTCTTTCTTAAAAAACTCTGTAACAAAATCTCCAAACTGGTCATCAGATACCCGTGCAAAAAAACCTGCTTTTAATCCATGTCTGGACACGCCTGTGGCAATATTGGCCGGAGAACCTCCCACATATTTTTTAAAAGTGGTACACTCTGCCAGAGGCTTAAAATAATCCACCGGATTAAAGTCCACTGCAATTCTTCCCAAAAGCACCAGATCCATGGGTCTTTTTTCATCAAATTTTATGTACTGCATCCTTTCCCCTCCCCTTTACTGCAAATCCTTATCCATCTGAAAGATATGGATGTGCTTGATTACATTGTCATAGGTTCCTCTTACCATGGCTTCATTTAAGCCGAAATAATCATGTTTTCCTTCTTCTGCAAGATAATCTGCCGCTTCTTTGGTCAGACGGTCAAAGCTGGCAGTGGCAATGTTAATCTTTCTGATTCCAAGGCCGATAGACTTTTTAAAATCCTCTGCTGTAATCCCGGTTCCCCCATGAAGTACCAGAGGAATATGGGTCTTTTCTGCAATGGCACCCAGCACATCAAATGCCAGCCTTGGTGCTACCGGATAATTACCGTGCGCATTGCCAATGGCAACTGCCAGCGCATCAATTCCGGTCCGTTCTGCAAACTCTCTGGCTGCCTCCGGATCGGTCACACGGATTCCTTCGTCCGTGGTTCCGTCTTCGCTTCCTCCAACAAGTCCCAGTTCTGCTTCTACTGCCCCTCCATATTCCCTTGCCAGTTCCACCGCCTGTCTGGTTCTTTCTATATTTTCCTCAAACGGCAGGGCGGAACCGTCAAACATCACAGATGTAAAACCATAATCCAAAGCTTCTTTTAATACTGCTCTGGTCTTTCCATGATCCAGATGAACAGCAATGTCCACCGAAGCGGTCCTTGCCGCCTCCACCATCATGGGACCCATAAGGGCAAGAGGGGAATAAGGAAGGCGAACCTCTGCAATCTGTAAAATAACAGGAGTGTTGGTATCCTCCGCCGCCTTTACTGCTCCCTTTACCATCTCTAAGTTCCCCACACTAAAGGCCCCCACCCCATGGTTTTTCTCTTTTGCCTGAGACAGCAGTTTTTTCATGTTTACCAATGCCATATGCTTCTCCTTTTTAATCAGTCCCAGAGCCTTTTATAGATCTCCATCACATCTTCCTTTGTCATGCCTTTTCTGGTGTTTGAAGGACTTCCGCTCTCCATGGCATCTCCTGCCATCTTTTCTATGACTGCCAAAAATGCTTCCCGGTCAATGCCATACTCCAAAAGCGACGGAATCTTTAACTCCTCACAGATTCCAACCACTGCATCTAAAAATCTTTTGCTGGCTTCTTCATCGGATAAATCCTCTGACGCAGCCCCTATTTCCCTTGCCATAATTCCAAACCGCTCATAGGTTCCGTCAAGGGCGAAGCGGAAACACTCCTTTAACAGCATGGCATTGGAGATTCCATGAGGTACATGGAACAATGCTCCAATTGGACGGCTCATGCCGTGAACCAGGGTTACGGATGCATTGTTAAAGGCAATTCCAGCCTCCAGAGCTGCCAGTGCCATCTCTTCTCTCGCCTGTTTGTCACTGCCGTCATGAAAGGCTTTGGGAAGCCACTGAAAAATCCGTTTTACTGCTGACAGGGCAAAAACATCGGATAAGGGCTGTGCCTTTTTTGAAGTATAAGCTTCCATGGCATGGGTTAAGGCATCCAGACCGGTTGCAGCGGTAATGAAAGGCGGAGCTGTCATGGTAAACCTGGGATCAATTACAGCCAGGTCCGGCATCAGCACGGCGCCTTTTAATAACATCTTTATATCTTTTTTCGTATCCGTAATAATGGTGAACTGCGTGGCTTCGGAACCGGTTCCTGCTGTGGTAGGAATGGCGGTCATGAAAGGCATGGTGCCTGTAATGACTTTTCCCATATAATCAGCAGCCGTTCCTCCGCAGACAGAAAGAGCGGCAATTGCCTTCATGGCGTCCATCGGACTTCCCCCTCCCAGGGCCATAAGAAAATCACAGCCCTCTTCCTGATACCGTTTTAACCCGGCTTCAATCATTACGTCTGTGGGTTCTCCGTTTATTCCATCAAAAACTGCATACCCAATGTTCTCTTCTTCCAGCAGCTTTGTAAGGATGGTTACATTCCCAAGTTTCCCCATCATCTCGTCTGTAACTATCAGTGCTTTCTTTCCCTGCTCTCTCCAATACACGCTGGCATCATAAAGGGCATTTTCACCGCTTACAATTCTGCCAGGCATGATAAAATCTCTTCCCATGAGTCCCTTCCCTTCTCCTTATGGTCATATGTTAATTGTATGTTGGTTATATTTTGGTTATATATTAGCATTTTCTCCGAAACCGGTCAAGAGTTTTTCCTAATTTCTTTCACATTTTGGTCATTTATTGGTATTATATTGATATTTTTTTGTGCACCTGTTATAATTCTATGAGAACATTCTGATCAAAACCCAGCAAATAAGGAGTACACCATGAGAATTTCCCGTATTGACCAATTGGAAGAATATATAGTAGAACATAAAAACGTCTCGATTGATACGTTGTGCCAGGTGTTTGAGATATCTAAAAATACCGTCCGGAGGGATCTGGATGTTTTGGTTTCCAGAGGAACGGTAGAAAAGGTATACGGAGGCGTAACCGCCTGTGAAACCACCTCACCGATTCCAGGTCTGGTCACGTTCCAGGAACGTGCCAGTAAAAATGCCCAGAGCAAACAGCAGATCGCTGCCCTTGCCGCTTCCTGGGTCAGGGAGCGGGACATCATTTTTCTTGACAGCGGCACCACAACCATGTATCTGGTGGATTACCTGACACATTTAAACATGGTTACCGTGATTACAAACAGCATTCAGGTAATCAATAAAGCCTTAAATTATCCCAATATCAACTTAATTGTCCTGCCTGGTTCCCTTAAACGGGATACCGCTTCTTTAGTGGGAATCTCCTGTGTGGAGTATCTGGAGGACTTTAACATTGTGCGGGCTTTTATGGCATGTACCGGAATCTCCGCACAAGCCGGCGTCTGCAATGCTTCTACGGAAGAATATAATGTAAAAAGGGCTGCTTTAAAAAAAAGCCAGAAGCATTACCTTCTGGCTGATTCCTCAAAATTCGGACGAACCTCCCTAATGACCTTTGGAGAAGTGAATCAGTTTGATTCCATTGTCACAGACCAGATGCCTGAGGAAGCCTTCTGTTCTTACTGTGAGGAGCAGGGCTGCTCCATTGACATCGCTCCAAAGCTCTAAGACGTGCAGACTGGAGCAAGGAGGGTTCAGACACCTTTTAGTGAAACGTCACATTTTCTGTGTGCAAAAGGGTGACTTCCTCTTTGTAATAAGGTTTCATATCCTCTGTCACATGGATTTTTACACGATCAAACTGGATATCCCTGGCGTATTCTGCATGGATGGCAGATATTTTTGTCCGAATAATTCCCTCCCCCTGACAGGGGCGGATATCGTACCCTTCAATCTCCCATTTGGAAGTCTTTAAAAGTGTCAGATGAATGTTTTCAAAGCTTACATCCTCCACCGGATTATCTTCACTTCCCCGGATAAAGATTCCATTCTCCCCTATGCAGGTGATGTTTTGAAAGCGTACATTTCTCACATGACCGGCTTTTACCCCTGGCTTCCGGTCCTGAACCGTAATGCAGACAGGCTCTGCCCGCCCCCACCATTCGTGAGAAAAACGGCGTGTTTCAATGGTTATATTGGAAAATACCACATTTTCCACATGACCCCCATCCCGGATCTGGAGAGAGATTCCCCGATTGCTCTTGCTGATGGTGCAATTTTCTACCAGAACATTCCGGAAACTGCACTCTCCTTCCGTTCCAAACTTAATGGCTGCACTTGTGGAGATCAGGGTGCAGTTGGAAATGACGATATTTTCACAGGGCCCATAGTGGTTATAATCCCCGGAATTCTTTAAGACAATGGCATCATCCCCACATTCAATGTGACAGCCGATGATGCGGACATTGGTGCAGTGATCCGGATCAATTCCATCGGAATTGGCCATCTGCAAGTTGTTGAGCAGCCGGATTCCTTTTATAAGAACATCGTTGCAGCCAACCAGATGGACGGTCCAGAAGGCACAGTTTATCATGGTTACATGTTCAATGGTCAGATGTTCGAATTTCTCCAGCAGCATAAGCGGAATTCTGGGATAATAGGTTCCCTCAATGTGATACCCGGAATTGGAACCATAAAAGATCTTTTCATTGGCATCAATGGTGCCAAAACCGGTAATCGCTACATTCTTCTGGTCATAGCCGTAGAGAAACGCATGAAACGGTCTGCCATTATATTCACTGTTTAAGAAGGAGGGAAGCCCGGATTCATGTGCCACAATCGTTCCCCCGTTTGCAAGGGGATAATAATCCTCCAAATCATCGCTTGCTTTTAATACAGCCCCCATCTCCAGATGAAATTCCACGTTGGATTTAAGAAGGAGGGAGCCACTGTTATAAACATGACCGCCTGGAAGCACTACCCGCCCTCCCCCGGCAGCCGAACAGGTGTCAATGGCCTTTTGGATTGCCTGCCCGTCCTTTGTGATGCCATCTCCTTCTGCCCCAAATTCCAATACATTATAAGTCATAATTACCTCCCGCCTCTGTGCTCTCATTCGCGTCCTCAAATGATGGCATTATTATAGCAATTGAACCAGCGAAAAGAAAGCCAGCCTGATGAAATAGACGGAATTGAATTGTAAAAAAGCCGTTTTTTATATGCCTGTTTTTGAAAGGATTTCTGTCAGTGCTTTATGAGCAAGTATAAAGGCTTCCTCTCCGCTTAATTTCTTCTTTTCTGCACCTTGCTTTTCCAGTGCATGGAAACCGGTAAAATCTGCCAGGTGAGGTTCCAGTGAGAGAAATCCCTCATATCCACTTTTCTTTAACATTCCCAGTATCTTTTCCACATTTCCATCCCCATAACCTGCCGGGACCACGCTCCCATCGGCCCAGAGCGCATCCTTTACATGAATGTAGGCAATGTATGGTTTCAGCATCTCATAAGCATCTAAGGTGTCCTGTCTGCACTGGACAAAGTTTGCAAAATCAAACACCGCTTTAAAATGTTCCCCGTAAAATTCCTTCATCAGCTCCAGACAACGGTCTGCCTTATCCCCATAGATATCTTTTTCATTCTCATGAAGAAGAACCACCTGATTTTCTTTTGCGTAGTCCACAAATCGTCCCAATCTCTCCATGACTTTTCCACGGAAAGGGGTATAGTCTTCCCCTTCCGGCATAAAAAAGCTGAACATCCGGATCAAGGGAGTCTCCATCTCATGAGCAAGCTCTACGGTGTGTTTATAAAGTTCCATATGAGGTTCAAACTCGTCTGTAATCTTGATCTTTCCAATAGGAGAACCAATTGCAGACAGGCGGATCCCCTCACCGTGAAGCTGTTTTTTTACTTCCTTTGCCTCTGCCAGAGAATGTTCCACAAGCCCCTTTCCATTGACTCCCCGCATCTCCACATAATTGATGGAACATTTTTTTAATACCTGTATCTGTTTTGTTAAATCAGGATCAATCTCATCTGCAAACCCGGATCGTTTAATCTTCCACATATTTTTTCTCCTTTTCTTTCCCCTTTAATAACTGCCTTCCGTATCAAATACCACTCCGGTTCCCTCTTTTTTTCTGGAGGCTTTACGCCGTTTGTCCAGTTCTGCCAAAAACAGGTCTTCATCAAATGGAATGGACACCTTTCTTCCAAGCCAGCTTGACAAATGCATGGCATTGGAAAGAGTCAGACCGTGAATTCCCTCTACGCCCTCTGCGATAAGAGGAGTTCCATGAAGAATTCTTCCTGCAAACGCTTTGATCACTCCCATATGCTGTTCATTGATTCCGTCTGTGGGAACCTCTGTAACTGTACATTCCGGCACGTCAAATCCACCTTTTGCCCTTTTACAGAATACCCGTTCATTTTCACTCAGCTTATAAAGCAGAAGCTTGTCATGTTCACATACTAGCTTTCCCATCTCCAGGGTTATTTCAAACCGGTTGGTTCCGGGGGCATCGGCTGTTGTGGTGACAAACACTCCGGTGGCACCTCCCGGATATTCCATGTAAGCGGTTACATCATCCTCTACCTCAATATCATGCCATTTTCCGTTGTGGCAAAAAGCCTGGACCTGATCAGGCATTCCACAGATCCACTGGAGCAGATCCATGTTGTGGGGGCACTGGTTTAACAGCACACCGCCTCCCTCGCCGTCCCAGGTAGCCCGCCAGCTTCCGGAATCATAATAGGACTGGGTTCTGTACCAGTCTGTAACGATCCAGTTCACCCGTTTTATAGCACCTAACTCTCCGCCTGTTACCAGTTGGTGCATCTTTCTGTATATGCAGTTGGTTCTCTGGTTAAACATCATGGCAAAGACCCGGTCACTTTTCTGTGCGGCTTCGTTCATTTCCCGTACCTGTCTGGTATAAACCCCAGCCGGTTTTTCACAGAGAACGTGAAGCCCATGTTCCAATCCGTAAATGGTCAGTTCGGGATGCTGATAATGAGGAACTGCAATTAACACCGCATCACAGACATCTGCTGCCATCAGATCTATTCCCTCCTCATACACCGCTACTGATTCCGGCAGATGTGTCCTTGCCCATGTCCGCCGGTTTTCCTGACGGTCTGCAATGGCGGTGACAGCAATCTCAGGCACTTCCCCCTTTAATAAATTTTTGCAATGCCCGGTTCCCATATTTCCAAGTCCAACGATTCCAAGCCTTACCTGTTCCATTCTGATCTCCTCTTTTCTTTTTCCGGTTTGTGTGATACATTGATTATATACTTTACTTTGCGCCATTTGCTTGCGCAGATTGACTGGAAACATGCACAGATTGCTTTATGTGGAGGGGATCATATGAAAAAAGAAAGCCTTTACCAATACCGGGAATTCTCCGAGCCATTCAGTTGTGATTTTACTACCAGCAGCATTGCTGGAAATGTGGACTTTCACATGCACAACAGCCATGAAATTTACTTTCTTATAGATGGTCAGATCCAGTATTTTGTGGAAAACTCCTGTTATGAGATGCAGGCAGGAAATTTAATTTTATTTTCCAACCGGGAGATTCATAAGGCGATCAATTCCGGGGGGAAACCATTTACCCGCCTGGTCATTCATATAAACCCCGGATTTATACGCCCTTACTGTACACAAAATACAGATCTGCTGGAATGTTTTTACCGGGACCCGGGCACCAACAATCTGATTCTGCTCTCAAAATCAGACCGGGAAGCCCTTATCTCCATGGCAAATACCTTGAATGAGGCAAAAAAAAATCACCGCTCCTATGGCAGTGATGTAACAGCAATTACAACATTATTGCAGATTTTAATTCTGATTCATAAAACCTGGAGAAAGTCCAGCCTGGGAAAGACCTCTCCGCCGCCCCATAAAACCCAGGCAATCATGCGCTATATTGACCAGAACCTAACGACTCCCATGACTCTTGATTCCATTGCAAAGGCTCTCTCCATGGACAAATATTATTTAAGCCACTTGTTCAAATCGGAAACAGGAAGTACCATCTTCCAGTACATCATTGTGAAACGGGTGGCATTTGCAAAAGAACTGCTCATCAGGGGCTATACGGTTTCCGAAGCCTGTCATCTGTCCGGCTTTCATGATTACTCCAACTTCATACGCACCTTCCGCCAGACCACAGGCCATACACCGGGGCAGTTCAAAGGGATAAACCAGTAACCTACTTCATCTTATAGACCGGATCTGCAGGATAGCCACCCCGGATCTTCTGCATTCCTCTCTGGACAGCATCTTTGGACTGCTTCCAGTCCGCGTCTTTATTAATATAATCAAATTTCTCAATGAACCAGTCCACATCCTCCGACATCCGCTCCATATTCTCCTCCATAAGCTGAAAGAGAACGGGATAGAATTCCTTTCGTTCCCCGTCACTTAAATACCGGTCCGCCCCGCTGCACAGATCCCCAAAGTGATGAAGGCAGAATCCCTTGCTGCCGGCTAACTTCGTCCGAAATTCGGAATCCTTTTTATATAGATGGAAAAATGTAGCTACAAACCGCTCATAACGTTCCGAAAAACGATCACAGATATAGCAGGTCTTTTCTCTGGAGGACACCCATTCTTTCACGGGATTGTCATTGCCCGCCTTTTTTGTAAACCGGTCCTTTAAGGAGGTTTTCTGAGGTGTAAAGCTTTTGAATTCTTCTTTCATCTCTTTGATCAGCTTTTTATAATAAGTCTTTAATATCCAGCCGTTTCCCAGGGCATTGCCGTAATCAAACATCTTCTTCTGATGGGTGCGGCAGAATCCTTCCTTATCCGTATTCTCTCTGGTATCACTTTCCATATAAGAAGCACAGGACCCCAGAACAAAGTCCATCAGCTCCTGTTCCACCTTTCGCTCCAGATAGCAGAACGGACACTCATCGTCTGCGTCCATGGCATCATTAAGCGGTATCTCATATAATTTTTCTTTCATATGGTTTCCTCCCTAAAGGCAAAAAGGCTGCGGGAGGGGATGCCCCATCACACAGCCAGCCATCTATACTTTAAACCGGTATCCAACTCCCCAGATCGTCTCAATATACTGAGGTTTTGCCGTATTAAATTCAATCTTTTCCCTGATCTTCTTTATATGGACCGTAACGGTGGCAATATCGCCGATGGATTCCATATCCCATATCTTATTAAATAATTCTTCCTTTGTATATACATGGTTGGGATTCTGGGCAAGAAAGGTTAAAAGGTCAAACTCTTTGGTCGTAAAATTCTTTTCCTCTCCGTTGATCCATACCCGCCTTGCAGTCTTATCAATCTTCAATCCACGAATCTCAATAATCTCATTATCCGGCATTCCGCTTCCAATTAACCGCTCATACCGTGCCAGATGAGCTTTCACCCGGGCAACCATCTCACTGGGACTGAAAGGCTTTGTAATATAATCATCCGCACCAAGCCCAAGCCCTCTGATCTTATCAATGTCTTCCTTTTTTGCAGAAACCATGATAATGGGGGTGTTCTTCACTTCTCTTACTTTGCGGCAGATTTCAAATCCATCCACACCAGGAAGCATCAGATCCAGAATCAGCAGATCAAAATCCTCATGAAGTGCCAGAGACAGACCTTCCCTTCCATCATTTTCAATCTCAACCTCAAATCCGCTCAGTTCCAGATAATCCTTTTCCAGTTCCGCAATGCTTATCTCATCTTCCACAATCAGTATTCTGCTCATTCCTGTATGACCTCCTGATATTTTCTTAACACAAAATGAATCTCCGTTCCAATGCCTTCCTTGCTGCTTGCCCAGATCCTTCCGCCATGATCCTCTATGATCTTCTTCACAATGGAAAGTCCGATTCCGCTTCCCCCCTGAGAAGAATTTCTGGAAGAATCTGTGCGGTAAAACCGGTCAAAGATATTAGGCACATCCTTTGCCGGAATACCTTTGCCATTGTCTTCAATTCCCACCTGGATAAAATCACCTGCATCCTTAATCCGGATGTTGATGATACCACTCTTTTTGTCCATATATTTAACAGAATTGCTGATAATATTATTAATTACACGGCGAAGCTGCTCTGCATCTGCAATAATCTCCACATCTTCATCCACATAATTAAAATACCCAAGTTCTATGCTTCGTGCTTCCATCTCAAGTCCCACCTCATCCACGCAGTCCCTGAAATAGCCGGACACGCTGAGTTTGGAAAATGTATAAGGAATCTTATTGGTATCAATCTTGGAATAGAAGGTCAGCTCATCAATCAGTTTATCCATATCATTCGCCTTATTATACACGGTACGGATATAACGGTCCAGCTTCTCCGGGGAAGATGCCACTCCGTCTATAATCCCCTCCACATAGCCTTTAATCGCAGTGATGGGAGTCTTTAGATCATGGGAAATGTTACTGATCAGCTCCTTATTCTCCTTATCATACTGAACCTTCTCCTCTGCCGACTCCTTCAGACGCATCCGCATCTCTTCAAAGTCCTGGCAGAGCTGCCCGATCTCATCATCTTCCTCAATCTCAAGAGCAAAATCCAGATTCCCGTCCCGAATGTTCTTGGTGGCGGTCTTAAGCCGGCTTAAAGGGCTGATTACGGACCGGTACACCCACATCATGAGGATGGCATCCGTAAATACAATAATCATGATTCCTGCAAGGAGCATCTCCCACATGAGAATCTTGATCTCAGGAAGAAGTCCGTCCACATTGGAGATAATAAATACACTTCCATGTCTCTGATCCGGAAATAAAAAATCAATCTGCTTCACCAGATGCTGGGTCTCCCCATCCAGATAGATGGCACCATCTAAGGTACTGTCCATCTCTTCGTACCTGGGAAGCTGACTATATAGACCTTCCGTCACCCTGCTGTTCCCGTCAAAGATCACGGAATCTTCTTTCCGAACCACCACATAGGCATACTTGGATGCCAGAGAGCTGTTCAGCTTCTCCAGATACTCCTGATTGCCAAGCTGCCCGGGGTTCGTTTTTAACACCTGACTGACTTCCCTGACCTCCTGACTGGTCAGACGGTTGAATATCTGTACGGTATTACCGGATATGAGATCCACCTGATCCGACAGGTTGTGAGTCTTGCTGAATGCCTTTCTCTGATGGCTGCTAAGTCCCATAACCACCCCGCAGATCAGGGTCAGCGGAATTACGGTAATAATAATAAATGCAACGACCAGACGAGTCTTTAATCGTAATTTCACGGTACACGCCTTTCCTAAATTAATAGCGAATTTCATAACAGAAAATCAGGGCGTGTCTGAAAACTGCTTGTGCCCTGATACAATGTACTGGTATTATAACACATTCCGCCTGGAGAATTTATAAAACAATTCTAAAATTTAAAAAGCTGCTGCAAACAGGAAATACCTTCCTTTTGCAGCAGCCTTTTATGATTCTACAGCCAGTTTTATAAATACTTCTTTAAAAGCTCTACCTTATCCAGTTTCTCCCATGGAAGATCCAGATCATTTCTTCCAAAGTGTCCGTAAGCAGCGGTCTGCTTATAGATCGGACGGCGTAAATCAAGCATCTTGATGATTCCTGCCGGGCGGAGGTCAAAGTTCTCACGAATGATCTCAACCAGCTTTTCATTGCTGATCTTGCCTGTTCCGAAGGTATCAACCATAACGGAAGTAGGCTGTGCAACACCAATTGCATAAGACAACTGAATCTCACACTTGTCAGCCAGACCTGCAGCTACCATGTTCTTTGCCACATAACGGGCTGCATAAGCAGCAGAACGGTCAACCTTTGTACAGTCCTTTCCAGAGAAAGCGCCGCCGCCGTGACGTGCATATCCGCCGTAAGTGTCTACGATGATCTTACGTCCGGTTAAACCGCTGTCTCCGTGAGGTCCGCCGATTACAAAACGGCCGGTTGGATTAATAAAGAACTTTGTATTCTTATCCACCAGTTCTGCAGGCAGAATGGCATCAAATACATATTTTTTAATATCTTTGTGAATCTGATCCTGGCTTACATTCTCATCGTGCTGAGTGGATAAAACCACAGCATCTAAACGAACTGGTTTGCCGTTCTCATTATATTCTACCGTTACCTGGGTCTTGCCATCAGGACGGAGGTAGGTTAAGGTTCCGTCTTTACGGACCTTGGTAAGCTGACGGGCAAGCTTGTGTGCCAGTGCGATGGGATATGGCATAAATTCTTCGGTTTCATTGCTTGCAAAACCGAACATCATACCCTGATCTCCTGCACCAATTGCTTCAATCTCTGCGTCAGACATTTTATTTTCTTTTGCTTCCAGAGCACGGTCAACGCCTAATGCGATGTCCTGAGACTGTTCGTCAAGAGCCACTATCACGCCGCAGGTATCACAGTCAAAACCGTACTTTGCACGATCATATCCGATCTCCCGTACTGTCTCCCGTACGACCTTCTGGATATCAACATAGGCATGAGTGGTAATCTCTCCCATAACCATAACAATTCCTGTTGTGGTGCAGGTCTCACAAGCCACACGGCTCATCGGGTCCTGCTTTAACAGTTCGTCAAGTATGGCGTCAGAAATCTGGTCACACATTTTATCCGGATGTCCTTCGGTTACAGACTCGGATGTGAATAATAATTTTTCCATGATGTCATTTCCTCCTCTAATATACATGGGGGAATAACAAAAAGAAAAGTCCGCAGCAATGCGGACTTGATCAAACTGTCAAATCCTCTTATTGCTCGATTACTCGCTCAGGTTAGCACCTTCCAGCCTCATAGAATAGCGAAATGCCATCGTATGACCGGGGTTGCCGTGACTTCATAGATCCTCTGTATCTCCATCACTCTGAATAAGGGATATTACGTACTTTTCATTTGTTATTCAATTGTAAGGTACTTGAATTGCACCTATATATTATCCTATTCAGAAACGGATGTCAAGTGCATT
Source organism: Clostridium sp. HBUAS56010 (assembly GCF_007115105.1). Taxonomy (GTDB): domain Bacteria; phylum Bacillota; class Clostridia; order Lachnospirales; family Lachnospiraceae; genus Lacrimispora. The sequence goes on from NZ_SULJ01000003.1 coordinate 103,216, forward strand.
TCTATTGGATTGTTCCCTTTTTTCCCCACAGATTTTCGGGATAAAGACCGGAATCCTTTAAATCCTGAACTGCCTTTACCACGGTGGCTTTATCCTCTTTATAGGTCACCCCATACCAGCGGTCAGGACTTTTTAACACCGTTACCTCTGCCTTATTCTCCTTTAAGAGTTCATCCACCACAAAGGGAAGAAAATATTCGCACTTTAAGGGATTCTTCTCCATCTCACGGTCTAAAAAGGCAGTAAAACGGTTGGAAAGCTCCGTAAGGATGCTGGAGGTAAAGCCCCATAAATTCATGGATACATAAGTCTCTTTCGAAAGAGGAGTAAAGCTTTTTCCCTCGTCTTCCGTATACTCCGCAATCTCTCCGTGCTTTTCAATCCTGGTGCGTTCATGGATATCAAGAAGTTTTCCTCTCTCATCAACGGTGCACACCCCTCTTGCCACATGACCGTTCTCCGTCAGGGTATTATAAAGCTCATACGCTACCATGGCATAGCGGTATTTGTCATCATCACAAACCTTCGTAAGCTGCTGATAGATGTTGACAAATGCCCGTTTCCCATAATAATCATCTGCATTAATTACCGCAAACGGACCGTCGATCACATCGCTGCAGCACAGGATTGCATGACCGGTTCCCCATGGCTTTTCCCGTCCCTCAGGAACCTTATAGCCCTTTGGAAGCTTATCAAGTTCCTGATAGACATACTGAACCTTTACATACTTTGACAAACGGTTGCCGATATGCTCTTTAAATTCTTTTTCAATGGATTTCTTAATGATAAATATAACCGTTTCAAACCCGGCTTCCACCGCATCGTATATGGAAAAATCAATGATCTTATTTCCGTAGGAATCCACAGGATCAATCTGCTTCAATCCTCCGTAGCGACTTCCCATACCTGCTGCCATGATTACCAGAACCGGTTTCTGATTCATTTTGTTACCTCCGCTCAACTGTTTCTTTCCTATCTCTGCCATTTTAGCACGGAACCAGCCTGCTGTCCAGACAGGGAAAGAAAGCGCCAGAAGAGTTACTGGTCAATAACCGATCCATCGGTGGATACTCTGGTTAAAATATGGCGTTTAGAGTAAGGATACTTTTCCGCCGCACCCTCTGCCAGTGCCACTCCGATTCCAGGGGTATCCGGCAATTCCATGAACCCGTCTTTGCAGGAAAAGGTTCTGGTGACCACATCCTTTTTCCTTACTCCCTGCTCCACGCTGGTAGAACCGTAGCGCTCTGACATGGCAGGTTTGTCATCTCCTGTATATTCAAACATGGAAAAGCTTGGGGAAACGGCAGCAATCTGGAGACAGGCGGCTGTGGATACGGGGCTTAAAGGACTGTGAGGCACTACCAGCACATCCATGGCTTCTGCCAGGGCAGATATTTTTTTTGCCGCAGTGATTCCGCCTACCATACACACATCAGGGCGAATATAGGCAACTCCATCCCGTTTCATCAGCATGGCAAAATCCTGAAGGGAATTAAACCGCTCTCCCGTTGCAATGGGAATGGTGGTCCGGGCTGCAATCATGGCAGTGGAATCAAAGTTATCCGGTGTTGTGGGATCTTCCAAGAACATGGGAAGGGCTCCCTCAATCTGTTTGGAAAAGCTGATTGCTTCTGCAGGATTCAGCCTGCGGTGAAGCTCCAGGCACAGATCCACATCTCTTCCAACCGCCTCCCGAAAGGCATAAACCCGGTCTACGGCATCTCCGATCTTTTTGCTGTAAGGCTCAAAGTAAGGTTCGGATCTGGTACTGTCTAAAAACGGAGACAAGTGACCCACTGCATGAAACCCTTCTTCTTTCGCCTCTTTTAGATTTTCAATGACTTCCTCATTGGTTCGGCCTCCCACATGATAATAGACCCGTGCCTTATTCCTTACCTTTCCTCCCAGGAGCTCATAGACAGGCACCCCGTAGTGCTGCCCTGCAATATCCCAGAGAGCAATGTCAACAGCACTTAACGCCCCCATAATGGCAGCCCCTCTGAAATGCCAGCAGCGGTAAAGATACTGCCAGTGGTGTTCAATGGTCAAAGGATCTTTTCCAATGAGATATTCTCCAAACAGCTCTGCAGCCTCCTTTGACGCATCTAAAAATCCCCACGCACCTGATTCGCCCACTCCTTTCAGTCCGGTATCCGTGGTAATCTCCACAAACAGATACCGATTGATCAAAAGCGGTTTTACTTCCTGTATTTTCATAAGAATTCCCTGACCTTTCCTTTTATTTTGAGAAAACCTTTTCCATATAGACTGTGTGATGCTGTTTTCCTTCTAACTGGACTGTATTAAAAGGAACAAATCCCATGCCTTCATACATTGAGACCAGCCAGGGGTGTTCTTTTGCAGTTCCAAGGGTAACAGACGGGGTTTTTAATTCTTTTGTTAATACGTTCTTCTCCAGCTCATGAAGAAGCTTTTTCCCATAGCCATGCCCCTGGAAATCCGGATGAGTGACAAACCAGCCGATATGAGGCACCTTCTTAGGTCCCGGCAAAGGTCCCCATGGCATCCGGAGGGAAATGGAAGAAGCCAGTCTTCCATTTTCAAAAAATCCATAAGCCGGATGAGCAGAAAACCAGGCAAGAGCCGTTTCTTTTGAAGCATGGATGGCTCCAAAGGTAATAGGGTAGTCTTTTAACGGGCTGTACCCTTCATGAAGCACCTCATACCACGCCTGCCCGTCTTCCTCTTCCAGTATGCGAAAACCATTCATGTTACCCCTTCCTCTCTAAACATCGTTACTTCCTCTATAGATACCCTTTCTTTTTCAGGGCAAGAATCACCTCTTCCACTTTTTCTTCTGCAAGTCCGGTGTAGGTTTCCGGCACCAGCCAGCTCTCCACTTCCGTCCGGTCAAAACGAGCCGCAATCTCCGGCTGTTCCATTAATACATCTGCAAAAGAACGGTGCTCCTCATAGGACTTCATGGACGCTTCATAAACCAGATGATGAGCGGTCTGTTTTCCAAGCTTTTCTCCTACTTCAAACATTACCTTTTCAGAAAGAAGCAGACCATGCTGGGAATTTAAATTCTCATACATCCGCTCTTTATTTACTGTAATCCCCTGTAAGATTCCAATGAGAGAAGTAAGCTGATAAGAGGTATAAATATTGATTTCCGGAAGGGCAATCCATTCCAGACGCCAGGACATGGCATCTCTTTCATGTTCCATATGGGCGGACTGGTAGATTAAACCAACGCTCTGTAATACAGCCGGTGTCAGACTGGCCAGACCTTCAAATGCGGCAGGGTTCCGTTTATGGGGCATGGTGGAAGAACCGATTTTTCCTTTGGTAAACTGTTCTTCAATCTCCCCGATTTCCGTACGCATCAGATTATAAAATTCATTGCCGATTTTCCCAAGAGTTGCTGAAATGGATGCCAGAACAGAAGCATATTCCGCAAACCGGTCACGGGCAGACTGCCAGCAGATATTGGGTGCATTTAAACCCAGATATTCCATGGTCTTTTTTTCTACTTCAATGCCCCGGGGACCAAAAGAAGCATAGGTTCCTACCGCACCGCTCATACTTCCGGTAAATACCCGGTCTTTTAATGCTTCCAGACGTTCCCTGTGACGGCCGAATTCATCCAGCCAGACAGCCAGTTTATAACCAAAGGTAATGGGAAGCGCGTGAACTGCGTGGGTACGTCCTACCATGGGAAGAGACTTATATTTCTCCGCCATTTCCGCCAGAACACGGATCACTTCGCTGACATCCTCCAAAATATACCCATACGCCTGCTTTAGCTGAAGCATTGCTCCTGTATCCACAATATCCTGGGTGGTTGCACCGTAATGCACATATTCCCCTGCCTCTCCGGCAAGGGTCTGCAAGGTATGTATGGTTGCCATCAGGGAATGTTTTGATGCGGCGGCTTCTTTTGCTACCTTCTCCACATCAAAATATTCTGCTTTTGCTGCTGATACAATGGCTTGTGCCGCTTCCTTGGGAATAATTCCCAAATCCGCTTCTGCCTTTGCAAGAGCCGCTTCTGCCTGAAGCTGTGCTGTGATACGGGCGGTGTCATCCCAGACCTTTCGCATCTTTTCCGTTCCAAAATTATTTTGAAGCATGATGAGATCTATTACATGTGAAGCCATAGTGTTCTCCTTTTTTGTTTTATTTCAAACAGTTTTATTTCTTCGTTATGATTTACATTGGTTAAAAGGGTCTGTGAATCCGGGTCAGTACCTCACACATTTCGGTTTTTTCCAAATCCCATATGGCGGCAACCAGCAATCTTTGCTCTTTTCCGTTTCCGAAAGAAAGGGAAAGCTTTTCCAGTTCATCATCAAGGGTGAGCGGATTATTGGGGGAACCTTTCGGAAATACAATGGACCGGGTCTCTTCGGATCCGTCATTTTTGACCACTGTTACGCTGGTATAAGGATCTCCATCTACTTCTGTAACTGTATAGCGGGTGATCCGTTTCAAATTTTCCCTCATGGTTTCTGACAGTTTTTTCTTTGAAAAACGTTCCAGATCATAAGTTTTCCCAGTCAGCCCCAGCCAGACAATATATTCAATAGAAAATCTCCCCTCTTCTCCGGTTTTGGGATCTCTGGAATACAGGGCAGAATCCTTTCCCGGAAAAAATCCGATCCTTACTTCCTTTATATCATCTGTTTCATAAGCGAACTGCTGGCGAAGCTCCATAGCGGCATCGGCTCCCGGCAAAGCAGCAGAGCAGAACGGATATTTTTTCAGCCATAATCCTGGTGAAGCAATCCTCCAGCTTTTCCCCCAGTCTTTTTGAAGGGCATTTTTATACAGAAGCTCATTGTCTGATTTATAACCAAACAGATCAAAGAAACCAAACTTTTTATACAGGAATTCTGTCTCCCCATAAATTCCTGCCTGTACCAGCCTTACGGCTTCCAATGCGTTCCGGGCAGCAAAACCAATGTGCAACGCTTTTGCAGGTGTGCCAAACTGAGCACGCATTCCGCCGGACTGGGTCGCACCAATTCCCATGGCATGAGCTGTCTGAACCGGACTGAGTCCCATCAGACGGGAAAGTGCCGCTGCGGCTGCTATACTGCCAAGGGTGGAGGTGTTGTGCCAGCCTTTTAAATAGTGTTCCGGGTTCACTGCTTCCCCCAGTCGTGCCATGACTTCCACTCCCGTTATATAGGCCGCCAGAAAATCTTTTCCCGAATGCTCCGGCGTTGCTGCGGTCAGCAGAGCAGATAAAATCACCGCACCGGGATGTCCCCTTACATCACCATGGACGTCATCAATATCCAGAAGATGGGCACGGAATCCATTGACAACCGCTTTGGCACTTTCCGGCACCTCTTCCTGTAACACTGTGGATATTCCTTTAAAATCTCCCATGCCATATACCTGCTGTACCGTTTTTAATTCCTCTTCTCCTGTGGCAAGAAGGGAGGACGCAAGGTAATCCAGAAGCCCGACTTTTGCAGCACTGACTGCCTCAGAATCTTTTATAGGATCTGTTTCAATAACCATCTGCGCCAATTTCAGACTATCCATCTCTTAATACCTCCCTGCTTCATCACATAATACAAAATGCCCTTTGGAAACTTCTCTCAGTTTCTTCTCTGCCCGATCTGTTTCATCAGGAACGTAAGGAATCGCCTGCCGTTTCCGCTCAATCAATGGTTCTGGAACGGGTATGGTTGAGAGAAGGCTTTGTGTATAGGGATGTATGGGATTTTCATACAGTTCCTCGGCAAAAGCCAGTTCTACCAGCCTGCCCCGGTACATGACTCCAATCCGGCGGCTGATGTATTTTACCATGGACAGATCGTGAGCAATAAACAGATAGCTGAGGTTCTTCAACTGCTGCAGATCCCGCAGGAGATTGACAATCTGCGCCTGCACAGACACATCTAAGGATGAGATCGGCTCATCACAAACCACCAGTTCCGGCGTTACCGCCAGTGCTCTTGCAATTCCGATTCTCTGCCGCTGACCACCGGAAAATTCATGGGGATAGCGGTCCATATGAGACTTCTCCAGTCCAACCAGTTCCAGCAGTTCTCCCACCTTTTCTCTCTTTTCATCCCTTGAATTTACCAGGGAAAAAATCTCCATGCTTTCTCCAATCACGCTTTCAATGGTCATCTTGGGATTTAAGGAGGAATAAGGGTCCTGGAAGATCATCTGAATGGATTTCCGGTAAGCCGCCCTTTCCTGTCTGTTTTTTAAATGAAGAATGGACTGGTCCCGGAAACGAATGTCTCCGCTGGTTGGTTTATGAAGCTTTAAGATGGCTTTTCCCGTTGTGGATTTTCCGCACCCCGATTCCCCAACCAGACCAAAGGTTTCCCCTTCCTCTATTTCGAAACTCAAATCATTCACTGCCTTTACAGGCTTTGGTGAATAACGGTTATAAACATGGGTCAGATGATCCACGGTTAATATGGTTTTACTCATAATAAAAACCTTTCCCTTTCCATGGGGCATCCCCTGCTATAATGATGCACTGCCATAAGATTTTAATTGAAGCAGATCGTCATAGATCTTATATCGTCTGGCAATCTCCGGTGGAAGCGTTACTTCCGGTGCATCAGAAGCCAGAAGCCAGGTAGCTGCATAATGGGTCTCTGTTATGGGAAAAAGAGGTGCTTCCTCCAGTGCGTCCCGGTCCAGAGCAAAATAGTTGCGGGGTGCAAACGGATCTCCCGTAACCGGATTCATTAAATTAGGCGGTGAACCCGGTATGGTAAAGAGCCGTTCCTCTCCTGTTTTGGTGGTTGGCATCGCCTCAAGCAGCCCCCAGGTATAAGGATGATTTGGATGGTAAAACACTTCTTCTGCCGTACCGATCTCCACAATACGCCCTGCATACATAACTGCCACCCGGTCTGCAATGTTTGCTACCACACCAAGATCGTGGGTAATGAACAAAATGGCAGTTCCGGTCTTTTTCTGGATGTCTTTGAGCAGATCCAGAATCTGTGCCTGAATGGTAGTATCCAGGGCAGTGGTGCACTCGTCTGCAATCAGAATATCAGGCTCACAGGCAAGGGTAACGGCAATTAAAAGCCGCTGTCTCTGTCCGCCGGAAAACTGGTAAGGGTACTTTTTCAGACATCCTTTCGGGTCTGGAATTCCCACCAGTTCCAGCAGTTCCAGCACTCGTTTCTTCACCGTTCTCCGGTCTGTAAGATGATGATTTTTAATGGACTCTGTAATCTGAGCTTCGATGTTCATACTGGGATTTAAGGAAGTCATGGGGTCCTGAAAGATCATTCCAATGGATCTCCCACGAAATTCCTGCCATTCCTTTTTGCTCTTCTGATAAACGTCTTCTCCCTGGAACAGCACCGTCCCTCCGGTTACAGAGGCATTCTCAGGCAAAAGCCCCATAAGGCTTTTGCTGGTTACGGATTTACCGGAACCAGACTCCCCTACCAAAGCTAAGGTTTCTCCTGCTTTTAAATCAAAGGATACTCCCCGGATAATCTCTGCCTTTTTCGATTTGGTCAAAAAAGTGACTTTTAGATCTTTTACTTCCAATAATGGCTGGCTCACTGGTTCCTCCTCCTTTTTATTTACTGAATATAATCTGTGATAAATCTGGCTGCTGTCTGGAATCAAAGACAAAGTTGGTGATCTTGTTGGTATAGCCATAGCTTACTTTCTGGAATACAATGGGAATGGAATAATAGCTGTTCCAGCAGTACTCCTGAAGTTCCTTATAGATTTCTTTCCGTTTTGCATCGTCTGATTCTGCTCTTCCCTTTGCCATCAGCTCATCAATATGAGGATCATTGGCATTTAAAGCGCCCTTATAACCAGACTGCCAGTTCGCAAGGGCATGATCCGGGTCTCCGGTAGAAGTGGTAAAGTTACTTCTGCCAAAACGGGTCAGTCCAGCCGCATTGTTATCTTTATAGGTTGCCTGATCAAGCGGAGTAATGGTTACCTTAATTCCTGCCTCTGCCCACATCTGCTGTGCAATCTCAAGAGCCGCCTGTGTGGTGGCACTTTCTCCAAACGTGATCTCTGTCTGGATTCCGTCTGGATATCCTGCCTCTGCCAGAAGACGTTTGGCTTCTTCTACATCCTGCTTGATCGGTCCGATGGAAACGTGTCCGTACACCTTATCACTGAAAATAGAATCCGCCGGTTCTCCAAGCTCTCCCCATACTGCATTTACGATGGAAGGTACATCAAGAGCCAGTGACATTGCTTTTCGTACACGAATATCTGAAAATTCATCGGCAGTCATGCTCAAAAGAAACAACTCATGGGTAAATCCAGTTCCAACCTCTGTTATCAGATCAGGATTTGATTTAATCCGTTCGTAATCTGCCGGATAGATATCAAAGAGAAAATCCACGCCTCCGGATTCCAGTTCAATGGAGCGAACGCTGGCATCTGGAATAATTCTTGCGATAAAGTTCTGGTAAGTTGCTTTGGGTCCCCAGTAATCAGGATTTCTCTCCAGAATAATCCGGTCACCAGATTCCCACTTAGAGAACTGGAAGGGGCCGGTTCCAACTGGTTCCAGTCCAAATCCGTCTAACCCCTTTTCTTCTGCTGCCTTTTTGGATACAATATATCCTCTTGATGTTGCCAAATAAGCCAGTGCACCGGAAAATGGTTCTTTTAACTTTACATCAACGGTGTAATCATCAACCACAGCGGTATTCTCTCCGTCAAATGCTTTAAAGATAGACGCGGAAAGCGGAATCTCTGTAGCTCTCTGAATGGTATAACGTACATCTTCTGCAGTCATTTTCTCTCCGTTATGGAACGTTACATCCTGGCGAAGATGAAACCGGATAGTAAGGGGATCAGGAAACTCCCAGGATTCGGCTAATGAAGGCTTAATGTCTCCATTTTCCTCTCTGGCTACCAAGGTGTCAAACATCTGTGCCTGCACCTGATAAGCAGATACCACACCTACATTCTGAGGATCTAAAGACCCTGGCTCATTGGCAATGGCAACTACAAGAGTGTCTCTGGCATTTTTTACTTCGCCCTGTGTTTCACTTGCATTTCCGGATTCACCGGCTGCTGTTGCTGCAGATTCTGTTTTTCCGCAGCCGCTTAATAACACCATAGATAACAGTCCTGCTGCAAGTATCATTCTTTTCTTCATATAATTTTCCCTCTTTCTTCTATTCCAGATGATGGTTTTAAATAGGACGCAAACCATTTCCGGATCTCCCTGCTGTGTTTCAACCTTGCCTGAGGTTTCCCGGTTGCAGTCAGTCCGTGGCTCTCTCCTTTAAATATCACTAATTTTGCGGGCACTCCGCTAAGTTTTAAGGCGGTATACATCTGAATGGCTTCCTCTATGGGACAGCGCAGATCCCCTTCTGCATGAACGAGCAACGTGGGTGTTGTGCACTGGCTGATATATTGGACAGGAGAAGCATCCCAGAATTCCTGGAAGTCTTCCCACACCCGGTTATGAAGTCTTACCAGAGGATAGCGAAAGCCCGTGTCGCTTGCCATCTGCTTGCTGATCCGGTTACTGATACTGCGCACCGAAACCGCACAGGCAAACCGATTGGTCTGGGTGATCATCCAGTTGGTTAAATATCCACCGTAAGACCCTCCTGTAATCCCAATCCTCTGGGGATCAATCTGCTTCCAGGTTTCTAAAGCAAGATCCAGAGACTTTAAAATATCCTCCATATCAGTTTTTCCATTGTTTCCGATTACATCGGCAAACTGATTATCCAGTCCGTCGCTGCCTCTTGGATTACAGAATATAACAAAATATCCCTCATCCGACCATAACTGAAAGTCAATCATCAGCGCATCTCTGCCATATGCCATCTTATGTCCGCCATGTATGGACACAATCGCCGGACAACATCGGACTCCCTCAGGCAGATGCCTGGGAGGAAGAACAAAATAATCCACCGGCTGTCCCTCCGGAGAAAATTCACCGGGAACAGGTCGGACTGGCTTCAACTTATCATTTATATCCGGATGAAAGTCTGATACTTGTTTTTTGATGCCTGCCTCATACACATACAGTTCATCAAACCCAAGCAGATAAGACCCTGATACCAGAAGCCTTCCATCAAAAAAGCACTGGAAATCATCGGTTACACCTTCTTCATGAAGTGCGGTGGTTATAGTTCCTTCCCAGTCCAGTTTTTTTATAATTCCGTCTCCCCGGAACGTGGAAAGATAATAAAGCCCGTCTTTTCCCAAGCCATATCGTCTGGCTGTGGATTTCCAGTCCCGCACTACGGTATGACTGGCGCTCTCTTCGTTGGCAGCAAATAAAGTAAGACTGCCGGACTCACTAAGCTTATAAAAATCAGGATTCTGGTTTGGACCAAAACGCTTCATATCCGATGCAGCCAGTAAAAGGTAATCGCCCCATGGCTGTATGGTATCAATCCGGTAAATGAAATCTTTCAGCAGCAGCCGGGGCACCTCTTCCCCATCCCATGGGATTTCGTACACGGCACTGTGCTGAAAATCAACCCGGCTTTCCTGTCTTTCATATCCCGTTATATAGATCCTGCCCTTTAATACCGTCACCAACTGAACCTGATATTGTGCTGATACAATCCGTTTCCATGTCTGGCTTTCCTTATTCAGAACCCATAACGTGCCAAACTGTCTGATGTAGCCTTTCCCATCTGCCAGAAAAGGAAGACTTTCTGTTGTGAAAAAGTCCGGGTCCTGCAAGATCTCTTCCTGCAATTTAAACAGGAGATGATCGGAATCCAGGAAAAGCACCTGCTCCACCCTTGCCGGGCAGGAAAAACCAGACTTCTCACCCGTTCTTACGTCAAGAACCCGGTAATCATGATCCTTTTCCCATATCAGAAGACAGTTGTCTGACAACCACCATACACTTGCCTGCTGTACCGGATCTGCGTCAAGGACTGGCTTCCATGTATTTGAATCATAAACGGAAAGCTGATATTCATTTTTATTTTCTTCCAGATTTGGCTGTCTGCGGACCACTGCCGCCAGAGCTTCATCTGGAGACTTTTGTATGCAGGTAATGACTCCCTGCCCAATGTATTGTTCGTCTGTCATATCAGCCTCTTTCTTACTTTTCCTGTGGATCTAAGGCATCCCGCAGACCGTCGCCAAGAAGATTCAGCGCACAGACCGTCGCCATAATGGCAATTCCCGGAAATGTGACAATCCACCAGGCATTTCTGATATAAGCCCTTCCTGCGGATATCATACTGCCCCATTCAGCCGCCGGGGGCTGAACGCCTAATCCGATAAAGCTTAAACTGGCAGCGGTTAATATGGCTCCTGCCATACCGGCAGATGCCTGAATGACAATAGGGGCAAGGATATTGGGAAGAATGTGGCGCATGATAACTCTTGCCGAACCCGCACCGCTGACAATGGCGGCATCTACAAAATCAAGCCCTTTCACATCCAAAACACTTCCCCGGACAATCCTTGCATAAACCGGAATAGAACTGATGCCTACCGCAATCATGGCATTGACCAGTCCTGGTCCCATGGCAGCGGATAAAGCAATGGCAAGCAAAAGCCCTGGCACCGACTGCATGATATCAATGACACACATCACCGCATGATCTACAATCCCTCCCCACCATGCCGCCATAATTCCAGCAAAGGTTCCGATGGAACAGCCGATCCCAACGGAAATCAGGCCAATCACAAGGGATACTCTGGAACCGTAAATTACACGGCTGAACACATCTCTGCCAAAATTATCGGTTCCAAAGAGATGGGCATTGGATGGCGGTGCATAGAGATTTTTCAAATCCTGCCCTTCAAAGGAATAAGGGGCAATCTGAGGGGCAAAAATAGCGATCAGTGCAAAAATCAGTAAAATGACTGTCCCCACAACAGCCATGGGATTTTTACAAAACCGTCTGCCGAAATGTTCCCTCTGCTGCTGTACGTCGGCAGTCTTTTCTATCAGCCCTTCTACATAAGGTACTCGTTCCATTCTCATTCCTCCCTAATCCCGCCGAAGCTGTTCTTTGATCTGCGGGTTAATATGGGTATACAAAATATCCACAAACAGATTGATCAGACAATAGGAAATGGAAATCAGGAAGACACTTGCCTGAACAACGGGATAATCCCTGGATTTAATCGAATCTACAATCAGCTTTCCAAGACCGGGAAGAGCGAAGATGGATTCTGCAATCACAGAGCCGCTTAAAGCATTTCCGAATCTCAGCCCCACAACCGTTACAATGGGAATTAGGGCATTCATTAACGCATGTCTGGTGATGACCTGAAATTCCGTGGTTCCCTTGGCTCTTGCGGTCATAATGTAATCTTTTTTCAAGGTGTCCAGCATACTTGCCCTTGTAATCCTTAAAATAGTGGACGCCATATGGATTCCGATGGTCACGGACGGTAAAATCCAGTATTTCCACCCGTAGGAGCCGCTGGCTGGAAGCCATCGAAGCTGAAGGGAAAATACAAGAATGAATAAAATCGCCTGCCAGAACTGGGGCATGGATACGCCTAACAGGGCAATCAGTCTGGACAGGTTATCAATCAGCTTATTCTGATAAATAGCAGATAAAATTCCCAGAGGAATGGCAATCAAAAGTGCCACCAGGGTACTTAACAGAGCCAGTTTAATGGTCGTTGGAAAACGGGAGAGAATATCTCCTGTAACCGGGCGCCCGGTTACATAGGAAACACCCAGATCTCCTTTTAAGACATTTGAGATAAACCGAAGATACTGTTTTCCATAAGGCTGGTTCAGTCCCAGTTCATCCTGCATTTTTGCAATCTGCTCTTCCGTTGCCTCATCTCCAAGAATCATTCTCGCAGGATCTCCAGGTGTAAAGTAAAGCAGTGTAAAAATCAGCACTGAAACCCCAAAGAATACCACGACCATGGACAGAAGCCGTTTTGAAATATATTTTAACATTGCTGTCATAGCCTCCCTTTTTGCTATTGATCATATCTTTTTGGTACCGGACGGTTGGCTGCTTTGCGGAAATCATCAATATCTCCCTCAAATGCCTGGAAATCCGCCGGAACGTCCCGTTTCTCGCTTAAATAGGTAAGTGCCAGGGAACAATAAAGTGCCGTTCCATAAGGCAATCCTTCCTCATCAATATCAAAATCTGACTGATGTGCCGATGCCGTGATTCCTTTTTCTTCATTGCCAACTCCTATCCGTAAAAAAGAGGAAGGATAAAATGCCGACAGGGTCGAAAAACTTTCTGATCCCATACCAACCGGCACTTCCACCACATGGTCCTGAGCTACAACGTTCTCTGCAGCCTCTTTGGCAATGGCACTGTTGACAGGTTCGTTATAAACCGGAAAGCTGGGTCCGGTAAACTCCACAAATTCAGCCGTACAATCATAAACCTGACTGATTCCTTCAATGGTCTGACTCATCTTTTCTTTAAAGATCAGACCGGATTCCCGTTCATGAAACCGGACTGTTCCAAGAAAGGTCAGGCTGTCGGGAACGATGTTACGTTTTTCCCCGCTATGTACGCTTCCAATGTTATAGGTAATTGGACTGTTGGGGGATATATACTTCATTCGAAGGTCTTTCAGCGCATTACCAATTGCGAGAAAACAGTCAATGGGATTATTGGCTTTATCTGGTCTGGAACCATGCCCCTTTTTGCCATGAAGTCTGATCTCAAAGTTTACATTACCCGAATTGACAGTTCCAGTTCGAAGTCCTATGGTTCCTACGGGAAATGACGTATCTACATGAATGCCATAGCAGGCATCAATTTGAATCTTTTCCTTTTGTATTTCCTTCATTACATAATAAATGCAGTTCCCGCCTTCTTCCCCTCGCTCAAAGAGGAAATAAATCCGCCCCGCAAACTGGCTGGTCTTGTCTTTTAAAATCTTTACTGCACTGAGAAGCATCGCCGTATGAGCATCATGACCGCAGGCATGGGCAACTCCTGGAACTTGACTGACACAGGTCTTTTGATACCTGGTGTTATTCTCTGATTCCTGTATAGGCAGCGCGTCGCAGTCCGCCCGTAACAAAACGCTTTGCCCTTCTTCTGCCCCATCTAACCAGGCAAGCACTCCCCCATCCGGGATATTTCTGTAAGAAACCGTTTCTGCCTCAAGTTCCTTTATGATATAAGCGATGGTCTGAAATTCTCTGGAAGTCAACTCCGGGTGTTCGTGTAAGTGCCTTCTGATTTTCAGACTGTAAGAATACAGCCTTTTTGCTTCCTCAAGCCATAATAAATCTGACATCCGATACAGCTCCTTCCTTTATGTGCATTTTAGTTTCTCTTGGTTTTTGTTGGGTTTGATTCTTGTGTTATCATTTGGTGGTTGTGTTTGTTGGTTTCTGTATTATTTGGTGGTTGTGTCAGTTGGTTTCTGTGTTACCTGGTTTCTGTGTTAATTAGTTTTTGTGCTGACTGGTTTTGGCATTAAGAGGTTTTCGCTTTATCTTATTTCAGATACAACTGTTTTTTCCTAATTACATACCACTATTGTATGTTAATATGCAGAATAATAACATAAATGTTTTCTATCGTCAATCACCTATTTTTACATATTAATCCATGATATGTCAGATAGTTTATATACTATTATCATTTATTTAAACATCTAATAAAAACAAGTTTTAAAATCTGTATTATGAATAAAATTCGTCTTAATTCGACAAATCTTATGTGCTGCACTTAGTTAGAAACTATACCTGGCTATAAAATAATTATTATGTTCTTTCTATAATACGCAAAACATTTTGCCAAATTAAAAGAGCCAAATTCTTCATAAAACATAAAAATTTTCGCTCTTTTAAACTAATATATTTTTATATTTTTACTTATTTGTATATCAATGTTTGTTTTGTAAATCTACTTTTGCTTTTTCAATCTGATCTTGGAACCAGGCTTTATATTCACTTTCTTTAAAATTCTTCTTCCAATATTTTTGTTTCAAGCTCGCCATTTTCCCACATTGGAGACACAAAAAAGGGAACCTGTCTATATAAACAGATTCCCTTTTCATTATGATACTGCCGACTTAACCGACTTTTAATTTAAATTTTTTTGCTTCCTTCTCGGAATCAACCTTTTCTATCATAGCACCAAGGCCCTGAAGCTTCTCTTCAAAGCATTCATACCCTCTCTGGATATAACCAATCTCATCCACGACTGTATATCCATCTGCCGCCAGTCCTGCAATCACCAACGCAGCACCTGCACGCAGATCAGGAGCATTGACAAATGCACCGGTAAACGCACCAACTCCATCAATCACTGCCACATTCCCCTCTACCTTTATACTGGCTCCCATACGGGAAAGCTCATCCACATAGCGGAAACGGTTTTCGAAAATACTCTCGGTTACCACACTGGTTCCATTAGCTAAAGCTAGTGTAACCGCCATCTGCGGCTGCATATCCGTAGGAAAACCCGGATATGGAAGAGTCTTTATATCTGTATGCTTCTGGCTCGTCTTTCCAACCACACGAACCGCATCATCAAACTCTACAACTTCACATCCCATCTCCAGAAGCTTCGCAGAAATTGCTTCTAAATGCTTGGGAATAACATTCTTTACCATGATATCGCCACGGGTAATGGCTGCAGCACACATGAAAGTTCCTGCCTCAATCTGATCCGGAATAATCGAATACTCGGTTCCATGAAGCTTTCTTACACCACGGATGCGGATGGTATCTGTACCGGCTCCCTTGATATTGGCTCCCATACTGTTCAGGAAATTGGCAACGTCAACCACATGAGGTTCCTTTGCCACGTTTTCCAAAATAGTCTGTCCTTCTGCAAGGGTTGCCGCCATCATGACGTTAATGGTTGCACCAACACTGACCACATCCAGATAGATGTGGCTTGCCACCAAATCAATGGCATGGGCAATCACTGCCCCTCTTTCAATCTTCACCTCAGCACCAAGTGCACGGAAACCTTTTAAATGCTGGTCAATGGGTCTGCTTCCAATGTTACAGCCTCCCGGAAGTGGAACCTGGGCACTTTTATACTTTCCAAGCATTGCTCCAATAAAATAGTATGACGCCCTGATCTTACGAATATAATCATCATCAACCGAAACTTCCCGAATGGTTCCTCCATTGATGCGAACCGTATGTCTGTCAATCCGTTCAACGCCTGCACCAATCTCTTCAATCGCTTCTAATAAAACATTAATGTCGCGGACATCGGGTAAATTATCAATAAGAACGTCTTCATCTGTCATGATTGCTGCTGCCAGAATTCCTAAAGCGGCATTCTTTGCCCCGCCAATGGTGACTTCACCAACCAGGGGATTCCCGCCCTTCATAATATACTGCTCCATTTCACACCTCTGATTATCATGTCATATATTAAAAATATCTTACTTTTTTTTGATTAGCCTTTAATGATTATAACATATCTTGGGGATTTGTAAAGAGAACGCGCTTTCTTATTCCACAAATAGCCCGCAGACAAAGTCATTTCCCTGTCCTGCAAAGAGAACAGAGGCATCATTAATACCCATCTTCTGGCTTTCACCATTTTCCGGATTAAACAACGTCACATTATACTGATCATAACCAGATATGAGCAGATAGCCTCCCTGCCCTGTGTAAACCACAGCCGGACAGCCCTTTCCCACAAAATAGAGGATCTGATTCAGGCTGCATCCTCTTGCATCAATCATAAGAACACGCCCTCTTTTGTTTCTGGTTCCGTCAAAGTCTCTCAGGTTGTTTAAGAATTCGGCTCCAGTCTTTAGAGGATCCTTCATGTTCCGAATCGGCGGACGATTCACGCGGTTCCACAAGATCTCCTGGTTCTGATCCGTTACCACTCCCATTTTATCATAGGCAAGGGACAGTGCATCAGAAAAGTCTCTGCGGCTTCCAAGGAAATGTCCACCTCCGTAAGCGTAATAAAGAGGTTCCCGACTTTTCTGGCTGCTTTTTAACTCCACCACTTCTGTGGATTCATAAGCTACTTTCTTCGGAACCGTAACCCGTACCTCCTTGCTTTCAACCTCATGACCAAGCTGTACAAAATACATTTTTTTTCGATCTGGAGAAGCATAGAATCCAACGCCTTCTGACTCCCCATCTGTTAATTCCTGATTGCAGACAATGGTATCACGCTTGGAAACAGAATAGGAAGACTCCCCGCTCTTTACCACCTGTGACAGATGAATACGGCTGTCATCGACAGAAACATCAGAAATCTTTGTGTTTTCCTGTTCGTATTCTTTTACAATCCTGCCTGCCTGATCCATGATCTCAATCCGGCGCATGGGGACATCCATGATTCTTCCATTCTGAATCCACATATCTCCTGCCTGTGCAATTCCATAGACAAAATCATCTCCCACAAAGCCCAGAGGACGGTATAAATCTTTTTCTCCGCCTTTGACTTCCCTTTTTGCTCCTGTATCTAAGTCCATCAGATGAATAACGTCTGCACCATAGATCTGATCGCCCTCCTGCCAGGCAAAATGACGTTCTGTACCGCTGACTGCATATCCACCTTCCATCAAGGAATCCACTAAAACCATATACTCATTGCTATTTAAATCAATTCCATAAACAGAACGGTCTGCCATAAGATAAAGCATGCCATTGGTTCCCACATGGGCAAGCTGTTCCACATCTTCTTTCAGCATTTCAAAAGACAAAGTAACGGGTGTAAAGAACCGCTCTTCAATCGCATTATCCTGACTGCTGTACTGGTACAGGGCTATGCCCACATTTCCTTCATGAATTCCCCGGTTCATATATCCATACACAAGAAAATTCACATCGCCATTATCACTGACGGACAATATCTTAATGTCATGTTGGTTATAACCGCTTCGCAGTCCATCATCCGCTCCGCTGCGGAAAGAAAAAACCTTTACTCCATGTTGCCCCTTCTCGTCAAATGTCCATAGATCCCGGTTAACCACATACGCCCTCTGATTGCCTGATGCACTTTTCGCTGTGCGGACCTCTTTGGGATCTACAATTCCCAATACAACTCTTTTTCCCGAGAAAAGTTCCTTACTGCCGGAAAAAATCTGATTGGTATTCCGTTCAAAATCCATGAGGTAAATTCTACGGCTATCCCATTTCATGGTGAAAGTATCTTCCACCTCATAATATTCCTTCTGGTCTCCTTCTTCATCCCGTGAGATAAGGTATTCCAGTTCCACATTACACATAATTCCATTTAAGTCTTTCAGGGTTACACGGATATCTCCTACCGGTTTAACGGCTAGCCCGCCCCAGGTCAACTGGGAAAAACTTGACCGTATGGAAACATGGCTTAAAGAACTGTTGTCTTCGGAATCACTGGTTTCCAGATAAGTGGTAAGATCCCTCGCCTGATCATAATTAAATGTTTTATTGGTAAAATCCACGGCAAAGTCAATCATATCTTTGGCATTGGTACTTTCAGTCCAGAGAATTCTGGTGTAGTAAAGAACCTGTCCGCGATCTGATGTATCCAGTGTAAGAATCAAAAGGTACTCTTTATCCTTTGTCAGAAGATTCTGAATCGGAAGAGTGGCTGTCACAGAACTTTCTCCCTGATTCCACTGTTCAACCGTCGTTCGTTCCACCAGCCGCTCCAGATCAAGACTGCGCACTTCATAGGTAATTCCCTTTATTGCACCCTTATAATCGGATATTTCAATGTTCATGCTGCGGTCAGCAGGAAGTACGGTCAGAGCCTGTCTGGACACAGTCTGCTTCATATCCTGGGTGTATCCATGAAGCAGGTTCATCTTCCGTCCATACATATCAGCAGAGACAACGGGCAGAGATGCTTCCTCCATGGAGGTATATACCATAGCATCCTTTTTTTCCGTACTTCTTAAATTCCAAATAAAATAAACTGCGACTGTCGCAATAAAAACCGCAGATAAAATGACGATCTTTTTCATTAATCCATTCATGGCAGACTTCCTTTGTTTTTCCATTTTCTTTCCTTATTGTATACAAAAACAGGGAAAACTACAATGAAAACTTTATTAAACATTCATGAATCTACAGGAATCTACAAATGCAGGGGTGAGTGCGGTTATTTTATTATCTACGCTATTGGTCCCATAAATCTGTCGCCATTTAAATGTATCATACAATTCGACATTTCAGAAATCCACACTTCTGTTTCCCAGGCCAAGCTAGCAGAAAACATTTTAAACATACTTAAATTCTGAAATGCTATGACAAAAATTTTTCTGATATTATTCTTTTTGTCATTATTCTTAAACAAATCCTTTTCTATAGTATCCCGCACATACAAGCATTCCGAACCAGGTGCAAATCTTGGGGCAAATTCCCCAACAATTGCTTTTTGCAATTCGTTGTGCTTCTCCACCGAAAATATAAATTAGCTTGTTCCACAATATTATTAATCATTATTTCAACTTCTTAATTTGAAAATGTGTCCGAAAAGTTAAATACATCTCACAGATATCTCTATAACTACTACTAATTATATAAAAAGTAGTCACAATTCTCAATGAGAGTTGTGACCAGCTTTGAAATGTTTGAAAGTTATAATACTGAAAATGCTTTTGTACGCACATAATGATGTCTATATATTGTCAGGTTAAGGAACCAACATTTTAATGTTTTTCCAGTCCAAAGATATGTTTCTTTTTTTGAATTAATACCCAAACCTATATATCCTTTCATCTGTTATGTATAAGCTATTTGGAATATTACCGAAACCGGTCACTTAAGTAATTGTGTCAACTTAACAATACCTCACTCATAAATATAATATTATGTATTGCTAGTTATAATATTAATTCTGAATAACTTCCATAACACTACTGAGTATTCCATTGAATTTATTTATAACCTCTTTATGCCCGTTTGAAATCTTTAGTATAACATTTTCATTATCAAAAACTGACTCATATCCTATCATTACATTATTAATACTATACTTTTTCTGCATCATAATTAGTACATCTGTAACTTTTTTTAATTTAAGTTTTAATTCTTCACTACCACAATTACAAATATCATCTTCTTTAAAATTTAATATGATATCACCAAAATCTTCATCAAAAGACATAACCACCATAACATTATATAACTTTTCTCCTAGTGTTATTTCTCTTATAAAAACATTTCCGGTGTTTGGTATTGAAAAATAATTAACTAAACTATTAATTTCTTCATATTCTTTATCTCTTTGTTCTAATCTATTAAAGAAGTGAGAAGAAATTACTGCATCATTTTTTATGTTTAGTTCTTGCCTTATAATTAGATCAACATCCTTTTTATTTACATCCTGTAACATGATCTCTATATATTCCATAGTTATTCTCCTTATCTAATTCGATCTATGAAACCTTTAAAGAAACTATCTAAGTTTAACCTCACCCCTCTTCCATCTGACAACATTTTTTCCCAAAATTGAATACCTTCATCAGTAGTGAAAATTTCAAATTTTCCAGATCCATTAATTATATCATTCATATGCTTCAGAGCCTGCTTATTTATTTGATCTGCATTCCCACTCACTTTCCCCCATATTCCAGGATTTCGACCAGCGTGTTTTTGCAATGCATGACCTACAATAGTTTCACCACCTTTGCGAAGTTGTTGTGCAGTTTCGAGTGCTCTATTTATATTTGGCTGTCCTTCCGCCCCCGCAACAACTCTCATCTGCTGTGCCTGCACCAATTGCCGTGCCTGTGCGAATCCAGCTGCATATGCAAGAGCTGCTCCTCCGGTTATACCAATTGTTCCGCCAATTGCCGCACCTTTAAAAACTGCATTCCACGAAAATTTACCACTAAGGGCTGATGATATTCCACCGAAAAGTGCTCCCGCTACACCCCCAATAATTCCCGTAACAACTAAAAACGGAACATGTCCGGTCGGATCATTATAAAGAGTTGGATTATTGTGACAGTATGTATATTTATTTAGGCTTAGAGAATCATCAATACCCTTTCCATCAGGCATTTTACGGACCGTCTTATCAACGCTGTCCTCGGTTAAGAATCGACCGGTTTCAGCTCTATAATGCCTTGCTCGTAAATAATAGGTAAGGAAGATCTGTTTTTACAGAGATATCCTCACACACTCCTTTTTCTTGATATTATTATAAAACTATTTTAAAATTTCAAATAATATTGTCTTTCATTATTTTAATTGCATTTTCAGGATAGTAAATTTCTCGTCTTATTTTACTCCAAAAATAGGGTTGACCCATGGGGGCTAAAATGATGCTGGTTAAAGAGCCGGGCAAACGCTTCCCCGGCTCGGCTAACATCAGCCTGCAATGCGAGCTGAGAGCACTTTATAATCAGAGTCGAATTCTTGCAATTGGGGGCGAATTTGCACCGAATGCCCATTTATGCAAAAGAGTTACAGAATTATGAATAACTCCATTTAAACTAATATTGAACCAACGAATAAACAATCACTAAATCCTTTGAATTTACTTGTACAACAAAAAAACTAATTTCAACTTCTTATATAAAGAAACAGAAATTGACACGTTTTTTCAATATTTTATTTATTCTTCATACATAGTAATTGATAAACCTAGTTCCCCCATAATTTCTTGATTAACTTCAATCCGAATATTCCTAGAAGGAAGTATTTCCTTTAATCTTCTTGTCCAATTATAAATTAAGACATCTCCAAATTGCTTAAGCAGTATATCATTATTCATTGATGGTGTATCTTTGCCAAAAAAGAAATCCCCTAAGCTTCTACTATTAACATATCGCTCTATATCTCTTTTACAATAGTTAAACTGTTTTTCTAATCTTCTAATTTCCTCAATTGCGTCTTCTCCTCTTTCCTCGAACAAATCTCCCAAGAATATGTAGTCCTCTACCACTATTATATCCGGACATAGTACATAAGCAATTGATAGAAAATCTTCAATTGATGGACTATTCGAAGCATGGTTAAATAAACTCACCCCATTTTGTTCATAAAAAGATTTAAAAATCTCATTTTTTACAATTCCCGTATATAAATTTACTTTTTCCATTTTATCGCCACCCAAATATATTTTTTATTGAATCCGGCACATCACCTTTTAATTTTACATCCTTATAGAACTCCTGGCCTGTATTGGGATTTATATGAAGCTCAAATCCTTTAACTCTACTACTACTAATGTCATATATTAACTTTCCTTTGGAATCATATGTAAAAATATGTTCCCCATTTGCGGTTTTATAATAACTGTTTGGAGTACTAGTTAAAGGTCTATTACTACCAGATGTATTAACTTTAATTGTGCCATTATCTGTTAGTCCATTAAAGGTATTAGGATCTAATTCTGAAGCAGTTTTAACATTACGATCAAATTTTGCAACGTTCCCCGCCCCCGCAACAACTCTCATCTGCTGTGCCTGCACCAATTGCCGTGCCTGTGCGAATCCAGCTGCCCCAGCAGGTCCCACTGTTGTTACACCATATCCAAGACTTGATGCAACTGAACCCGTTGATGCTAATACGCTGCCAGTAACTCCATATGCCAGTGCTCCTCCTCCAGTCAGACCAATGGTCGCACCAATTGCAGCTCCTTTAGCAACTGAAGTCCATGAAAATCCACCTTGCATAGATGATGACACTGCACCTGCAATTGCTCCGGCAACTAAACCAGCTATAGCTGTTAAAACTAAAAGTGGAATATGACCACTAGGGTCAGTATAAAGTAATGGATTATTATGACAATAGGTATACTTATTTAAACTTAGCGGATCTGTGATTTCCTGTTCATTGGGCATTTTCCTTGTAACGCTTCCAACACTGTCCTCAGTAAGAAAACGACCAGATTCTGACCTATAGCTTCTTGCCCGGAGATAGTAAGTATTGGTATCTGAATCCAGGAATTCCCCACAATATCGAAACGGATTCCCATCATCCTTATTCTGGTTTCTCTCAAATCCAAAAGCATCGTACTCATAGGAAGCTCTGCACGTTCCGCTTTGACTCAACAGCGTGGTCACATCACCATGTTCATTAAATATAAAATAGTATACCACGCGATCTGTTTCACTGGCAATTAAATTGATTCCTCTTAAATAGGTTGTAATCTTGTTATCACTCTTCTGTTCTGCTGTTATATTGCTTTCATCCCAGTAATAAAGACTTGTTTTCCCTTGGTCTTCGGTTAGTTTTCTCACTTCTGTAGAGTGACGCAGTCCATCTCCCCTGTATTGGTATATAATTTCTTTGTCATCCTGATTTACACGGTTAAGCTGGTCAAATCCGTTATAATGTCTCCATTCATAAACGGTAGGAGTCTCCCTTTGATAGCTCCCCGATAATTTCACATTTCCGGGATAGTCCGGTGTTGGTGCAGTCTTCTCCCAGATACGGAAAATTTCATTTCCGTTATCATCATATCGGTACCGATGCGTTTCAGTGATTTTTCCCTGCTTTTTTATTTCTTTTTCCAACCGGTTGTTTAAACCATACTCATAACTGGTAACATGAACCAACTCACCCTTTGTTTTTCCTTGCACCATCATTTTAATGCGGTTGGAGTAGGAATCATAGGTGTAAATGGAGCGCTTCCAGCCAGAATAATCTTCTTCGGTCAGGCGACCCAGCCGATCATACTGGTACAATATATTAACTGGGGAAATGTCATCTTTGCTCGTCTTACTTACAATATTTCCATCCACATCATAGACATACTCCCAAGAAGATATCACAATTCCATTTCTCTTATTTTCTAATGATGTTATTTTATTTCCATGATTGTATTTATAATTAACTTCTATAGCCGACTGCGGATAAAATAGGGTCTTACGATTCCCTTTTTCATCATATTGGTACTCTGCCAGTATTTCCCCGGCAACATTTCCTTTCCTTACCTGTTTTAAACGGTATAAGTCGTCGTAGACATAATAGAGACTGATTTGCGGGGCGGTTTCTCCTTTTTTTATCAGTTGAAAGGACTGGCGGTTTCCATATATATCATAGGTATAATTTTTTTCTATTGTTCCAGGATCTACTTGGAGAACCATCTGCCCTTTATTATTGTAACGGTAATTTGTTTCCAGAAAAACGGTTTGTTCTCCTGCCACTGATTCACGGCTCACTTCACGAATTTTCTTACCGCTGCTGCCATAAAAATATTCCCGTTCACTAACTACCGTTCCGGCTGGAGTTGGTTTTTGTACGGTCTCTTTTAACAAATAATCCATGGCACCGTAATAATAAATGGTCCTATTCTTATTCCTGTCAGTTTTTACCTGCAATCTTCCTGTCTTATCATACTGATAGTATTCCGTATAACCGCATGAGTCTGTTATCTTAGTGACATTTCCAAAGCAGTCATAGGCATACTTGGTCACTTCCCGACCTTCTTTAGATGGAGTATCTCCTGTTCTTCTTAAAATGATCTGATCCAGCCCATCATAACGACAGACGGTTCTGATCCATTCCCCCTGACTTAGATACTGATAGGTATCGGTTAATCGGTTTCTTGCATCATATGTATGCTTAGTCTCCTGCCACCCGTCCTTTTGCGCTTTCTTTTCCGCAATTATATTTCCTGCTGCATCATAATAATATTTTATAATCTGGGTACGATGGTCAAATGGTGTATCAATTTGAATCAAACGTCCTGCCCTATCATATCGAAATTCAGTTTTATTTCCAACCTCATCCGTATAGAATCTTTTATTTCCCAACGCATCAAATTGAGTGTTGGTGACTCTTTCATGACCAGAATCTATCCATATGGATTTTACTGTACGACCTGCATAATCATACTCCCATCGTTCCACTCTATTTGAGGCATCAGCTCTCTGGATATTGTTTCCCGCATTGTCATATTCATAACTATAGATCCTTTCTCCGGCTAAAAACTTTTTCCGTACCCTTCCTTTCTGATCTTTATAAGATTCTGTGATGATATCCGGAGCGAAAATGTCTCCGACAACCCGTTTTCGTTCAGAAAAATATTTTTTACCATCCACCAGATCCGTACATACCTCATTGTATTCATAGTTCTCTTCGTATCCAACTTGGGGAATGGTATAGGATAATATTCTTCCAAAGGAATCATAAGTATAATTCTCAGTTTTTCTTATATGATCTATTGATGTTCCATTTCCATCATATGTGACTGCTTCTGTCAATTCTCTCCAGGAATTATAACGGTAGTCTTTCAATACAATATCATTTGAAACCGGTTCATCCGATTGGGTAAGACAGATTCTTTGAACCTGTCCGAATGGGGTATAATAAATTCGTCTTTTTTGGTTGTTCGCATCTGTTTTCGTTATATAGTTTAAGAAGTCATTATAATAAGTTTTGTTCAGTGACTGCTGACCTTCTACCGGAGGCAATGCCTCTTCCTCTACACGCCCTAATATGTCATAACGAATCGTACTAACCTGATTTCTAGAATCTTTTTTATAGATAAGCCGTCCCCAATTGTCATATTGAAATTCTTCCTTAATGGAATCACATGGTTTACCATCCATATCTATTATTCCGGTTTGTTCTTTTGATATAAAATTATGTGTATATTTGCTGACAGAACTGGAAGGTGAACTGTATTTGAAAATTATTTCCGTACAATTGTCTGACTGCTCCAGATCTCCACTGTCTGCAAGGAAGTACCTTTTTTCATTGGTCACGCAATATGGATTATTAGAATCCTTATACTCATATTTGGTTTTTTCTTTTAAAACTCCATTCTCATAAATCCGCCGATATTTTATTACACGATTTCCCAATTCTGTATGAAGTTCATTGGTTTCCCTGATCCGGTCAGAGCCATTTTTTCTTTCAGTCTCAAGAATGATACTATAATCCCCATAACTTGTATTGACCTCCTGGTTACAGGAAGGGTCATCTGGATATTCTTCCATGTATTGTATAATATCTGCCTTTTGATCAGAAGAATATTTCCATGAAGTTCTCTTCTCCAGAAACTTCTGCTCATCGTTCCTGTCAAATTCCTGCTCAACTGATGATACAATAAGTTTATTGTTATATTTATACACTCCTTTTGAAATAAGAGCATTTTGATGCCTGATCTCCTTTTTTAACAACTTTCCTTCCCGATCAAATTGATGATTTTCCAGAATATCCTGGTGATGTTTTACTTCCGCATACTCAATATATTCTCCATTTCCAGAATCGTAGGAAGTTCGGGATTCAAGCCTATATCTGTACTCTGCCAAATTATATTCAGTTCCATCAGAAGTATCCTTTTTTGTCGTCAGCGCAAAATGGGTAAGTATTCCACCAGCATCATTTACAATGCTGATTTTCTTGCCATAGATAAGTTGTGTAGATGCGTTATTTGGATATGTAATACTCTTTAAGAGCATAAATTTTCGTTCTTTATCTCCCGTATTATATCCCATTGTTTTTTTTGAAGCATAACGCATAATGCCGGTATACTCTTCCGGATTAAAGTAGCTGTACTGGGTCCTGTGACCTGCCGGATCTGTTACTCCAGTAAGCTTTAAGGGATCCGTATGATCAATGTGATAGGAAAATTCATTTGCTTTTCCAATCGTGCTTTCTGGCAATCTCCAAGTGAGACCATATTCTGTCTTTTCCAGACTGATTATACGTCCCCATGTATCCACTATCTCCATTCCACCCTGACTTTTCAGGTCATAACAAATTACATTTCCAAATTTATCCTGCCGAGAAACCAGAGTAAATCGCTGTGCATACTTTCCATCTCGTTCGTCAGCTATTTCACTTAAATTCTTAAAGTAATCTTTGTTTCCATTCTTATATTCAATTATGATATCATATTTTTTTATAACACCGACTGCATAGGGATGCTGAATCGTACCAGACCTGGTAATAACACGTACATCCTTTAAATTGTAACTTTCAAATCCATCTGAGGATTGTCTTATTTTTAAATTTCTTCCATCTTCAAGATGAAGAATATAGTCATAACCAATCGTTGGAAGTAAAAACGGTTTTATTTCTTTAATTGGCATTTCTATAGAAGAATAATAAACATACAGTACGGTTTCAATTGACGGCAAGACAAAGGACCAACCGTATCCCAATCCATATGTATTGACATAAAAGCTATTATTAATAGATCCAGTTTTTATTTTGTCCTTTTTGACAGTTGGAAACATATCTACTAAATTAGCACAGCCAGAGTCATAGCGTCTTGCGATGGATACGTCAAATCCATCTCTTCCAGGCAGCACAAAGTCCGTTGTCTCATATTGAACATCCCCTGTGCTTAGTTGAACATTTACCTTATTTGTTTCAAAGTAGGTATATGGAGATTGGGGGTACTGTTTTATGTCCGTAATTTCTCCCTCTTCTTTTGGTAATGCGGACTGATTAAGCTGTACTTCCCAAACCTTTGCCTGATTTTCGTCTTTTGAAAGACTATCCTCTATTTTTGTATCCGCTACTTCCCATTGATCATTATCAATGTAATTCTTTGTAGTTTTTTTATCGTCCATCTATTCCCTTCTTAACTTTAATATAGTGACACTGCTGCATTTCCTGTTTTTCTGGCAACAAATTCTACCAATGCAATGGGGCCGCTAAAACATTCATTCTCTTGTAACTGTCTGGTTGATTGGAACCATAAATTCCCTAAATTTTTAGAATATATTTTTAATTTTTCTTCTGGATAATTCCCCGGCTCCTTAACTTGCCTTGGGCTTTCTGCTGCAAGACTGATTAATTCCAGTAAATATGGATTATACCGAAGATTTATTCGTATTTTATACAGACTTTGAACTTCCTGAGCTCCCATCAAAACAATGTAATGCTCCCCGCTTCTTACCGGATATACCACTGCACTTCTACGGTAAAATATTGGTATAATAGGTACTTGTCCGGTTGACAAATACTCTGATACATCTCCTTTCGAATCATATGATCTAATACGATACGATGCATTTATTGATCCAATTGATATGTTATCTGTCATTCCCCGATGCTTTTCTACCTGTTTCTGCCCATCCAGTTCAAAAAAGCTCAGATTTTTTTCTTCCCATTCATTAAATGTCAGCCATCTGGAATCAATGCTCTCCCATGAGATACCAGGTAACGTCATCCGCTCTTCTTCAGCCCATGAATGTATTGAATTCTCCAAACTGTTCCATTCCTTATTAAACTCATCCAGCTCCAGCCAGGTACGTCCATGTTCCACATCAGGTTGTTCATTACCGGCTCCTTTAAATATCTCAAAGTTAATATCACAGTTCTCAAATTTCTGCCAGGTAAATGAATGTCCTTCAACTTCTTCCCAGTTTAACTGATTATAATCCAGACGTTCCCAGTGCTGACCTTTTCCTGTTCTGTTTTCTAATTGATACCAGGAATCATCACCCTTATCACGGCTATTCCATTGCTCATTGGTACTATCAAAATTATCCCAGGTGTATCCCGATTGGGCTTGTAAAAACGATTCATTAAATACTCGTTCTATTATATAATGTTTGTCTTCCTCTGTTGCTTCCCAACTGATCTGTGCCTGTTCTCCTTCGTGGAGAGTTGGGATATGTAGACATTCCGGTCGCTTCATAGATGTTTGGCACCTCCCTTCATTTTATATAAATAACCTTTGGTTATCGTTTATGATTGATTCACGTTCAAGTTTTTTGTGTGTTACATTGATAGCTGGTAGTGGTTATTACGTTTTTCTATTTGTTGGTGTTTAGTACCATTATTATGATGCAATATGTAAATAGTCATCCTTCTCTATAAATGGGCAAGAATGACTATTTATAATTTGACTTAAGTTAGATAAATAGCAATTTAACAGCTACAAACACGGGATTAAACAGTACAACCAATGCTCTCAATACTCGAGTTCCTTCCCGGATTGCTTTTCGGTGGGACGATGGCGGAGCCTTGCAGCTATATGTAGATGGCTATTACTTCGCCAGCTTAAAATTCATTGACAAATGATTATTTAAATGTCCAATCTGACCACGTCAATGTTGCATATTTGCGGTATGCTATCTGAACCGTACCAACAGCAAATTGTGCTCCAACCGGATTTCCGTTGTTGTTATCAAGAGTACCTACAATAAGACCCCAGCCAATATCAGGAGAAACGTTAGCAAAAGTCAAATATGGAATGACATTCCAACCAGAAAGATTAAAATAACTATTGGGATTATCAATGTAAGCTTCTGGAAGATATTTTATTTTCCCCAGCAATGTATCTCCTGTAGTCACGTTAGTTAAATTGCTATTTAACTTAGATATCTTCTCATCAACAAGAGCATTGCTTTTACCAAGATCCTCTTTTAAATTAGATACCTCCTCATTAATAATGCTGTTATCATTCACAAAATCCATTCTCACCGGTTTATCCGATGCTTCCCACATATTTAATCCTAATGATGTTTTATTTGTACTTGCCATATCAATTACCTCTTTCTTATTTTTTATTTTTAACTCTAAAACCATTTAATCTGCTGTTCTTGTGATAACTTAAAAATAACTCCTATTTACACATTTCCTTAATGGAAGAATGACTTCAGCAACGCCCCTTCATAAAAACAGTTCATGTTACTGCCATTGTTTTCGAACATATGTTCTGTTTGTCGACTCCTAGATTATATCCCCCTAAAACTCTCCTGTCAACCCTATTTTCGAACACACGTTCTTTTTTCTGGTTTTACAATATGCTTCACAACCTGGCACCCCCAATATAAAACTTCCCCCTCCCAATTTCCCCAACAATCATAAGCGCACTTTTTCCTTTGAGATATCCCATAAATTGTGATACACTCAGTTTAGGTGGAATGCTTACAAGCATATGAATATGGTCGGGCATTATATGACCTTCCAATATTTCTACACCTTTGTACCCACATAGCTGTTTCAGAATATCTCTGATACTCTCCTTGTACTGGTTGTAAATTATTTTTCTCCTGTACTTTGGTGTGAACACTATGTGATACTTACACATCCATTTGGTATGTGCTAAACTGTTTGCCTTATTGGCCATTAAAATCACCTTTCCTTTCGTTATAAACTGGCTTGAACAACCTTATTATAACGGAAAGGTGATTTTTTTGTATAACAAACACCGCGCACCCGCAAAGCGGGTGGTTTATATTTCGCACGCTTTGCGAGCTCAACAGGGTCACGACCCATAAAAAAACCGCCACACAACAGGTAAATCCTTACCTGTCGTGCAGCGGCTCACTTTCTTCCTACCTGCAACGCCCTGATCCGCACCTTCTCCGGTGCATTTCATTGAGAAGCAGAACAGAAATAATTTCATTTAACCATCCGTTATTCTTCGGTGGTCTTGATCCTGGCTTTTGTCCCCACGGTGGTCTGTGACCTGGCGGTGGTCCCCACTGGGGTGGTCTTGGTCCTGGTTTGTGTCCCGGAGGGTTCCAGGGCTGACCCCAGCCCGGCGGTCTGTGA
The DNA here is from genome assembly GCF_007115105.1 of Clostridium sp. HBUAS56010. Taxonomy (GTDB): domain Bacteria; phylum Bacillota; class Clostridia; order Lachnospirales; family Lachnospiraceae; genus Lacrimispora. The sequence continues at coordinate 133,505 of NZ_SULJ01000003.1, forward strand.
CCTGGCGGCGGACCCCAATAAGGGGGTTTTGGACCCGGAGGATTCCAGGGCTGACCCCAGCCTGGGGGTCTGTTGCCTGGCGGCGGACCCCAGTAAGGTCCGTTCTGTTTCTCCACCACTTCCTGAATCTCAGCCTCATCGTTATCCCATTCCGCGATTTCTTCCATCTGACCTTCTGACTCATTTCCTTCGTCACGAAGAGTTCCCACAACTGGTTCTTCTGTGAGGACACCATCACTGTAAATCTGACTGCATATGGAATCACACATCTGATTAATCATCAGGCGGTCCGGATATTCGTCGTACATCGGACTATTCTTATACTCCAGATGGTCACATGCAGAAACTACATATTCCTGCAGACGTTTCATATGTCCCGGGTACAATCCCTGCAAATATTCCAGATCCTGAACGACCAGATCATTCCTCGCCTGAGGACCTGGGGTGCGGTCCCTGTCACCGTAAAGCATATACGGTTCCAAAGGTCTTCCATTATTACCATAAGTATTATCCGGGTTTTTGGGCACGGCTGTTCTCACTCCCTGCTATAAGCTTATACATCATATAGTATGCGCAGCCATAACAAAAGGTGCAGACACCTTTTTACTATTTTTCGTCAAACAGCGGTGTCTGGTATACGCCCTTAGAAACCAAATCCTTTATTGAAGCAGCAACTGCCGGTTTGTCTTCTTTATAGGTCACACCGAACCATTTATCCTTTGTTTCAAGCACTTTGACTCTTGCATCACCAGACTGAACCAGACGGTCAATGATCTTTGGAAGCAGATACTCTGACTTCATATCATCTACTTTAAGTCCCCTTAAGAACTCTGGAAAGCCTTTGGAAAGTTCCTCTAAAAATTCCGGAGAAAGTCCCCACATATTCATGGATACATTCTGGGTCAGAGGAATCACCACCGGTTCTCCTGCTTCGTTACGCCCTTCTGCTCCTGCAGCAGTCTTTTTCAGTTCGTAAGTCTCTGTTACCTCCTGCAGCACGCCTTCTGCATCTACCTGACATACGCCTCTGGTTACGCCTCCATTTTCACTTAAGGTATTGCCCAGAATAAAACCGCCCATGCAGATATCGTAAGGCTTTGATTCCGGCTTCATGTCCTTTACCAGATAATCATGGATCTTCACAAAGCCTTCTTTTCCATAGTAATCATCTGCATTAATAACTACAAACGGGTCACGGATCACACCTTTGGCACATAAGATTGCCTGACCGGTTCCCCATGGTTTTGTCCTGCCTGCCGGTTTATGAAACCCTTCCGGAAGATCGTCCAGTTCCTGATACGCATAGGACACAGGAGCAATTTTTTCAATCCGCTTTCCGATAATCGTTTTAAAGTCTTCCTCTAAATCCCTGCGGATAATGAATACAATCTTATTGAAACCAGCTTCCAGCGCATCGTGGATTGAATAATCCATAATAATCTCTCCGCAAGGACCAACTGGCTCCAACTGTTTGATTCCTCCACCAAATCTGCTTCCAATACCAGCAGCCATAATCACTAATGACGTCTCTTTCATGAATATTTACTCCCTGTTTTGTTTTATCTGATTCATAGTATAGCATAAAAACAGCCTTTCCTCCACCTGGAAAGCCTTTTATGCTTTTGGAAAATGAAACCTTTCAAAACCTTTATGAATCAGGGGCTGGAGAAATGTCCCTGCCTTGATTCCAAAGATACCAATGATGAGTGCAACCGGATGAAAAACCTCCGAATACCGTTTTACTACCACAGCAACAATTGCAAGAAGAACCAGATAACGGCTCATGGAACTTGTAATGCTGAAAATGGTTGTGAATCTCTGGTTTCTGGTCTTTATGCAAAGCTTTAATACTGCCGCCATGGTTAAAAACATAACGAGAGACAGTATCATTCCAAGAAAAAGTCCTGCAAACACAGAAAATCCAGGTCTGATAAAACATGCCAGGATCATGGCTGCTGCTGTGAATACTACAATTCCTGCTGCAATTTCAAGGGTAATATGTTTGTCCTCTTTTATCATCGAAGTCTCTCCTGACTGACATCTGAAATTTTCTATTTATCTCCTTCCCATTATACCCGATAAAATTTATTTGTCTACCAAAAAGGGTCTGGCTCCCTCCGGTAATACGGAGAGCTCCAGACCCCTTTTTTCACATAGATTACAGTTCTTTTGTTGCAGGAAGAATTGTTTCAACTTCTGCATGAGGACGAGGAATTACATGTACAGAAACAAGTTCACCTACACGCTGAGCTGCTGCTGCACCTGCATCAGTTGCTGCCTTAACAGCACCTACATCTCCTCTTACCATAACAGTTACAAGACCGCCGCCAACAAATTCCTTGCCGATTAATGTAACGTTTGCTGCCTTTACCATAGCATCTGCTGCTTCAATGGATCCAACTAAACCTTTTGTCTCGATCATTCCTAATGCATCATATTTCATATCTTTAATCCTCCTGATTTATATAATAATTTTAATGGTTCCCTATTTAACAATGGTAACGCTTGCAGAGCCGCCAAGCCCCATGGCATTGGCTTCTTCTGTATCTAAGTGGCATTCCAGACTGGAAGTATCGGTTACCCGAATGGCAACATGGTCAAAGATTCCTCCCCGGATTCCTTCTGTCTTAATGCTTACTGTCTGTCCATCCTGCACTCCGAATCTCAGAGCATCGGAAGGACTCATGTGAATATGTCTCTGGGCAATGATTAGCCCTTCTTTTGTCTCTACAGAACCATTTGGTCCAACCAGTGTAATTCCTGGTGTTCCGGCTAATTCACCAGACATCTTAGGCTCTGCCTTTTTCCCAAGCTTAAAACCATCTGCTACTAAAATCTCCACCTGGGTCTGTTTTCTGACAGGTCCGAGAATACGAACCTTTTCTATGGCTCCTTTGGGACCGCATACCGTTACTGTTTCTTTGCATGCGTATTGTCCCGGCTGGGATAATTCCTTCATATTGGTCAGTTCATATCCTTTGCCAAACAAAGACTCTAAATCCTCCTGGGACAAATGCACATGGCGGTTGGAAACGCCTACTGGTATTTTGGAGTCATCCTTTTTGGAGTCTGATTGTACAGCTTCCATTAAAAGCTTTATTACTGCTTCGTATTTATCCATGATTATTCCTCTCCCAGTTGTAATTACTGACCTTTCATTGCCAGCACGATCTCTTTTACAAGAGCTGCCAGCTTTTCGTTATCATCACAGCCGGACTGGCATACCTGGGATGCTGCTGCCACAAAATCAGCCGGGCTGCATTCTGTTTTAGAAGTTTTGTCTTTCCATGTAAAGGTTGGATCAGTCTCTGCAATGGTCGCACAGTCTTTTAAGCCAAATGCAACCGTCTTAATATTGATTAAGTGCTTTGGACTTACATTCTCAGAAACAGAGCTTCCGCCGCAGGTTCCGCATCCTAATGTAAATGCAATCGGAAGTCCAGTGCTGATACCGGTTCCTCCCTGGCTGCCGCCTGTGTTTACAAGAATTCTGGAAGCAGGCTTTGCTGCAAATTTAAGAACCTTATCACGATCCTGGGTATGAATGCTCATGGTGTGACCAATGCCGTTCTGTAACAGACGGATGCTCAGTCCACATGCTTCTTCCCAATCCTTAACGGTATAGAAGCCAAGAACCGTTGTCAGCTTCTCATAGGATAACGGATAGCCTTCTCCAACGCCTTCCTGTTTTCCAATTAAGACTCTGGTTCCTTCCGGAATCTGGATTCCGGCTGCTGCTGCGATCACCTGAGGAGAACGTCCAACAAACTTTGCATTCATGCTGTGTCCATTTTTAAATAACAGATTGCAGACCTTGTCTGTCTCTTCTTTTGTCATAAAGTAACCGCCCTGGCTCTTTAACTCAGAAACAACTTCTGCATGGTTGCTTTCTTCACAGATAATGGACTGCTCAGATGCGCAGATTGTTCCATAGTCAAAGGTCTTGCTAGCCATGATTGTTTTCACTGCGTCTTTTACATTGGCTGTCTTTTCGATATAAGCCGGAGAATTTCCTGCGCCTACACCAATGGCTGGTTTTCCTGCACTGTAAGCAGCTTTTACCATTCCAGGACCGCCGGTTGCTATGATGATGGAAACTTCTTTTCCCTTCATCAGTTCATTGGTAGAACCCATGGAGGGCATGGATACACAGCCGATAATTCCTTCTGGTGCACCTGCTGCAATTGCTGCATCACGCATCACTTCTGCTGCTTTTAAAGTACACTTTGCAGCAGATGGGTGAGGAGAAAATACAATAGAATTTCCTGATTTAACAGCAATCATGGATTTGAAAAATACAGTGGAAGTAGGGTTTGTGGAAGGAACAATTCCCATAACCAGACCTACCGGCTCTGCAACCTCAATGGTTTTATTAACTGTATCCTCGGAAAGAATACCAGTCGTCTTCATGCCTTTGATCTGCTCATATAAAAGAGTAGAAGCCGCATGGTTTTTGTATGCCTTATCCATGACCTTACCAAATCCAGTCTCTTCTACTGCCATTTCAGCCAGACAAAGAGAATGTTCTTCTCCTGCTTTTGCCATACTTCTTAAAATAGCATCAATCTGTTCATCGGTAAATTTAGCAATCGCTTTTGCTGCTGCCTCTCCGCTTCTTGCCAAGTCCCTTGCTTCCTGGATGGAACGTAAATCATAATCAAAATTTTCCATGTTCCTGTTCTCCTTTTCTAAAAATCTCAATCATTTTGTCCATAAAACTTCCCGAATTCTTCCAGCAGCAGGGTTTTATTTGCCTTTGAAATCTCTCTTCCAGCTATGCTGAATTCCGGATATTCACGGGCAAGTGTTCTGAGTTCTGTTACCTTCATATCTTCAAGTATCTTCATGGTTTCTTCCAGTCCATCCTGTGTGATCCATACATCTACGGTTTCTCTCTTAATGGTATCCACCCCATCTGTTTCACAGGAAGGATCTTCCTCTGTTTCCGTTTCAGACTGTTCTGCCTGGATCTGCTCTATCTGGACCGGTACTGGCTCCTCTGCCGGCTCTTTGGAATGCTGTTCACCTACGACAGCCACAAGCTCCTCATGCGGTCTTGGAATCACATGGCGTGTAATAAGAACAGCGCCATCAATCCGCTCCACCGCTGCAGCTCCTGCATCCACGGCAGCTGTTACTGCCGCTACATCACCTGTCACCGTGACAGAGACCAGTCCTCCGCCGACTTTGGTCTTTTCTACCAGAGATACATCTGCTGCTTTTAACATGGCATCTGCCGCTTCAATTACCGCCAGCATGCCTTTTGTTTCTATAAAGCCAAGTGCCTGCATCTTTTACCTCCTTAGACCAGATCCGCCCAGTTCGCCGGATAAGTTGCATAGAATATTCTCGCTTTGTCCGGTGATCCCCAGATCACTTTTGATCCTGACGGTACAAAAAGAACATCTCCAGCTTTTGCTGTATAGGTCTTTCCGTCAATTGTCACCGTAAGCGTTCCCTCAATTACATAGTCAATCTCTTCATATGTCAGTTCCCATTCAAATTTTGAATGATCAATCACAAGAAATCCTGCACTGATATGAGACTCTTCTTTGCTTATCAGTTCCTGATAATATGCCTTTACAGACGGGTCACCGGTATCAAATACATCCATCTTTACAGAACTGCCCCGGACTACTTTTAAGCCATTTCCATGGGTTTCTGACTCATAAGGCTTTAAGACATCAGAAAGCATTCCCTTTTCCATCAGCATCTGAAGTACCTGATAGATCTTCTCACTGTCAATGTCTGCTCCTGCTAATGCTGGTGCTGCCTGAGGCTCTGGCTGACTGCAAAATGTGATTCCGTAAGAATCAGCGGCATCTCTGGCTGATGGAGTGATAATGCTTCCGCTTTCCACATAATAAGTCTGTTTGCCTTCTGCATGAAGTGCTTCCACATCTTTGGCGCAAATCAACTGCTTCATATGATCACTTCCCTTCTATATAAATTGACAATCCTCATCAATAATTCCAATTACTACCGCATCAATGGGAATCTCATCATCTCCAAGCATACGCCTGGCAGAAGATCCGGTAGAAACGATCACACGGTCTCCGATTCCAGCACTGATAATATCCGCTACAATCAGCCGTTCCCCTTCCCGTGTACCTCCAATGATCTCGGCAAGCATAAACTTGTATCCGCTTAAGGATTCCGCTTTTCTGGTTGCCCAGATATTGTCAATCAACCTTGCCGCTACCATTCCATTCCACCTCGCTTCTCCCGTTGCTTTATCTCTTCAAGTGCTGCTTCCACTGATGCCGTATCTCCAAATATCGCCAGCATAATCATATTCTGTGGGCAGCTTCCCCTGATATCTTCCACCGTTACGCCAACTGCCTTTTCTGCTACGTCAGCGGCACAGACCATCTCAATAATTCTTCCCTGGATCAGTCCTACTGCATCTACCTGCCCGATGGGGGCTGAGTTGCCGGAGCCTTTCCTCCGGTTCAAAATATCAAGAGTTCCTTTTGACGGTGATTTAATAATCCGGTATTCCATTTGTCCACTTCCTTTATGCCATTTCCTCCTGCGTACAGGAAAATGCGATTCCGAGAGGAGTTACAAACATTGGGTTTTCAGGTTTTCTTGTCCTGATCCCCGTCTGTTTCTCAATAATGTTTTCAATTCCAGTCAGACAGCAGGTTCCACCTACTAAATAGATTTCATCTACGTCATGACCTTTTATGTGCTGGTTTATGATGGAAGCCACTTTCTCAACCACCGGTTTTAAAACCGGAAGCAGTTCTTTGTGGTGTTCTTCTTTTCTCTTATAGAGTTCCGCTTCTGGGAATGTCAGACCATATGCGCCAGACACCACCAGGGAGAAATGAGTACCTCCGGTTGGTTCATCTGCGATATACACCACTTTTCCATCCTTTAAGATGGTAATTCCTGTGGTTCCGCCGCCGATGTCCACAACTGCTCCATTTTCAATCTGTAACACGGCATTGGCAGCTGTAGGCTCATCAAGAAGAGCTGTAATCTCAAAACCTGCTCCCTGTACCACGTTTTTGATGGCTCCGCCGTCCAGACCATCGGTGCCCGGTGGAATTGCTGCTGCTGCATAAAGCAGCTCTGTATGAAGCTTCTCCTCCAGTTCTGCCTTTAGCTCACGGACAATGCGGATGGCACCGATATAGTCCACTACCATTCCGTCACGAACCACATCTGCATACCGGTAAGCACCGGCTACCGGCTTATAATTTTCATCAAGCACGGCAATTACTACACATGCGGTTCCCAAATCGACTCCAGTATAGTAAACAGAGGAATTGCCCGTTACAGGTTTTTTCACCACTGCTTCAAACTGGCTGACCAGCTCATTGCAGCTATCAAATGTTATTTCCTTTTTTGACATGTCTTTCCTCCATATTCCATACAAATCATCTGCGATAAACGATTAATCACGGGATAAAACCGCTTATCTCCTGTTTCTGCTGCCAACTCCCTGGTGCAACAGCGCAGCCGGTGGAGCAAAACAATCTCTGCACCTTTTTCCGACTGGGCATGAAAACCAGTGATCTCAAAACAATCTTCAAAGGGTTCATGAAGATTTTCTTTATCAAAACCCGTACAATCCTGAAACAGAGATTCCTGACCAGAGCTCTCTTTTCCCACAAAAGAAAGTCTCCGCTCCAGATCAAAGACCTGCTCTGCCAACAGCACATCCCGCTTCATGAAAACAAGTCCTGCCTCCAAAAACTGTGCCTGAAGAGTTTTCCTCTTCCACAGAAACAGATCACTTTGTGTCTCTTTTTTGTCCGGTTCCTTTTTATCTATCTCTTCTTTTTTTAATTCTGTCCCGGGGTTTTTGCGTTTTACCGCCACCAGACCATCTTGAAAGGCAATCTTTTTATCCACCAGAAACTGCCTTGCCCCTGGCGTTAATCTGACACCCTCCGAAAGGTCATAAACAGTAAAGGGTTCTTTTTTAAATAAAATCCTTAAATCGTCTTCTGTAATGAATTTCATTAAAATCCCCCCTTACATAATTTGCGGTAAATCACTGCAATCTCTTCTGCAGACGGCACTCTTGGATTGGTTTTCGTACAGTTATCATGAAGTGCCTTTTCTGCCATTTCCTCAACAGCCTGTAAAAATTCGTCTCTGTCAACTTTTAAATCTGTGATCTGCTGCGGTATTTTGATTTTATTCATTAAATTCTTAATATGGCGCACCAGACCATGTACGGTTGCTTTTTCTGTTCCCGCTGCAATACCAAGCATGTTGGCAATCTCTATATAACGGCCGCAGGCTTCATAATTACCGGCCTCTTCTAAACCGGCATTATAGCTGATTACATGAGGAAGCAGGATTGCGTTGCTTCTTCCATGGGGTATATGAAACTTCGCCCCCAGTGCATGAGCCATACTATGGCAAAGCCCTAAAGACGCTCCGTTAAAAGCAACCCCTGCCAGACAGGATGCATTGTGCATATGGGTTCTTGCTTCCAGATCGCTGCCTTCTTCTACGGTCTTTGCTAAATACTTCCAGACCAGTCTGACTGCTTTTTCTGCACAGGCATCTGTAAAATCACCAGAATCCGTTGATACATAAGCTTCCAGCGCATGGGTCAAAACGTCCATCCCGGTATCCGCTGTAATATGAGGCGGAACCGATACCGTAAAACGGGGATCTAAAAATGCCACATCCGGCACCATACTGTCCGAACGAAGCGGGTATTTTGCCTGCGCCTGAGGATCTGATATTACGGAAAAATTAGTCACTTCACTGCCCGTACCGCTGGTTGTCGGAACTGCAATCAGAAACAGTCTCTCTTTTCCCATATGGCTATAGATCTGACTGGCTGCCTTTGCGGTGTCAATGGCGGACCCGCCGCCAAGTGCGATCACCGCATCCGGCTCAAAACACTGCATTCTGCCAATTGCCTTTGAAACCACATCAATGGTTGGATCGGGAACTACTTCTGAAAACACTTCAAAGCTGCTTCCTTTTTCAGCCAGTAAATCTGTGATCATATTCACTTTTCCTGACTGAGCCATAAAAGGATCACAGATGATATATGCTTTTTCTACAGGAAGCTCCTTAATCTTATCAAGACAGGAGGACCCCATATAAACTTTTGTGTTCATTACAAATTGCTCCACGCTACATTTCCCTCCTTTCCTTATATTTGCCCTGCATTATGGGCATATAGGTATACTTTTTAGTGTTTCCTTATGTTTGCCCTTAGGTAGGTTTTATCTGTGTGATTCAATTGCTTTTGTCAGTTCAGAGATTCCAGTCTGGTTTCTGAGATTTATATGGCAATAGGGCTGTATCACACCTGTTTTTTCTAACTGCCGGATACACCATTCATCATTGTCCGGATTCTCACCGCTTCTGGTTATGACTCCAATTACCGGAACCCGGAATACTTTTGCAAATCCTGGCGGATAGTTTTCCCGCAGAGACGACTGGCTGACTAACATAAGTATATGGGAAGCCTCCTGGGCTGCTGCAATGATATGCTTATGCATCCACGGACTTTCCAGATAAGCACCTGGAACATCCAGAGTTCTTTTCCCATATACCATGTTCTGGGTTTTCCTCGCCGGTCCGTCAATGCCGTTAAGGACATTGGCAAGTGAGGTCTTACCGCTGCCATCCGGTCCTATGATCATGAGTCTCTTCTTTCTCATGTCTTCGTAATGGGAGGCACGGTATAGCCAAGGATCCGTTTCAATGTATCACATACTGCGGTTAAAGCAGTTTCCACACTCTCTACGTCGCCTGCAATAATAACAGAACCGGTAAACCGGTCTAAAAATCCCACCTCCACATCCGCCGCCTTTGCCGCAATATCTGCGGCAATGATGGACGTTTCATAGGGAGACAATGTGAGAATTCCTATTGCACCAAGCTCATCAATACCCAGACAATCGTAGACTTCCCCAATGGGAGAGGCGATTACATGAGCGATAGTCACCTGTTTTCCAGGAACAGACTCTTCTATGACACGCTGCATCTCTGCCACGACGTATTCCCCTTTCTTAGTGCTTTACTACAGTAACCGGAAATTGATATTCTTTCATCCAGCCCTCAATCCGGTCTAAATCCTCTGCACTTAAACTGGGATCGCCTTCAATTGGGTACTCTTTATCAAGCTGTTTATATTTATTGACGCCCAGCTTATGGTATGGAAGCAAATCAATTCCCTTAAAATTCTTACAATCACGGAACGGCATCAAAAAGCTGATTACCGCATCAATCTCTTCTTTACTTTCATTGATTCCTTTTAACATAGGCATACGCACCTTTACATTATACCGGCGGTGAAGCAGTTCCCTGATATTCGTAAGAATCTGTTCATTGCTTACACCCACAAGCTCGTTGTGTCTCACCGGGTCCATATGTTTTATGTCAAACAGGAACAAGTCTACATATTCTGCAATCTTTAAAATGGTTTCCGTCTTCGTATAACCGCAGGTTTCAATTGCCGTATTGATTCCTTCCTGCTTGCATGCCATCAGAAGGTTTAAGGCAGCTTCCGGCTGAGCGGTGACTTCGCCGCCTCCAAGGGTTACCCCTCCGCCTGAGATATCATAAAACGCCTCATCCTCCTGAACAATCTTTAGCAGTTCAGAGATGGTCTTTACCTCCCCGGCAATGCTCAGTGCACTGTTGGGGCAGGCATTTTTGCATTTCATACAGCCAATACAGTCTTTTTCCCGCAGGATTTCATGCTTACCGGTCTCCTTGGATATCACATGGATTCCCACTGGGCATACGTTTACGCATGCCCCGCAGTCTGCACAGGAATTTCGTTTATACATGACCTGGAATTTTCGTTCAAGCCCTTCCGGGTTGGCACACCATTTACACCGGAGCGGGCATCCTTTAAAAAACACCAGGGTTCTGATACCCGGCCCGTCATACATATTGTACTTCTGCACATTAAAGATCAGTGCCTTACGTTCAATCTCTCCTGTATTTCCATGGTCCATTGTGATTAATCTCCATCTTTTATTAGAAATGTGTCAGCATGGTTCTGCTTATGATTTCATCCTGTACATCTTTGCATAATTCAACGAAGAACGCACTGTAACCTGCAACACGGACGATTAAGTCGCGGTACTGTTCCGGATGCTTCTGAGCTTCGATGAGGGTGTTGTTATCCAGATAGTTAAACTGCATCTCCCCGTTTCCAAACATACATGCGGTACGCAAAAGGGTGATCAGACTCTCCTCTCCTTCCGGAGTATCAAGAAGTCCAGCCATGATCTTAAAGTTATGTACCATACCGATGTTCATGCTGTCATTGGACAGTTTGGATACGGACTTGATAATTGCAGTAGGTCCCTTATAATCAGCACCCTGAGTTGGACTGATACCATCGGAAAGAGGCAGCCAGGCATGTCGTCCATTGGCAGATGCACCTGTCAGCTGACCGAACGGGGTGTTGTTGGAAATGGATAAGGTACCATGGCTTAATACAGAATACAATGTTTTGTGTTTTCTGTGTTCATGCTCTGTGAAATCAACCAGATCAGCAGCAATATTATCTGCATAATCATCATCATTTCCGTATTTTGGTGCGTTGAGGCAATCGGTACGGAGCTGGTCAAATCCAACAAAATCAGCCTTTAAAGCTTCATTTAACTGCTGTAATGTATATTTCTTTTCATCGAATACAAGTTTCTTGATTGCCGCCATGGAATCTGCATAAGTAGCCAGCCCTGACCATACAACACCAGGTCCGAAGTTATACATTGCTCCGCCTGCGGAAACATCTTTTCCCTTTTCCATACAGCCTTCATACATAATGGACATAAGAGGCTTTGGTGCCAGATCTCTATGAACACGCTGAGAAATTACAGTCGCTACATCAGTCCATTTAGTAATGTATTTAATCTCTTCTTTTACTGCTGCTTCAAATTCTTCATAAGTCTTAAACTGGCTTAAATCTCCCATATCCGGGCAGACCTGTTTGCCATACCACAATGGAACACCATGATTTAATACAAGCTCAATACAGATGGGCCACTGGGTATAAGCCGTTGATGTCCACTGGTACAGACGACCGGATTTCTGAGGTTCAACACAGCCCATCAGACAGTAATCACGGGCATCTTCGATGGAAACACCTTTTGCAAGCATCATCTTAATGTGGGCATCATCAAAGTGACACGCCGGGAATCCCATACCGGAACGGACAACGTCTACAATCTTCTTTAAGTACTTCTTCGGAGACTTGTTATGGATACGGCATGCAAGGGATGGCTGGTAAATCTTCACATGACGAACGGCATCCATTAACAGATAAGTTAAATCATTGGTTGCATCATGTCCCTTACGGGTCACACCGCCGACACACATATTAACGAATGGCTGATAACCTGCAAAGAACTTGGAACCGCCTTCACTGGTAATCCACATCATCTCAGACATCTTAATCAGCATACAGCCGGAAAGTTCAAATGCCTGGAAATCATTCATACGGCCGGATTCGATATCAGCCTTATAAAATGGATACATATACTGATCCACACGTCCAATGGACATACCGGTCTGGTTCTCTTCTACAACAAGTAAAGACTCGATGGTCCATACTGCCTGGATTGCTTCCCAGTAAGTTCTTGGTTTATGAGCCGGAACATGGGCATTGACTTCGGCAATCTTATACAGTTCTTCTTTACGCTTTGGGTTGGTCTCTTTTTCTGCAAGTTCCTTTGCATAATCAGAAAGTCTCTTTGCGTAAATCATAACGCCTTCTGTGGTATCAATAATGGATTTATAGAAATAAATCTTCTCAATATCTTCCGGGTTCTCATAGTGAAGCTCTTTTAAATGATCCTTTGCTTCCTGCTGGATATCCAGCATACCCTTCTGCATTAAAATAACATCATAACCCGGGTTGGAATCTCCACCGCCGTTGATGGCATGATAGGAGCAATCGGATACAAAAGATTCTCCAGATAATTCCCATACGCCTGCTTCCCGGTACTGATCCTCACAGTATTCATCTACAGACTTTCCTGACCAGTAAGGGAACAGCTCTTCTCTCATGATCCTTTTGTCTTCTTCTGATATGTAGAATGGATCCTGAGGACGTTCTCCGATGGTATCAATCTCGTCCATCATCCATCTCCATGCAATATCAGGAGAGAATGCACCGGCACGGGGAGCACCGTTTGGCGCACCTACAATCAGCTCATTATCCTGAATAACAAGAGGTGCTGTCTCGCAGCAATAACGGAAACATTTTGCACGAAGCATGATCTTTGGCATACCTGGGTTCTCTTTTGCAATTTTTGTAATTGCCTGAGCACGGTATGTGGTGATAGATGGCTTGTGTGTCATGTATACATCTTTCAATTTCTGAAGTCTTGAGGTGATGCCGTCAGGTATTTGAACCCCTTCATCAAAGCTTATAGCAGCAGCTTTTGGTGCAGACTCCTTTTTATTGATCTCATCAGAAACAGTCTCAAACATCTTCATCAGGGAAGCTCTTTCTTCCGGTGACATGTTCTTGGTTGCTTCTACAAATTTATTAGAAAATTCACGAATATCCAATACAAATTCCCTCTCTTTCTCTTATTTTCCGTCCAATTCCTTTGACAGTGCTTCTAAGATCTGCTTTAACAAAGCCTTCGCATCCTCTGTCTTTGAATCATCTTTTAAAGGCAGGGACTGTTCTGTCTTTATCTGCTCTGTCCGTTTCAGGAATTCATCCGCTCTGCGGACTCCATAGGATGCCCTGCGGACATATATGAAGTTCATGGGAGAAACATTATCTGCCGTCATTCCTGCTCCGGATGTAATACTTCCTAACGTCATTGCCGGAAACAGATTTGTGGTGGCGCCCATACTTCCAAGGGTGGCTGGAGTGTTCACAAGGACCCTTCCAACCGGTTTTTTCAGTGCAAACTGACGGATTATCTCTTCGTCCGTGGAATGAATGACCAGGGTGTGTCCATGGCTTTCGTTCACCAGAAGGTTCATGCACTTTTCACAGGCATACATCCAGTCAGGCTCTATGTAATAGGCAAGTACCGGGCAGAGAAGCTCTTTTGCAAAGGGATTCCTGTCAGAGATGTACTTCTGTTCAGAAACCAGAACCGTGGCAGATTCCGGAACTTCAAATCCCGCCCGTTTTGCCAGTTCATATGCAGGTCTTCCCATTACCTCTGTATCCGCTTTTCCACTTTCCAGGCAAAGAAGGTCAATCAGAAGCTCCTCTTCCCTCTCGTTCATGAAGTAGGCACCGTTTTGTAGCATCTCTGCTTTTACTTCTGCAGCAATCACGCTCTCAACCACCATATACTGCTCTGCAGCAGAAACGATTCCATAGTCAAACGTCCGGCTGGTAATAATATCTTTTACTGCCTGTTTTATATTGGCAGACCGTTCAATAAATACCGGTCCGTTGCCCGTTCCGCCATAGATGTAGGGCTTTCCGCTTTCCGCTGCTTTCCGGCACAATTCCGGGACTCCGGTATTAACAATCATGGCTGCGGCAGGATGATGGATCAGCTCCATGGCACCAGCTTCTGTTACCGTCTTTAAATAGCCGATAGCACCTTCCGGAAGACCACATGACTTTGCAGCCTCCTGCAGACGGCTTAAAAGCTTTCCGGTCACTTTTTTCGCTCTGTCATGAGGTGCAATTACAATAGGATTACCGGATTTTACAGCAAGAAGTACATTATATATAGCTGTAGAAACGGGGCTTACCGAAGGAGTCAGCGCTACAATCACACCGACTGGAACTCCGATCTCCATAATCTTTAACTGAGAATCTTCGCGTAAAACACCAACGCACTTCATGTCTTTTAACTGCTTTGGAAGAGTCTCACAGATAAATGTATTCTTCACATATTTATCCTGAAAACGTCCATATCCTGTTTCATCAGCAGACATGACCGCCAGCTCCTCTGCCAGTTCTCTGGCAGCGGCAGCAAGGACGCCTAAGATATCATCAAGCTTTTCCTGGGGGAAGGTAAGCATGCTTTCTCTGGCTTCTCGTGCGCTTTCCATTAAAATCCTTGCCTCCTGTATGGAGAGCAGGTCTTTATCTATAAAACTCATTTCCATTACTCCCTTCATTCGGGATGCCTTTTATTCCTCTGCTAAAGCTGTTGGGATCGCATATCTCTTTACGATTTTCTCAAGATGGGGGTGGGGTCTTGGGATCACCACAGAGCTATATACTTCTGCTCCCATATTATGAACAGCCTTAACGCCCGCCTCTACTGCAGTCTTGCAGGCTCCCACATCGCCCTGAACCAGGACTGAGATATAACCGGAAGCTACGTTCTCATATCCAACCAGTTCCACTTCTGCCGCCTTACACATTGCATCAGCCGCTTCCAGTACGAATACCAAACCAAATGTTTCAATAGCGCCTATGGCTTCATATCTTTCCATATACTGTTTTCCTCTCCTTATGCGTCAATATCATGTACTGATACAATGTCGCCAACCTCTCTGATTGGTCTTGGCATAACATTCTTTGCTGTCAGCTTACCGATGGCTGCAGCAGCTTCTGCACCTGCTTCTACAGAAGCACGGACAGCCGCAACATCACCTTTTACCATAATGGTAACTAATGTAGAACCTATATTCTCATAGGAAATCAACTCTACATCTGCCGCTTTTAACATCTTGTCGGCAGCTTCCAGTGCCGGAACCAGTCCGACGGTTTCCACGAGCCCTAAAGCTTCCTCTCCGTAATATCTCACTGTGTAAACCTCCTCGCCTTTATTTGTGGCGGTATTTTTTATCTACATATTTATCAACAGCGCTTTTTCCTTCATCGTTGATCTGATAGCACATGCGCAGTTCTCCGTTCTGATCCAGATCGTGACCGCTTAAATCCACTAAGCCGTTTGCTTCCAGGGACATCACATGATCGGTATAACGTGCTTTTGTAAACTGACGTTCGTTGCCGTAAAGAGGTTTCAATGCCTCCATGATCTGGTCTACGTCCGCATTCTTCACTCCATACAGATAGTTTAATACTGCTGTTCTTGCCGGTAATAACATACCTTTATTCCCCTTTCTTAAAGAAATCAAGCGGATTCATGGTTACCAGAATCGCACCCAATACAATGACCACAGAACCGATTACAATGGTAGGGGTTACTGCCTGTCCCAAGAAAAGGATACAGAGGAAAACGCCCCAGAACGCATAGGTAACATTTAAAGACATACCTACCGCACAACCGACTGTAGAGTTGCTCTTATACCAGCATACAAATGATACTGCCGCACTTAAGCCTGCTAATCCCAGCCAGATAACAGGAATACCTGATAACAGGGTTCCTCCTAAAAGACCAAGACCTCCAACGATAGGAAGAATTACAAATAAATCTACGATACCGGAAATGAGCTGACGCAGGTTAACCGCTACATCGGTATCAATCATGGCACCGCCATAGGTAGAGCATACGCCTTCCAGCGCCCAGCTGATTGCCGCAATAAAAGCACAGATAATTCCCAGTGTAAAGTTGGGACTGCCTTCTGGTTTTGCCCAGTTAATAATAACCGCTCCGGCTACACATACCAGCATACCTGTCATAACTCTCTTTGTGATCTTCTGCTTTAAGAAAATTCTTGCAAAAATCGCTCCGAACAGGCTGCATAATGCGGAAATCGGAATCGCATAAGCTCCTGCCATGGCAAGACCTACCAGGTAAGCACCATTGGCAATAGGACCGCCAAGTAAAGAACCAAGTACAATCATTTTACCAGGGAATGTGTTAAGACATCTTCCCATCTCACGGATCCGGCCGCTTCTGGCATTGTATATGGTAAGCCAGATACCAGCAAAAAGGTCGTTTAAACCAGAACATACATATGGTCCGGCAAGCAGCCCTGCAGCACCTGCAAGAGGAGCGTAACGTCCGGCTATCAGAACAAGAACCGTATAAATTCCATAAGTAAGTCCGGATACTGCACCAGTTGTCATGCCTGTCACTCTGAACTTTTTGTTAACGGCTGCCATCTTCTGATCCGCTGACGCGGCTGTCATTCCTTGGTTATTCATTACTTCGTCTCCTTGGTTGCTTTCGGAAGAATTGTCTCAACCTCTGCATGAGGACGAGGAATTACATGTACAGATACCAGTTCTCCAACTCTCTGTGCTGCCGCTGCGCCTGCATCTGTTGCTGCCTTTACCGCACCGACATCACCTCTTACCATAACAGTAACAAGTCCGCCGCCGACAAATTCTTTTCCCATCAGGGTAACGTTTGCTGCTTTCACCATTGCATCTGCAGCTTCAATTGAGCCGATCAGGCCCTTTGTTTCGATCATTCCTAACGCATCATATTTCATAACTTATTCCTCCTTTTTACCGAACAGTTCAAGTGGGTTCACGGAAACTAATATTGCACCGATAATGATGATAATAGAGCCAATGACAATTGTGGGGGTTACCGGTTGCTTTATAAACAGAATGCAGAAAAGAACACCCCAGAAAGCATAAGTAATATTTAAGGACATTCCTATGGCACAGCCTACTGTACTATTGGCTTTATACCAGCACAGATAGGAAACTGCCGCACAGAAACCGGAGAGTACCAGCCATGCAACCGGTGGTGCTGATTGCAGGGTATTTCCTAAGAGTCCCATACCGCCGATAATCGGCAGAACCACAAACAGATCTACAATACCGGATAACAACTGACGGATATTGATCAGTACATCAGAATCCAGCACTGCACTGCCGTAAGCTGCAAATACTCCTTCCAGCGCCCAGCCAATGGCTGCAACGAAAGCAAATATAATTCCCAGTGTAAAATTGCTGCTTCCTTCTGGTTTTACCCAGTTAATGATAATGGCTCCAATTACACAGATAAACATACCGGTACCTACTCTTGGTACGATCTTCTGTTTTAGAATAATTCTTGAGAAAAATGCTCCAAATAGTATGTACATTGCGGAAATTGGAATCGCATATGCTCCCGCCAGGTTAAGTCCTAAAAGGTAAGCGCCGCTGGCGATGGGACCTCCTACAAAAGAACCCAGCAATGAAATCTTTCCAGGGAAAAGCTTAAGGCTTCTTCCCAGCTCCCTGATACGGCCTGTCTTAAAGTTATAAGCAGTAAGCCATAGTCCTGCGAACAAATCGTTAAGCCCTGACGTTACATAAGCAAGAATAAGCGCGCCTGTAAGTCCTGGAATAAGATCTGAGGCTCCCTCCAGCGGTTTGTAAAAACCGGCTATTAATACGAAGGTTGTGTACAAACCATACGTAAGTCCGGATATGATACCCACTGTAATACCAATTCTTCTGAATCTCTTTCGTGTTTCTGTCATGTTTAATTTCCTCCCCCACTTGAATGATGCACAAAAAATGCACTTATTCTGTTTCTCTTTCTTTCTCTACGTTCAGCTGAAAACGTTTAGAAAACACCCTTTCCAGTTAATGTTACCAATTCAAATATGGTTCCAGGTGTTTTTCTATACATTTAGTATAAGACTTACCCCTAGGGGGAATGTCAACCAATTTCTGCTTTTTTCGTAACCAAAAATTGGAAAGCAGACAAATCCCGCCTGAAATATGCCTGATTTATGTAAAATACAGACTTAATCGCCATATAAGTCTGTAAAATAAAAAACACTGACACAGAATCAATGACGAATTCTGTGTCAGAGAGATCACGTTCTGAATATGGGAACATTAACCTCAGTAACAAATTCTTCCGGATTCCTGGTGGTCCAGTAATCCACCACATAACGCTCGTAGCTTTCCTTTGCACACTGATAGCCTTTTTTCCCTGCCCAGTCTTTAATCTTCTTATATTCTTCATCAATCGTCTCAAGCTTACCGATATGATAGACCGACGCTGCCATAAAGCCACCGTACTTGCGGCGGTTAATACATTCCCTGCAGGGATGGATTGCCTCCTGCATAATGGTCGCCCGCTTACACGTTCCCTCCATCTTATCCTCAAAGGACTGGAATTTTAAAATTACCGCTCCGGTAATCTCATTCTCTGCATGTTCCAGGTGATTGGTCCATTCAATATTAATAATGGACTCCATATAATTGTAATCAAAATCCTGTTCCAGGCTGCAATAGGTCGTCTCGGGTATATACTTGACCGCAACATCATGTACATCATTCTCCCGTACCATCTTGGCTTCCTGAATCAGTTCGTACCAGTCCTTCACCGCTATGAAGCTGTTATGAATCTGCTGTTCCTGATAACGAAGCTGATCAATCTTATTCCTGAAATTCTGTTCCAGATAATAGTATGTATTCCCTTCTACTAATCCCTGCATCTCTTCCAGTTTAAACCCCATCTGCTTGTAGTACTTGACCACCGGAACCGTTAAGAGTGTCTCCTTGTTATAATACCGGTAACTGTTCTCCTTACAGATCATATCCGGAGAGATAATACCGATCTTATCATAAAAGCGCAAGGCCTTGGTGGAAATATTGCAGATCTTACTAACTTCCCCAATTGAAAATAATTTTTTTCTTTCCATTTGATCCCCCATAATCATCGTTGTCCTTACATTATCAGGTTCATCTGCCTCTTCTTACACGCCCCTTGTGAATTGCTTAACTAAGTATAACCCCTCCCGTATAGGGGAAGGTCAACCCGGTTATAGTAGTATTCTAATATATATTGTCGAATTTGAAAAGCTTAAAAAACTGTAAAAAAATAACCACAGGTTATTTCTTCTGAAAATAACCTGTGGCATCTCATACTTTTTACTTCAACTTCTCAATCATATCCAGTATTTCTTTTTTAGATTTCACTCCTACAGAAGTTGCTGCAAGCTTTCCATCTTTAAAAAATCCTACGGTTGGAATACTCATGACCTTAAACTTACCTGCCAGATCCTGATTCTCATCTACATCAACCTTTCCTACCTTTAAGTCCGGAAGATTCTCGGATGCTATCTCATCAATGATAGGAGCAAACATCTTACAGGGACCGCACCAGGTTGCCCAAAAGTCCACCAGTACAATGCCCTTGCTGTTTTCTACTTCCGCTTCAAAATTCTGTTGTGATAATGTTAAAACTGACATATCTATTCCTCCTTTTTCGTCTAAAATGATCTTACATAAAAGTGTAACCAGTTCATCTTAGTAGTTTTATCAATATTATATGTATTATCCTGATTCTTACTTGAAATAATAAAAAACTGTAACTTTTGTAAATCCAGCTTTCTTACTGTTATTATAAAAGTTACAGTTCCATTTGTCAATAGATATTTTTTTCTTTCAAATCAAATCCAAGAATCTTTACTTTTTCAAGAAAACGGTTTTTCGCATGCAGGATTCCATCCTGTCCCGGATCTCCACCGGCGGGGTCTAACTGATTCTGTGCCATTGCGCTGGCTGGTATCCTTCCGCCCTGATATCCGCCGCTTAATTCCAGATCCAGGTCAAATTTTTCGTTTCTACTTGTTATATTTAATCTGGATATCTGGAAAGAACGTTTTCCTTTTTCACCATTTCCAAAATTCAGTTTCGTATCCAGAGTAAACGCTCTTCCATCACAATCTGCATTCCCCTTTAAGGAAAGACCGCCATGATCCTCTAACAGCATGGCAAGATCTAAAAGACCTTCCACGTGGACTTCCGACAGATTGCTGCTCTTATCAATAACAAACGTAATCTTCTGAAACTGCCCTGGAGTTTTTCTCTCTTTCAGCATCTCTCCCCACATCTTCATCCCTTTTAAAGGACCTTCCAGAAGGTATCCGCCGATTTCGCCCAGATAGGCATCAAATTCCTCTGATGCAACCTCTGCTTCTATCATAACAGCAGAGCCTTTTCTTCCCGAAAAGTGTATGGAACTCTGACTGATCAGCTTAATGGTATCTTTCTCTATGGTTTTTATCCGGTCATGTATCTGACTCTTCTTCTGAGGAGTCACAGTAAATCCTACGGTATTTTCTAAAGAGTCCTGCGATGCCTGGGCAGATGCTTCGGTAATGCCTGGGATATGAAATACTACATGATCCTGATCTGCGGTGTAGGTGATTCCCTCCCGGATAGAACCGAGGAAATAGACATTTAACGCACCTGATGCAAGGGTATTATCATGGTTGCGCTGCTCGCTAAAGGAGATTCCAAGCCCTCCGGGCAGAAGCAGGACAGAATGCCCATTCCATCTCACTTCATCCGCCACCAGTTTTAAGCTGTCCTCATATCCTTCCCCTTCTCCTTCGTCCTGCTGCCATAACTTCATCACTTTTGTTTTCGTCTCCAGCGCAGAACGGGTCAGATAAAATTTCGCACGATATACGGGCATTTTGTACCAGATAACCAGGAGAACAGCAGCCAGAATCACAAGTGCCGCTCCCACTTTTATTCTTCTGTTTTTTTTAGAAGATCCCTGTTTCGCTAAGTTTTTCTTCAAAGAATTCATTTAGTTCAAGCACCTTCTTTCGCAATACAATTCCAACCAACAGGGAGATAGGAATAAAGACTGTAACAATTCCTAAGTATCTCCAGTAATCATTCTGATAAAGTCCGCCAACACATTCCCTCATGGCATTGATCAGATGGGTAAACGGGAGCAGAGGGTTCACCATCTGGAAAAATCTTGGTGTCACCTGAATTGGGAACGTTCCGCCGGAACCAGCCACCTGGATTACCATAAATACGATGGAAATCGCTTTTCCCACGTCACCAAAGGACACGGTCAGAGAATAAATAATACTGTTAAATATCACACTTGCTACAATTGCCGCCAGCACGAATTTGCCGGGGTGGATACACTGAATCCTTAACAGATACAGATCTCCCAGAGCAACAATGAGTGCCTGTGCAATTCCAAAGAGCAGGAACGTCATATATCTGCCCAGATAAGTCTCATAAAGTTCCATCCCAACCGCACGTTTTTCTTCCACCTTGCATTTTAACAGTGCCACTAAAAGCATACCGCCAACCCAGATTGCAAGAACGGAATAAAATGGAGCCATGGCAGAACCATAAGTCTCAACGGGGTAGAGCTTGTTGGTCACCATATCCGTCGGTGTCTTCATGAATTCACTGAACCTCTCGGGATCATTCTTCATGATGTCCATAATTTTATTAAGCTGCTTATTGTCTGCGACCTTGTTGACATCTTCAATCATGTCGTCGATCCGTTCCTGGCCTCTTGCAATCAGACTCTTTGCACTGTCCAGAGATTCAATCAGACTCTGGGAAGAGGTGGTGACACTGGATAATGTGCCGTCTACCTGCCCAACCATTCCTCCCACACTATCTAAGGCTCCTGATGTGGCACCAAGCATGTCATAGGTTTTATCGACGCTGTCCTTGAGAGGAACTTCCACTTTTCCATTATAGAAATTCAGGACATCAGAAACATTATTATAAAGTCCGTCCAGGGAGTTACCGATATCTTCTTCCATGTCATCAGGCAGATGCTTTGTCTGGCGCACAGTCTTCTCTGCGGCTGCCAGCTTGTTAATTACCTCCTGCTGCTGTTTTGCCAGAGCGGCAAGACGCTGCTGGAGAACCCCTGCATCTGCAATTGGCTTAGGCAGAATCTTATTGATGGTGCCAATAACCTTGCCAAGGGAATTCATCTGTTCCAATCCGCCCTGCAAAAGGCGCTGCATGGTTTTTAAAGAATCAGCCGCCGCATCAGCGGAAGAATCTGTCAGTTTCTCTACAGAACGGAAGGTGTCATAAACGGTTTCTTCAATATCCATAATGTGATCAAGAGTATCCCCAAGTCCATCCGTAAGAATATCAGAGAATCCTCTGGACGCATCAATCAGCTCTTTTGCACTATCCGCAGTCTGACCACCGGATTCCACTAATCTATCCACATCAGGAAGGGTCCCTTTTACTCCGTCATTTAATGAGTTTACCGTCTTTAAAGTAGATTGAAGCATGGTTATGGTGTCTGTTAACTGGTCTAAATCCTTCCTTGCATCAGAAAGAGCATCAACCGCATCATTTCTTCTGGTTTCTTTATCCGTTCCCCAGTCCTCCGAATAGTTATTCAATACCTTGCCAAGGACCTTTGAGGTGGTATTGATAAATGTCTCATTGATCTGCTGCTGGACAGTCTCAACACCCTTATCCGTAATTTTTGTAGCAATGGCATTCTTTTTCTCGTTTACATAATATTGGAGAACCGGGCGTTCAATATCGGTGGTAAGAACACTGGATATCTTCTGGCTGAAATCCTCTGGTACCACAACGGCTGCATAATACCTGCCGGATTCCACTCCGTCCATGGCATCAGAACTGTCCACAAACTGCCAGCCGATCTTATCGTTCTTTCTCAGTTCATCTGTAATCATCTCACCGATGTTAATGGAGGAGTCATCAATATCTGTGTCAAATATACTGTCGATGGAAGCACCTTTATCCTGGTTCACCACCGCAACCTTAAGCCCCTTTGTGTTCGAATAAGGGTCCCAGCTTGCCGCAATATTAAACCAGGCATACAGAGAGGGAATCAGAATAAGTCCCAAAGCAATCAAAATTGCAACAGGATTCGACGTAATATGCTTCAGATCATCAAAAAAGATCTTCCATATATTTTTAACATGTATCATAGCAACCTCCTTGGTATTCTATTTTGGAATTATGGATTTATGTAATTCCGTATTATAGTATTATCCATTCTTAAATGCAATGCCTGAATCCGTTAAAATAATAACTGCCGCAATGAGAAAGAGACAGCATGAACTGTCTCATAATGGATTCTAACGCAATAAATTATAGTATACCACAGTTGATTTGTTTCTGTAAATACTCAACCCCTTTACTCCAGGGTAAGCAGAAGTGCCATTTTAAACCGGCCGTTCGCTTTCACACTGTGAAGACCATTCTTTTCAAAACGGAAATTCTCCCCTTCGCTTATGGGGTAACTGGTTCCTTCATAGACAATTTCCGCCTTACCTTCCAGTGCAAAGAATAGCGCATCTCCAGGTGCCTTATGTTCGGAAAGCCTGCAGCCATCATCAAAGGAAAGAATCATAAACTTCATACCGCTCCCGGCTGCCAGGTCCACATTAACAATACTCCCCTCCTCATAGTCTATCAGATTCTTTAATTGAAATACCTCATTTGCTTTTAAGATTTCGTTCATTTTACTTTTCCTCTCTAATAAAATTTCTGTATATACAAATCCCTCTTCTGTGGAATTCACTCCACATAAGGTTCCTTCCTGCAAAAAAATAATATCCTGTGACTTCATCTGCAGTTTGCAATTCCCATCTGTCCCAATATCAAACATGCCTGTTCCCCAGGCTCCAATATAGATAACCGGATTGCTATAAGCTTCCGGGCTTATATCCGTGCCGCTTCCCAGGGAAAAGTGATGCACTGCAGATGTTTTCCCCATTTTCGCATTTGTAGAAATTGTCATGCCTGCTTTTGGTACATGTTTTTTTGAAATAGAATATACTCCTGTCTCCAATATAGTCCTCCCATTCATGTTCAGTCACGCCTAAGTTCATAACAATCCATATAGGATAAATCCATTCCTTCCGGAATCGCTGCAAACGTGGACTTATAGTATGCTTCCTTATCCTTTACCGAAGCGCTGAATATATAGTTATATCCCAGATCAAACAGATATTCCGGTGAAATCTCTGCGCTGGGTCCATAAATCCCTCTGATTTCTGCATGTTTGCAGGTATCCAGGATGTCCTTATAGGTGTTATTTACAATGGTACAGCCAGTCATTACCACAATATCCAGACTTTCAAGCACTTCTTTATGCAAAAGGGCATTTTCTCCAAGATGCCAATGAATATTTTCCGGATATACGTTTGTCTCATTTCCAATTTTATAATTCAAAATTCCTTTCGGGTCCCGGAAATCAAAGGCATGAAATTCTTTACATTTTCCAAGAAAAACTTCATTATACAGTCCATATCCAATGATTCCAACCTTCTTATCTTTTACATCGTAGTCAAATTTACGTCCTTCTGTTCTGATGATCCTTCTGTCTTTCAGACGTTCTGTGGAGTTAAACGGCTTGCTTAGCAGATTGCATAAACAGGCTGCAATGGTCCGAAGCTCAGGATCAGCCTTCTTAATCAGTTCATAAACACAATCGTCTGCCGGTCTGCCAATGAAGGACTTTAATATTTTCTCATATTCCTCAAAACTCTTTTCCTGTCCTACCCGCAATGACATGGATAACCGGTCATTGGTGTCAGATACCATAAACCACCGGTATCCCATTACAAATTCTTTTACTACGGGCACAGGCTCTTCATATGTTTCATAGTTTTTCTGTATTATTTCCAGGGCTGCGCTTAAATCCTTCATAATTCTCTCCTTTGCCATCTGTAATTGAAATTGGGACAACACTCTTTACCGTTCGTCCGCTGTGTTGAAATTGGTTCACTGCAACATTTACATGAAATGCTTTTGAGATATTTTCTTCGTTCAGAATATCCTCTGTCCGTCCGTATACATATTCTCCGGTGCTGTTGAGCATAAGTGTTTCATCAGAAACAGAAATTGCATTGGTGGGATAATGGGTATTCATAATGGCACAGATCCCGTCCTCATGCGCCATGCGTTCAATCAGATCCAGTACCAGTATCTGATTATGGAAATCAAGACCCGTCTCCGGTTCATCAAGAATAATAAGGTCTGGTCTGTTGATTAAGGCCTTTGCAATAAGTACCATCTGCAGTTCGCCTCCGCTCATACGGTTACAGTCCTTGTCTGCCAGTCTTTCTATTCCAATCTCCTTCATGATTTCTTCTGCCATCCCGATCTCTTTCATACCCGGCTGTTCAAAAACACCAAGATGGGCACTGCGCCCAAGAACAACCATCTCAAGACCTGTGATTGAAAATGCAAATCCATGAGACTGGGGAATATAGGAAACCTTTGACCACAGCTTCCTGGAGTTCATATTCTTTATATCTTCTCCATATAAAAAACTTTTCCCCTCCCCCCAGTCTAAAAGTCCTACCATACACTTTAAAAGCGTTGTTTTTCCGACTCCATTGGGACCAAGCACAGATAGAATCCTGCCCTTATTTAACTGAAAGCTGATATTTTTTATTATCTTTTGCTGATGCGGATAGCCGAAGCTTCCATTCTGTACTTCAAGAATCAATGTAAACTCCCCCTATTCCTTTTTAACAATGAGATAAATACCGGCGCTCCAATAATTGCGGTAAGAATGGACAGCGGAAGTTCAATTACACTGATGCTTCTGGAAAATGTATCAATCAGAATCATGAAACTGGCACCAATGCTGATTCCGACCGGAACCACATAGCGGTTGTTGCTTCCTACCAGCATTCTGGAACAGTGGGGAATCAAAAGTCCGATCCACCCAACCTGTCCGCACATGGAAACACAGGAAGCAGTTATGACAGTTGCTGCCAGTACAAAAACCAGACGGGTTTTCTTTAAATCCATTCCGCTCGCTCTTGCCTCATCGCTGCTTAAGGACAATATATTTAATTTCCATCTCATCAGATAGATAACTGCAATCCCGGCAAGAATCAGCGGAGAGCCTACCAGGATTTTTTTATAGGAGGCACTTGTAAAGCTTCCCATGAGCCAATAGGTAATGGCAGGCAGTTTGTCCAGGGGATCTGCTGTATATTTTAATAAAGAACCAAAGGCATTAAACAATGCGGATATAATCACTCCCGCCAGTACCAGAAATACCACGGACTGTCCATTTCTGTCTTTTGCCAGCATCATTGTAATCCAAACGGATAACAGTCCAAAAGCCAGTGCAAGCAACTGGGTCTCCATAATTCCCATGGACATAATAATAGCAATGATGGCTCCTACACAGGTTCCGCTTGTAACCCCCAGTACGTCTGGAGTTGCAAGTGGATTGGAAAAAAGTGACTGAAACGCATTTCCCGCACAGGTAAGACCGGCACCAACAATGATTGCCATTAAGATTCTTGGCAATCTTAAATTTATAACAATGGAATAATTCTGGCTCTGCTTATCCCCTTTTGCTGCATCCGCTAACGTATGAATTACGTCTGTGACAGAAAGATTCATTCTTCCTATGCACAAGCTTATGAGGGCAGCGCCAACTGGTAATACAATCATTACCAGTATAGCAGCAGCCGTGAATTTATTATGTCTGACCCAAACTGTATTTTTCATTGCAATTGGAGCATTCCCTTCATCTCTTCTTCGGTGATCTCATAGCCGTAAAAGTTCTTGTAATAATCACGGATTACGGTTTCCAGAGGGTAGTCTTGAAATTCTTCCGGATACGTCTGATAAGCAAGCCATGCTAACACAAGAGGTGCATCAGGATTGGGGGTAAACCAGTTCCACATCCCCAGTGTTGTGTTGTATACACGCTGGTTTTTTACTGCCTGGATTGTTGAAAAATCTACGCCTTCCACTTGATTGCCGATCACATCCTGCCTGTTTAACTTTAAAAGACCAGGGCCATTTAAAAATAACACCTGTGGATTCCATTCATAGATTTGTTCAAAACTAACCTGTGCAAATCCTTTTGTTTCTTCTGCCACATTCATAACTCCCAGGTGCTGCAGCCAGTAATCACCAAATACCCCTTTGCCTGCTACCTGAGGAACACCATCAATCAGCTTAAATAAAATCATTGTACTTGGGCGCTTATCCTCAGGAATCTTCTCTATTCTGGTTTCCACCTCTGCAACAATTTTATCTCCTGCTTCAATAAAGTCATCCATCTTCCCCTTCTCGCCAAATACCTCTTCAAGAAGTTTGAGCCACTCTTTATACCGCTTAATCGGATCTGCCGGGGAATCTGTGCCTACTGTGGCAAATCCTATGGCTGGAATTCCGCTGGAAGCTAATATCTCTGCATGTTCTTTATTACCTGCATTATAGAAAATCACATCTGGTTTCAGCTTAATGATTTCCTCAATATTTAAGTCTGACTGCGCATAGACGGTACTTGATGAATCAAGAAGTTCCGGCGCAATGTTTTTTAAGGCTGTCTCTGAAATAGTTTCCTTAAAGGAACCGCTGTACCCCACAATATGAGGAGCTGAACCTTCAAAATATGACATGTAGGTTGATAAAATGGGAATCTGGTCTATTACAATCCGTTCGATCTTATCCGGAACTTCCACACGATTCCCACCATGATCCACTACAATATGGGTTCCTGCCTGTCCGCTGTCTGTTTGAGAACCGGTTTCCTTTCCTGCTGTAACGGTCTCTTGTGCCGCAGTCTCAGGCACTGATTGAGCCGTTGTATCTTGATTGCTGCCTGGGGCACATGCAGTTAATAACAAGATTGATGCGAATAAAAGTGAAGTCGTTTTAAATCCCAATTTCATAATATCCTCCTTTTGTTGTTAGTTGTAACTAACTTGTATATAAGTTTATACAAAAAAAAGGATTAATTCCATTGCAACCGCAACGAAATAAATCCTTTTATTGATATTTATTTACTATAAATACGTTTTTTCTGAAATCTATAAATCCTTCTTTTTTCATTTTCCCCAGTTCTCTTGATAAAGCACTTCTCTCAACCCCAAGATAGTCTGCCATCTCCTGCCTGTTCATAGGAAGAAGACACTGATCCCCTTCCATGGGCGTATCTTTTAACAGTGCCCAGATCTTATCACGGACAGAGCGCCTGCTCATTATATGAATCCTTTTATTCTGTTCAAGATTGGCAACAGCGGTCTGTCTGAGCAGATTGGCTGTTACCAGTGAGGCATAACTGCATCGTATGGCTTCCTGGCTAAATAGCTTTGACATCTTTAGAAACAGAATCTTTGTCTTTTTACTTGCAATGACTGTCACAAGGGAAGGCTGGTCTGTGAGACAGGAATGGGAACAGCCAAAGGAGTCCGAAGGAACAGCCACCTTGATACTTGAATCATCTCCGATTATTCCTGGTACAATCAGTTCCACCTTTCCCTCCAAAACAATACCGGCATTGGAGATCATATCCCCATACTGATATATAATCTCTCCCTTGCCATACAGTCTGGTATGCCCCTCCAGACAAAAGAGGACACGTTTTATGGTCTCATCATCCGCCGATTGAAACAGCTCAGATTTTTTTAGAATTTCATAATATTCTTCCATTTGTCCTCCTTGTAAGTCTGGTGAGCGACCGTAAGTTAGTTATATCTAACTTTATAATATTTTGTTTTAATTGTCAAATAAATTCAGACTCTGGCTTTTACAGTCCGATGTGCGTTAAAGAAGTTTGTTTCCAGATAGAGGAAAAGATTATGACAGATACAAAATAGCCGGAACCCTTTGTAAAATCAAGGTTCCGGCTACCTAATAATAAGAGCGCGAGACGGGACTCGAACCCGCGACCCCGACCTTGGCAAGGTCGTACTCCACCAACTGAGCCACTCGCGCATAACTGACGCTTTCTTACGTCATTTATGACATCAAAATTATAACATGCGAAACCGGAAAATGCAAGATAAAAAATCACTTTTTGCACCTCCCGGCTACGCATGGTACTTCAATTTTGTTTCAACCAGAAAGTCGACTCCCAACCCGTCCGCTTCCCGTCTGACCTCCGCCTTCTCATGGTCAAAAAGATCCGTATATTTGGACACCAGAGGACGTTCCTTATTCACCAGACGGTTTAAATGGTGGTTCAAAATACTGGTAAGACGTTCAGAATCTTTGGCAAGAATGGCGTCGAGCATCTCTCTATGCTGTTTTACAACGCCCTGCTCAATGCCGATATCCGCCATATAAAGCAACCGGATTCTGTGGTAATGACCAGAATTTGCCTCTAAAATATCATTGCAATACCCTTTATTCGCTCCATCATAAAAAATAGAATGAAAATAGTTGTCCTCAGCAAGAAATGCCCGGATATCTCCGGTCTTCTCTAACTCTTCCTGTCTTTCCAAAGACATCTCCAACGCGGTAATTGCCTTTAAGTTGCACACCGCCATAAATTCCAGCATCACATTCTTTTCCACACAGGTTCTCATAAATCGTTCATTTCTTACTTTTTCATAGTCGATCTTAGATATCATGGTTCCCCGCTGTGGTAAAAATGTGATAAGCCCTTCCTTGGAAAGGCTTATTAACGCATCCCTTACCGGAGTCCTGCCAACCTGATAGGACTCACTGATGTCCTTAATGCTGAAAATCATTCCAGGGCGCAGCTTTAAATCCAGTATATCCGCCCGCAAAACATCGTAAATAGGTTCTACCTGGCTGTTGTCTGTCTCGCCCATCATGCCTCCTGCTAAAAGCTCATTACTTCTCTGTACATATTCAGAGCCTCATCTGGACTATAATTATAATACAAAAGTATGTCTAACGCAAATGGTGAATATGGAAAACTGTTGATTTTCTTAGAAAAGTACATTCCACCGATTTCTGACAAAGCTCTTATTGTTGATTTATTCTCAAATCCAAGGAATTTCCATAAGATAATGGTCTCATCTCTTGTATAGATTTTCTCTTTTTCCTCTTCCAGATAGTGAAAGATTTCATGAGCAAGAATCAGCCCTTCTATCTCCTTTTTTGTGATCAGATCTGATAATCCATCCTGCTTCATCGCTTTTTCAATCGGTTCTGTCATAATTTCAATGTGGCTGGGTGGAGTAAAAAGGGCAAATAACACTCTGTCTGCTATCTGCCCTCTGTCAACAAAATCCACCTTTAATTTCAGTTTTTCTGCCATCTCCCACGGGTCGCTGGTTCCAAGAAGACGGACTGCTTCCACAGCCATCTCTTCGCCGCAGGCAATGGATTTTTGAATCATTATTTCCTTTTGGGCTTTGTCAATTTTGTTGCGGAGAAGATCTCTGGAGAATGCGTACATTCCCCAGGACTGATCCGTCACTTGAAACAATTGCTGTGCCATACTCTGCAGTTTTATATTCTCCATATTGTTCTCCAGACAGGTTAGCTCTGTTTTCTGTTGGCAGCTACCACTAACACTTCTTCGTCGGCATCCAGTGCTGATACTTCCAGATCCACCAACAATTCAAGCTGTTCAAAATCTACTGCTGAAAAATCCATAACGCGGGCGCCCATACACAGATAATAGTCTGGTCTGATTATTAAATCTGTCTGGTACACAGCCATATCTTCCCAAAGCTTTTTCAGTGCATCATTGCAGCCTTCTGCTGTGGTTTTCAGGCACATGCCTCTTCCCCGCTGAACTTTAATAAATCCCTTTTTGTCAATAATGCGGACCGCTCCTGCCGTATTCTGATCAGGCTGATCCCCATATATATAGAAATAACTGGAACTTTCCAGAAGTTTTGCATCTTCATCTTTGATTCTCATATCCTCTGCTGCCAGATGGCGGGCTTCGGATTCATCACATTCTTTCAAAAGATCTGCTGTCTTTACTTCCGTTGATCCGGTTGCAATGGCAGTTACTTTTGAGGTCTGGGGATCAATCTCAATATGAATCTCCACGGATTCTGCAGTTGCACCTGATTCAATCGCTTTATTCAGAGCCTCATTTTTAATGGCTTTAATATCTTCTTTGGAAGGAGAAGGAATAATACGCTCTACCACATCACGAACCATGGAAAGGGCAACACCGATGGAGGAAATAACTTCTGCATTCTCTGGAATGGAATACTTAACTCCCATCTTTTCGCTGAAATAGATAATCAGGGAAGCAGCTCCCCCGCCAACGCCTACCAGGGATATCTGATCTTTCTCCAGTCTGTATTTCTCTGCCAATTCTAAGATCACCGGTTCAATCTTTAAATAAGCCTTTTCCATAATCTGCTTTGCAATATCTTCCGGAGTGGTATTGCAATAATCCGCAAGTGCCTGCATTGCTTTTCTGGCTGATTCCACGTTACCATATGAGAAATGTTCTTTCTTTACAAGTCCCAGGACATTTGCCGCACAAGAGTTGGTAATGGTAACGGCTGATCCATCTTCCAGGCGGATGCGTACATAATCATCTGGATCACCTGGCTTTGGAGAGAAGAATTCTACTTTTGGTCCTTTGATCTTATCGGTATCTGTAAAGACAGAATAATCAAGACCTGCAATATGGGCAGACCGGGGACCTACATCCACAATTCCCTGTTTGTTGGCACGGACCATAGAACCTCCTGCCACACCCAGTACCCTTACATCAAGGGAAGAAATATAAGTGGGATGACCGCCAACAATGGAATAGTCAATAGCCGGACGGCCATTTTTAATAACACCGATATTGGTGGTGGTTCCTCCAACTTCAAAATAAACACCATTGGAAGCTCTAAGATACATCAGGGATCCCATAACAGAAGCCGCCGGACCGGAAAGCATGGTGAGAACCGGACGTTTCTTCATCTCTGTAATCTCCATAACACCGCCGTCCCCTCTCATGATCATAAGAGGAACAAATACTCCTGCTTCTCTTACAGAATCTTCTGTAGAGGTTGCAGTATCAAGCATCTTAGGCAGAATGGAAGCATTAATGGCTGCTGTTCTGGTTCTCCTTGTCAGGCCATAAAGTTTTGTAATATCCGATGCCATCGTAGTGGGAATTCCCTTTTCACTGGCAACTTCATAAACTTCCTGCTCCGGACCGCCGTCATCTACCCCAAACGCCATGGAGGAAACAAAAACCTGTGCTCCTGCCTGCTTCATGGTATCAATGGTACTCTCAACCAGAGAGCGGTTCATCTTTTTCACATTAATAAACTCGTTAACAATATTTATCTTCTTCTGGTTTCCCAGATCAATATCCGCAATCTTTGTCTGTCTCTTTGCCAGAAAGCCTTCAAATCCGCCCTTTGCCATACCGATGACGCCTACCGTAGCTACATCCCCTTCAATCAGGGCATTGGTCGCCTGAGTGGTGGAATGGGCAACGAATACAACATCATCCGGGCTGATATTATTTTCTTTTAAACAGTTTTCAAATGATGCAACAACTCCTGCTGCTACACCTCTGGGATCATCATGTGTTGTCTTCACCGAAGATTTCCCAATGATTTCGTGGGTGGCGTTGTCGATTGCAACTGCTTTTGTATGGGTGCCTCCCACATCGATGCCCATTCTTACTGATCTTTTCATATTAAGAATTCTCCTCTCTTGCTTTGATCCCTTTTAGAAAAGAAACTGGCGGATGCCCACCAGTTTCTGACTATTTACATTAATCCGCCGTAGAGAACAAATACTGCGATACAGCAGATGATACCGATAATCCAGCCAGTCGGTATGGACATCTTCATATAATCCTTTGTAGAAACTTTGGTATATCCAAATCCCCATGCAACCCAGGACTGGGTAATATCCAAATGCTGAGGTGCAATGGTTGTAATGGCGAACAGAGGGAATAAAAATGCAATTGGCGCATTGGGAATTGCTGCGACCACAACTGCCAGGATTGCTGTTCCAGAACCAACCAGGTTTAACGGTCCGCGGAAGAATCCGAGTGGTGTAAGGACTGCAAAGGTAATTGCCAGTAAAATGGCAGTCTTAGGAATGAATCCACCAAGGATTGCGGTAAAGTAAGGTGCTGCATAAGTTGCTGCATTGTTAAACATTGCCAGTGTAAGCAAAAATCCAACCATTGGAGCTACATCAATGGAACCATCTGTAAAGAGTTTTGCGAAAAGACGGCAGATCTCTGAATAGGTTCCTTTCATCTTACCAGTTGTAATTAAAGCATAAATACCGGATAAACAGAATCCGAGAATGATGGGAATCTTAAATACTACAACGCCGATTACAGGGAGAATAACGGAAATCCAGGAAATTGCCGGAGCATTGTCACTGGTATTGGAAGCCGTTGCTGCCCATGCGTGAGACGTTTTCTTATTCATGGAAAGATTGGCTACTGTAAGTACTACAACCAGGGCAACAACCATGCAGATAATACCAATTTTAAAATAATCATTATAGGTATAAGCTTCTGCTGCCGGATTAAAACCTGCATAAATGGTCTGATACTGTTTGAAGTTTACAATATTGCCGAAAATTCCTGCCATGATGGAACCCATGAAGCTGAACATGGCAATTGGTGCCGGGATTCCAAGTGAGAGAAGAATCGGAAGTACAATGACCGCAATTGAGATTACCGGTCCGATTCCTGTCATGGACATGAAGATAACGGCTGTAACCACGCATAACAGTCCCATGGTAATTCTTGGCTTATCACCGCCCAGCTCTACTACCTTACGGATCAAGGTTGCTGCGATTCCGGTATCAACCAGAACTCTTCCAAAGAATGCGCCGAAGAATACATTAACCAGAATTGATTTTGCGTAGCCTGCCGGACCTTCTGCATATACATAGGTCAGGACATCAATTATGGACTTGCCCTCCATGTTGGCATTTGGTGAAAATGAATTTCCCACCAGAGCGAGTACGGTCCAGAATGTAGCCATGATCGCAAAACCCACCATAAGATTCAGACCTTTTACACAGTACCAAACCATGCCAAGGAATGACAAAATCATAATAATACCGATGATTACATTGATGTTCATACGAACCCTCCTTAAATAAAGTGTTTAAATAGTAACCCGCAGAAGATATGGGGTATCTTCCGCCTCCCCTGCAGAGAGCTGATGCTCGCTGCTGATACTAATATATTAGTACTAAAATATCAGTCTGTATATGGGGATAATCCCAGTTTTTGCCCCTTATTTTTGTCGATTATTAACAAAATATAAGAGTTATATAAAACTAATTAATGTATTATTAACACTGGGCTAACAAGAAATGATTCCTTATTTCCTTATTGATATATCAGTTTACATGATATGCTTCTTATTTATTTTACCCATATTCCAGGGTTCTACTATTTCTTTTTTATTTTTTCTCAAAATAGAAAAGCCTGTCCTACGAATTGAGACAGGCAGTATGATTCCAGTTGTATTTTAAATGTCTGATGCAGCAATGAAACAATTATCTTCCAGACAGATCCTTAAAATCCTGTCTTCCTTCTGAAAGAGCTACCACCTGCTCCCATATAGATTCATTTACGGAAACGCCCTCTTTTAAACTCTGCTCTCTGGCTTCAGCCGTCCGTTCTCCAGGACAGGTTACTCTTCCTCCCTCTTTTTCAGGGTGGCTTGCATCCGCCGCTTCTACTCTCCGGTTCAGCATATCCTGGATCTCTTCTTTCGTTCCAAACAGATAAGGATCATAAGCAATAAAGATCTGACAACAGCCAGTGCAGCTTCCCTGACCAGCTTCATCGAGATCACTTCCGCTGTTGCCGTTTGCCATAAGCGCCGCTGCCAGATCCAGGGCAATCGCCATTCCGCTTCCTTTCCAGTATCCGGCTGGCAGAATGCGCATGGTTTCCTCAATCGCTCCCGGATCATCGGTTAGATTCCCCTCCTGATCAAAGCCACCTGGGTAAGGTAGTTTCTTACCTGCCAGACGGTAAACTCCCAGTTTACCATAAGCATACTGGCTCATTGCCATGTCAAGCACAACCGGTCCGTCTTCTCTTGGAATGGCAATGCAGAAAGGATTGTTTCCCACACCAGGTTCATCGCTTCCCCAAAGGGGCATACAGCTTTCTGTATTAATCCAGCTCATTCCCATAAATCCTGCCTCTGCCATACGCCAGGCATAAGTTCCCCCTCTCATCCAGTGAGTGGTATTCTTAAGGGAAACACAACCGATTCCATGTTCCTTCGCCAGTTCCATGGCACGGTCTGCGCAAAAAATTGCATTGGTAATCCCAATTCCCAGATTACCGTCATAATTTTCAACAGCCCCCTTCGCTTTTACCAGTTCCGGCTTCCCCTCAGGGTTAATCCAGCCCTTGTTCACATATTCCAGAAAACGGGGAACACGGTTCAGTCCATGGCTTTCCACCCCATCTGCATTGGATTGAGTATGAACCGTGGCACACACCTCTGCCTGTTCCTCGGAAAGACCATTCTTTAAAAGTGCTTTTTTTACCGTTTCCTTTACGGTGTCATATGGGATTCTCAAACTCATCATCTCTCCTTTTCAAGTCCTTATTAAATGCCAAAGAATTCCAGACGCAGCGCATCTGGTTTTAACATACCATATCCAACTATCATAATCAACTATGTATTATCTATATACCCTTATATCTTTATACACTTTTCACAACATTCGCCTTATAAGGAAGTTTAAGAAACTTCTCTGTCAAACAAAAAGGCCCCGGAAGCATAAAGCCGCCGGGGACCAGACTCAT
This sequence comes from Clostridium sp. HBUAS56010, assembly GCF_007115105.1. Lineage (GTDB taxonomy): Bacteria > Bacillota > Clostridia > Lachnospirales > Lachnospiraceae > Lacrimispora. The sequence goes on from NZ_SULJ01000003.1 coordinate 169,534, forward strand.
TATTTTTTCGGATAAAATCCGGAAGGAGTATCATTTAAATTGATTAAAATATTTTTCACCTGGCTGTAGTGCTCCAGCATAACTTTATGGGTCTCTCTGCCGATTCCAGAAGTCTTATATCCTCCAAACGGCGCACCCTCCGGAATGCTGTTATAAGTATTCACCCACATACGTCCGGTTTCTACAGCTCTTGCAACCCTGATGGCACGGTTAATATCTCTGGTCCAAACTGCTCCGCCAAGTCCAAACTCACTGTCGTTTGCCATTTTAATCACTTCATCTTCTGTCTTAAACTTAATGATACTTGCAACCGGTCCAAAGATCTCTTCCTGAGCCACTCTCATGTCATTGGTCACATTGCCAAGCAAGGTGGGTTTCATAAATGCGCCTTTTTCCAGTCCGCCTTCTGTCACCTTTTCTCCACCGCATAAAACGGTTGCACCCTCAGATTTTGCTATGTCCACATAGCTTAAAATCTTCCTTAACTGACCATTGCTGATCTGGCTTCCCATCTGTGTATCATCTTCCCAGGGAAGACCTACCTTTACCTGATTAAACCGCTTTACTGCCTCTTCCACAAACTTGTCATAAATACTTTCCTGGACAAAAACTCTGGAACCGGCACAGCATACCTGCCCCTGATTAAACAGGATTCCAAGCTGAACGCCGTCCATAGCCATCTCCCAGTCACAGTCTTCAAAGAAGATATTCGCAGACTTTCCGCCTAATTCCAGAGTTGCAGGAATCAGTTTTTCTGCGGCTGCCATCGCTACGTTTTTACCAATCTCCGTGGAACCGGTAAATGCGAGCTTGCGGAATCCGTCATGCTCCAGCATATACTGACCAGACTTGGAACCAGCTCCGGTAATGACATTGAACACCCCTGCCGGAATTACATCCTGAACCAGTCTGGCAAGTTCCAGAACGCTTAAAGGAGTGGAGCTGGAAGTCTTAAATACGGTACAGCATCCGCTTGCAAGAACAGGTGCCAGTTTCCAGGATGCCATTAAGATCGGGAAGTTCCATGGCACAATCTGACCGACAACACCAATTGGTTCTCTTAAAATAAGGCTTAAGGAGTTTCCTTCCAGTAAATTCGCACTGCCCTCATCTGCAAGAATACAACCGGCAAAATACCGGAAATGCTGGGCAGCCAAAGGAACGTCAATGGTTCTGGTCTCACGGATCGGCTTTCCATTATCAAGAGATTCTACCATTGCCAGATGTTCTCTGTTATCATCAATGATATCAGCAATCTTATTCAGAATTGCAGCTCTGTCTTTTACGGCTACATGTTTCCATGTTTCAAATGCCTTCCAGGCTTCCTTCACGGCTTCATCCACGTCTTCCCTGGTTGCCTCTGCACATTCTGCAAGAAGTGCGCCGTCAGAAGGAGATGTGGTTGGAAATGTTTTTCCATCGGAAGCATCCTTCCACTTTCCTCCTATAAATAAACCATATTTCTTTTGAAGTTCTATGTTCACCATATTGTGTTCTCCTTTTTTAATAGAATTTATATGTGCATTCAATCCATCGGGATTGGTTTGTGTCTATACTCTTGATTATATGCGGGAGATCGAATCTGTCAATTTAAATATTTTTTTCACATTATATTGACAATTATTTATCCCATTCTGTCTGTTTCTTCACAACCATAGGATTCATATCTAAAATTTCTTCCTCATTTTTTCAGCAAAAAGGCAATTTCTTCCCAAAATATAGTCGAAATACCAGTTCTAAAACCCATTAATTCAGTATACTAATCGGTTATCATTTTTCCTTGTCAAACCTTTGACAAAAAAATCTTATAAGCAAAGATAAAAGGAAATATCTTGAGATTTTTCCGTTATAGTTTTCACAAACTTTCCTTTTTTCAACTCTGATCACCTGGTATTTTCCTGTCTCCTGGTTTCTTTCCTGGTTTGCCTCAAAATCTTTTCTCTTATTTCGCTTAATTTATCAATTACAGCTTAAGTTGTGAAATTATTAGCATGCCATTTTCATATGACCTGACAGCAATGGCAACATGGTGTTTTCTCTTCTTCGCTACTTGTCTGCTTCCAGAAGATTGTCCGTAATCAGATCCACCAGTGCACTGGAAGACATAATATCGGTGTACCATGTGATGGATGTATCCAGACTTCCAAGCCGTCCTTTTTGAATGGCAGGAATGGACTTCCAGACAGGACTTGACTGTAAGGAATTGCTGACTTCTCCCAGAGATATCATATAATCTCCGCAGAAAGGTTCCAGCACTTCCAGGGAAATATTCCCCCAATACTGGTCTTTGTCAATGATTTCAGTCTGAATCTTTTGAGGAACCTTTAATCCCATCTCATGATAAGCTACAACACCTGCAGCATGTTTTGCTCCCGCTATATAATTTCCTTCATCAGAGAACTGTCCGATGGTAACCGTTGCTTCTGATAGCCCAGCATCTTTAATTGATTCTTTTGCTTTTGATAGTTTATCGTTATAATTATTTAAAACCGTCTCTGCCTCTTCCTGCTTATTTAATACATCTCCAATGAACCTTACCCTGTCGTGGGTAGTCATCTCTCCGTAAGGAACGTAGATGGTCGGTGCAACCTTTGACAGGTCTTCATAGGAATTCTTTGAAAATGACAGGATAATCAGATCCGGTTCCAGTGCCATAATTTCTTCGGCTTCCATATCCCAGCTATTGATGTTGAGAGATTCTGTGATTTTATCTGCAAATGCAGTCCTCGAACCTCCCTCTTCTGCTTTCGCCACTGCCAGAGGTGTTACCCCAAGAGCAACGACGTCGCCAATTACATAATCTACAACTACCCGTTTCGGGTTAGCAGGCACTTCTACGTCTCCCATGACAGTCTGAATCGTTCTGGTTCCTTCTTCCAACGGCTGTTCTCCTTTTGTTTCTTCTGTCTGATTGGCAACCGCCGTTGTTGGTGAACCAGTGGTGCTTCCAGTATTAACCGGCGCCCCACTGCAGGCAGTCATCATTAACATCAGAGAGGAAGCGGCTGCAATCACCGCTTTGCTTCTTATTTTCTTAAACATTTCGATTGCTCCTTTTTCTTTGAGTTGGTCAAGACTAACCAGACCACCTTCATTATAAGAAAAAGAAGACTTCTTTTGAAGCACTCCATCTCTCATACCGGTATACAAATTCTCTCTATATGCACTGGGGGACATCCCTGTTTTTTTCTTAACCAGACGGTATAATCCCTGTTCATCCAGCAAACCGCAGCGTATTCCGATTTCCCGAAGAGAGGCGCTGGTCGTCTCAAGAAGAATCAGCGCAGCGTCAAGCCTTCTCTGAATCAGATATTCCTGGGGACTGCTTCCTGTCTTCTGCTTAAAGCTCCTGTGAAAATGGCTATAGCTGATTCCAAGCATCTGGCAAAGTTCCTGTATGGAAATGTCTTCCCCGTAATGTTCCTCCAGATACCGGACTGCCACTAAAATAGTATCCGGTTTCAAAACCTGAACATTCCCCTTCTCAAGTTCGCTGTATACTTCACTGACAAATTGATAAAATACCCCTTTTCCATAAAATAAATCCAGGGCAGTCATACCATTAAAACGTTCATAAAGACGTTTTAACTGATCTGCAAAAAAAAGCGGATTGGAAGGAGAGAATCCATACTGCTGTTGAAAAGGGTTTCTCTTTTCCATCAGCCTGCAAAATTCAAGTCTGTTAAATACGGGTTCTCTGGCTTTATAAAAAACCAGATAATATTCCAGCCAGTGACTTAAGGGATAAATGGACAGGCTGGCACCTTTCCCTCCATGAAACAGACCAAACCGTTCAGAATGAAAACGGGTATCGCCAAGAGATACGGCTGCCATGCCAGAGGTAAAGACAAATGCACTGGCTGGCAGAAAATAACTTCTGACTGCCTCTTCCTGGGTGATTAAATTGTGCCGAATATCCAAAAGTGAAATCACTGCCAGATTCCAGATCTGAAGTGAAGCCTGGATCTCCTTTTGTGTAACATGCAATTGTGCCTGATCCTGTCTGTCCATGGGAATACCTCTTATAAACGGGGGAGTTAGTTTTAGCTAACCAAAGTATAACATAGGATCTTATGGCTGTACAGTCTGGTTTGCTTTCCTGGGGTAGTTTTTACTGGAAATTGAGAAAAAAAGAAGTATCTTCTTTATATTAAAATACTTCCTGACGGAAACCCTATGCCTTTGCATTTAGATATAGGAATCCAATTTCTGCGTTTTTTATTTATAGCCCACCCTCTATTTGATAACCAGCTTGTTCTAAAACCTCTAATGCCTTGCTATAATTTTCGCTTTTGGTTAAAATATAATCCGTGTTATAAGTGGAAATGGCAAAAATGCTAATCTTGTTATCGGCCAATATGGTAGCAATGTTTGCCAATATTCCGATAAGAGAAAAGTCCAAAATGCCTTGAATTTTCAGCGCCTTCCAACCATCGTCTCTTTCAATGGTGTTTACTGGAACATGTTCTGTCATGCATACTAACGATAGTTCTTCGTCTGTTTTTCCGATGAAATAGAATTCATCTTTTACATCAACCTCCACTAAATTTTTTATTTTACATACTGAAAACGGATGTTTAATCGTTCTGATTTTCATATACTGGACTCCTTTTTTCAACGCTTACTGCCCTTTCATTATAATATAAAAGCAGGTTAAAAACGACATAATACCGTTTTCAACCTGCTTTTTTCAAAGCGGGTGATGGGAATCGAACCCACGTATCTAGCTTGGAAGGCTAGTGTTCTACCATTGAACTACACCCGCAAAGGAATTTCAAAATGTAACAAAGTGTGCAAAAGCACAATGCCCAAAGCTGGAATCGAACCAGCGACACGAGGATTTTCAGTCCTCTGCTCTACCAACTGAGCTATCTGGGCTAGCCTCTTGGAACATGAGTAATTTTACAAGATTTCCCGCCTTTTGTCAAGAGAAGTTTTCTAAATATTATAAAAAATCCGAAAAAACAGAATTATATTTTCCATGCTTTCTGTCCTCTGGTAAAAGTTGGTGTTATGTTTTCCTCACTCTCAGGGAATTCTGATAAATAAGATCAATAAATTGGAGGCACTTATGAACAAGGAACCGGTATTTTTAACAGATCAGAATCGAAACATCATTTTAGAAGCAATTCTAGGAACACCAAACGCAGCCATTCCAGATAGCTTAAAACCATTTATCATTCTGGAGCCTAACACCTCAGACGGCGCATCAGAAAAACATGCACCAGTTATTGAAACCAGTGGAAACCATGTAACAGTAAAAGTGGGCAGTACCTTTCATCCTATGTCTGAAGAACACAGCATTACCTGGATCTGTCTTTTTACAACCGCAGGGTGTCTGATGCGGGTGCATCTCCAGCCTGACTGCGAGCCTGCTGCCTATTTCACATTAGAAGAAGGTGATAGCCCGAAAGCAGCTTATGCCTACTGCAATCTTCATGGGTTTTGGAAAACGGAGGCATAAAAAAGAAGCTTATACAGAAAAGGAATTCTTCCAATCACTGTATAGGCTTCTTTTTTGCTGATTACAACACCTTCTTCAACCGCTCAATATGATTCTCTTCAATTTTTAAAAGCTTCTTCATCAGGTCCACAATATCCTTTTGTGCCTCTCCTTCATACTGCCCAATGCGCTTGATACAATCAATCACTCCCATGGTTCCGCCTCGAATCAACATTTCCGCCATATGGGAAGCAGACTTATCCACAAACGTTTTCATATCAATGGTCAGATATGCCATGACTTTTTCCATGGCTCCTATTTCTTTTTCCTTTAATCCATGTTGATTCAGCAGTTCCTTTGCCTCTTCATGAATCTGTGTATATTCTTCTAATTCTTCTTTCAGATGATTGGCAAAGCTTTCGTTATCGGTCATGGGAAGAAGCTGATTGACCGTCTCCACTCCCATCTGGGAATTCTGATAGATAAAATTTAACAATTCTGCATCTGCGTTCATGATTCCACCTCATATCTTTTTTCTTTTAGTATGGGATAAAAATCAGTTTTCTATGAAAATACCTTCCTGCTCCTGCAAAAGCTGGAATTTTTCCACTTCTTTTTGAAGCATTTCAGCCTGGCTTTTCAGTTCTTCTCCCGCAGAGGAATTTTCTTCTGCCATTGATACGTTGGATTGAATGACCGCGGATACTTTTGACAAGCCCTGATTGATCTGCTCCATGGACCGAACCTGATCCAGAGAGGAAGCCTCCACCTCTTTTATCGTCTGCTCCACCTGACCGGACTGCAAGGCGATCTGGCGGAATACTTCTCCGGTTTCTTCTGTCAGCCGCTTCCCCTCAGTGACGGATCGAACGGATTGCTCAATCAGTTCAGAGGTCTGCTGTGCAGCTTTTGCTGATCTTTCAGCCAGATTCCTGACTTCGCCGGCAACCACCGTAAATCCTTTTCCTGCAGTTCCTGCCCGGGCAGCCTCCACCGCAGCATTTAATGCAAGAATATTGGTCTGAAACGCAATGTCTTCTATGAGTTTTGTAATACTGGAAATCTTACCAGATGACAGGCTGATTTCTTCTATGGCATGCTGCAGTTGTTCCATGTGCTGGTTGCCTGCCTCTACTTTCGCTCCTGATTCATGGATATGTCTGGAAGCCAGACCTACGGATTCCACGTTTTTTTCCGTCTGGCGCTGTACCTCTTTTATGACGGAGTGAAGATCTTCTACTGCCACAGACTGCTCTTCACTTCCAGAAGCAAGAAAATGAGAAGCATCTGAGACCTGGGAAGCTCCGCTATTAACTGCCTGTGCCGAATCCTGAACGCTTCGAAGGGTTTCGCTCAAACGTAGGGCAATGGATTCCATTGAGGTACGGAGACGGTCAAATTCTCCAGGGTATTCACAACTGCTTGCAACAGACAGATTTCCGTAAGAAATCTCCTTGAGATAAGATGAAATGTCTCCAATGATCTCTTTATATTTGGAAGCCATATCATTAATCCTTTGCGTGATCTCTCCAATCTCATCGTCCCTCTCAACCAAAAGCTCCATATCTAAGTCTCCCTGCGAGAACCGCTGAAGAGAAGCCACCACTTTTCCAACAGGTCCGGTGATCCGGTTCACAACCTTTAAAATAGTCAGCACTCCAAAAGCCAGAGAAAAGAAGCCCAGCACAACCGCACAGACTACAGAAGTCCAGATTCCCGACATGAATTCTGACTGCAGGGCTGTTACATTTACAGACCAGCCATTGGTTTCTTTAATGGGTGCATAAGACCCGATTTTTTTCTTGCCATCTGCATGAAAAAAGCGGAATCCACTCCTGCCTTTTATCATGTCCTCTTCCAGGTCTTTTATCTCCTTGTAGGCTGCAGGATTCTTTTTCCCGTCTTCTATGGAATTCTGCCTGCTCTGGACCAGGGAAAGATCCTCGCATGCCACCTTGGTCCCGGCACTGTCCAAAATATATGTGCTTCCAGTCTCTCCTAACCTGGCATCCTTTATAATGGTTTCAAAGACAGAATAAGGAAATTCCAGTAAAATGACAAGATCCCCATATGGGTAAGCATATTGAAAGGAAACAGAATCTTTTTGAATCACGGGGTCTGATAAAAATGGAGTTCCCTCTTTTGCCCTTTGATAGGCCATGTTTTCCTGATAGGAACTTCCGCTTACAATGGATTTGCCATCTGGTGAGATAATATCTATCTTATTCAGACCGTATTGGGAACTGGATATGGTCAGAAATATGCTGATATTTCCTCCACGTCCTGCACTTCCTTTTTCATAAAGAGCAATGGATTCTGCAATAATAGAATAATCTTTTAATTGTTGTGTGACTTTCTCAGCCACCAGTTCCGATGTCTCATTGAGACTTTTTGCCAGTGATTTGTGCGCGGTATCATAAATAAGAAATATGGAGCTTACAGACAATAGAATTATGATGCAGGTAATACTGCTTATGGTGAATAAAACCAGTTCCTTTTTTATTCCTTTTCGACGTCTGGCCATCTGTTTCAAACCTCCAACCTATGATTTGTTGGTCCCCTGTTCCTTTAGGGACCAATGTATATATCGGAAACCTTTTCCTCTTCAAATAGACAGTTTACAGACTCTTTACCTGATTTTACAGAATCATTGCATTACTTTACCTTTATTTTTCTTAACTTACATAAACTTTACAAATTGTCTTTCTTTTAATACAACAAAAAAACCTTGTACTCAATATCGAATACAAGATTTTCACATTCATGCCGGCGACCGGAATCGAACCGGTACGGGCGATTAAGCCCGCAGGATTTTAAGTCCTGTGCGTCTGCCAGTTCCGCCACGCCGGCATTCTCATATATAACTACAGTTTCCTGCTGCTATACGGAGTGGGCGGAGAAGGATTCGAACCTTCGAAATCGTCGATAACAGATTTACAGTCTGCCCCCTTTGGCCACTCGGGAACCCGCCCATGCTTTTTAAGTAAGCGTTAGTAATTCTAACACATGGTCGAAAAAAAATCAAGGGTTTTTTGTAAATTTTTTAACTTTTATGTTGTCTTTAAGACAAGAAGAACAGAGCTTGTTTCCGGCATCCATACGTTCACATGGCCATTCTGTACGGTATAGGTAACCTTCCCCACATTATAGCCCCTTTCATCAGTAAACATATGCCTGATCATCTTCTCTCCATTCCGGACTCCAAGCTGCCACACCGGAATCTCCACCTCCCGTTTTATAAGGCAATGATTGACTGCAACCGCACATACACTTCCTTCACAGAATCTGCCATAAGAGATCAGATGATCTTCTGCAAGAAGCTGTTTTAAGGAGCCTTTCCGAAGGGCTTTCATTCTCCGGTGAAAGGAAGTCATATACCGGTGAAACTCAATCAACTCAAAATCTTCTCTGCCCCACGGATACGTCCTCCGGTTGTCCGGGTCTGTAAAGCCGCACAGACCGGCTTCATCTCCGTAATAGATGGCAGGTGCTCCCGGCCAGGTCATCTGAATCATCACCGCTTCCCGGAATATTCCATAGTGAACCCCAAGAGAAGCCGCCTCCGGTCCAAGGGTTGCTGCTCTGCCCGTCTTTTGATTGGTTCTCGTAAGAAAACGAGAGTGATCATGATTGGACAATTGGTTCATCGCCGCAAACAAAGACCCGGTCATCATACGGCTCATATGCTCATTCATGGATTGAAAGAAACGTTTCCCATCTCCAAATAAATCCATGTTTTTTTCATCGCTGTGCTTCTCCATTCCAGTAAGGAACCAACTGACCGGTTCCATAAATCCATCATAGTTCATTATGGTATCCCACTGATCTCCCTGTAGCCAGTCAGACGGGTCTCCATAGTGTTCAGCAAGTATCAGCGCCTCAGGATTGGCTTCCTTTACGGCTTTGCGAAATGCCCGCCAAAACTCATGGTTATACTGGCTGGTACGCCCCAAATCTGCCGCCACATCAAGGCGCCAGCCATCTGCGCAGTAAGGCGGAGAGACCCATTTCCTGGCAACAGCAAGGATTTCTTCAAATAGGGCAGGCGATTCTTCATAATTCAGCTTAGGAAGGGTCAAATGCCCCCACCAGCCATCGTAAGTGTCATTATAAGGCCACCCTTCCTGGTCTGAGAACCGGAAATAGGACTGGTACGGACTTTCCTTTGTTAAAAAGGCTCCTGGCTCATAATCTCCGGACATGGCATAGATTCCTTCTCCATCAAGCCACTTATGAAACGAACCACAGTGATTAAACACGCCATCAAGAATTACCTTCATTCCCCGTCTGTGAATCTCTTGTATAAACCTGGAAAAAAAAGCGTCACTGGCAGCCAGATTATCCTGGTCTGTGGTGCGAATCATATATCTGGTTGCTCCTTTGTTGTCAAAAGCCCCCTCTTCCACCACTTCACCGCCGTCTTTTACAAGGACCCCGTAATGAGGGTCAATGTGATCATAATCCTGACAGTCGTATTTATGATTGGAAGGTGATACAAAGATGGGGTTTAAATAGAGTACTTCCACACCAAGAGTCTGTAAATAATCCAGCTTTTTCAACACTCCCTGTAGATCTCCTCCGTAAAAGAATCCTACATCCATCTGTTCCGGGAATTTCTCCCAGTCCGTCACCTGAGTAACCAGCTTTCCAAGATAGATATATTCCCGGTCCTTTACATCATTATCCGGATTCCCATTATAAAACCGATCTACATAAATCTGATACATCACAGCCCCCTTTGCCCATTCCGGAACAGAGAATCCGGGAATCAGGCGAAAGCGGTACTGGGGAAATGATGTTTCAGAAACACCAAGGCGGTTATAGAACACATGTTCTTCTCCGTTTTCTATATAAAATACATAATAAAGAGGCTGGAGACCTGGAATTTGTCTGTGTTCATAGTAATCAAACACTCCATCGGAACAGACCTTCTTCATGATTGTCTTACGTTTTTCTTCCTCTTCTACAAAATAAACCTGACTTCCGTCATCGGCTGCCGTACGGAACAAAAAGCACACTTCCTCTGCTTCTCCCGGCTCCGCTGGAAAACGGAAATTCTCTGTCTCATCGGCAAACAATGCGTCTATATTCATAGGATCTCCATTTCCTTCCTTCTCTTCTATCTATTACTATCTTATCCGATTGATCTCAAATATACAACCCGGCTTTTGTTTTTGAAATAGAAAAAACGGTCAGCGGGGTAGCTGACCGTTCTTCGGAGAAGGTATTTCGTTTCTTATGGGGTGTAGCAAAAACTATATAATGTATTGGGGGGGTTTACGTTTATAAATATACCATGAAGCTCAGAATAAGTGTGCACAAACATCATTTTTTTGAATCTGTTTTTTTATGCACTTTTGCATACCATGTAGATAGGTTACAAAAAAGCAAAGAATCTCAGACAAAAGTTAGATATTTTATCTGAGATTCTCCACTTCTATTTTAGGAAGTCATTAGAAATCTGTTCTGCTTCGGAAGAAGCAGGGAAAAGACTTTCGAATTCCTTTTGACCAATTTTTTCCTTTTCCATGAGCATTTTACAGCAGGCATGGAGTACATCTTCATGCTGCAAGATAATCTCCTTTGCCTTTTTGTAGCACTCATCAATAATCCGTTTTACCTCATTGTCTATGGTATTGGCTACCTGACTGCCGTAGTTCTTGGTATGAGCCAGATCCCGGCCGATGAAAACTTCATCTCCATCATTGTCATAATTAATCATGCCCACCTGATCAGACATTCCGTACTGGGTTACCATGGCACGAGCAAGAGCAGTTGCCTGCTTAATATCCTGGGAGGCTCCGGTGGTAATATCCCCGAAGATAATCTCTTCTGCTATTCTGCCGCCTAAATCAACCATAATATCCTGCAGCATCTTCCCTTTGGTATTAAACATATGATCATTCTCCGGCAAAGGCATGGTATATCCGGCAGCACTCATCCCGGTTGGAATAATTGAGATGGTATGAACCGGTCCTTCATCCGGAAGAAGATGGAATAAAATTGCGTGACCAGCTTCGTGATAAGCGGTAATCCGCTTCTCCTTTTCGGTAATAACCTTGCTCTTTTTCTCGGCTCCGATGCCGACCTTAACAAATGACTTATCAATATCAGCCTGGGTAATAAACTTTTTGCTGTGTCTGGCTGCATAAATAGCGGCTTCATTGAGAAGATTCTCTAAGTCCGCCCCGGTAAATCCGGAGGTGGTCTGGGCAACTCTTCTTAAATCCACGTCTTCTGCCAAGGGCTTTTCTTTGGAATGAACTTTTAAGATTTCTTCTCTTCCCTTTACATCAGGTCTGCCTACACCGACCTTTCTGTCAAACCTTCCGGGACGCAGAATGGCAGGATCTAAAATATCCACACGGTTAGTGGCTGCCATAACAATAATTCCTTCATTGATCCCAAACCCATCCATCTCCACCAGAAGCTGGTTTAAGGTCTGTTCACGTTCGTCATGTCCTCCACCCATCCCCGTTCCTCTGCGGCGGGCAACTGCATCAATCTCATCAATAAATATAATACAGGGCGCGTGCTTCTTGCCCTCTTCAAACAAATCTCTGACACGGGATGCACCCACACCGACAAACATCTCCACAAAATCCGATCCCGATATGGAGAAGAATGGAACACCAGCCTCTCCTGCAACGGCTTTGCCAAGGAGCGTCTTACCGGTTCCCGGAGGTCCTACAAGCAGGATTCCTTTGGGGATTCTGGCACCAACTCCCGTATACTTCTGAGGATTTTTCAAAAAGTCAACGACTTCTTCCAGTTCCTCCTTCTCTTCTTCCAGTCCTGCTACCTTGCTGAAATTAATCTTATTGGCATCCTTTGCCAGAAGCGCCCGGCTTCTTCCAAAATTCATCATCTTGGAATTGGCACTGCCTGCTCCTGCTCTGGCATTCATTACCATGAACAAAAATACTACGGCAACGGCGGTAAGTATCAGCGGAAGAGTGATGGTTAAAAACAGATTCTCTTTCTGTACCGCATCCACCGTATAGGTAATTCCGCTGCGGTCCAGACGGTCCTGAATCCCGATCACATCGGATACATTCGCCTGCTTTGATGTGCCGTCAGTCATGGACATCTCAATCTTGCCTGTTGGGGGCGGATCATTCTGTCTGATGTTCGCAGATGCTATATTCCCGTTGTCAATAGCCAGCATCAATTCCTGGTTGGTGATGATCTGACTCTTTTGGGGAAGCCTGCTGGCAAATAAAAGCATGATAACCAGAAGGAGCAGAAATCCCAAGCCTTTAAATGGTTGCTGTTGTTTCAACATGCTGCCTCCTTATTGCTGTTCTATAACTCCTATATATGGCAAATTCCTGTATATCTGATCGTAATCAAGACCATATCCCACGATAAACTCATCCGGGACTGTGAAACAGGTATACTTCACCTGTACCTGCTTTTTCACCCTGCGTTCCGGTTTATCAAGCAGAGTACACAGTTCGATGCTGTTTGGATTTCTTTGCTTTAATACCTCTATTAAATACGATAAGGTATTACCGGAATCAATGATATCTTCAACGATCAGGACATCCTTTCCCTCAATGGGATCATCAAGATCCTTTGTGATCTTTACGATACCGCTTGATACGGTGCCGGACCCGTAACTGGATACGGACATGAAATCCATGGTAAGCGGCAGGCTGATTCGTTTTGCAACTTCACAGGTAAAGAAAACTCCTCCTTTTAAAATACAAATCAAATGAAGCTTCTTTCCTTCATAATCCTTGCTTACCTGATCTGCGATTTCCTTAATTCTTTCTGCCACTTTTTCTTCTGATAATAATACACGTATCTTATCATCCATTGTATTTTCCTCCGTCTAGCTGCATTTGTATTACTGTATGGGTATCATCTGTTATCTTATAGTATTCACTGATCCGGTATCCGATGACCCACAGGACATGGGAACCCTCCGCAATAAGCGGGATCCTTCCCCGGTCTTCTCTGGGTATCTTTTCATCAATCATAAATGCTTTGACGGTCTTTCTGCCGCCTCCGGCCAGTGTCATGTAATCTCCGGTTTTCCGATACCTCACAGAGAGCGCACATTTGATTTTATCATAATCAAACCATTTCGTATACCCGTTTTGGGGAATTTCCTGACCTTTTTTATAGGGAAAGACTTGAAAATCAACCTGGGGAAGCAACATATCCCTGGAATAATCCACAGATTCATTTCTATATTTGTTCTTTATCCACAAACGATCCGTAATTCTTACTGCTAAAAGTCCTCCGGGAAGATCAATCTGCCTGCCTGCTAACGAAGAAGCAAGTGACTTGATGTTTTCCACATGAGTCATGGTAATATCTTTCATGGAGGAATGAACCTGATGAATCATTTGGCGGATTATATAAGTGATGATAATGTCTTCCTGAGAAAGAAGCTGTTCTGTGCAAAGCGCACAGGCTGTAACCTGGTTTTTCTCATCAAACTCCCAGGAACCATGCTGCTCCAAATACCTGCATGCCTGCTTTTCTAAATATGTGTCTGCTTTTGCCGCCAGTTCTCCGGCATGAACAATGTTCTCTGCAGCACGGGTATTGATCTGTTCCCGGATCTGAGGCAGCAGGGAAATCCGGAGTCGGTTCCTTGCATAATCCGTATGGGAATTTGTAGAGTCCTCACAATAAGATATCCCTTTTCCCTCCAGATATGCAACAATTTCCTTCTTGCCCGTAATCAGCAACGGCCGGACAATACGCTCTCTTACCGGGCGCATTCCTCCAAGCCCTTTTAATCCAGTTCCCCGGAAAAGATGGTAAAGAATGGTTTCTGCCTGGTCATCCGCATGATGGGCAACTGCGATTTTGTCTCCATGAAAGGCAATCCGCTGTTTTTCAAAGATTTCATACCGCAAATGTCTTCCAGCTTCTTCTACTGACATCTTATGCTCTCTTGCATATTCTGCTGCATCCACTGAAACACATTCGAACGGAACAGAAAGAGACCTGGAAAGTTCTCTGGCATAATTACTGTCCCTGTCTGCCTCCAGACCTCTTAACCCGTGATGGACATGGACCGCTTTTAAGGTCAGTCCAAGCACATCCTTTAATTCATTTAAAATTACAAGAAGACAGACCGAATCGGCTCCTCCGGAAAGCGCAACAATAATGCGGTCTCCCGGAGTAAACAGCCGGTTCCGTCTGATAAAATCCAATATCGTTTTGTACATTCAGCCACCTTCCTTAGTTGATTTTCTCCCCTCTTTATTATAAATATACCCGTAAAACATGTCTGTTGCAATTATTATTTTCTTTTCCATATGCCGGCAGTGAGTACGGTCATATCATCCGCCGCTGTTTCCGTAAAGGATCTGGCAAATAGCAGAATCCGGTCCGCCATATCCTGTGGATTCTTTACCGGCATGCCTTCAATGAATTCTTTCAGCATTAATTCCTTATCGTCAGCAGGAAGTGCATCTAATATGCCATCACTCACCATAATGATCCGGTTGTCATCCCACAGTTTCTTGGATAGCAATACGGGTTCCACAGGATTTAAAATTCCCATGGGAACGTCACCTGCCTCTAAAAGTTCCACCCCCCGCTCACTTAATATGTAAGTAGCGGCGGCTCCAAGCTTCATGGCTTCCATGATTCCGGTCTTTAAATCAATACAGCACAGATCCAGGGTAGCCGGGTGCTGGGAGATTCCGGTGAGAAGCAAAACCGTATTGACCATCTTTAAAGCGGCTCTGCAGGAAAATCCTGCTTCCAAAAGTCTCTGGGTCAGTTCAATGACCTGGCGGCTCTCTTCTTCTGCTGCCTTTCCGCTTCCCATGCCATCTGACAGACTTATGATAACTTGTCCCGGCTGGACTTGTCCAAAGGTGTAATTGTCTCCAGAGACTTCTTCTCCCGACTTTACTGCCTTGGCAGCTCCATATATCACCTGATACTCTCCCCGTTCCACAAACCGTATGGTATCCGCCTGTTTGGTCACCAGATTTCTTCCGTCCGGTGCCACGGTCCACTCCCCTTCTTCCATGGCTCCTTCTAGAATCTCAGCGGCTTCTTTCACGGTAACACAGCGCCCATTCATGGTGCGCATGGTTAAAAATGCTTCTCTTTGCTGATTTTCATATTCCAGCACCAGCATTTTCTCTATTATGATGCGGTTGCGGCGAAATGCCCGTTTTACCTCATCTTCCCAATCCGGAGTGATATCAACCGCATGCTCTACCTGATGAGAAAATTCTTCCAGGATCACCGCCAGTTCCTGAAACTGGACAATGACAGCATCTCTGCTTTCCAAAAAGCGGTTTTTCCATGCCAGATTCATGGTAGCTCTTCCAAGGCCTCTGTTTAGATGGCCCATGTATTCATCTTTCTTTTTGCAGGTTTCCAGAAAAAAACGGGGCATGTCCCCGTAATCCACGTTGCCCTTTTGTTCAAATGCACGAATCAGATACTGCAGATAATACTGGTTATCCTGTTCTTTCCCGGGATGCACAAAGCATTTGTTACAGCCTGCGCATACCATGGCTGCTGCTGTCTCTAAAGCCGCAACGCCATCTTCCTTCGTAAGTCCCTGTTCTGTGGACAGGTCATCTGTGCACGCTCTGGCAAGTTCTCCCAAAGAGTTTGCCATGTCGTTTAATCTTTTAGCCGTGTATACATTCACATCAGCCATATCGTGATGTGCTGCCTTACGTCTGAACACAAAAAATCCCTCCTGCCTGTTTCATGCTATCGACCACATTATATACAGACAGAAGGAAAATATTTGTCAAAACAACTAAGCCATTATTAAAAATCGTACGACAGGTTTCTCCTTTTAAGTTCACACCCTCCGGGCATGAAAAGAAATCCGCAGGGAAATCTACTGCCGCTGCGATGGTTTCAACAAAATCTCATCAGGCTTTACAAGACCAAGCTTCTGCTTTGCCACTTCTTCTACATACTGTTTGGTTTGTACATAGACCCGGTGATCCTCCAGCTTCTTCGCCCGTTCTTCCTCCTTGTCCACCTGCGCCTCAAGATTCTCAAGGCGTATGGAATACTCCCGTTCCTTTTCCTTTAAAGATGCACCTTTAAGGGTCACAGTCACGGCAAGGCTGAATACAACAAAAGTAATACCGATGAGAGCCATGCGGTTGCCCCATTTATCTTTTCTTTTTCTTCTAGTTTTACCTATCCTATTCATAAATTCACCAGTCGTCCCTATTGCCGCCGTTTATGGCGAAAAAACCTACGCAGTTTCATTTTAAGATATTTCCAAAACTTTTTCAAGAACTTTAGGAAAAACCTGCTGATCATCCTGTCATACAGAAACATTCCAAGAAATATTCCTGCAATCACATAACCTCTTAATCCGCCGTCATTCTGCTCATATAGAAGGGAAAATACCGACAAGGCGGCATATACCCAGAAGATCATATCCTCAATTCCTGTAAAGACATAGGAGTGGGGAATGAAGATACGGAAAGCGCGCAACAGGTCATATGTCATCATAAGCCCTGCACCCGTCAAAAAGCTGTAGAGCAGAAGTTTTACTTCATATATAATATGAACGCTCATATGACTCCCTCTGATTCTTATTTAAACAGTCTGGACAAAAGAGATTCCCCGGATCTGCGGAGTGCCTCATTGGAGGAATAATTCAAACTTTCAATGGTGCCGTTTAAATCCACTTCCCCTTTTTCCAATGTCAGCCGGCTGACATGAAGGTCTTTGCCCTTTAAAGTCAAAAGCCCCATATCCGTATCCAGAACTACCTGATTTTCATCAAAAGACACCACTTCCCGTATTCCTGTTAACGTACCGGAGGCACGATTTTCTATTGTCAGCCTGTGAGGGCGGATATTTACTTTCTCTTCCATAAGAAAAACCTCCTAATATACCTGTCTTAAGTATATTAGGAGGAATGCTCCAATATTCCTGAAATTTATCATGCGTAAAGACTAAGAGTTAAAGATACCGGTACAGTTCCTTCGCCTCATCTTTTTTCACCGTTTCTGCTACATCAAGAACCTCTACCTTAACCGAACTGGTCCCAAAATGTATCTGAATCACGTCACCCTGTTTGATGTTCAGAGAAGCTTTTGCAGGCTTTTCATTCACAAGCACACGACCAGCATCACAGGCCTCATTGGCTACAGTCCTTCTTTTAATAAGGCGGGAAACTTTAAGAAACTTGTCTAATCTCATGGATTATGCGTTAACCATATCCTTTAAAGCTTTTCCAGCTTTGAATTTTGGTGTTTTGGATGCAGGGATGTTCATAACTTCACCGCTCTTTGGATTTCTGCCTTCTCTTGCAGCTCTTTCAGATACCTCAAATGTACCAAAACCAACTAACTGGATTTTCTCGCCGTTCACTAACTCTTCAGATATAACATCTGTCAAAGCTTTTACTGCCTTCTCCGCATCTTTTTTTGACAGCTCTGCTTTCTCTGCTACTGCTGCGATTAACTCTGCTTTGTTCATTGATATCTTCCTCCTGAAATGTAGCACTTTGCTACTATTTTTCGCATTAACACGATTACTATATCATTTATAGCTGTTTCTCCTGTTTTTGTCAAGGTTTTTTCCTCTTTTTACAGGCTTTTTAACCCTTTTTTATCACATCGGGGAGAGCCTTTCTTCCTTCCGACGAAATCACCTTTTTCTCGTCAAAAAACAAGACATTTTTATTAGAAATTTTTCCCAATTCTGAAGATTTTCTGACATTTGCTTTTTGCCCCTGTTAAAACAGAACGGTTTCTTATATAATAAGTTATAATTTAATTGAAACCGGAGGCTCTTATGAAAGAATTCAATATCTGGAAAAAAATGGCAGCATGCCTGCTGTTTTTAAACATTGTTTTTTCTGCATTTCACATGCAGACCGTATCACCCGGTCAGGCAGAAGCGGACTTATCTGCAAAAGCCATGGGCTTTGGTCCGTCCATTGCCATGGGACCTGGAGCAAAAGTATTTGGCGGCGGCAGCTTATCCCTCCTTGCCGATTATGATAACAGACAGATGCTTTCCATGGTTCTCCAGGACAAGCAGGGCAATGTGGTTGTTATCGACGGGGGCTGGGATATTGATGCAGAACATCTAACCGATGTTATACATCAAAAAGGCGGCAAGGTTGCTGCCTGGTATATTACTCACCCTCATTCCGATCATGTGGGCGCGCTGGTTCAGATTTTAAATAACCCGGACAATAAGATTACCATTGATCACGTTTACTACAATCTGGCAGACCAGTCCTGGTATGAAAAGGTGGAACCTTCCAGGGCAAATCTGGTAACCCAGTTACGGGACGCACTCGCCACTCTTCCTGCCGACCGTCTCCACGTTGTAAAAAAGGGAGATGAAATCAAGACTGGGCTCATCACCGCCAAGGTGTTAAATGATCCTTATCTTCTCGACGTCACTTCTGTAAACAACAGCTCGGTTGCCTATAAGTTTTTCCTTAACAACGTCAGTGTTCTGGTTCTTGGAGACATGGGACCTGAGGCAGGGGAGATCTTACTGGCACAGACAAGTGCTGCGGATTTAAAAAGTGATATTGTGCAGATGTCCCATCATGGACAGTACGGCGTCAACCGAAATGTCTATGAAGCCATTGCACCGAAGATCGCACTATGGCCTTGTCCTCTCTGGCTCTGGAACAACGACGGCGGTGCCGGCATTGGAAGCGGCGACTGGAAGACCCTTGAAACCAGACAATGGATGGACGAGCTGGGGGTTAAAGCAAACTATTCCATCAAAGACGGAGACCAGATCATCTACTAATTTTAAAAACTTTACAAAAAGGCAGCCGCCGTGCGGCTGCCTTTCCTTAATTCCCTCCAGGTCCATCTCTTCTCGGCCGTTCTGATTCTGGCAGCGGTTCTACATAGAATCCGTCTTCATATGGCTCTGTGTCAATCTCTGGTATATCGCCATCACCGTAATCATCTTCCGGCAACACAACTTCCAGATCGTTCATGTCTTTTTCATCTTTCATTTCTTTCACCTCCTGATTATGTCCGTGGAATTATCAGCCTTCCATCTGGCGTCCTAAGAATCCTGCTGCCGTTGTGGCAAGCTTTGTTTCCATATCGCCAAAACGCACTCTTGCTTCTCTGCTCAATAAAACTACAGCTCCTATGGCATCTCCTTCACAGATAATTGGAGCAATTACCTGAGCCGTAATACCTTCTAATGTTTCTCCCGTCAATGCCACAAAACCTTTCTCATCCTTACCAGCAATGACAACGCTGCGCTCATTGATTACGGTTTCTAACTGTTTGCTGATGGTTTTTTGAAGCAGTTCTTTTTTGGAACCGCCGGCTACTGCAATAATCTGGTCTCTGTCGCTGATGCAGACAGTAAGCCCTGTAGTCTGAGACATTGCTTCTGCATACTGGGATGCGAAAGCAGTCAGTTCAACCATGGGAGAATATTTCTTTAAGATAATCTCTCCTTCTCTGTCTGTAAATATCTCAAGCGGAGTTCCTTCTCGTAAACGGAGTGTCCTTCTGATTTCTTTTGGTATAACTACCCGGCCCAGATCATCAATTCTTCTTACTATACCAGTTGCTTTCATAATTAATATTCCTCCATCTTGTGCGTTTTAATATCACTGATATTATTTTGCTACGAATACGAAAGATTATACTTAAGTCTGCCATTTTTCCCAAAATTTAAAATCAGGACCAACCCTTAAAAAGAGTTAAGCCCTGATTTTTATTGTTAATCTTCATTTTAAACACTTATTATCGAGTTTTTTTATCATCTATCAGATAATTCTGCTATCTGTTTTAGAATTACTTCTGCCTGATCCATCATGGCATCTGTGGTTGCATTCTTTTTTCGATCCAGGTAGGTAAACCTTGGTTCTTCTCCCATGATAAATTTCAGATCTCCACGGTACTGTTCCACAATTGCCGGGATTCCCTCTACTTTCAGCTTTGCATTTTTATACATGGTAAGACGGATTTCCTGGCGGTTGATATTCACCTCTATCACATAGGCACTGTGAGCCAGGGCTTTTAAGCCTGCAACCTTTAACAGGTTATCAACCGGTTTTGGTATATCCCCAAAACGGTCCATAAGTTCATCCTGCATATCCATGTATTCGTCTTCATTCTCAATACTGGAAATACGCTTGTATATGTCAAGCTTCTGATATTCGTTCTTAATATAGGAAGTGGGAATGTAAGCATCCACATCGCAGTCCACCACAGTCTGGTAGGTCTCTTCTTCCTTGCGTTCTCCTTTTAACTCTAAAACCGCCTGATTTAAGAGCTTGCAGTAAAGATCATATCCAACCGCCTCCATATGACCATGCTGTTCCGCTCCTAATACATTGCCGGCACCCCGGATCTCTAAATCCCGCATGGCGATCTTAATACCGGAACCAAGCTCTGTAAATTCCCGGATCGCCTGAAGGCGTTTTTCCGCTTCTTCCTTTAGCATTTTATCACGTTTATACATTAAAAACGCATAAGATATGCGGCTGGAACGTCCCACACGCCCACGGAGCTGATAAAGCTGGGACAGTCCCATGCGGTCCGCATCCTGTATGATCATCGTGTTGGCGTTGGGGATATCAAGACCAGTCTCAATAATGGTGGTACAAACCAGCACATCAATTTCTCCATTTACAAAATCAAACATAATTCTTTCCAGCTCATGTTCCCGCATCTGTCCATGCGCAAAGGTAACATTGGCTTCCGGCACCAGTTTTGCAATATGGTTTGCCACTTCATCAATGTTGTTGACACGGTTATATACATAATAAACCTGTCCTCCCCTGGAAAGTTCCCGGTGAATGGCTTCCCGGACCATCTCATCGTTATGCTCCATGACATAGGTCTGAATGGGCATACGGTCCACAGGAGGCTCCTCCAGAACACTCATATCACGGATACCCACCAGACTCATATGAAGCGTTCTTGGAATGGGAGTGGCGGTCAGTGTAAGTACGTCCACATCATCTTTTAACTGTTTGATCTTTTCCTTGTGTGTTACGCCAAACCGCTGTTCTTCGTCAATAATAAGAAGTCCCAGATCTTTAAATTTAATATCCTTGGAGAGAACCCGGTGAGTACCAATAACAATATCCACCAGACCACGGCTTAAATCTTCCACCGTTTTTTTCACCTGGCTGGGAGTACGGAACCTGGACATTAAATCTACCCGGACAGGAAAATCTTTGACTCTCTGGGCAAAGGTATGGTAGTGCTGCTGCGCCAGTATGGTGGTGGGAACCAGATAGACCACCTGTTTTCCATCCTGCACTGCCTTAAAAGCGGCACGAAGGGCGATCTCGGTCTTTCCGTAACCAACATCTCCGCAGATTAAACGGTCCATGATTTTTTTGCTTTCCATATCCTTTTTCGTTGACTCAATGGCATCCCACTGGTCTTCTGTTTCCTCATATGGAAACATCTCTTCAAACTCTCTTTGCCAGACCGTATCGGGTCCATACTCAAATCCATGAGTCTGCTGCCTTGCCGCATACAGCATAACCAGATCTTTTGCAATCTCTTTCACCGCACCTTTGACCCGGGTCTTTGTCTTGTTCCACTGATCTCCGCCAAGACGGTTTAATTTGAGTTTTTTGACTTCTGCACCAGCATACTTCTGAATTCCGTCCAGTCTGGTTGCAGGAAGATAAAGATTGCCGTTGTCCGCATACTCCACTTTTAAATAATCTTTAATAACCCCGTCCTGTTCAATCTTTTCAATTCCCCGGTAAACACCAAGTCCATGATCTTCATGCACCACATAGTCGCCAATGGACAGTTCCGCAAAGTTATGGATTTTAGTTCCTTCATAGGCTGCCTTTTTCCGTTTGCGTTTCTTTTTCTCCCCTCCAAACATATCCCCTTCTGTAATAACAATGAATTTAATCAGAGGATATTCAAATCCACGGTGGAGTTTTCCATAGGTAACAAGAATCTCGCCTGGTTTTACATCCCGCTCTTCCTCATCCGCAGGACAATATGCCCGTAAATCATATTCCCGCAAATCTCCTGCCAGACGGCTGGCTCTTGTTCGGGATGCTGACAGAAGGATAATGCGATACCCTTCCTTTTTCCACCTGGTCAGATCTTTGATCAGCAGTTCAAATCCATTTTGGTAAGCGCTTACATTCTTTACCTGAAAACTATAACGGTTTTTCACTGCAAAACCGGAAAGCTTCTGTTCCAGACCGGTTAAATAAACGGTTGTTCTGGTCTGAACTGCTGCCAGCATTTCCTTTGCAGGAAAAAGAAGTCCGGTCTGCCCCGGAAGAAGATACCCGTTATCCAGACGATGTATCATACTTTCCCTAAATTCCATTTCTACGGTTTCGCCCTTTTCCTTTAGGCGCTCCGGTTCGTCAATGAATAAAACGGTATGGTCCTTTTTAAAGTAGTCTAAAAAAGAAACGCTGTCCGGACAGAAATAATGAATGTATCCGTCAAGCCCCTGCTGCTTGTACCCTTCCTTCAATCCTTCTAAAAGCTCATTGATAATGGAACGAATTCTGGCGGCTTCTTCAATCTTTGACTGGCCTCTCAAATCCTTTTCATATTTTTTTACTTCTTTTTGGATGGAATCCATACCTTCTTCCAGCCGTTCTTTGGTCAGCACCATCTCCGATGCCGGATAAATATTAATTTCTTCCAGTTGTTCGATGGAACGCTGACTCTCAAGGTCAAAGGTACGGATGGAATCCACCTCATCATCCCAGAGTTCTATACGGACAGGAAGTTCCTCTGTCAGCGGAAACACATCAATAATTCCGCCCCGGATGGAAAACTGTCCCATACCATCTACCTGCGCCATCCGCTCATAGCCCAGCTCTGCCAGATGCTTTTTCCACTTTTCAATATCAATGGTCTGGCCGCTTTTTACGGGCAATACCTGCTCCTTTAATGCCGAAAGCGGAAGCAGATGGTCCATAAGTCCGTCGATGGTGGTTATCACCCAGCCGGAAGTCTGTTCCATCAGATGCCGGAACACGGTCATTCGCTGTTTGGTTAACAGATTTCCATGAATATCTGCATTAAAAAAGAGAAGATCCCTGGCGGGATAAAGCCATACATCGGAATCAAAGAAACTTAAATCTTCATAGATTTCCCTGGCCCTGGTATCGTCATAAGTCACCACCAGCTTTAAATCTGCACTTTTTGCCGCTTCATACATCAGATGAACTTTCTGGGAATCCATGCAGCCGCTGGCCGCCATTGGTCCGGCCTTTTTTTCTATGTCCTTTGCAAGATCTTCAAAATCTTTCAGCTCCCACAATGGTTTTTCAAATAGTCCGCTCATGAGGTCTCCTTATTTCTTTTTATTGAAATGATTCATCGCCTGATCGGCTCCATCTGTAATCAGCATAACAGCGGCTGTTGCAGCATCATGGTAAGCTTCTTCCATAACCGCTTCCTGATCTTTGGGAAAACGGCCAAGGACATAATCTGCCAGATCCATCTCTTTGGGTTTTTCTCCCACACCTACCCGGATCCTTATAAATTCCTGGGTCCCCAGATGGCTGATAATATTTTTAAGCCCATTATGTCCGCCGGCACTTCCTTTGGTCCGAATTCTGAGCTGTCCCTCTTCCAGATTAATATCATCACAAATGACGATAACATGATCTGGTTCCACCTTATAATAATCTGCCATGGCTCCAATACTTTCGCCGCTTAAATTCATATAAGTCTGTGGTTTGGACAGAATTACCTTTTCTGTTCCCACCATTCCCATACCGCAGAATGCCCTGTGCTTTTTATCTGTTACACTGATTCCAAGTTTGTCCGCCAGAACATCAATGGCTTCAAAGCCTACATTGTGTCTGGTCTTTTCATATTCCCTGGTCGGGTTTCCTAATCCTGCGATGATAAACATGAAGATTCTCCTTATTATTGTCTATATTAACTGTATTTACAATTCATGACTGTTCTGGCTTTAAAACGCCCGAAAAGCGTTAGATTTCCCTTACCGGGGTCTAACGCTGTTTCTATTATTTTATCAGTTCCGCCAAAAGATGTAAAGGGAAAGGATTTTATTTTATATTATGAAGTTTTTATGCCAGCCCTTGCCACCAATCTTCCCATTATGATAAAATAATATCGTTGCGCCTGTCTCCCCAATGACGCAGCGGCTGACTATCGGGTGAAAAAAGGAGTGATGTTCATGAAAGATTCGAATGGAAAATACGATGTGATCATCATTGGTGCAGGCCCTTCCGGCATTTTCTGCGCCTATGAGCTCATTGAGAAGAAACCAGAACTCAAGATTCTTATGATTGAAAAGGGACGCCGCATTGAAAACCGGACCTGTCCCAAGCGAACCACCAAAGTCTGTGTGGGATGCAAGCCGTGTTCCATTACAACCGGATTTGCAGGAGCCGGAGCATTTTCTGACGGAAAGCTTTCCCTGTCTCCGGATGTAGGCGGGAATCTGCCTGAGATCTTAGGATACGACAAGACGGTGGAATTGTTAAAGGAATCTGATAACATCTACCTGAAATTTGGTGCAGATGAGAATGTCTATGGTGTGGATAAACAAAAGGAAATCGAAGAGATCCGCCGGAAAGCCATCAATGCAAATTTAAAACTGATTGAATGTCCCATCCGTCACTTAGGTACGGAGGAAGGTTATAAAATCTATACCCGGCTTCAGGAACACCTGCTGGCAATGGGGGTTGAGATGAAGTTTAACACGATGGTTAAGGATATCCTGATTGAAGGAAACCGGGCAACTGGTGTGATGACGGATCACGATGAGACATTCCTTGCCGGAGAAATCGTTTCTGCCATCGGGCGGGAAGGTTCCGACTGGTTCAGCCATATCTGTAACAATCATGGCATAGAAACCATGGTTGGAACCGTTGATATCGGAGTCCGGGTTGAGGTCCGGGATGAGGTGATGGAGTTTTTAAACAAGAATTTATATGAAGCAAAACTTGTTTACTATACTCCGACCTTTGATGATAAAGTGCGTACATTCTGCACCAATCCTTCCGGAGAAGTTGCTACAGAATATTATGAGAACGGGCTTGCTGTTGTAAACGGTCATGCTTACAAATCAAAAGAATATAAAACAAACAATACAAACTTTGCCATTCTGGTGTCCAAGAATTTTACCAAACCGTTTAAAACTCCAATTGAATACGGAAAGCATATCGCACAGTTGAGTAACATGCTTTGTGATGGAAGAATCCTTGTGCAGACCTTTGGGGATTTCCAAAGAGGACGGCGTACCACAGAGGAACGGCTATGCAGAAATAACCTGATCCCCACATTAAAAGATGCGGTTCCTGGTGATCTGTCTTTGGTATTTCCTCACCGGATCATGGTTGACATAAAAGAAATGCTGCTGGCTCTGGATAAAGTCACACCAGGGATTGCCAGCGATGAAACACTCCTGTATGGTGTTGAGGTAAAGTTTTACTCAAATAAAGTTGTAGTAAATCAGGACTTTGAAACCAGTGTGGAGGGATTACGGGCTATTGGTGACGGGGCTTCTGTAACCCGTGGGCTCCAGCAGGCTTCTGCCAATGGGATTAGTGTGGCAAGGAGTATTCTTTTCTCTCTTTCTACTAAATAAACAATAGTGTATATACTCTGGGCTAAAAAAATAAGTGTAATTGTCAGGGCACCGCATTACACCATGACAATTACACTCTTATTATCTAAAAATAATCAGACAAACCCTTTTTCAACCTATATTAACCCTAACTCCTCCATGGCATATGCCACTCCGTCATCTTCCACGTTCTTTGTAAAAAATGTAGCATAAGGTTCCAGTTCCACGCTGTGATGTCCCATGAGGACACAATTTTTTGCAAACTGAAACATGGATAAATCATTGGTGCTGTCTCCAAACACATAAACATCTTCCAGATCAATTCCATAATGCTTCATCACCAGTTTAATTCCTGTCGCCTTTGAAAATCCTGCTGGTACACATTCATAGAAGTCACCACCACGGTCTATGATATCGAAGTCTTCTCCCAATGCCTTTGAAAATCCTTCCATATCGCTGTTTTCATCCCGGAAAACACAGAACTTATCAAATTCATAACAGTCCTCATCCCAGCCATAAGAAGAGACTAAGCCATTATCCCGCATTCTGGCCTTCATCTTCTCCACTTTTGGCATCCAAGAGGTTTCCTTCCGGAAATAACATCCCTGGGTCCCCTCTAAAATCCCATCTAACTTATGCTCTGCAATAATCCTCTTGATCCGCTGTCCCTTTTCATGGGGAATCACAGAAGAGTACAAGATCTGATCTCCGGCTACCACACGCGTTCCGCATCCGCAGCAGTATCCATCCACTTCAATCAGTTCTTCTATGGGACCGATCAGGCTGTAAGCCCGTCCAGTATTAATAAATACCAGATGACCTTTTTTGCGAGCCTGGAAAATTGCTTCTTTTGCGCTATCGGGTACATTCCCGTTAATTTCAGAAAGCAATGTGCCATCTATATCAAAAAACAGCGCCTTATGTCTATTTCTCATTGGTCACCTCGAAAGCAAATTGTACCTGTCGTTTCATCCATCTGCTCCACAATAGCAAGAGACTCTACCTTGATGCCTTCGGCTCTGAGACGGTCTCCTCCCGGCTGGAAGCCTTTTTCAATGACAATGCCGGCACCAACCAACTGTGCCCCGGACTCCTTTACAATGGCTGCAAGCCCTTCTAACGCCTTACCATTGGCAAGGAAATCATCAATTAAAAGAACTTTATCTTCTGCCCCAAGGAATTCCCTGGACACCATTACATCATAAGTCCTTCCGTGGGTGAAAGATTCCACCTGAGTCGTATAAACATCTCCTGCGATGTTCTTTGTCTTAGATTTTTTTGCAAATACCACCGGCACATCAAAGTACTGGGCAACGATACAGGCGATTCCGATTCCGGAGGCCTCAATGGTTAAGATCTTGTTGACTTCACAGCCAGCAAAGCGTTTCTTAAACTCTTTTCCAATCTCAACAAACAGCTTGATATCCATCTGGTGATTCAAAAAACTGTCTACTTTTAATACATCACCGGACTTGATCTTGCCATCCCTCCGTATTCTGTCCTTTAAAAGCTGCATAAAGGTTCCCCCTGTCGTAAAATTATTATTTGATTACCGCATTTTCAGTCAGGAAATCCATGACTTTCTGATTCATAATAAAATCATCTACCGCATATTTTGTCTCTGCTTCTATTAATTTTTCAGCACTTTCATAACCCAACTGATCGGCAACCTCTTTCCGGTCATCGTCTGTTACCTTAATCTCTTCTTTGTCTGCGATTGCAGAAACTACAAGTCTCTGTTTTACAATCTCTTCTGCCTGAGCCTTCATGGTGTTTTTAAAGTCTTCTTCGTTCATTCCGGTAAAAGCACCAACAAATGTCGCAAAATCCAGACCATAGTTGGCTGCCTGGTTGGTGTATGTGGCAATAAGATTCTCATAGTTGGCATCAATGGCTTTCTGATCCGGTTCAATCTTGGCATCATTGGCAATGGCTGTGTAGATATCATTCTTCACTTTCTGATCCGCCTGGTCACCTTTGCTCTTTAAAAGATCCTGTTTTTTACTCTCTTTGTACTCTTCAACCGTCTTAAAGCTTGTGTTTTCTTTAACAAATTCATCATTAAGTTCTGGTTTCTGCTTCTCTTTTACCCCATTAACCGTTACATCAAATACAACTGCTTTTCCTGCCAGGTCTGCGTTTTGGTATCTCTCTGGGAAAGTAAGATTAAGGGAAACTTTCTCCCCTTTCTTTGCTCCGATCAGTCCATCCTCAAATCCATCAATAAACTGGTTGGAACCAATGGTTAAATCAGCTCCCTTAGCGGTTCCTCCATCAAATGCCACGCCGTCTTTGGTTCCTACATAGTCGATGTTGACTACATCGCCGTCTTTTACTTCCCGGTCAACATCAACAGTCTTTAACTTGGCAGCTAAATCATTATCAATTGCCTGACTGATCTCTTCGTCCGTCACTTCAATGGGTTCTTTTGTTACTTCAATTCCTTTATATTCCCCAAGTGTCACCTTGCCATTGTCAATATCGCTTAAATCTTTTACTTCTGCAGTCTCTGGAGCAGCAGCTTCCGTTGCCTCTGTCGCAGTTGCAGTTCCCTCTTTTGTCTCCTTTGTGTCTTTCTTTCCACAGCCGGAAACAAGAGTGGCAGCAACCAGACCCAACATACAAACTTTAAAAATTTTCTTCATCATACCATCCTTTTTCTTTCTATTATAATGATTAACGGGAAAACACTTCTTGTCAGTTATATCATATCGGACTGGCGAAAAAAAGCATTTTCCCGAAATTAACAAATATTTCAAACTATCTTACTTATAAAATGCACGAAATGCCTTATATGTATTGTATACATCCAGCTTAGCTGATAATTCAAAGGGGGAGTGCATGGAAAGAATGGGCACGCCCAGATCTACTACATCCACATCCATGGCAGCCACATATTTGGCAATGGTGCCGCCGCCGCCCTGATCCACAGCTCCCAGCTCTCCGATCTGCCAGTATACGCCTTCTTCTTCCATCATGGCAATGACCTTTGCCATCAGTTCTGCACTGGCATCATTGGAACCGCCTTTTCCCCTTACTCCTGTATATTTGGTGAGAACACAGCCCTTATTCATAAAACAGGAATTGCGTTCCTCGTAAACCTGGGAAAAGGTAGGGTCATAGGCTGCATTCACATCAGAGGACAGGCAGATGGAATTGCGCAGAACAGTTCGTACCGCAACGCCTGAGAGCTCAGCCAGATCTTCAATATAGTGAAGTACAAAATCTGAATTCAATCCGGTATTGCCATCAGAACCAATCTCTTCCTTGTCTGCAAGAACGGTAACCGTAGTATACTGAGGCATAACCGCATCAATCTCAGCCATGAGGGCTGTATAGGCACAGACTCTGTCATCTTGTCCATAAGCACCAATCATGCTTCGGTCAAGTCCCACATCACAGGCTTTCTGAGCCGGAACAAGTTCAATCTCTGCCCTTAAAAAATCTGCCTCCGTAACTCCATACCGGTCATGAAGCACGTTTAATGCCAGAAGCTTTACCGGATCTTTTAATTCCGCCTCATCTACAAAAGGAATGGAGCCGATTACAACATTCAGTTCTTCTCCCTTTAATCCATCTCTTAACTTTCTCTCATTCTGGTCGGCTGCCAGATGGGGAAGCAGGTCTGTAACACATAATACCGGTTCGCCCTCTTTTTCTCCGATATTCACTTCCACCACTTCTCCGTTCTTCTTTACGAAAACACCGTGCATGGCTAACGGAGTGGTTCCCCACTGGTATTTGCGGATTCCACCGTAATAATGGGTCTTAAAATAGGCCAGATCATTCTTTTCATATACTGGATTAGGTTTTAAATCAAGCCTTGGAGAATCAATATGGGCTCCATTAATCCGGACGCCCTTTTCCAGACTTTCCTTTCCAAATGTGGTGGCAATAATGGCTTTATTCCGATTTACATAATATACCTTATCCCCTGGCTTGTAATTCTTTCCTGCTGCAAATGGAATATAACCCTGCATCTCCAGCATGGCCACTGCTTCTCTTACACATTCCCGCTCGGTCTTACCATTGTCCAGGAATTTCTTATATCCTTCACAGAACATCTCCGCTTCCTGCATCTGTTCTGGCGCTTCTTTTCCAATGTGGGGAAAACGGAAGGTCAACTCTTCCTGTAATAACTGTCCTTTTGTTTTGTCCATTCTTAATGCCTCCATTCTTAATCCTGCCGGGTCAAAATAAAACCCGGCATGTATTATCACCATCTATTTTAATACCAGCCTTAAATATTCCAGAAGATTCTCCGTTGACTCTTCCCGGTACACGATCTGTCTGGTAAGCACCGGATAGTCTGTAATAATGTTGTCAACAGAAAGCATCTTCATCCGCTCCATTTCACTTTTGCTGTTCACTGTCCACGCATGTATGGCCTTTCCTCTTAAATGTGCCGCTTCTACCAGCTTCTCATTTACAAAACTGGAACGCAGGCTGACGAAATCAATATCGTCACTGGAATAATAATTACCATAGGCCGCTGAAATAATATACCCGGTGCGTATCTTCCTATCAAAGTTCTTAATCCTGGTTAAATAGGAGAACCGGGTGGAAGTGACCACGCACTGCTCATTCATCTGGTACTGGTCAATCAAAACTGCAACCTTTTCAGGAAGAAGGCTTCTGCTTCCTGCATTCTTAATCTCAATGTTAATATTGATCTTACCCTTGCAGAATGTCATTACCTCTTCCAGAGACGGAATCTTCTCTCCTGCGTATTCATGGGAGAACCAGCTTCCCACATCAAGCTTTTGCAGTTCCTCAAAGGAATAAGAGCCAATTGTCCGGTTCACTCCGGCAACTCGTTTCAGGGTGGAATCATGACCCAGAACCACCACACCGTCTTCTGTCTCCTGTACATCAATCTCCACATAGTCCGCCAGATCATCCACCGCCTTTTTAATGGCTGCCATGGTGTTCTCCGGTGCTTCTCTGGAACTGCCCCTGTGAGCGGTGATCTGAACGGGACTTAAAAGTCCTTCTGTAATGACAGAGCCATTGTGAACCACCTGGAATAAGATAAAGAGACTGAACAAGGCAGCGGCTCCAATGGAAACTCCCGCCAGCCGCCGGTTGGCAAACCTGGTTCCCGAATCCAGAATATTCCCGGACCTTTTCAGCCGTTTGCTGGTAAATTGAAAATACTGGACACTTAAAGCCCCATAATTCCCAACCGTAAGCAGTATACTGCAGAAAAAGAGAAGTACCAGTTCAATTCTGCCGCATGCCGCCGGCAACAGGGCAAGAGCAAGCCGGTTGTCAGTAAAAAGTGTGATGGAAAGTGCTGCTATCAACACGCAGAACGAATACGCCAGCTTAAAAAACGCCATAAAGGCCAGATAATAAACTGCCATCACAGCCGTGACCTTGGGGATTCTATGCCTGATCAGCCACCAGCTTCTTAAATAGCCGTCCCGAAAATTCTTTTGTTCCACCATACAGGCATGAAACGTATAAAGCCCGGGCACCACTATCAGAAGCAGCAAAAGTACAAACAAAGCCAGACAGACCTTTCCCGGTGTCTGCCCTAAAACTTCCGACATGACAAAATTCAAAGGTTTTATACGGGAAAAAAAACGATAGATCAGGTACAGATTGGCAAACGTACTGTTTGCCAATATCAGAAGTCCCAGACGCCAGTTTTTCCTGCGGATTTCATCAAGAAGTTTCAAAAAACCTCCAGCCAGTATCTCCCAGGGCGTTAACTT
Source organism: Clostridium sp. HBUAS56010 (assembly GCF_007115105.1). Taxonomy (GTDB): domain Bacteria; phylum Bacillota; class Clostridia; order Lachnospirales; family Lachnospiraceae; genus Lacrimispora. Next base: position 201,217 of record NZ_SULJ01000003.1, read on the forward strand.
CCTGGTATAATAAATGCCCTGATAAAAAGTAAGCAGACAGCCCGCTTCAAATGTCAGGATCAAAACTCCAAGAAATGCCAGAAAAAACAGAATCAGCACGGTCCAGGGTCTCAGCAGAAAATTACCGATATTGGCACCTGTCAGATAACTGTAGCCGGCCATATGAAGGGCAGATAATAACCCTTTATCCAAAGCAAATACATACAGCGGTGTTGTTACCAGACGAAACAGAAGTGCAAATAAAAGCCCATTCTTCCGGTTATATTTAAGTATCTTTAAAGTGTCTTTTGTTAATGTGCTCATAGGATAACCTTCTTTATTCTTCTTCATCCTCCTTCTGCTTTGCCTCACTCAGCTCCAGAATCGCCTCATTTAGAGAAAACATCTTCGCATCCAGCATATTCACCACATCAGCACATGCCTTTAACTCCTGCTGCAGATACGCCGGCGCGTTGCCTTCAAATTTATAATAGATCTTATGCTCCAGGCTTGCCCAGAAGTCCATGGCAACCGTTCTGATCTGGATCTCCACCTTGGTGTCTACCGGTCCATCAGTCAGATAGATGGGAATGGTTACCACCATGTGATAGCTTTTATAACCGTTTGGCTTGGGATTCTCGATATAATCCTTTACATAAAGTACCGTTACATCACTTTGCCTGGCTATCATCTGGGCAATCTCATAAATATCAGATGTAAAGGAACAGATAATCCGTATCCCTGCAATGTCACTTAACTTCTCCACCATATTCTCTATCGTTACGTCAAAACCGTAACGCTTTAATTTTTTAACAATGCTGTCCGGCGTCTTCAGCCTGGACTTAACATGTTCAATGGGATTATAGTTGTAAATATGGACAAATTCATTATTAAGAATCTCAATCTTTGTACTGATCTCTTTTAATGCTGAATCATACAAAAACATCACGGATTTCCATTGGTCAACCTGGTTAAATGAACTGGGAAAATTCATTCCTCATTCCCCCTCTCCTTCACCCGTATACGGGTCAGTATGGGCAGGAGCACCCGTCACCGAACAGCCCCCGCCCACATTGGCATTATACCACAAATACCCGATGTTTTATATGTTTTTTCCTCAGTTTCTAAAATTTTAATCCTTTTAATAAAGAAGATAAACCAGTGGAAGCAGTCCCGCTTTCCTGATAATCATAAATTTCTTCTTTCAGTTCATCTTCCTCTTCTATTGCCTTCATACTCAAACTGATCTTATGATCTGCAGTGGACAAAATCTTAACCCGGACCTTCTGCCCTTCCTTTAACACTGCACCCGGATGCTTGATTCTCTGGCTGCTGATCTGGGAAATATGCAAAAGCCCTGTCAGACCATTTTCAAGATTAACAAAAGCACCGTAATCTTTGATGGTTTCAACCGTTCCAGCCATGATGGCGCCTGTCTCGCATTTGGCAATCTCCTTGTTCTGCTCTTCTTTTTGTTTTAACTGGGCAGGTTCCTTACCGGAAAGGATCAGCTTGTGATTCTCTTCTTCGGCAGTGATTACCGTTACATCAATGGTCTTACCCAGATATTCGTTTAAGTCCTCCACATAATGGGCTGCCAGCCTGGAAGCAGGAATAAATCCCCGTACGCCCTCCAGATAAGCTACGGCACCGCCCTTTACAATCTCTGTGATCTTCACCGGAACAACCGTTCGTTCCTTTAATAAGGTGTCGAATTTCTCCCATGCCTTCTGATCGCCTAGAAGTTTTGCAGATAAGAGCACATTCCCCTCTCCATCATCGGCTTCCAAGACAATGGCTGTAATCTCTTCCCCTGCCTTTACCTCCTCAACAAGATGGTAATCCGGATCAGCGTTCATATCCTCTTTACGGATCATTCCCTGGGCAAAGTACTTCAAATCCAGCAAAATCATGTCATCGGTTACATTCACAACGGTCCCGGTCAGTACATCACCTTTTTTCACCCGCCGGTAAGACGCTTCCAGTTCTTCCTTGTAATCGTCCATGCTCTCTACTTTTTCTTCTAATAATTCTGTTTCTCTCTGCTCCTGGCTCATGCAAACTTCCTCCATTCATAAAATCTTGTTTTTTGTATAAAATCTAACTATATATTTAACACATCCAGCCCCATATTGCTATAGTTTTCCGGTGAAAAGTATGATATATTTGATTTATATGGAAATGATCCCCGGAATATATTTTTAGCCGGGCTGCAATTGAGAAAGGATAAGAAAATGAATGACATAATGGATCTGCATACCCATACCATTGCCAGTGGACATGCGTACAACACCTTATACGAAATGGCAAAATCAGCTTCTGAAAAAGGACTCGCCCTGTTCGGATCCACGGATCACGCTCCTAAGATGCCAGGAACCTGCCACGAGTTTTATTTTATAAACTTTAAGGTCATTCCAAGGAAGCTTTTCGGCGTTCAGATTCTCATGGGTTCAGAACTGAACATTACCGATTATAAGGGAAGCGTAGACTTGAGAAAAGGTCTTCTGGAGCGTCTGGATTATGGAGTTGCAAGCATTCATGAACCTTGCTATAAAAACGGAACCATGGCTCAGAATACCAGTGCCTATGTGGGGGCAATTGAGAATCCTCTGATCCATATTATCGGACATCCCGATGACGCCCGTTTTCCCATTGATTACGATACTCTTGCAGCCGCAGCCGCTGAGAACCATACTCTTTTAGAAGTCAATGCAAGCTCCCTCCACCCCTTCAGCGGCAGAAAAAACGCAAGAGACAACTACCTCATCATGCTGGAGCGGTGCAGACATTATAAAACCCATATTGTCATAAACAGCGATGCTCATGTGGAGGCTGATGTGGGGAATCACAAAAGAGCCTGGGATCTGATTGAGGAAGTTGATTTTCCAAGAGAACTGATTGTAAATGGTTCCATAGACCATATCCTCCCCTTTATTCCAAAGCTGGAGGCTTATTTATGATCAACTTTTTAAACCTTGAATATTTCCTTGCTGTTGCGGAGGAGTTAAATATCACCCGCGCCGCCAGACGGCTTTATATATCCCAGCAGTCTTTAAGCAACCACATTTCCAACATGGAAAAGGAGTTTGGGGTTCAGCTTTTTAACCGTACCATGCCTCTTACTCTGACTTATGCAGGACGTTCCTTAAAACAGAGAGCAAAAGAGCTTCTGGATTTAAAGGATGAGACATACCGGGAACTGGCAGATATTAAAGATTTTACAACAGGACAGCTTTCCATTGGAGTTTCCCATACCAGGGGACGCTTCCTTCTTCCAGCCATTTTACCTGCCTACCGGGAAAAGTTTCCCAATATAGAACTTCATCTGGTAGAAGGCAATTCGTCGGAACTGAGTTCTGCCCTGATTCACGGAGAGATTGATCTGCTGATTGACCTTCTTCCATTTAAAGCAGAGAATGTAGAGACGGTTCCTATCTGTGAAGAAGAGATTCTGCTTGTGATTCCAGATCAGATTCTGGATACCTATTTTCCAGGAAAACAGGAAGAGATTAAAAAACAGTTAGAACATTCTCCGGACATCCAGCTTTTAAAAGACTGCCCCTACCTTCTGATCCATAAGGGGAACCGGGTAAGAACCATTGCTGATGAGATTTTTGAGGATGCCCAGTTAAGTCCTGCGATTCTGCTGGAGACAGAGAACATTGAGACCGTACTGGCACTGGCTGCAAAAGGTATGGGAATCACGTTTTATCCCAGAATGTTTGTTCCAGACGGAACGGATGCGGTTAACGGTACTGCCAGAAAATACGGGCTGAATTATTATTCTTTAAATTACAGCCGCAGCCACGGTGTTCTGGCATTCGGCTGCCACAAGGGCAGATACTTATCCCAGGCAACAAAAGAGTTCATAAGAATTGCCAAAGAAAACATCTGACAGTTTTTAACAATACATTGACAAAGCGGATGGAATCTACTATTATTAAATAGTAACAATTACTAATATAATTATCGTTATAGAAAGGGAGCGGCCATGAAAACATTAAAGTATAGCCGTCAAAGGGAATCCATTAAAGCTTGTCTGATGGCAAGACACGATCATCCGACTGCCGACGCTCTATACACCTCTATCCGCGAAGAATACCCCAATATCAGCCTCGGAACCGTATACCGGAACTTAAATCTTCTTGTTGAGCTTGGGGAGATCAAGAAGCTGACATGCGGAGACGGTGCCGACCACTTTGATGCTGACACATCACCACACTACCATTTTGTATGCAAGACATGCGGGCAGGTCTGTGATCTGCGGTTACCCCCTATGGAAGAGATTAACCAACTGGCCCAGAAACATGCGGAGGGACAGATCGAAAGCCACACCATCTATTTCCATGGAACCTGTGAACACTGTTTGAGAAATAATTCTTAATTAGACTTGACACAAGACAAAAAATATGCTAAATTAATATCAGTAATTATTACTGTTATCAATTACTACACGCAGAAAATTAAATTTATAATAAAGGAGACATGAATCATGAAAAAATGGGTTTGTACTGTATGCGGTTACGTTCACGAGGGAGAGGCAGCTCCTGAATTCTGCCCAATCTGTAAAGCTGGATCTGAGAAGTTCAAGTTACAGGAAGGCGAGATGACATGGGCATGCGAACATGAAATCGGCGTTGCTCAGGGTTCTCCAGAGGATATTATGAAGGATTTAAGGGCAAACTTTGAAGGAGAGTGTTCCGAAGTTGGAATGTATCTTGCAATGTCAAGAGCTGCTCACAGAGAAGGCTATCCTGAGATTGGTTTATACTACGAAAAAGCTGCTTTTGAAGAAGCAGAACATGCTTCCAAGTTTGCAGAGTTACTTGGCGAGTGCGTAACCTCTAGCACAAAGAAAAACCTTGAGATGAGAGTTGATGCGGAAAATGGCGCAACTGCTGGTAAGTTTGATCTTGCAAAACGTGCAAAGGCTTTAAACTTAGATGCAATCCATGATACTGTTCATGAGATGGCAAAAGATGAGGCTCGCCACGGAAGAGCATTTAAGGGCTTATTAGAGAGATATTTTGGTTAATTAAAGTTTACTATTTAACAGGAGTCTATAGGAGGGTTCAATATGTCAAAATATGCGGGAACAAAAACAGAACAGAACTTAAAGGATGCCTTTGCAGGGGAATCCATGGCAAGAAACAAGTATACCTTTTTCGCCTCAGCGGCAAAAAAGGCTGGCTACGAACAGATGGCTGCCTTATACTTAGAGACTGCTGACCAGGAAAAGGAACATGCCAAGATGTGGTTTAAAGAACTTCATGGTATTGGAACCATGGAGGAAAACCTTGCAGCGGCTGCTGAAGGGGAGAATTACGAATGGACTGACATGTATAAACGCATGGCTGAGGAAGCCAGAGAAGAGGGATTTGAAGAGCTGGCATTCAAATTTGAATTTGTGGGTAAGGTGGAAGCTGCCCATGAAAAGCGCTACTTAAAGCTTCTTGACAGTCTGAAAAATGACAAGACGTTTAAAGGAGATGCTCCTCTTGGCTGGAAGTGCCGCAACTGTGGATATATCCATGAAGGACCAGACGCTCCTGAGATCTGTCCTACCTGCGCTCACCCGAAAGCTTATTTTGAAAGAAAAGTTGAAAACTACTAATTAAAAAAGTCGGTTTGGATCATTCCAAGCCGACTTTTTTTATTCTTTATTTTTCAGGAAATGAATATGACGCATTCTGGGCAATTGTGGAAAATCCCTTAGGAAACGGTGCCCGATTCTGCTGCAGATCACCTTTATAAATGCCGCTCCTCCCTGGGTAAGCACATATACAATACGCACCCGTCTTCCGGTACCTGTGGCAAAAGCAACGTACCTGGATCTTACATTCCGGGGCGGCGTCCTCATAGCACCCTGACGAAGTTCTTCCATAGGGATTCTTCTCCTTTTAAAAAGGCTTCGTATTATGAGTGTATCTTTTTCCAGGATAACTTTATAACATAACATTTGCAGAGAAATCAAAAGAAGGGAGATAGAAATACAATACATAAAAACAGGAATGTCTCCCGGATCAATGCCCTCCATCACATAAAGCTCAGGAGAAAAAATACAAAATCCTAACGCAATCATGCCAAGAATCAGCATAAACCAGGAGATACCTCTAAAAAAAGCACTTATGACTAACACTGGGTTTCCATCTTTATCCTTATTGTAACCATTGGAAATATCTTTTTTCAAGGTCTCCTGAATTTTTCTCATAAGATATTGCTGCAACATGATTGAATTCCTCCCGAATCATTCTAATGAACCTGTTTGTTCATAATTTAACATAAGAATCATCAGAAGGCAATTCCTTTTTATATTCTCCATCACAAAGAACGCTTTTTTCGCGTCTCCATTCTATATTGCTTCACGGTTATTTTTTCATACTTTTTGAATACTTTGCTGAAATAACTGCTTTCATTATATCCCAGCCGATATGCCACATCAGCAATGCTGTCTTCTGTAAAATAAAAATATCCCTTTGCCAGATGAAGCTTTTTCATGTGAATGTATTCTGTGACACTGACATTAAGCTGCTCCCGGAAGATACGGCTTAAATATCCCTGGCTTATGGCACAGTTTTCTATAATCGTATTAAGGGTAATATCTTCTTTAATATGGTTTTCTATATAAAGAAATATATTCTCCAATAGGGGATAACGGTTAATGCTGTTTTGCTGAAACAGATAATCCATTACCCGGAAAAGCCACAGTTCCGAGGTTTTCCGATCAGAAATTAAGGCTTCATTGATGGGGAACAGCTCTCCGATCTGTATGTTTTCATCGTAAACCATTCTGGTATCCAAAAGATTCTGACCAATATAAGTAAAGAGCTTTATGAGCCTTGCAGAATCCTCTCCTGCCAGTTCATAAATCTGGTCAATGATTCCGGACAGACTCCGGTAGAACTCTCCAAAATCTTTCTGTCTAAGGAATATTGCCAGTTCCTCCTGATGAGTCATAACCGTATCTTCATGGTTGGTCTTATAATTTTCCAGTACCTTCTTTAAGTGGGCCCACGTGACAGGCTTTTCTAAAACATCTTTCACTTCATCTCTTGCCATGCTTCGTATAAATACATGGGAGGAAAAGGCGGAAAGCATATAAATGGTTATCTCCGGATTTGACTGATGAATCATCCTGCTGGCTTCCAGTCCTGTCATACCCGGCATCAGCATATCCATAAATACAATGTCTATGGCGTCTTCTCTGCATGCTTTGACAGCACTGTCTCCACTGCCTACCACCTGAACAATCTGGAAGGACTCGTCTCTGGATATTAAAATCTTCAAGGCTTCCTGCATTAAAATATCATCATCCGCAATCAGAACCCTGTACATGATTATTCCGTCCTTTCTTCATAATGTTCAGGCCAGATCAGAATGTTTTTACATCCTTTATTCCTGATATTCTCTGAAATAATCCTATATTCTTCCCCGAAAAGCTTTTTCATCTTCTCTCTTGCATAGTCTTTCCCAAGTTTGATGTAATATCCTTCATGCTTGTCTTTAAACGCCTCATACTTTGCCTCTAATTCTACCTCTAAAAGACCGGGACCGTCATCACTGATCTCCATAATCAGGTTGTTATTCCTGATGGCTCCGCCTATGGATATCTTCCCACCCTGTTTTTTTAACATGACCCCATTATAAAGGGCATCCTGGATAAACGGCAATAAAATGCCGGAGGGCATCTTTCTCATGTGCATCTCTCTTGGCACCTGAATGGAATACTGCAGCCTGTCTCCCAGCTTCTTTTTCTGAATCAAAAGATACTTTTCTGCATGATCCAGTTCTTTGGTTACAGGGACAAAGGTTCCCTTTTCCATACATTTATATTTTGTATATTCAATAAAAGAACCCAAAAAGTCTTGAAATTGTTCCGTATCCTCCATAATGGAAAGGTTCATAAGAGATGTCATCACATCCATGATCTCACAGGGGTTGAAATTCATCTTCAATTCCTGCAATTCCATGTTCTTTTTGGCGATCTCTTTTACAAGAACCTGATTGGTTCCCTGGATTCTTTTGATCTTTCTCTTTAAAACATCTTCATGAAGGTGTTTGCTGACTTCATTCTCGCTTAACTGGTTGATAACAAGAAATACCAGATTGGCGATGTCTAAAAACTTCTCATAAGAATAAACCGGAATCTCTTTTCGGAATTCCTCACACTGTTCCCTTACCTCTTCAGACTCATCGGAACGCATCACCGATTCCAGACGACTTACGGATTCCGGCGCATCCAGACACCGAACCTGTCCGCCGATGAAGCCGCCAAGATAATGCCCTCTGACAATGATGGGAATCGCCATCTCCAAAAGACCGCAGGGACAAAAATACACATTGGTTTTTTTTGTTACGGCTGCCTGTATGGAGCCAAAGGCATCAGAGGACTTGCACCGCTCAATTGCTTCTTCGCTTTTTCGCACCTGACTGCAAAAACTGGAAAAATAGGTTGAATCGGTGATAGGTTCGCCTCTAAAATCCACCGTTACAAACGCAACTCCCGTTGCTTTTGAAAGACTCTTCTGAATGTTCTCCAGCTTTTCTTTCCCGAATAAGTGGATAATATCCAGTTTCGTCATATTGCCTTCTTCATCTGTACTGAAATAATCATCCGGGGTATCTGACTGCATTTCAGCTAAATGGAGCAGTTCCTGATATTCTTCCATCTTTGTAACCTCTCTTTGCTACTATGATCTGTTTGCCATCTTCCTGTAAATGATTGGTTTCTATATCAGAATAACACAAGAAGACCGGGCTGTCATATAAAACAGCTCGGCCTTATGTTATTTTTATCCCTGACTGCCATTTTCCTGTCCTTCGTAGATATCAAGGAGAATCTTTTTAATCTCCTGACCTCCGATTTTAGTAGGAGTAGTGGCAAAGCAGGCATCCATAAGGGCATTATCTCCCATATTTTGAAGCTGACTTTCATATTCCGTCCGGTCAATTCCCAGTTCTTTGATGGAGGACGGCATATTCATACAGCGCATCAGAGCTGTAATCAACCCTTTCAGTGCCTTTACGGCAACCCCTGGGGTTTCCTTTGGCTCTGCAAGCTGAACTTTTAAGGCAAGTGCAGCATACTTTTTAAGGACTTCCTGATCTTTACTATTATATTCAATCACCTGATTTAATAGTATAGCATTTGCAAGGCCATGTGGAACATGGAAAGTTCCTCCAAGTTGATGAGCAATGCTGTGGTTCACACCCAGACCAGCCGTATTAAATGCGATTCCAGCCAAAGTGGAAGCTTCCTGCATCATGGTTCTGGCCTTTAGATTTTTTCCATCCATGTAACAGCCCAGAAGAGATTTTAACAGAAGTTCTACGGATTTCTCTGCCATTGCATCGGAAAATACATTGGCGCCGGTGGCAACATAAGCCTCTAATGCGTGAGTCAGCACATCCATTCCTGTATTTGCCGTTACCACCTGGGGAACAGTCACCGTCAGCACCGGATCTAAAATTGCCACATCCGCCAGAATATCTTCTGAGGCAATCAGATGCTTACTCTTATTTTCCGGATCTGTGATAACAGACGCAGAAGTCACTTCTGAACCGGTTCCGCTGGTTGTTGGAACTGCTACAAAAAGAGGTTTGGGAGCCAGTTGTTTTGCCATGGAAAAGTAAATAATTCCTTTTGCAGTATCAATGGCAGATCCGCCTCCAAAGCCAATGATTACGTCGGGCTTCACCCGGCACATCATGGAAATCCCCGATCCAACCACCGCAATGGTGGGATCAGGGATGGCTTTGTCAAACAGCTCTACAACATTGCCAGAAGAAAGAATATCCGTTAAATACTTAACAGCTCCATTTTCAGCAAGGAATTTATCACAGACAATCATGATGCGTCTGTTTTTCAGACTCTTCAAATATTCCTTTGCCTGCTTCCCTTCCTGTATTCTGGTTTTCATGTATACATTTGACATTTGCGTTTCTCCTTCTTATTCCGTTCATACCGGAGGTTCGTCTTATCGAATGCTGAATGCATCAGAGAGAACGCATTTGCGCTTCCTGCAGAAGGATCTTGCAGAAGTAAGGCCTTCTCCGGTAGGTCCTGCAATGGTAAATGTGGTATGACCTTCTCCGCCTGCACCGATTCCTGCATAAGATGGTGCATTTTTTACAAAGATGGTGGTTTCCAGCATTTTTGCCATCTTGCTTAATTTCTCCACGTTCTGGGAGTGCATCATAGCAGTATGACGGTTTCCATGCTCTGCTTCCAGTGCATATTCAATTGCAGTATCTACATCTGATACACGAACGATTGGAAGAATTGGCATCATCATCTCTTCCTGAACAAACAGGTCATCCTTTGGCACTTCCATAATAATAACACGAACAGAATCCGGTACTTTTACGCCCAGTTTCTCCATGATATATACGGCACTTTTTCCAACGAAGGAAGTCTTTGGTCCGCCTTTTTCTGTGGTTACCATCGCTTTTAAATCCTCGATCTGCTGTTTGTCAGTGATCAGGTAAGCTCCGTTTTCCTTCATGTACTGGATTAAGTGATCACAGATGGAATCCACTGCAAATACTTCCTTTTCTGCGATACAGGGAACGTTATTATCAAAACTGCTGCCATCAACAATATCTTTTGCGGCTTTCTTAATATCTGCGGTTTCATCAACTACAACCGGAGGATTTCCTGCTCCTGCTCCAATTGCTTTCTTTCCGGATGAAAGAACTTTCTTTACGATAGAAGGACCGCCGGTAGCAACCAGAAGACGTACCTTTGGATTGCTGATCATTTTTTCTGTATTCTCCAGAGATGGCTCTTCCACCATAGAGATTAAATCAGAAGGTGCACCTGCTTCTTTTAAGGCTTTGTTTAACATCTTAACAAGAAGTCTGGAAACCTTTTTTGCTCTTGGGTGAGGGCTGAAAATAACGGTATTGCCCCCTGCAATCATAGAAATAGAGTTATTGATGATTGTCTCGGTTGGGTTCGTGGTTGGTGTAATCGCACCAATCACTCCAAATGGGCAATACTCTGTAAGAGTCAGACCATTATCACCGGTTACTGCTTCGGAAACCAGATCCTCTGTTCCAGGAGTCTTTTCAGCAGCAAGACGGTTCTTAATGAGTTTATGTTCATAATGGCCGATCTCAGTTTCTTCCACTGCCAGTCTGGAGATCAGCTCCAAATTTTCTTTGTTCAAAATGGTTTTACGCATTACATCTACATATTTCTGACGATCAGCAATTCCGGTAAATAACAGCTTTTTCTGTGCTTTTTCAGAAGCCTCAATTGCTTCATCCATGGTTGTAAAGAGACCATATCTTTCTACATTCTGTTCCGGTGTGCTGATAAGTTTTTCTGACTGAATTTCCCGTAAAACCTGTTCTACCATCTGCTCAATTGCTTTTAAATCCATATCCAAGTGTCTCTACCTTCTTTCCCTTATTGTGAGTCTGTTTTGGCAATCCTTACTGCTCTTTTCTGATAATTACATAGTCGCCATTGCCTAGTGAAAGGGCATTCGCCTCATCCACGTCAACGTGCATTTCCAGAGCAAACTGATCCGATACACGAACCAGAACATCTCCGAATACACCACGCCTTTCGCCAAATGTCTCTACTTCCACCATGTCTTTGTCTTTCAAGCCCATGGCTTGTGCCTGACCTGGTGTCATATGTATGTGGCGTAAAGCAACAATGGCTCCTTCTGAAAGAGAAACGGTTCCTGCCGGACCGACTAAATCCAGTCCGGGAGTACCTGTTAAATCTCCGGATTCCTTTATGAAAGGCCGGATTCCAAGACGGAAACTGTCGGTTTTTGAAACCTCAACCTGACTTTGTTTTCTCACTGGTCCAAGAATCCGCACCCGTTCAAATTCTCCCTTAGGGCCTCGTATGGTCACTGTCTCATTGCTGGCAAACTGGCCAGGCTGTTTTAAATCTGCCTTTTTTGTCAGTTCGTAGTCTTTTCCGTAAAGTATGTCTAAATCCTGTCTGGATACATGGACATGCCGGTTCGATACCCCTATGGGAACTTTATGTGTATCATAATCTTTGATCTTCTCGATTACCCGCTTGGTCACAAGCTTAATTAATTCTTCTTTATCCATGATTCCCTTTTCCTTTTGAACTGATTTTTTACCTGTTTATTATAATTTTGGTAAAATCTTTTCTACATCGGTATGAGGTCTTGGAATCACATGCTGGGATACCACTTCCCCTACATTGGCTGCTGCGGCTGCTCCTGCATCAACAGATGCTTTTACTGCGCCTACATCACCGCGAACCATAATTGTAACAAGACCAGAACCAATCTTCTCGTAGCCGATCATGGTTACATTGGCTGCTTTTGTCATAGCATCTGCTGCTTCAATTGCTCCTACCAGACCTTTTGTTTCTACCATTCCTAATGCTTCATTTGACATTGATTTTTCCTCCTGAAATTATGTTTACATTATTATTCTATGAAAAGGCTAACTGTTTTAATATCCATGCCTTATCTGTTTCTTCCCAGCCAAATCCCTGGTCGCTTCTTCCGAAATGGCCATAGGCTGCCGTCTTTAAATATTGGGGTCTGCGAAGCTTTAATTCGGATATGCAATCGGAAACCCCGAAAGAAAATACATTTTTTACAAGTGTCTCCATCTGACTGTCCGGAATGGTTCCGGTTTCAAATGTATTAACTGTAATTGCCTCCGGCTCTATTCCGCCGATGACATAGGCAAGAGCCACTTCACATCGCTTTGCCAGACCTGCCGCCACAATATTCTTTGCCACATACCGTGCCATATAAGCAGCAGAGCGATCCACTTTCGTGGGGTCCTTACCGGAGAAGGCTCCTCCTCCATGTTTCGCAATGGTTCCGTAGGTATCTACCATAATCTTTCTTCCTGTGACACCCGTATCTCCTGCCGGACCGCCAATCACAAACCGCCCGGTGGGATTAATATGAATTCTTGTCTTTGGTGTCATAAGATCGGAATCAATGATCGGCTCAATGACCGTACACCGGATAAATGCTTCCAGCACCTCTTTGGAAACCGCTTCACTGTGCTGAACAGATACCACAATGCTGTGAATTCCAACAGGTTCTCCTGCCTGGTTATACCGGACTGTAACCTGGGTTTTTCCATCGGGATATAGAAAGGAGCCGCCCTGGGTCTGTCTGATATGATCCAGTCTCTCTGCCAGGCGGTTTGCCAGATAGCAGGGCAGGGGCATAAGACTTTCAGTCTCATTCACTGCATAGCCATACATAACACCCTGATCTCCGCCTCCAAGCACTTCTTTTTCTCCGTCTTTTCCCTTTGTCACTCCCTGAGAGATGTCTGGAGACTGATTATGTATATTGGTAAAGATCATGCAGGTGTCGGCATCAAAGCCTTTTCCATGCTCTACATATCCGATATTCCGAATAATTTCCCTTGCTTTTTTTATGACGTCAATCTGTGCTTTTGAGGTAACTTCTCCTGCCAGCATCAGCGTGTTCGTAGACGCCATAACCTCTACCGCCACCCTGGAAGCAGGGTCCTCTGCCAGATAAGCATCAAGAATCCCATCAGCGATCTGGTCGCAGACTTTATCGGGATGCCCTTTGGTTACGGATTCTGAGGTTACGAAATAGGTTCTGCTATTGCACCCTTCCAACATAGTTTACAACCTGCTTTCTCAAAGATTAACGGAGGGCAAAGCCATCAGTCAGCGTACACCTTCTTCTTCTGGTGAAATGCCTTGCTGTGGCGGTTCCCTCTCCCGTCGCTGTTGCAACGGTAAAGCTGGTATGCCCTTCCAAATCAAATCCCACTCCAAGCAGAGACGGACCATTTTTAACGAATACAGAGGTCTGCATCTTCTGTGCCGCCCGGTTTAAGTGTTCAATGGACTGGGAGTGGACCGTAGCTGTATGTTTGAATCCCTGTTCTACTTCTAATGCGGTTTCTAATGCCTCGTCAAAATCAGAAACAATAACCAGAGGCACTAAAGGCATTAACAGTTCAAGGGTTACAAAAGGATGGGTCTTCTTTGTTTCCACTACAATCAGCTTCACAGGAGAGGAACAGGAGATTCCTGCGCTGGCAAGGATCTTATCAGCACTTTTTCCTTCCAGTTTTTTGTGAATGGTCAGGTCCTGTGTTACTGCGACCTGGAGAAGCTTCTGGATTTCCGCTTCATCCTTTACATAATAAACCCCTTTCTTTAAAAGCTGATAAATCATTTCTTCTGCCGCCGGCTTTGTCACCACAATACATTTTTCAGAAGTACACATTAAATTATTGTCAAATGCGGCTCCACGGACAATATCATACGCTGCCTGTTTTAAATCTGCAGTTTCATCTACGATGGCAACCGGATTGGCGGGACCTGCTCCGATTACCCGTTTTCCGGAAGACATTGCCTGAGAAAGAGAATCCGCTCCTCCGGTACAGACAACAAGGTCTACGTCCGGATGACTCATAATCTCTTTTGTGTATCCCATCAGGCTCTCATGGAGCGTTACCACAAGATCGGGAATCTGACAGGTGTTTAATACGGCATTGCTGATTACTGCTGTCACAAGCTGGGATACTCTTAACGCCCTTGGATGAGGGCAGTGCACCACACCGTTTCCTGCTGCCAGCATTCCGATGGTATTGTTAATGAGCGTTGCACAGGGGTTTGTGGAGGGCTGAACCGCACAGACAACTCCTACGGGAGCCAGTTCATATAAGGTCATGCCGTGATCTCCTGTATTGACCTCTGTAATCAGATCCTCAACACCCGGAGTCTTTTCGATTGCCAGACGAATCTTCTCGGTCTTGTCGGCTTCATTACCCATACAGGTCTCTGCTACCGTCAGCACCGCCAGTTCCTCCGCCAGAGGACGAAGAGCTGCCCTTACTGCTTCGATTACCTGCCGCCGTTCATTTAACGTCAGAGCGGCATACTTTGCAGATGCGTTTTTCGCTGCTGCTACTGCATCTGTTACACTGGAGTAAATACTGCTAATCATGCTATTTCTTACCTCCTTTCCTGTTAAGCTGATGGGGAAAGCATTTAACCGACCAAGTTATCGACGATTCCGATAATTGCCATGTCAATAACCGCTTCCCGCTTCCTTTTATCTACGCGGACAGAGGAGCCCTGGCCGATTAAAACCGTTTCGCCTACTCCTGCTCCCACATAGTCTACTGCTACTTCTTCCGAATCTATGAAATTGCCCTGGGAATCAATTCTGCGAACGATCATCAGTTTGTAACCCGTCAGGGTTTCATCTTTTCTGGTCGCTACAACAGTACCTGTAATCTTTGCCAGCCTCATTTTTCTTCCCTTTCCTTTCCGCGATCAAGTTCTATTTCTTACGGCTGCCTGGTTTTCTTGGCTGCTGGGAAGGCTGCTCTTTTACTGGTTCCGCTTTTACAGGCTCTGGCTTTACTGCCTCTTCCTTAGACGGTTCCTCTTTCACAGATTCCTCTTTCACAGGTTCTATTTTTACAGCTTCTGCTTTTACGGCTTCTGCTTTTACGGCTTCCTCTTTTACAGCTTCTTCTTTTAAAAGCACTTCTTTTACAGCTTCTGGCTTCTTATCTGTCTGCTCCTGCTGATCACTGGAAGCGGATGGCTGCGGAGGAATTTCTGCTTTTAAATTTTTGGAAGCACCGAAGATCTGATCCACGGAGTCTGCCGGCCGGGCAATCACTTTAAAGGACACCAGTTTCTGGTTTTCCAGTCCAGTCTGCTTTCCTGCGCTTACAGCCGCATTGACCGCTCCCACATCTCCGGCGACTTTGACGGTCATATAGCCCTGACCCTTTGTGTTTTCAATCTCAAGAATTGTGACATTTGCCGATTTCACCATGGCATCTGCCACTAGTACTGCCGTTGATAGTCCCTGGATTTCAACCAATCCTAATGCCTGTTTCATTGTATCACCTCACAACTTTTGTTTACTGTAAGACAATGTTTAATAACCTTGCCTTGTCTTTCGCCAGATCTGTAATAATATCCCCTTTTTGCAAAGGGAGTACCCCGTCTGACGCATATGTTTCTACATTGGATGCTGTTATAACTCTTTTTCCCCCGGTACCGCAAACAGTGTGTTTCTGTTCCGGAACAGCGGATGTCAAAGATCCAATCTCGATTCCATACTGTAAAATGCTTCTGTAATAGGATAATATCTGCTCCTGATAAGCGGGCTGTTCTTTTCCGGAAAACGGAGTGAGTCCAGACTGCAGAAACAGTATCCGGCTCCCCGCCCGAAAGCATGCACCAATCCAGGATGTCTCAAAGGTATCATGAAGGCACAGAGCAGTTTTTACTGTTATCTCTGTAGGAACAACTGGAAAAACAGTCACCGCACCTTCTAAATCTACCGGAATTCCCTGGGAATGATAGCGGATCTCTTTACAAGAGGAAATACTGGAAAGTCTGGACTGCCGTCCCTCTTCCTGCCATTCATCTGGAATGACAGGACAGACACGGTATTCTCCGGACTCTTTGATTTCTTCTAAAAATTCCACATACCTTTCGTCCCAGGCTGAGGTGCAGATCATATACAACAGCTTTTTTTCCTTTATGCCCTCTTCTTCCAGTTTCTTTAAGATCCGAAGCACCAATTCTTTTAGCTGCTCTTCACTGATGTTCAATTCGTCCACCTCATTTTAAGAATTCCTGATTACAGAATATTTGGAAGAACCTTTTCAACGTCAGAATGAGGACGTGGAATTACATGGGTAGATACCAGTTCGCCTACTGCTGCTGCAGAAGAAGCTCCTGCATCAGTAGCTGCCTTTACTGCACCTACGTCTCCTCTTACCATAACAGTTACAAGTCCTGATCCGATCTTTTCATATCCAACCAGTGTTACATTTGCTGATTTTACCATGGCATCTGCTGCCTCAATTGCTCCGATTAAACCTTTTGTCTCTACCATACCTAATGCGTCTGCGCTCATAGTTAAGCCTCCTTATTTTTCCTTACGTTTCTCTTTTGGTTTCTTATTTAAATATAGGGCTGCTGAGAGGATTTTGCTTCGTCTCCCATTGCTCCAAGAAGCTTCTTACCTGCTTCTATGGCTGCACGCACTGCCTGCCTTACTGCACCGGAATCTCCGGTAAAGGTAAGAATTGTCTCATTGGAATAGCTGGTTCCAGCCGCTGGAGAGCTGTAACTTACCACTTCAACATTTGCTGCTTTTACTGCAACATCTGCCAGAACCGTTCCAATGGCTGCAGGTCCTGCACAGGTCATTCCAAATGCCTTTCCCATAGGTGCTCCAAATGCTTTTTCCAGACAGTAGCTGGCTCTTGCAGTATACTGGAACTCCAGATGGCCCGCATCATTGGAATAAACATCTCCAAAATATTTTGGCAGTACCTGAAGTGCAATCTCAACAGCTCTTCTGGCATCGGATACATCTTCTGCACCGATATAGATTAAACTTCCGTGTCCTGCTCCGCCTTTTGTATCTCTTGGAAGTTCTACGGAAAGGACTTCTGTATTGGTTGCTTTTACAGCTTCATCCACTGCCCAGATCTGAGGACCTGCGCCAGTTCTGCCGCCTATGATACCGATGGAACGGTATTTTCCAAGCTTCATGGCATCTGCAAGCATTGGGTCCACACTGGCAATGACAAGACCTATGGTATCACCAACTGTGGTTCCCACATACTCCGTCATTCCAATTCCTGCTGCTGCCGGACGTGCTGTTTCTGTTTTTTTAGTCTCTTGTCTGGTTTCTGGTTTGATTCCCAGTTCGTCAGAGACCTGTTTCATTACTTTTTCAATTAACTGCTGATCCATTGTTTTCCTCCATTCTCAAATCATACTATCCACCGATTACACACCGAAAACCGAAGTTTTCCACAATTGCCTTACATTCTGAAAGATCTTCCGGATTCAGCGGTTTTACATGTTTCAGCTCGTAATCTTTTCCTAATAATTCATACTTATTTTCTCCAAATGAATGATAGGGGAGAAGATGTATGGTTCTTATACCGGTCAGTGTTTTTGCAAATTCTGCAATGGCGCCGATCGCCTCCGTGGAATAATTAAAACCAGGAATTACCGGAACCCGGATTACCGTATTCGATATCTGGGTGATGCGGGGAGCATTCTTTATAACTCCTTCATTGACAGCCCCCGTAAACCGCCTATGCTGTTCCGGGTCCATATGTTTCACATCTAAAAGAACCGTATCCACATATGGTATAACTGCTTCAACTGCCTCAGCACTTCCAATTCCAGTTGTCTCAATGGCTGTGTTCCAGCCCTGGCTCTTGCTGGCTTTTAAAAGTTCTGAAGCAAACTCATACTGCACCAGCGGCTCCCCTCCGGAAAGGGTGATTCCCCCTCCGGAACGGCGGTAAGTGGTTGCATCCTTTTTCAGTTCCCGCACAACCTGCTGGATAGACATGGTTTTTCCTTTTGAAACCAGGGCACCTGTAGGACATGTATTGGCACATTCTCCGCATCCAGTGCACAAATCTCTGTCAATCCAGTTTTCATTCTCCGGGCTGATGGCTCCCGCCTTACATGCCTTTATGCAGCGTCCGCAATGAATACATTCATCTTTCTTATACATCATGACTGGCTTTATACTCTGGGATTCCGGATTGCTGCACCACTGACAGGAGAGAGGACAACCCTTTAAAAATACGATTGTACGGATTCCCGGACCATCGTGCAGGGAAAACCGCTGGATATCAAATACGGTTCCCGTCAGATTATAATTAATCGAATCCATGCCGACTCCCTTCTTTTCTATGCCGGAACCCTTTACATGGTCTGCTCGGTACGGCTGATAATGTCATCCTGAACTTCTTTTGCAAGAACCGTAAACTGTGCGCTGTATCCTGCTACACGGACTACCAGATCTTTATGCTGATCCGGATCAGCCTGTGCGGCTAACAGTGTTTCACGATCAATAACGTTAAACTGAACGTGCATTCCTTTGTGGTCAAAATAGGAACGTACAATTGAAGCAAAATGCTTCAGACCATCATCTCCTGCCAATGCAGAGGGAAGGAATTTCTGGTTATATAAGGTTCCGTTTGAATAATTGGCATGATCCAGTTTTGAAACTGACATGGCAGCGGCAGTCGGGCCATTGGTATCTTTTCCCTGTCTTGGTGATACACCGTCTGCTAAAGGTTTCTTAGCCAGTCTTCCGTCTGGAAGTGCTCCAACATCCTTACCGAATAATACATTGGCAGATACCGGATAACATCCCGCCTGGAACTGACCGCCTCTTGGGTTTTTATATTTTTCCACTTCATAGGAATAAATCTGTCCGCAGCGTCTTGCGATCATATCCACTTCATCTTCGTCATTTCCATACCATGGGGTATTCTCAAGAATTCTCTTGATTTGGGCATAGTCTTCCTTATTACCGGAAGTCTGCTGTACCGGCTTGCTTAACTGTGCCTGTAAATCTGCAAGATTAATGGAACCGTTGTTGCTTAAAATTCGTTTTACTGCTTCATAAATTTTTGCTTCGTCTGTGATCTCTGCTGATGCTGCATTCTCGCAGTCATATCCGAAGTTATGATCAAGAGCTTCCTTTAACTGTGCCATTGTAATCTCTTTGTTTTCAAAGACATGTTTCTTAATGGCGCACAGGGAATCTCCCGCATCTGCTACACCAAATGCCTGAGGACCGGTAAAGTTATAGATGGCTCCGCCTTCCTGAACACTCTTGCCGCGGCCAATACAATCATCAACCAGTGCGGATAAGAATGGAAGGGGTGCACGCTCTGCATGAGCATAATCCACGCAGTTATCTGCTTCTGCAAGATGGTATACAAAATACTCCATCTGTTTTTTATATGCTTCAAAAAGCTGCTCTAAGTTAGTAAAGGAAGTAATCTCTCCAGTTACAGGACCTAACTGCTTCTCTCCAACTCTTCCGTTATTCAGAGTAATCTCTAACACTTTTGCAATGTTAAAGAATGCGGCATCATGCCAGCCCTCTGTTTTATTCGGACACTGTGGTTCTACACAGCCGATGATACAATAATTTCTGGCATCTGCTAAGGATACTCCTCTGTTGCAGAGTGCCGGAACAATCACTTCATCGTTATACATAGCCGGAACTCCAAGGCCTAAACGAGTCAGCTCACAGGCACGGTAAAGGAATTCGTCCGGTGTATTCTGGTGAACACGGATCGAGAAAGAAGGTGCAGGAAGTTTTACATGAGCAACTGCTTCCATACACATATAAGACATCTCATTGGTGGCATCAAGACCATCTTCTGTCTGACCGCCTACGATCAGGTTCTGGAATACTGCATATCCTGCAAATGCCTGAGCGGACACTTCATCTCTTGTCTTATTGACATCATTTAATTTTACCCATACACAGTCAACCAGTTCCTGTGCGAACTCATGGGAAATTCCCTGATCCATTGTAAGATATGGATTCATATACTGATCAAAACGTCCTGGTGAAATAGAATGACCATTGGCCTCAATCTGAAGAAGGATCTGTACAAACCAGAAGGACTGGCATGCTTCATAGAAATTGGTTGCACCCTGTTCCGGAACCCGGTCACAGTTGGATGCGATCTGAAGCAGCTCTGCTTTTCTCTTTGCATCGGGACAAACCGCTGCCATCTCTCTGGCTTTGGCTGCGTAACGATGTGCAAACTGAATTGCAGCCGTATATGTAATAATGAGAGCTTCATAGAAATTTTTCTTTTTAATATAATCAGGATCTCCGGTATTTAACTTTGCCATAGCTTCCATTACCTGACGGATAATTCCTGTAAATCCGATCTTTAATACTTTGCCGTAATCTGCACATACATGACCAACACCGCCATAGAAGTAGTTTCCTACTGTAAATACGCCATAGTCGATACAGTCCTTTGTTTCCTGGGACATATAGGATTCTGCCAGGGCACTGGTTGTCTTTCCATCCCAGTACTTAAATGCTTCTCTTAATTCTGTTTTAGTCTCCTGTGGAATCTGGAATGGATCTGCCATTCTGGTTCCCATGGTATCAAACTCTTTTTCTACCCATTCATAGGAAAACTCAGGGCAGATCTCGGTGGAACGGAGATTCTTTGTAATGGCACCTACAATTAACTCATCATCATGAATGGTAATAGGAAGGTTCCTGAAAATCTTATCCGCTGCCTTTGCTCTCCTCATAATTGGAGAAAGACCCTCTGTTTCTTTATAAGATTCTGTTACCAGAACGGCACGTTCTGACTCTACATATGGAACCGCGTTAACGATAGCACTCTTTAATTTTTTTACACGCTCCGTTGGCTCTGTAAACCCTTTTGCAAGCATAAAATATCCTCCTTCTACATAATAAGTTTTTGGATGATTCCTCTGTCCACATCATATCGCATCCATACGAAAATAATGAAACATTTTTAAAGCATAAATAATGTACAATCCAGACTTCTTCTGTTTTTCCCCTGCCAACCGTGCTTTTAAAACCCTTTTCACACTGGTTTTTATGATGTCAGAATTCACGAATCCGTTATACTCTGTCTTACCGGAGTGTCAAAGCAGGATGTATGGACTGGAACAATGGGTTTTCAGACCTTCCCCAGACATATGCCTCCGCTTCATGTAATCTACAGACTGGTTTTATGTATTATCAAGACCTGCCCTTTATCTGCCGTTTGTATTGGATCGTCCCTTTTTTCGGATTGGACTGTCATTGAAGCCAGAGGAGTTCCCCTTTATAATAATGTTAAACCTATGAAAGTCCTTACCAGGAGGTATTTGTATGAATGATTCCCAAATGACGGGAGATATTGCAGCGGCTGTAATACAGGCTTTAAAGGGAGAGAGAATGACCTTAAAAGAAGCTTTGCTTTTAATCGAACGGGGGGAAGAGATGGCAAGATCCATTGCAGTTCCCATGGTCTTTACTGTCGTGGACGAAGGTGGGAACATGGTTGCCATGCACCGTATGGATGATTCCCTTCTTGCAGGAATCGCAGTTTCCAATGCAAAAGCCTATACATCAGTTGCCCTTCGTATGTCAACCGAAGAAGCTGCTAAATCCGTTCTTCCCGGACAGCCTCTTTATGGGCTTCAAGAAACCCACCCAGGGAAGTTCTGTGTCTTTGGAGGCGGAGTCCCCATTACCTTCAACGGCCGTCTGATCGGCGGACTGGGTGTTTCAGGAGGAACAACAGAGCAGGATATTACCGTAGCAAAATACGCCGCCGGCATCTCTTAAACGCCACGAACGCAGGATGCGTAATCAATCAGACAAAAACAAGCATGAGACAACCCTTTTCAGGTATCTCATGCTTGTTTTTAATTGGTATAAAGATTGTCAGGGAAGAAAGAATCCATTCCCAAACAATATATTTACAAGAAATGTGAAGATAAATATGGTACATGCCGGCGGATCCACATGGGTATCGCAATGGCTGTTAAGAGTCTTCACAATAAAATCACCAAATAATGCAGTCAGAATTCCAAAGACAACTCCCATAAGCGGATTGCCGGAAATCACCGCTGCCAATGCCGAAATCAGGGCAATGTGATGGGTTGAAGGAACTGCAAACCCGGTCTGGGTAAACATCAGAGAAAATGCCGCAATTCCAAAACAGAGAACAGGGAAATTCCCAATAGCAGCTTCTGACGCTCCGGCCGCTGCCATTGTCTGGTACACAAATCCGGTTGCTGTCCCGATTCCGCCGCCAAGAAGCACATTGCAGAATAATCCCTTTCCAAGCGTTATGTATTCTCTCTTTTCTCCCGATTCTGTTTTTCCAATCAGACCGCTGCTTCCAAATGCAAACCGTGCAATCAATCCAGATATAACAACGGTGATTCCAGGAAGATCGGTATTCAGACGTAAAACACTGCCTGCTCCATAGTGAATCACAAACCCAAGGACACCAAACACACCGCCCACGACCAAGGTCATGGGATCATTCAATCCAAACAGAGGAGACAAGATGTCCGTGCCGCTTTTAAGAAGCTTCTTTTTTCCTGCGTAAGCCGCCGCTGCCACGCCGCCTGCAAAAGCAACATGAGGACCAAGGTAGGAACCAAAGGCAACATAACCGATGGTTACGTCTCCTCCCCCCGCCATCGCCACTACCGCTCCTGCTATGGCAAGCAGTCCCGTCAGTATAAATGCCGGCAGCGCTCCTAAGTATGCTCCAATGATTCCTCCCCCAAATGCCCCGATGAAAGCAAAAATATCCATGTCTTTCCTTCTCCTTTTGCTCTTTTATTTTAAGCCCTTTTAACCCCACTCAGGCTTATAAACTGTTTTATGAAACGATGGAAATTGTCTCTCTGGCAATGGCTAATTCTTCATTTGTTGGAATCACTAAAACGGCTACTTTAGAATCCTCAGTGGAAATTAACTGTTCGCTTCCTCTTTTTGCATTTGCTTCCTCATTTACTCCAATTCCTAAAAATGCAAGCTGGTCACAGACTTTCTTTCTCATGGCTCCATCGTTTTCCCCTACCCCTGCGGTGAAGGCAATGGCGTCAATTCCACCCATGGCTGCTGCATAAGCACCAATGTATTTTACAACACGGTATGTAAAGGCATCCAGGGCAATCTGTGCTCTGTGGTTTCCCTCTTCTGCTGCCTTCATAATATCACGAAAATCGCTGGATACTCCGGATACTCCAAGAGCGCCGGATTTTCTGTTGAGCACATCAAGCATCTCATCAATGGTTAAGTTCTCTTTATTCATCAGATACTGCATGGCGCCAGGATCTACGTCTCCGCTTCTGGTTCCCATTAAAAGCCCTTCTAAAGGAGTAAATCCCATACTGGTATCTACAGACTTTCCATTCTTAACGGCTGAGATACTGGAACCGTTGCCCAGATGGCATACCACAATCTTCATGGACTCATAATCTTTCTTCAGATATTCTGCCACTCTCTTAGAAACGTAGCTGTGGCTGGTTCCATGGAATCCGTATCTTCTGATCTTATACTTCTCATAATACTCATAAGGAAGACCATAGAGGTAGGACATCTCTGGCATGGTCTGGTGAAATGCCGTATCAAAGACTGCCACCATAGGAGTCTCCGACATCAGCTCCTGACACGCTCTTATGCCGGTTAAACTGGCTGGATTATGAAGAGGTGCCAGAGCACAGCATTCTTCAATTGCCTTTAATGCTTCCTCTGTAATAAGGGCAGAAGAGGTGAAAATCTCTCCTCCATGGGCAACACGGTGTCCAACTGATCCGACTTCATCTAAACTTTTTATAACACCCGACTGTTCATCGGTGAGCAATCTCTGCATGATTTTAACTGCTTCTTTGTGTGTGGGCATAGGTGCAACGGTTACACTCTTCTCTCCGCCCTTTTTCTGGTAAGTGACCTTGCTCTCATCAATTCCAATCCGCTCGCAAAGTCCAATTGCCAGCACTTCCTCTGATTCCGGGTTGATTAACTGGAATTTAAGGGAAGAGCTTCCGCAGTTAATTACCAATGTGTACATAATTGTTCCTCCTGCTTCGTTCATCTACCTGATTATACCTTTCAGACAGGAACATTATATCATCAGGACAACCTGCTTTAAGTGCATTATACAGACAGGAAAGCAGTAAAATACATACCAGTTTTTTTCTGGCTCTTACCTTTTAAGACAAATACGGTTATAATGGAATATCCTGGAACTGGCGGACAAGCTGATCTGTCATTCCTTCTTTTGAAATTACAAATATCGTATCATTTCCGGCAATGGTTCCTATGATTTCCCGCCAGTCCAGTTCATCAATAACGGCACAGATTGATGCTGCCATTCCTGGCTGGGTGGTAATTACGATGATGGTTCCAGAGCATTCCACACTCACAACTGCCATGGAAAAAAGGACAAACAGACGATGACTGATCTGATGCTTTGGTATTACCCTGCTCTTTTCATATCCCTGTCCATCCGGACGTTTTACCAGACTCATTTCACGGATATCTCTTGACAGGGTTGCCTGGGTCACATGAATTCCCTGTGCCCTCAGACGTTTTCTCAAAGTCTCCTGGGTTCGGATGGAATCATCCTCTAACAGCCTTAAGATGATTCTCTGACGTCCCCGTTTTATGTTCTCTCTTTCTGACTCGTTCACGCTTTTCCTTTCCCTTTAATTCAAAAGTTCTGTCTTTCCCACTCGAAATTGATTGGGAAGTACATGCCTGAGTGCTAAGAAATTTCTCCGGAACGTCCGGACTGTGCCATATCCTACTTCAATTGCAATATCTTCAATTGGCATATCTGTAAGAATCAGCAGTTCACTTGCCTTATTAATTCTTAACCGATGAAGAAATTCGTAAAAGTTACATTCTGTCTGAGCGAGGAAATGCCGATTCATTTCCTCTATGGTGATTCCGAATTTTTTGGCACACTGAGAGGCTGTAAGATCCTCCCTGTAATTCTTCTTTAAGTACTCCACCAGTCGGTATTCCAGTTTTTTTTCTTCTATATTAATGATTTTAAGTACCTTCTGATACGTTTTACGGTAATCGCTGATTCTGTTTTCCATACGGCTTAAAAATACTTTTGAAATATGGGCAGAATCCACGAATCCCAAAATGTCCGCTATTTCCTCTAAGGTCAGATCTGTATACAACAGATAATTAAGACTTTTTGCAATCCTCATCTCATTGAGCAGTTGAGGAAAGGAAAGGCCTGTGACTTTGTCTATGTAATCCCTTACAGAAGAACAGCTCATATAAAACTGCCTGGAAACGGTTCCAAGGGTTAACTTCTCACTTAAATGCAAATAAATATAACGTAATATTAAAACACGGTTATCACTGTCAACCTGCCCCAGATCCCGGTCTTTTCCTTCTTCCACAGATCTGCAAAAGGCAATCATCAGCGAAGACAGCCGCATGACAACACTCATTTCCTGATAGGATTTTCTTTTCCCACAGAGAAGAACGGATTCTACCCCCACTTCCTCTCTAATCCGTTTAAACAGGTACTCCACCTCTTCCCTGATCTCCTCTGTGAGGAAGGCAACAGGTGATTCTTCCAGTCTTTTTAATACGGATACAGGATCATAGATACTGGAGGATGTCTTTAAAATATCTGCTACCACATCATAGTTATACCGTATTACCTCAAACGTCAGCGGTTCCTTAACCTGGATCATCTGCGTGCAGACCCAGGGCAGAATGGAAAGCATCACTCCTGCCTTTAACTGGAAGCACTCCCGGTCAATCATCAGAGTTCCTTTTCCCTTCTTCACAAGAAGGAATCTGGAACCCTGATGATACAGGGGAACCGTGTTTTCTGATGCCGTTTCATAATCAAACGTGCATATGCTTTTCATATCAATTCTGGAGCAAAACTGGGATTGCAGTTTTTGATACTCCTTCATCATAATCAAATCCTTCCAGACCAATTTCTATACACGGTTATTGGTTTACAATTCTGGTTCCAGTCTTTCCTTTCAAAGCATCTCCGACTTTTTCCAGAGAACAGATCAGTGAAGTTCCATCTTTTTTGGATTTAATAAATTCCATGGCTGCCAAGACTTTGGGAAGCATACTTCCTGCTGCAAAATGTCCTTCCGACACATACTGCTGTGCCTGATTTAATGTAATCTCTTCCAGATCCTTCTGATCCGGCTTTCCAAAACGGAGACACACCCGGTCCACAGCCGTAAGAATGACAAACGCATCTGCATCTACCAGCTCTGCCAGTTTCTCCGCTGCAAGATCCTTATCCACCACTGCCGGAACTCCATGATAGGAACCATCCGGATCTTTGACCACTGGAATTCCGCCGCCACCGCCGGCAATTACCACATGGTTGGCATTGATTAAGGTATTAAGAGAGATTCTTTCATAGATGCTGACTGGCTTTGGGGATGCCACAACCCTTCGGTAACCCCTGCCGGAATCTTCCACATAGGTGTAACCGGTTTCCTTCATCAGCAGGTCTGCTTCGTCCTTGCTGTAATATCCGCCAATGGGTTTGGTGGGATTTTGAAATCCCGGATCGCCGGCATCTACAATTACCTGTGTCAGCATGGTGATTACCACTGTATCGCTGATTCCATGTTTCACAAGAGCCTGATCAATCGCCTGCTGTAGATGGTATCCGATATATCCCTGACTCATGGCAGTGCATTCTGGCAGTTCCATATTCGGAACAATCCCTGCTTCACTTCCCTTTTCAAAGGCAAGATTGATCATTCCCACCTGGGGTCCGTTTCCATGGCAGACCACCACCTGATAACCTTCTTTTACCAGACCTGCCACTGCTTCTGCTGTGATTCTGACCCGTTCTAACTGTTCCTTAGAGGTATTACCCAGGGCATTTCCCCCAAGTGCAATTACAATTCGTTTCACCTTATCCGCCTTTCTAGCAAAGAGTTGCATACATGACTGCCTTAATGGTGTGCATGCGGTTTTCTGCTTCATCAAATACTTTAGAATATTTCCCTTCAAATACCTGATTGGTCACTTCCATCTCCGTAAGACCGTATTTTTGAAAAATATCCTCTCCCACCGTTGTTTCCCGGTCGTGGAAGGAGGGGAGACAGTGCATAAAGATTGCCTGCTTTCCTGCATTCTCCATCACTTTGTCATTGACCTGATACGGACTCAGAAGTTTGATCCGGCTCTCCCATACCTCATCTGGCTCTCCCATTGATACCCAGATATCGGTATAAATCACATCGGCTCCCTTTGTTCCTTCTGAAACGTCTTCGGTAAGAGTAAGGGTGCAGCCGTTTTCTGCTGCAATTGTTTTGCAGATCTGAACCAGCTCTTCTTCCGGCCACAACTCTTTTGGTGCACAGGCGGTAAAGTTCAATCCCATTTTCGCACACGCCACCATAAGAGAGTTTCCCATATTATTTCTTGCATCGCCCATGAAGGTGAAATTAATTCCTTTCAGATATCCAAAATGTTCTTCCATGGTCAGAAGGTCTGCAAGCATCTGGGTTGGATGAAACTGATCCGTCAGACCATTCCAGACTGGTACTCCGGAATAATCAGCCAGTTTTGTCACAAGTTCCTGGCTGAATCCACGGTACTCAATGCCGTCATACATTCTTCCAAGAACCCGGGCGGTATCTGCAATACTCTCTTTCTTGCCCATCTGGGAACTTCCGGGATCTAAATATGTAACACCCATTCCAAGGTCTCTGCCTGCCACCTCAAAGGAACATCTGGTTCTTGTAGAAGTCTTCTCAAACAGAAGAACAACATTTTTTCCCTGCAAATACTGGTGGGGGGTGTGCGTTCTTTTTAAATCTTTAAAGTTTTTTGAAAGATCAAGAAGATAACGGATTTCCTCTGGTGAAAAATCTAATATTTTTAAAAAGCTTCGTCCTCTTAAATTAACTGCCATGGTGTTCATTCCTTTCTTATCAACGGTTTACAGATTTTCTCTTTCTAAAGGCATACTCATGCAGCGTGGGCCTCCCCTGCCTCTGGAAAGTTCCGCACTTGGTATCTCAATCACATGAAGGCCTTTGTCTTTCAGCAATTGATTGGTTTTTGTATTTCTTTCGTAGGTGATAATACTTCCAGGTGCAATACATAAGGTGTTGGAACCATCGTTCCACTGTTCCCTCTCGGCGGCAATCATATCTTCTCCACCACATTTAATCAGTTCTACGCGGTTAAGTCCCAGACTTTCTTCCAGAATCGTCTCCAGATCAGAATAAAGGACTTCCACACGGATCTCTCTGTCTCCCTGACCTTTTACAATTTTGTATACCCTCAGAGGCCCAAGAATTCCAGGGTGGACGGTAAATTTATCATAATCAATCTGCGTGAATACTGTATCCAGATGCATAAATGCACGACTATTTGGAATATCAAATCCTAATATAGTTGTAATGGTACTGTTTTTATTGGAAAAAATGTTCTTTGCCAGCAGCTCTAAGGCATCCGGCTCCGTCCGCTGGGAGATTCCCACTGCCAGAACCTTGTCACTGATATTTAAAATATCTCCTCCTTCAATATGAAAAGCATGATAACGGTCATAATACTGATCGACGTTTCCCTTAAAGTCCGGATGATACTTAAATAGATATTCTCCGTAGATGGTTTCCCTGTTTCGTGTTACGGAATACATATGGTTTAAGCTGACCCCTTCCCCAATACAGGCAAAAGGATCTCGGGTAAAGTAAAGGTTGGGCATAGGATCCACCACCAGTTTAGACGGATCACTCATCAGATCCACTAAAGAATCATTCTTATTGTAATCCAGCTCCTTTAAGACAATCCCCTCCATAGTCTTTAAAACCAGTTCTTTGGTATTTCCCTGATACTGCATCATATAATCATAGATTTTCTTTTTGTACAAATCGGTGCAGATACCAGCTTCCTCAATCCACTGCCTGATAAACTTCTCTTTGATGTCATGACTTAAATCCAGTACCTGGGCAACCATATCTTCCAGATAGAAGACTTCCACCCCATGATCTTTCAATGCTTTTGCAAATGCGTCATGCTCCTTTTGCGCCGCCTCCAGAAATGGAATGTCATCAAAGAGAAGTCTCTCTAATGTATCTGGTGTTAAGTTTAATAGTTCCCTTCCGGGTCTGTGCAGCAATACTTTCCTTAAACGCCCAATTTCACTTTTCACATGAATTCCCTGCATATTCAATACCCTCCTTTTTATTTTTTCTTTTGTACTTGCAACAGATTTTCCTTTTTGGCATCTCTGTTACGCAAAGACTACCATTTAAAAATCGAGTTTGGAATAAACTTTTTTATTATTTTTATACATAACTTTTAACTTTTAACAAAACTCATACTAAACTATATACATTTTGCACAAAACAGTGTTGACCATTTTCCTTAAGTGGGGTATACTGAGATCAAATCTTAAGGAAGGAAAGGAGCTTGATACCTTTGCTTTTTCTCTACAATATTGTTCTGACTATTCTATATTCCGGCGCCTGCCTTCTATCCCTTTGTGATCTTCTAAAAGAAAGGAAAAGACAGGGGAGTTACCTGGTGCTTCTGCTTGCCTGTCTGCTGGTCAGCCAGACTGCCGCCTTTGGAGCGGATTTTCTTCCTGGCTTTTCCCAGTTGTATCAGACTGCCTACCGCACTGTACCAGTCTTTCATACCTTTATCTCCCTTACTGTTTCTATGTGCCTGCTTGCCATCACCAGTGATTTCATGGGAGAAACCAGTATCAAAAAAAGAGAACTTGTAATCCTGTTCTTTTTATGTGTTCTTTTGCTTTTTCTTCCTGGAAAGCACGTCACTCCCCTACGCCTGTTTCTCTACCGCTCTGCGCCTATGCTCTATCTGTTTTACAGGACTGCTGTGGTGGCTTTCTTTCTATATAAAGAGAATTCCAAACCTGTTCTTTGTGCGTGCCCGCTTCTATTTTCCGTTGTCGGCATTGCTGAGAATGGTCTTCATGCCTACCGGAACATTTCCTATGATGTTTTTTTTGCTCTCTGCTGCCTGTGTTACATGATTTATTTCATAAAAAAAGAAACAGCCCCGCAGCACTGCGAGACTGAATCTTCTTATTCCAGAGATTTAACCAAAACAGAAAAAGACGGAATCTTCTACCGTTTCTGTGATACCTATTCCCTTACTCCCAGAGAACAGGAGATCCTTACACATCTGTTTCAGCAGGGCGATGCAGAGATTATCGCAACCACACTTACAATTTCTGCCCGTACAGTAAACACCCATATCCATCACATCCATCAAAAAACAGGAACTTCCTCCAGACAGGAGCTTTTCGCTCTTTATGAAAGTTTTTTGCATTCCTCCTGATTGTCATGGAATGATTTGTATTTTTCAATTAATTCCGACCGGTTTTTGGAATCTGTCTTATCATAAATCCCATGGGCATGAAACTTCACCGTTCCAACGGACAGCCCCAGTTCCTCCCCCATCTCCTGATATGTTTTATCCCGGATCAGCAGATAGAACACATCCCTTTGCCGGTTGCTTAATCCATATTCAGACGGGAATGGGTCCTTTATGATCTCTGCTGAATCTGGTTTTGTCCGCACTAAAACCGGTTCCGGTTCCGGCACTTCCTCCGGCTTTTGTGCAATCAGGCACCGAAAGCCTTCTATAATACCTATCACTGCCAAAAATACAAAAAATATATCTTCACTCACATTATGTTCCTGAAAGATCTTAAAGCCAAGGGTATTGATCACATACTGAAAATGAAAAATCACCAGACTGTCCTCCAGGAAGATTAATCCTGCAAAAACAATTCCCAGGATCAGATACCTTCTGCACATCAGGTATTTCTCCCTGTTCCCGTCTTCCTTTGACCTTCTGATGGAAAACAGATAAAAAATATGGAATCCTGCCAGATAAATCTGCCGTACGGTGTAGAAAATCCAGTGCTGCTTTACCGATGCGTTTAAATCACCGACATAAACCGTAACACAAGCCAGAGGAACAAGAGACAGCAGATAAAACATCCCCGGCTTTCTGCCCATTAACTCGGTTACAAGGTACAGATACAGGGCACTTATGGCTATTCCGCAGACTGCTTTTCCACCAAAATACGTCAGGACATTATAGGCGCCTGAAAAGAAGGACATATCAGAGAGAAACTCAGACATAAATATGATAACGGAATTTAAGCAAAAGAAAAACAGAAGCACGCCGGACAGAAGCTGCCGGACATGCCTTGTTTTACAATATGCTGTTATATTTATGGTGCAGGCACTTACAAATACCGTGATTAATAAAATATCAAACACAAATAATATAGTTTTCATTTACACCCCTAAGAATCCGTGCCGTTACTATTATCCTTTTATTGATAATATCATTGCAGGTGAATGCTTGTCAATTTCTTCCCGAAACAAGTAGAAATCAGACCGCAATTTTACCGGTTGCCAGCATGAACACAGATAGAACTGCAAAAAGGATAATGAAACCAATGACAACAAGTTCCTTTTTGGAAAACACCTTTGTTACCCCATATTCTTTCCTTGCTTTTACATAAAGAAAGATTCCAACCACATACACCAGCATGCACATGAGAAAATAACCAATTCCAGATGCCCAGATCGCCCAGCCGTAAAATCCGGTTCCCAGTATGCCAATGAGAAGCTGCCAGATCTCTCCCTTTTCCTTACGTCGTTCACAGGAAAGCTTGACCTGATAAATACATACCATAATCCAGGTGACAAATATGGCTGCGGTACATAATGAATATGCAAAATTATACGCTTTATTCGTAAACAACAGAGTGAAAATAAAAATCTGGGACAAAATCGTCATAAATACCAAAGAAAAGGTTGGTACATTCTGATTATTTACCTCTCCGAACTTCTTAGGAAGAAGATTCTGGTTCGCCATCAAAAGAGTGGTCTCCACAGGAAGCATGGTCCAGGACAGCCAGCAGCCGGTGACCGAGATTATCATTGCAATATTAATGAAAGACGCGCCCCAGGGTCCCACAATGGAAGACAGTAAATATGCCATGGCAGGCTGTTTTAACTGACTGATTTCCACCCGCTCCATCAGTCCATAGGGAAGAAGAGACAGGAGAAGATAAATGCACAAAAGGCCAATTAATCCCAGAACTGTTGCCTTTCCTGCTGTTTTCTTACTCTGCGCCCGGTCCGACATCATGGCAGCCCCCTCGATGCCTACAAATACCCACATCAGCACCATCATACTTGCCTTTACCTGCACCAGCACTTCTTTCAAAGAGAAATTACCAGATATGGTTCCCCAGAAATCCGCAGTAAAAAGTCTTCCCTTAAATGCAATTAATGCTGCTACCGTAAAGATAAAAAGGGGAACCAGTTTGCAGACCGTGATTATGGTATTGAGGATTGCAGCACTTTCCAATCCCCGGTTTACCACAAAACACATCAGCCATAGAATCAGGCTGGCAATCAGAATGGAGAGAAGGTTGCTTCCATCTCCTAACGCAGGGAAAAAGTAACTTAGTGCACTCATCATAATGGTGGCAAACGCAATGTTGCCAAGCCAGGCAGAAAGCCAGTATCCCCAGCCGCTGATGAAGCCCCCGAAAGGTCCAAAGGTCTCTGTCGCATAACTGAATATTCCGCTCAGCTCGGGGCGTTTGCGGATGATATTGGTAAGAGCCAGACAGAGCATTAAAACTCCCATTCCCGTGATGATCCAGGCTGCAATGGCTGCTCCCGGACTGGTTCCTGCTGCCATATCCGACGCAATACCAAAGATTCCGCTGCCAATGGATGAGCTGATCACCAATGCCGTTAAAGCCATAAGCCCCAGCTTTTTTGTCTTATTTTCCATATGTAACCTCCCATGTATTAATAACTTCATGGTATCGGATTATGGAATTTCATGTCTGACAAAAGCCAGGGGTTATCTTGTATCAATGTAGTTGTTTTATTTGGATTTTTCTTCTTAGTTCCTGTGATAGTGGGGTAAATGAGGAGAACGGAGGGCATATAGGACAGGATAAATCTACAAGAGATTTCTGCTGTTTTGTCCCTTGCTTATTTGCTTCATCTCTATTCAGATGTATCCAATTGGCATTTTAACAGACCCAATAGAGTTTGACAGTGTGCTTAACTGACTGATAAAATTATAAATATCATCTACATTCAGAACTGGATAATTGAAGTGAACCTCAAGATTGGATAATAATTACTTGTAAAGGAGAATCTATGAAAACGCGTTTACCACTGCTTTGTATGATTCTGTGCTTTCTTATGCTCTTATTAACCGGATGCAGACTGACCCATTATACCCGGAAAGAAGCAAGAAGATATCTGAAAGAACAGTTTCCGGGAGAAGATTTTCAAATAAGCTTTTTTTACAAAACCCGTCCTTCCCAACGTGGGACAGGAAGAGGATATCGGGATCGGGTATGGAATGTCCGCATGAAAGATAAAACCAAACTTTCCTTTGAAGTTGTCAGTAATGAAGCCTATGGTAGAGAATCCGTCGATCATTGGCTTACCACAAATTACGACCATGTGTATGGAAAATACTACTTTGAACAATACCAGAAGAACGAAAGCACTTCCTTCTTCTTTGATAAAGAGGGCAGCTCGGCGTGGTTAAAAACCAAGTATTTGAACCGTACAGAACTAAATGAAGCGATTTCTGAGGCCTGGAACATTAACGAATATATAAAATCCCAGAATCATTTTTTGGAACCTACATACGAATTTAAAATTATTTCCCCATTAGACCAGGTTTACGAGGAAAATGATACTACTTATTGGACTCATGAATTTACATCGAAAGAAGAACTTTTAGAAGCAGTTACTTGCTCATATGCGCTGTATTGTGCAAAATATCGGTTAAACATAAACGAATTTAAAGATCAGGAACTAAGGGATTGGATTGCTTCAGACAATAGATCAGATATCGTTCAGATTGTACGCGAGGATGGAACCTATGAAATATATGACGATTTGATATTTAAATCTTCTGGAATATCCTTTGGGACTCTATATGAAGTACTTTCCAGAAATGGATTTCACACGGAAGGAACTCCAGAGAGATTTTCAGTTGTTGGTATCCATAACGATGAGTACGAATTCTCATACTCCTATCATAATTGTTATTCCGGTAAGTCAGATAAAACAGGATACTATTACAAGAAAAACGGAGAAATAATCCCCATGAAAGATAACCTGCAATGCTGGATTAAAAAATCACTTTTTGAAGAAATCAGCGGCATGTCCTATGCGTTTGGCCATTAGAAACGGTTCGATTTCATTATAAATCCTCCAATCAGAACATCTGCCATTCATCACGAATCGTTTGACTGCCTCAAACAATTATGATTTCCGTAAATATTCTGATTGGAGGATTGAAAAAACAAACGCTTATCTTAAACCACTTTATTCACAATAGACCCGATTCCTTCGATCTGGCATTCTACTTCGTCTCCGGCTTTAAGAAATTTAGGAGGTTCAAATCCCAGCCCCACTCCTTTTGGAGTGCCGGTGGATATAATTGTTCCTGCACGGAGAGTCATTCCTTTTGACAGCTCACTGATGATGTGATCAATGTGAAAAATCATCAGCTTCGTGTTGCTGTCCTGTCTCAGTTCTCCGTTGACCTTTGACTGGATGCGAAGCTCCGGCGGATAGGAAACGGAATCCGCAGTGAGAATGCAGGGACCCATGGGAGTAAAACCGTCAAGACTCTTCCCAAAGTACCACTGCTTATGTTTATTCTGCACGTTGCGTGCACTGACATCGTTGATAATGGTATAGCCAAAGATATAATCTCTTGCCTTATCTGCCGGAACGTCTCTGGCATCCTTTCCGATAATAACAGCTAACTCCACTTCATAGTCCAGACTGTCTACCATATCCTCATGGCTCTGTATGTCTCCGTATGGTCCCACCGATTCATTCACGCGCTTGGAAAAATAGACTGCCTCGGCACGTTTGCCATCAAATTCCTCTTTTTTAAAACGTGCAGATTCCTCAGCATGTTCCATGTAATTGATCCCCAGACAGATAATATCCTGTTCCGGCCGGGAAATCGGAGCCAAAAGACTGACTTCCTTCATCATCGCAGCTCCTAAGATGTTATTGTTGTAGGGGTCAAGCCCGGAAGCATGCTCCAGTAAATCAAGTTCTGACTGGCTGAGTCCTTTTACAACTTCCAGCATCTCCTTGTACTCCATACCAAAAGCCCTGAGCGGAAACACCCACATCTCATCTTTGCTCACGACCCCGATATCTTTTCTCCGGTCAACCTCGTATGTAACTAATTTCATAGCATCCTCCTTTTACATGAACCATAACTCTTCCCTGGTAGTGGAGATTGCATCTGCACCTGCACAAAAGGCAGCCATAATATCCTTTTTATCAGATATCAGTCCGCCTGCAATGATAGGAATACTGGTATAAGCCCGGATCTCCTTTAACACCTTAGGCATGACACCGGGCATCACTTCTACAAGATCAGGGTGAAAGCTGTCCAACTGCTTCTTCATGGTACTCATGGCAAGGGAATCAATAATAAAGGTTCTCTGTACACCAATCAGCCCAAGCTCCATGGCACGCTTTACAAGCATAGGCTTTGTACTGATAATTCCGTCTGCCTGAGTATTCTGCTTCAAAAAGTCTACGGCGATCTCCTTAGAACTGAGTCCCTGTGCCAGATCCGCATGAACGATTGCATATTTCCCGTGCTCTTTTATCTGCTGGACAATACTGCCGATGTTTAAGATATTCCCATACAGAATAAATACCATCTGGCATTCTGATTCGAAACACCTTTTCAGCCCACGTTCCTCTTTTACCGCTGCAATTACCGGAGATGCCTCTAACAGTTCTATGGCTTTCATCAATATTCCTCCACACCTAAAAACTATGGATCTTGTTCTACTTTATCAATCCTTTTGCGAAGCGTCAAGGAATTTTTACCCATTGGCTTTTTTCTTTCAAAAGAAAAGCAGATATGATTCTTTCACAAGTATAACATTGTGTAATGGAAAATACCAGATAGTTTTCACAAGGCATTTACATTTTTCGTTGCAACAATGGAAATGCCGGTTCCGGCACAATCTGGAAGAATTATGTCTCCAATGGAAACAGGTGCCGTTACAGAAACCTTTTTAATCTCTGCCATGCAGTCAAATATCCGGTCTTTTGGCACAGACTGACTGGTTTTTACGGATACCATGTGCAGATCTCCGCCTGTGACCCTGACAGAAGAGGTGATCATGCGGGTAGGGCTTAATACTTCCTTTTTTCCATATTCCAATCCTCTGCTGCAGGAATTTCCGGTCACACTGATGTCCGTTTCACCGATGGATACGGTCAACAGACAGCCAATAGGACAGCAGATACAGGTCAGTTCTTTTTGCTCCATACTATTCCACCTCCGTACAAATCACGATTTCTTTCAGTTCTGCAAAGCCATTTAATTCCTCCCGTTTCAGCCGGATGGTTTCCATCTCTCCTGGGGCAAGCACCCTTTTTTTCCGGTGAAGAACCCGTTTTCCGTCATAGTAAACACTAATATACCGGTTTTTATATACATCAGCCACCCGAAAACGGACCGGAACTTCTTCTCCCATATTTTCTTTATCCAGTTTCTGGGGAACCGTATAGCGGACCCCATGATCCGCCCTGATTGAAACCATGGACGAAGGGCGTTTCTCCATCTTTTCAATATAAGCTGCCGCACTGGCTCCTGCCATGGCAGCTTCTTCCGATACATAGTCCACCAGATCATGGACATGTAATACATTTCCACAGGCAAAGATACCGGTCTGACTGGTCTCCAGACAGTTATCCACGACCGGTCCGGATGTTACTGGGTTTATGCACACTCCGGCTCCTTTTGAAAGCTCATTTTCCGGAATCAGCCCCACTGACAGAAGCAGCGTGTCGCAGGCAATGTATTCTTCCGTTCCCTTTATGGGGATTCGGTTTTCATCCACCTTTGCAAGGGTAACACCGCACACCCGGTCCTTTCCATGTATCGTTACGATGGTGTGGCTTAATTTTAAAGGAATGTGGAAATCATCAAGGCACTGGACAATATTTCTCTTCAATCCTCCGGAATAGGGCATCAGTTCTGCAACGACTTTGACTTTGGCTCCTTCTAAGGTCATGCGCCGCGCCATAATCAGTCCAATATCTCCGGAACCCAGTATCACAACTTCTTTCCCTACCTTTTTCCCTTCCATATTGACAAAACGCTGGGCAGTCCCAGCGGAATAGATTCCAGCCGGACGGTATCCGGGAATATTTAAAGCTCCCCGGGGGCGTTCCCTGCATCCCATGGCAAGTATGATTGCCTGGGCTTTGATAACCGAAAGACCACGTTCTCTGTTTACTATGGTGATCTCCTTTTGGGGACTGATATCAAGAACCATGGTATTCAATCGAAAAGGAATGTTTGCTGACTCCACCATTTGTACATAGCGGGCGGCGTATTCCGGACCAGTAAGCTCTTCCTTAAAGGTATGAAGTCCGAATCCATTGTGAATGCACTGGTTTAGGATTCCTCCCAGACAGCTCTCCCGTTCCAGAATAAGTAAATCAGAGATTCCTGCTTCTCTGGCTGCAACGGCTGCTGCCAGACCTGCGGGACCTCCCCCGATAATGACAAGATCATGCTCTTTCATGTTCTGATTCCTCCTCTTTCATTAACAGATTAGACCCTGCCCTGTTTTTGCAGACTTCCTCCAGAGGAATCTTCGCTTCTCTGGAAAGAATCTCCATTGTCTTTGGCAGACAAAATCCTGCCTGGCACCGACCCATTCCTGCACGGACCCTGCGTTTGATTCCGTCCAGGGATACGGCTCCCAGGGTTCTGTTTATGGCATCTGCAATCTCCCCTTCGCTGATTCCTTCACACCGGCACACAATGGTTCCATACCGGGGATCCTTTTGAATCAGTTCTGCCCTTTCTTCCAATGTAAGAGTTCTTAAATCCACAATTCCTTTCCGTGTCTCGTGAAACTCATGTTTCAGAGACGCTCCTGCTTTCTCAGAAACCAATCCGGCAATATATACACCAATGGCCGGCGCACTGGTCAGACCAGGGGATTCAATTCCTGCGGCATCAAAAAATCCAGGGGAATCCTCCACTTCTCCAAGGACAAAATCTCCCCCCTCTTCATGGGCACGAAGACCGGAAAAGGAGGTGATAACCTGACGAAACGGAAGGTTTTTTACCCCCCAGGAAGCCTTTCTTTGGATCTCTTCCATTTCCTCTGCTGTTGTGCCGGTATCTTCCTTATCTCCAACCTCTGCTGCGGTGGGACCAGCCAGCAGATTTCCATGAACCGTAGGCGTGACCAAAACTCCTTTCCCCATTTTCCCCGGCAATTGAAAGATTGTATGGGATACATGAGAGCCGGCTTCCCGGTCGAACAGAAGATAATCCCCTTTTCTTGGAGTGATAGACAGCTTCTTTTCACTGACCATGTTATGAAAACGATCCCCATATACCCCTGCGGCATTAATGACATAATTGGTGTGAATCACACCGTTGGAAGTATTCACCGCATATCCGGCAGATGTCTTTTCAATTGTCTCCACCTCTGTGTGAAAGAAAAATTCCACTCCATTGTCGCAGGCATTCTCTGCTAAAGCGATGGTCAGGCCAAAGGGGCAGACGATTCCTCCCGACGGTGCATAAAGTGCCGCTGTTACTTCCTCTGTGATATTCGGTTCCAGAACACGGACCTGATCCCCGGATAAGATTTCCAATCCAGCCACACCATTTGTCCTCCCCTTTTCTAACAGGTTATGTAGTGCCGGAATGTCCTCTTGAGAAAAGCAGAGAACCAATGAACCATTACGCTGAAAGGGAAAGTCCAGCTTTTTTGAAAGATCCTCCATCATCAGATTTCCCTCCAGATTAAATCTGGCTTTTAAAGAACCAGGTGACGCATCATATCCTGCATGAACAATGGCACTGTTTGCCTTTGAAGTTCCAGAACAGACATCTTCCTCCCGTTCCACCACACAGACCCTCAGATCGTAACGCGCCAGCTCTCTTGCAATGGCACAGCCAATGACTCCGCCGCCGATTATAACCGCATGATAATTCATTTTCCTCATCTTCTCCTCCTGATCCTGCCAAACTGCCGCCTTTTCCCACCATATGAAAAAAGAGTAAGGAAAATAAACGGATTCCTCCGTCAATTGTCCTTACTCTCTCGTCTCAAAGGTTTGCTATTTAATTATGATAATTTTATGTTAACATATTTTTTATGTTCCTGTCAATACAAAATGTTATCCGTCCTCTTCCTCTGACCAGCAAAGGGCGCACTTCACTGCCCTTTTCCAGCCTTTGATCAACTTTTTACGCTGATTTTCCTCCATCTGGCTGTCAAATACCCGGGACACTTTCCAGTTCTTTTTAATCTCTTCCCGGTCCTTCCAGTAGCCCACCGCCAGACCTGCCAGATAGGCGGCGCCAAGTGCGGTGGTTTCTATACATTCCGGTCTTACAATCTGAGTATCCAGCAGATCAGACTGGAACTGCATGAGGAAATTATTGGTACATGCTCCTCCGTCCACCCGTAACTCTTTTAAATGGATCTCAGAATCCTGTTCCATTGCTTCAATTACATCGGATACCTGATATGCCATGGATTCAATGGTGGCACGGATAAACTGTTCCTTGCTCGTTCCCCTTGTAACTCCTACAATGGTTCCCCTGGCATACTGATCCCAGTAAGGCGCTCCGAGACCTGCAAAAGCCGGGACAACGTAAACACCTCCGGTATCTTCTGCTGCTTTGCAGTAATCCTCTGTCTGAACTGCTGTCCGCACCATGCGCATCTCATCCCTGAGCCACTGAACCGCTGCTCCTGCTACAAATACACTTCCTTCCAGTGCGTACTGAACCTTTTCCTCATCACTTGCCGCTATGGTGGTCAAAAGTCCATGTTTGGAATGAACCGCCTTATCCCCTGTATTCATAAGCAGAAAACAGCCGGTTCCATATGTATTCTTCACCTCTCCGGCATCAAAACAGCACTGCCCAAACAATGCCGCCTGCTGATCTCCTGCTGCCCCTGCAATGGGAATCTTTCCCCCCAGCACATCAGACGAGGTATATCCATAAATACAACTGGAAGGCTTCACCTCTGGCAGCATGGATCTTGGAATCCTGAAATAATTTAAAATATCTTCATCCCAGCACCGTTTGTGGATATCATACAGCATGGTTCTGGAGGCATTGGTATAATCCGTTACATGAATGCAGCCTTTTGTCAGATTCCAGATCAGCCAGGTATCCACCGTTCCAAAAAGCAGTTCCCCCCGGTCTGCTCTCTCTCTGGCACCCTCAACATGGTCTAAAATCCACTCAATCTTACTTCCCGAAAAATAGGCATCGGGGATCAGACCCGTTCTCTCTGTCACAAGATCTTCCAAACCATCTTTTTTCAGTTCTTCAATCCGGTCAGATGTCCTTCTGCACTGCCAGACAATGGCATTGTAAACCGGTTCCCCCGTCTCCTTATCCCAGACAATGGCAGTCTCCCTCTGGTTGGTAATTCCAATGGCTGCAATGTCGCTGTTATGAGCCCCGATTTTTCCCATGGCTTCCATTGTCACAGAAAGCTGGGAGGACCAGATCTCCATGGGGTCATGTTCCACCCAGCCTGGTTTTGGAAATATCTGTTTAAACTCTTTTTGTGCTACACTGCAGATGTTCCCCTCCTGGTCAAACAAAATACATCTGGAACTGGTAGTGCCCTGATCCAGGGCGATAATGTAACGTGCCATAATTTTTTCCCCTTCCAATCTTCTCCTCGTTTTCTGGCGTTTGTTAATTTTTTCTCAACCGGCAAAGAAAGAGCCACGGAAATGAACGGTTCCCCGCACTCATCACCTGGCTCTCTCATCTCTTAGGCATTTCATTCTATATTATTTTATAGTACCATGACCGCTTTTTTGTGTCAAGTTACAAACATATGATAACACCTCCCTCTAATAGAGACTTTCTCTGATTGTCTTTAATGCCTGGATCACCAGAGTTGGAATAAATGCAAAAATAAAGATGGATATAAATTGTTTCCCTGTGAGATCTGCCACATAAAAAAAGGTATGAAGTCCCGGAATGAATAAAACGGCTGCCAGCAATACTGCTCCGGCTTCAAACGCCATAATGCTCCAAAGATTGCTTTTTAACCCCAGCTTTAAGATAGAGTGACTGCTTCTGCAGTTAAACCCATGAAACAATCTGGCAAGGGTCAGAGTAGAAAATGCCATGGTACTGGCTGCTGCCTCACTTCCGGTTACAAGCCCGGTTGCATAGGCACTCATGGTACAGACCGCAATTAAGGCACCTTGAAACAGAATCTGCAGCACGAACCGTTTTGTTAAAATCCCCTCTTTCGGGTCCCTGGGCTTTTGTGCCAGCAAATCCGCTTCTGCCTTTTCCATGCCAATGGCAATGGCAGGAAGGGAATCCGTCAGCAGATTGATGAACAACAGGTGAACCGGGGCAAAGGGAACAGGAAGCCCTCGTAAGGATGTATACAAAACACAAAGAATCCCTGCCATGTTTCCAGATAAAAGGAACTTAATGGCATTGCGGATATTGCGGTAAACATTTCTTCCGTTGGAAACTGCCTTAATAATGGTGGCAAAGTTATCATCAGTCAGAATCATGGCGGAAGCATCTTTGGATACCTCGGTTCCCATCTTCCCCATGGCAACACCAATGTCCGCCTGTTTTAATGCAGGTGCATCGTTGACACCGTCTCCGGTCATGGCTACAATATGCCCTTTTTTCTGCCAGGAGCGGACAATTCTGATCTTGTGCTCCGGAGACACTCTGGCATATACACTGATTCTCTCCAGTCTCCGGCTTAATTCCTCCTCCGGCATGTCATCAAGTTCCGGACCGCTGACCGCCAGATCCCCCTCTGCTAAAATCCCAATCTTTTCTGCAATGGAAGAAGCAGTCACCTTATGGTCCCCTGTAATCATAACCGGACGGATACCGGCACGACGGGCGCTTAACACCGCATTTCTGGTCTCAGGACGGGGTGGGTCCATCATCGCTGCCATACCTAAAAAAATATACTGGTCTTCGGATTGCAGAGTCATGGGTTCCTGCCCTCTCAACTCCCTGCATACAAAGGTTAAGACCCGAAGTCCCTGAGTGGAAAATTCCATGTTCTGCTCTACAATTGCCTGGCGGTCCCCATCCCGGAGAGGGCGGACTCCTTCACTGGTCCATATGTGGGTAATTCTAGGCAAAAGCACCTCCAAAGCACCTTTGGTAAACAGAATCTTCTTTTCATCAATCTGGTGAAGGGTACTCATCAGTTTTCTCTGGGAATCAAAGGGAAGCTCTGAAATCCGGGGATAATGAGCCTTAATCGCCTTCTCCTCTGCACCAGCGCGTTCTGCCATCTGTAGCAGGGCAGCCTCCGTGGGATCTCCCAAAAGTTTTCCGTTCTGGTAGGAAGAATCATTGTTTAAAACTGCATTGTAAAGAAAATATCTATGTACCGGAATCTCCCCGTTTAGAAGCTCAGGGGGATAAAGGCGGTTGTTAACATAAGTCTGTAATACGGTCATCTTGTTCTGAGTCAGGGTTCCTGTTTTATCGGAACAGATTACAGATACACAGCCAAGACTTTCCACGGCTTTTAAATCTTTTATAATGGCATTCTCTCTCGCCATCTTCTGGGTTCCCATTGCCTGAACGATGGTGACAATGGAACTGAGGGCTTCTGGAATTGCTGCAACAGCCAAAGCAACGGCAAACATCAGGGAGTCAAGCACCGGCATTCTGCGGTAAATGCTCAGTCCAAACACCAGAGCGCAGATTAACAAAATTGCCGCTGCCAGCCTGCTGCCAAACTGGTCTAAGCTGACCTGGAGCGGGGTCTTCTTTTCTCCGGCATCATTCATCAGGGATGCGATTCTGCCGATCTCCGTATTCATGCCAATTCCAGTAACCAGAACCTTTGCCCTGCCGGCTGCCACCAGGGAACCGGAAAAGACCATATTGGTCTGCTCTGCAAGAGGAACTTTTTCCTCTCTTATCTTTCCCGTATGCTTCTCCACATTGACAGATTCCCCTGTAAGAGAGCTTTCATTGACAAGAAGAGAATAATTCTCAAGAATTCTTCCGTCTGCCGCTACCATATCTCCCGCTTCCAGTAAAAGAATATCCCCTGGCACGATCTCTGCCGATAGAATCTCCAGAATCTTTCCTTCCCGAACCACTTTTGCAATGGGAGCCGACAGAGCCATTAAACTGTCCAAAGACTTTTCTGCCTTCTGATTTTCCACAGTTCCTAATATTGCATTAAGCAAAAGCACAGCAAAGATTACTCCAGTACTCTCAACGTCACCGGAGATCATGGAAATCACTGCCGCAATGATCAGAATAATTACAAGCAGGTCTTTAAACTGGTCTAAAAAGACCTGAAAGGCATTCTTACGTTCTGCCTTTAAAAGCGTAT
Source organism: Clostridium sp. HBUAS56010 (assembly GCF_007115105.1). Classification (GTDB taxonomy): domain Bacteria; phylum Bacillota; class Clostridia; order Lachnospirales; family Lachnospiraceae; genus Lacrimispora. Next base: position 244,984 of record NZ_SULJ01000003.1, read on the forward strand.
TTTGTCCATATTGCTGCCTGCGCTTTATAACTTCTGCTGAATCCAGCCCAGATCTGCCTGCCTGAAGCTGAGAGAGGGCTTCATCCTCTGATAAACGAAACCATTCTTCCATTCGTGACGCTCCTTCCCATTTCTCCTACTATGGTATGAGCCTTCCCCTGACTTTCATGAATGATTTTCATTATCAGAGCGAATCTTATCCCAGCTATTGACAGGGATTATTTCACACGCTATAATAATGCCGTAGTAACAAATCCATCTCGGAGGATATACCACGTATATTGGATAAGAGAACAGCTTTACGGTTCTCTTTATTTTTTTCTTCACAGTTAGATAAAACTAACTTATATTAGTCTTACAGGAGGAACAAGGTTGTGATTTTTAAGAAACCATTCTTATTTGGAATGTTAGTAGTCTTATCCATAACTTCCATCTTGGTAGGAGTAAAAGACATTGACTTTTTTCACCTTACCTTAAATGATTTACACGTGATTGCCATCAGCCGTGTTCCCAGACTGATCAGCATTATTGTGGTGGGTTCCAGTGTCAGCATCACCGGACTGATCATGCAGACCATCACAAAGAACAAATTCGTATCCCCTACCACGGCAGGTACTACAGACTGGGCAAGACTGGGAATCCTTACTGCAATGCTGTTTTTCGGCGGAGCCAGCCCTCTTGTGAAAATGTCGGTGGCTTTTGTATTCTGTCTGCTGGGTTCTTTCCTCTTTATTAAGATTCTTGCTATCATTAAGGTGAAGAACAGCATTCTGATCCCTTTAATTGGTCTGATGTTAGGAAACGTAGTGAATGCAATTGCCACATTTTTCGCCTATTACTATGATCTGGTCCAGAACATGACTTCCTGGATGCAGGGCAGTTTTTCCCTGATTTTAAAGGGAAGATATGAACTTTTGTATGTGGGGATTCCTTTTCTGGTTCTCGGTTATTTATATGCGGACAAATTTACCATTGCAGGAATGGGAAAGGACTTTTCCGGAAATCTGGGACTAAATCATGAACGGATCGTAAATCTGGGACTGGCTGTGGTTGCCATGATTACTTCTGTCGTTACCGTAACCGTAGGAGGTCTTCCCTTTCTGGATCTGATCGTTCCAAACATCATCAGCATGATCCGGGGAGACAATCTAAAAAACAGTCTGCTGGATACCGCACTGTTAGGTACAAACTTTGTTCTTCTATGTGATATTCTCGGAAGAGTCATTATATTCCCTTTCGAAGTACCAATTGGCATGATGATCAGTGTTACCGGCAGTGCAATCTTTCTTTGGCTGCTGCTCAGGAGGAAGAAACATGAGAACGAATAACGCCCGGACCATTTCCCATGCCCGTGAGAACAAGATCCTTATCATCTTAATCATTCTGGCAGCCGCTGCCATTGGAATCTTTGTTTTTACCGGACTTAATGCCAGTAACTTTGATTTTAACTTTCCCAGAAGAATGAAAAAAATCGCAGCCATGCTCTTAGTCAGTGTATGCGTAGGCTATTCATCCGTGGTATTTCAGACCATAACAGAGAACCGGATTCTAACCCCCAGTGTCATGGGACTGGATTCCCTTTACCTGTTTATCCAGACATTGATTGCATTCCTCTTCGGAGCAAAGAAGCTTGTTTTAATGGACAGTTCCCTGCACTTTGTCCTATCCGCAGGACTGATGATGATGGCTTCTCTTTTGATCTTCCGCCTTGTCTTTTACGGAGAGGGCCGCAACATCTACACCCTTGTTTTAGTAGGAATGATTACAGGAACCTTTTTCAGGGGAATTTCCTCTTTTCTGGAACTGATGATTGATCCCAACGAGTTCAGCATTCTCCAGGGAAAATTATTTGCAAGTTTTAAAAATGTCAATGAAAAACTGCTGCTCATCTCTTTTCTCATTATTGCGGCAGCCCTGATCTGTTCCAGAAAGGATATTGCAAGATTTGATGTATTAAGTCTTGGAAAGGATACTGCCATCAGTCTTGGGATTCCTTATACCCCCATGGTGCTGCGCAGCCTTCTTGTCATTTCTGTTATGGTATCCGTATCAACGGTTTTAGTCGGACCTGTTACATTTCTTGGAATTTTACTGGTCAGTCTTTCCAGAGAGATCATGAAGACCTACCGACATACTTACTTAATCTCAGGAGCGGTCCTCATTGGATTTGTTTCCCTCCCCATAGGGCAGTTCGTCTCAGAACGGGTCTTTAACGGAAGCACCACCCTGAGCGTGATCTTAAACTTCATTGGAGGGATCTATTTTATCTTCCTTCTGTTAAAGGAGAGCAAACGATGATAGAAATTAAGAATATTACAAAGAAATACGGCAATAAAGCCGTGGTGGACAACGTATCCGCTTCTTTAAAAGAAGGGCGTTTTACTGCATTTATCGGCAGCAACGGTGCTGGAAAAAGTACCCTTTTGTCCATGATCAGCCGGCTTTTAAAGATGGATTCCGGGGAAGTGATCATTGACGGAACAAAGGTGAATGACTGGAACCAGGAGGAACTGGCAAAGAGAATCTCCATTCTGCGCCAGACCAACCACATGAATCTGCGCCTGACCGTTCGGGAACTGGTGAGTTTCGGACGCTATCCCTACAGCAAGGGAAAACTGAATGATGGGGACATGCTTAAAATAGATGAGGCTCTTTCCTATACAAACATCACCCATATCCAGGACCGGTATTTAGACCAGCTCAGCGGGGGACAGCGGCAGATGGCATACATTGCCATGGTCATTGCCCAGGACACCCGGTACGTCCTTCTTGACGAGCCTCTGAACAACCTGGATATGAAACATTCCGTGCAGATTATGAAGATTCTGAAAAAGCTGGTCAATGATCTGGGGAAAACGGTCATTGTTGTCATCCATGATATTAACTTTGTCTCCTGCTATGCAGACGATATCCTGGCACTGAGGGATGGAAAACTTTTCATGGCAGGGGAAACAAAAGAGATTATCAAGTCAGAGATTCTTTCTGACATCTATGACATGGATATCCATATCAGCAATATAAACGGCAATGATATTTGTGTTTACTACACTTAAGGTTGCATCCGTCTAAGACGGTCAATATAAACTATTATTTATCCAGGAGGTATCTATGAAAAAACTATACTTAACTGCTCTTGTCGCTGTAATGGCAGGCTCTCTGTTAGCAGGCTGTTCCAAAACAGCAACAGAAACGACTGCTGCAACTACCGAGGCAGCATCCACAGAAGCGGACAGTTCCGAAGCATCTGCATCCGGTTCTTCCTCTGAATCCCCAGAGACTATATCCGTAAAACATGACTTGGACACCGTTTTAGTTCCGGTTAATCCTAAAAAAGTTGTGGTTTTAGATTTCAGTGCTCTGGAAACCATTGATTTTATCGGCGCAACTCCTGAACTTGCTCTTCCTAAGAGTAATGTTCCGAAGCACTTATCAAAATATGAAGGCGAGGCTTACACCGATGCCGGAAATATAAAAGAACCAAATCTGGAAGCCCTCAACGAATTTAAACCTGACTTAATCATCATTGGCGGACGTCAGGCAGATTTATATGATGAATTCTCCAAAATCGCTCCTACGGTTTACACTGATTTTGACTACACAAATTACTGGGATGAATTCGTAAGAGTCAATAAAACAATTGGTGAAATCTTTGGAAAGAAAGATGTTGTTGATGCAAAGATTGAAGAACTAAAAACAAAGGCTGCTGACTTAAAGATAAAGGCAGAAGCCGCTGACAAAAAAGCCCTGATTATTCTGACCAATGATGGTAAGATCAGTGCTTACGGCCCAGGCTCCCGATTCGGCGTGATTCACAACCTTTTTGGTGTTGGTGCTGTTGATGACAGCATTGAAGCCAGCACCCACGGAATGGAAATTGGTTTTGAGTATATTGCAGAAAAAAATCCTGACATCCTGTTTGTTGTTGACCGTACCGTTGTTGTAGGCGGAACCACTACCGCTTCCAAGACACTGGACAATGACCTGGTTAAAGGCACTTCTGCAGGCAAAGACAGCAAAATCATTAATCTTGATCCTGGTACATGGTATTTATCCGGATATGGTCTGGAATCTCTTCCAACCATGCTTGATGAAGTAGCTTCTGCATTTAACTAAAACAGACGAAAGTATCAAATTGGAAAAAGAGCAGGTGCGCCTGCTCTTTTTCCAATTTTCCTATACTTAAAATGGCTGAAAAAGTTCATCAACGGTTAACTTTAACTCTTTCGCCAGACGAAATGCAAGGGTTAATGTAGGATCATACTTATTGTTCTCAATAGCATTCACCGTCTGACGGGAAACACCGCATCTTTTTGCCAGTTCATCCTGGGACAGACCTGACTGCTTTCTTTTCTCTCGAATTATATTTTCCATATTAGCACTATAGCTCAAAGCAGGCAAAGTGTCAATACAATTTGACATTTCACCGAATAAACCAATGGTCATAAAATAATATGAGTTGCATAAACAGAAAAATATGATTATAATTTCACCATAAGCAACTGACAATAAAAACTGTTCATATTATTATATAAGAAAGGAAAGGACCACTATGGAAAAAATCACAAGCTTTACCATCAATCATTTAAAGCTTCTTCCAGGGATTTATGTCTCAAGAAAAGACCAGGCTGGAGACGCTTTAATCACTACATTTGACATCCGCATGACACGTCCTAATTTTGAACCGGTGATGAACCCTGCTGAGATGCACACCATCGAACACCTGGGAGCAACTTTTTTAAGAAATCATGAAAGCTTTGCTTCCAAGGTTCTCTACTTTGGTCCCATGGGATGCCGGACTGGTTTTTACCTTCTTCTTACCGGTGATTACAAGTCCAGGGATATTGTACCGCTTATTACGGAGCTGTATGAATTCATCCGTGATTTTGAGGGAGAAGTTCCAGGCGCTGCTGCAAGAGACTGTGGTAATTACCTGGATATGAATCTGGGAATGGCAAAATTCCTTGCCAGAAAATTCCTCGATACTGTTTTATACGGCATTGAAGATGAACATCTTATTTATCCCGAAAACGATTAACTTTTCCCCGCTTTTGCGGGGTTTTTTTAATGATAAATCTTGACCATTGAAGTTCAGTATGATACTCTTAATGGCGTGGAGGTGTTATATGCTCATAACCAAAGAATGTGATTATGCCATAAGAATTATCCGGGCATTGTCCTCAGGGGAAACACATAGTATTTCTTTTATTTGTGAAAAAGAGTTGATTACAACTGCCAATGCGTACAAAATTGCCAGAAAGCTTGAGAAGTCGGGTCACATCAAAAGCTTTCGCGGAAGTGCCGGCGGATATGCTTTAAACTGCGATTTGAAGAGGACTTCCCTGTACGATATTATAACGGTGATTGATCCTAAGATGCTGCTGATTGAATGTATGCAGGCAGGATATGAATGCCCCATCCATTCCCATCAGAAACCATGTCATGTTCACCGGGAATTTGCCAGAATTCAGAGCAATCTCAATCAGGATTTAAAAAAACGTATGTTAGCAGAAATATTGGCAGATTAATTTTTTGTTTTAATCTGTACAAAATAAGTATAGTTTCATTAGGAGGAGAAAATGAATCAGTGTTATGGATGTACCACATGTGAAAGTGCGGATAAACCTTTGGAAACATTTATTGCATCACTGCCCATGGAGACTTCCCATCACCGGGTGGAAAAACAGAGTACGAAATGTGGTTTCGGACTTCAGGGTGTATGTTGCCGGCTCTGTGCCAATGGTCCTTGCAGAATTACCCCAAAGTCCCCAAGAGGGATCTGCGGCGCTAATGCTGATACCATTGTTGCAAGAAACTTTTTACGGGCGGTTGCTTCGGGAAGCGGCTGTTACATACACGTGGTAGAAAATACAGCCTTAAACTTAAAAAAGACAGCCCAGATCAAGGGAGAACTAAAGGGAATGGAATCCCTGGAACGTCTGGCAGAGATGTTTGACATTCATGAGGCTGATATTTATAAGAAAGCGGAAAAAATTGCGGACGCCGTATTATCCGATTTGTATAAACCGGAATACATAGAGATGGAACTGACCGAAAAAGTTGCCTATGCTCCCAGGGTAAAGCGCTGGAAGGAACTTGGAATCATGCCTGGCGGAGCAAAATCCGAGGTATTTAAGGGCGTAGTGAAATGTTCCACCAATTTAAACTCTGATCCGCTGGATATGCTGGTGGACTGTCTAAGACTTGGAATCTCCACAGGAATCTACGGACTGACTCTGACAAATCTGTTAAATGATGTTCTGCTGGGACAGCCAAAGCTCCGCCTTGCCCCTGTAGGTCTCCGGGTCATTGATCCTGATTATATCAATATTATGATTACGGGACACCAGCATACTATTTTCGTGGATTTGCAGGAGAAGCTGATCTCCCAGGAAGCCATTGCAAAGGCAAGAGCAGTTGGCGCAAAGGGATTTAAACTGGTTGGATGTACCTGCGTGGGACAGGATCTGCAGTTAAGAGGTGCCCTCTATACCGAAGTATTTGACGGGCATGCCGGAAATAACTACACCAGTGAAGCCGTTCTTGCAACCGGAGCCATTGATGCAGTTCTTTCCGAATTTAACTGTACCTTACCTGGTATCGAACCCATCTGTGAAGAACTGAAAATCAAACAGATCTGCCTTGACGATGTGGCAAAGAAATCCAATGCAGAATTAATGAAATTTGATTTTGAGCATCGGGCTGAGCAAAGCGAAAAAATTATTGATAAGGTAATTCAGGCATATACAGAACGCCGGGGTACAATTCCTCTTAACCTTCTCCCGGAACACGGCAATAATAACACCTTAACCGGTGTCAGCGAGGGTTCCTTAAAAGATTTCCTTGGAGGCAACTGGAAACCTCTCATTGATTTAATTATCTCCGGAGATGTCAAAGGAATTGCAGGAATCGTCGGATGTTCCAATCTAACTGCAGGAGGTCATGATGTTCTAACCGTGGAACTGACAAAAGAACTGATTGCTAAGGATATTCTGGTTCTCACCGCCGGCTGTTCTTCAGGTGGAATTGAAAACTGCGGTCTGATGACTCCCGAAGCGGCTGCTTTTGCCGGACCTAAATTAAGAGCCGTCTGTGAAAAACTTGGAATTCCGCCTGTTCTTAACTTTGGTCCCTGCCTTGCTATCGGCCGGTTAGAAATTGTTGCAACAGAGCTTGCCGCTGACTTAGGTGTAGACCTTCCCCAGCTTCCGCTGGTGCTCTCTGCTGCCCAATGGCTGGAGGAACAGGCAATTGCTGACGGCTGCTTCGGTCTTGCGCTTGGGCTTCCCCTTCACCTGGGACTTCCTCCTTTTGTTACAGGAAGTGACGTTGCCGTTAAAGTTCTGACGGAAGGCATGAAGAGTCTGACTGGAGGACAGGTCATTATTAATTCCGATGCAAAGGAAACCGCTCATATCCTGGACCAGATTATTCTGGAGAAACGGGCAGGTCTTAATCTATAGGAGGGTGGCAGATGAAACGAATCTTCATTGATGAAGCCAGATGTGATGGCTGCCGGAATTGTTTTCTTGCATGCATGCAGGCACACCGGAAAGATGGGGGAACCATCTATGACCTGGATCTGACAAACCCGGAGCATGAATCACGTAACCATATTGTAAATGGCAGAGATGGCGGCTATGTCCCCATCTTCTGCCGCCACTGCGATCAGCCGGAGTGTGTCATGTCCTGCATGAGCGGCGCATTGAAAAAAAACAAGGATACGGGGCTTGTGCTCTATGAGGAAGACCTTTGCGGCTCCTGCTTCATGTGTGTTATGAACTGTCCCTACGGCGTTTTAAAGGCAGACACCAGCACAAGAACCAAGGTGGTAAAGTGTGATTTCTGTGTGGAGCACGGAGCTTCTCCAAGCTGTGTAAAGGCGTGTCCCACCGGCGCCATTGATGTAAGGGAGGTGTAACTATGACTCATGTAATCCTTGGAACAGGGGCTGCCGGGATCACCGCAGCCAAAACCATAAGGGAACTCCAGCCGGATGCCCGGATCATCATGATTTCTTCCGATGAATGTGTTCACTCCCGGTGCATGCTCCACCGGTATTTAAGCGGAGAGCGAACAGAACAGACCCTCTCTTTTGTACCGAAAGACTTCTTTGATTCCCTTCACATCACCTGGCTGAAATACGAAGCAAACCACATTCATCCGTTAAAACGGGAAGTGGAATTAAGTGATCACACCACCATTCATTACGACCAGCTTTTAATTGCAACCGGGGCAGAAAGCGTTATTCCTCCTATCATGAATTTCCGGGAGGCAAAGAATGTATTTGGGCTTCGCCATTTATCCGATGCCAAACGAATCAGATCCTTTGCGGAACAGGCAAGCAGAATCTTGGTTGTAGGCTCCGGCCTTGTAGGAATGGATGCCGCTTATGCTTTTCTGGAGCAGAAAAAAGATGTAACCGTACTGGAAATGGCAGACCGTATCCTGCCAAAACAACTGGATGAAACGGCTGGAAGAACCTATCAGAATCTTTTTGAACAGCATGGCTGCCGGTTTGTCCTTGGAAGAAAGACCGTTCTCAGCACCATGCCGGAAACCGATGAGATCACCTCTGTTCTGTTAGACGACGGATCACTTCTTTCCTGCGATATGATTGTGGTGGCTGCAGGAGTCCGCCCTTCTACTTCCTGTACAGATGGCAGTGATATCTGTGTAGACCGTTTTATTAAGGTAGATGACTATTTAAAAACCTCCTGTGACCAGATCTATGCCGCAGGAGATGTCAATGGCATTGCAGGCATCTGGCCCAATGCCATGAAACAGGGAATGACGGCGGCTTATAATATGTGTGGAATTCCGAAGGCATATGAAGATACCTACGGGTTTAAAAACACCATGAACTTCTATGGACTTACCACCTTATCCCTTGGTGACGGAATGGTGTTAAAAGGGGATGAGGTTTTCGTAGAAGAAGATGCGAAAAGTTATAAAAAGGCAATTCTCCGTGATGGGATTCTCAAGAGTATTCTGATTCAGGGAGATATTGATTATGCCGGAATCTATCAGTACCTGATAAAGAATCAGCTTCCTCTGGGGAATTTGAAACACGATATATTTCATCTGTCATTTGGAGACTTTTATGGCATAGATAAAACCGGACAATTCACCTACCACAATGCCATTGGCTGATTAGACAGATAAAAACCAGGGATTTTTTAAAGGCGGATGCCTTTAAGCAGATCCCTGGTTTTTATTATCAATGGAAATTCCAATCTGTGGGAACTAATTGGAATTCATGGTTTACACATTATAACCTAAATTTCTTCTATTCTCTATTTCCTGGTAAATCTCTGTGAATTTTTCCTTTGATATTTCCATATAGCTGCCGCAGTTTGGACATTCTATGCAATGAGTCACCCGATAAGGAATAATTGGGATAAAATATAAAGTAAACCATGTTCTGTTTTTACTTAACTGCCACATGGAAGTGCTATTGCAGTATTCACATGTTCTTTCTAATACTTCACCCTTTCTGCTTTTGGTCACTTTTCCAACTCCCCATATAATCATTTGTAATGCTCCTCTCTAAACGTGGATATTTTATCTGTTTTTTGCAATAGGTCTGACACGAATTAAATAAATACCAATTTTGCTTTTTCGTATTTATTATAATTTGCATCCTTTCAACCCTCTTTGTTGCAGGTATTAATCCGGGGAAACTGTACTGATTATTTTCCCACCGGTATAGTATAAAACAAATAACGGCAAAAAGTTACAACAGGTAAAAAATAACGGGTTACATGTAAGTTTTGGTAAAAAGTGCTGGCGGCGGTTGTTACCTGAAAATTGTTATCTGAACTGTTACTCAGAACGTTATCTGCCGGATGAAAAAAGGCTTCTGCCTTGCACTGCGGCAGAAACCTGAGGATTTCAATTTTGCTAAGGAGTATTGGCTGGAACCCTGTGTACCGGCCTGATGTATTTGAAAAACCGTTCCGGATCATGATACATATAAATAATTCTGCCAGGAGAAGTATCAAAACGATATCCTGTGCCTGAAAATTCAAAATCTGCCATTGCTTTCTCAATCTCTTTCTCTACACTGCGGTTTTCCTGATCATAAAGGAAGGGGCCATGTTCAAATACAAGATATTCAGCCTGAGGAATCGTAACCATAAGCATTTGTGAAGGAATCTCGCCTTCATAATCAACAGGAAGTCGTACACCATAACACTCTGTGCGAGGAAATCCCCAATCACAAAGCCGACCTTTAAGATCACTGATGTATGCCATAATCTGACCACTGCCGCTGTTTATCTCACTTCCGCCATAATCATCTAATTTCCCCTTAATGCTATCCAGCAATCCACAGATCGTTTCGCAGTCCTGCCCCGGAATCAGACTTTGTTTTTGCCAGAAATCCCAATAACCATTGCTTTCATAATTCTTAATATGCAAAAATTTATGTGCGGGCACTGTTACAAAATAAATCTTAATATCCTCTTCTGATTTCATCATGCCAATCTCTCCCAATCCTAAAAAGTAGCGGTCAAAAGGGTTTATTTTGGTACGGAGAATCACAGGCTTTGGGTTTTTCCGATATTCCCTTGGGGTTACGCCATATGCAGCTTTAAACGCTCTGGTAAATGCTTCGTGTGACGAAAAGCCATAGTCAATCGCAATCTCCAAAAAGCTTCTTCCCCCATCACGCACCTCTTTAAGCGCAAAAGCCAACCTTCTAAGCCGCAAATAGTCTCTAAATGGCATACCCAGAATCTGTTTAAACTTTCTGGTTGTGTGAAATTCAGAGTAACCCAATGTGCCGGAAAGGAATTCCAAAGTTAATGCTTCATCATGATGTTGTATGATACATAGATCAATATTGTCGACAATTATCTGAATCTGCTTCTGCCACTGGTACATCTCCTGATCACCTCTTTCTGACTGCTCTATCTTTATTTTAAAGAAATAAAACATTCCGTGCTTGATTTTATTTGCTATTTTTTCACGATTTTAGTGCCTTTGAATTTTTAAAGATTTTTAAAAACACATAAGAGACGGGGGGGAGCCGTCTCTTATATCTATTATTATATAATGTATCTCAAGTTTGGAGATATGTATTTTGAGTTTCCAAAGGCAAGTATTGGATAAAAGATAATTGGCAGAAATATTAAACCAACAATAAAACTTTTCCCTTTGCCAAAAGAATAGGCAAGATTGATCGAACATTTTATATGCATAAATAACTGGATTAACGCTGCAATAATACCAAGAACAGCGAATCCTGTCATACGGTTAAATAATCGAAATGCAATACTAACCATTAAAAGCTTAAAATAAATATTACTTCCAAAAACAACTTGCGACAGCACATAATCTCCATAAAACGGAATAATTGCAGCCCAACCATTTTCACGTGCCTTTACAAAAATCATCCATTTTGAAACTGTAATTACGACTAATAAAACCAACACACACAAAGCAAGCATCACAATAATTTCATATAAACTTTTCATCTCTTTTGTTTCCCCTTCTTGATTCGATCATGGTTACAGGCTTTGTTCTATTTCAAATCCATAACCCGATGTCAGTCTTTTGGTGTTAATATCTGCAAGTAATGAGCGGTAATTATACCTCACCAAAATCCGAATCTGCCTTTCCGTATAAAATCATTTCATAATCAAGAAAATCACCCGAAAATTTAGAATGTGTTTCGTTTTTTCTCCTTCGGCTAAGTTTGAAACCCACACTTTCATAATTGTGTTGTGCAATTAAACCACTATTCGTACCGACAATTATCTTTTGGGGATTATCATACTGTTGAATTCTATGAATAGCCTCTTGAAGCTGCCTTTTGCCATATCCATTCCCCTTGTATTCTGATGCAATACAATTATGACCGATCTCTACATACTCCGGTCTATTGCGCGGATCCCAGGAAGCAAAGCCGATTGGCTCACCAGCCAATTCCGTAATAAAACCACATTTATCTGCAATCTCCAAATGATCAAAGAAAAAATCATCAAACTCCAGCCAATACTTTTTCAAAACACGATTTCCAATTTATATCAAATGAATATCCATCTTCTAATAAACGATACAATATTCCTCTTTTATAGAAGCTGACCTTTTTAAATGCTAATTTCATACTTATTCCCCCTCAAATTCAAAAATGAATGTAATATAATTCCTTATTTAAACTCATAATTTCACTTGCATTAAAAGAATAACATTAAAAATGAAAAGTGGCAATTGTTTCTAATGTTAAAATTAAATATAGGATTAGTCGTTACCGAATCTATGAAATCTGAAAACTTGATTCACATATGTTTATGCCTTAAGTCCCCAGGGGGCGACAGCTTATCTACAATAAACCAAGGGATGAAAGAATAAGTTATTTCTTTTATCGGTTGTTAATGTCAATTCTCTACCAAATGAATTGCAAATTATTTCTGATTTTATTCTTGAAATAAAAAAGAGAGGGGATTGACCGCCTCTCTATCACTTTTTATATGTAATCAATTTAAAAACTAATCCCTGTTAACTTTTTCAGTATAAAATTAATTGTTTCAGAAGCCACATTAACAAAAATACTCTCAAAGATATCATGGTGCTTATTGATTAATTTCGACAATGAGTCCTTATCTTGCTCGTTACAATACGATCTTGCCATTCCGGAGCAGAAATATTCTTGCGAGTTGACATCAAATTTGCCAAGTGCTTGTGTAAAGTATTCCTCTGCCTCTTGCCAATCTGACGTAAAATCACTATTTATAACTCCATTGGAAGAACTAATAACAGATCCTTTAACGCCCCCTCCTATAGCAGTTCCGCTTCCGGTATTTACCACCTTATTTCCACCTACATTATCGCCTTGCTTAACTTGGAGGTTACTGTTATTTATATTTGAATTATTAAGCACATTATTATCTCCGATTTGGCACGTTCCAAAGTTTATAACTGCATGCTCCTTTTTACCGTTAAAGCAATTGACCAAAGCTTCCTGGGCTTCAAATAAAAACCCTTTACTATCACATGAAAAAACCAATTTTGAACCGGAATTCAAATCTAAAACCAAATAATCTCCCAATTGACTATTCCTCTCATATATCTTATAAATCATGAATGCACATATGCCTAACACAATTATACCTACAATACGAAAATTATCACTAAACATAGCCCACAACCCTAAAACGCAGCCAATAAACAGCCACAACGGATATTCTTCTTTTGGCATAGGCGAAACTTCACTTTTTGAAATATTACTCAACTGTACAGTAGCGTTTTCCCACTTCATGACATTTTTATCAATTAACATATTAACTGATTCAAAAACCTTTTTTTCTTTTTTCATTACACATCCCCCTATTTCATTTTCTTTAATTATATACCAAATTTCTCCAAAATAAAACACCTGTCGACAAAAAGCTTGATAGGTGTTTTCAAACTGAAATCATAATAACTAAAAACGGATCTGCATAAAAATACAGGATACAATCCAGATAACCATTTACTGATATTTTAAGAAAATAACCTGACTTAGTTTTGATTCATCAAAAGGTTGAAAACTACATTGACTCATTTTAAAAGCAGTTGACCTTAGAAGAAATCTTTCCCCCCAATAGGCTGCGTAAGATGTTACGTTTACCATCTGGCATTTGCACTCTTTGTACTGTTTCCTTTTTCTTTCCATAATGAAAGGCCTTCTACAGATTCATATCTTATCACAGCAGACCTTTAAAAATCTTATTTATAAAAACTTTCACAGACTCCATTTTTCTGTACCCCCCATGGTTCACCATGAACCACGGGGGTAGTCAGTTTTCTTTCAGATAACTCTTTGAAATAGTCTTTTATAATTCCTCGTTTCATAAGAAATTGATTTATAAGTCTCTCTTTGTACATCCGGAAAGCTGTGATATTGCAAGCAATAGGAATGGGAGCGCAAAAAGAAATAAATAACCGGGCACTACATAGATTCTGTGTTGGAGCAATGCCATAACGGCAATACCCACTGATGCAATTCCAAAAAAGACAGTGGTCGCAGCAAGGAAAATCGAACGCAGTTTATTTACTGATACAGAAATCATAAATTCTATACAACAAAATACTGCCGCACCTATCCCCGCCACCAGCATACTGCTAATCATAACAAGATTACATACAAACAAAGAGCTAAGGACACGAAATACTACGTAGAACTGCTTATAAAAAATACCATTTATTAAAAGAGACACTGATAAAAGTATCATGGCTGCCATCGTAACTATACGGACTGCCTTGCTTTTTCCCCCTCCATAACATGGTCCCAGAAATAAACAACTAATAACCGGTATGCAGATGCCTGCGAGAATTAGGCTGAAAGAAAAGATATTATATGTAAGGGTATCGTTCAGCCATAAGATGAAATCATATCCCCACGCCCTTTTTATACCATTGCCCAGTAAAAATCCCAGTTTCAAGGTATAGGAGACAAGTAGAAACAATAAAGCTGCAAAAGTTCCTGCTATAGAGACGAACCATCTCATTGTTCTGTTGCCTGTATTCTGCTGCATATCATATAAGGAAGCATTTTGCTCAGGAATACCGCCTATTTCATTAATTTCCTTCTGCATCAATGCCATAGAAGCCGGCCAGGCAAAAAATGTCAAAATCAGAAATAACAGCTTTAAATTTTTAGGAGACAGCCCTGCTTTGCTCCTTTCATGATCCAGCACAACACCAATTTTCCAAGACCAAAAATAGGTATAGATTCCACAGGTAATCAGTTCAAACAGCAAAGCTTTTATGCCAGAAGTCTTTTTATAAGGCTTTGCAAGTTCATTAACAGTATCAGTAATCTGCACAAGCCAATAAAGCCCGTACAACCCCAATGTTATTATCGTCAATAAAACACACAGCAAGTAATTACGCTTTTTCATCACTCAATTCTCCTCATCTCATTTACAATATAATTTACTCAAGCCTCCCACTTGACAAAGTGTCTCTGCACTTCGAAAATCCATTAATACATAAAATCAGCATGAAATTATCTGGTTTAAATATAATTAAGTTGTAAAAAATAATTACAACCAGAGGCTCATGCAATAAATATAAGTATGACATAAAACAATCAAAATGAAAACCAGTTTTCTAAACTTATCAGAAAATTTTTACCTGCTTTCATCTTTCATCAGCATTAAGCTGCCAATGCACAAAAAAGAAATCCCTCAATCCCTTTCACCGGCTCCTATGATATCACCAGCTACCGGCAATGCTTCTATGAGCGAAAAGACCGCTTCCCAGCCCTTCCCCCGGGCTGCATAGATAACCGCATTTAGAAGGTCTGCAGGCGGGAATATAATTCCAACAACACTAATCACATCCTGGAATCCGTCTATTGTCTGCATGTATTCCCAGAACTTTTTAGCCTTTGATTTTCCATAAATCTCATCCAGCCAGGTTTCATAATAATTCAGGATCGAATGTAAAGATTCGCACTTTAATATAACTACTGCGTAACTTCAAGAGCCAGTCCAAAAGAACATTTCTTTAGATTTGATTTTGGAATGGTATTGTGGTTGAGAGTTATATTCTGGATGAATCATTTTGATGGTATATGGTTAATTAAACTTTGCAGTTAGCATTTAGATACGTTCCTGAATGAACATATCTAAATGAAAATCCAACCAACCATCCTTACAGTTTGTTAATTCAGATATTAAAATATTGCCTTATTTCATCATTTAAATTAATTTTTATTTCATCTTCTATCTTAATACTAACATTATTAAATTTTATATTATTAGCTTCTATAATGTTTTGAAAATTCGTTTGTTCAAAATGACACTCGATAAATATAACATTTTCAAATTTAGAATTATCAAAAGAGCATTCTATGAAATTTGTATTAATAAACGTGACGTTAGTAAATTTAGAATTATCAAAATAACTTCTTACCAATTGAGATTCTATAACTTTAACATCCTGAAAAGAGGTTTCATAGTATGATGTTCTAAAAGAATCTAGTTTTTTAATCTCCGTAGATATAAATTCTGTGTAATCTGCGTTTCCTTTTTTAAATGTATTATATAAAAAAATACACTGATTAAAAATACTACCGCAAAGAGAAGCACCACTTAAATAAACTTTTGAAAAATCACATTTGTTAAATATAATTTCTAAAAAGCTACTGTTATTCAAATCATATGGCGAAAAATCAATATTATTTATGGTAATATCCTGATAAATTAAACTACATTCTTCTTTTGTTTTTCCTAAAGAATATTCTGTATATTTTTGAAGATTGGTAATTAAATCCATATAACCTCCTTATGGCCAAGTAACTATTTTATCCATCAAATTTAAATCAGAGAGCTTTTCGAGAAGTTCAGCCTTATGCAATGAACTTAAATTTGATGTATCAAGAATGACAAATTCACCTTCACTTAAAGATTTATTAATAGATCTAAGTGAACTCTCTAGAGCGTGTTTTAAAATTAAAAGTTGCACAAAACATATGTTTTTATGTCCTTTTTCATGTTAAAATAAAGAAAAAAGGAGTGTTTATTATGTTGCGGCGATATGAATTAACAGATGATGAATGGAATCGTATTGTTGATTTACTTCCTCCCGAAAACACAGGCAAGCAAGGACGCCCACGCAAAAATAACCGCATGATACTTAACGGAATAATCTGGATTGCCCGCAGTGGGGCGCCTTGGCGTGATCTGCCAGAACGATATGGCCCTTGGGAAACCCTTTACAGCCGATTCCGAAAATGGATTGATGATGGAATCCTTGATCATATCTTTCAAAACCTAAGCCTGGAGGCTGAATTAGAGGAATTATCTTTAGATGCTTCCATTGTACAAGCTCATCAGCATAGTGCAGGTGCAAAAAAAGGGGGCCCTCCAATGAAATCGGACACAGCCGGGGAGGAGCCAGCACCAAAATCCATGCAGCCGTAGATGCCTATGGTTACCAGGTATTCTTCATGCTTAGCGAAGGGCAGCGTAACGATATTAATTTTGCAATTCCTGTACTGGAACATATCAATATAGAGGGAAGCAATGTATTGGCAGACCGAGGATATGACAGTAACCAGCTACTGGATTATATCTATGAAAACGGTGGAGAACCTACGATTCCCTCCAGGAAGGGAGCTAAATTTGAGCGCCATTGTGATTGGTGGCTCTATAAAGAAAGGCATCTGGTAGAGAAATATTTTCTCAAACTCAAGGCTTTTCGCCGGATAGCCACGCGTTATGATAAATTAGCTGCCACCTATCTGGGATTCATATGCATTGCTTCTATACTGATTTGGTTAAAATGAACAATTTCTAATGTTTTTCAAACACGCTCTAGTGTATATCCTCCTTTTTTAGGTTTAAAGTTAGAATTAAATGACTTAACATCCCAAGCTTGGCCATTAGCATCAAAAAATTCTGCTTTTCCAGAAGGATCTCTTACAATAGGCCCTTTGATTTTTCCACTTTCTTCTACATTTAGCCCAACTGTACGTTCATGTATTCCCTTTTCAATATCTATTGGTCTATTTGAACCTGTATGTGCTGGATCTTTAGCCAAAGAATCTAACTCATTGGAAGCTCTACCGCCTGTATAATTACCTTCTATGTCATACAGGGGCTTACCCGCCCCTTCAACAACCTTTCCAACCTTCCCTCCCCCATCATCCATATACCGAACATAAGACATCACATCTCCTGCCTCATCTTCAATACGGATTATTATCTTACTTCCATCATCCAGATA
>NZ_SULJ01000003.1:262759-266023 GCF_007115105.1 Clostridium sp. HBUAS56010
GCCCCCTGCAATTCCAAGGCGGTAAGCATCCTCTCCGCGCATTCCAATACTTGCAAGATCCAGGAAATTATCAAGCTGTTTTTTCAATAAACCAGCTTCTCCGCGGGTTGTTTTATATACCAGCTCTATCCCTTCCACCGCTCTCTTACCATCCTTTGAAAGCGTTGCCCCAAGTTTTAATCCTCCCCTCATTGCCAGTTTTCCACCTGCTCCTATCATATCACCGACTACTGGCAAGGCTCCTATGAGCGAAAAAGTCGCTTCCCAGCCCTTCCCCCGGGCTGCATAGATAACCGCATTTAGAAGGTCTGCAGGCGGGAATATAATTCCCACAACACTAATCACATCCTGGAATCCATCCATTGTCTGCATATATTCCCAGAACTTCCTGGCCTTTGATTTTCCATAAATCTCATCCAGCCACCTTACATAATAGTTCACGGGCGACTGGCCGACTAGATCCTCATAGTCCCCCTTTCCATACACATTCTCCTCAAAATAACCATACAGTTCTTTATTAAACGTAATGTCATCATATCCGCTTCTGCGTACCACACTTCCATCAGAAGCAAATAACGGCGGTACGGATTTCTTTGACTTCTCATACATTCCTAAGAGAACTTCCACTGCATCCTCTTTTACAATCTCATGGGGCTCATTTCCAGGACTCTCTATGTGGATTTCCTCCGCCTTGAAATGAACTTCCTCCGGTAACAGCAGGATTCCGCTCTCTTCACAGCTAATCCATACATATTCCCCGGCTTTCATTTCTACATTTTTTCCATGCCCCAGGATCTCCTCTGTTTCCAATGACAGATTTCCGGAACTGGAGATATGAATCCCACCTCCCGTAACACTTAGTCTGGTCTGTTTTCCATTTGACAGACTGACTCCACTTTCATTGAGGACTAACTTCTGGTTTCTCGGAGTTGTCCAGCTCTTTGTCTTTGAAATTGCCTGAGGTGCTCTTTGAGAGGCTTTCTGCGGAGCTTTCTGAGAGGACATTGCCGATACCCCTCCATGATCCGCCGCCATTGGAAGGTTTCCCTCTTTTGGCTCCCCCTTTGCCTCTTCCGCAGCGGCTTCCTCTTCGGATTTTGCTACAATAGACGTTATCCTTTTTAGTAGTTTCTGCTATCGACTTTCTGACACTGTTTCGGTCTCGTATGTTCTCAAAGGAGGGAAGCATTATGACCAAATAAAAATTACTAGATATGTTTATTCAAGAACGAGTCAACATGCTAATTGATATATTCCACAAAAACCAGCCTAACAAATTTAACAAGGAAGATGAACAAATTCTACAGGCTGAGATTTTCATTGAAACTTTACCTGACAAAGAGAAGAAACTGGTTAAAAATTACATTGACTCACTTATAAGCCATCTTGTCTTAGAAGAAGCATTTTTATATCATAACGGGTTCTTGTATTGCGCAAAGGTATTAAAATATATTGATAAATTGTAAACTCTAACCCAATCAGAATAAAGGAGTACATAGGCAAAACTCTGCTGTACTCCTTGAATAATAGTTTTTATTATAGTTTATATGCCTCAGCTTTAATAAAACTGTTAACTAAGAATTTATCATTTTCACTAAGTTCATTAAATATATCATTAAACTTGCTTTTATATTTCTCATCATCTAACAAAGAAAGGGTAGCAATCGCAAAGTGCCCAAATTGCCAAGGTCCAACGAATTTATTATTTGCTAAAATTCGGCTTAATTCCTCAAGTCGTTTAATAATAATATCATCATAAAAATTCCTTTCTATTAACCTTGACATTGCCATTGAGACAATGTGAAAATTTTCAAATTGTAGACTTAATATTAGGTCGTTGTCACTAATATCATCATTCTTAAGTTGTTCAAATAGTTCTAAATCAGATGCCATAAACTCACGTATAATCCAATTATCTCAGATGGTAATTAGATTTTTCCTTTCTCCCAGATTCTCTGGGCATTTTAATCCATCTCTGATATATTTTGAAAAGGCACTGTGGATCTGTATCTATAAAATTACAGCTTTGACTGTTTCAAGGTGACTCAGACCACAGCTTTTCGTCTATTACTGTTAATCAGTTTGTTAACGCCTGACGTTTCTATTTACGTGATTACACAGCCGAATTCTCTATGGAAGACAACTCCTCCGGCTCGGTTAACATCAGCCCGCAATGCGGGCTGAGAGGACTTTTTTACCGGGATCGAATTTTTGGCATTGGGGTCGTAATCAGGGTCGCACTTGCGTGGAATGCCCATCTATGCGAAAGAGTTACGGGGAGTTGGACGACTCCTAGCTTTGTGTTGAAGTTAGCTATTTTTCTTTGTAATAGCCCTAAAAGGTGGATGACCTGATTCCTGGTTTCTAAGTAACGAAGGCTTTCGAATTCTCAAGCTACATTTTAATTCAAAAACCACTTGCTCTTTATTGCTTGAGACAGTCTCTACATCAATCCAGATGGGTACAAATGGACTAAAAAAAGTTAACATTGAAACCACATCTTTTTTTGAAAAGAAACGTCCAGTAATATGTTCTTTATTTAATATGTTAAGCCTCATTACTTCATCCTTACCCTGCAACACTTTTCCCTCTTCAAAAATAGGGGTAATTATGAAGAAATAATTATCTGTATCTATACCCTCGTTATGTTTTATCTCCTCTAGAGTTAGATCTAAAAATTGAGAAAATATTTCCTTACTCATTTCTTTAATCATAGTTCCCTCACTTTATTTGTTCTACAATTATTTTAGATTTAGTTACATCAACATATCCTGATGGAGTAAAATGATAATCTCCTAATTCTAACCATGCATTTTCAGTCCGTATTCCTAAATTATCTAATACGTTTGGAAATAATTTCCCCTGTTCAACTGTTGGTGCAAAATGTCCAGAAGCATTTGTAATATTTCTAACATTACCCTGACTATTAACTTTTATTGTACCAGCAGCTTGAACATCTTTTCCACCAGCTAAGAAAGAATGTCCTCTTCCAATATGTAAATTGTTATTCATATCAACCACAAAATCAACATCTTGAATACTATTATCAATTAATATTTTACCATCTTTTATTGTGTATCCAAATTCTTTACCTGCCTGTGGTTCGCCGGGATACCTATTCTTTATAGTTTGAAATGGCTTCCCCGTCCCCTCAACAACCTTTCCAATCTTCCTTCCCTCATCATCCATATACCGAACATAAGACATCACATCTCCTGCCTCATCTTCAATACGGATTATTATCTTACTTCCATCATCCAGATA
>NZ_SULJ01000003.1:266106-299695 GCF_007115105.1 Clostridium sp. HBUAS56010
TCCCCCTACAATTCCAAGGCGGTAAGCATCCTCTCCACGCATTCCAATACTTGCAAGATCCAGGAAATTATCAAGCTGTTTTTTCAATAAACCAGCTTCTCCGCGGGTTGTTTTATATATCAGCTCTATCCCTTCTACCGCTCTCTTTCCATCCTTTGAAAGCGTTGCCCCAAGTTTCAATCCTCCCCTCATTGCCAGTTTTCCACCTGCTCCTATCATATCACCGACTACTGGCAAGGCTCCTATGAGCGAAAAGGTCGCTTCCCAGCCCTTCCCCCGGGCTGCATAGATAACCGCATTTAGAAGGTCTGCAGGTGGGAATATAATTCCCACAACACTAATCACATCCTGGAGTCCATCCATTGTCTGCATATATTCCCAGAACTTCTTAGCCTTTGTTTTTCCATAAATCTCATCCAGCCAGGTTTCATAATAATTCAGGATCGGATGGCCGACTGGATTCTTATAATCCCCCTTTCCATACACATTCTTCTCAAAATAATCAAACAGTTCTTCGCTATACAGAATATCATTATATCCGCTTCTACGCACCACACTTCCATCAGACGCAAATAAGGGCGGTACGGATTTCTTTGACTTCTCATACATTCCTAAGAGAACTTCCACTGCCTCCTCTTTTACAATCTCATGGGGCTCATTTTCAGGACTCTCTACGTGGATTTCCTCCGCTTTGAAATGAACTTCCTCCGGTAACAGCAGGATTCCGCTCTCTTCACAGCTAATCCATACATATTCCCCAGCTTTCATTTCTACATTTTTTCCATGACCCAGGATCTCCTCTGTCTCCAATGACAGATTTCCGGAACTGGATATATGAATGCCGCCTCCCGTAACACTTAGTCTGGTCTGTTTTCCATTTGACAGACTGACCCCACTTTCATTGAGGACTAACTTCTGGTTTCCCGGAGTTGTCCAGCTCTTTGTCTTTGAAATTGCCTGAGGTGCTCTTTGAGAGGCTTTCTGAGAAGCTTTCTGAGAGGACATTGCCGGTACCCCTCCATGATCCGCCGCCATTGGAAGGTTTCCCTCTTTTTGCTCCCCCTTTGCCTCTTCCGCAGCGGCTTCCTCTGCGGATTTTTCTACAATAGACGTTATCCTTTCTTCCCCGGCATCGGTTCCTCCCAGAATATATCGGTCTTCCTCCCTTGCAGTTGGAAAATACAGATACTGACTGTCCCCTTTTTCCGGCTGACCGCTATAGCCTTTTCCTGCTCCTGCATAATAAACAGGCTGCACGTGCCAACTTTCCTTTTTTCCCTCTTCTGCGTCGGTTTTTAACTCAAGTCTGGTGGACGTAAAAGAACTTGCCAGCACCTGCCCTCTTATCGCTGCACCCGCCAGTTTTAAGTTGTCCATGCGCTCCATTTTGCAATTCTGGGCTGGTCTTACATGATAAGCATGAAGCCACTCCCCCCTTTTTAAGCAGGAGTGTTTCTCTGTAACCACCAGAGGAATATTTAAAAATTCCACCAGATCTCCCAGACAATAATCTTCATAGCAGTCCCTGACCTCAATTTCTAACCCCTTTGACAGCCCTCCTGTAGTCTTATTATCAAGGGTTTCAACCTTTTTTTCAAGATTTTTTTTAATCCGGTACTGATTTGAGTTTAAAGAATGTGGCTTTCTCCCGACAGGCAGGCCAATAAACATCTTGGCTCCTGGAAAACGTATCTCTGGAACCACCGGATGCCCATAAAAAGAAGCAATTCTTCGTAAAAACTCCCAGTCACTTTCACGGTATTGCATCAGAAATCTGCCAACCGGCTCATCACGCCCCTCACGACTCCAGATATAAGCTGCCTTGTAAGGAGAGAGAATGCTCCGGACCAATGCCCCATATGTATTGCTTTCCTGCTGAAAGGAACGGTCTTTCTTATTCCTGTCCATAAGAATCGTATAGGAGTAAGCTTCCAACTCTACGGCTGACCTTCCACCAATCTGTAAAAAAACGGAGGAAGTAACAATTCCCGAAAATATCGGTTCCTGCTCTCTTCCTTTGGGAATCAGGGCAACCGGCATATCCTTCCACTGCGTACTGTTCTCATCCCATTCACTTTCCGACTGCAGCCATACCAGTGCCTTTAAGACACCATGGCTCCCCATACTCTGGTGAAGAGCTGCCTTTTCCAGGGAACCAAAACATTCCTTTCCTGTCAGCTGCAAATTTCCCTGTTCCAGAATTTCCATACTCATTCCCCCTTCTTTGTATCCTCCTCCAATGTCTTGAGAAATAAATCCGTCACCTTACTGGCTCTTTCTGCCTGTTGTTCTGCAATGTTACCAACCTTGTACCATTTTTCCTCATCATAAGGCATTCTGCTTTGTATCCTGCCTGAAATCATGTCTCGCAAGACTCCCATATTCTGTTCTTCTACAGACAGCTTGTCCGGATCATATGCCCGATCCATGCAATATCTGTCTCTCCACTCCTGCACCGGGGCGTCCACATATGCCTTATATCTGCCATAGCCGTCATAATCCGGACTGTTGTACTGCTTCAGGAAATCAGTTAAAGAATCATAGGAGCTCTTTCCACGCTCCTGCTGACATGCTTCCAAATAGCCATTATACATTCCCCTGTCTTCGATCATGGTCTGTGATACACAGTCCCACGCATCAGCCGACTCATTAAGAGCCTTATTAATTCCCATCATATATCCTAAATCAATGGGTCCTCTCTCTCCATCCTGAATGTAAAGCCCACGTTCGAAATAATTAAATAAATGGGGATCTGTTTTTTCCAGATAGGAACAAAAACCACGATTTATCTCATTACTCTTGTAATCCCAAAATGTATCCGTCTCCAAATATCCATTCCACAGCAATACACTGTCCATGATTCCAGCCTTTTTCTTTGGAGAAATGTTATGTTCACTCATATATGTGTCAACCATGTCGTTTAATTGTTCCAAACGTTCCAGCATTTCCTGCGCCGGGATTTCTTCTTCCTGTCCAGAATCAACCAGGGAAATAATCCCTAACCCAGTTCCGCAGATTGTCCAGCCGTCCTCCAAGAGGGCCTTATATCCTCCCAGAAATACATCATCTTTTGTGTTCTGCCACTGCAGTTGTACGAACATCTCACACGGAAATATGCCACCTAAAGCCAACTGCTGCAAACTTTTCATTTGATCCAGTACATTTCTGGTTTCTTTATTTGATTGGATAAAAAAGGGACTTCTGCATGATCCAAAGGTGCCTTTACAGCATAACTTTCCAATATCACATTCACTGGCAATGCCTTTCTCCCCACTGAATATATGGCGGTCATCCCATGGTTTTAATTCACAGGTTTTATTGCCATACTGGCAGCTTAAAAGAGCATCTTCTATTACATATTTTTTTGACATCTCATTCACTCCTGACCTGTTTTAATCTTTGACCAGTTAAATCCAGTTATATTTTCCCTTATCATTACCTCCAGCACATCATCAGAAACAATCAGCCAGATGCGCCGGATGGTCTGGATGCCAAATACCCTGTTTGCACCAATGATTTTTTTATCCAGATACAGCTCCTTAATATCCCCATTTTTATGATATGTGGTATCGGGATGAACTCCATCCAGAATTCTTGGCATAACAAAACAATAAGGAAAAATCCGTCTCTGCTCAACATTTCCAAATGCGCAGGGGTGATATCTTCCGCCTTTTTGATACTTCTTCCAGATGACTTTCACATGGTCTGATACCAGAAATGAATCAGACATATAAATTGGAAGAAATACAGACGGTTCTTTTGAATCTTCTGAAATTCCTGGCAGAAAAAACGGTTCCGTTCTCCCCCACAGATCGGTTGGATGCGGAAACCTTGGCTTTATCACATTCAGCCAATTATCCTTTTGGGTAATTCTATAATAATCCATTCCACCACCTGCCTAGCTTTCTTGTATTTTCATTTACGTTAGCAATTGATTCAAAGGCTCCCCGGTATTCTCCCATCTGTATCTGGATTCCTTCAGACAGCTTAAATTCTCCAAACTCCTCCAGATTAATAATGTCCATGATTGATTCTTCCAACAGATGTTTTACTAGCCCGTTGCAGGTGACCAGCTCGGCAAGGATGATACGGTCCAGTTCCATTCCACCAATTTTTTGAATATACTTTCTGCTTTCCGACACAATGCTTTTACAAAAATCCTGAAATGGTCCATAAAGCCAGTCCAGCCTTAACTCCTGTACCGCAATGGGCTCCGAAAGATAAAACTCACTTCCAAAGGCTTCCAGAATATAAAAAGGTTCTCCGCTAAGAGACTTTAAACGAACCTGGGAAATCTGAATATAACGGACTGGCTTTGTTGTTCTATCTTTATTTTCCAGGCAGGAGCGGAGTAATATCCTGAAATCATTTGTAAAGGCATCTATCTTTTTTTGTTTTACTTCTATTTTTAAGTGGTTTAGAGCACTAAATAGAAAGTTTTGAGATATCTCTTTGACCTCCCGGTCTAAAAAAAGCTTTAAAGCCTCCTCTTTTCTCATCCGCCCCCCCTATTTCTGGTCTTTATAACATTGACTTTTTATCATAGACTGGATTATGCTGTGGTGTCCGTTCTGCACCGCCTTTTCCATCTTGTTTCCTCCTGGAAAAAACACCTTACCTGCAACATGAAAGATGCCCTTTGATATGCTTTTTCCAAAATCATTTTTTATCTCAGACATTGCCATCGCCTGTTTGGGATTTGCTCCTGTTGTAATCATCTGCTTCTCTCCTTTATTCATTTATTTTTACATCTGTACTCTGAATTCCAATCTTCTCCGGCAGAATCTCCAATCCACTCTGGTCACAATAGATCTGGATTTTCTCTTCTGCTGAAATATTAAGGGTCTTACCAGCATTGAGGCTAATGTCGCCTGCGGCATGAAAGTTTATTTTGTTCTTGGAAGCAATTGTAATATTAGAACCGTCCAGACCAATAAAGGTTCCATCATTACATACAATGGAAACACTACCATTGGAGTCGTCCAAAATCACCATTTTCCCTCCTTTTGTACACAGGAATTTCGTATTTTCATTGGTCGCAAGGGTCTGAAAATCATAATCCGGCGGTGCTGCACTCCTGGGTCTGGAAAAAGTCTCTGCTCCACCTTTTTGAGAACCTCCCTGACCATTTCCCGACGGATCTTCCTCCTTTAGAAATTGCTCCTGATCCAAATCCTGATAGGTCACAGACGCATTAATCAGCCGACCATTCTGGGGATTTGCAAGCATTTCCAATATGGGTGTAATATCTCTTTCCTCAGCTTGTATATCCCTCCCCTGTCCTCCGGAATTCTGGCTTGCCTGTACACCAGACGCTGTGCCAGAACCAGACACACTTTGAGCGGAAGAATCAGCCTCAGATTTCTTCGGAACGGTTCTGACTGAATTCAGTACAAACGCATGCCCCTCTGTTTGATCTGGAAAATACAAGTTTACACGATCCCCCTTCTCCGGCATGCAATAAAAGGTAGAATAAAAGGTAGAGTACGAGAACCAGCAATTATTTTCACTCAATGCGTCCAGATCAAGAGACACCTGCAACTGATTATTCTTAACCGCTTTCACACTTCCTGGAAGGGACAAACCTGTTATAAAAGGATTTATTTCCATGGGAACGTAAAATCCTGATTTTCCATATAAGTAACACTCCTGTGTGATCTGGTGGTTCTGAATCACAACATTGGACTTTTTCACATAACACTTGATTCCTTTATAGATGACACAGTCACCAACTTCAAAAACAGGAATATCAAGCCGTTCTACCTTCCACTTGAAATATTGCTGCTCTCCCTGATAATCCTCTGCGGCTGTTTCTGATTTGTAGATGGAGCGATGGACAATCTGCACCTGCTGCTCCTCTTCCATCGGAATCTCAAATGCTTCGTTTTTCCAGATCGCGCCCATTGTAAATTTTGCACCTTTGGTCATATGACTGACAACCAGAGGAAGGTGAAGAAGGGAGGCGATTCTTTTGAGGAATTCCCAGTCTGTCTCATTGTACTGCACCGTAAAACGGTTCAGACTCTTTCCAGATGCCTCCGAATTTAAGATGTAATTAGCTCCCTCATAATCCTTTAATATAAATTCAACCATGTCCTTATATAAGGCGGTTTGATTCTGAAAGGACCGATACTTCTTATTCCTGTCCAGGAAGGAGCTAAATGATTTTGCTTCCAGATAAAGCTCCTGGTATTGTTCTCCTTCGGCTATACTTACCTGAATATCAATTTCAGTCACACAACCCCAGAATATGGTTTTAAGGGGGTCTCCACACTGAATCTGTATATCAGCTTTTGTGTCAGCCGTAACAAGCTGTCGGTAACTCTCCTCCCTTACAATCGCCTGGACCTTTAGCTTTGTATGATATCCTGTTTCTTTTTGGATATTTATGATAGGATTCATTAAAAACAATTCTTGTTCATTCAGCATGATTCTAACACTCATATACTCTGCCATAAAACCTCCTTTTTTCCCATAATAAGTTTATTCTTCTATTATAATTGATTTTTACCTTCAAAAGGCGTTCATGTAAAAATTAACGCTCAATATGTAACTTTTGGTCTATTTCTGCACAAAAAAAGGACCTCTCCCCTCTATTCCAAGGCAGAAATCCTTCTTAAAACAGTATTTATATAGCATTAATAATCCTGAACATCAAATCTCCGGTCCTTATAATAATAGTCCCGGTCTTCCGCTTTAATTTCCCTAATTACCCTGCACGGATTGCCTGCCGCAATCACATTGGAAGGAATATCTTTTGTTACCACACTGCCGGAACCAACAACCACGTTGTCCCCTATGGTTACCCCTGGATTAATCACCACATTCCCTCCAATCCAGACATTATTGCCAATGGTAACACTGATTCCATATTCATACCCCGAATTCCTGGAATCGGGATGAATGGGATGACCTGCCGTAAAAATAGAAACATTAGGAGCAAACATCACATTATCCCCTATCACCACTTTTGCCACATCAAGAATGGTGCAGTTAAAATTGGAATAGAAGTTATCTCCAACCTCGATGTTTTTCCCATAGTCACAGAAAAATGGCTGTTCCATATGAATATCTTTTCCTGATTTTCCAAGGATGCTGCGAATAACCCGTTCTGCCCCGGCTCGGTCTGTTGGGGAAAGGGTATTGTATTCCCGGATTTTTATCTTGTTTTCCATCCGTTCTTCTCCCAGCCCGTCAAGCCATGCCTTATAAGGAAGACCTGCAAGCATTCTTTCTTTCTGATTCATTCCGGATTTCCTCCTTTTTATAAAATATATTCCAGTCTGTTTTATCAAGACTTTTGTGAACTCATTTTTCCATTACGCTATCCAGGAAAATGCCTCCATTACCCATCTTCCTCTGGTTTTCACAGAAACATCCAGTATACTTCCCTAAATAAATCCTGTAAAATAAATAAAAAGGAAGAAGGAGTACATATCATGTCAAATTTTTATCATAACAAACATAATTCTGAGCAGAAGGGGATTGCCATGGGTATCTGCATGGGGTTAATCTTAGGTGCTCTGTTTAATAATCTGGGAATCGGGTTAATTATGGGCATCTCTTTTGGATTACTATATGACCGGGGTCTCTTTAAAGGGAAGCAGTAACACACAATATGGCTAAGGATTAACCACTTTTTTATGCCCTGAATGAATGATCAGGGCTTTTTTCATATAGAAAAGTTCCTGGCTTATGATTTTAATTTACTTTATCGAACGATTTCACTATAATATAACTATTCAGGTCTATCTAAACATTCCTTGATCCTGTCTGCAATTAAGTAACCATAAATCCATGCCTGTATCGAATATGAGGGGAACTGTTATGAAAAAAATTATCGTCTATGCGTCACGTTATGGAACTTCTAAAGAATATGCTGCGCAAATAGCCAGTAAGAAAAATTATCCCGTTGTCCCTTTGGAAGAACATATAAACCTGGTCAATCCGTATGATGAAATAATCTTTATTGCCCCTGTTTATATGGGAAAAATCATGTCTCTTGAAAAATTTATAAAAATGGCTGATAAATGGGAAAGCAAAAAAATAACAGTTATTACAGTCGGCGTCTACAATCCCAACAGAAAAAGCAACACCTCCATTCTCCAGGAAAAAATCAAAAGAGTGGTAGAAAAAACAAATCTTAATCTGCAGAACATCTATCACTTATATGGAAATCTACACTTAGAAGACCTCTCTTTTCTACATAAAACCTTAATTAATACTCTCTATAAGACCGCAAAGAAAAAAAGTCTGGAACAGTTAAATGAAGACGAGAAAGATATCATAAAGGCTTATGAAAAAAAATACTCGAAAGCGCTGCAGCGATTAAACAGATACAACAAGATCTATAACGCTGTCTCTACTTAATCCAAGCATAGGCATCTGCTCCCTTTTTGTCAATCATTAAAATTCGATTTAAATAAAAAATATTGCCTTCTTATTTTTTTCGTGCTATTATATATTTTACCCAATCAACTATTTACCAGGTCATATAATATGCAGAAAGGCAAAAACATGTCAAACGATCAGATTCAGATAACTGGAGCAAGAGAACGTAACTTAAAAAACATCAGCATCAGCATACCCAAAAAGAAGATCACTGTATTTACAGGCGTTTCCGGTTCCGGGAAGTCATCTTTGGTCTTTGATACCATTGCCGCAGAATCCCAAAGACAATTAAACGAGACCTATACCAGCTTTATCCGCCACCGCCTGCCTCATTACGGCAAGCCGGATGTGGATTCCATGGAAGGACTTTCCGTAGCATTTATCATCAATCAAAAACGGTTAGGGGGTAATGCCAGGTCTACCGTAGGAACTGTAACGGACATTTATACCCTTCTTCGCCTTCTGTTCTCCCGGATTGGAGAACCATTTACCGGCTATTCGGAAAGCTTTTCCTTTAATAATCCTGCTGGAATGTGTGAGCACTGCCAGGGGCTCGGCACCAGGGAAACCCTTAACATTGATCGTTTGATCGACAAAGAAAAGTCTTTACTGGATGGTGCCATACACTTTCCTACCTTTGAACCCGGTGGCTGGCGGCTTACCCGTTATCTTTACTCCGGATTTTTTGATAACCATAAAAAGATAAAAGATTTCACCCAGGAAGAGATGGATCTTCTGCTCCATGCTGATGGGATAAAAGTAACCAACCCCGACCCAAAGTGGCATAAAACCGCTCTCTATGAGGGGCTGATTCCCCGTATTGAACGAAGCTTTCTAAAAAAGGAAGATGGAGAAAAGATAAAATACAGCAAAGACATTGAAACATTTATCTCCAGAGAACTCTGTCCTTATTGCCATGGTGCACGGCTTAATGATCAGGTTCTTTCCTGTAAAATTAATGGGAAAAATATTTCAGAATGTGCCGACATGCAGATAAACCAGTTATTAAACTTCCTAAAAACCATTGATGCGCCCATAGCCGTTCCTATTCTTTCCGAACTGACAGAAAGACTGAAGCACATGATTTCCATTGGACTGGATTATTTAAGTCTGAGCCGGGAGACCTCCACCCTTTCCGGCGGAGAATCCCAGCGGATTAAAATTGTCTGCCAGTTAGGAAGCAGTCTGACCGACCTCACCTATATTTTTGATGAGCCAAGTATTGGACTTCACCCACATGATATTAAAAAAATCAACCAGCTCATGAAGCTTTTAAGGGACAAAGGAAATACCGTATTGATTGTAGAACATGATCCTGATATTATTGAGATTGCAGATCATGTAGTTGACATGGGACCCGGAGCTGGAATCCATGGGGGAACGATCATGTATCAGGGGGATTTTAAGGGATTAAAAACCTCTGGTACGCTTACCGGAATTTCCCTCTCCCGCAGCGCTCAATTAAAACAGAATCTGCGCACCCCCAGGGGCTGGCTCACTATTTCCAATGCAGCCAAACACAATTTAAAGAATGTTTCCGTTTCCATCCCAAAGGGTGTTATGACCGTTATCACCGGGGTTGCCGGATCTGGAAAGAGTACGCTGATTAATCAGGTTCTTCCAGAATTTTATTCAGAGATCATTTTTATTGATCAAAAGGGAGTACAAGCATCAAAACGTTCCAATCTTGCCACTTTTACAGGAATTTTCGATAACATCAGAAAACTTTTTGCAAAAGAAAGCGGTATCAGCCCTTCTTTGTTCAGCTTTAATTCCAAAGGTGCCTGTCCAGTCTGCAAAGGTCTTGGGGTTACCGAAACCGACCTGGCATTCATGGACACCGTTTCCACAGTCTGTGAGGAATGCCATGGGAAACGATACACAAAAGAAGTCCTTGAATGCAGATTCAGAGGGAAAAATATCGGAGAAGTGCTTAATATGACGGTATCCGAGGCGTTGGATTTTTTCCGGGAACCGGAGATAAGAACGGTTCTCAAACGGCTTACTGATGTGGGCATCACCTACATTCCCTTAGGACAGCCCTTAAATACCTTATCTGGCGGAGAACTGCAGCGAATTAAACTGGCTGCAGAATTGGAGCATGGAAACCAGATTTACGTTCTGGACGAACCCTCCACCGGGCTTCATATGGCAGATATCAGCCAGTTAATTCAGGTTATGAACCGGCTTGTGGATCAAAACTCCACACTCCTTGTTATCGAGCATAATCTGGAAATCATGTGCCAGGCAGACTGGATTATTGACTTAGGGCCATATGCAGGACAAAACGGGGGAAACATTTTGTATTCAGGCGTACCAAAGGAGATTATTTTCTGCAAAGAATCTATCACAGGCACTTATTTAAAAAACTATCTCAGCAAAAACCGGAGGCTGCCCAATGACTGTAAATAAATTAGAAGAACACTATGTTCCCTTTCAATGTATGATTGTTTCCAGTACAAACCGTTTTCAAGTGGAAGGTGTCTCAACAGCCCAGTACTATATCCTGGATACCCTTTTCAAACAGGGACCAATGACCGCAAAAGAACTGGCTGAAAAAAAGGGTATATCCCAGTCCGGAATATCCAAACTAATCAAACGGCTTCTGGAAAAGAACTACGTCCTTCAACAGCGGCAGACAGAAGACCGCCGTTCCTATTACATTCTGCTGACTGATGATGGAAGGAACTTTTTAAAACGGGTTGAAACAATGGGAAATGAAGTCATGAACCTGATTGAAGAAGCGTTGACACCGGAAGAAGTGGAATCATTTGCATCCTTGTGTCGGAAAATTACCAATCTCTATGATCAAAAACAATAACGCGAAAACGTCCCAGGACAGCCAGGGACGTTTTCCTATTTCTCTATTAACACAACAATTGTTCTTGCCGGAACCAGGTAGCGCCTGCTCTCTACCTTAAGCTGTTCTTCCTGTTCATCTATACCATTCACATTCTTTTCATTGGTCTGATATAACACATACCATGGTTTACCCCTTTTTCCGTTAGGAAGATCAAACTCATGAGGTTCCCAGTGCATGTTGCAGGCGAGATAAAAGCTGTGGTCCGTTTTTCCATCGGGTGTTACCCCGTACTCCCCGCAATAAAGCACTCCAAGCTGCCGTCTGAAATTTTCATATTCCGGACACCAGGCTCTTACTCCATGGTAGGAAAGATCCGGCAGACCACAGGCAAGATAGTCCATAAGCCTTGGCTCTTCCTTTTGATGAAACACCGGATGAGACTTGCGAAATGCAATTAAATTCTTCACAAAGAAAAAAAGATCCTGATTCTTCTTTTTTAAATTCCAGTTCAGCCATGTCACTTCATT
This sequence comes from Clostridium sp. HBUAS56010, assembly GCF_007115105.1. GTDB lineage: Bacteria > Bacillota > Clostridia > Lachnospirales > Lachnospiraceae > Lacrimispora. The sequence goes on from NZ_SULJ01000003.1 coordinate 277,828, forward strand.
GTCCTGACAATACGCATTGTTATTGCCGGACTGGGAATTGCCAAATTCATCTCCAGCCAGGAATAAAGGAGTCCCCTGACTTAACATCAAAAGAAGAAAGGCATTGCGAAGCTGCCTTTTTCTCAATTCCAGAACAGATCTTTTTTTGGTCGCCCCCTCCACACCGCAGTTCCAGGAATAGTTATAAGGATTGCCGTCCTGATTGTTCTCCCCATTTTCTTCATTATGTCTGGTGTCATAGGATACCATATCCATCATGGTAAACCCATTGGTGCCTGCCATATAGTTGATAACAGCCCGGTCCGCCGGATTTCTTCTGATGTGAAAAGCCAGGGATTTCATCTGATCCTCATCCCCCTTTAAGGTTCGGCGCATATCCACCAGAAATCCGTCATTGCACTCTCCAAGGTGTCTGTTACCTGATATTTTTTCCTCCCAGGAGTTGGCAATCAGCTTGACTCTGCTCAAATAAGGATCCGACTTTAGAAGTTCCTGCGGAAAAATACCGGCTAAATGAATTCCGTCCACATGAAATTCATTCACCCAGAACCGAACCACATCAAGGACAAACGATGCCGGCTCTTTTCCCGTAAAATAAAGTTCTGTAATCAGCTCGATCCCATGATCATGAAGCGTTTTCACAAGCATTTTAAACTCTGTCACAGGGTCCGCCTCGTCAGAGGCAAAAGATGCCTTGGGTGAAAAATAATATCCCGGTGCATATCCCCAATAATTTAATTTTCCAGTGGGTTTATCCACACCATAAGGGTTTCCAGGCACATAGTCGGGTATAACCACCTCCTGAAACTCATTGACAGGCAAAAGTTCCACTGCCGTAATTCCTAATTCTTTCAAATAAGGAATCTTCTCCATTATTCCAAGAAAGGTTCCCTTTCCTTTTACACCGGAGGAACTGTGTTTTGTAAATCCCCGGCAATGAATCCGGTAAATGATTGTTTCTTCAAACGGTGTCTCAAGAATCCGATCACCCTCCCAGTCAAACCCCACGATCTCAAACGGGCACTTTAAAACCTCCCCGGCATGTTCTAAATCTCCCCAGGTCTGGTGGTTTAGAAAACGGGTTCCATATGGATCGGTAAACCGCTTTCCATCAATCTCGAAGCAATAGGAAATACCGGAAAAATCGCCTGATACCGTCATGGAAAACACATCGCCCTGTCTTGTCTCAGAAGGAAATGAAAGGGTACAACATGGTTCCTCTTCCTCCCTTTGAAACAACAGGATCCGGCAGTCTGTTCCGACAGCGGCTGTTTTTATGTGAAATCCCTCTAAAACCCTGGTAAGTCCCATAGGAAATGCCCTGTTATCAGCAATGATCCTGTATTCTCCCATTTTTTCACTCCTTTGCTTCTTCCGCTCTGTTACTGGTTTTTAATCTCTTCAAACCGTTCATTTAAGTACATCCAGCGCTCCATTTTCTCTTCTAAAAGCTGTTCTTTCTCTGACTTTTCCTTCATCAGATCATTCAGCCGGCTGTAATCACTTGCCGCTTTCCCAATCTGTACCTCCAGATTTTCCAGCGCTTCTTCCAATTCCCCAATATCATCTTCAATGGTTTCCCACTCTTTTTGTTCCTTATAGGTAAACTTAATCTTCCGTTCCAGTTTTGGTTTTTCTTTGATTTTTTTCTCCCCGCTGTCTGTCTTTTGCGTGGAGGGCTGATTCTGCCCCGGCAGTCCTTCTGGATATCTGACCCGGAATGCTGCCTGATAATCTGTAAAACCACCCTCATACTGGGTCACCTTTCCCTCACCTTCAAAGGCAAAGATCCGGCGTACCACCCGGTCTAAAAAGTACCGGTCATGGGAAACTGTAATGACAATTCCAGGGAAACTGTCCAGATACTCTTCCAGAATGGTTAAAGTCTGGATATCCAGATCATTGGTAGGCTCATCAAGAATAAGAACATTGGGAGCTTCCATTAGTATTTTTAACAGATAAAGCCTCCGCTTCTCTCCGCCTGAAAGCTTTTCAATGGTGGTATACTGGACACTTGAGGGAAACAAAAAACGTTCCAGCATCTGGGATGCACTGATGCTTCCATCGTTTGTCTTCACATACTCCGCTGTATCCCGGATATAGTCAATGACCTTCCGGCTGTTATCCATATCCTCGCTCTCCTGAGAGAAATACCCCATCTTAACCGTCTGCCCAATGGTCACAGAACCGGAATCCGGTTCCAGCCACCCTGCAATAATCTTCATCAGTGTGGACTTTCCGCTTCCGTTAGGACCAATGATTCCAATGCGGTCATTTTTTAAGAAAATATAGGTAAAGTCTTTTAACAGCACCTTATCTCCATACGCTTTGCACAAATCCTCAAGTTCTACCGTAGTCCGTCCAAGACGACTGGCAATGGAATCCAGTTCCACCGCCTGGTCAAGCTCCGGCCCTTTCTGGTCCCTGAGGTTCTCAAACCGCTCGATATGAGCTTTCTGCTTGGTGGAACGCGCCCTGGCTCCCCGCTGCATCCATTCCAGTTCCACTCTCAAAAGAGACTGGCGCTTACGCTCCGTTGCCTGTTCCATGTCCAGCCGTTCTGCCTTCAGCTTTAGATATCCCTCATAATTCGCCTGATAATTATAAAGCTTTCCCTTATCCAGCTCTACAATTCGGTTGGTAACACTGTCTAAGAAATAACGGTCATGGGTTACCATGAGAAGTGCTCCCTTAAAACGGCGAAGATAATCCTCCAGCCAGTCTGCCATGCTGCTGTCCAGGTGGTTGGTCGGCTCGTCTAATACAAGCAGATCCGTGGTAGAAAGCAGTACACTGACAAGAGCCACCCGCTTTCTCTGCCCTCCGGATAAAGTTTCCACCCTGGAATCAAAATCAAGTATTCCCAGTCTGGTCAGCATCATCTTCGCCTGACTCTCCATATCCCATACATGGTCATGTCCTTCATTTGCCCGGACAATGCTCTGTAAAATCGTATCTCCCTCCTGGAATTCCGGATTCTGGGATAAAAAACGGATATCCAGATTTCTTCCTTTTACCACCGAGCCTTCATCCGGCACTTCAAGACCGGAAACAATCCGCAATAGCGTGGATTTGCCTGTTCCATTGATGCCGATCAGACCAATCTTATCCCCTTCATTGATGCTGAAACTGGTATCATCAAATAAAAGTCTTTCTGTATATGATTTTGTCAAATGTTCAATCGTCAGTAAATTCATTTCTTATCCATCTCTCCTGTCTTTCCTTTACTGGATCACAAGTTCCACCGGACAGTGGTCTGATCCCAGGACCTCTGTATGAATCGCTGCACTCACCAGCCTGTCCTTTAAACGTTCTGAAACACAGAAATAATCAATACGCCAGCCGGCATTCTTCTCTCTGGCACGGAAACGGTACGACCACCAGGAATATACCCCTTCCGTATCGGGATAAAAATGGCGGTAAGTGTCTACAAAGCCAGCCGCTAAAAGATCCGTGAATTTCCCACGTTCTTCATCAGTAAATCCGGCATTCTTCCGATTATTCTTTGGATTCTTTAAATCAATCTCTTTGTGCGCCACGTTTAAGTCTCCGCAGAAGATCACAGGCTTTTTTTCCTCCAGTTTTTTCAAATAAGCAAGAAATGCCTCTTCCCAGGTCATCCGATAAGGCAGACGGGCCAGCTCGTTCTGTGAATTAGGAGTATAGCAGGTAACCACATAATAGTCTTCAAATTCTGCTGCAATCACTCTGCCTTCCTTATCATGCTCCTGGGCACCGATTCCATATGCCACAGACAACGGCTCCTCTTTGGTAAAAAGAGCAGTCCCTGAGTATCCCTTTTTCTCCGCATAGTTCCAGTACTGGTAATAACCAGGAGTAGGAAGATCAATCTGTCCCTCCTGAAGCTTGCTTTCCTGGATACAGAATACATCTGCATCCATTTCCTTAAAATAATCCAAAAAACCTTTCTGCACGCAGGCACGAAGACCGTTTACATTCCAGGATATCATTTTTTTCATCGCATTCACCTCAATTCAAAGATAGGAACAGTATACCATTTTCCCGGTCATTCGAAAAGGGGCAGTCCCACGAAACATGGAACTGCCCCTTTTTAACCATTAACCCGCCTGTTTATCCTGCCATTTCTTTCTCTCTACAAATCGACCCATGAAGAATGCGAAAACTCCCACTCCGATTCCGGTCTGGAGACAAAAGAGAAGACTTTCCACCTCTCCCGGAAGCTCTCCTCCCAGCACGGTTTCAAACACAGGCGTAAACCATGGTTCGTATTCCTCGCCGCGGATCTCTGAGATCATCTGACTTCCGGCATCATCGGAACCGCCGAACTCTGCTCCTTTTACCAGGAAAAGAGGAATGACCGCAATAAGGCAAACCACAATTAAAAGTATGGCTGCAATCTGTTTGTTTTTCTTTGTCATGTTACCTTACCTCCTTTTTAAATCCGATTGCCTTTAACTCTGGAAGCGCGTAAGTTTCAAGAGTCATAATAATAATTGCCGTAAGAATTCCTTCAATTACTGCAAGCGGAACCTGGGTCGGCGCAAATACACCTAGAAATTTCACTGCCGAAGCGCCAACGCCTCCAACTTCTGAAGGGTATGCCAAAGCCAACTGTATACTGGTGATACAATAGGTAAAGAGATCGCCCAGCATGGCAGCCAGAAATACGCTGACATATTTATTTACTTTTAACGCTTTACATAACTGATAGATTCCAAAAGATAAAAATGGACCTGCAATTGCCATGGAAAAGGTGTTAGCCCCTAAGGTGGTAAGACCTCCATGTGCCAATAAAATCGCCTGGAAAATCAAAACAATCATTCCTAAAATACTGACTGCCGACGGTCCAAACAAAATGGCTCCCAACCCGGTTCCTGTCATGTGGGAACAACTTCCCGTAACAGACGGAATCTTTAAAGAAGAAATCACAAAGATAAATGCCCCGGACATTGCCAGTATAGTCATGGCTCTCCGGTTCTCTTTCATTGTCTTCTTCATGGAGAAGAATCCTGCTGCCAGAAATGGTACACACAAAGCTCCCCAGGCAATGCAATATCCCACTGGAAGATATCCCTCCATAATGTGCATGGCAAAAGCGCTTGGAACAATTCCAAAAGCCAGTGCGAATGCAACTGCCAGTTTCATAATACGTTTTTCTTTCTTACTCATTGTTATTCTCCCTTTCAATAAAATAAGCACCTGATATCCGATGATTCCCACTCATCAGACAGGCGCTTTCCTGCGGAATTTTTGTACAACAAAAAGACCTCCAGGTACAGGTCATCTCTCGTAACCCGTACACAGCGAAATAAAAGGCAGGTCTTCTGACTCATGCTTCCTCACAACAGTTTCTCTTCCCAGTTTCCCAGTGATCCATCAAACTGTGCTCCACACTTACAGCGGCGGGACCGTAAGGGATTCACACCCTTTTCCCTATTATCCTGCGGAGAATGTTCACAGGCACCTTTCATTTAAGTACAACCCTATTCTATTCGTTTTCCCAGATTCTGTCAATTTGTTTCTTTGCTACCTGCATCTTCCGAAGAAGTCCTTCTAATTCCCTGGTATTCCTCGGACAAGTGTCCTCCTGGTTTAAAACACCATAGCGGACCAGACTTTCGTAAACCTCCATCATCACCGGTCTTTTTAGATTTGCCTGGAACAAGACCTGGCTGGAATGAAATACTTCCTCCGGCGTACCATCGGCAATAATGCGTCCTCCTGCAAAAACCACCAGACGGTCCGCCCACTCATATGCAAAATCCACATCATGGGTTGAAATGAGAAGGGTTTTCCCCATTTTCTCCATCTTATCCAGAGCATCTTTCAGCATATCCACATTCACAGGATCCAAGGACGCGGTAGGTTCATCAAAAATCATAATCTCCGGTTCCATTGCAATGATATCCGCTATGCTGACCCGTTTCTTCTCCCCTCCGCTGAGATAATGAGGGGGCCTGTCCCTAAATGATCCCAGGTTCATATCCTCCATCGCCGACTCCACTCTCTCTTTTACTGCTTCCCTGGAAAGCTTTAAGTTCACGGGTCCAAAAGAAACCTCTGAAAACACAGTGGAAGCAATGATCTGATGATCCGGGTCCTGAAATACAATTCCCACATTCTTGCGAAGTTCCTGAATGTCCTTCTTCCCCACTTCCTTTCCTCTGTATAAAATCTTACCAGAGGCAGGCTGATACACCCCATTAAGGTTAAAAAAACAGGTGGATTTCCCCGCCCCATTCGAGCCAAGAACTCCTATTTTCTCCCCTTTTTTTACGGTTAAGTTAATCCCTGTTAATACCTTTTCTCCTTGTTCATAAGCATAACTTATGTCTTCTGCCTGTAAAAGTATTTCCTCCATCTCTCTCCTTTCTTTTGCATGACACATCTTAGAATGGAACCGCAGATATGAGAATCAGAATCAGAAAATAACCTGCTCCGGCACAGACCTGCCAGCCCCTCCACTTCTTTTCCTCTTCAAGAAACAAAAGATCTCCATCATAGCACCTTGCTGCCATGGCATCGTAATAAACTCCTGCCTTCTTTAAAGAAATCACAAACAGATTCCCTGCCCCGCTTCCAAACGTACGGCAAGACGTCTTAAAACCGGAAAACCCAAGTCTGGACTCTGCCGCCAGCTTCATTTTACACTGGGTATCCATCAAAACAAAGATAAAACGGTAAATCATGTTCATGAGTTCCACAATGATCTTTGGAACATGAAGCCTGCGCAGAATGCTGATGATCTCCCCAGCCGGTGTGGAAAGTACCAGCATATACATGGCACTCAACGCCGCCATAGCCTTTAACACCAGTCCGCATGCCAATTCAATGCCGCCCTCCTGCAGATACAGAAAATGCCCCCAGACAGAGACAATGACCGTTCCCCGAGCCACGGAAGAGAAACCAATTACAATTGCCGCCGTTCCCATAATCAAAAATGCCAGGGGCAGCCTTAGAAGCACCAGATAATTTCTCCATGGAAACTTTCCTGCAAATATGGTTACAGCTCCCATTGACAGAAACACAAACACAGATACTTTCCAGTCATCAGCACCAATGCAAAAGAGCAGTGCTCCCATTGCAACAATTGCCTTGTACTGGGAATTCCAACCTTTCATCCCGGAGCCATAAGCATAATAATCAATGGTATAAATTCTTCTCACCTCCTTCTCATAGGAATTATACGTCATAGAAAGGCTTCATGCAATCAAAGAAAAATCCCCGGAGCCGATGCCGGCTGCTTTCAGCCATCGGTTCCAGGGAATCATTTCATTTACCTGTCTTTTATTTATTCTCTTCTGTCTGTTCTTCCGTCAGAGTAAATACCTGTCTCTTACGAGCCATCTCATCGCTGGCAAGATACTCATCATAAGTAGTGATCTTATCAATCAACTGACCATTTACAATCTCCATAATACGGTTTGCTGTGGTTTCAACAATCTGGTGGTCACGGGAGGAGAAAATCAGCACTCCCTGGAACTTCACAAGACCATTGTTAAGAGCTGTAATGGATTCCATGTCCAAATGGTCGGTCGGTTCATCAAGCATCAGAGCATTGGCACCGGAGATCATGAGCTTTGATAACATACAGCGTACCTTTTCTCCACCAGACAATACTTTGACTTTCTTCACGCCATCTTCACCAGCAAAAAGCATACGGCCTAAGAAACCACGTACATAAGTAGCATCCTTTTCCGGTGAATACTGGGTCAGCCAGTCAACAATGGTATCATCGTTGTCAAACTCAGCCGTATTGTCTTTCGGGAAATAACAGTTGGTAGTCGTAAGTCCCCACTTATATTCTCCCTCATCCGGTTCCATCTCTCCTGCAAGAATCTTAAATAAAACCGTCTTTGCAAGCTCATTCGGTCCTACCAGAGCGACCTTATCTTCCCGGTTCAGGGTAAAGGAGATATTATCAAGAATCTTTACTCCGTCAATGGTCTTGGATAAACCGCTTACGGTCAGCACTTCATTGCCGATATCACGGGCAGGACGGAAATCAATATAAGGATACTTCCTGCTTGAAGGCTTAATATCATCCAGTTCGATCTTCTCCAAAGCACGTTTCCTTGAAGTAGCCTGCTTGGACTTGGAAGCATTGGCGGAGAAACGCTGGATAAAGTCCTGCAGTTCCTTCATCTTCTCTTCCTTCTTCCGGTTTGCTTCCTTCATCTGCTTTACCATAAGCTGACTGGACTCATACCAGAAATCATAGTTACCGGCATAAAGCTGGATCTTACTGTAATCAATATCTGCAATATGGGTGCAGACTTTATTTAAGAAATAACGGTCATGGGAAACCACGATCACCGTATTTTCAAAGTTAATAAGGAACTCTTCCAGCCATGCAATGGCGTCCAAGTCCAAATGGTTGGTCGGCTCGTCCAAAAGAAGAATATCCGGATTTCCAAACAGCGCCTGAGCAAGAAGTACTTTCACCTTCTCCGCACCGTTTAATTCTCCCATGGTTTTCGTGTGCAGGTCTGTCTCAATACCAAGGCCGTTCAAAAGGTTTGCCGCATCTGACTCCGCCTCCCAGCCGTTCATGGTGGCAAATTCGCCCTCCAGGTCTGCTGCCTTGATGCCGTCTTCGTCGGTAAAGTCTTCCTTCATATAGATGGCTTCTTTTTCCTTCATGATCTCGTAAAGTCTGGTATTGCCCATGATAACGGTATCAAGAACCTGACAGTCATCATATTTGAAATGGTCCTGCTTTAAAAAGGAAAGCCTCTGCCCCGGTGTAATGACGATGTCACCGCCTGTAGGCTCCAGTTCACCGGAAAGAATCTTTAGGAATGTGGATTTCCCGGCACCGTTGGCACCGATCATACCATAGCAGTTTCCCTCAGTAAACTTTATGTTTACGTCTTCAAACAAAGCTTTCTTCCCGATTCTTAATGTTATATTATGTGCACTAATCATCTTAAATTTCCTTTCTGTGATCTGCTTATATTAAAACTATAAAAAAAGGGTCTTGGGACCCCTCCTCTTGTCATCTCTCTTATTTTACATGAAAATCCCGAATTTGCAAGCCTTTTATCAAAAAAGCCCTGCTAATCCGGGATTTACGGGTGTTCTTCCTCTTACTTTTCCGCTTCTACTTTCAAAGGAAAGTTGGAACTGCTGCCTGCGTCATAATTGACGGTCACATATGTGATCTTTATTCTGGCGCCGCTTCCATTGCTGTCATCGGCTGCTTTTCCCAACACATCAGAATCAAGTCCTTCTGCATTGTCTTTTACAAAATTCATCTCTGTACCAGATTCCGTCTTAATGGTAAAAGTGCTCATGGCCTGGTCTGTAACCGTTCCAGAAGCTTCCTCCACTTTCATGTTATCCTGTCCGTCTAAGACAAGCTGTACTTTGGCATTCTTGGCATCATTGCCGGAAATCTCTCCCTTATAAATGATGGAAACCTCCACGTCCTTATCCAGCTCATAAGAAGTTTCAACCACTGCATCGCCTAAATCAAGAGATATCTTCTGATCTCCCTTTGATACTGTGATCTCCTGCATGTCATCAGACACTTCCACAACTTTTCCTGCCAATATTTTAAATTCTCCGGCATTCCCCGGAGCTTCAGTGCTCACTTCTGCCTTTGTCTCTGAACTTTCCGTACTCTGAGACTCCTTTGATGTATCGTTGGCTGCCTTTTGACCTGATGGTTTTCCACATGCCGTAAATACAAGAGCCGAACTGATAACCAGTGCTGCAATCAATAATTTTTTCATATACTTCCCTTCTTTCTTTTCCTTTTTTCCATTATCCTGTGATCTAGAACCCAGTATAACATCCGTTTGTGAAAAATCTTTTTCTTTTTTCTTAAGTAATTTTAATATTTGCCTAAAAATGGGAGGAGCCGGCAAGATGGGGGAATCCTGCCGGCTGAGTATGAAAAAAGTTTATATTAAAAGGTTGTTGACCTCTTTGTAATTACTAATATACCTGGAAATTGTGACGGGAGTTTGATGGAACTGTGAAGAGTCTGTGAAAGAAAATAGTCACTTTAAAACTTCCATCTCTTAAATACCCATAACCAGAAGAAAAAACACATCCGAGAAATTTTCTTTTCATAACAATACTGCCACCGCCAAACTCTTACCTCGTTTATCTTCCTTTTTTTATTAATCCTCAGCCGTCTGGACCTGTTCTATTTTCTTTGAACCGAAATAAGCTGCAAGCATTAAGCAGGCAAAGTCCGCCAAAAGACAGGTAATGTATATGGTTCCAATGGGTGTAGAGGTTTTTGCACTTGGAAGATCATAATAGAGCTGGTCTTTGTACATCAAAGCATTAAATGTATGCCCCTTTAATCTGACAAAGTTATCATAGCCAACTGCACCATTTACTTTATACTCTTTTCCATCATAGGATGCAATAACCGTAATAAAATCCTTTTTCGAACCCAATGAATTCTTTTTACCTACACTGATTTTGCTCACATCTAAAATCTCTACCTCAACTTTTTTGCAATCTTCCAGCTTAACTCCATCTCTGACTTCAATATTCAGGAATACACAAGCTACCGTTAACACTACAAATAACATCAAAAACAAATTTCTTAATCTTTTTCTCTTTACAAGACTCATTTTTTTATCCCCTTATTCGTATTAGAACCTTTCTAAGTATAACAAAAAAATAAGCTTTGTAAAGTTTTCCAAATAATCATAACAGTTTTTTATCAACCTATAAACGATCAACATATTGTTTCGCTTCCACCAGCCCCATCTGTGTCTGCCGGCGTATTTCCTTTATGGCGTGGACAACTTTTCCCTCTCGTTTCAATCGAGCCACACGCTCTCTTAATTCATCAGAAACCAGATAGGAAGGAACCTCCTCATAGTCAGCCCCTTGTTCCAACTGTTTTAACCGTAATTCCAGTTTTTCTATTTTTTTCTTCAGCGTAAAAATGTTATTATATGCAAATAACCCAACAACGCACAAAAATAAAATTAAATAACGTTCCATTCAGTTTTTTCTCCTCTCGTATCACTCATCTCACTTAAAAGAATATCATCAAGCTTATGAATCCACAACCTTAATTTTTAACACCAATATTATGATCAAGTAGAACTAAAATATGGTAAAAATGCAGGAATAATGGTATACTTCCTTCCATTAACATGAAAATTCCAATAGGAAAGGGGAGAACGGTCCGGAAGTCTTAAGACTGACCGCAAAGAAAATCCCTGAGTTCGTTAAAACACTGGAACTGGAAAGTGGAATGACTTTAAAGGATATGGTTCTGATCATCCCTCATCAGGCAAGCCGGGCTTTGCCTGTGATTATGAAGAAACTGGGAATAGAAAAAACAAAGTATATGAATTATGTAGAGGAATACGGCAATATGATTGTAGCTTCTGTTCCATACATGCTTTGTCTGGCATTCGAACATGGCGATATTCAAAAAGGACATAGGATTCTTCTGTTTGGCACCGCCGCAGGATTAACAATTAGTGGATTAATCCTCCAAATATAACTATTTTTCAAAAACTCTCTGCATATCTCTACATGGAAAAAGCTATCTCGGAATCTTATCTCCAAGACAGCTTTTATTAATAACAGACTTTCCTGATCCAGCAATTCTGCCGCCTAATTCTCCCCATACCTTCCAAGGAAATTCTGAGTACGGACATTGGAAGATGCAAACACTTCTTCCGGTGTTCCTTCCTCCACAATTACTCCGTCAGCCATGAAGATCACCCGGTCTGAAATATCCCTTGCAAATGCCATCTCATGGGTCACGATTACCATGGTAATCTGTAAATCAGCCAGAGATTTAATCACCTTTAGCACCTCACCTGTAAGCTCCGGGTCCAGAGCGGATGTCGGCTCATCAAAATAAAGAATCTTCGGGTTTAAAGCAAGTGCCCTTGCAATCGCCACACGCTGGCACTGACCTCCCGAAAGCTGGCATGGATAAGCCTTTGCCTTCTCCAAAAGCCCCATCTTCTCAAGCAGTTTCAAGGCATCATTTTTCACTTGTACTTTATTGCGCTTCTGAACATGAACAGGTGCGTCCATGACATTGCTCAACACATTCATGTGAGGAAATAAGTGAAAGTTCTGGAATACCAGACCGTAATTCTTTTGAATCTGACGCAGTTTTTCTTTATCGGCATAGACAGACGTTCCACCCTCACCCTTTTTGGCCGCTTTCTTTCCCAAATAGATCAGTTCTCCTTCATCCATCTGTTCTAACATGGTAGCGCACCGCAGCAGAGTGGATTTGCCGGAACCGGACGGACCGATGATGGAGACAATCTCTCCTTCTTTTACGGACAGGGAGATATCCTTTAACACCTCCAGGCCATCAAATGATTTTTTCACATGATTCATTTCCAGTAAATACATCTCGGTCCTCCTACTCATAGTAATTCATACGCTTTTCCATGTGTTCCATCCCAACTGCCACAATTAAGTTAAAGACATAGTAGAAAAGTCCTGCTGCCACAAACGGCATCAGGCTTGTCTGGGAAGAAGCCAGGGATTTGGCTGATGTAAACATCTCCGAAACACTGATGGTAAACGCCAGGGAAGTGTCTTTAACCAGGGTAATTACCTCATTGGTCACAGAAGGCAGAATCCGTTTTACCACCTGCGGAAAGATGATTCGGACAAAGGTCTGGGGCTTTGTATATCCCAAAAGTTTTGCCGCTTCATACTGACCTGCAGGCATGGACTGTATTCCGCTTCGGTAAATCTCAGCAAAATAAGCTGCATAATTGATTATAAATCCGATAAATGCAGCGATCAGCCGGTAATCATTGCTCACTCTGATCCCAAGAAGATAATAAGGACCAAAATATACCACCATCAACTGAAGCATCAAAGGAGTTCCTCTCATGACGGATATATAAAATTTTACAATCGCCTGAATCACCCGGTTTTTGGACATCCGTCCAAAAGAAACCAAAAGTCCCAGCGGCAGTGAAAACAAAAGGGTCACCACAAAGATCTGGATACTGACCCACATCCCCTCTGCCAGTTGTGAAAGTATCATTATAAACGTCATGATTGTTCCTCCGATTAAGTCTTCTTATTTTGCAACAGTGGTTACATCTTTCCCAAACCACTGCTCTGAAACCTTCTTTAATGTACCATCGGCTGCCATAGCCTCTAACTGTTCCTGAACCTGATCTCTTAAGGTCTCATTTCCCTTTTTAAAGCCAATGCCATACTCTTCTGCAGACAGAGATTCCTCTAAGATCACAAAATCAGACTTTCTCTGTTCCATCTGGTAAGCTGCTACAATTACGTCCATGGCAACTGCATCCACAGCCCCCATCTCCAAATCCATAAATGCGGTATTATAATCCGGAGTCGTCAGTAATGTCTTAAATGTATTTAACAGGGCTTCATCTTCCTTTATTGCCTTTTCCGCTGAGGAATCAGCCTGAACCTCAACAATCTTATCCTTTAAATCAGAAATAGTCTGAATGCCGGAATCCTTTCCTACCAGAAATACCTGTTTGTTCTCCATATAAGGCCTGGTCCATGTATAACCGTCTTCTCTCCCGGTCATGGTAAATCCATTCCAGATACAATCAATATTACCAGACTCCAGTTCCATGTCTTTGGAATCCCAGGCAATTGGCTGTGCCACAAACTTCTTTCCAAGACGGTCTGCCACTTCCCTGGCAAGATCAAGATCAAAGCCGGTATATTCCCCGTTATCTCCCACAAATCCCATAGGCGGGAAATCCTGGTCAAACCCAACCGTAAACGTCTCTTCAGAGCCTGCTGCCTTAGAAGCCTCTGAATTGACCTCCTGTGTTGCCTCGGCGTTCCCAGACTGGGTTGTCCCCTGTTTTCCGGAACAGCCAGTCATTAATACCAGCACACCGAGTGCTGCCGCTGCCTTTAATAATCCCTTTTTCATCTTTGTATCCTCCTCTTAATTTCATGTGCTACCATGTTAGCATAGTAAAGCATTTCTGTAAAGAAGAAAATCCTCACAGAGAGTGTTCTCCTTGAGACATTCCCTAGTGAAAGATAAATACAAAAACCAAAAGGAGAAGAACCATCATGCTTCCAATCAGCATGGGGGAAACCGCCCGTGTTTCCGATTTTTTTACAGACTGTACAGGCTCCGCAAACATTCCCCAGGGACTTAATTCCAACACACCAAAAGGAAGACCTTGCGGTCCTGTCTGATCAAATAAGGCAACATACGCTCTGCTGTCCTCTTCCACCTGATATTTTCCACTCTTCCAGTCCTCCAGGGCAGTTTTCTTTCCTTTGGAAAAGAAAAAAGCGGTGGGATCACTTTCCCTCATACATTCCTTTTTTTTTAAAAACTGCCGGTAAGCATACTTCACCCCTTGATCCGCCATTTCTTCAAAACTCCCGCTGGTCTGATAGAGATTCATCAGATAATAGAAGGTTTTATAAGCGTCTTTCGGCGAAAAGGGAACACGGTCCAAAGACCTTTGAAATTGCCGCTGTATGTAAAAATCAATCAGCCGGTCAATGGCATCCCGCAGTTCTCTGGCCAGAATACTGTCTATTCCGGAATGACTGCAAAAGATCTGGGATTTTACAGCCATAATTGCAGCAAGAAATCCATACAATTCTTCACTGTCTCCAGACAGCCCATGCATTGTAAAAAGATTCCCGGATTGATTCATATACGCCGCAAATCTCTCTGCCAGAACAAGGTCTTCCGGAGAATGTATTACCTTTTCCGATGTAGGAGAGACAAAAGCCTGAGCACCGGACTTTCTGCGGGCCTGTACCCCCAGAGTACTACCCCCATTCACAACCGATATGGAGGCCTCTTTTAACATCCGTGTAGAATATCCAGGATCACTCTTAATCCGCCCTTCTCCTGCCGGCTGATAGATAATTCCCTGATCTCCCTGATTCTTTAGCTGGTTCACCGGTGTCCGGATTCCCCCCTGTCCATCTGCCGTGATATTTGTCTTAGATAATGAGATTCCAAAAAATCGTTCCACTTCCCTGTCGCTTAACGCAACGCCAGTAATATGGTAATAAAGAGCGGCTCTTAAACCATTCCTTCCGCTTTGGGAACCATACTCCCGGAATAAGGCTTCCAATTCCCCTAACCTGGAATTCAAAAGCTTTAAAAGAGCCTCAGAAAGCACCTGTTCCAGCGCAGACGGCTGTTCTCCCGACGGGTTTCCCCCAATCGCCAGCAACAGCCGTCTGTAAATGTCTGCAAGGTCACGAATTTCATCTGGTATGGATCGTTCTGGTATTGGCGTCCAATCCTTCATCTCTTTCCATCTCTGTTCTTCCGCCTCCTGGCGAAGCCGCTGACTCTCCTTCGGTGATTCCGACAGTTCCTCTTTACGCTGCACCCCTTCCGGTGAAAGAGAAGCCTTGTCTCTGGACGCTTCCGTTCCTTCAGAAGAAGAGTTCTTCCTCTTTTGTGCAGATTCTGTCACGTAATCTCCAACTTCATTTAAAAACCGTTCCTCTGCCTCCGCCTTTATCTTTCTGGCATCCAGCTCCACCGCCTGTTGTAATTCAGTTATGGGCGGCTCTCCTGACTGTTTTGGAAGAGACTGATCCTGTATCTTGATTTCCATACCTGTGATCCTCTTTGGATTCTACAAAAACTTTATGTTAGATTAACCCTTCAATCCTTTTCATCCTGGTATACGATGGTTCCATTACAGATGGTATATTTCACCTTTCCATATAACTGTTCCCCGGTAAAAGGAGAATTGGAAGACTTGGAAACGTATTCTCCCACCGTCCACTCCTCTTCCGGATCAAAAATCACCAGATCAGCCGCTCCCTCTGGCTGAATTCCATGGAAAGGAAGACGGTAAAGCTTTGCAGGATTAAGACTCATCTTCTCCATCAGCTCCATCATGGACAGATGACCTTCACGAACCAGATTCGTCACGCCAAGAGCAAGAGCTGTCTCAAGCCCAATAATCCCGCTGGGTGCCTTTGTTAAATCCTTTGCCTTTTCCTCCGCACTATGAGGTGCATGATCTGTGGCAATGATATCAATGCTGCCGTCTTTCAGCCCCTCGAGAATCGCCTGACGGTCCTGTTCCGTCCGAAGAGGCGGATTCATCTTTGCCAGAGTCCCATGCTTTAACAGGGCTTCTTCCGTCAATGAAAAGTGATGGGGAGTTACTTCTGCATACACATCAACGCCCAATTCTTTTGCAAACTTTACCATCTTCACAGAAGCAGCCGAACTGATATGCTGTATGTCTATGGTCGCTTTGGTATGAAGTGCAATCATCAAATCCCTGGCAACCAGACTGTCTTCTGCAACAGCCGGAGAACCATACAGTCCAAGCTGCTCAGAAACAGTCCCCCGGTTAATTCCGTTGTTTACAATGAACGCCGGGTCTTCCTCATGGAAACTCAGAGGAAGATCAAGCTTTGCCGCCCTCTCCATAGCTTCTTTTACAATATTTACATCAAGGAGAGGAATTCCGTCATCAGTAAATCCAGCGGCACCGTGTGCCTTTAATCCTTCCATATCCGTCAGTTCCCTGCCCTGAAGTCCCTTGGAGACAGCCGCCGTGGAAAGTACATGAATCCCGGTCTTTTTCCCTTCCCGAATCACATATTCCAGGGTTTCTTCATTGTCCACAGCAGGCTTGGTATTCGCCATGCACACAACCGTGGTAAAGCCGCCCTTTGCTGCAGATCTTGCTCCGGTCTGAATATCTTCTTTATAAGTGAATCCAGGATCACGGAAATGAACATGGACATCAATCAACCCCGGTGCAACCACATAGCCAGAAGCATCAATGACTACATCCTCTTTTGACACGTTAAATTCCAGATGTTCTTCCATCGCCACGATCTTACCGTCAGCCAGACACAGGTCCACATTCTTCTCCGTCTTATCAAACGGATCTATGACGTGCGCATTTCTAATCCATATCATCTTCTATTCTCCCTTTCTCCCGACCGTTTCAAATAATCATTCAACTGCATTCTCAATCTACGAGATAACAATCACCGTCTTTTTGAATATCCTCAATCCGCTCCCGGTAAGGAGCTGATATCTCCATCTCTTTTAATTTGGCAATAACTGAGAAATCACCCCATAAATGCATGGGAAAAACATGACTGACACAGACTTTTCTCATAAATTCATCAAGTCCAAGGCAAAATGCCTCCTCCTGCCTTGGGTCAAGAGGTAAAAAAGCCACATCAATCTCCATGCCCTTCATCTTATCAATCTCTGCAGAGTAATCCCTTGCCATATTGGCATTCCAGTCCGCAGGCTCTCCCTCCCAATACCAGTTATTTAAATCCCCGGCATGATAAAGAGTCTTTCCCTCTGCCTTAATAAGAAACGCCACCCCTTCGTCTGTGGAACGATAGGTAACCACCTGAATATCTGCCTCTTTGTCTTTCAGCGGGTTCTCCAAAACACCCCCATTCTCAAACCAGAATTTCTGCTCCTGCCCTGGCTTCATAGATGTTATGTCACCCAGGATTTCTGCGGGAAGTCCGCTTCTCCATATGTCATCTGAAAATATATATCTGATTCCTTTATACTCCCTGATCAGGTCCAACACCTTTTCCGAATAATGGTCTCCATGCCTGTGGCTTGCAAATACCAGAAGCGGCTTGTCCCGCCTGATCTCTGGCAGTACTCCTTCGGTATAGTCAAAAAGCAGGGTCATGGTTTCAAGCTCGATTAAAAATGAACTGTGATGAATATATGTGATCTTCATGAGAATGGACCTCCTTTATTTTGCTGATTAGAAAAATTATATCACAAAAGCAGTCCTTCTGCATAGCATATGTACACAAAAAAAGCGGGGACAATTGTCCCCGCCCAGAAATAAAAATTCCTGTATAATCCGATCTATACGGATTAGTTAGCTGCCTTTGTTGTTTCAGCATCTTTAGCTGTCTCAGACTCAGAATCAGCTGCTTCAGAGGAAGCATCTTCTTTGCTTTCAGCTTCTTCAGAAGTTTCTTCTAATGTTGTTTCATCTTCTGTTGTTGTCTCATCTTCAGTTGTAACTACTTCTGTTGTAGCTTCAGTAGTAACTTCTGTTTCTACAGCTGCAGTAGTTTCTTCTGTCTTGCTTCCACATGCAGAGATGATTGCCATTGATAATACAGCTACGCCTGTAAGTACGAGTTTCTTTGTTGTTAATTTCATAATAATTCTCCTCCTTGCGACTACATAGGTTATTTTTTTTAGGTATGTTTGTCGCGACCTCATGTTGTCCTATGACCCTGAAGTCGAATCCCAGTTTAGCACCTAAAGATTACAAAGTCAATGACCTTTTTATGATTTTTTTCTTAATTTAAATAGGGCAATTTCTTAAAAACTTTTACAATTAACTTCAAAAAATCCCGCAATGTTTTTGTGCACTATTTCGTTTCTCTTGATAATATTTTTAGGATTGTATTTTTTATTATGACAAATGTGTATATAAATTTTACTTATATACGTTAATTTTTATTAATTATTAACAGTTGCTAATTCTGTCTTAATAAGTACGATTATGTCAGAAAAACGCCCTTCCTGCCGCTTGTTTCCGTTTTCTGCTTTAAAACACGTTCTGGCTGCTTCCATCTATTCCAATATTTCCAAATTAAATCTTCTCAATATACTTAAAAATCATATCATTTTTCCAGGGCGTAACTGAAAACTGCTTGTTTCAAGAAGTATGTGCTGACCGCCCATTGCACACAAAACAGGAACCTGTTATACTTCCATATAACAGAATAGATAGAGTCCAGAATAAGGAGGAATTTTTTATGCTGAAAGAACTGGTTGCAAAAAGCCGTACATATCGCAGATTCTATGAAGATGAAATCATACCAACAGAGGTCTTGAAGGAACTGGCAGGTCTTGCCCGTTTCATCCCATCCACCTCCAATTCTCAGGCGCTTCGATTCCGGTTATGCAATACCCCCGGGGAAAATGAAGCTGTATTTGAATCACTAGGCTGGGCTGGCGCTCTCCCAGACTGGGAAGGACCGGAAAAAGGAGAACGTCCTTCTGCTTACATCATCATACTATGTGATCTTTCTATAGGAAAGAATAAGCTTTATGACGATGGAATTGCCGCTCAGACAATCATGCTTGGAGCCGCAGAGAAAGGTTACGGAGGCTGTATTCTTGGAAATGTTAAAAGAAGTCATCTGGCGCAGTCCCTGCACATTGACCCGGCGCATTACTCCATTGACCTTGTTCTTGCCCTTGGAAAACCAAAAGAAGAGGTAGTCATTGTTCCGGTAAAGGAGGATGGCGATGTACGGTATTATAGAGATGAGAATCAGGTGCACTATGTTCCTAAGAGAACCATTGAGGAACTGATTGTATAAAATCTCTAACGCCATATTAACATCAACTACAAAATGCCGCTAAACAGTTGATCTTCCTCTGTTTTGCGGCATTTTGATCCTTCCACCCTCAATTCTAACAACTCTTTAACAGAACGGCAAGATGTGCCAGGCTGTTGCCATGAGTATTAAAGTCTTCAATTACTTTATGAAAAAGGCTGCGGTTGTGACCCAGCTTACGGAAAAATACACTACAGCAGTGAATCATGTCCTCTTCTGTACTATCCTCCTCCAGATAAGTGCTGAGAGCAACCTTCACCATGCTGTACACCCATATAAAATACAGATAATTTTCCCACATACTCTTTTCTGTATCTTTAAATGGAATGTTGGCATAAAGCATATAGGAAACCAGAATATTTTCAAGGAAATATTCTTTCCCCTTGATCCATTCACGGAACTGGTCTCTGTATTTGTGATAAAGCTCTTTTTCTATATGAAACGCGGAATCACCCTCCCCTGCCTCAGGGCTTTCCATTGTCTTCATATTCAGGCGCTCACAAATACGATTCATTACTTTACCGTAATATTGATCTCCCTCATTTAAATACATCAGCCCGGTTACAACGCTATAATAAACGGAAAATGTATTGTCTGCAGAAATATTCTGCATCTGACGAAGAATATCACCCTGTTCCAATTCTGCTATAAACTGTTCCATATAAACAGGAATATCACTTCCTTTTCCAGCCTCAATCAGTTCATCCATATGGCGGATCGCCATGCCCAGAAGAAGCAGACGGTCTTCCAGCGAAATTTCTTCCAGTTGAAGTAATATGAGACAGAGAGTCTGAATGTCATAATAACTGTTTAAAGCAGGAGTTTTTCTCCTTTCATTTCTCCCAGTGTAACTTCCATACCTGGATTGAGGGGAAAAACTTTTTGTTCCATTTATTAATAGAATTCCTTCTTTTTCTTCCAAAAGAAGCTCCAGCACCTTTTCACACCCCAAAGACATGGAGCACTCTACCTGATCAAGATAGCGGTGTGTCTGTCTCGGAAATACCTGGCAGGTTTGAGAAAGAATGGCATATCCATAGTCTTTCTGAGCCTGGCAGAGCCCTTTCTCTGTCAGCATCGGACACTTGTTATCCTCATCCAGAATAAACTTTGCGTAATTTGTATCTGTTTTTTTATCCGGGGAGAATATCTCAATGGTCTGATGCCACGCATTCCGCCCTACAACCTTTTTCTTACGCCACGTCCGGTACTCTTCTCTTGACATGGATATCTCCCAGCATTGGCAGCAATTATATTCACAGTCCCCCCCTTTGCATTGAAAGCGGTCATACCAGGAAGGTTTTAATACATCTAGTCTTTCCATCATTTTCTCCATTATGTTATCTTTGTATAATCTAAAAAACGGATGGACCTAAGCCCATCCGTAAAAGGTAAATAAATTACTTTAATAACTGAAGAACACCCTGAGGTACCTGGTTTGCCTGAGCAAGCATTGCCTGAGATGCCTGTACAAGAATATTGTTCTTTGTATAGGACATCATCTCTTTTGCCATATCAACGTCACGGATACGGCTCTCTGCTGCTGTCATGTTCTCAGAGGTTACACTTAAGTTGTTGATGGTATGCTCTAAACGGTTCTGCAGAGCACCAAGATCACCACGAGTATTGGATACGGTGTTGATTGCGTTCTTAATTACCTGAACTGCATCAGCAGCGTTAGCCTGTGTATCAACCTTAACATCAGTTAAGCCTAATCCTTCTGTACTCATAGCTGCAATGTTAACATCAAGCTTGTTGTGGTCTTCTGATGATTCACCGATCTGAAGAGTCAAAGGTGTTCCATCACCTTTTACAGTTGCGGCACTTGTTGCATTTGCCTCAACAATACTGCCAGCTTCTGTTTTCACTGATAACTTAATATCACCACCTAATGTTACTTTAAAATTACCTGCATCAGCAAATGCCTTAAGTGCACTTTCACCGGCAGCCTTTGTAGTGTCGTCTGCACTTTTTGCATCTTCAGCAGCCTTAGTCTTCGCCGCAGCAATTGCATCATCAATGTCTTTCTGGGTAATTGATGCTGCATCCGTTGAAGAAATATCTATTGTAAGTTTCTTGTCTGTAATGCTAGCTGTAACTTTTTTAGCGTAAGTTGCATCTGTTTCTGCTGCACTTGCCTTAAATGCCACTTGGAAGCCTTCTTCTGCTGCACCGGAAACTTTAAATGAAAATGCTTCAGTTTTTGCGTCTACACTCCCAACCTTTGTGTCAACAGACTTTGGTGAAGCGTCTAACCCTCCATCAAGCAGATTGATCCCATTAAAGTTAGTTCCAGTAGAGATACGGTCGATTTCTTTTGTTAAAGAATTCATCTCTTTCTGGATATTCTCTCTATCTACAGTATCCTGGTATGTACCATTGGCAGACTGCTGAGCAAGCTCTACCATACGGTTTAACATG
Source organism: Clostridium sp. HBUAS56010 (assembly GCF_007115105.1). Lineage (GTDB taxonomy): Bacteria > Bacillota > Clostridia > Lachnospirales > Lachnospiraceae > Lacrimispora. The sequence continues at coordinate 299,551 of NZ_SULJ01000003.1, forward strand.
GAATGAACTTCTGTTAATGCTCCTTCTGCTGTCTGTACTAATGAAATACCATCATTTGCATTCTTCTGAGCTGTCTCAAGTCCTGTGATCTGGGCTCTCATCTTCTCGGAAATAGCAAGTCCTGCTGCATCATCACCTGCACGGT
>NZ_SULJ01000030.1 GCF_007115105.1 Clostridium sp. HBUAS56010
AGTGTCGAAAGATTTTTATAAGAAGGCAAAGGATAGCATGTTGGTGCTACCTGAAGCAAAATAATTATTAAGCAAAGGGTTATTTTATCGTGAAAAGCGAGGAGGATATATGACAGTATCAGATGAAAGCGTATTAAAAGAGCTAGAAAGAATTTCAAACATTTTGCAATTGGCATACAAGGAATCTACTGATTATAAGTGTGACTCATATTTGAGTCAAGCCATTGGAAAATTGGGAGCTTTGCTAAATATATTAAAGGCAAATAAATAGTAGGGGGGATAAATCTATTAAAATAATATTTTTAGATATTGATGGTGTTCTGAATTGTTATGAGTCTAAATCGAGATGCGGTGGATTTATCGGTATAGATAATTCTAAAGTAAAATATTTATCTGAAATAGTAAAGGCAACTGACGCAAAAATAGTTTTATGTTCATCTTGGAAATCAGACTGGGAACGATTCAATAAATCAGAGCAAGGTCAACCAGGAAATTATCTTGATAAAAAGCTGAAAAAGGAAAGGCTTTATATCTTAGATAAGACAAACGATAATGGAGAGAATCGTGGTGAGGGAATTCATAACTGGATTCAAGAACATGGCAATATCGAATCATGGATAGTTCTTGACGATGAAATATTTCCTGATTATGAAAAGTTTAATATTATACCACATTTGGTTAAAACGAATTTCTATGCCATACAAGGTGGATTGCTATATAAGCATGTGGATCAAGCTATAAAACTGTTAAATGAAGTACAAGGAAAGGGCTCTTATGAATAAAACAGTATGCGACATATGTGGAAACGACTGTTCGGGAACCGAATATTCAGTACCAATGTATACCGGATATTATGGCATGAACAGGGGAATTAGAGTGTACAATTCTGAATGCGTTGAAACGACAAAGGTTAATCTCTGCGAGGACTGTAAGTCATTGATAGCGGCTACGATTAGGCAAATGAAGAATCGCAGAAAATGAGATTTCTATTTCAAAATGAAAGGAGTATTTATTGAAAATATTTTTTGATACTGAATTTACAGGATTACATAAAGGAACCACCCTTATAAGCATAGGGTTAGTGACTGAAAACAATAAACAGTTCTATGCTGAACTAATAGATTATGATGAAAAGCAATGTGATACATGGATTAGAGATAATGTAATTGCTCATTTATACAAAACGGATTGGCATAAAAGAGAATCTATATATGTTCCCAATTATCACCTTGGAGCCAAACAGGAGATAGGTAAGGTATTAGAGAATTGGTTTTCCCAATTTAGCAGTGTGGAGCTGGTTTCTGACGTTTGTCATTATGATATGGTTTTGCTGATTGATTTATTTTCCAATGCCTGGGGTTTACCAAAACAAATATGTCCAGGTTGCTACGATATTAACCAAGATATTGCAAAGAAATATAATATCACTTTAAAAGAAGCCTTTGATAAATCAAGAGAAGAAATATTACATGACCATTACCGTGAAAATAAAGTAATTGGCGACAAACACAATGCCTTATATGATGCGAAGGTGATTAGAGAGATATATCAGATTGTAAATAATGTTGATTTTGACAAGAGATAGACAACAACGAAAGGATTAAAAGTGTAAACGATATTTAATGGTAACAACAGTAAACGAATTAATCTCTGAATTACAGAGAATCAAGGAAAATGGGCATGGAAATACATGGATTCTATGTGGCAGCAATGTAACTGATAACAATGACAGAGTAATTGACAATATTATAAGAAAGCCTATCGGATTTGATGAGGGAAACAGTTTCTATTATGTATTATGTGGTAGAGAGTCCGGTAAAGGCTGCATGAAATTCAATCGTGAGAAATCACGTTGATATAGATATTACATATTTGAATGGAGGAATCATTTATTTGAAAATTATTAAAAGAGATGGTAGTGAGGTTGAGTTTGACAAGGGTAAGATTAAGAAAGCAATCTTGAAAGCTTTTATTGATGTCGATGGTGAAGAAAGTCCTTATGCAAAAGAAAAGGCAAGGGATATTGCTAATTACGTCGAATCTTTAAATAATGAAATGTCGGTTGAAGATATTCAAGATATTGTTGAAGAGAAACTAATGTCCAGCAGCCGAAAAGATGTGGCGAGAGCATATATTCAATACCGACACGACAGAAGCGTTGAGAGAATCCGAAATAGTCAAATGATGAATGAAATTGCCGAAAAAATATCTGCACAAAACATTAAAAAACAAAATGCTAACGTTGATGAAGAATCATTTGGTGGGAGAATGGGAGAAGCTAATAGTGTATTAATGAAAAATTTGGCTTTAGAATCTGTTATTTCAGACATGGCAAAAAACAATCACTTAAACAATGAAATTTATATTCATGACCTTGACCATTATGCCGTAGGAGATCACAACTGTCTTAGTATTCCATTTGATAAACTGTTGACCAATGGTTTCAACACAAGACAAACAGATGTTAGACCGGCTCAATCAGTAAGTACAGCTTTTCAATTAATCGCAGTCATTTTTCAGTTACAGTCTTTGCAGCAGTTCGGTGGAGTTTCGGCTACACACCTAGATTGGACTATGGTTCCATATGTGAGAAAGAGTTTTTACAAACATTTTAAAGATGGGTTGAAGTACATATTCGAACCGGTTAATCCTCTGTATCAAGAATGGATTGATGCGTTGACAGACGAAAGACCTATTAACAAATATCCTGATTGTAAACCATTGACTTACAAATATGCCATTGAACAAACTGAGAAGGAAATTAATCAAGCAGTTGAAGGAATGTACCATAATCTCAACACTCTTCAGAGCCGGTCAGGCAATCAACTTCCTTTCACCTCGGTTAATTATGGAACGTGCACAGAGCCAGAGGGACGTATGATTACAAAAGCCTTGCTTGAAACATCAATTAAAGGAATCGGCAAATTACATAAAACGTCTATTTTCCCATGTGGTATTTTTCAGTGTATGAGTGGAGTAAATAGAAAGCCAGAAGACCCAAATTATGATTTGTTCAGACTAGCATTGCGCTCAACGGCTCAAAGATTATATCCGAACTATGCAAACGTTGATTGGAGCGGGAATGAAGGATATGACAGAAATGACCCTAGAACATATTTTAGCACCATGGGCTGCCGCACAGCAAACGGGTTTGATGTTAATGGATTTGGTCAATTAAAGGATGGAAGAGGAAACATTTGCCCCACAACAATTATCATGCCTACATTAGCAATGGAATCTCAAAATGTAGATGATTTTATGCAATTACTCGATAATAAAATTCACGAAGCCAAAGATATGTTGATTGAGAGATTTAATTGGATTTGTAGTCAAGATTCAGCGTCAGCAAAATTTATGTATGAGAATGGAGTTATGGAAGGATTCGTTCCAGAAGAGGGGATTAGAAGTGCTTTAAAGCACGGAACATTGGCAATCGGACAGATTGGGTTAGCAGAAACCCTTCAAATATTGATTGGTTGTGATCATACGACTAAAAAGGGTTTGGAACTTGCTAAAAATATTGAATCATTATTCAAAATGAGATGTGCTGAATTTAAAGAAGAGTATAAATTAAATTTTGGAGTTTATTATACCCCAGCAGAAAATTTATGTTTTACATCTATGGGCAAATTTAAAGCTAAATATGGGATTATTGAAAATGTATCCGATAAGGACTTTTTTACAAACAGCATTCACGTTCCAGTATGGAAAGAAATGAGTCCATTTGAAAAAATAGACATTGAGTCTCAGCTTACGGGGTATAGCTCAGCAGGTTGTATAACTTATGTTGAATTAGATGGAAGTGTAAAAAATAACCTTGAAGCCCTTGAGACAATTGTGAATTATGCAATGGATAAAGATATCCCATATTTTGCAGTTAATGTTCCCAATGATATGTGTACTAATTGTGGATATACAGACGATATTGGGAATGAATGCCCCATGTGTGGATGTAATGAAATACGTAGACTGAGAAGAGTAACCGGATATTTGACTGGTGATTACAAGACTGCTTTCAATAGTGGTAAACAACAAGAAGTTGAAATGAGAGTAAAACACCAATAATACGGAGAGAAATTATCTCTCCAAATATACAGGAGGATTGTTATAAGAATATTAAGCGATGAAACTCGTTTAAAACGAGCAGAAACATTTCGCAAACATCGTTATGAAAGAGCAGAAAAAGAAATCGGCAATACATATTGGAAACTCACGGCAATGAGTATCAATTATAACGAAACCGAAGCTCATAATAAAGATGGAATGCGGTATGGAGTGTATTTTGATTTTAAATGCGAATGTGGAAAAATTATAACTCGTAGATTCAATTCCGTCAAGAGCGGACGCATTAAGTCTTGCGGGTGCTCAAAATTTAATAATCCTAATATTATGGAAGACTTAACTGGCAAAAAGTTTGGAAGATTAACTGTAATTTCAAGAGATATTGAAAGAGATAAACAAGATATATTATTAGGAAGAAAAAGGGGAAATGTTCACTGGTTATGTAAATGTGACTGTGGCAATCAAACGATAAGTAGCGTAACGGGATATCAGCTAAAATCTGGACACACTCAGTCTTGTGGTTGTTATGCAAGTGAACAAATTGCAAAAAGAAATAAAAAGTATTCTACGAAGATTAACGAAATAATTGAAACTGAAAATGGAATTGCTCTTCTTGATGACAGTGGTAACAGATGTTTAGTAGATAAAGCCGATTATGATATAGTGAAGAGATGGTATTGGAGAAAACTAGATAAACGTGGAGATGTTTCAAAGGGATACTGGGTCACAAACGTAAAAGATGATGATAAATATAAAACTTCGATTCTTATGATTCATCAAGTAATAGCACAAATAAAATACGGGAATTATGACCATGGAACAATGCTACCAGATCACCTATCAAGAGATACGGACGATAACAGAAAATGTAATATATTGCTTAAAAGCAATAAAGATAATTGTAAGAATAGAGGAATTAGTAAAGCAAACACGTCAGGGAAAACCGGAGTTAGTTTTAATAAAGATAAAGGTATGTGGACGGCATATATTACAGTAAATTACAAAACAATATTTTTAGGAGATTATGTCAATCTCAATGAAGCAATTAACGTAAGAAAAGAAGCGGAAAAGAAGTATGGATTTACATGTGATGATGTTGTAGCAGAATATGACAGCTCTGTTCGATTGGCTACATACGTTAATCAGAAAGGTATATAAATGAAAACCACAAGTGAATGTAGTAAATGTAAGCATTGTGAAATTGATGAGTCTGACAAGAAGAAATGGATTATCACTTGCAAACTAATAGATAAGAAATATGTATATGGGCAGATGATTCCATGTGACGAAAAGATTGAAAAATAAGGAGAAATGAATGACAGTAAAAGATAATGAAATTTTGTGGGCAAAGGTGAAACCAGACGCAACTATTCCAACTAAGAGAGATGAAGATGCAGGATATGATATTTATCCATGCTTTGAGGAGGATTGTATTATCATTCCACCCCATGAGACAAAACTGATTTCTACTGGTATTGCTAGTGCTTTTTCAAAGGATTATGTCGCAGTCCTTAAAGAGCGTGGCTCAACCGGCACAAAAGGAATTGCACAGAGAAGTGGAATAATTGATAGCGGCTTCAGAAATGAATGGCTTGTGCCAATTACAAATACTTCAGAACGAGGTTTAATAATCACCGATTTGTCTATAAAGGAATTAATCTCAAAATACGGGAAAACAAGTGATTTTGGATGGACATATATAGATGATTGTATTTATCTTGATTGTGGAGGTGACAAGGATTTTGGTAGCGATGATCTACCAATAATTTATCCGTATTCAAAAGCAATTTGTCAGGCTTTAATCCTACCAATTCCGAAGATAAATACAAGAGAAGTATCTTATGAGGAATTGCAAACTGTGTCTAGCGAACGTGGACTCGGAATGTTGGGTAGCAGCAACAAATAACTTAATCAAAGTAATCATCAACAATCTCATCTACGGTTGCAAACGTAGGTTTTACATAGATTAGAAAATAACAACTAGGATACCGGTATCCTTCAAACATACAGATGGAGGATTAATGAATAAAAAAATTATTACTGTAG
>NZ_SULJ01000031.1 GCF_007115105.1 Clostridium sp. HBUAS56010
AAAATCTTAAAAGAAGAAAGCAATCCTATATGGTGTATTGGTTATGGGAATATGCTTCATTAATATTTGAATGAAATTATTGTTTACTTGTGAATTACGGGAGGTACGTATATGTATATAGAGGACGATAAAGACGATTTCAAAATCAACATTTATAAATGGAAAGGCGAAGATAGAGTTGATGTTGAATTGATTCTTGGTGATTACAATCCCCTTGAGTTGGGATTTAGAAATTTGACAACTGCCAAAGAATTTGTAAAGAAGCTACAGTCGGCAGAAGTAAGAAAATTCAATGTAAATGAGAGAGGTGAAATAACAGAATGATTGATAAAAGCAAGTTGAAAGAAGGAGATATTGTCTGGGCATGTGCGTTCAATATTGATTTGGATAGACAGTCTCATTTCGGAGGTAAAGTAGTCCATTCAAAACAGGAACCAATTAAGGGAATTATATATAATAAATATTTCCATGTGTTAAAGCAAGATGGAACTCCTAGAGCAAACGGTGTCAGTTTGTATAGTAGAGATTTCGCAGAAACATACGAGGAATGCGTGGAAATTTACAACAAAAGGATAGATGAAAAGATTAATAAATTGTGTGGAACGGTAAAGGAACTGAGGAAAGAATTGATTGAACAGGAGGATAGTTACGAATGAATCTAAGAGATGATTTAGGCAATAGGATGAAGCAGTATGAACAGGTTCCAAAAAGTAAATTAATTAAAAGATTGCCAGTTATCATACGAGTTGATGGAAAAGCATTTCATACATTTACCAGAGGTTTTAAGAAACCATTTGATGATTTGCTGATTAAAATAATGCAGGAAACGACTAAATATCTTTGCGAAAATATTCAGGGGTGTGTACTCGGTTATACCCAATCAGATGAAATAACACTTGTATTAATTGATTATAAGGAATTAAACTCTTCTTCATGGTTTGACTCTGAAGTTCAAAAAATTTGTAGTGTTTCTGCGAGTATGGCAACAATGGCGTTTAATAGAATTTACAGAGAAATAATTAATAGAAACTATAATACAGAAAAAGTAATTTGTAAGGGAAATACTGGAAATACAGAAAAAGCAGACATTAAATATAGAATGTATTCCGCTGTGTTTGATAAGGCAATGTTTGATTCTCGTTGCTTCAATATCCCAAAAGAAGAAGTTACAAATAATGTTTTCTGGAGACAGTTGGACGCATCTCGAAATAGTATTCAAGCATTAGCTCAGGCAAACTTCTCTCATAAGCAGTTACAAAACAAATCCTGTAATGATCTCCAAGATATGCTTATGGAAACAAAAGGTATCAACTGGAACGATTTACCAACATACAAGAAACGTGGGTCATGTGTGGTTAAGAACAAAATTGTTTTAGGTACTAATGGAAAATTGGATTGGTGTAAACTAAGGGACATTAAGCAACCAGACTCAGCATGGATAGTTGATTATGACATCCCCATTTTTAAAGGAGAAGGAAGAGATTATATCGAACAATTAATATGCTATTAATATGAGAAAATGTCCATTTTATAATGAAAGGAAAGTGATTATGATTATTTTAGTTCTAGTGTTTATGATACTGTTTGTTGCGTTGATAACGTTTATGGCAGATTATTTGTCTCACATCATTATGGTTCGAGCAGAAAAATTACCTTATGATTGGTGTGATTTCAAAACGTTCCTATTAGAATTTGAATCAAAGCTTGACAAAAGTGCAGAATACGAAAACAAACGTGGTTCAATTTTTATTAGATTATGGGACGACAAAAGAAAAAAATACATACACAAGGTTTATCTTCACGCAAGTATTATTAGATTCGACGACAGTAGATGTATGATTTTATATCCATGGAGTTATATAAAGTATTGTAAATGGTTGAAGGGATTCGGTGGAGCCAAGAGGGTTAAAGGATTATATACCATGAAATGATTCATTGATTTAAAAATAACACAAAAGGAGGGGTTATGAGTACCGGCTTAATTATTAATAACTCTTCAAAACAAAAATGGGATGCGTCTATAGGTATTTAGATAAACGAGATAATATTATTAAATATATTGGGATTGTGTGGTCTAACAATAGAACCTTGAAACAAAGAATAAAAGAACATATAAAAAACGATGACTGGTGTGACAAAGAAAACTATAAAGTTGAATACATAGAAGAAAACATTGTTTCTAGAACTGATGCCGAGTATTTTGAAGCTCATTATATATCACTTTTTAAAACGGATCAATATTATAACAAATCAAAAACGGGCTGGGGAATAAGTACTTTTCTCCCAGTACGAAACGACTGGATCGAATATAAAGATCGTCCACTAGAATTTAAGGAGCTGAAAATACATAAAACCCAAGAAAAAGAGTTCCGACATAATTCAAAGCCCATATTACAATTTGATAAAAATAAGAAGTTAGTGAAGCATTATAATAGTATTAAGGAAGCAAGTGAATGTACAGAGTTTACCAGATGTTTGATAGTTATGTGTGCAAAATCAAATATGAAACGATTCGTGTCTACTGACGAATATGGAAGTGGGATTAGTATGACATGGGAGGAGTCTTGGGCAGATCACTTTAATGAAACTGGTAGAAGTTTTTATTATTTCAAATTTGCATAGAACAGATATTTAATAAAAAAAAGAAAAAGGAGATTATTATGAAAAAATTACGCGAGGAACTAGTTGGGGATTTAAGAAAGTTAGTGGCTACATTATCAAGTTATTCAACAGATAAGGCGTTGCCTATAATGAAAAGAAGGTCATGGGAACTGGGAGACAAATATAATATGAGTGGTGACGAGATTGTAAAGTTCTTATTTGACAACTATCAAGAAATTAAAGGTGAAAAACATTTATCAAACGAGTCTATGAAGTAAGTACTGTTATTTTTGTACCAAAATTTAAGAAAAATGAAGTTAATTTAAAGTAAAGGAGGCGAAAAGTAGTGCATCCAAACAAATTCTTTTCAGAAGTAAGTTGCAGAACTGATATAGAAGTATTTGAAATATTTGATAGAGATTTAAAAGAAAAACTGAAAAATATTCACCCAAACAATTTTTTGAAAACTAAGATTACATTGCCTGTTTATAAACTTATCCTGGATTATGATACAGAAAGCGATAATCATAAAACCGTTGAAAGATATATGGTTATGGACAGTCCCTTAGAGGAAGAGTTCTCAGACTGTTGGGCTGATATTTATTGCAGAGATTACAATAGTGATCACCCAAACAGGCAGATGAAGAATCTAAACATCATTGACATTGTACATATATGTGACGCTGTACTACCAATTGGTCGTTGATAGATGTCAATTGTATTTAACACCTTTATTTATTAAAGGTTGTCACGAGGTTACGAGAATGGATCGTTGATTCAAAGTAGTCGAAAAAGGAATGTGATAGTGACGTAAAAGGACACTCACTAAGTATGGCTTTACCTCATAAAAAGCGAAATTGACTTTTATGAGGAGAATACATATTGACATTAAGCATCAATGAAGTTTTAGATACATTACCGCAAGACGAAATAATTGTAAACAATTTTATCAAGGCATGGAAAATTATTAATAACCCGGATTATGAAAAGATCGTTTGCTCCATATCTGGTGGATCAGATAGCGACGACATGTTAGATATTTGCTACAGGTGTGACATAGATAAAAAGATTGACTATGTTTGGTTTAATACGGGCTTAGAGTACGAAGCAACCAAAGAACACTTAAAACATCTTGAAGAAAAGTATGACATAAAAATCAGAGAAATAAAAGCAGTTAAGCCCATACCGGTTTCGTGCAAAGAATATGGTCAGCCGTTTTTATCTAAACAGGTCAGTGAGTTTATTGGCAGACTGCAAAAGTATGGATTTAAGTGGGAAGATAAAGATCTTGACAAGTTGCTTGTTGAATACTGCGTTGAGATTCCAGAAGCTGAAGCAGTTGTAAATGGAAAAGTTAAAAAGGGGATTGCAAGACGTAATAATAGATATTGGAAAGGATGCGTTTCAGCTCTTGAATGGTGGTGTAATTCAAAGAAATCTAAGAAACTCTGTATAGCTCAAAATAAATGGCTGAAGGACTTTTTGATAGAGAATCCACCAATAGATACACCCATATCAAACAAGTGCTGTATTGGTGCAAAAAAAGCTGTTATTCATAATCTCTTGAAGGAAGGAATTTACGGTCTTAGCATTGTTGGAATTAGAAAAGCAGAAGGTGGGGCTAGAGCAACAGCTTACAAGAATTGCTTTGATGAAAATGATGATTCTTGTGATAATTATAGGCCATTATTCTTCTATAAGAATGATACAAAAATGATATACGAGAACCACTTTGATATTTGTCATAGTGATTGTTATACGAAATATGGGCTTAAAAGAACTGGATGTGCCGGTTGCCCATTTGGGAGAGACTTTGAGTTTGAGTTGGAAGTTATTCAGAAATATGAACCAAAACTATATGCAGCAGTAAATTACATATTTGGAAAAAGTTATGAGTATACAAGAAAATATCGTGAGTTTACAAAGATGAAGAACGATGAAATAAAGAAATTGAAAACAGGAAATAAGGATTAAATGGCTCTTTTATGAGGATTGAGAAAGAAGGGATATATCTGGATATTGAATTATTGATTAAGAGATTTGAACACAAAGTTGAATTGAAATTGTGCAGTAATGAATATGCAAAAGGTTATTGTTTTGGAGTTATTGATGCCACTATTAAAGATAATGATGAATACGATAGATTATCAAAAATAATAGATGAAAAGTTTAATTACTTGGAGGACTTAAATGAGATTTGAAAATACAGACGTATGGGGATTTCAACATGCCATAAGAGGAATGCGCAACCCCATGAATAGCTGGAATAAAAGTGACTCAGGAGAATGCGATGGCTTATGCAGCTTATGCACCGAATGCCAATATGATGATAAAGATTGTTATCTCAACGATTATGTCGGAACCAACGACATGAAACTTGCACAGCAGCTCATTAGAGCAGGATCGGAACATAGAAAATTTCTACGTCAAATATTTGTATCAGTGGATATTACAGCACCTCTTTATTGGTGGAAGGAATACGATACATATAAGATAGGAACAACTGCTAATTCTACGAGTACTATGCATAAATTATCAATCACACCAATTACCTTGAATTGTTTTGAAACAGACGATTATGAAACAGTAATTATTGAAAAGTATGAAGATAACGATGATTATTTTGCAAACGACGAACTTTGGGCTACTTTAATTACACATATGGAAGCATTAAGATTGAAACACCTTGAAACAAAGGATAAAAAATATTGGAAAGAACTAATCAGAATTCTTCCTGAATCATGGCTACAGACACGAACCGTTACTATGAACTACGAAAATATTTATTCAATGATTCGTCAGAGAAGGCACCATAAATTAACCGAATGGAGCGTGTCATTCATTGGTTGGTGTTGGACATTACCATATGCAGAAGAACTATTATTTTTGGATTGGGATAAGAAGGGAGAATAGCTAGTGAATTTAGAATCTGAATATATGAAAGGAATTATGAAAATGACCGGCTGCACAAAAGAAGACCTTATAAGCAAAAGCAATCAATATGAATCAGAAGATAAGTTGGTGTCTCACCCATCACATTACCAGTCATCGACAGGCTTAGAAGTGATTGATGTTATAAAGGCATTTACCGAAGACCTTAACGGGATTGAAGCTACTGATACAGGAAATATTATTAAATATGCTTGCAGGTGGAATGATAAAGGAACGCCTGTTAGAGATGTAGAAAAGATTATTTGGTATGCTACACATTTGTTAAATGAACTAAAGGCAAGGGAGGAATAATATCATAGAAAGGCTTAAAATTTATTTGGCAGGATCTATGACAGCATTTGGTGCAGACAGATTTGAAGAAGGAAATTTGTGGAGAAAAGAAGTGGCGGTAAGATTATTTCGCA
>NZ_SULJ01000032.1:0-989 GCF_007115105.1 Clostridium sp. HBUAS56010
AGTGTCGAAAGATTTTTATAAGAAGGCAAAGGATAGCATGTTGGTGCTACCTGAAGCAAAATAATTATTAAGCAAAGGGTTATTTGCTGGTAAAAGGATATGTCTATACACAGGAGGTGAAATATAACGAAGGAAAGTGAGTTTGATAAAATGGTTGACGAACTAATTGAATCATGTTTTGAGATTAGTTCTGGAAATTACTACAACGATAAATGTTTGGAATTTGACGATGTATTAGAAATCCTACAGAAATATATTTCAATAAAAAATAAGGAGAACATATGACGGTATCGGATGAAAGTGTTTTAAAAGAAATAGAAAAAGCATTAAAAGATGTAGAATTGGCGTACAATCGGTCAACCAATATCGATTGTGATGGAATTTTAAATAGGGCGTATGGAAGATTAAGAACTTTATTAAACATATTAAGGGCAAATAAATAGTGGGGGATAATTCTATTAAAATAATATTTTTAGACATTGATGGCGTTCTGAATTGTCATGAGTCTAAATCAAGATGTGATGGATTTATCGGGATAGATAATTCTAAAGTAAAATGTCTGTCAGAAATAATAAAAGAAACAAATGCAAAAATAGTTTTGTGCTCATCTTGGAAGTCGGATTGGGAACGAATTAATAAATCAGAGCAAGGTCAACCAGGAAATTATCTTGATAAAAAACTAAGAAAAGTAAGATTATTCATCTTGGATAAGACAAATGATAATGGAGGAAATCGTGGCGAAGGAATTTATAACTGGATTCAAGAACATAGCAATATCGAATCATGGATAGTTCTTGATGATGAAATATTTCCTGATTATGAAAAGTTTAATATTATGCCACATTTGGTTAAAACGAATTTCTATACCATACAAGGTGGATTGCTATATAAGCATGTGGATCAGGCTATAAAACTGTTAAATGAAGTACAAGGAAAGGGCTCTTATGAATAAAACAGTATGCGACATATGTGGAAACGACTGTTCGGGA
>NZ_SULJ01000032.1:1120-5526 GCF_007115105.1 Clostridium sp. HBUAS56010
TAAATGAAAGGAGTATTTATTGAAAATATTTTTTGACACTGAATTTACAGGATTACATAAAGGAACGACCCTTATAAGCATAGGGTTGGTGTCTGAGAACAATAAGCAGTTTTATGCTGAACTAATAGATTATGATGAAAAGCAATGTGATACATGGATTAGAGATAATGTAATTGCTCATTTATACAAAACAGATTGGCATAAAAGAGAATCCATATATATTCCAAATTATCACCTTGGAGCCAAACGGGAAATAGGCAAAGTATTAGAGAATTGGTTTGCTCAATTTAACAGCGTAGAACTGGTTTCTGACGTTTGTCATTATGATATGGTTTTGCTGATTGATTTATTTTCCAATGCTTGGAGTCTACCAAAACAAATATGTCCAGGTTGCTACGATATTAATCAAGATATTGCAAAGAAATACAATATCACTTTAAAAGAAGCCTTTGATAAATCAAGAGAAGAAATATTGCATGATCATTATCGTGAAAACAAAGTAGTTGGCGATAAACATAATGCCTTATATGATGCAAAGGTGATCAGAGAAATATATCAGATTGTAAATAATGTTGATTTTGACAAGAGATAGACAACAACGAAAGGATTAAAAGTGTAAACAATATTTAATGGTAACAACAGTAAACGAGTTAATCTCTGAATTACAGAGAATCAAGGAGAACGGACATGGAAACACATGGATTCTATGTGGCAGCAATGCAACTGATAACAATGACAGAGTAATTGACCATATTGTAAGAAAACCTATCGGATTTGATGAAGGAAACAGTTTTTATTATGTGCTATGTGGAAAAGAATCCGGTAAAGGCTGTATGAAATTCAGCCGTGAGAAATCACGTTGATATAGATATTACATATTTGAATGGAGGAAGTTTATAGATTGAAAATTATTAAAAGAGATGGCAGCCAGGTTGAGTTTGATAAGGGTAAAATTAAAAAGGCAATTCTGAAAGCATTTATTGATGCTGATGGAGAAGAAAGTCCTTATGCAAAAGAAAAGGCGAGGGACGTTGCAAGTTACATAGAATCTTTAAATAAGAAAATGTCGGTTGAAGATATCCAAGATATTGTAGAAGAGAAACTCATGTCAAGCAGTCGAAAAGATGTGGCGAGAGCATACATTCAATACCGTCTTAAAAGAAGTCTCATTAGAGAAAGTAATACAACTGATAAGAGTATTTTGGAACTGCTCGAAGGAAATAGCGAATACTGGAATACGGAAAATTCTAATAAGAACGCAAGATTAAATACAACAATCAGAGATTATACGGCAGGAGTTGTCAGTAAAGACTTAACCGAAAGAATTTTACTCCCCAGAGATATTGTAGAAGCTCACAACGCCGGAATCATTCATTTTCATGATGAGGATTATTATATGCAGCGGATGCACAACTGCGATCTTGTAAATCTCGAAGATATGTTACAGAACGGTACCGTGATTTCTGAAACGTTGATTGAAAAGCCACATAGTTTCTCAACAGCATGTAATATTGCAACTCAAATTATCGCACAAGTAGCAAGCTCTCAGTACGGCGGTCAAAGTATTTCCCTGGCTCACTTGGCACCATTCGTAGATATTAGTAGAAAATCTATTAGAAATGATGTAATTAAAGAACGCACTACTACGGGTGATGATTTAGATGAAGTAAAGATTGAAAAAACAGTAAGAATGAGGCTTGCTAAAGAGATTAAAAAGGGTATACAAACCATTCAATATCAGATAGTGACGCTTATGACGACAAATGGTCAAGCACCATTTTTGACACTCTTCATGTATTTGGGAGAAGCAAAAAATGAGCAGGAGAAAACAGATTTAGCTCTACTAATAGAAGAAGTTCTTATTCAGAGTCACCAGGGGGTGAAAAATGAAGAAGGTTCGTGGATCACACCAGCTTTTCCTAAAGTCATTTATGTTCTGGAGGAAGATAATATTCATGAGAGTAGCAAATATTGGTATCTTACAGAATTAGCGGCCAAGTGTTCAGTAAAACGCCTGACGCCTGACTACATATCTGAAAAGATTATGAAAGAAATGAAAGATGGTAACTGCTACCCAGTCATGGGGTGTAGGAGTGCATTAACTGTATGGAAAGACGAAAACGGGAACCCCAAATTCTATGGAAGATTTAATCAAGGAGTTGTGACACTCAATCTTGTAGATTTGGCATTATCATCAAAAGGTGATATGGTCAAATTTTGGAATTTGTTTGAAGAACGAACGGAGTTATGCCATAGAGCATTGCAATGTAGACATGAGAGACTTGAAGGGACACCTTCTGATGTCGCTCCCATTTTATGGCAACATGGAGCATTAGCAAGGCTCGAAAAGGGTGAAGCAATAGATAAACTTCTTCATGGCGGATATTCGACATTATCTCTTGGATATGCAGGTCTGTATGAGTGTGTGAAATACATGACGGGCCATTCCCATAGTGACGAAGACATCGGAGAATCATTTGGTTTAGCTGTAATGAAAGCAATGAATGATAAATGCTCTGAGTGGAAAGTGGCTGAAAATATTGACTATAGCTTATATGGAACCCCACTAGAATCAACAACGTACAAATTTTCTAAGTGTTTACAGGAAAGATTTGGATTGGTCAAAGGAATAACTGATAGAAGCTATATTACAAACTCATATCATATTCCTGTATTTGAGGAAATTGATGCCTTTGAAAAATTACAGAAAGAAGCTAAATTTCAGAGGTGGAGTCCAGGCGGAGCTATTTCATACATCGAGGCCCCTAATCTCGACAACAATATTCCGGCAGTATTAGAAGTAATTAAATTTATCTATGAGAATAACATCTACGCTGAGATAAATACAAAAAGCGATCACTGTCAAATTTGTGGATATGATAAGGAAATTAAATTAATTGACGAAGATGGCAAACTGATTTGGGAGTGTCCTAACTGTGGTAACAGAGATGTGAGAACTATGGATATTACAAGAAGAACTTGTGGCTACAAAGGCACGGCTAGAAATGGTTGGAATCAAGGTAGGCTTGGAGATATTCATGACAGGGTAATGCACTTAGATGATATAGAATTTGAAGGAAGTGATTCTTAATGAGATATGCAAGCATTCGTTCCATGGATATCAGCAATGGAGAGAGCGTAGGTGTTTCTCTCTTTGTGCAAGGCTGCCACTTCCATTGTAAGAATTGTTTCAATCAATCTACGTGGGATTTTAATGGTGGAAAAGAGTGGACTAAAGAAAAGAAACAAGAATTTATTGAACTTGCAAGAAGACCATACATCAAACGAATAAGTATCCTTGGTGGAGAACCTCTTGCCGATGAGAATATACATGATGTATTAGACCTCGTCACTGCCCTAAAAAACGAATTTACGAACACTATATATAGCACGAATAACGAATTGAACCACAATATATTGAATAAAAATGACGATAAAATCCGTCTTTGCTATGAAAATAAAAAATCCATCTGGATTTATACGGGCTACTACTGGAGCGAACTACGAGATTTGTATCGTGATAAATTTGAGGTAGTTAAACTATGTGATGTATTGGTAGATGGTAGATATATAGACGAATTGAAAGATCCATCTTACCCGTGGGCAGGAAGTATTAACCAGTCGGTGATAGATATACAGAAATCATTGAAATCTGAATATCCAATATTATGGAAGTAGGAGGGTATAAATGAAAACCACAAGTGAATGCAGTAAGTGTAAGCATTGTGAAATTGACGATTCTGATAAGAAGAAATGGATTATCACTTGCAAGTTAACAGATAAGAAATATGTATATGGGCAGAAAATTCCATGCGACGAAAAGATAACAAAATAAGGAGAATTGAATGACAGATATTAGGATCAAATACTTTACAGACAAAATAGAAAAATTGCGCTACATAGATGGTAAGTCAGATTGGATCGATTTGCGGGCAGCTGAAGAAGTAGAGATGAAAGCCGGTGATTTTAAGCTGATTCCCCTGGGAATTGCCATGGAACTTCCAGCAGGTTATGAGGCCCATGTGGTGCCGAGGAGCAGTACATTTAAAAATTACGGTATTATCCAGACCAACAGTGTGGGAGTTATTGATGAAACCTACTGTGGGAATAATGATGAGTGGAAAATGCCAGCTTATGCCTTGAGAGATACAGTAATTCATGTGAATGACAGAATCTGCCAGTTCCGCATTATGGAGCATCAGCCAACAATCAAATTCGTGGAAACGGATATATTAGCTAACGAAAACCGTGGAGGACATGGCTCCACAGGAAAGCAGTAACCATCAACAATTTTATCTACGGTTGCAAACGTAGGTTTTATATAGATTAGAAAATAACAACTAGGATACCGGTATCCTTCAAACATACAGATGGAGGATTAATGAATAAAAAAATTATTACTGTAG
>NZ_SULJ01000033.1 GCF_007115105.1 Clostridium sp. HBUAS56010
AAAATCTTAAAAGAAGAAAGCAATCCTATATGGTGTATTGGTTATGGGAATATGCTTCATTAATATTTGAATGAAATTATTGTTTTATGAAAAGAGGTGAATGATGAACAAGAGATGGGAATATTTTCCGATTAGTGTGTGGAAATTGTATTTTGATCCATACGGTTACGGAGAATCAGTAATTGCTGAATTATCCAAGGACGAATGTGGAGATTGGTTGCTTAGTTCGGATTTGCTTGGGTTTAAAGAGGAATATTTTGATGATTTTAATGACCACGAATGTTTAGAGGTGGTGCAGTATCGAGTGGAAGAAATGATTCATGAGCACTACTTAGGTGACGCAAAATACTATCAGGAAGTAGCCAATAAGTTTATGGAGGAGACGTGATGGATTTATATTTTAAATTTAAGTTTATGTTTGAATATTTAATACCTATAGTTCTTATTGGTCTGGTCACACTGTACTGTATTGTTGAGCATTTCAAGAATCGTAAGTAAACAGATATTTTATAAATAAAAGGGAGGTATAGCTTGCAGGCAAAACAGGAAAATGTCTTCATTAATACAGATAAAAGGATTATCTATATTCACGATTATATTCAGCAGAGTACAATTAGCAAAGTTTGCTACAATTTATTATGGTTACTTGATGAAGATGATACAAAGGAGTCCAAAGAAAAAGACTTCGTAAGGAAGCCAATAAAGATTTATATAAATTCTCATGGCGGTTACGTAGATGATATGTGGGCGTTAGTTGATATCATGGTTAATAGTAAAACACCGGTTTATACATACAGTACCGGTTATGCGGATAGTTGCGGTTTCTTTATATTCTTAGCAGGAGAGAAACGCTTCATATCTACTCACACAAAAATGACATGTCATCAGTTTAGTGGCGGAGTAATTGGAGAGTATCAAAATATGAAAGAAGCCATGGAAGAGTATGATAAACTCTGGATTGATTTTGAAAACTATGTGTGCTCCCGTACCATGATTACTCAAGAAAGAATTAATGATGTTAGAGAAAGAAAGTTAGACTGGATTATTTATTCAGAAGAGTCAATCAAACTGGGAGTGGCAACGGATATTATCACTGAATTTTAGGAAGGAAGGTTTTAGTATGGGAGACAATATGGATTACAAAAGTTATTTAGGTATCAGATATTACAAGCGGTTAGGATTTTTGAAGAAGTATCGTAGCGTATTGGTAATGGCAGCATCATTGATTTTCAACCTGGTAAGCAGTTTATTAGTTTACAAACCAGAAGGAGTTCCATTTAATAAATCTCCATTAACTGTAGCCGAGTGGATTTGCGATATTATCAGCATGATTGTGTTTGCGGTTGGACTCTTGATGATGTTTTATGATATCAATTCAGATCAGAAACAGAAGATTAAAGAAGCATTAAATGAGTCTATGAAGTAGGTGCTGTTATTTTTGTACCCAAATTTAAGGAAAATGAAACTAATTTAAAGTGAAAATAGGAGGAAAGGTGATTTGACCGGTCATTAAAGCTAGCTTTGCTCCGAAAGATAATTGGACAATAAACATAGTAAAGAAGATTTAGCTCATCTTCAATCATTGTCACTTGAAAACAAGATTAAAGTAACTCAAACAAGATTATTAGAATGGTATGTAAAGAATGATAATAAATGCTACGTATCATTTTCTGGTGGGAAAGATAGCACTGTATTGGCTTATTTGGCAGCTCAAGTTTGTAATATGTTGAAATGTAAGTTGGTGTTGTGGTTCTCCGATACAGGGTTAGAATTTCCTGAAGTGAGGGAACACGTAAAAAGTTTTACGGAGTGGTTAAAAGATAAATTCCCTAATTTAGAGATTGAATTGGCAATTGATTATCCAAAAGACAGAAACGGAAAGCGAATTCTATTCAAAGATGTTATTTTAAAATATGGATATCCGCTAATCAGTAAAGAAATATCAAGAGATGTATCAGCAACTAAGAATAAACCAAATGGCAAGACTTCTCAGAAATTTCAGTCTGGTAGTGAGTACCATAAGAAATACGGAGACTCGTGGTTATTAGAAAAATGGAGCTATTTGTTATATACGCCATTTAAAATATCTAATCAATGCTGCAACGTGATGAAAAAGACTCCCGCACACAAGTTTACAGGTAAAAGTGGGTTGTTACCCATTATAGGGACGATGGCATCTGAAAGCATATTAAGAAAAAAAGAATGGTTACAGAGCGGATGTAATGCTTTTAGTAATAAAAATCCGTCTAGTAAACCCCTAAGTTTTTGGAAGGAACAAGATATTTTTGAATATATAGTAAAATTCCAAATTCCTATTTCATCTGTATACGGAACTGTTTTTAAAAATGATATGGGATTTTATAAAACTACTGGATATGACCGCACCGGATGCATGTTTTGTGGATTTGGATGTCATTTGGAGAAAGAACAAAATAGATTTCAAAGAATGAAATTAACCCATCCTAAAATATGGGAATATTGCATGAAACCAGTTGCAGATGGCGGACTTGGCATGAAAGAAGTTTTAGAGTACATAGGCGTTAAAATCGAGTGAAGCTAAACACAATATATTGGTAACAAATGGCTCTTTTATGAGATTTTAAAAATGATAAGGAGGATTGATTATTGAGATTTGATAAAACTGAGGTGTGGGGTTTTGAACATGCTTTACGAGGTACTAGGAATCCTATGAATAGTTGGGAGAGGAGTGATAGTAGACAGTTAAATTGTCGGCAATGTGATTCTATTTGTACAAATGAGTGCAATCCCAACAACGGAAATTTCTTTATTGGAGCTAATGATATGAAACTTGCACAGCAGCTCATTAGAGCCGGGTCGGAACATAGAAAATTTTTACGACAGATTTTCGTATCTGTAGATATTACAGCTCCTCTTTATTGGTGGAAAGAATTTGACACTTATAAGATAGGTACGACTGCGAATTCTACTAGTTTCATGCACAAGGGATTATCAAAAGATTTTGACATAAATGATTTTGAAAACAGCTTAAATGTAGATACTTTATATAATGCAAATAAGGGATTTGAAGTTCCAATTGAAGAAATCAATGAAGAATGGAAAGACGTTATTGGCTATGAAAGTTTGTATAAAGTTTCTAACAAGGGCACTCTTATTAGAAAGCAATTTTCTGTAGTTGACATAGATGGTAGAAATAGAACTTATTCAGAAAAAAAGATTAAGCCATCTATTAATTCGTCTGGTTACAAAAAGGTTGTATTAAGAAAAAATGGAGTTGGTTCTAACGAATATTTGCATAGGCTAATTGCAATGCATTTCATACCGAACCCATTAGAATTGCCTCAAGTGAACCATAAGGATGGGAATAAATTAAATTGTAATATAAGTAACTTAGAATGGGTCAGTATAAGTGAAAATTCACAACATGCATTTGATAATGATTTAAGATATATTACTGGATACAACAGAACTGTAGTTGGAGAAAAGAATAGACGGTTTTCAGATGATGATGTCTTGGAAATCATGAATTATTACAATGACGGTTGGACTCAAAAAGAAATTTCTGATTATATGGGGTGTTATGATTCTACGATAAACAATATTGTTAATGGTAAAAAATACAAAACACCAGAATGCGAGGCCATTGATGATTGGAAATATATAATAAATAGATTAAACACATTAAGAAAAGAATACCTGCAGACAAGAGAATATTCGATCTGGAAGCATATTGTTGAAATTTTACCATCATCATGGCTTCAAACACGTACTATTACTGTAAATTACGAAAATTTATATTCAATGATTAGGCAGCGAAAAAACCATAAACTTACAGAATGGAGCGTGTCGTTTATCAATTGGTGTAAGACGTTGCCATATTCAGATGAATTATTGTTTTTGGATTTGGATAAGAAGGGAGAAAACTAATTGAAATGCAAGTATTGTAATTCTATGAAGTCTCCCGCTGCGTTGTGTGGGTGCGAAGATTATTGGTGTTATGGTGTAAAGGAACCATTTGTAATTGAAAATATAGAGCACGAATGCACGGAATATCCACAAGAATATTGGGATAAAAAGGAGGGTGTTATGCAAGTTAATGGTCAGAATTATGAATCAACCGATAAAATGGTATCTCATCCATCGCATTATCAGTCATCAACAGGTTTAGAAGTGATTGATGTCATAAAAGCATTCACCGAAGGTTTGAACGGGATTGAAGCTACTGACACCGGAAACATCATTAAATATGCTTGCAGATGGAACGATAAAGGCACTCCAATTAGAGATGTAGAAAAAATTATTTGGTATGCTACACATTTGTTAAATGAATTAAAAGAAAAAGAAGCTGCTTTAAATTACACAGAATAGGAGGCTACATCATAGAAAGACTTAAAATTTATTTAGCAGGATCTATGACAGCATTTGGTGCAGACAGATTTGAAGAAGGAAATTTGTGGAGAAAAGAAGTGGCGGTAAGATTATTTCGCA
>NZ_SULJ01000034.1 GCF_007115105.1 Clostridium sp. HBUAS56010
CAAAATCTCAAGCAAATAAGTATTCACTTAATAAAATAGGAGAGTAGGTTGTTACGCCCATTCTCCTAGATTCCACAGTTTATATTTATACAAAAAATATGTATATTGAGTTAATCTAACTTATCTAGTAAGTTTTCAATAGTTGTAATTTCACCAACGGACACACATTTGTCCTGGCGAAGCTCTAAAACTTCCTTTAAAATTTCAATCTCATCCGTCGTGAGGTCAACTGTCTTTATAGTGATATCGTACATGTGATCGCCACCTCTACTTATTTACGCCATCTTTTAACGGTTTACCCGCTTTAAATGAAGGTTTCTTATGTGCAGGAGTAGTATAAGTGTCTCCCTTACGCTCACCCATCTGAATAATACCGGTTCTTTCAGCAACGTCAGTTACACTGAATGTACCGAATCCTACAAGAGACACTTTTTCACCTTTTGCAAGTTCCTCTGTCACTGTTTCAATAAAGGCAGATACAAATTCGTCCTGAGATTTCTTGCTTGTTCCCGTTTTTTCTGATAATGCCGTAATTAATTCTGCTCGATTCATATGTTAAATCTCCTTATTTTTAATTTTGTTTTTTAAATAAAAGAAGAGGGTTGTAATACCCTCTAATTGACCAGCGGTCATTCGCTAATCTTCATCTACTACAGCCAAAATTATATTTGCAATCTTTTTCGCATTCTTTGCACCCAAATCAAAAATAATGGATTTCGCCATTCTGAGAGGGAGGTATTCTACATATTCTTTAGCCCGTGGTGAAACATCAGTAGATGAAATAAGTTCATAAAACTTTATTAATGATTCGATTGTCTTTGATTGTTCCAAAGTGATCCCTCCAATAAAAAAAGAACCGCCTATGCGATTCCACATTCCAAGAAAATGTATGATTTATATTAATTCGATTGGATAATATGCTTTTACTCCGTATTTATCACAAATACAAACCATCTGACTTGGCTTTCCGCTTAATCTCTTTTCAATTGTATATGAATCTCCTGAACCAGCTAAAGATCCACCTCTTATCATTTTTACACCATTACATTCGTCAACAGCGCAAGTGTGCATATGTCCCATTGTGACGGCATATGGCACGTAGCCTAGCAACATCACCAAATTAGATACTCCGCTTTTATTAAAAGAGTCAAAGTCTCCATGTACACCAATGTAGTCTTTTCCTCTTATTGATATACACGAAATTCCGGTATCAATGTTGTTATGCAACATCTTTATATTATTCACGTTTAATAGCAGTTTCTCTAAAATCCAGCCAATGAGATCATCAAGTCTTTCATCATGCAAAGAGTCTTCTTTTCGGTCAATCCTTGAATGATTTCCAGAGACATTTGATATTACAACTTCCGAAAAATGCTTGCTTAATTCGTGACAGAATGACGATATTAATTCCGCTGCAACTTTGACTTGATCAATAACATTTTCTCTATTGGTAATTGCAATAGCCTTATGGATTGAACCAGAAATCAAATCTCCTTGTACGGAAACAAAACACTTTTCCGAATCATGTCTCTTTGATATTTCTAATATTTGTGATAAATATTTTTCAAGTCTTAATTTTGCAATTTCTGAGTTGTATTCACCAAAAGTAGAAGAGAAGCACTGTCCAATATGAAGATCTGATAGAATAACAAGTAAGTCGTTACCAGAATCTTTAAAACCTATATTGTTCACATTAGAGAATTCCATCTTGCCAATATTAAGAAGTTTTTCTTCAAGAATATTAAGCTTTTCATTTACCCTAGTATCAATATAATTCTGCTTTTGCCATGCGTTTCTTTCATCTCTAAAAGCAATTTTAGCACGCTCAAGCTCACGTTTCTGTACCATAAGTTCTTTATTATATTCATCAGACTCCATCTTAGAAAAAACTTCTTCATAAAAAGCTTTTGCTTGCTGAAATTTTTTACGGTATGCTGATTCTGTCCAAGTTTCCGTTTCATCTCTTAGCTCTTTATTAAACAAATCTGTTAAATTGGGCCATGTAATATCAAGAGCACCGGAATCCTTGGCTGAACCAAGTCTCCATATGTACTGTAATTCTGTTTCACCTGTCTTCTTTTTTAAATCAGTTATTTTCTTCACCGCCCAACTTATTCATCTTCGTTAACAGCATTGATATCAATTTCTTCATCGACCTTTGTAGTAGCCGCCAAATCAAATACAACACCTTCGCCAAATGTTTTTGCCAGTAAATCAATCAAATTCTTTTCTGTTCCTTCATCGTAAAACTTTCCTTCAGATACAGTACAGCCTTTAATCTTAAAATCTGTTTTGCTTGTTTCTTTTACGCTTAATGCCATTATTTTTCCTCCAAATTAAAAAGACTTCCGATGTGGATTGAAATATCTCTGACGAGATTTTCTTTTCCTAACATCAAGAAGTTCATCTACTTTTTTCTTATAATTAACCGAATTTGTTAAACGTGATAATGACGATAGATAATAATTTCCTACTCTACGTGGAATTTTTTTATCTACTACATTATCAATAAGCCTTTTGCTTGCATGATAATTTTTCATGTGAGTATGTATCTTTTTATCATCAATTCTGCACACTCTATAGCCTGTTTCTGTGCGTTGTATTACAAAACCACGGTATTCTTCACCCATACAATTTAATTGCCACGAATGGCTTTTAAGGCCTTTAAAACAGCAACCTTTTCAGCAGCATAATACTTTCTGTGACGCTTGTTTGCAGAATGACATAGGTCTGCATCATAAAAATTCTTGTGGTCTGAATACTTGTAACCTTGAGATTCTAAAAGCTTGGCTTCCTTCTTGCTAATAAGTAAAATTATAATTCACTCGCTTTCATTTTAAATTTCTCCAGATAGGAGAGTAGTGCGCCGGGTTTGATTCGAACAAACATTGTTTACCACATGGGTCACGGTTTTACAGACCGCTTGCTTCAGCTTTTTGCATACCGACGCTTAATTAATTCTCGATTTTTTATTAATCAGGTGACATCGAGAAACCTCTCGCAACATTAATCATTAGCTCCCTGAATGAGAACAGATATGATTCAAACCGCCATTGAGCAGTAGCGATGTACTTTTGAAAATGGTAATCACAACCATAATAATTTAGCATTAGAACCATCTTATTTATTAATCGCCAGAGAAAGCGATGCTCTCTGTTTGTTTTAAATCCAAGTAAACGGGAATTTTATTGGTGTAGGATTTTCCTTTCC
>NZ_SULJ01000035.1:0-1283 GCF_007115105.1 Clostridium sp. HBUAS56010
CGAACAAACCTAAGACCAGAGATACAACGCTATGTATCTTAGATGAGTAATCCGCACCCGCAGATGAAAGTCGAATTGGTTAAGCTAATAAGAGCGCAGGGTGGATGCCTTGGCACTAAGAGCCGATGAAAGACGTGATAAGCTGCGAAAAGCTTCGGGGAGGAGCAAATATCCTTTGATCCGGAGATATCTGAATGGGGAAACCCAGCTGAGCAAACCTCAGTTGTCGTATGGTGAATAAATAGCCATACGTCGGGAACCCGGGGAACTGAAACATCTAAGTACCCGGAGGAAAAGAAAGAAAACTCGATTTCCAAAGTAGCGGCGAGCGAAATGGAAAGAGCCTAAACCATCATGCGTGCATGATGGGGTTATGGACTGCAACAAGTGAGACGATTTGTTACCAGAACGGTCCTGGAAAGACCGGCCATAGAAAGTGAAAGCCTTGTATGGGAAAACAATAGTCAGCGAGCAGGATCCAAAGTACCACGAGACACGAGAAACCTTGTGGGAATTCGGGGGGACCACCCCCCAAGGCTAAATACTACTTAGTGACCGATAGCGCATAGTACTGTGAAGGAAAGGTGAAAAGGACCCCGGGAGGGGAGTGAAAAAGAACCTGAAACCCTGTGTTTACAAGCTGTGGAACCACGTTAAAGGTGGAACCGCGTACTTTTTGTAGAACGGTCCGGCGAGTTACCGTTACTGGCAAGGTTAAGCACTGAAGGTGCGGAGCCGAAGGGAAACCAAGTCTTAATAGGGCGAATGAGTCAGTAAAGGTAGACCCGAAACCGGGTGATCTACCCATGTCCAGGTTGAAGTTTCCGTAAAAGGAAATGGAGGACCGAACGCACATCCGTTGAAAAGGGTGGCGATGAGGTGTGGGTAGGGGAGAAATTCCAATCGAACCCGGAGATAGCTGGTTCTCCTCGAAATAGCTTTAGGGCTAGCCTCGTATTAGTCTGCCGGAGGTAGAGCACTGAATTTCCTAGGGGGCGTCAAAGCTTACCAAAGAATATCAAACTCCGAATGCCGGTCAGATGATGTACGGGAGTCAGACTGCACGAGATAAGTTGGGCAGTCAAAAGGGAAAGAGCCCAGACCACCAGCTAAGGTCCCAAAGTGCGTGTTAAGTGGAAAAGGATGTGAGATTTCAGAGACAACTAGGATGTTGGCTTAGAAGCAGCCACACATTCAAAGAGTGCGTAATAGCTCACTAGTCGAGAGGTCTTGCGCCGAAAATGTCCGGGGCTAAAACACGACACCGAAGCTGTGGAATGTAT
>NZ_SULJ01000035.1:1534-3206 GCF_007115105.1 Clostridium sp. HBUAS56010
AGTAGCGAGATGGAAGTGAGAATCTTCCAGGCCGAATATCTAAGGTTTCCAGAGTAAAGCTGATCTGCTCTGGGTAAGTCGGGGCCTAAGGCGAGGTCGAAAGACGTAGTCGATGGACAACAGGTTGAAATTCCTGTACCGCATATTATCAGAACTGTGGGGACACAGAACCGAGAGAGAACCCGGGAATGAAAAGACCGGGGCAAGCATTGGACTGGTTAAGTTGGCAAATCCGCTTAACAACAGGAGAGTGTGACGCGTACCGAACAAAAGTAGGGAAGTCTCTGTAGGGGCTGTCAAGAAAAGCCGCTATTGTGTAATATGTGCCCGTACCGTAAACCGACACAGGTGGATGAGGAGAGAATCCTAAGGCCGGCGGGAGAAGCATTGTTAAGGAACTCGGCAAAATGACCCCGTAACTTCGGGATAAGGGGTGCCTGAGAAATCAGGCCGCAGAGAATAGGCTCAAGCAACTGTTTAGCAAAAACACAGGTCTATGCAAAACCGAAAGGTGAGGTATATGGGCTGACGCCTGCCCGGTGCTGGAAGGTTACGAGGAGGGGTTAGCGGCAACGCGAAGCTCTGAATTTAAGCCCCAGTAAACGGCGGCCGTAACTATAACGGTCCTAAGGTAGCGAAATTCCTTGTCGGGTAAGTTCCGACCCGCACGAAAGGCGTAATGATTTGAGCGCTGTCTCAACAATGCACCCGGTGAAATTGAAATACCAGTGAAGATGCTGGTTACCTGCGCCAGGACGGAAAGACCCCATGGAGCTTTACTCTAGTTTGATACTGGGATTCGGTATTGCATGTACAGGATAGGTGGGAGGCAGAGAAGGTAGGACGCCAGTCTTATCGGAGCCGATGTTGGGATACCACCCTTGCAGTATTGGATTTCTAACCTGCAGCCATGACCTGGCTGGGGGACAATGTCAGGCGGGGAGTTTGACTGGGGCGGTCGCCTCCGAAAGAGTATCGGAGGCGCTCAAAGGTTCCCTCAGAATGGACGGAAACCATTCGAAGAGTGCAAAGGCATAAGGGAGCTTGACTGCGACACCGACGGGTGGAGCAGGTAGGAAACTAGGACTTAGTGATCCGGTGGTATAAAGTGGGATTGCCATCGCTCAACGGATAAAAGCTACCCTGGGGATAACAGGCTTATCACTCCCAAGAGTTCACATCGACGGAGTGGTTTGGCACCTCGATGTCGGCTCATCGCATCCTGGGGCTGTAGTAGGTCCCAAGGGTTGGGCTGTTCGCCCATTAAAGCGGTACGCGAGCTGGGTTCAGAACGTCGTGAGACAGTTCGGTCCCTATCCGGCGTGGGCGTAGGATATTTGAGAGGAGCTGTCCTTAGTACGAGAGGACCGGGATGGACTGACCTCTGGTGTATCTGTTGGTGATCAACACCATGGCAGAGTAGCCAAGTCGGGAAGGGATAAACGCTGAAGGCATCTAAGCGTGAAGCCCCCCTCAAGATGAGATATCCCATCGCAAGAGTAAGACCCCTTGAAGACGACGAGGTAGATAGGGCAGAGGTGGAAGCATGGCAACATGTGCAGCTGACTGTCACTAATAGGTCGAGGGCTTAACCAGGTTGGTTTAGGTCGCCAGAGCACTTAACGAGTTATTCAACGAGTTTAGTGCGAGGCATATCAAAACACTTAGCGAG
>NZ_SULJ01000036.1 GCF_007115105.1 Clostridium sp. HBUAS56010
GGATAATTCAATATTATCCGCTAGTAATTTAGAAGGTGAAGAATTTCAAATGAAAAAAATTGGTTTATATTTAAGATATGGTTCTAAAATTGTTTTAATAGTTGCAGCAGGTATTATTGGGTATGATACATATAAAAACTTTTGGCTTGGTGTATTTTCAGTGATACTAATTTTGATTCCAGAATTTGATTCATTAATTACATTACATAAAGAACATAAACAAAAACGTAATAATAGTAAAAATAGGTATTCAGATAATTTGTTTACAGACCGTGAAGAAGATATTCAAAGCATTGTAAATATTCTCAGCATGCAAGAGCATAGAATCGAAATAAAGGGAAATGGGGAGCAATGCGGAAAAAGTTGGATAGCAAAACGTTTATGTGATTATATAAATCATCCTAAAGACATAGCATTTCAGCGAATTAAGTCTAAGTGCCCATATACAGTAGCTGATTATATTGATATGGATCAATGCTCTGAAAGTTTCCTAAATACTTATCTTCAATCAAGGATAATTAGCCCCAGAACAGTATTAATATTTGATCATGTAACAAATTTGGAGTTAATTTTTAGCAAACAGAGACTTTATCATTTTCAATTGATATATATTATGAAAAATATGTCATCAAAGAATTTATCATTACATCATTTTGTTTCAAATTTTAACCCCAAATATGTGGATGCCTTACAAGAAAAAATCAGAGAGACTTACCCTGAGGTAAGTCGTCTTTCGCACAAAGAAACAGATATTTTGTTTCAAATAACCTATGGGAATATAGGGAAAATAGTTAATTTATTGAGTGAAGAAAGATGTATTGACTGGATAAAAAATATTGCGAGTAATGAACAAAATGATTATGATAAAAACTTATATTTTATTCAAGTCGACCTATATACGGGAAAATATAAAGAAGCCGAAAGGAAGCTTTTAAATTTTAAAAATGAATATTGTGACAAATTTGATAATAATAATGATTTAATGTATAAATATATTTTGATATTATCAGATTGCAATCATTTATTAAATAAATATTATGATGCTTTGGCCACTTTATCTACTATTGAAAGCAAGCAATATAAAGCAAATAATAAAAATTTCAAAATAGAATTATATAAAGCTCATTATTATAAGCATCTGTGGATGAGCAATGAGTCATTGGAAATTTTGAAATCTATATACAAAGAATCATTTGCGGCTATAGTAGATTCATTAGGTATCTTAGCAGCTAAATATTTTATTAACGATTTACATGTACCTGGATCCCTTAAAAATTCAAAAGACGAATTCTGTAATCTTTATATTATAGCCCAAAATAGTACTCTAACACATACAGATGAAGAAAAAAATAAGCTAAAACGCTTCACATCATTGTACATTTTGTATACTGATATGCCTAAAGACTGTGACTCTTTAATAAACGTTTCAAATGAAATTATAGCCATATATAAGGCTCAGAATAATCGCCTTTTAGCAAATGCTTATTTTATTCAAGGAGAAATCTATAGAGTATATTGTAAATATGACGAGGCTATTAAAGCATATTTAAGTTGCATAAATGTCACTAAGGATAATAATATAGTAATACAAACTAATCTTATGGTATATTATTTAATTAATATTAAAGGGCTAAAAGTTAAATTCAACCTATTATGTGAAGAAAATATTATAGATCTTTGTGAAAATAATGAGTATTCAAATAAAGTATTTCAACGAATAAGAAATATTGAATTATGTGATCCAGAATCAAATAATATAAAAAAATGTTTTGATTCTAGAATTATGCCTATTTTATAGAAATATCTGTATAAGTAAAATGAGGTACTTTTTTTTCTACCAATTTGGATCTTAATCTTTTGATATTCTTGACATCACTGTTTTTTATGCAAAATAATAATTCGGCAAGATCTGCAATATCATTGGAGTCCCAATTATATCTTGCAATCTCTTGTGTTCCAATACGTATACCATCGTTACCAAACAAACGTTTATGTTTTTTATTTAAGGTAATATTATATTTCTTAGCTATATAATAAAAACTATCCGTTTCATTTTTGTTCATACGGATAAAAAGTTGATGTGTATCTGTATATATGTTTTCTTTTAAATTTGCTACACAAAATCCTAATCTGTTCAAATGCTTTCCTAACTGATTTGCAGTAGTAACAATTGCTTGTTGATATTTATTGCCGTATTCTTCCTGCTCAATTAATGATAATAATAAAGCTGCAATGTGATTGGGTTGAGTATTTCTCAAGTAATGTGGCGTAATATTGCATTTTAACTTTTCTTCTATGGAATATGTATTAGTCATTATTAAACCACATGCAGGAGCTGGAAGTGTCTTATGAGTGCCACCAATAAGTACAATGTTATCACAGCAATCTAAAGGATTCTGAATAATATTTGATGCAATTAATCCAAGAGTTTGTGTTCCATCATAAATAATGCCCATTTTATTTGGAAGGTTAATTTTGCATAAGTCAGGAGGATTAATGACATCAGATTGGCAAAATATAAGAAATTTATAATTTCCCGATTCACATAAAGTATTTGTGGTGTCGTAATCAATTTGATAATTATCAAAATCATAGGGAACCGGCTCATATTTAACCCCAAGTGTCTCTAAAATGACGGGCATTGATGCATGACCACCTTGCTCAGGAGTGGTTAGTAGTACGATATCATTTCTTGATAATAATGACATAGCGCATACTGTAAAGCAGTTTATTCCGGTATTTGTGTCAGCATTCGTATATTTTGCATGAAATAGAGAATGGCATTCTTGTGACAATAAAAGATTTAGCTTATTAATATATTCTCCACCGATAAATGAATTCACTCCATTTGAATCCATAAATGAATATTTTCCTTCAAAATTAGATATTAGTGGTGATTTGCAGAAATCAGATACGTAATTTTCTGCAGCACATAGAGGGATTTTTTGTGTTTCATAAATATCAAGCTCTTCCACAAGTTTGCAATATTGTCTATGTATTTCATTCATTTTGTTTCTCGCTTTCTTGTAATACTCTTTCAATATGTAAAGATATTGAAAGATAATATTGAATTATCC
>NZ_SULJ01000037.1 GCF_007115105.1 Clostridium sp. HBUAS56010
AACACGGATTCTATGGTAAATTTCAGTTTTGCTGTTCTATGCTTTACCTTCGTAAACCTGCACTATATTTACACTGACCACAGTGTTACGGCGGAGGTTATTTTCTTTACAAAATTCCGAAAATAATTCTGTCAATTCATTTTCATTATACGCATTTATGTGAAACTGTGTTTCATCTAATACGCCTCCGTTCTTAAAATCAACATCGACATCCATGGAACGATAAGACTGACTGGTATCAGCATATAATTGCCAGCCCTTTTTGCGTATACATTGCTTTATTGTCATGCCTTTCCTCCGATAAATATCAGTTTACTGTATTTCTTTTTCTCTGCCTTGTTTCCATAATTGACAGCAATCCGGCAACCGTTACTCCATTTTCGTTCTGTACTTCTTTAATGACTTCGTTATAAGGTCTACATAGAATTTCATGTACTTTTTCAGTGTCGTAATTATATTTTTTCAGTAAAATTTCAACGTAGTTCGTTGGGTAAGGATAGCCTACTGAAAACTTTTCGATCTGTTTATGTGTCATATCCTTCATCTCCTTAAAAAATTCTAATTTAATTCTTGAATATTCTCATTCACATTCCCTTCCAACCCTTCCAATCATTCAAAAACGAATGACATTACCAGATTTTCCGGTTTATGCTCTCCGTTATAAAGTGTGCAATACCCATTATCAAATTCCCAAGCTGAAGCTTTGCCATATTGCAGCCAAGAACCACGTCCACCATTAAACTGATTTATTTTATTATCCGGTTCATCTGGAACTATTGTATATACCGCATTTGTCTGAATTACATTACCCTTACGCCTCTGCCCTATAAAATCTGGTCTTCTGTGGTCTTTAATTAAGAATACATTGCCAGCTGCGATTGCTTTCTTTAATTGCGATAAATTTTTAATTTCCATTCGGTTTCCCTCTTTCTACTAATAAGTTCAGCAAACTTACTTTTTCTCGCATTTATGCAAATACTTTTCCATCTGATTCCCTTGTTTTAAAATTTCTATACTCAACTATCGGCTTTCCAAAATATTTAACACAATCTTCAAAGAACCTTGCATCAAAACAGCTATATTTTGATTGACGTAGGTTGTCACTTATTCTTTCGTGTGTGACTTCTTCCGGTAAATCGTTCCAGCCTTCGTATATTGCAAGGCTGCAATCATAGAAGTTTATATACACATCAGAGCGTTTTCTTGCCCTTCTAGCCGTTATTCTGACTGCGTCAGTATATTGTGCATACTGACAAGGCGAAGCACCTTTAAACACGATTTTGTCAGCTACAGGAAAGCCAAATTCATTCATATAAACAAGTGTGTATTTATTTCCTATAGTCAACTTGGCGTTGATAATTGCTTTCTGAAATGGCTCTGCATTTTCAATATAAAACTGCCTGAATTCGTCTGCCGTGTTCGGTTCCATTTCTCCGGATTCTATAAAATAGGAAAGCACATTCTCATCTGTTAGCTCTCTCTGCCATCTTTTACAAAAAGAAAAGAGTACTTTTTCATACTCTTCCCTTGTTTTTGCCTGTGCTATTGTAGTAAAATATTCTTCTGCGATACGATTATAAAAACTTGCGTTGCTTCTGATATATGGTAACATGCTTATTCCTCCCGTACTTCTTGTTTGCTATCAATGTAATCATATAAATCAGCAAGAGTGTCAAAAGTTTTCGTATAGTCCTCTGCTGTTTGTAGGTAAAAATAGCGGATTTTCATGTTTTCAATCCAGATATATGTTTTATATCCCTTATAATCACAATCTTCTAAATAAGCAGAAAAACTTGTTCTATTATATCTTTCCATAATTATCCACCTCCTTAAACTAATAACAACGCTTCTCTTCTGTTTTCATCTCTGAGATTGTGAAAGTTAGGCTTCATATTGCCTATATAAGTCGATCCAATAGGAGCAGTACAATAATTTAAGTTAACCCAACCTTCTGGGATCTCTGTCATAACTTCAATATCTCTTTCTTTTGCAAATTCTTTTACCTTTCTTATCTTTTCTTCGGTCGCTGTTTCACCTACAGCACTTGAAAACAATCTAAATGCTTCATTAATTAACTTTTCTCTGTTATCTTCTGTAGCTTCAAGCATCCAATCAAAGTCTATTACCGCTCTTTTACCATCATCAGAACGTTTATTCTGAGGATTATACATTATCCAGCATCTTCCCTCTGTATCTGTCACATATGTTGAAATGCACCAATATGTTTCCAATACCCTGTCAGTCATTCCAGATTTATACCATAGTACAGGAAGTGCACGAGATCCACCATCATTTTTACCCATGAATATTTCTATTACTAACTTTTCACCCTTTGCATTTGGTTCTGTAAAAGTATAAAACCATCTTGTCTCTGCCATCTGTTCAACCGTATATTCTTTCTTCATGATATAATCCTCCATTAATTTAGTTGATTTATTCCCACTATAAAAGCCACTAGACACATGATCTAATGGCTTCAAACTGCTAATAAAACGAGTATTCACTTGTAAATGCAGAATCCCAAACCAATGACGGCCGACATGATAAAACTGCCTTCCATGGTAATAAAAAGAGCCAGTATTGATATGACTACCAATAAAAGCCCTAGCAAACGTTGCTTTATGATGTATACTTTCCGTCTCCTTGCTTTTGCCTTCTGCCTGGATTGATATAATGACTTTTGTATGTCGTGCTGCATAGGCTCTGAATACGGATAATTGATTTTTATAGCAGTGCTCTGCATGGCAGTTCCTCCTTTATTCAATTCCTTCTAACCTTTTATAAAGCTTAATGTATTTATTGGGTATCTTCTGAATACTGTAATTTCTAACATTTTGAAAACTACAAATATACTCGTCCTTATACTCTAGCCTCCCATCTTTGACAATGAGCTGATAAACATATTTCATATTTGCAATTTCATTTGCAATATTCTTTCCCTTACACATATCTACGCCTTCCCATCAAAGAATAGTTTGCTTGT
>NZ_SULJ01000038.1:0-370 GCF_007115105.1 Clostridium sp. HBUAS56010
TATCGTACGTTACGATATTTGAACGAGTTTTGTTTGGTTACATCATTTGATGTAACACCTCGGATGTCTTGATATTGTCTTTTTGTAAAGACTCTATCTAGATATATTTCAATATGTGGTTTTCAAGGTACATGCGCGATGCGAACAGAAGCGTGCACAATCATGTAGAAAACGGTGTGGAAAGCTTGCTTTCCTAAGGAGTTTTATATTTGATTGTATAGGCGTAAAACGCCGTGACTGAGAAAAGCGTTAGCTTTTCGAAGTGCTTGCTTCGTAACAGCACCGAATGGAGATGGAGAGATTCGAACTCTTGACCCCCTGCTTGCAAGGCAGGTGCTCTCCCAACTGAGCTACACCCCCATGTTACCGG
>NZ_SULJ01000038.1:418-1274 GCF_007115105.1 Clostridium sp. HBUAS56010
ATGTGGGTCTACCCTTTAAAGGCAATCCCTGTATTCTTTTTTCTGGTTGTTTAACCAATGGGCTTAAGTGGACTCGAACCACCGACCTCACGCTTATCAGGCGTGCGCTCTAACCAGCTGAGCTATAAGCCCATAATAAATCTGGCACCCACCTGCTCTCCCATGCCGTTTCCAGCATAGTACCATCGGCCGCTTAGGTCTTAACCATCGTGTTCGGGATGGGAACGGGTGTCTCCCCTAAGCGCATCGGCACCAGAAATTCTTTGTCTTTCTTGGTGTTTCCTTATTCAATTACTTCCTTTGAAAACCTAAGACTCAACAGTATATAAAACCCTCACCACTCTCACTAAATTCAACTCCGCTTCGCTTTGTTTCATTAAGTGTTCGGGTGGGCTTTCGTACTAAACTCGGCTATGCCTCATTAAGTACTCAATGCCTACTTCTTCTTCCTTAGAAAGGAGGTGATCCAGCCGCACCTTCCGATACGGCTACCTTGTTACGACTTCACCCCAGTTATCAGTCCCGCCTTCGGCAGCTCCCTCCTTGCGGTTGGGTCACTGACTTCGGGCGTTACCAACTCCCATGGTGTGACGGGCGGTGTGTACAAGACCCGGGAACGTATTCACCGCAGCATTCTGATCTGCGATTACTAGCGATTCCAGCTTCATGTAGTCGAGTTGCAGACTACAATCCGAACTGAGACGTTATTTTTGGGATTTGCTTCACCTCGCGGCTTTGCTTCCCTTTGTTTACGCCATTGTAGCACGTGTGTAGCCCAAATCATAAGGGGCATGATGATTTGACGTCATCCCCACCTTCCTCCAGGTTATCCCTGGCAGTCTCCCCAGAGTGCCCA
>NZ_SULJ01000039.1 GCF_007115105.1 Clostridium sp. HBUAS56010
AAACTTTAATTTGCTTTAAATTATGTATTGTTACCTGCCCACTGCTCCGCCATGGCTTTGGCAATTCCAGGGAATGTCTTACTTCTGGCTTTTGCTCTATTCCCTCCGCAATTTGAATACCAGAATGGTATTGTCTTTCCGCTGCTCAATACTTGCCTTGGCGGAGGTTCAACTATGTTTGTAGGCTGCAGATGTGGCAATCCCTTAAGCCATAAGCAGGTTTTTTTCTCATAAGGATCACCAAATTGATACGGATTAATAATTTGGTTTGGTTTCCTCCATTCGGTAGACATTATTCCCACCGGATTCTCAATAGCTACCTTCTCGCAGTCCAGATTAGCAAACAACATAAAGAAATCAATACCCTGTTGCTGTCTTCCGTCCGCTCTCTTCTGCGCAAAGTGCTTCGCTCCGCTTGTGGCTAAGTGGGTACAGGGTGGAAAAGCTATGACCATATCCCAGCGCTGCTTTAACAACGGTGTTACATCTTCCTGTAAGTGCCACTCTGGGTGTCCTCCAGAACATGGCTCAATATCGCAACTATAGGCTTCATGACCTAATTTTCTCAACTCTATCGTTACTGCCTGACTTTCTTCGCAAGCTACTAATATTTTCATTTCATATCCAGGAGAAAAGATCTTTTTGTCCGGCCGGAACTCTTTTTTCCTTTCAATTCTTAATTATGTAAATTTTTTATTCAGTTAACTTCGGGTTTAGTTGATAAACCAATCTTCATTCCTTACCTGGTAAGCATCACCCAAGTGAATTATTTCCGGATAATTCTCACGGGCTGTCTGGATAGCATACTTATCTATTTCCGTTGCATAATACTTCACAACATTTGCTCCCAACTTATCAAGGGCTATGTGTCCGCAGCTCATACCATCATACATGGACATTACTCTTATCTCTTCTTCTGTAATCCCTGGAACAAAGGAAAGAATATGGGCTATAACATCTACCGTCCACCCGTTCCCAAGCATTTTATAAGCTTGCGTGTTGCTAACTGGGAAGATGTATATATCTGGCACTGTCTGCAATCTCATACACTCTGCTACTGTTAATTTGCGGATTATGTAATACCCATCGGGTAACTTTATCGGATATTGTTTTCCTTTGATAGATATCTGTCCGCTTTTAATTTCATAGACCGGGTAGGTCTTACCGTCCCAAAAATCAATGACAAGATTATCTTTTTGCACCGTTGTAAGTGTATTAGTCTTCCTGGAATATTGAGGCTCATAGTTTTGTTGCACTTTTCCGTCTTTATAGCGTCCTCTTTCTGCTATACACATCGGAACTCCAACGCAAGTCTTTTTGTCTATATTGTTTCCTACCATATTTCTGATTCCATCTTTGTAATAAGTAGCTCTCAAGCATTGTGACTTACCCTCTACCGTTGTATTGATCGGCACAGCCGCCAGAGTTGCACCGTATGTGCCAGAATAAAAAGCATTAGCAGTAGAATTTTTATAATATTGAGCCTTAATTGTCCTTGCCTTACCAAATCCATCATCATTTAACGCATAAACTTTCCCTAACTCATTTATTCCAAACGGTAACAGTTCTGCCGCCATGTGCCTAGAATATGAATGCTGACTCTTCGGATTATATGTACCGGCAGTTTTATAATAATTTGCATCTAAGGTATAACTTTTTTCCTTCCATGCCATACCAGTATCCAAAATATCCTTTAACAGAATACCTTTGTCTTCGGGCTGTGTAACTCCCGGAATATTAGTCCAATACAACCTGTTACGATTCTGCGCCGATACCAACGCTGAGTTAATCAATATCGGTTCAACGCCTAACTCCTTCGTGATCTGCTCCCGAATTGCCGGAGACATTGATTTATTGTTTTCGTAAAGGAAATAGTCTGGTTTATATTTTTTGAGTCCAATTACATAGTTTTCAAATAACTCCCACCCTAATCCCGATGGTTCTGTTTCTCTGTTTTTGGTCTGTGCTATTGACCAATGAGTGCAAGGGCTACCGCCCATATATAATTTAATCAAATTTCCCTATTTAACAGGGAATGCGCATTCGCTTATAACCGGTGTTTACTGTATTCCTTTCTTCTCATTATTTTCTTCATATATGCCGTAAGTTAGCTACTCTTACAGCTTCAGCATAAAATAAACATTTTGTCACAAATTTATGTAGTTTCTTGT
>NZ_SULJ01000004.1 GCF_007115105.1 Clostridium sp. HBUAS56010
CTGATTATGTAAATTGGTTTAACAACCGTAGGATTCATTCTTCGCTAGGATACCTGACTCCGGTGAAGTATAGAATAAATACCCTTAAAAAAACTGTCTAAAAAACTGTTGACAATCCACTTGTGGGATATGAGCCTGATTGGCCTATTCCTTTAAATCTTACACTTATATAGGATTCACTCATATAGGATATATCATAGTTAATTTCAAGCATTAAGCCATCCATATTCCAATAATTCGCATAATCATTTAACGCTCCGTCTTTTAATCGTTTATTAATCTTAGTTTGTATATTTATATCTTCCAATCCATCTATTTGCGGATAGTATATTTTCACATTTGTGTTGTCTTCCTGGTTTTCATAAACATATTCGCATCTTTTATCAGAAACACTTTTAGATGCAGATTCATTGAAATTACCGTGGCTTATACTCTTCGAGCAACCACATAATAAAATCAAAAGTAAAGTTAATAAACATATCGAGTTTATTCTTTTCATTATCACTCCTTAAAAATCTTTTTATTGACTTTGTAATCAGTGGATATCTCTATTGGAATTCTCATAGGCAATCCTAACTTAACCGTTTCAATAAATATGTTATTCTTCCATTTGAGGCATAAATAGTTTCATTGTTCTTTATATACAAAAAACACAAATCATCAATTCGTATTTTATGTATGTATTCCTGTTCCCTTAAGACTTGATAATTATTAGGTAATAAAAAGTATACTATTGAATAATAGTCGCCTGTAATGCCTAAACTGCTGGCATAATTATAACCAATTTGCTCATCCTCTGATTGTAACGCATGGGTGTAAGTTTCTGGACCATATGCATATTGATATCTGTTCCCATTATACTCTGTATAATCCACTTCGAAATCTATTTCCTCACCTATAATACTCGTAATATCTGGGCCTCTTAAATTACCTTTTTCATCAAACCCAGAATAACTAGATGGTAATGAAAAATCTACTGGAACAGAATCAACAATTTTCCATTTCCCATAAAATAATTGGTCATAAGTAATGGTATTTCCTAATTCATATTCATCAACCTTTTTTTCTTTTGATTGAATTGGTTTCAAATATTCTTTTTTTGTCCTGTGCTATGTAAAGTAGCCTTATTAATAAAAAAAACAGCAAATAATATTACTAAAAAAACCAAATTTAATATTACAGAAATAATTAAGAGTCTTTTTCTTGTCATTTAGTGATCACCTTTCCATTTACTGCATCTATTGGCATATCTCCGTAATTCCCATCAAAGAATATTTTAAGAGTATTTCTGTCCTACTATACCATCCATCTCTATATACTTTATTTTCTGATTTCTTTTCAATTATTGCATCATAGTAATCATTAATGATGATTCTTAATTTGTTTTTCTCATACGAACCATTTTAAAGGTAGGGTAACAATCCGTTAATTACACCTAAAAAGCCAACATTATAAACAAATGCTCATAATTATCAATTGGAATAACAATCAACTTTTCTGGGTAAACGGCAGGTTTTAGACTCTTACAACTTCTAATCATATATATTTTTCTATTGGCTTGGCAGTCAATTAAGACTCAAATTGGACTTCTCTTTTCAATTTCTTTATTTAGTTGCGCCTAGTATATAGCCAATTTGCCCAGCCTCTGATTGTACTGCATACATATTTTGTATCCACCAAACATAGCTTATGTTAATTTGCAAACTTAAATTTAAAATTTCATTAATTAATTATGCTCTTTTTCATACATATCTGCATTTTTAATGAATGCTACTCGTTTCATCAAAAATTCAAAGCCATCATATTCAAATATCAATGTATTATTATCAATTATATAAAAACTTGTAGAATTAATAGGAAATAATTTATTTGTAGTCTCCAAGCAATTAACTTCTACATAATTAAAATAGTCTCCGCTAATTCCTAACTCCATTACACTAATTGAATGGTCACCTAAAAAATGCTGCTGCTGCCCATTTTCAATAACAGGAATTATATAAATCCAATAAGAGGGAGAGGTTCCAACAATTGTATTATTAAATAGTATTTCATTTTGATTGAAATAAATACGATTTCCTATAATATCCGGGGCAACTACTTCTTCTAAGTCTCCCTGAGGGGAAGGAAAAAGCCTACTTTTATAATTAAGATTATCGGTTATTTCCCATTCGCCATAAAACATTTTATAGCTAGAATTTATGAGGCTATTATTAATAGCTGTTTTACCTTCATCTTCAGGTTTTAGAGCCTCACAATCAGGTTCATAAGGTATCATAGGGGGGGCTTTTTTAGCATTATTATTAAGATATAAATAAATATTTGCTATACTTGAAATAATGAAAGCTAGAGTTACAATATAAATAAAAATTTTTTTTGAGAAAAACATATTGTTTTCACCTCTCCGTTATATTTTTTGAATATTAAAATTTATGACCTTGATATTCGTATATTCCCAACATAAAAATATTATATTCCGTTTCTCCTCTATCTTCATACCCCGCAGGTTGTTGAAACAATTTTTTGACAATGCCTTTACCCACTTTCAACTTTTCATCAAGATTTTCATAAATACTTCCCCTGCAATATCGATGAATTACTAGAGCATTAAATTGATCTTGATTCATTTTAAGTTTTAAATAATCTGTATTTTTTAATTTATTTATTCGTTTTGCATGTTGATCTAGCCTCTCTTTAAAATATTTATCACAATCTTTAATAGTGATTTTTAACTTCTTACCTTGAAAATACTTTTTTATTTCTTCATAATAAGTTTTCCTGCCATCTTTGTTTGCACTCTTATACTTTATTATTAGATCATTTACATATTTAATATCTTTATCAGTCATACCATGTTTTTTAAGCATGCTTAGCCCCTCTTCTGTGACATCATAGCCATGCCCATCAATTGTTGGTATATAAGTTCCCCAGCCTAAGGTAATTCCCCAATCACCTGCAAATTGAAAATAAATTTCTTTAATATTATTTCCATCCATTACAAAATAATCTATATAAGCATCTGAATATGGTGGGTATGGCAATTCAATATACTTTAAAAGAGCGCTAGCATTGTTTCCAAAAATAAATTCTGAACTATTACCATTGGGAACCTCAACCACACTTATAATCCCTCCTTAAAAACAAGTCAGAAAATCACCTGTAGTAATTGCATCAACAGACTTCCCCTTCGATTCATCCCATATCTTAATTTTAGAACTCTTTGCCTTACTCCAACTTTCAGCCAACATAGGGATACATTTTTGCATCGTAGTCTAAGGTTGAGATTTCACTGTTACATTCGTTCTTTCCGGATAC
Source organism: Clostridium sp. HBUAS56010 (assembly GCF_007115105.1). Lineage (GTDB taxonomy): Bacteria > Bacillota > Clostridia > Lachnospirales > Lachnospiraceae > Lacrimispora. The sequence goes on from NZ_SULJ01000004.1 coordinate 3,313, forward strand.
CCAGCAGGGACTGGCAGTTTACAACCTTCAAACGTATATATATTTTCATTTGCTTTTCAGTCTGTACAAACTCCTATAGGACTTCCATCCTTTTGCACCACCCCATGATCATGCAACATATCAAATGCCGTTAATTTACTTCCTCCGCTGCGCATAGCACAGACCCGCTTTTTAGATACTTATTTTCTTTTTGAAACTGGCCATAAAATTCATAATGCCTGGCCATTAGTCCTTTGACTGTTTGTTCGTAACTTTCCACTTCACCATTTTCAGCATCTTTCCATTGTGCGTACTTTTTAATTTAATTCCCCTTAAATTTGAACTTAAAATCTCCAATAAACACAGCCTCGTTGGTAACTTTAACTCCTGGCTTAGCCACTTGCTTTTTATCCGCCATAATTACTCCTCCTAAAAAAACTATTAAATATCCTCTTCAACAGCCATGAATATCTTGTCCACAATCCTAACTTATCCGTTTCAATAAATATGTTATTCTTCCATTTGATGCATAAATAGTTTCATTGTCCTTTATATACAAAAAACACAAATCATCAATTCGTATCTTGTGTACGTACTCCTGTTCCCTTAAAACTTGATAATTATTAGGTAAGGGATTTCACTATCCCCTTAAAATGCAATGAAGTTTTTTTACCTTTTAGTAATTAGCTTTCCATTTACTATATTTTTTTAGTCTTCAAAAATTTTGAAGTTAGTAAAAACAGTTCTATAAACCATACTTGAAAATTTTATAAGTCATTTAAAAGTTGATCTCTATTTGTTTAAAATCTCAAAATATTTCGGATAAATTGCATCTGAAATTTTGTTATATGGAATCTTCACAGAGCCCTTTCCAGAGCAAAAGACAATATTTTTTGTTTCATCAATATACCAATTTGTTTCGCCCTGTGTATCCATTAATCTATCAATAATTTCTTGAGGTGTGAACAAATGAAATACATCTTTTTCTTGTTCAAGAGTATATATCATAAATGCATCCTTGAAATTATGAAATACAGGATTTGCAACACTGTTATAATCTGTTTCTATACCAGATCCATCATTACTATTAATTAATCTTTCATCAATTATCATAAAATCGGACAATTCAATCTTTTTACACGTTTTCATATCAATGGTAATGCCAAAAAATCTATCTGTATATCCCATAAAACCAAATACCCCTGATCCATTTTTATCATAAGCGTCAAAGCTATACCAAAAGCTAGAAATATATCTATTTGAAAAACCTGCACCACTTTCATAATGGTAATCACAACCTGGTATTGAAAAATCAACAAATGGCTTATTCATATAATCTTTTGCACCATAAAAAACCTGGTCCTCTAAAAGTTTGTTTATTTCATCTTGCTTCTTTGTATCCCTTAAATCACTAATTTGCGGATACTCCACATAGGAATCATTTTTCGTGTATGAAATTACGTTGATTGAGTAATTGTCATTTCTTCCGTCAATTAAGTAGTATACTAGTAAAGCTAACGCAATAAAAATTACAGTATATATTATAATTTTTTTATTTTTCACTGATTACCTCCTTGCTTAAAAAGGAAATTTATATTTTTGCATCCATAAAATATAAGCGTCTTCTCTTAATTTATACTCTGCATTAGTCATTTTGGGGTTCACTACCGCAGTAACATTATGAATATTTCCTGTATCCGCTTTACTATTGAGATTATTTTTACTCCAATAAAACACTGCGGCCTCGAATGGGTAGTTTATTGCAATATATTCAGCAGCTTTATTTACTATATCAGAATCGTCTTTTTCCAATTCCGTTTTCATCCATTTTTTAAATTCAATATAATGATAGTCCCGCGTTAGCTGTATCGCTCCACCTCCACGATATTTCGAGCCCTATTTAGTATATGAGTCAAACCATTTATTAATATTTGTTCTGGTGGAAGTGTTTGTAAATGGATGTTTATCCGTACCTGATCCTTCGAGAAATCTATATCCATTGCTGGCTTCAGCAGAGCATTCAGCAAAAAAAGCACATATTCTTTCTTTGCTACCAATTTGATGTTTTTGAAATAAAGAATTGATTTTATCAATATCTGTTTGATTAATCTCCCTATGTTTTCTCACAATTTCTGACGACATATCACTCATGGGACTGTCTTTTCCTGTACCAGACACTTTATAACCACAATGAATATTCTCATTTGCTTTGCAGTCGGTGCATATTTCTATTGAAATTCTCATAGGCAATCCTAACTTAACCGTTTTAATAAATAGGTTATTGTACCATCGGAAGCATAAATAGTTTCATTGTCCTTAATATATAAAAAACACAAATCATCAATTCGTAGCTTACGCACATATTTTTGATTCCTTTTCACTTGATAATTATTAGGCAATAAAAAGTATATTATCGAATAATATTCACCTGTAATTCCTAAACTTCCAGCATAATTATAACCAATTTGCTCCTCTTCTGATCGTAAGGCATGGGTATAAGTCTCTGGACCATATGCATATTGATATTTATTTCCTGAAAACTCCACCTTATCTACATCAAAAATTATTTCCTCACCTATTATACTTGTTATATCCGGACCTCTAAAATTACCTTCTTTATCAAACCCAGAATAACTGGAGGGTAAAGAAAGATCTGATGAAACAGAATCAACAATTTTCCATTTTCCAATAAATAATTGGTTGTAGGTAATTGTACTTCCCAATTCATATCCACCAACATTTTCGTCTACTGATTGGATAGGTTCCAAAGGTTCTTCTTGATCAATACCATTTGAAGTATCACTATTATTAAATAAAACATTTAAATATACAATCAAAAAACATAAATTCAGGATTATTGAGAATGACAAAATAATTTTTTTAATCATTGGATTATCACCTTTCCATTCACTGCATCAATTGGCATATCCCCATAATTCCCGTCAAAGAATATTTCAAGAGTTTTTTCTGTCCTACTATACCAACCAACCTTATATTTTTCTTTATCGGGCTTACTTTTAATTATTGCGTCATAGTGTGAATTAATAATATTTCTTAATGTACTTTTCTCATAAGAACCACTTTCAAGATACGGTAACAGTCTATTAATTTCACCCAATGCGCCAACGTTATACCTTAGTCCAACTAAAGAATTAAATTGATCTTGAGTTAATTTAGCATTAATGCCTGTAGAAATAAAATTTTCAAATCTGCCAAATGTTAAATTAGTATCAGTTCCATTTTCATACAATCAACGATTGTCTAAAATAGAGTTCCAAATTAAATTATCTTCTATCATAGCACTCTTTAAATCTTCATAATTTGAACCAAATCGATAATAATTTCCAAGAGGCAAAAGAATAATAAACTGATCACTAGTAAAATAGAAATTATTTTCACTAGTTTCAAAATCTTTTTTATGTTCGTCAAATATCTTTTTCAATGCAGACTCCTCGGCTTCTGTCGTATCCACATCAATTCCTTTAAAATAACGCGAATCTAACTTTTCTTTAAAAGAGCTATTAAAAATATCGGAAATAGTTATTTTTTTTCCAGAAGTTAAATCTATATTAGCAGAATACACCCTATCTATACCATGTGCATTTCCTTGCATATAAATATAACCTCCAAATTTAATACTAATAACCGTGTCTGTCGCATATTCGATTACATAATCCACAGACCAACTGGTTCCTTGCTCAATTCCGTTATCTATTTTTACAATTTCATTATACGGATTTAATGCTGCCTCTTTTATTATGGTATTAACATTTTTTTCCAATTTCTGATCCGCCATACCAGCTATTTGCGGATATAAAATTTTAATATTTATTTGCTTACTATCATCTATATAATCATAGGATTTTGTTAAAACATCATAGTTTTCTACTTGTTCTGTTTCCGCATTGCTCTTACTTTCAGATGCTTCTAATAAATCTATATTAAGCTCCGTAGAGATTTTACTGGAGGTATCATTAAAAAAATTTATGAAGGGTTTTATTCTATACGCACAGGATAAGATCACAACAGTCAATAATATAATGCATATTTTTGTTTTCATATTAATCTTATATAATGTATTCAAAAGCTAATACATATACTTTTCCTTTCTTTTAAATTTGTGACTGTACTATATTAAAATGCTTACGACTTTATTTTTTTTCTGTGGTTCAAGTACTCAAAAAAAATTATTTACAACTTTATCTGAATCATTTATAAACCAGAAAAATCGAAGCTACTTTATCACTCTAGATTTCTTATTCCAACCAAACCTGTGCTGATAAATTATGAATTTAATATAAAGAGTTCTATAAACAATACTTGGAAATTTTATAAGTCATTTAAAAGTTGATCTCTATTTGTTTAAAATCTTAGAATATTTTGGATAAATGGCATCTGAAATTTTGTTATACGGAATCTTCACAGAGCTCTTTCCAGAGCAAAAGACAATATTTTTTGTTTCATCAATATACCAATTTGTTTCGCTTTGTGTATCCATTAATCTATCAATGATTTCTTGAGGTGTGAACAAATGAAATACATCTTTTTCTTGTTCAAGAGTATATATCATAAATGCATCCTTAAAATTGTGAAATACAGGATTTGCCTCGCTGTTATAATCTGTTTCTATACCAGATCCATCATTACTATTAATTAATCTTTCATCAATTATCATAAAATCGGGTAGCTCAATTTTTTCGCCAGTTTTCATATCAATGGTAATACAAAAAAATCTATATGTATCACGCATAACACCTTCATTTTCTATTATAACTTCACCATATGAATTGAAGCTATACCAAAAACTTGCAATATCTTCATTAGCCAAACCTACTCCACTGCTAAATTCGTATACATAATCTGGATATGAAAAATCCACAATATATTTACCCATATAATTTTTAGCACCAAATAAAATCTGATCTTTTAAAAGTCGGTTTATTTTATCTTGCTTTTTTTTATCCTTTAAATCGTCAATTTGAGGATACGCTACATAAGAACCATTCTTTGTGTATGTTATTATGCTGGTTGAGTAACTATCATTATTCTTATAAACAAGGAAATATACTAGCAATGATAACAGAATAAATATTACAAAATATATTATTATTTTTCTATTTTTCATTAAATACCTCCTAATTAAATGAAAATACATACCATAATGTAAATTATTCCATATTCATATTATACTAAAAAAGTAAACATACCTAGACTCGTCAGATATGCCTAATTCCGGTTCTCCATCTCCATTCATAGTAACCGCTACATAAAATAGCGTATTGCTATGTCTGATTTTTCATTTCAATAGAAAACTCAGACATTACCATTTTCCAAGCTACAGGATCGCTTCATTTATACTATGGTCTACCTGTTTCCAGGCGGATCCTTCTGGAACCATTGGAACGCATATATGTGTATATTTATTATTGGTTGCCTTTTTAGCCTTTTTCCTATTTTGAAGAGTCTCTGCAGTCATTGGCAACCGTCCTGCATAATTGGTCTCTGAGCATAGACAGGATCCAAAATAATATATATTAGTTTTCCCACTATCAATTGTTGTCATCACTGGTAACTTTCCTTTATATATCCCATGATCCTGGTCTATATCAAATAAAGAATAATCGCTCCCATATGAACAGCTAAGTTTTGATCCCCTCAGAGCATATTTCTGTTTTGATATTATCCCATTATATTGCTGGTGCATGTACATAAGTTCAAGGTATTGCTCCTGCTGTTCTTTCTCCTTTACTTTCTTATTTCTTTTACTATCACTGACCCATACAAAATCTCCAATCTTATTAGTAGTCGACATAACATCTCCCATTCTGTTGATAAACTTCATTCTTGTATACGATAGTTTCATCTCTAATCATATAAAACACTTATTCCCTTTTTGTTAGAATCAATTTTTTCATTCTTCCCACGCCTCAGCAAGCATTCCGCATCCTATCCCTCATTATTTCTTACTGTATAATTCCACCTCACACAATCCCAATCCCGTTACTCCCCGCCGAATGAGACTCTCTGCCATATTCAATGACAAAATAGTATGCCTTTTTTTGAGACCCTTAACCCAGAATAGATTCCTGTCCAGTTCAACTTTTTCTCTTTCCGCATCAAGTGTTGCAGAAATACTTTCTCCATCTTTATACTGGACTTTCTGCAGTTGTATATCATTACTTTCATCTAACACCGGCAAGTAATATAATCTCGACTCTTTATTTAATTGATCTAACAAGATAACAATCCTAAAAAAACAATGCTCACGGTACATTTCTATTACTTCTTTTACCATCGGAGACACCAGCAAAAAGGGAAATAAAATAATGTCTGTAAAAATTGTATTTTCACAAGGTTCAATATTAAATAGTTGCCTCTCAGGTAATTTAGGAAAAGTATCAATTCGTATATCCCGTACATCAAATGTTCCATACCAATTTTTCAATTGGGGAGCATACTTTAGCTCCGGCGAATCCTGAATCTCAAAATATTTCACCCAGTCAACTCCTTTCTTCTTAAAACAACACCATCTCGTCAAATTCCATGGTCTCCTCCACATCAATAATCCCGAAATGATGCTCCCAGAACAGAAACACCTGGTAATTAACCGGAAGGAACATATCCTGCAAAAACTCCAGTCTTTCCCGTTCTGTTTCCGTCTCTTTATGCCCCACATACACCAGGACCTGCCTTGCCGCCTCATTATTGGCATATACCATGGATTCTGGGTACATGCACCGCCTAACTTCCCTGAAAAGGTATATGGTGCTACCGCACTGGTATAGCTTTAAGATCAGACGAAGCAAACGCCGAAGCTTTTCTTTTTCAAACTGTTCTGCCACTCGTGCCGCCTGACTTCCGCACACTCCCTCCAGCAGATCCCTTAACAGAAACCGTAGGGCATATTCTTGCTTGGACAATCCCTGTCTTAAATCCAGCGGAACCAAATACTGCATGGCACAGTCAAAAAACAGTCTCCTCGACGTTTCATATCCTTCCAGATTGATATCAAACATCTCTGCAAACTCTCTGGAGAACCGATAGAGCAGGTTCATCTCCACCTTCTTTTCTTCCAGCCCTCTGCTGTTGATTGTCTTCAGCGTTACTTCCGTATAAGGACTTCCATTCCTTGCCGGGATATATCGGATCTCCTCCCGACTGATCCCTGCTTCATCTGCTGCCAGGGCAGCTTCCCATGCGTAATTCATTCCATTACCCCCACACAGCGATATTCACCGATTTCTAACTGTATCTGAGAAATCACGAATCGTACCATGCTGCCATTTAAGTAATGCCCTGGTTGTTTTTCCTTAAATTTCAGCAATAGTACCTTCTGGCTTTCCATAGGAAACAGTTCAGCCCGGACAAACCAGTTCATTCCCTCCACAGCGGGATAATCTCTTACATTGGTACAAATCTCATATCCTGTAATTCCTGTGATGCAATAATAGGAATCACTGTAAAATCTCGAAAACACACAGTTTCATCAATCTTTTTGTTCATTCTCACATAGTGATGTATTCACACATCACTATGTGAGAATATTAAAGAAGTTCATAAATACTGAATTCTTAAAGATTCATGGTGTCATAATCCAGAAATTTAGTGTTCTTCATAGACCCATTATTGTACTGCAACTAAAATAACACAATATGAGTACACTTAATTCATATAATCTGAATAACGATATATTTCCCCTGTAAGATTATTTTCCCATGTCTGCTCTTCTTGATTCTCCCTCGTAAACCACTCTGAATGCTGATACGGTCCAGAAAAAAACCTTCCATGCTTTTTTCCGTAGAATTCAATATTCAAACAGACCCAACTTTTATTTTTTCGGTTTGAAGCCACCCTCTCTTTACTTTTATAATAACGATCAATAAAGCAATGCATATTAGGCTACTTAATAAAAGAATTATTATTAATAAAAAAGTGGGATTAAAAGACTCCATAAGGTATTCTCCTACTATTATTTTATTATTATTCAAAGTATACTAATCCTTTTAAAGGCTCATTCTTTATAGTTGTCTAAATCCACTTCCCCCCAGCCTCCCCATGATGATACCTTTACTTTTGTTTTTTTATTCGGTTCATCTATTTCCAACTCTGTAATGGTTACCCAATGAAGCTTAAATGAATTCTCTGCATGCTTACTTCCATCTGGTTCTGTTATAGTTACGTCACTACTTCCACTCGTCCCAATAAGCATTGCCACAGGACCCCTCAATTTTCCTCCACCCCGTTACCACATATCCTGCTGATTCTTCCTCTTTTAGGTAATACCATAATCCTTTTATTTTCATCCAGCCAAGTGCCATGTGTCCATTTTTTTCACAGCCACCTACCACCTTTGAGATAAAATAGTACCAATGATTTCTTATCTCTTTCCAACCAGTTACATCCCGCTTTTTGTGACGTTTTTAATTATTATTTTTTAAACCGCACGGTAATAAAGCTCATAATCAGGTATATGTTTTATACGCTTTAACTCTAAATAAGTGTCCTTATAATACATGATTAAAGTTTCATCATCTTTAATCATAAAACACATGTCGTATCCTTTTTCCGCACTTTCCGGTATAAAAATAGTAACATAATTTCCCACAATTCCCATCTCTTTCATTGTTGGCATATAGGGGAAATATGTAGTATTATCATCTAACGGAATTGTTATTATCTCATATCTAGGATAATTAATATTTACCTCTTCGCCTTGATAATAAAAATGGCTTTTCCAAAAAGAAAATGAAAACTTTTTCCCAATAACATCACTAATGTCTTGAGTGTCTATTCTATAACATTCCCCTACACTCTCAGTTACCATCCATTCTCCATATAATATCTTATATCCTCTATCCGTATTAAGATTATCATAATTATGTTCTTTTAAATCAGTATTTTCTGCTAAACCAAAGTTATTATCTCTACACACTTCTTTTTTCTCTGGGAAATCGTATGTTTCTCCTAAATTATTAGATTTAAATAGTACATTACCTTTTTGTTCTGGAATTATTCTTGTAATTAATATGCATAAAATAATTCCTCCAATAAAACAGCCTATATTTATACATAAATTTTTTTTATTCATTTATCCACCTTTACTTCATAAATAAAGGATATTTTCCTTCATTAAATAAATCAACTAATTGATCAGCTCGTTTTAAATCCCCCTTAGAACCTATTAAATCTTTTATAGCTCTTTCCCAATTTGCTTTTTCAATGCTTCTTGTATTTAGCAAGTTGTCAATATCGGAACCAAGTTTATATTTATGATACCTTAAATTAACAAGCGCATCAAATTGCTCTTGCGTGGCAGAATAATTATACTTTGTGAATAAATCATTTAAAGCAGCTTCATCCATTTTAATATCACTTTTCAAAAGTTTATCTACTTCTGTCATAGTCATATAAGTTGCTCCTGGAACTTTATATGATACTCCGTCTTTAGGAATATTGGCAGGAAGTAAAGATGCATTTTTTATGTACTTATCAACTAGAGATTTTTCTTCTTTATCTATACCGTATTCTTTTTTTGAAACATAATGTCCAAATCCAAATGTTATCCCTCCATCTGATTCCCACTTACTAGTTTTTGTGTTTTTTCTAAAAACATAATGTGGGAATATACCCATCAATTCTTCTCCATTAAATACGCCTAATCCCCAACCTTTTAATGTAGATAATGACGTTTCATGATACTTTAACAGTTGAAAACCTTTTTCACTAATAGTCATGATTTTATATTTCCCAACTACCGTATTTTCTGGAACCTCAACCACACTTATAATCCCTCCATAAAAACAAGTCAGAAAATCACCTGTAGTAATTGCATCAACAGACTTCCCCTTTGATTCATCCCATATCTTAATTTTAGAACTCTTTGTCTTACTCCAACTTTCAGCCAACATAGGGATACATTTTTGCATCGTAGTCTTAGGTTGAGATTTCACTGTTACATTCGTTCTTTCCGGATATCCAGCAGGGACTGGCAGTTTACAACCTTCAAACGTATATATATTTTCATTTGCTTTACAGTCTGTGCAAATTCCTATAGGACTTCCATCCTTTTGCACCACCCCATGATCATGCAACATATCAAATGCTGTTAATTTACTTCCCCCGCTGCACCATAACACAGACCCGCTTTTTACATACTTATTTTCTTTCTGAAACTGGCCATAAAATTCATAATGCCTGGCCATTAGTCCTTTGACTGTTTGTTCGTAACTTTCCACTTCACCATTCTCAGCATCTTTCCTTTGTGTATACTTTTTAATTAAATTCCCCTTAAATTTGAACTTAAAATCTCCAATAAACACAGCCTCGTTGGTAACTTTAACTCCTGGCTTAGCCACTTTCTTTTTATCCGCCATAATTACTCCTCCTGAAAAAACTATTAAATATCCTCTTCAACAGCCATGAAGATCTTGTCCACAATCTCAATCCAGAAATCCTTATCTTTTAACTTACAGCTAAATGTGCCATGAAGTACCGTTTTTCTCAACCGGATCAAATAAACACGATTATAGCTCTGTCCATCCAACTGGTATCCTTTGTACTCAAACCAGCTCATCTCGTTTCCCTGCTCTGTTTTGGTATCTGTCTGATTTTTAATTATGATGGAGGGATTGATATTTTCCAGGGCATTCTGGAACTGACCGCTCATAATTGCTATCTCTCCTTCTTTCAGCAAAACAGGCAATTGGTTAAAGCTAAGGTTTATGGTACTGCATAAGCTGGTTAAGATGAGATCAGGTGCCTCCAAAGAAGGATATTTTGTTTTTTTCATATCTTCCGGCATAACTGCAAATTGATCCGGCAATGGCAGATGGATTGATAAATCTGATAATGTTACCTGTGTAAAGGTAATCAACTCCTCTCCGGCATATATACCGTCTTCTAATGTAGTATGCTTCTGCCGTTCCAGTTTCCTTTTGGCCTCCAACAGTTCTTCGTCAAAATGTTCCATTATCTTCTAGCCACCTTTCTGTTATCCCTGACATATATTAAGTTCATCTGGGGTATTTATGGTTATTTGTCTGGCTTTTAACCGTATCTTTCCTTCTGCTGCTATTCTCAGTTCCTTTGACGTACTTATGGAAACAGCGCTATCACTAAGGGACAATCTTTGACCGTCCCCTCTGGAGAAGCTTACATTTTCTCCTGACAGACTGATGGAATTTCCATCTGCAATATCCAGCCCCCTGTCTTTATAATAACGCCCATCTTCCTGCTCCCTGTTTAAGCAGTGTATGACAGCTCCCTCCTGTTCATTAGCACCAAAGAAATATAAAAGGGCTCTTGCTCCTGGTTCCGGCATAGCATAAAGAATATTTCCCGTTTCCGGATACCATGGAAAGAAGTACTCACCAGTATCCATTCCCTGATCTATATCCAGTTCCAGTTTTACCAATTCCTTTTTTACTTCACTTACGGTTCCCCACAGCCCCAGACCAGCCGAATGAGTTTCATTCCGTGTGACATTCTGACATGCCACCATATTCTCAAGGATATATGTAAAAATCAGCTCTCCCTGTTCGTAACTGCCCATGACTTCCACGACTATCACATTTTGTCCCATATATGTCAACCGATCTCCAATTTTATAGTAATTCCTTTCTTTTATCTGGAAGCGAATTCCGGTTTTTCTTCCAATTGGACGTATCTGTGCAACACACTGTTCCTCTGATAGCGACGGGACCTCTTTCCCCTTCCTCATTCCAAACCATAAATTAGGTTTACCTGTTTCTATATCTGGAATAATATAATTTCCCACACCCCCTCCCAAGCGTTTTGCAAATTGCCAGGCAGTCTCTTCATAGCGGACCACCGGGCTCCCGATTTCTTTATCGGTCTCCTGGTTACGGATTACCTGTCCCCCTTCTGACTGTACTGCTTCTCTAACCACTTCCCCATAGGTCATATCCGTCTTCTGGAAAGATCTGCTGGATATCTTATGGTCCAACAGACAGGTAGCAGACATTGCCTCCAAAAATAACCTACTGGTTTTTCCTGTATCCGTTATCTGTGCATCCACAATATATCCGTGATAAACGATCTGTTCTTTTCCATCAGTTTTCAACCATATTTTTATACGGCTGCTATAGGATTGTATTGGATTCCACTGAATGTTTCTGTCTATGTACCCCTGTAATTCAAGCAGAGCATGACAATCAGGTTTCCATGAATAGCAGAAACGCTCCACATGCAGTACCGGAATGTCTGTTTCCATCTTCAAATTTCCTGCAAGTTTTATTTCCATTCCTTTTTCTCCCCGTCAAATAAATTTACAACACAATTTTAGCTCCCTGCATTTCAATATCTCCGCCCAGATTCATTTCTGTATCCCCCTGCCTTAACCGTATTTTTTTGGACGCGCTCATATCAATAGAAGAATTAGAGGTAGATATGTTTAAACTTCCTCCTGCCCGCACTGTCACAGAGCCTTCACTGATGATTTCAATTCCGTTTTCATCTGACAGTTCAATATACGTTCCGTCATTATTGGTCAATAAAATACGTTCCGGAGAAAGCTGGATTTCTTTGCCTTCCTTATTTCTCCAGAATTTACGTTCCGGATTCTCTCTTAACCCTGCACCGCTTTCATGGTGTGCACTGGCCACATATGCTTCCTGTTCCCTGGCTGTAGGAAAATAGAGTCGGACCGTATCTCCTGGCTCCGGCATACAGTACCAGCCAGTCCCATCCGCAGAGGAGTATACCGTGGAAAAGGAATACCAGCAGGATCCGGATTCTTCTTTATTTTCGTCACTGTGTATTTTTATCTGTACTTTTTCGTCCCTGACCTTTAACAAACTTCCTGACAGAGAAACACCGGTTATAAGGTTGTTATGAGTTTCCGGCTCCTGAAAGCCTGATCTGGTTTTCATAAAATAGGTATGATACAGTTCATTTCCTTTTATGCAGCTCTCCAGTTTCCAGATGAACAACTCCCTTCCATCTACTCTTCTTTTTTCCCCTAATTTATGGATTTCCCTGCTTTCCCAGATATAAGACACAGTATCTTCTGGCTGGATAGAAAGGCCATGATTTTTTTTATACCAGTATTCTTTCATATTATATTGCTTTCGATACTCACATGAGGTTTCTACCTCCATTTCCTTTCTATTTGGTATTCCAAAATGGTATTTTGCTCCCTTGCTCGAACAGTCTGCAAATACCACAGTACGATTCATGGAAGCCAGCCGTCTTATGAATTCCCAATCCGTTTCCCGATATTGCATAATAAAATGTTGGATTGCCTTCCCCTGCACCTCTGTCATAATTTTTCCAGCATCTTCATATTCCCTGTTACATGTATCTAGAAGGCTGCTATAGGTTAAGTCCTGTTTCTGAAAACTCCTCACATGCTCTTCATAATCCATAAGTTGAGTTCCTGACCGAAGGCTTAGATCCACAATACAGGTTCCATCCTTTATTTCCAGACTCAACTGTTCCATAACTCCATAAAACAGAATGGACTCCTCCTCTGAAGATACTGCAACCACCTGAACCCATGTCTGTCTCCTCCCAACCTTCATATAATCTTCTTTTCGGTTAAACGGAATTCGTCCTCTTATTTCTGCCTTTGCATGCTCATTTACTTTTTGGGTGGACTTATAGTCCAAAATCTGAAGGTCTTCGAACGGGCGAATCATTAACGTTTCTTCTCTCATTGCTATCTCTCCTCCTTAACTCTGCTGTACATTTCTACCTCACAAAGACTAAGTCCAGTTATGCCTCGCCGGATCAGGCTCTCTGCCATATCCATGGACAGAACAATGTGTCTTTTCCCCGAATCTCTGACCCAGAAAATGTTCCTGTCCAATTCGAGCTTTTCTTCCCATATTTCTTGATTTTCAGAAATACAGACTCCATTTTTATACTGCTTTTTCTGCAGTCGGATATCCATTGTCTCATCAAGGACTGGAAGGTAATACATTCTAGATTCCTTTTTTAACTGATCAATCAATATAACATTACAGAAAAAGCAGCGTTCACGGTACATTTTGATAACCTCCTGAACCATTGGAGATACCAGCAGAAAGGGAAATAAAATAACATCTGTAAACATGGTGTTATCGAAAGGCTCTAAGACAAATTGCTGTACCTTCGGCAAATTAGGAAAACCATCCAGGCAGATATTCCTCACATCAAATTTTCCATACCAGTTCTTTAACTTGGGAGCATATTTTAACTCCGGCGAATCCTGCATCACAAAGTATTTCATAGATATCTCCTCCAGATTGTAAAATAATGGTTCGTATTCAAAACAACACCATCTCATCAAATTCCATGGTTTCTTCTACATCAATAATTCCGAAATGATGTTCCCAGAACAGGAATACATGGTAATTAATCGGAAGGAACATATCCTGCAAAAACTCCAGTCTTTCCCGTTCTGTTTCCGTCTCTTTGTGCCCCACATACACCAGGACCTGCCTTGCCGCCTCATTATTGGCATATACCATGGATTCTGGGTACATGCACCGCATAACTTCCCTGAAAAGGTATATGGTGCTATCGCACTGGTATAGCTTTAAGATCAGACGAAGCAAACGCCGAAGCTTTTCTTTTTCAAACTGTTCTGCCACTCGTGCCGCCTGACTTCCGCACACTCCCTCCAGCAGATCCCTTAACAGAAACCGTAGGGCATATTCTTGCTTGGACAATCCCTGTCTTAAATCCAGCTGAACCAAATACTGCATGGCACAGTCAAAAAACAGTCTCCTCGACGTTTCATATCCTTCCAGATTGATATCAAATATCTCTGCAAACTCTCTGGAGAACCGATAGAGCGGGTTCATCTCCACCTTCTTTTCTTCCAGCCCTCTGCTGTTGATTGTCTCCAGCGTTACTTCCGTATAAGGACTTCCGTTCCTTGCAGGGATATATCGGATCTCCTCCCGACTGATCCCTGCTTCATCTGCTGCCAGGGCAGCTTCCCATGCGTAATTCATTCCATTACCCCCACACAGCGATATTCACCGATTTCTAACTGTATCTGAGAAATCACGAATCGTACCATGCTGTCATTTAAGTAATGCCCTGGTTGTTTTTCCTTAAATTTCAGCAATAGTACCTTCCGGCTTTCCATAGGAAACAGTTCATCCCGGACAAACCAGTTCATTCCCTCCACAGCGGGATAATCTCTTACATTGGTACAAATCTCATATCCTGTAACCTCGATGTAATCCCGGATATCCAGTTCCATGATTCGCCGGAAAAGATCAGTTTTTGTCATTAACTGCACACGGCTGTTTTCCGCCAATCGACGGATAAAGGAATCTTTTTTATGATTGGTCATCAGCGGCGCATCATAATCCAGAGAACGCAGTGTTTCTTCCTGAACAACACGAAGCACCCTCCAGCTTTCAAAGGTTTCTTTTTGGGATTTCATGACTATTTTATTTTTTTCATGTCGAATTTCCAGAATATCTTCATTGGCTTCGATTAAGTATCCGTCTCCTTCTGATTGATCCTCCAGTGAAAATTCATGTTCATAATAAATATCATTGATACTTGGTAACATAAAATCACCACTGTCAAACTTTACCCATTCCATGTTCCACAGAGGAATCTGACCATAGCAGACATACTCTCCAAACTCTCCAAAAGCAATCTTCGCTTTATCCAGAGAAATAGAATCCTCACCTTTTTCTATTTCTTCCGAACGGATATATACATCATAGAACTTGTCCAGATATGCCGTATTGATGGTTTCCCAGGGAACATGATTACTCTGGAATACCTGATAGAGTCGTTCCATAATATCCCGGTAACGCTTTGCCTGCTGAATATAGAATCTGGTTTCCTGTTTTTCGTCAATTTGCTCCAATGTGCCGGTAAAGCTTTGGACCTGTTCAAATTTCCTTCGTTCCTTTTCACTTGCTTTCAGGAAAATTGTTCCGATCCAGATTTGCTTTTCATCGGAAAGCTGCTCTGCCAGTATTTCCTCTTTTAAGTCTTCTTCAACCACCGGATGCAGAGTCTGGTTTGTTGGGTCGTAATGCCCCCTTTTTACAACGGTCATAACCGTCTCATACTGGTTAGCGCCTATCTCCAGTTCCTCATATACACGTTTTTCTAATTGCCGGTATCTCGATTCCGTACAGTGAATAAGTTTCCCCAGTCCTTCTGCCAGTACCTTCTTTGCATATTGCCTCTCATCTAAATCACTGATTTCCCTCAGTCTTTCTTCTATGTACCTTTCAAAATCAAAGGGATATTCCAGAATTGCGGATAAATGATTGTCCTTCCAGTTTTCCATATGTTCCTCCTATCAATCTATCCAATTTTTCTCGACATCTCAGACTCCCGGTCCGTCAGCAATCTGTGCCTTCTCCTCGACCCTTTCTGCCTTCTGGTTTTTACTCTCTTCCTTCTCTGCCTCCTGGCTTTCGTTCTCTTTTTCTTCTTTTTCCTGTTTCTCCTTATCCTGATCAATCGCCGTTTCCAGAATCTCAATCAGTCCATCCACTTCCGTCACCTTGTCATCCATCTTCAGCTGTTTGTAAATGTTCTTAGCAAACAGATACTGTTTCTTTGCTTCTAGTTTGTTCCCAGAGAATTCCTGCTCCCGGCCAGCATCTATGTAATCCTTGGCCTGCGTTTCCTTCTGTTCATTTTCCTCTGCCTTGCTATCACAGGAAGCTATCTTGGTCTGTATCAGTTCTCCATGGACAGTATCCCCCAACTGCTGATACTTTTCTAAAGCCATGGCAAAATAAGCCTTTGCCCCCTGATAATCTCCTTCGGTAAACGCCTTATCTCCCTCTGATGCAAGCTGAGCGGCACCCGTTTCACTGGAAGCTTTTTCCTTTGCCTCCTGTGTATCTGCCTCCTCTGCCTTATCGCGTTTACCATACAGGGCTTCCAGAGCCTCCATGGCCTCCTTACGCCCTTTTTCAAAATATGTCCTGGTAGCCAGACTCTTAGCCTGTAAGTACTTTTCTTCCGCTCTCACATAGTCTCCCTGGGCGGCCAGAGTATCACCCAACTGAATATAATCGAACACGGAAAGGTAATCCGTAATACGATTAAGCTGACCGTCTATGTATACATCTGCAATCCTGTCCGCATACCTGGAACGTTCTTTAGCCGTTATATAGGCTGACTGGGCATCCTCATATTTTTCGCCACTGTAAGCATCCTCTGCGGTGTTAATTGCTTCAATCATTTTTTGATAGTCAGAGAATTCCTGAATCTGCTTTTTATCATGCAGTTTTTCCGCCAGTTTAATCGCCTCTTTGCACTCTTCCTCTGCTCTCAGGAAATTTTTGTCCTGAATGTATTCAATGGTGTTGGTGTACTTTCGTTCCATTTCATCTCTATACTTTTGTCTCATATAGCTCAGCAGCCACAGTGCCAGGGTGATTGCAAGAACAATGACAATGACAACAGCAGTAATTATGATAATTTTCTTGGTTCGGTTCTTTTTGTTGGGATCCAGAAAAACCTTATCTATAAAAATGGCAGCAAAGGTATAATTATCCAAATTTTCAGGCTGTCTGGATAGTAAAAGATCCTCCACATTATCCAGTAATTCTTTGGGTTCTCCTTTTGCCTCAGAGAATACGTCATTCAGCTCTCCGCCATCTAAGTTTTCCCATATTCCTCTTGTGTAGATAGCAAGAATATCGCCGTTTATCAGTTTAATCTTTTTGGATACAAAAGGTCGTAATCCTTTTCCTTGTCCCAGATAGGCATATAAGTTGTTACGTTCCTCATGCCGGGAAAGGACATCTTCCGGAAGCTTCTTTTCCCTTATCATTTCTGTTCCGAGGGACATGTCCTGGGTCGATTCCACTGCTGTACCGTCCCGGTAGAGGCAGAGCCTGGTATTTCCCACATAGCCGTAACGTGCCTTCGCGTAATCCGTTATAATCACGGTAACGGAAGCCTTTAACCGTTCTTGGCTGTCTGCCGCAAAAAGCATCTGATTTGCTTTTTCCAAATAAGAAAGAACAGCCTGTTTTGTCATGGATGGGTGTTCCTGGAAGGCAAGGATGATACTCTGTGTGGCCAGTCTGGCGCTCTCGGCGTCGGGCAGGTCATTCAATCCGTCCGCTATGACATAACAGGCATACTGTTCCAGTTCTACAAAGGCGAAATAATCATTATTTTCCAGCCCTGAACCAGCCTCTGATATAAATGCCGTCTTGAATGTACTGTTTTGTTTCCTCATTCCGTGGTTTCCTCCCGGTTCCTTTCAGTTTTAGCGGATCTGCAGCACCACAACCGCTGCATTATCCTTTTCTTCCTCTTGACTTTTATTTACCAGTTCAATGATTTTAAATGCCTTTTCCTGACAGCTTCCTTCCTCTTCCAGACAGTCCTCAATATCTTTCCATCTGGCAGTTTCATACAAACCATCCGTCATAAGAAGCACATATTCACCGCCATAAAGGGTAATAGGAGTATCAAAGAATTCCACATCCCGAAATCCATCCTGCCCCACATAGTTATACAGCCTGTGATGATCCAGAAGGCTGACCGCCTCCTGTCTTGTCAGTTTTCCTTCCTTATATTTCTGTTTTGCCAGTACATTGATGGTATGGCCGGAAGTCACGGGCACCAGCTCCCGGTTCCGGTAGACTGCTGCTTTTACGTTACCCACAGTCGCATAATAGAGCTTTCGCTCCTTTATCATGACTGCCGCAACGGAAGCGCTGCCCTGGTTCTCCTCTAATTGATTCAAAATTTCCCTGTTTGCCCCCTGAAACGCCTTGCGAAAAGAATACTGGGGATTATAGAAAGCATTCCTGTCCTCAAACATGTCCAGAAATACCTGAACAGCCGTCCGGGCTGCGATCTTTCCACCAAAATGCTTTCCCATCCCGTCGGCTAAAACGGCCATGGAGCCTTCCTCTGTTTCCGTAATTCCATATTCATCTTCCTGTACTTCACGGTCACTAATGGTCCTGGAAGCTCCGATTTCACAGCCTAAACGTTTTCTTTTAGACATTCTCCATACATTATTAATTCCTATTTTGATGCGCAGGATCAGGAGTATTGCTCCAGCAGACCCAAGGAGAAGCAGAATTATTTCGGGAATTGTCATGGTTCCCCTCCATTCTAATATTTATATTGCAGGATTGGATTCCGATCCGCCTCCCTTGTCTTCCCACATGAAGTTTTCTCCACAGAAGGGAAGGAAAGCGAACTTACTGTCACCCATCTCAATTACATCATAAGCACTCAGTACCGTCGGTGTATAAACAGCGGCATCGTTATGATAAACCAGTCCGTTGCTGTCACCCGGAAGGAGCACGGTCTCCTTTTTCTTCGGGTCAAAGACAATTACACCGTGATTACGCCGTGAAATTTTGTTATCACCCAACACCTGAATATCCATATCATCCGCTCGGCCAATAAAATTCTTTCCGGATTTTATTTTATAGTCCCTCCCCTGCCTGGGACCGGAGATACAGACCAGCCAGCCGCATACCGGGGATGTCTCCTGTGTAAACAAAAGTTCTTCCAATTCCTCTTCATTCTTCCCGCCAGCTTCTTTCTTCTCTTTTGTTGCTGTTTCTATGTTACAGTAGGGACAGACAGTCCCATATCTTCTTGATGAAAATAGATGCCCGTTCTGGCACCGAATCAGATTGCCGCTCATATTCTTTTAGCTCCTTTTCTTTATCTGTTGTAATTTATTTAAAACTCAGTCAAACCGAAAATTGGTTCAGCTCCCCCCTATTACCTTAAAAGAAGCCTGTTTAAGCCTATGTACAAACAGTCTCCTCGTTCTATCCGGCAGGGAGTATCTGCAGAAAGTTTATAGACTCTCCCATCTCCCGCCTTTTTCACACTGATTCCATTGGCGCTGCCTAAATCCTCCACATACCAATTTCCTGTGGAATAATTCAACACTGCATGTTCAATATCTACCATACTGGCATAAGAGCTTCGACCCAAATCAATATCCACCTGGTTTTCTTTCACATCCCTTCCAATTACCATTGCTGTCTTTCCATATAGATCCCAGACCATTAGCTCTGTATCCTCTTCACTGAGCAGTACGGTTTCTGTAATCAGCTCTGATTCTGACGGCAAACCCATGCTCAGATGTCCCACTGTTTTCTTTTGTTCCTCCTTGTCTTGTACTGCCAAAATCAGAAATACAATCCCCAAAATTCCCGCTGTAACTAAGATAGCTTCCCTTCCTCTGACCTGAGTTGAATAAAAAATAACCACTCCTATAACTGCCAGACAGATGCAGGCACCAGCCAGATCAATTACCCTCTTTTTCATTTCCTCATTTCCTCCTTCCTTGAAAATATATTTTCAACCTCTATAGTAATCCACCAAAGACTTCTTTAAGACTTTGAGAAGAAACAGCATTATGTGTCACTTCAAAAAATGGTTTTCCACTCACTGTTGCTGTTAAGAGCAATATATTCATCTCTTATTATTCCTGCATGCAATCCATCATGATACCATATTTGTCCTGTTCCCAGTACTGTCAACCTGATGCCACACACTGTTTTCGCTTATAATCGGTACACATATGTGAGCCCGTTTATTTTGAGGAGCTTTTTGAGCTCGAAAACCCATAGAGTCCACTTCATTCGTCATCGGTAAACGCCCTGCATAATTAGCCTCAGGACATAAGCAGGAACCAAAATTATGAATATTGGATTCAGAACAGTCAGTTATGGTCATCACAGGGTTCACACCTCTATATACACCGTGATCTTCTATGCAGTCCAGCTTGGCATACCTGCTTCCATACTGGCAAAAAAGTATAGATTCTCGAAGAGCATACTTATGTTGCTCGACCATGCCGTAATACTGTTGATAACTGTACATTAGTTCAAGGCTCTGATCTTTACGTCTTTTTTCTTCTTGCCATTTTTCTTCGTTACTTCGTTTCTTTCCGTCATCAGGAAAAACAAAGTTCCACATTGCATTTGACATCTGAAAATCTTTTGTAGTATTAGACATAGCATTCACCTTATTCATTTCGGAAATATCTCATTACAATACCTACTATATTTTTCAGTCATATTCTTTTTGTTATCCTTTTACTTCTTAATCCCCATATATCTTTCAAACATCTCCGTCGCATCCAGCGGATTCGTCGTTTTTTTCTTATTTGGATTCATTTTATCCTCATTCACCTTTCCGCTTTTGGGGTGAAATCCGAAAAATTGTGCAAACTGATCCTCCATATTGGAGAAATTAATATCAGCCGATGGTCCGGGGCCAGCCTTGGAATTTTTGCTGCTTTTCCCTGATGTCTCTCCTTGGGTTTCTTTTTCCAGGGACTTGTCATAAGCCTGTCGTTTCTCTTTGTCCTCCAGCGTAGCGTAAGCCTCTGATACCTCTTTAAACTTTTCCTCCGCCTCTTTGTTCCCCTGATTTGCATCCGGATGGTATTTTTTCGACAGTTTTCTGTAAGCTTTCTTTATCTCATCCTCTGACGCAGACCGGGAAACGCCCAGTACACCGTATAAATCTATCATCTGCTCCGCCTTCTCTCCCGGCATAGGCAGAGCCTGCCGGGCATTGTTTTTCTCAATTCCTCATTTTCACCCTTATCTGGAAAAAGGGCGCGTCCGGATTTCTCCGGACACACCCTGTGTTACTGCTTATGCGGCCGGATAGCCACCTTCCACCGTAATCAAGCTTAACTTATCTTTTTTCTGCTTAATCGTTAATGTGAACGTTCCTGTTCCTTCCACATCTCCGAATTCTTCTTTATAGTCAATAACAAAAGCATTAGGGAAATAATACTTTCTTTCCATAATTCCAGCTGCAACATGCTCGATCGTTACCTTGCGGTAGCAATCTGCCTTTTCTGCCGGAACAGCTGACCATAAAGCAAGCTTTCTGGTACTGTCAAAGGGATCACCATCAACTGCTGTTAATATTCTTCCGGTGATGACAAGTGTACTTCCCACATCCTTTGTTCTGGCATTGGAATCAAGCGGAATATCTGTGGTGAATTTCACGCTGCGTACACATTCTTTTGCAATTTCAAAACTTTCAGTTCCTTCTACTGTTACTCTGTAAGACATATCTTATATCCTCCTTTCATTCCTCCATTATTCGCCGCCGAAGCCGCCTTCAATCTTAGTTACAGCGTTCTCATCCTTCTTCTGCTTCATGTGAATATAAAAGGTTCCTACACCGCTCTCATCATCCACTTCCTCGCTGTATTCCATAACAAATGCATTTGGAAGAGTGAAATGGCGTACCACCTGGCTGGCGGATACGACTGTGATCTCTGCGTTCCTATAACAGTCCGCCTTCTCTGACGGTACCTGGGACCACTGAGACAGCCCAAGAGTTGGATCATTTCCTTCTCCTCCTAACTTATAGAGCATCTTTCCCCATACCTTTACTGTAAGGCCAAAATCGGTTGCTCTTGCGTTAGAGTCTGCTGAGGAAATGGAGTCAAAATCCACTTTTGAAATGCTCCGCTCGTCAAAAACGATATCCTCTGGTCCTCCGGTGATTTTCATACGAAATCCCATGCTTACTTCCTCCTTTTCTTTTGAAAACATTTATGCTTCAAAGGCAATTATGCCTTATTGGCCGATAATCGGTTAATCTCAACTTCTAAATTCTTTATATTGCCATTAAAGGTGATATCCAGGGTACAGAAGCCGGTTTCTTCATTGATATTACAGCTGATATCATCTCCTGAGCCAAGAATTCCATTTAAAAATTCCCTTTTGGAAAGCCACTGGCTCTTTTGGCTATTGGGATTATTGGAAAAGAACTGGACAATGGAATCCTCTTTAAAATCTCCCGTTCCATGACGCAACACCCTCTCAATATAGGTAGTCACCTGTGTTTTATAAATCGGCTCAAACATGGAACCATCAGACATTAAGTTCCTTGCCTTGTAGATCATGATCTTTGTTATATTATTTCCTTTATAAGAAGCATTCTCCGAACTGAATATAAAACCAAAATTCTTCCGGTTAATGTCATTTTTAATAGAATTGGTAAATCCGGTGATTTCCTTTGCCATAGTGGTGCAGGCAATCAGTCCATGATCATCGGCTTCAATGTCAAACCTCACTCCTGGCAGTTCCATATCCAGTCTGACTCCAGGACCAAATTTTGACTTTAAGTATTCTGAACACTGATAAGCAGCCACGATTCCGGCAGCCACATAGGCAGCGCCCACATAGACACCATCGATCCACAGCTTCATAATATCTTCTTTTTCTTTTGAAAGCTCTGCTACCTGATTTTCTCCCACTATCATCCGGCTGTCCAGAATGACCCCGGACTTGTCCTTTGGAATAATTGTATAGTTAGGCAGGCAGGGAATAGCAAATTCACTGAATTCTTTTCCCATCAGTGCTGCACAGCGGTCCTCATATCTGGTGATTCCTTCTGTAGCCAAAGCATTGAAAGTTGTACTGTCATCCGCTTCGTAAGAAAAGAAACATTGTACTTTATAATCTTTAAAGACATCCAGAAGCCGGATTAAGGATTCCACGCTGTTGGTATCGTTCTTTTCCGTCTTGGCATTTCCCTTAAACCGTTCTCTTGTCAGCTTCATTTTACTATTCTGATCCAGAGATACATTCGGTACAACAGCGTACCATACGGTGTTCGTAAAATCATTTTTCCCATTAACTGTAGTCAGGTATGTAATCAGCCGTGGAATGTTACTGCTCTTTGCCAGCATCTCATTGGATACATTCGTTACCAGCATAGATGGACGCATTCCTTTTAATTTCTTTGGATATTGTTCAAAATAGCACCAGATACCCAGCAGGCTTTCAATCAGAGGCTTTACAGTTTTAATAAAAGCATCCTTGGATTCCTTATAAAATTCAAGATACGAATTATAATTGGAAACTTCTGACGCGATGTCAATGCTGCTCTCCATCGTAGACGACAGCGGGCAGAAGGTTCTTGCTACCAAGGCTCCCACATAATCATTATTTTCTTCATTTAAAGCTTCATAGTCGTCCTTCAACGCTTCGATCAGCCCGGTGTTCACATTATCATCAATGGTTGTCAACGCTGTTGTCTCAACTTTAGGTGCCTCTAAGACCCTCAGTTCCCCCTGCTCTCCCATGCTTAAAACACCTAACGCCAGCGGGGTATTGTCCTTTTTATCCCCTCCGTCTCCCAGGAGAAGTCTGGTCTTAATATCCTCAATTGCCAGAGGGAGCAAAGCCATAACATTGTTATAATTAGCACTCGCCTCTTCAAACATGACATTCAGCTTATCCCCTAAATCTTTCTTTTTGGGATCTTCTTCATCCAGTTTGGCGTATTCTCCATATGTATACTGCAGTTCCTTTCGGTTCTGTTTAATGGCATCCATGACTTTTTTCGGAGAAATCATATCCGTAAGTTTTTCGAACTTGAAATCCACATTGATGGTTCCCTCGGAGCGCTTGGTTTCCACCATGGACATCAGCATTCCCATGAATTCATTCTGCCTGTTCAACGGAATCTCCGTCAGCATTTCTTCCGGTACCTGCTCCGGCTTATCAAGCTGATAGGCCACCTTCTGGTTATTGGCATTGTAATAGCAATATACCGTTGGAGCAAACTTCTCTAAAAGTTCATCAAAGCTGCGAACCATTAAGTGATCATTGATTTCCTTAATCTTGTCATCAGACAAGCTTTCTACTCCTCTGACATCCCCTACTAAAGTTAATAAATCCAGTTTTTCCGGATTAATGACCTCCATGAGCATTGTCCGGTTTGTCTGCTTTATTACGTTTCCCATATTGCTAATTCCTCCTTTGTTATCTATCTGAAAGGATGTTGCTATGATTTCCTCTCACTTGGCTTTAAATTTTTATAATGAATCTCCATCTCTGTAGATTCATCTTCAAAAGTAATGGTGATCTTTTCGTTATAAAATACCGGGTATCCCATACCCTTTTTCAAAATTTCCATTCCTCTCAGTACGGTACATCGCTCTGATTGGTCCATAATGATTACGGAATTGTCAGGTCCAGGATAAATGATGATATCCTCTTCTCCAATCCTTCCAAGTTTAATCTTGCAGGAAGTAAGAATCTGACCAAGGGTCATCCGCCCACTGTTTCTGCCAAAAAGCGTATACGTCTGGGGAGGTACATCCCGGCCATCTGCAGTTCTCACCACATACATATTGAATTTACCGGAATAGGTACAGGTTTTGGTCTTCATCTTGACCGGTTCTTTTGAAGGCGGTGACTGCGCCACATAGATGACTGCAGCGTTCTTTTTCTTTATCCACCAAAACACAATAAGAATCAATACCAACCCAAGCACTCCCATAATCGCCCACAGCGGACGATAATCCGGTTCCGGCTCCGGTACTGGGTCTGGCGGTGGAAGGAGCTTTACATTCACCGGCTCTATAGTCCCATAGCGCTCTGCAAAACTGCTGGAATCAATTTCAACAGAAAGTTCTTTGAGCCCATCTATGGGAAGAGAAAAGGGAATACTTCCTCCGCTTATTTTTTCTGTTTTTAAAACATCATTGACACGGAAAGATACCTCCTGCCCCTCATAATAAGGAGTGTTCCACAGGTTTTCATTCTTGCCTCCGGAATCTTCTAACCAAATTTTCAGATCTACATAGTGATTATAAACCGGGGGAATATTTGCCTTTCTGTCCTTATCTCCTTCTGTTACAGCAGAAGCCTGTTCTTCCAGACGATAAGTGGTATCAACTACCGGTTGAGCTGCATACTCCACTGTCATATATGCTTCCACCCCCGCCAGATCCGGTGTCTGAAACCGGACATCTACGGTGTCTGCAGCTGGTCTGGTCATATCGACTACCGCAAAATTCTGCCCGCTTGTAATATGACCTTCCTCCGCAGAATAATCTGCTGCCACGTTCTGAAGCCCTTGACTTGAGGTCAGCATAATCTTTACATGTTCTGCTCCTGGAGAAGGCAGTTCCACATGAAGACTTCCTCCATTTCCATCTGTTACTCCCACTGATCTTTTAGGGATTTTCATCCGGTCATATAAAATACGGTTCATAATCTGTACAAGGGTACCTGATTGCCCCTGCCAGTAAATGGCTCCATCTGTCATCTCGGCACCATCAAAAATATGCATATGCGGATCATTTAATTCACTGCCTACAGCAACAATATATATTTTAATTCCAGCGTCTTTTGCTCTTTTTATTGCATCTGAATACAAAATTCGTGAAGACTCTTTTGCCTGTTGCCCGGGCATATCAATCTCCCCATCTGTTACCATGATAATACTCCGCCCCACATCTTGTTCATTTGAAAAAAGTCCAACTGCCTGATTAAGTCCCTCTCCAGCATTGGTGTAACCCTTGTATTCGATTGTAGAGAGTTGAGCTTCCATCTGTCCCATCTCAGAATTAATTGGAACAACTGACTGAACTCTTGTGTTATAAGACACCAGCCCAGCTTTATAATTTGTTGGCAGACTATAAATTATCTGTCTAATCCCATCAAGCGCAAGCCGATCTTTATCGTACGTATTCATAGAACCGCTAGTGTCAAGGAGAAATACCACCTCACCCTTTTTTACATTGAAGTTTTCTTTTGCTTGTTCTCCCATTGCAACCTGTGTTGCAGACAACAACACAATAAATATTCCAATGAAAAGAAAAGCTTTTTTTAACCTTCTCATACTATTCCTCCTGATATATCCTGATTCACCTTTGTTTCTATTTTCCACAGAATTACTATACAACAAAATTTGACAAAAAAACCATTCATGTAAGAAATAACGGGTTACATGTAAGTTTTGGTAATAAAAAGCTCTTTTTTGTACTATACTTCTTTTATTAAAACCAAAATAACAAAAAAGGAAGCACCATATATTTCATGACACTTCCACTTACTTTACTCAGTCTTTGGTTCATACAAAATAGCCTTTAATACAAACATTCCCTCTTTTTCTTCCGTCAACAAACTTCCATTATATTTTGCAGCGACTTTTTTCATGGAACGAATTCCAAGTCCATGAATGCCCTGTTTTTTCCTGGTTTTCAGACTTCCATCCGTTTCTTTCTCTAAATTTCCATCATACCGGTTCTTCACATAAAAGAGCAGGCAGCCCCGCTCGTACTTCATTTCAACCCACATCTCCCGTTTTTCTTCTTCCACACATTCCAGCGCTTCCACCGCATTGTCAAAGGCGTTCCCCTGGAGAACACAAAGATCGGTATCTTTTATGTTCATCTCTTTGGGCAGACTGATTCTGGTATCCAGGCGGATATTTCTTTTATGAGACTCCCGGTACAGATGGTTCACCAGGGAATCTACCACCAGATTGCCTGTCCATTCCTCTAAATACTCTTTTTTTACCGTGTCCCCAATCAACTGGTCCAGAACCGCTAACAGCCTGTCCCTTTCATTTTGTTTTACCAGTTCCCGGATATAAATTAATTTTTGCTTCAAATCATGACGCTTAGTACGAAGCTCCATGGTTTCTTGTTCTTCCAACTGCTTTTGCTGTCTGAATAAATTCATCTGTTTGATATACATGTCCTGATTTTTCTTGATTCTCGCCTCTTCCACCCGAATTAAATAGGCAGGATAAACCAGTAAATGAAGCAGAATCATTCCTACGGTTCCAAAAAACAGCCAGTAGAGATGTTCCCTGCAAGGAGAAACACCCTGCTCTGCAGATATAAAAAAAGTAAAATAAACGGTCATGGCAGCCATAAAGGGAAGGATTATAAATATCCCCTTTTCCATGGATTCTTTCGCAGCACCCTTAACCTTTATATACTGTGCAATTAACAAAACTACGAAAAGGAGACATAACCTGGATGCCCACAGAGAAATACGAAGCAGGAAGTCCCGTTCTCCTGCCAACATGGTGATTCCAAGCATGAAAAGCAGGTCTAAAAGCTGCCATATTGATACAAACAGGGCAGGAAAGGTAAGCCTCTTCCAAAGAGCAGAAGTATATCCAATCGCACCAATGAGCCCCATCGCCACCAAAGTGCAGAGCATATAAAAACCGGGAAATCTCCATGATATATTCCGTGCCGCATAAATTTGCCATAAAAAGAAAAGCAGCCAGCCTGCTGCCCCTCTTTCCATCTCTTTTTCCGTTAAAAATATATTTAAATAATATTTGGCAATCACCGTTCCAAGCATGGCAAAACAGAGATTCCCCGCTGTTAATAGTGCTTCATTCATACATGGCACCATTCCATTGCTTCATATAGATTCACTTCCACCTCTTTCTTCCGGCTTCGGCTGACCGGGAGGCAGATTCCATCCATTAATTCCACAATCTCTGCTGAGAATCTGGCAATATAACAAAAACTGACCAGATAGGATTTATGTATCCGTACAAATCTCATCTGCTGACCCTTTAATTCCTCTTCAATGGTCTCCAGATTCTTATAAAGTCTGTAGCGGCCGCAATTGCAGACAATCTCCGTCATCCGTCCCTTGCTTTCAAAATATACAACTTCTTTTAACAAAACCTTATAATCGGCTCTGTCATAGCGAAACCGGTAATACTGGTCTTCTCTCCCGATCATCTTTAAAATGTAATTAAAAATGTCGGTAAATTCTTCTTTGTTGACCGGCTTCACAAGAAAACCAATCGGAGTTGCTAAAAATGTTTCTTTCATGTAACTTTCGTGAGATGTCACAAAAACCATCTGTGCGGTTCTGTCCACTTCACGAATCTTCTTTGCGGCTGACAGTCCGCTTAACTGTTTCATTTCGATATCCATAAAAATAATATCAAAACGCTTTCCTCTCATCACTGCTCTTACAATCTCTTCCCCATCTGCATAGGTATGAATCTCTAAGTTTACCCCGTTTTCGTACCCTAAATCCAGCAGATCTTTTTCCATTTCCAACAGCAGTAGATGGTCATCATCGCACACACCAATTTCCAACATGGCCTTCCCTCCTACTATTATGTAATGCTTCAAAAACGCCTTTTAAATTTCCTCCGCTTACAACCTTTGTCCAATGGATTATAACTTTTTATAGCTTTGTAACCTTTCTATTAACCTTTTCAGCATATAATGAAATTCCAGTTTTTTCAACCCAAGTGCTAAAATTCGACACTTTAAGTGCCAAAATTTGCACATTCATTTTCTTTTGTGGTTCATAATGATAAGTCTTTTCAATAACCCAAGCCTATATTTCTACACGGAAAAGGCTCTGATTTATTAGACACTGGTGCTGACAGGCTGCCACTTTTGTGACACCTTCTTTATAAAATCTTCCTCATTGCATTACACTTTTATGATATAATCAACTTACAAGCTGGATTTTAACGAACGAACAAGGGGGAATTTTATTGATGCAAAAACAGATTCAACATTATAATGATTTTATTGAAACACTGTTAAATGCCGGATTTTCTATGGGTGGAGGAAACACAGAAGACATCTATTCTGTGGTTGACTGGGGCTGGAAACAACAGCCGCCCTATGAAACACCGGTTCGCTGGCATAACGGAGATCCGGATACAGACCCATGGGAATGGAGAATCCGGGTTTTGGAAGAACGGGATGACATCGCCTATGCCAAAGTATTTTTCAAAAAAAGCGGATATATTACCAGACAATGGGCTCCTTATTTTCTTGCAGTCCGCAGAGGGAACCAGACTTTAGAGGAGGAATACCAGGCGGGGAAAATCAGCAGTTATGCAAAACGTATTTACACCATCTTTTCTGATCACGAATGTGTGCCGTTACATTCCATCAAGGAACTTGCCGGATTTGGCAAAGAAGAAAAGTCACAATTTGAACGGGGATTGACAGAATTGCAGATGAAGATGTATTTAACTATGTGCGGAAGGCAGCAGAAGCGATCTCAATCAGGAGAAGAATACGGCTGGTCCTCTACGGTCTTTTGTACCACAGAGCATTTCTGGGGAGAAGATGTTTTTAAAGAGTCCGAAAAGATCAGCGCAGAAGATGCAGTCTCTAAAATCAGGGAGCAGATTCTTACCCTCAATCCAGGCGCAGAACTAAAAAAAATATTAAAGTTTATTAAAGGATAAGAATCTGATCCTATCCCCATCAAAGAGAATCAATCCGGATCACACCTCCGCAAAGACAGGACAAGACACTGGTGTTATAAAGCACTGCTTCCCCATTGATCTTATGTTCTTTGTCTTTCATCAGCCAGGGAATCAAAACAACGGGAACACATGGCTGTGGAGGTGTCATCCGGCTGCAGGTTCCAAAACAGGTAAAATTAATTCCTGGTTTATAATCCATAACCGTTGCCAGCTTCTTCCCCTCTGCCTCCCTGCCATGATTGGCAGACACCTTCAGACAGCACCCACAACTGCCCATGGAACACTTTAATGTAACTCCCTCCGTTACTTCAAACTTATCACTCATCGAATGTACCTCTCTTACCTTTGTTTCTATTATTCTTCAAATCCTGCAGTGATGAATCCTGCAATGATCCTGATTACAATATATACCATTTTAGGAAAAAAAGGAGCATCATGTATAAAATAACCGTTTATATGTAATAACAGGTAAGTTTTAACATAAAATATACCAATGATTGATATAGGAGACGCTTATGAATGAAAACACAAAAAAGTTCATTGCCTTTCTTTTACTCCCTCTTGTAGCAGGTGGAGTATCCGGATTTCTCTCACGAAACAGCATGAACTTATACAGTACCTTAAACTTACCCTCCATCTCTCCCCCAGGCTGGCTGTTTCCAATTGTCTGGACCATTCTATACATACTTATGGGAATCAGTTCCTATCTGATTGCTACCTCTTCCTCTCCAATGAGACAGGGCGCATTGTTGATCTATGGCATCCAGCTGTTCCTTAATTTTATCTGGAGCCCCATCTTCTTTGGACTGAGAAATTATCTGGTGGCATTTCTTGTGCTTCTGATTTTGTGGTATTTTATTGTCAGAATGATCCGTGCCTTTCTTCCCATTAACAGGACTGCTGCTCTGCTCCAGATTCCTTATCTTCTGTGGGTCACTTTTGCCGGATTTTTAAATCTTGCAATTGTTGTTTTAAATTGACAGCTCTGATATAATTAGAATCCTTTAAGAAAAAGGACTGGCGGATGTGATCCGTCAGTCCTTTTTTTAAATCAGAATATATTTTAGAACAAACAAAAATGCAAGAATATACATTAAAACACTGATCTTCTTTTCTTTTGCCTTTCCGGTTAACACATTGATTACTACATAGGAAATGGCTCCCATAGAAATGCCCTCAGAGATGCTGTACATAAAAGGCATGGCAATGATGGTGATATAAGCCGGAATTGCCTCTGTATAATCCTTAAAATCAATCTTAACAATAGAGGTAAGCATCAGGAAACCTACCACAATCAGAGCAGGTGCCGTTGCAAAAGAAGGAATTGCTAAAAAGATCGGTGATAAAAACAGGGACAATCCAAATAAAATAGCGGCAACCACTGCTGTAAGTCCGGTTCTTCCACCTTCTGCAACTCCCGCTGCACTCTCAACGAAAGCAGTGATTGTAGAAGTACCAAAGACAGCACCTACGGCTGTTGCAATGGCATCAGAGAGCAAAGACCCCTTAATCTGAGGAAGTTTCCCATCCTTATCCAGCAGGTTCGCCTTTGATGCAACACCGATAAGGGTTCCCAGGGTATCAAATAAATCAACAAATAAAAAGGCAAACATAACGACCAGGAAATCAAGGGAAAACGTTTTTGAGAAATCCATCTTCATAAAAGTAGGAGCCATGCTCTTAATTCCAAATCCAGTACTTAAGTCAGGAAATACACTGTGCATACCAAGTTCTGGATTAGGCTGATACAGCCCGGTCGCCTGGCAGACCATTCCCAAAATCCAGGTGATTAATATTCCCCAAAGCATATTGCCTTTAACATTTTTAACCACAAGGATTGCTGTGATTAAAATTCCGATAATGGATAACAGCACCGTGATTCCTACTGTATGGAATGTTCCGTCAACCACCGATCCTTTAAAGGAATAAAATGTTACAAGAGTGGAACCATCTACAACAATTTTTGCATTCTGTAAACCTATAAATGCAATAAACAAACCAATTCCAACGGAAACCGCATGTTTTAGGTTCATGGGAATCGCATTAAAGATGCCCTCCCGCACGCTGGTCAGAGAAAGAATAATAAAGAGAACTCCCTCAATAAATACGGCTGCTAATGCCATCTGCCAGGTATAACCCATATTTAATACAACCGTGTATGCAAAAAACGCATTCAGTCCCATACCTGGAGCCAGAACAATGGGATAATTGGCAAGCCATGCCATTAAAAGCGTTCCAATTAAAGATGCAAGTGCGGTTGCAGTAAATACAGACCCGCTGTCCATGCCTGTCGCGCCTAATACGCTGGGGTTTACCGCCAGAATATAAGCAGTCGTCATAAATGTAGTAACTCCGGCTACGATCTCCGTCTTAACATCTGTCCGGTTCTTTGATAAGTGAAATGTTCGATCTAAGAAACTTCCACCTTCTTTTATTGCCATACTGATACCTCCTGACAGCCGGACTTTCCCTTTAAAAAATCCGGCTTCCTTCTGTAAATTTTCCTTTGATATTCCTGTCATCCGACAGGTAAATAAAACGCTCCAGCCGCTCCTCTAAGGAAAGAGGCTGGGGATGAGGCAAACTGCTGTCATCAAGAATCAGAGCATCAAATTCATACCCCTTTAAAAAACTTCCAACATTTCCAAAGAAAGCCCCGCCACCTAAAGTACCCATATAAAATGCTTCTTTAACCGTAACCGGTTTCAGGCTTTCATCCAAAAGGCACCATCTTAATTTTGATACGGCTATGGCATCTGTCATTGCCCGGAATATGGACTCTCCGCTTCCTCCTGCAACATCAGTTCCAAGTCCGATCTTCATCTTCCGGTCCAAATAGGTTCTGACAGGAGCGATACCGGAGGATAAATTGGTATTGGACTGAGGACAGTGAGCAATAAAGACGCCCTGTTCTTTCATCATATGAATCTCTTCTTCTGTTGAGTAGACGCAGTGCGCCATAACCGTCCTGGCAGACTTCCCAAAAAGTCCAAACTGATTATAGGCGTCCCCATAAAAGCGGGAATCTGGACAAAGTTCTTTCACCCATGCGATCTCACTTTTATTCTCCGAGAGATGGGACTGGACCGGGAGCTGGTATTCTTTCTGAATGCCGGAAAGCCTCTCCATCAATTCATCCGTACAAGTGGGAATAAACCTGGGAGTCAGAATGGGAACAACATTC
Source organism: Clostridium sp. HBUAS56010 (assembly GCF_007115105.1). Taxonomy (GTDB): domain Bacteria; phylum Bacillota; class Clostridia; order Lachnospirales; family Lachnospiraceae; genus Lacrimispora. The sequence continues at coordinate 36,455 of NZ_SULJ01000004.1, forward strand.
CTGTACTTTGCTTTTATCCCTTCCAGCCATAATCTGGTCTCTTGTTCAGACTCTTCTGCACTTTTTTCGCAATAGTAATTAGGAGAATTCCGGTCCATATTCACTTTTCCAACCATGGTCTTTAAGCCAGTCTCTTCCATATAATCCATCAGAACTTTTGTTGCCGGTCTGTGAATGGTGGCAAAAACACATGCCCTCGTAGTTCCGCTTCTCTTCATGGTTTCAGCAAATATCCCATATGCTTTTTTGCATAAGAAATCTCATGATATTTTGCCTCCTCTGGAAATGTATTGGTATTCAGCCAATCCAAAAGTTCCAGATCCATATTAAGTCCACGGAATGCGAACTGTGGCGCATGAATATGAAGATCAACCAGACCTGGAATAATCAGATTATCCCCGCAGTCTATAAGAGGAAAGCCCAAAAACTGCTCCGGCAGTTTCTGAAATACCCCCTCTGATTTTCCTTCTCTGCATACCACATATCCCTGTTCCACAGTCCTCAGCCGATTCGCATCTTCGCTGTAGCATATATTTCCTTTTAAGACAAAATCCCGATCACCAGTCATAGAACCTCCTGTCATATACTATAAAATAAAATGCGGCAGTTCCCATTGCAGCTTCTCTTTTCTTCTGTGCAATAAAAAACCACCGTTTCTTCTATCCTCTTTTGCGCACACACTGCAAAACACAGCCCTGGGGGCTGCGTTATGGTACATGCGAAAACTTATAGACAACTATTCCGGTAGCTGGTAGAAACACTCAACCAATTATGAGCATATATAAGTTTCTTTGATCCTGATTCTTTTTCATTGTAAACCTCTGACAGGTCGACTATACCATATTGGAAAACATTTTGTCAATGGGCATGGCATGTCTGGACACTTCAGGACTTTACCACAATCTCTTTTTGAAGAGTTAAAGAATATATAATTCCCTGTTTTACCCTTTTTCCCGTCATCTGCTCCAGCGCACGGGCATAATAATCCATCTGCACCTGATAGCGGTCGACTAATACCTGTTCTTCCCCTTTTTTTATATGATCAGTCTTATAATCCACCAGAACAAGACCATCCTCCTCTTCCATATAAGCATCAATAATTCCCTGTATTAAAATCAGTTCCTCTGACTCTAAAAGATCCATCTCCCTTGCAGGAATTCCAATTACGAACTGCTGCTCTTTCTTTAATCTTCCTTCCTTCTGCGCACTGGAAAGGCGCCGTCCAAGAGGTGACTTTAAAAAATTCATCAGCAGTTTCCTGGATATAGAAGACAGACTTTCTTCTTTCATCTTTTTTTCCTCACAGAACAGGTTAAGTGCCTTCTCCAGCTCCGTCTCTGTCTCAACAGCAGCAAAGTCAAGAAGCTCCAGAACACGGTGATACGCAGTTCCCAAAGCAGCTCCACCCGATTTTCTGCTTGTTTCTTCTTCTCTTAAAAACTCAGGAATCGTAGGAAGAAAGTCACTTTCCAAGTCATCCACAAACTGCCCCTGTTTTTTCAGTTCCGATACTGAAAGCTTTGTATGAAGTCCGATATCCGACTGATAGGGATACTGATATTCAAACGCTTCTTTCAGTTTCTTTTCATAACTTTCATCATAGACCTGTTCCGTATCCAGTGACAGAAGATAGTCTTTGGTCAGTTTCTTTGCAGCCTGACGCTCCACTTCCTTGCCAATGAGTTGGGAGAGCGAAAGCATACGGACTACCACACTGCCTGTATCCTGACCATTCTCCGATAAAATTCCTGTTTGGGAATACTTACCGGAAAGACTCATTAAAAGCCAGTCCAGATAGGAATCTGCTGTGGACAGGATGGTAAAAGGAATTTGTCCCCCGGTTCTGAAAACTTCGGAAAAACGGTCCATTTTTTTATCCAGATAGCGGTCCAATCCAGTCATAATCAGTTTTTCTTTTGCTCTCGTCATGGCAACATAAAGAACACGCAGTTCTTCTCCCATGGCAGACAGCTCCATCTTACGTTTGAGCACATGTTTTTTTAAGGTCGGAGCCTTTAAACGTCTTTCCAGATCAAGATGATCCGTACCAATTCCCAGATCCGGATCAATGAGAATCTTTCCGTAAGCGTCCTGTTTATTAAATTTTTTCCCCATTCCAGCCAGGAATACAACAGGAAATTCCAGCCCTTTGCTTTTATGGATACTCATAATTCTCACGGTGTCCTCTTCTCCCGCAAGGGAAGCTTCTCCAAAATCCGTATCATACTTTTTCAGATTTTCAATATAGCGGATGAAATGAAACAACCCCGTATAACTGGTCTTCTCATAAGCCGATGCTTTCTCAACCAGCATGGCAAGATTTGCCCTTCGCACTTCTCCTGCCGGCATCGCCGAGATATAATTATAATATCCGGTTCCCTCATACAGATCGTAAAGGAGCTCATGAATAGACAGATATGCTGCTTTCTCCCTATAAGACTGAAGCATCACAAAAAAATCACGTAACTTCCCAGGAAGTTCCTGATAATCCGGGTCCTCCTGATCTTCATGCTCCCGTAAATACTGCATCCATGCTCCATATAGCCCTTTATCCTGCCCTTTTTTACTTTTTTTCTTAAAAAGAGCGGTTATATGAGCCATTTCTTCATCGGTAATTCCGGCAAGAGGGGATTTTAACACGGCTGCAAGAGGAATATCCTGCATGGGATTATCAATGATATTTAACATGGAAAGAACCACCTCTACCTCCACAGCCGTAAAATATCCGGTCTTTGTCTCAGCATAAGCAGGAATTCCCTCATTCATAAGGACATTTACAAAATCCTCAGCCCAGCCGCTCAAGCTTCTGAGCAGAATCACCACATCCCCATACCCGGCAATGCGGTAACCACCTGTTCCGTTTAAAGCTTTATCCCAGATAAGCAGTCCTGTCTCCGGCTGGATCAATTCTCTGATTTTTGCAGCGATTGCCTTTGCTTCCAGTTCCCGGCTTGTAAAATCACCGGCATCGTCATCCATCTCTTTTAAAGCATTTCCCTCTGCATGAATCATAAGAAGCTCTGACTTCTCCCCCGCCCGCCCTTCACAAGGTGCATAGTCTGCCCCAGGATGGAGCGCTGTGTCTTTTGTATAGGAAATATTGCCCAGGTTCTTCGTCATAACCTGATAAAATACTTCATTGATGCTTTTTAATACTTCTTCCCGGCTTCGGAAATTCTGGTGGAGTTCAATCTTTTGATAATCTCCCTCTTCTTTCTTATAAGACTCGTATTTGTCAAGGAACAACTGAGGTCTTGCCAGACGGAACTGATAGATGCTCTGTTTCACATCTCCAACCATGAATACATTCGGGGTTCCAAACCGCTCTCTGGAAATACTGTTGATCAAAGCTTCCTGAACGTCATTGCTGTCCTGATACTCATCCACCAGAATCTCTACAAACTGAGCACTCAGTTCATCAGCCGCATCCGATGGGATCCACTGACCATCTTCTCTGGTCAAAAGAATTCCAAGAGCATAATGCTCCAGATCATTAAAATCCACCAGGTTCTTTTCCTTCTTTTTCTCCTGGTATCGTTGGGCAAATTCTCCTGCCAGATCAAGAAGCATACTTACCGCTTCTTTCGTTCCTTCTAAATCCGCCAAGACCTCTTTTGGCGATTCAAAGCAGTAAAGCTCAGTCAGTTTTGTGATTGCCTTTTTCACCCGGTCTCTGATACCTGTTACAAAAGCTTTCTTCTCCGGATCAATGTCTTTACTGCGGATGGAGGCAAGACGGTCAAATGAGACTGCTTTTAATCTTTCATTGAGTTTTTCATAATCAGGTGCTGAAAAAAGCCCGTTTAGAAGGCGCAGATCGCTGGTGAGCATGGGCAAGTAAGCCAACGGTCCATTCTCCTCTTCACACATTCCTGCAGCTTCTTCAATCTGAATTATAAATTCCGAAATCTGGAGTCTGGCATCATTCATGAGAAACTTCATCCACTCCGTATCCATTAAATGCCCCATATCACTGGTTAAAAGTTCATCCCGGCACCGGGTCAGCCAGTCCGCTGGCCATGGATTGCTTTGGGAAAAGGTATAGACCTGCATAATATAATCTTCAATTCCATGATCAGTCTTTCCGGTGGCATAAGTTTCTACAAATTGTTCAAATCTGTTTTCCCCTTTTTCATAGAAATCCTCCAGCATCTCCTTCATCACATCTGCTTTTAAGAGAATCAATTCCCCCTGGTCTGCTACCCGGAAAGCCGGATCAATATCCAGCTTGTCATAATGCTCCCGGATCAGTCCCAGGCAAAAGCTGTCAATGGTGGTGATCTGTGCATAAGGAATCATAGCCGCCTGCATCTGAAGGTGGGGATTTTCCGGATCTTCAAGAAGTTTCTCATCTACCGCTTTCAGCACACGTTCCCGCATCTCATCAGCCGCTGCTTTTGTAAAAGTCATCACAAGAAGCTGGTCGATTCTCGCCGGTTCTTCTCCTTCTGTAATCATTCGGATAATCCGCTCCACCAAAACGGCTGTTTTTCCGCTTCCTGCCGCTGCAGAAACAAGCAGATTCCGGTTTCTGCTTTCAATGACCGCCTTTTGTTCATCCGTCCACTGAATCGCCATGGTCTTTTGCCTCCTCTTCTCCCTCGATTTCCGTCCATACCTCATCTGATTTTAAGGATCTGAATTTACGGAACCCATATCCTGTTGTCTTTAAATCAAACCCACAGACCGCATGATAAGGGCAGTAATCGCAGGCACTTCTGCTGCCTTGTTTATAAGGAGTGACATCAATCACACCGTCTAAAATCTCTCTTCCTTCTGCCTTTAGCTTGTCCTTTACAAAATTTCTTAAGGCTGCAAACCGGTTTCCTCCTGCCACAGAAGAACGGTTCTCCTGAATGATTCCGTTTTTCATGGACACCGGAATCACATCCGATTCTTTTTCGATCTCATGGTCCAGATGGGATATCGCGTTGAAATCCGTATTTACAAGCCCATTCATGCGGAGCTGCCTTAACATTCTCTGCTCAATCTCTTCCTGGGACATAGCCCCTTCCTTATCCACAATGGGATCACCGATATTATAATAAAAGATTCCTGCTGGAACCACAGGCTTATCCGGATTCTTTCTCTCCTCCATTTCAAGGGCTGCATCCATATAAACGACTAGCTGGAGCTGCAGTCCATAATAAAGAGACGTTAAATCAAAAGCAGTGGAACCTGATTTATAATCAATAATCTTAACATAGACCGCTTCCTCATCCTCACACAAATCCAGTCTGTCAATCCTTCCCCGCAGATGAATTGCCTCTTCTTTGGAAAGGGGAATCCGCATTGCCTTTAAATGATCCGATGCAGAAAACGAAACCTCAAACCCTACAGGAGTAAAATCTCCTTTTTTCAACTGTTCCGTCAATGCCCACATAGTCCGGTCTGTAATCCGCTCTACTTTTCCCGCCAGATAAGCATTTCTGGCAGAGCTTTTTAAAATGGTATTGCCGTACTCTTCTGTCACCTGGGATACACAGCCATGAACCAGCGCTTTCCGCTCTTCTTCCGTCAAACTCTTTAAGTCCCTGCCTTCTTCTTTGACCTGCTGAAAACATAAGTCAATGGAATCATGAAACAGATTGCCTATATCCATAGCGGCTAGCTGGTATTCCTGTCGTTCCACCAGTTCCAGACCATAACTTAAAAAATGGGCATAGGCACAGGATGCATACTGCTCCATCCGGGTCACACTTCCACTAATGACAGATCCGTATAAAGCTTTTGCAGCCAGTTTACCAATTCCCTTTTTTTCATAGGCATAAAAGGCTGCCTCCAGAAGCTTCTTTCCCTCTGCTTGATACAGATCCGAAGTGAGAAAAGCCTTAAACAATTCTAAGAACTTCTCATCGCCTCCTGTAATCCGGTAATCCCGAAGCCCTTCCGAAAGGAAATCTCTGGCTTCCCGCATGGACAGAGGAACCCGGTCTTTTGATGGAAAAGTCTCTTTCAGTCCCGGGAAAAGTTTCTTTAATTCTCCGATTAATGTAGATGGACGCATACTCTTGCCTGCGCCATCCATTGCAGAATAGGAGAGAATTAATTCCTGTTCTGGTTTCGTCAGTGCCAGATACAGATAAAATCGCTGACGAAGTCCTTCTTCCTTTGCTGTAGGTGCCAGTTCAATTGCCTGGGTTCCTAAAAATTCCCGTTCCCGATCTGTAAATAAGCTGCTTTTTTCTTTCTTCACCGGCACAATTCCGTCATTAACGCCGACAAAAAACAGAATCTTTACATGGTCAAGTCTTGTTCTGGTAATATCACCCACTACCACACGGTCAATAGAAGCAGGAATCAATCCAACCTTAATTTCCGTAAAACCGGCATCTAATATCTCCGCATATTCTCTTCGGCTTACATGTTCCTCTCCCAAAAGCCCGGCAAGCCGGTCAAACAAATCCATAACCAGACCATAAACCTGACTGTATTCTTTTGAAAGACTGAGTTCTCCCCTGCTTTTAAATTCCTTTTCAAACAAAAGCATCCGCTCTTCAATCTTCAGTTCCATAAGAAGGACGGTCACCGCCGCAGTCATGGTCTTTACTGTGGAATTTTCGTCACGAAATGCTTCTCTCAGGCGTTTTAAAGGCGCAAGGATCTGATCTTTAAATTCATTCATCTCCTCCAGGTTAAGCTCTTTTGCTCCCCGGTACCAGCCTTCCCATGTGCTGCTCCATCGCTTAAATCCACGGATGCCCATAGCAATCACGTAATTTTCCAGACGATCTGTTTTTTCCTTTTCCTCTTCTGTAGTCACCAGCCCGGTTCTTAAATACCGAAATACCGATTCATAAGAGAAATCCTTCTGTATCATCTCAAGTGCAGCCCGGATCAGCTCCACCATAGGGTTTTTTAATATACTTTTTTTATCATCCAGAAAATACGGAATCTGATTCAGTTGAAACTGATGGGTGATTTCATTTCCATAAGTGCCAAGATCTCCGGTAATCACTGCCATATCCTTATACCGCAGCCCATGAAACCGGATTGCCTCTTCCATGGAGTGGATCAGAAAGGAAATCTCCTCAGAAGGGTTTAATGCTTTGATAATCCGTATTCCCTCTGTATCACCGCAAGTCTTTTTTTTGTAACGGTACAGATTCTGTTCCAGAAAGTCAAGAGCCTTTCCCTTATGCTCTCCCAGCGACGTATAACGGACCGCAGGATGATCTGTTAACAGAATATCTTTATCTCTTGAAATTCCTGCTTCTTCTGCCAGATTGGTTACTCTGTAGATCATCTGGCGGCTCATGTAAAAGAGTTCCTGCATTCCCAAAAAACGGTTCATATTCTCCGAAGGATCAATGGTAACCGTCACAATCACCTGTTTGCAATAACGCAGTAACAGACCCAATATCCGGTACTGAACAGGGGTAAATCCGGTATAACCATCCAGTGTAATCACACTTTCTTTCATAAGCCTGGACTGGGGAAGAACCCTGCAGAACACATCAAGAATCTCTTCGGTTGTAATAAATTTATCTGCAATATAGTCCTTAAATCCCTGGTACATCACAGAAATATCTGAAAGCTTCTGCCGGAGCATAGGACTTATGCTGTCTGGCAGATTGACAGACAGCATATCCGGTGTCACCCCATACTGATAGAGTTCTGAGAGCATGGATTTTAACTGGGAAATAAATCCGTTCTTTGATAAGTGCTCCTGATACAGCACCAGGTCCTTTTTCTTACCGGAAGCCACTTTTCTCAGTACCATGGACTTTCCCATATCATCAAGAACCTGAGGGTTCTCGATAGAAAGCTCTTCAAAAACCCGGTAGGCAAGTCGGTTGAAGCTGACAATATCAATATTCATAACGCCGTGACTGGGGTGAAGGGAAACGATCTCCTTCTGGGTCTGCATCGTAAACTGTTCTGGAACAATCGCAATATAACGGGTATCCGGTTCTGTAATGGACTGGCGGATCAGCTCTTTATAAAGCCTGTAGGTCTTTCCAGAACCGGAACCGCCTAATATAAATTGAAGGGACATAGTCTCTTTGTCTCCTTTTTCCTTGCATTTTATGTAAATAAAACATCTGTTTGTTTACCATATTAACACAGATTGCCATCGACAACAATGAAATCTTAGGCATGAAATATCAATCTTTTTAATACACTATAACAAAACTGTACGGAGGGCTTTTTATATGAGCTCAAAAACAAAAATCGTCGTATTACGAATGAAAGAAATCATCTACACAGCAATCTTCGTCGGCCTTGGAATTCTCCTTATTACCTTGTTTTTAGTCATGTTCCGTCCAAAAAAGGATTCCGTTCCCACGTCAGGCGATGCCGTGCACTATGTTCCGGGTGTCTACACCTCTGCCATAACCCTGAATAATCAGGATATTAATGTTTCGGTTACTGTGGATGCCGGCAAAATCACTTCTGTGAACCTGGTTTCCTTAAACGATGCCGTGACTACCATGTATCCGCTTATGCAGCCGACTATGAGTACGTTATCGGAACAGATTGTTAAAAATCAGTCCACGAAAAACATCTCCTACCCTTCCGAATCCCGTTACACTTCCGGCGTTCTTTTAAAGGCGGTGGACCAGGCACTTCAAAAAGCACAGAAAGCCAATTAGCGGGGATTGTGTTTTTTCATTTAAGACTGTATAATGAAAAAACCAGATACATAATTACATAAATGAGGAAAACAGACATGAATCAAACTACAAAAGCACAAGATGCGCCGGGGCATAACGGGATTACAGAGGGAGTGATATGGAAACAGCTTCTTCTGTTTTTCTTTCCCATTTTATTTGGAACTTTTTTCCAACAGCTTTACAACACCATTGATGCAGTCATCGTGGGAAGATTTGTAGGAAAAGAAGCACTTGCTGCAGTGGGAGGTCCTACGGGAACTCTGATCAATTTGCTGATCGGGTTTTTCATAGGGCTTTCTTCTGGTGCAACCGTAATCATCTCACAATTTTACGGCGCTAAAGAGGAAGATCATGTAAGCCGGTCTGTCCACACCGCCATTACATTCTCCATTGTCACCGGAATTGTATTCACCTTTATAGGAATTCTCGGAGCGCCATTTGCTCTAAAGTCCATGGGAACTCCCGATGATATCCTTCCATATGCAGTTTCGTTTATTCGGGTTTATTTTATCGGTATAACAGCAAATTTAATCTATAATATGGGAGCCGGAATCTTAAGAGCTATTGGAGATTCCAAACGCCCCCTTTATTTTCTTATTGCAAGCTGCTTTACAAATGTCATCCTGGACATCCTGCTGGTAGTATACATTCCACTGGGTGTTAAAGGAGCAGCAATTGCCACCATTTTATCCCAATTGCTCAGTGCCGTTTTGGTGCTTCGGCTGCTGATCCGCACAAAAGAATGTTACCGGCTGATTCCTAAAGCTTTACGGATTGATCCGCATATGCTCAGGCGCATGATACGCATCGGTTTTCCAGCCGGGCTTCAATCTGCCATGTACTCTCTGTCAAACATTATCATTCAGGCGAGCATTAATACACTTGGCACAGATACCATCGCCGCCTGGACCGCTTATGGAAAGATTGACAGCGTATTCTTCACCATTGTCAGCGCTTTTGGCATCTCCATTACCACCTTTGTGGGGCAAAATTATGGAGCCGGAAAAAAGGACAGGGTCTACAAAGGAATCCGGGTCTGTATGGCCATGTGCTTTACCGCTTCCATTGCTTTAAGTATGCTGCTTTACACCTTTGGATCCCATATTTTTCTATTTTTCACACCGGATTCAGATGTCATTGCAATCGGAACACAAATCCTCCGATATCTGGCTCCGGTCTATATTACTTACATCTGCGTGGAGATTCTCTCCGGTTCTCTCAGAGGAACCGGCGACTGCTGGATTCCCATGCTCCTTACCTGCGTCGGCGTCTGTGTTCTCCGTGTACTATGGGTTTTAATCGCTGTTCCTGTTCATAGAAACATTAAAACAGTCATATTCAGCTATCCCATGACCTGGATCACTACGTCCATTTTCTTTCTTCTATATTTTAACTTTTTCAGCCGTCTGAAAAAACACCGTTTTCCTGCCATAGGAAAAAGATAGCCTTTTAATTCTGCTCCCTTTATTCCATGGGTGCCCAATAAAAAGTTCCATAAAACTGTTCCGTCTTAATCAGGTTTACAATCACATGTTCATCCACTTCATAAAACAGGGATACAATGTCCTCCACTTCATAAGAGGACACCACGGTATGAAGAAGGAACATCTTCTTTTTGCTGTAGCCGCCCACTGCATCTACACAGGAAATGCCATGGTGAAAGGTTTTGATATACTGGTCAACAAGCTGAGGACCTTTTGCCGTGGTAACCTGGAGAGTAACTCTTTCATATCTGTGATGAAAGGTAGAGATAATCTTTGTGGCTACAAACTGGAATAAGATGGAATACCCTGCGTATTTCCAGCCAAAGATAACACCAAAGATACATAAAAGAATCACATTGCCCACAAACACCTCAGACCAGATGGATTTCCCTGTCTTATTGGAGACATAAAGAGCAATGAAATCAGTTCCGCCTGTGGACGCATTTCCGCGAAGCGCAAGAACAATTGCGAATCCGTAAAGTACTCCTCCAAAAATAACATTGAGTATCTCATCCTGAAAAACCGGAGGAAAATGAAACAATTTTAAAAAAATACTTGCCAGAAATACCTGTAAAATGGAAAACAGAGTAAACCGCTTGCTGATACTTCTGCTGCATGCCCACGCCACCGGAATATTCAATAGAATCATTCCAAGGGATGTGGATATATTAATTCCAAACAGGGATGTTATCCGGTCAATTAATATGGCAATTCCTGTAAATCCGCCTGATAAAAGTCCTGCTGGTTCAATAAATCCCTGAATAACAAAAGTCTGAAGCAAAGCCGATATCACAACAGCAGCCGTTGTCATTACAATTCTTATCCGCTTATCTCTCCTTAGTTTCTTCCACATAATATTCCTCCTTGTCATTAACTGATATTATATGTAAATTCTAATTTCATATCAATATTTTTATTAGAGCATAAAATTCTGTGATACAAAAAAAGGATTGCCTTTCCCCCACAGAAGGCAATCCTCTGTCACGATCCACGACCGTCACATCATATAATTTTTGCTCCCCGGCATCCCCATGCCGAAATTAAGCACATAAGACACCCCTTTGTGCTTCTCACAAACATGATAATACCACAGATTTCCAAAAAAGTCAATGTTTATAGTGTATTATTCCCAAAAAAACCAGGATAACCGAAACACATTTCCACACTTTTCATATATTTTCCATCATAAAACCTTATATTACGATTGTCTCCTTTAAAACATATTTTTAGAAAAAATGCACATACTTTCTTTATTGCCCAATGCTGCTACTTTCGATTGCAAGGAGATGATGTCATGGATTTTTCAGCCAGCCTTACAGATAATATGAATTATTTAAATAACAAACTGGATGTTGAGGGGAACTTTGATCTGATTTACCGGACCTTTGATATCGGAGGACGGGAAGCCTGCCTGTATACCATTGAAGGTTTTACAAAAAGTGATACATGGCAGAAAATTATGGAGGATTTTTCTTCTTTGAAAAAAGAAGACATGCCCTTTGATGCCCATGAGTTTTCAAAAAAGCTCTTTCCATACAGCCAGGTGAGCCTGGTAAAAGATGAAGTAACTATGATTCGATCCCTGCTTTCAGGGATATCCTGCCTTTTTATTGACGGATATGATAAATGTCTCATTGTAGATTGCAGGAATTATCCTGCAAGAGGTATTACAGAACCGGAAAAAGATAAGGTTCTTCGGGGTTCCAGAGATGGCTTTGTTGAAACCCTGACTTATAACACCGCCTTAATCCGGCGCAGAATCAGGGACCCAAAACTCACCATGGAGATCATGAACACCGGAGAAAGCTCCCATACGGATATTGCCATCTGCTACTTTAAAGGACGGGTAGATGAAAAACTGCTTGCCATGATCAAGGAACGAATCTACAAGTTAAAAGTAGATGCCCTTACCATGAATCAGGAAAGTCTGGCAGAATGTATCTATCCTCACAAATGGTTTAATCCATTTCCCAAATTCAAATACTCTGAAAGACCGGATACTGCTGCCGCCTCTCTGCTGGAAGGAAATATAGTTATTCTGGTTGATAATTCCCCCTCAGCCATGATCCTGCCTTCTTCTGTTTTTGATATTATTGAAGAAGCAGACGATTATTATTTCCCTCCGGTTACGGGAACCTATCTTCGTTTATCCCGCTTTATGATCTCCATACTGACCCTGTATCTGACTCCTCTGTGGCTGTTTCTCATGCAGAATACAGATCTGATTCCTTCCTGGCTGGAGTTTATAAAAATATCGGAACAGCCCCAGGTTCCTCTCCTCTTTCAGCTTTTGATTCTGGAATTTGCCATTGATGGACTCCGGCTGGCTGCCGTTAATACTCCCAGTATGCTGACCACCCCGCTCAGTGTGATTGCCGGTATTGTACTTGGGGAATATTCCGTAAAATCCGGCTGGTTCAACAGTGAGACTATGCTGTATATGTCCTTTGTTACAATTGCAAACTATTCCCAGTCCAGTTTTGAACTTGGTTATGCCTTTAAATTCATGCGTATGATTATTCTGGTAACAACGGCTCTGTTTAACGCATGGGGATTTTTTGGAGGAATTCTCTTATCCATTTGTGCGGTTGTCTTTAATAAAACCATTGCAGGAAAAAGTTATATCTACCCACTGCTTCCATTCTCTTTCTCAGAATTAAAGAAACGGCTCTTTCGCGGACGACTTCCCCACAGGGAAAAATAAGAATAAGAGGCAGGGATTTAAAAAGATCCTCTGCCTCTTATTCTTTATTCGTCTATGCTGTAGTTCGGTGCTTCTTTTGTAATATGGATATCATGTGGATGGCTTTCCTTTAAGGAAGCTGCTGTAATCTTCACAAATCTTCCATTATCCTGGAGTGCCTTTACATTCTGGGCTCCGCAGTATCCCATACCAGAGCGTAAACCGCCCAGCATCTGGAATACGGTATCTTCTACCATTCCCTTGTAAGCAACACGGCCTTCCACGCCTTCTGGTACCAGTTTCTTGGCATCAGACTGGAAGTAACGGTCCTTGCTGCCATTCTCCATAGCTGCAATGGAACCCATTCCACGGTAAACTTTATACTTTCTTCCCTGGTAAAGCTCAAAAGTTCCAGGACTTTCATCACATCCTGCAAACATGCTTCCCATCATACATACGCTTCCGCCTGCTGCTATTGCCTTTGTCAGATCACCGGAGTACTTGATTCCGCCATCGGCAATGACCGGAATACCATATTCTTTGGCAACTGCAAAACAATCCATAACGGCTGTAATCTGAGGAACACCAATACCGGCTACCACACGGGTTGTACAGATAGAGCCGGGACCAATGCCAACCTTAACCGCATCTGCTCCTGCCTCAATAAGGGCTTTTGTTGCTTCTCCGGTAGCAATATTGCCTGCAATGACCTGAAGATCCGGATAAGCTTCCTTAATCATCTTCACGCATCGTAATACGTTATCAGAATGTCCATGTGCGGAGTCAAGAACAACCACATCAACTTTCGCTTTAACCAGTGCATCTACACGTTCCAGAACATTAGCTGTAATTCCAACACCAGCTCCGCATAAAAGTCTGCCTTGTCCATCCTTTGCAGATAAAGGATATTTGATCTGCTTTTCAATGTCCTTGATGGTGATTAATCCCTTTAAGTTAAAATCATCATCAACAATAGGAAGCTTCTCCACTCTTGCCTTTGCCAGAATCTGTTTTGCTTCCATAAGAGTAATGCCTTCTTTTGCTGTAACCAGATTCTCAGAAGTCATGCACTCCTTGATTTTTCTTCCAAAGTCTTCCTGGAATTTTAAATCACGGTTTGTCACGATACCAACCAGCTTCTTTCCCTCTGTAATTGGCACACCGGAGATTCGAAACTTGCCCATCAGCTCATCTGCATCTCTTAATGTATGTTCTGGAGAAAGAAAGAATGGGTCCGTTATGACGCCGTTTTCTGAACGCTTAACCTTATCAACCTCATCCGCCTGCTGTTCAATGGTCATATTCTTATGGATGATACCGATACCCCCCTGTCTTGCCATGGCAATTGCCATACGGTGCTCGGTTACAGTATCCATACCTGCACTCATAAGCGGAATATTCAGCTTGATGGTCTTTGTAAGGTTGGTTGATAAATCAACCTGATTGGGTATTACTTGAGAATATGCAGGAACTAACAGTACGTCATCAAAAGTAATACCTTCGCCAATAATTGTACCCATTAATATTTCCTCTCCTTCTTTAGATTTTTATTCATACCGCTAAGAAGCGGTTTGCTTGTTAGTTACATAGTTTAACAAATTTTATACAGGTTGTCAACGGACATTTTTTCGCATTTATCCGTCATAGGTGGACAGAAAACGATTCATTCTCCATAAAGAAAAAAAGGGGGGAACGGTTTATTACCATTCCTAACCCTTTTACTCTTACATCTGTGAAATTACCTTCCGGGGTGCTGTCATCTTCATACAGCGAAGCAGCTTGTCATTTGGCTCAAAAATAACTTTTGTCTTTTCAGAACCAGACTGGCTGATCAATGTATAGGTCTGTTTCCCCGGCAACTGAGAAGAAAAATCCAGTACCTTCATATTCTGTGTCTCGTGGTCCCTTGCTTCTGTTGAACCAGTAGGCGCCACGATCTGTATCTCCTCCATGGAAGCCTCCCAGGCTTTCTTCCTTTTACTCTTGCCGTAAATCCGGTCAATCGACAACGAACTGGTCACATAGAGATATTCATATTCCACTTCACTGTTTCGGAATACCAGATATGTAACTCCTCCGGCAGCAAAAAGTATGATTACTCCGAAAATCCCGAAAGCCGGAGAAATTGCCAGGAAGAATGCCATTACGCACAAGATTCCCATCACAATTTTTAATACCATGGTATAGGCTGGTGCTTTTCGCTTCACAAGCCATTCTGCATACATTTCATTCATAATGATACTGGATCCTTTCTTCCCTGAAAGCTTACCAGGGCATAAAGGCATCCCTCTTAAGTGTGTCTTCTCTTTTTCCCATGTAATCATGGCATAAAGGGATGCCTTCCATGCACGTTCCCTGTAACGGTAGGTTTTACATCATATCCATTCCGCCTGGTGCAGGCATTGCAGGTGTCTTTTCTTTTATATTAGCAACAACAGACTCTGTTGTCAATAAGGTAGATGCCACACTGGTTGCATTCTGAAGTGCACTTCTGGTAACCTTTGTAGGATCTAAGATTCCTGCTTCCACCATATCTACATATTGTTCTTTATAAGCGTCAAAGCCTGTACCGACCTTAGACTCTTTTACTTTATTAATGATAACGCTTCCTTCCAGTCCTGCATTGGCTGCAATGTGGTATAAAGGAGATTCCAGAGCTTTTAAGATGATTTTTCCGCCAGTCTTCTCATCTCCTTCCAGACCAGCTACCACATCTTCAATCTGGGTAATTGTGTGGATATAAGCAGAACCGCCTCCTGCAATAACGCCTTCTTCTACGGCTGCTCTTGCTGCGGATAACGCATCTTCCATACGGAGTTTTGCTTCTTTCATCTCAGTCTCAGTTGCAGCACCTACACGGATTACTGCCACACCGCCGGATAACTTGGCAAGTCTCTCCTGTAATTTCTCACGGTCAAAATCAGAAGTAGTCTCTTCGATCTGGCTCTTAATCTGACCAATTCTTGCATTGATCGCTTCCTTATCGCCACAGCCATCAACAATAACCGTATTCTCTTTCTGAACCTTAACAGATTTTGCACGACCAAGTAAATCAAGGGTTGCATTCTTAAGTTCATAGCCAAGTTCTTCGGAGATAACAGTTCCGCCTGTTAATACGGCAATATCCTGTAACATCTCTTTTCTTCTGTCACCATAGCCAGGTGCTTTTACACCAACAACATTGAAAGTTCCTCTTAATTTGTTAACAATAAGAGTAGTTAAAGCTTCTCCTTCAATATCTTCTGCAAGAATCAGAAGTCTTGCGCCGGACTGTACAACCTGCTCTAATAATGGAAGGATCTCCTGAATGTTGGTAATCTTTTTATCGGTAATAAGAATATATGGATCATCAAGATTCGCTTCCATCTTCTCCATGTCGGTGCACATATAAGCGGAAACATAACCTCTGTCAAACTGCATACCTTCTACCAGATCCAGTTCTGTCTTCATGGTCTTGGATTCTTCAATGGTAATAACACCATTGTTGGAAACCTTCTCCATAGCGTCTGCTACCATCTCGCCAACTTCATCGTCTGCTGCAGAGATTGCCGCAACTCTTGCAATAGAAGCTTTTCCCTTGATCGGTTCACTCATCTTTGCAATGGCTTCTACCGCCGCATCTGTTGCTTTTTTCATACCTTTTCTCAGCACGATTGGATTCGCACCTGCTGCCAGGTTCTTCATTCCTTCATTGATCATAGCCTGAGCAAGAACGGTTGCGGTTGTGGTTCCATCACCAGCTACATCATTGGTCTTTGTAGCAACTTCTTTTACTAACTGTGCTCCCATATTTTCGAAAGCATCTTCCAGTTCAATTTCTTTTGCAATTGTCACACCATCGTTGGTAATAAGAGGTGCTCCAAATGATTTATCAAGTACAACATTTCTTCCTTTCGGCCCTAACGTTACACGAACAGTATCTGCTAACTGATTCACACCTGATTCAAGTGCTTTTCTTGCATCTACACCATATTTAATCTGCTTTGCCATGATTCATTCCTCCAGTTTTCTTCAAAAATTATAGAAAATCCAAAATGCTATCTTATTTATTCGATCACTGCTAAAATATCGTTCTGCTTAACGATTACATACTTTTCATCGTCTTCGCCTGTCTCAATTTCGGTTCCGGAATACTTGGAGAAGATTACCTTGTCGCCTACTTTAACCTGCATGGTAACTTCCTTGCCGTCTACCAATCCGCCAGGCCCTACTGCGATGACTTCCGCCTGCTGTGGCTTTTCTTTTGCCTGACCCGGCAGAACAATACCGGACTTTGTTGTCTCCTCTGCAACCAATGGTTTTAACACAACTTTGTCAAATAATGGTACTAATTTCATTGCAATTCCTCCTCATAGCTTTCTGCTTATTTCTTTCTTTTGGCCTTCCGAAAGAAGTTTTATTTTATTCACATAATAAGTTATATCACTCATTATTAGCACTGTCAATAGTTGAGTGCTAACTTTATGATTTTTTTACATTTTTTACATAAAAAAGAAGGACATATACTTATTTAGTTTATAGAAATTTTCTTATTATATACCTTTCTTTTTTGTAACAGAAGTATTACAATGAGGAAGAGAATGAAAGGAGTGTTTTTTTATGGCAAAAAAGGGTAATGGTTTTGGGAAGTTCGTGGCACTGGCCACAATCGCCGGTGCTGTCGCTGCAGGCATCTCATATTTTACAAAATACAAATCTTTCCACAAGGAACTGGAAGAGAATTTCCATGATTTTGAAGACGATGGGAATGACGATATTTCTAAAATTGACAGCACCATGAACCGCAGCTATGTCTCCTTAAACGCTAATAAGGACGAACTGAAAACGGCTGCTTCTGACATGGCTGATGCTGCAAAAGACGCTGCTGTTGCTGCTAAAAATCTGGTAAAGGATGCCGCCAGTATCGTGGGTGATACTGCAAAGGAAGCAGCAAATGCTGTGGCATACACGGCAAAAGATATGCTTGATTCCGCATCAGAAAAAGAAGACACCAAAGAAGAAACAGAGGATATTACAGAAGACGGGGGTCTTGATTATACTGCTTCCCAGGGCGGACAACCCATGGAAAACGACGATAGAGAACCGGAAGATGCAGCAGACTCTATAACAGAAACACCTTCCGACGATACGACTACCATTGAGGAAGATGATATCTTATAGCAATTCATGCTCTACAGGGCAAAGAAGCTGTTCCTACTAGGTTTCAGGCACTTTCATGTAGGTAACAGCTTCTTTTTTATTACACTCAGGGCTCAATATAGTACTGGAAACCTGCGTCTGTAATCATTTTAATGGTATCATCAATTCCTTGTCCATCCGCAGTCAGATAACCGGAAGCAAAGATAGAATCAACCGCATAAAACATGAACTTTTCTTTTCCTTTTAGATATACCTCTCTCCCTGCCGCACATCTGATATCGGAATCCGGATTTAATAACCGGGCAAGGCATAATACTTTCAGACAATATTCCCCAGACAAATAAGAAGTATCCATATCCTCTAACCCGGTTCCTTCTATTGGAATCAAGAAATTAATTGGAACCGCTTTGGGACCGATTGCCTGAATCTCAAAAAGCATATCAACAATATCACGCTTCTCTTCTCCAAGCCCTGCAATTCCGCCACAGCATAGTTCAAATCCCATGTTTTTCAGCATCTTTATATTGGCTATCCGTTGATCATAGGTGTGGGTCGTACAGATATTGGGGTAATATCTTCTGCTGGTATTCAGATTGTGATTGATCCGGTCCACTCCAGCTTCTTTAAGAACTTCCGCCTGGGAAGGCGTTAAAAAGCCAATGGAACAGCAGATGGGGGACTGGGTTTCTTTCTTTAATTTTCTTATCTCATCTGCAAATTCATGAATTTCCCCGTCAGAGAAACTGATTCCGCTTAATCCAATGCAATGGCGGGCAAGATTCTTCTCCTTTACCATATATCCGTCTTTTAAGAGCTTTTCATAGGTTACAAGCCTGTATTTATCAATATGGGCTTTGGATTCATGAGACTGGGCGCAGTAGGCACAATCCTGGGTACAATTACCGCTGCGGGCATTGGTGAGAAGCTGAATGGATACAACATTCCCTTTATGCTTCTTCCTTATAGAATACGCTGTTTCTAAAAGCTCTGGAAGTTCTTCATCAGGTAAATTAAGAATTGATAATGCCTCTTCTTTTGAAAGTTCTTTTTCATTATATGTCATGTCGTTCCTATCTCCCTCTCTGTTATTGGTTTCTAAGCAGTGATCAGCGGCTGTTCAAGGACAAAACCGGATTTAACTTTTTGATAAAGAAAATGCTAAAACATGTTTTAAGACAATCTCCCGGCAAAAAAGGAACCACACAGACCAAAAGCGCTGCGGTAAAGCCAGTATGAGTAATATAGGAATACCACAATGTGCCGAATAAGTATGTGACGACCCAACCCGAATATATGGCGGCTGCCAGAACCCCTACAGTCCTTTTACCAGATTTCTCTATTATGAATCCAGTTATAAATGCAGATCCAATATAGGCAAGGATGTACCCGCCAGTTGGACCAATAACTCTCATCAGACCTCCGTTAAACCCGGAAAAGACAGGAAGCCCCACAGCCCCAAGCAAAACAAAAACAAGCTGGCTTAACGCCCCATATCTTGCTCCTAATAAGCCTGCAGCAGTAAACGTAGATAAGTGTGCAAGGTTAATGGGAACCGGACCAATTGGAATGGATATCTGTGATAAAACTGCATTTAACGCTGCAAATAGTGCACATAATGTTAGCTCTTTTGCTGGTATTTTCATATGTAATTTCCCCCTATAACGAATTTAGCAGCATTATTTTTAAACTGCCATACTTTTGGTTCTATCCGATTATACAAAGAGAATTTTATATTGTCAACCTTTTATATATAAATGGTTGACAATTTGTTTTTGATCTGCCGAAGCAATTTTATTGAAATTTTAAAGTTAATCTTATTTGACTAAGCAGAATAAGCCCAGGCAATTACCTGGGCTCATCTAAAACGTATTAATCCTTGTATGAAACAAAAGCTCTACCGCAAAATTTACATAATATTGCAATTGGAACGTCTGCATACTCCCCATATGACTCAAACCAGGGGGGAACATGACATATTTATGGAGTAAGGTCTTTATTTCTCATAAAGAAATTCTTCCGGCAATGTCACTTTAAAATCACGCGCCAGATCACGGAAGTTGCCGGCTGTGATGGTCTGAAGTTTATCTGGACGGATAGACAGAACCTTCACAAGAATCTCCGCAGATTTTTCAATGGTGTGCATGAGACCAAAGGTGAGATCAAAATCTTCTCCGGAAGCAAAAAGACCATGGTGTGCCCAGACAGCGGCATCATATTTCTTCATCAGTTCACTGGTTGCAACCGCAATCTCCCGTCCGCCTGGAACCATCCAGCCTACCACACCAATTCCGTCCGGGAATACAACTGGACATTCTGTCGCCATTTCCCATAACTCTCTGGTAAATACTTTATCCTCCAGAGGAAGGACAAAAGTAAGGGCAATCACATTGGCCGGATGAGCGTGATAAATAACTCTGTGTCTGCCATCTGTTGCAGCTTTCTTTACTTCATGGTTCATCAGATGAGAGGGAAGTTCACTGGTTGGACGTCCTCCCTTACAAAGTCCCCATAAGTTTCTGTAGTTTTCACCGCTTTCATCTACTTCTATGATGCAGGCATTGGCTTCTGGATCCAGAATCACATTGCGGAAATACTTTCCGCTTCCGGTAACCATAAAAAACTCTCCTGCAAGACCTTTTACGGTTGTACCAATGGGCTGCCAGGAACCATGAAAGGAAAGTTCCTCCTTTATAGATTCCACCTCTTCGGGTTTAATCCGGTAACTTAAATTACCGCCGTTTCTCTCATGCCAGTTCTGTCTGAATCCATCGTCACATAAACGAATAAAGCCTTTTACAAATTCTGCATCTAAAATTTTCATGTCTATTTTCTCCTTATTTCCGGTTTAACAGTACTTCTTTTTCATAGTTTTGAATCTCTTTAAACCAGTCTTCTTTTGCTGGTACTCCATTCAATTCGCAGAAATAATTCCACACATCTCCAATGGGATACAGTTTTAATTCTTCCTGAAGCATCATCAGTTCCGTAAAGTTACGGGAATTCTGCAACTGGGAAAGCTCTTTACCAGGAAGAAGCAACGCATTTAACAGAGCTTTCTGCATATTCCGCATGCCCACAACCCATGCACTCAAACGGTTGATGCTCGCATCAAAAAAGTCAAGACCTAACAGAACACGATCCGCGCCTCCTCTGATAATTTCTTTGGCAATCTCCTTTGTCTCATCATCAAATAATACTACATGATCACTATCCCAGCGAACCGGTCTGGTTACATGAAGTGCTACTTTATCAAAGAATAAAAGCATAGAGGAAATCTTGTCAGATACTACCTCTGTGGGATGATAATGTCCGCTGTCTAACAGGCAGAGAATGTCATTCTTGGACGCATAGTTCATATAGAACTCATGAGAACCTACCGTACAGCTTTCCATTCCAATACCAAATACTTTTGATTCCACTGCCACCAGCACTTTTGTTTTATCATAATCTATAGAAAGAATCTGATCAAGGGAATCCTTTAAGCGGGCTCTTGGAGAAGTCCGGTCAGCAGGAATATCCTTAAATCCGTCGGGAATCCAGATATTCATGGTACAGGGAGTGCCCTGTTGATCTGCAAGGTATTCGGAAATACGAATGGATGCTTTTACATGGTCAATCCAGAACTTGCGGATGGTCTCATCTTCACTTGACAATGTGGCATTTTCCGCTTTCTCATGGGAAAATAAAGTAGGATTAAAGTCAATGCCAATTCCTCTTTTCTTTGCAAACTCTGCCCATTTTGCAAAATGCTTCGGCTCTAACTGGTCTCTGTCCACCCATTCTCCTTCTTCAAAAATAGCATAGCTTGCATGAAGGTTAATCCGGTGTTTTCCTGGAATCAGACTTAACGCTTTATCAATATCTGCCATCAGTTCTTCCGGATTCCTTGCTCTGCCAGGATAATTGCCGGTAGCCTGAATTCCGCCGGATAGAGCACCTGCCCCGTCAAATCCAATTACATCATCTCCCTGCCAGCAGTGCATGGAGATGGGAATCTGTTTCAATGCTTCTAAAGCTGCATCTGTATCTACGCCAATGGCTTTATATGTTTCTTTTGCTGACTCATATCTTTCTTTTACTGTCATGGTTTTCTCTTCTCCTTTTATTTTCATTAATCCAGATGAAATACTGGTTTAAGCCCATCTGACACCGGACTATTATCTGGATTTGTTTTCATAATATCCGCCATAAAATCCCACCATTTGCGGTTAATGGGTGTATCCGAGGATTTTGCCCACAGCGTTTCATCCTCTACCTCAATATATCCATATAACACGTTGGTCTTTTCATCCAGAAAAATAGAATAATTATGACCGCCATACTCATGGATCATCTCTTTCATCTCAGGCCAGAGCATATTGTGTCTTTTTTCATATTCCTCTGCCATTCCTTCATTTAAGTACATTTTGAATGATTTTCTTACCATAGAATTCCCTCCTTTTACAATAGCGGTTCCGGTTTATATTCTTTTACAGAAAAGGACTGGAACACAACTTCCCTTGCCTGTTTTAATCCTTCAAATTCATGACATGCCAGCATTTGTGCCAGAAGATTGCCAATGGCTGTAGCTTCTCCTGGACCGGCATATACGGTTCTTTTCGTGCAGGTTGCTGTCAGTTGATTTAAATATCCTGCATTAGACCCTCCTCCAACAACATGAATGGCTGGATAAGTCTTACCAGTAATAGACTCCAGTTCCTTAATGGTATCTCCGTAACATGCTGCCAGGCTGTTATAGATTACAGCAGCAATCTCTCCCGGAGTCTCTGGGATCTGCATGTTTGATTTCTCACAGGAATCTTTGACTGCTTTTATCATGCTCTGGGGTGCCAGAAACACATCGTCATTGCAATTTACAAGAGATGGAATCTTCTCCTTTGCTGCCAGATCACAAAGCTCTGCAAAGGAATAGTTCTCCCCTTTTTCGGAGAATTCTTTCCTGACAGACTGAATCATCCACAGCCCCATAATGTTTTTCAAATACCGGTAGCGATACTCATATCCACCTTCATTGGTAAAGTTCGCTTCCATGCTTTTCAAAGAACAGTTTGCCTCTTTTAATTCCGTTCCCATAAGGGACCAGGTTCCGGAACTGATATAAAGAATATCTTCCATAGAATTTTCTTTTTTAGGAACAACAGGAACTGCCATTACCGCAGAACCAGTGTCATGGGTGGCAGGAAGAATTACCTCACAGTCAAACCCCACTGTTCTTTGTATATCTTCGGTCAGATTCCCCACTCTGGTGCCCGGCATGGAGAGAGGTCCGAATAACTGTTCCGCAAACCCCAGCCTTTTAATAAGATCATAATCCCAGTCAGCGGTTGCAGGATTGACCAGTTGGGTTGTGGTCGCATTGGTATATTCCTGTTTTTTCACCCCAGTAAGCTGATAATGAAAATAATCTGGAATCATAAGAAGTGTCTCTGCCCTTTTAAGGTCCTGGGGATTTTTCTCCTTTACTGCCATAAGCTGATAGATCGTATTAAAAATCTGCTTTTGAATTCCTGTTCGTTCATATAAATCAGACAGGGAAATGGTCTTATATAAAATCTCGTCCATACCTTTTGTTCTATCATCCCGATATCCCACTGCATCTCCAATTATCCGGTCTTCTTTATCAAGTAAAACAAAATCTACAGCCCAGGTGTCAATTCCCATACTTACAGGTATCTTCCCTGTGTTTTTGCAGACCTTCATACCTTCTATAATCTCTGAAAATAAGGACTCCAGATCCCAGCAAAGCTGCCCCTCAATCTGTTTCATTCCATTTTCAAAACGGTAAATTTCTTCCAGAAAAATCTTACCGTTCTTTTTTGTTCCAAGAATATGCCGTCCGCTGGATGCCCCTATATCAACTGCAAGATAGTATTTCTCCATGGATTCCCCTCCCTTATGTTTCTACTCCTATCATAGTTGATTGTCACAGAAAAGATAAGGACGCTGTTTATATAAAATAGCGTCCTTATTTGCACCTTCTATATTAAGTTCATATTTGCAATGTTTTTTGAAAAACCTTTATGTTATTTCGCCGTTTGTCCCATTTTGCTCCACTAATTCAGTTTAACTAATCATTGGTAATGACATTGCTTTTGCGGCTTACTCCTCAAGTACATGCACATTTTTTTAATTAGAAAAATATTAATACTTGACATTTACCCTAGAATAACCTTTATAGTAATATTATAAAATTTAGTGTATTGAGAATACACTTATTTAAAAGGAGGATGTATATGTATGCAATCAGTATATAATAATATGTATAAAATAAATGAAGTTGCAGAAGAATTTAATGTTAATCCAAACGTTTTACGATTCTACGAAAAAAAGAAATTATTAAACCCAAGTCGTAACGATAATGGCTATAGAATGTATACCATTGAAGATATACTACAGTTCCAAATAATTTTATTATACCGAAAAATGGGGTTTTCAATTGATAATATCTCAAAAATACTTACTGATGAGGGTAAACCTATTGAGATGTTTTTTAAGCAATATAATCAGCTAAATCATCATATACACACTATGAAATTGATAGGTGATTCATTAGAGAAATGTATTGATTTAATGTTTGACGATGATAGCTATCTAAACAGTTTAATATCTGCCATGAAAAAAACAGCTGGTTACATAACTCAGTTGGATAGTTGGGAAGATAAATGGGGTTTTGATACTATTGCAGTGGATTATGATAATTTTATAAGAAGACCTCACCCTGGTTTAGATTTTTATAAAAATTATGATAAAGTTATACGAATTACTGAAGAAAAGGTAAATGAAAGAACAGGCAATGTAGTTGAAATTGGTGTAGGTACTGGTAATTTAGCTAGTAGATTAATGAATACCCAAAATATAATAGGTATAGACCAATCCGTAAATATGTTAATGGTTGCTAAAGGTAAATTTCCTAAATTAAAACTCCGAATTGGGACTTTCATGGAATTGCCATTACAGGAAAATTCTATGGACACTATTGTAAGCTGCTACGCTTTTCATCACTGCAATAATGATGATAGAAAGATAGCATTGAAAGAAATGGATAGAGTTCTAAAACCGTGCGGGAGAATTATAGTAACAGACCTGATGTTTTATGATGAAGAGGCAAGAAAAAATTTCGAGAAACACTGTTCAAAAGCTGAATATAGAGATTTACAAGATGAATATTTCACAACTGCAATAAATATAAAAGCTGATGCGAAAAGACTAGGATTTTCATGCATTATGGAGCAAATTGATGAACTTATTTGGATTTTAACTTTTGAAAAACAGTGATAAATTGTTGATAGATATTAACAATGGCACAATACTACTCCCGATACCGGGAGTAGTGTAATGAATTTTGTGTCTCTATATATAAAATGGCTTACTTCGGTAATGTAATTAGTTAAATAACTCATTTCAGAAGCGAGCCCTTTTATTTGGCTATTGCTAATGCATCATGCTCCACAGTGGACAAATCACCTACAAACAGGTCGGTCCTATATGGGCTACTTTTAACACGGTTGGTCGTTCATATTTAAATATTGATGGCTATTGCTCTTCTACATCTAAGCCGTTTATTAGACTGCCATATCCCAATGGTGATGGTTCATTAACTATCGTAAACACAATAAATATTTCAAGTGGTGATTTTACAATTTCATTTCCGGTAAATAATTATCAAATGAACGCTGCTTCTATGCCTGTTTCGGTAAAATATCCTTTGCTTCCAGTACTGCAATCAAAGTTTCTACCTGATCATTAATCTTTCCAAACTCTTTTTTATTCGAATATTCCATACTGGTTACACGGAATGTAAGGTCGTCCAGTTTTCGTGCAGTAATTTCCTGCTTAATCTCCAGAATCTCCATTCGATCAGACAGATTTTTGACATCTGCCTTGAGTCCGCTTACCTCAGTCTTGAGACTCTGGACATCGCCCTTAAGCTCTCCTACTTCTCCTTTGAGACTTTGGAATTCGCCCTTAAGTCCTCCTACTTCCCCTTTAAGACTTTGGAATTCGCCCTTAAGACCTCCTACCTCTCCTTTGAGACTTTGGACATCGCCCTTAAGCTCTCCTACTTCCCCTTTAAGACTTTGGAGTTCGCCCTTAAGCCCTCCTACTTCCCCTTTGAGACTCTGGATATCCTCTTTCAACGGATTAATTTTGTCGTCCATTATCGACGAGATTGCCTGCAAATCCTCTTTGGTCAATGCCATATCATCAACTCCCTTTTCTCGCACACTGCTATATGTGGATTATATCATGGTCAAAGTATAAAGTCTATGGAATTATCAAGGTTCTAAGATCTTCCATATAACCCAAAACTGCCTGGAATCATCTTCTTTCCTCTTCCAATTATGATATCATAAATATAGCAATAATGCAAACATATGTTCGATATTTTTGCAAAAAACAGACCGGCTTCCCATAAGGTTCCGGTCTATGTTCTTATTCCGCCTGTGCCTCTGTCTTTGATGAAACAAGCAGTTCCTTCAAATCCATAATAGACATCTCATGCTCGTCCAAAATTGTTGATACTTCCTTGAATTGCTCTAACTTTATTTTATCCTGAATGTCTTTTTCTCTTTCTCCTAATGTAATCAGACAATCCTTATACTGTTTGATGGATTCCTGCACCTCTTTTAATTCTTCTTCCAGTTTTTGAAGCGGTGTCTTTCTTACTCCTCTTGGCATATTGGTTCTCTCCTTTTCAAGAATTTATTATCAACCATATATTAAAAAGTATATGCGCAAGAGTTTTTATTTATTACTTTCAAATCTTGTCTGAAACATTTTTTCTTTCAAACATTTTTCGAATATTATAAGTTTAAAACAGACCTTCCACTTTTCTTTTGCAGGTTTTTATTCCACTTATAGACCTTATGATTCTCATGTTTTTCGATCTGCTGAACCTGCGGCTTTATCTTTCTGCCTGTACTCTTTTGGGGACATACTGTAATATCCACGGAATATCCGGTGAAAATAACTGGTGTTGTCATACCCTACTGCCAGTGAAATATCCGTGATAGAAAGCCTGGTGTTCAAAAGTAAAAAGGAAGCCTGATTTAATCGTTTAATCTGTAAAAGCTGTTTATAAGTTCTTCCAGTCAGTTTCTTAATGGTCCGGCTCAGCCAGTAAATATTATAGTTTAATAATTCTGCAAGTTGAGTCAGCTCCCCTTCTTTATAATTCTCATCAATAAACTTTAAAACCTGAAAGATGATTTTCTGTTCAAACCCTTCATTTGTGTGGCGGATCTTATCCGTATAGTGCATGAGCTGTAGAAATAAAAGTCCCATGGTAATCTGATTTAAGCTTCTTTTATTGGGTTGATCATACAAAAGCGTCCAGACCATATTTTCAACCAGATTCTGTACTGGAAGCACGTCTGCCACCTGAAAATGCAGATAGCTGGCATAACGGGGATCGAAACAAAGACTTCCTACCAGAAACTCTCTTAGAAGATTCTCTTCTTCCCCCATCATCTCAAAAGTGGTATCAAAAAATTCCGGCAGAATAATAAAGTTTACTGCAATGTCTTCCTCTCCCGCAGGAAATATCTCCTGGGTTGCATGTTGATTGAGAAAAAGAAGCTCACCTGTTTTTAATATTACCTTTTCCCCGTCGATCAGATGAGTGGTATGACCTTTGCACATGTAAATAACTTCAATATAATTATGTTTATGTTCTGGAAAATGCACGAACCTGGTATGGGGTCTGATGCGGATCAGCTTTCCATGCTCCAGCATCTTTTTGCTGTCAATCACCAGATCTCTGCCTTCTGTATAGCGGGTCCGGTCGATCTCAGTCCGCCCGTTTATAATCTCCTTTTCTTCATCCGTAATGATTCCCAGACGGTCTATAATCTCCTGGTTCACCTGGAAAGACCTCCTTTATTCAGTCTCAAATCCAATAAAATTTTTCCATCTGTCATCTTCCAGCTCTTTCTCTGTCAGAGTATAGGCATGGCTCTTTTCTTCGTTTGCCATCAGCTTGTAGGTAACCGTACCTGTCTCATCCTCATCCCTGATCCAGCGGTCATCCAGCACAATCCGCCCCTCTCTGGTCTGGAATGTCCAGGATGCACTTTCTCCCCCTGCATTGGTACTGGAGTAAACAACATTTCCCTCCATCTGGTCTTCCAAAAAAACACCTTCTTTGGCACTTAACTGGTTAATATCTTCTGTCACACCGTCATAGTAGTTGTAACCACTGGCTCCGCTCCCGTTCATTCTGCCATTTTTCCAGATTCCATAAGAATAATCATACCGCTGTCCCTCTTCAAGAGAAATCACCTGTAAAGCAGTGCAGAAGCCACTTGGAAGTCCATCACGAAATTCCCCATAAAAAACAGTAGAAGGTTTTAGAAAAACAATGCCTTTAGAAAGAGAATGTCCCTTTTTCAGCACGGCTCCATCATACATAAGAGGGAATTCTTTCCAGGGAATCTCGTAACTGTTTAATAATCTTGCAGTTCCTTCCAAATCCTTGCTGGCAAAACGCAGCATTAAACTATCTAAAAATTCTTTTTCTTCAGAAGAAAGAGAGATTTCTCCTTCTGGTTTTGTTTCTAAAGATTCCTTTAAAACAGCAGACTCCTCTATCTTTGATTCTGCTATATTCTTTCTGTTTTCAAAAACCCATGCTCCCAAAAGCCAAAGCACTAACACTGCCGTCATGCCCAAAGCTGCCATTATGCGGAGGTGATTCTTATTGGTACGATCCAGCCATCTCATAGCTTATTCCTCCCTTCACTCACTCAATTCCCAGGCATTATAAAGAAGAGAAAGTCCTTTTATAATCTCCGCTTCCGTAAGGCTGGCAAATCCAAGAACAACCGTCGGAGGATATGGGTTATGTTCCTGATGGATAAAATAACCTGACATTCCATAAACCTTAACCCCTGCCTCCCCTGCTTTTTCCACGAGAAACTTTTCCGTTCTATTTTTTTTATCCGTCAAAAGAAGGTGTAATCCTGCATATTCCCCCTGTATTATAAACTGACTCTCGAATGCTTTCAGTTCCGAAACCAGCACATCATGCTTGGATTTATAGACAGCCCTCATCCGGTTTAAATGCCGTTCATAATGCCCCTCGGCCATGAACTGATTAAGAATCTTCTGGTCAATACGGGAAACTGTGGAAGCATAGAAACTCACCTTTTTCCGGTAAAGAGACAATAAAGCATCTGGCAATACCATATAGCTTACCCGAATGGCAGGAGCAATGGATTTTGAAAATGTTCCGATATAAATCACCCGCTCTTGCTGGTCCATACCCTGGAGAGCGGGAATCGGCTGACCCTTATAGCGGAATTCACTATCGTAATCATCTTCAATCAGATATCTTCCCTCTTTCTTGTATGCCCATAACAAAAGTTCCTGCCTTCGTTTTACAGGCATAACAATCCCTGTCGGATACTGATGGGAAGGCATGACATATGCGGTATCCGCACCGCTTTTTTCCAGAAGTTCCACATTCATTCCCTGGTTATCCATATAAACAGGGACAACATGATAGTTCAGACTGTCAAACACCCGGTATGCCTGTTTATAGGTTGGATTCTCCATTGCAATAATCCGGCTATCTGTCAGAATCTGAGACAATAGCATAAGCAGATATTCACTTCCTGCTCCCACGATGATCTGATCTACAGAACAATTAACTCCCCTGGCAGAATGAAGATAGGTCCGTATTGTCTCCCGAAAGGAAACTTCCCCCTGAGGATCTCCTGTTAAAAATAATTCCCGGTTATCATCCACCAGCGTATTCTTGGATATCTTTCTCCATGTATTAAAAGGAAATGCACCAAGATCAATTCCCCTTGGGGAAAAGTCTACTTCATATTCTTTCTTTTTCTCTCTGAAACTTTTCGAAAAAAAAGGGATTTCCTTTTCTCTTTGTTCCTGACCGGTATGAACCAGACCATCAATTTTTAAAACGTAATATCCTTTATAAGGAACGGCTTCAATATATCCTTCCGACAGCAATTGTTCATAAGCCATCTGAGTGGTACTCCTGCTGATCTTTAAATGCTCTGCTAAAAGTCGGGTAGATGGAAGACGGGTGGATGGTTTTAAATTACCTTTTTTTATCTCTTCCTTCATATAATTATATATTTGAATGTAATAAGGCAGACCTGCCTGATTCTTAAGCGGAATCATCAGCTCCATAAAAATCCCCCTTTCTTCATAATAGAAAATGCCACACGTCCTCATTTTGCGGTCATGCAGCATCTCTTTATCTGACCGGCACGTCAGCCTGTCACCATTATTTTTTAATTTTAAAAGAACTCTTTAAGGATACAATCCGGTTAAATACCAGATGATCCGGTGTGCTGTCCTTGCAGTCAATACAGAAAAATCCGTTTCTTACAAACTGGAAGCTGTCATATGCTTTTGCCCCTTCAAACCCAGGTTCCACATAGCAGTTCTTTATGATAGTAAGGGAATTTGGATTAATATTCAGACTTCCGTCTTCATTCAGTTTTCCCTTTTCTTCATCTACAATGTTCTCATACAGACGGCATTCTGCCTGAATCGCTGTAGAAGCAGTTACCCAGTGAATGGTTCCCTTTACCTTTCTTCCCTCAAATCCAGAACCGCTTCTTGTCTCCGGATCATAAGTACAGTGAACCACTGTCACATTGCCATCCTCATCCTTTTCACAGCCAGTACAGGTTACAAAATAAGCATTCATCAGACGCACTTCGTTACCCGGGAAAAGACGGAAATACTTTTTCACAGGTTCTTCCATAAAATCTTCCCGCTCAATATAAAGTTCTCTGCCAAAAGGTAACTTTCTGGAACCAAGTTCCGGATTCTCCATGTTATTGGCTGCATCCAGATATTCTATGGTATCTTCCGGATAGTTATCAATCACCAGCTTAATGGGGTCCAGAACCGCCATCATTCTGGGGCGTTTCAGCTTTAAATCTTCCCGGATACAGTATTCAAGCATGGCGTAATCCACAGAACTATTCGCCTTTGATACTCCTACCAGATCCACAAACATGCGAAGTGCTTCCGGTGTATACCCCCTTCTTCTCAGGGCTGCAATGGAAACCAGACGGGGGTCATCCCAGCCATCTACCACCTGGTCTTCTACCAGTTTTTTAATATAACGCTTACCAGTTATTACATTGGTCAGATAAAGCTTTGCAAACTCAATCTGGCGCGGAGGATTGGCAAATTCACATTCCTTTACCACCCAGTCATATAACGGTCTGTGATCTTCAAATTCCAGTGTACAGATGGAATGGGTAATCTCCTCAATCGCATCTTCAATTGGATGAGCGAAATCATACATGGGGTAAATGCACCAATCATCGCCTGTATTATGATGGGTCATACGGGCTACCCGGTAGATAACCGGATCACGCATATTAATATTCGGAGAAGCCATGTCAATCTTTGCACGAAGCACTTTCTCTCCATCCTGATATCTGCCTTCCTTCATCTCTTCAAAAAGCTTTAAGTTCTCTTCCACGCTCCGGTTCCGGTAAGGACTTTCCTTTCCGGGATTCTTAAAATCTCCCCGGTATTCCCGGATCTCATCGGCTGTCAAGTCACAGACAAATGCCTTTCCTTTCTTAATTAAAAGAACTGCCCGGTCATACATCTCCTGAAAATAATTGGACGCAAAGAAAAGGCGGTCTTCAAAATCAGCCCCCAGCCACTTCACATCTTCCATAATGGATTCTACAAATTCTGTCTTCTCTTTTGTGGGGTTTGTATCGTCAAAACGGAGGTTGAACTTTCCACCATACTTTTGAGCAAGACCATAGTTAAGCAATATGGATTTTGCATGTCCAATGTGCAGGTAACCGTTTGGTTCCGGCGGAAACCTGGTCTGTACATGATTGTAAACTCCTTCTGCAAGATCCTTATCTATCTCCTGTTCAATAAAGTTTTTCGAAACCACTTCTTCTTTGATCTCTTCCATCTTTCTTCCTCCATGTCAGTACTTCCAATAATACATAATCATACCATACTTCATCCATTTCGAAAAGGGGGGATTTATTTTCTTGCGGCTTCGTTCCAGATTTCCAACTTTTCTTCATATTGCTGATTGATCCATTCCAATGCCTGCTCTCTTCCTTCTTCTGAAAAAGGAAATGCGCACCTGGTCTTTTGCTCTTCCGGAGTTGCTTCATAACTATAGGGTTCTGGATATACCGCTGCCAAAAGCTCTTCTCCTTCTTTATTCAGCCGGTAACGCATCCCTTTCATACTTCCAGTATAGGCTTCCTTTTTAAAAAACTGCAAAGGCACAAATGTATTTGTTTCCAGCATTTTCCATCTTCCTTTCTTCTTTCTCTGGCTTCTATTGGTTTTATCGTCTCAATTTCCCTAAAATTAAGAGAAGGACTGCTCATCTGTTTCCAATCAAACAAATGAGCAGCCCATATCTTTATCATTACATTCCCGGACCAATCTCCTTCTTTCCAGAACTTTGAGGAACTCCCGGACCAGCCGGGGCCTGGGCAGATGATGTTGGAGTCACTGCAGGCGCAGTGGATTGGGGAGCCGTCGTTGGTGCAGGGGCAGTTGCTGCCGGTGTGGTTGCTGCCGGTTGCGTCGTCACCGGAGCGGTTGTGGTTGGTGAAGTTGTCTGATCAGGCGCCTTTGTCTCCTCTGGCTTTCCTGATCCTCCTGTAGAAGTCTTTGCCTCGGTTCCAGGTAAATGGTAACAGAGAACCGGTATTCCGGCATTGATATTTTCAAAAATCGTCTTCGCCACAGCAGGAGGTAAATTGACACATCCATGAGATCCTCCGGTCTTATAGATGGAACCTCCGAAGCTGCTGCGCCACTTGGCATCATGAAGTCCGATATTACCATTAAACGGCATCCAATAAGATACCGGAGTTCTGTAGTTTTCCCCTTTTAAGGTGGCATCCCGCTCTTTATAGGTAAGGGAATATGCCCCCGCCGGAGTAGACCAGCCTTTGGACTCGTTGCCGGATACAAAATCAGAATCAACAATCAGCTTTCCATCTTTATAAAAATACAGATGCTGTGCTGTCAGATTGATCTCTAAATATGTATTACCATAGTCTGTGCTGCCATGGCTGGCTGCTTTCTGTTTATAAACAGGTTCTCTGGTCTGACTGCTGCCGGAACGGATCAGTTGCGCAAGTTCGTCTGCTTCTGAGCTTTGATTAATCTTCCAGCCATAACTTCCTCCGGTGATTTTCACAGTCTTCCCATAAGAAGTCTTTAAATTCTTTGCTTTGTATGCCGTATCATACCGGTCAGCCAGTTCCTTTACAAAAGACTTTACTGATCCGCTGTCCAGATACACCTTACCGTTTTCATCCGTTTTGATCCATTTGGATATTATGTCTCCGCCAAGAACCTTTTTTTCATCACCCATTTTATAGGTAATGGTAGTATTTACATACTGATTCATGGTCTGGACCCTGCTGACAAGTTCCGGATCATCTGTAGGGATTTGGGGTGAGATATACGCGTTTGCCTCTTCGAGAGAAAGTTCTGGTTTCAGTTCTTTTACTGCTTCAGATATTGCTGTCTTTGCTTTATTAAGATCCAGTTCTTTTCCCTCTTTGGCAGGTATAATATGATATCCCTGACCAGATCTGTAATCCGAAACAGAAGCATCCATTGCTTTATCTTCCGCATTTTCTTTCATAAAAGGGAACCCAGACACTGTCTGCTCAAACTTTTCCTCATTATAACGGATCATGGTATTAAGTTCGTATGACTGCGGTTTTTTTAAGTGCTTTACCCAGGAAAGAGGCTTCTGATCTGCCACCAGTTGTTCTAAGGTTCCGTCAAAAACAGATTCCAGCGCGATATCGCTGCTTTTTAATTCTTCCCTGTCCCCTCCCCGCAGCTGAATGGTTAATTTGTAATCTCCAATGTTGGTGGAAATCATCTTCTTCACCTCTTCGGGAGACTTTTTTGACACATTCATCCCGTTGATGGTGGTGTTTGGGAAAAACACATGATTATAAGCTCTTCCCATCTGAACGTATGTAAACGTAGCAATCAGTGCTGCTGCCACAGTTCCGGTTCCGATCACTGCCCAGCCTTGTAATCCAAAGGATCTCTTCTTTCTGCTACGCTGCTTTTGTTTTTCCATTTATTTCCTACCTCTTTACTAGCCTTTTAGTTCAGCATTCATTATAACTTAAAAACCAGAAATATGTCTAAATATTTCCGGTATATTTCTTGACGTTTTTATTACGATTTTTATTTAAAATGTCTCACAACCGGTTTTCATCTATCATAAAATGAAGGTAAGAACACCCCAAAGGATCCGCTATGACACGTTTTGTCCCTGTTTACGGAACCGTTATTTCCGTCAATCCACAAACCTCTTCCCAGTCAGATTCCTGCTCCGTCTTTATCTCGGTTATGAGCGACAATATGGGGGAAGTAAATTTTATTGTTGATGCCGATACTTATGTGCTGGATCAGCATACCTTTGAAAATGGAGATTCCATTATCGCCATCTATGACACCAACGGACCGGTTCCACTGATCTATCCTCCACAGTTTCATGCCGTTATACTGGCAGAAAATGACGATGATTATGAAGCTATGTTCGATTATTTTAATCAGGACCTTTTAAATACAGACCAGACATTAATGCTGAATATTTCAGATACAGATGATATCGACATCCTTCTTCCCAACGGACAAATTTTTGTTCAAAATCCCGGAGGACATTATCTGTTTGTCTTATATAAGTATACGACCCGCAGTCTTCCCCCAATCACCACCCCTGATGAGATCATTGTTTTCTGTCCCTAGGAACTGTCCGAAACAAATGAAAACACCTGGCTTTACGGTATTCCCAAAAGTCAGGTGTTTATAGATTATTCTGCTATGAGATAGCCCAGTTTTTTCAATTCCTGTTCAATCCGGTCTAAATGCCTGTGTGAATCTGCAGCAACCGTATGGTAATGACAGCCATTGGTCAGAATCTTTAAGGGCTTGTCCGAAGAATTGTTTAACGTTTCTATAAATTCTTCTGCATCAAGCCGGTTATGAATCATCAGATCCACATGGATTTGCCCGTAGACTTCATGCTCAATCATCACATCTAAAAGTCTGCCGCCATAATCTACGATGGCAAAAAGTTCATTTAACGTGTCCTCTGTGGTGTGACTGACCGGGAATACCCGAACGCAGGGGGCTTTTGTTTCTGTTGATTTATGTCTGATTACATAGCCTTTGTTGGTGGATAGAATCTCCTCCTGCTCCGCTCGCATCAGTGCCACATCCTGAACCACCACCTGTCTGCTCACTCCCACTCTTTTTGCAAGTTCTGTTCCCGAAACAGGTCCTGCCTCTTTACTCAGTATTTCTATAATCTTTTTTCTTCGAATTGTTCCA
The DNA here is from genome assembly GCF_007115105.1 of Clostridium sp. HBUAS56010. GTDB lineage: Bacteria > Bacillota > Clostridia > Lachnospirales > Lachnospiraceae > Lacrimispora. Next base: position 71,731 of record NZ_SULJ01000004.1, read on the forward strand.
TCCAATTTATCTTATTCCCTGCCTTCTTCTTCCATATCCCGGGGGATTAAAAATATGCCATCATAACCTAAAAATTCTAATAATTCTGTGGTATGGGGCTGTTCCAATCTTCCCTTTTTTAAAGATTCCTTGTCATAAAAAACAGTTTCCTTTGGTCCATCTGCCATGATTGTCCCATGAGCCATAATAATTATCCGCTCGAAATATTCTGCGGTAAAATCCATATCATGAAGGATTGCCAGAACAAATACGTTCTGCTCACTCAGGTTTCTGATAAGATTCCCAAGCAGTTTTCTTCCATTTGCATCCTGACCAATGGTTGGCTCGTCAAGAATCAAAACCTCTGGTTCCATGGCAAGTACAGAAGCAATGGACACCATCTTGCGTTCGGATAAGTCCAGATCATAAGGATTCTCCTCTTCTGTGTGGGACAAACCAGTCATCTCCAGTGCTGCCCTTGCTTTTTTCTTCGCTTCCTCTTTCTGAAACCCCAGATTCAGAGGCCCCACCATAACTTCCTCTAAAACCCTGGTTTTAAATATCTGATCGTCAGGATTTTGAAATACATAGCCCACCTTCCCGGAAAGCTGTGCCACTGTTTTTTTTGAAATATCTTCCCCCTTTAGAAAAATCTTTCCTTCCTGCGGTTTTAAAAGCCCTTTTAACAATTTCACCAGTGTTGTTTTACCTGCCCCATTCTGACCGATGATAGCGGTTGGTTCTGCTCCAAGATTCAGAGAAAGTGACGGAATTACCGGCTTTTTCAAATCATAGCCAAATCTTAGATTTTCAATAACAAACCAGTCTTCTCCCTCTTTCATCTCCTGTTTTTTCTTGTGGCTTCTGCCCTTAAGATTCTTTGGAAATCTTTCCCGGAATGCATCCGTCTGTGCTTTTGTAACCGGATAATTTCTTTTATCTCCCTCCTCCAGATATAAGGAAATTCGTTTACACACTTCCGTATAAACGGGAGGGCGTACTCCAAAACTCTCTAAGTCCATTCTGGAAAAAATCCGTTCCGGTGTATCAAAATCTACCTGTTTTCCCTGATGCAAAAGCAATATCCGGTCGCAGTATTCTGCCATTTTTTCCATCTTCTGTTCTACCATAAAAACCGTAATTCCTGTGCTTTTCAACTGTTCTACCATCTGAAATACTTCTTCACTTCCCATAGGGTCCAACTGGGAAGTAGGTTCATCTAATACCAGAACTTCCGGCTTCATCGCCAGGATACTGGCAAGTGCCACTCTCTGGATCTGACCTCCGGATAGATCAAAGGGATTGCTGTTCCTGTGTAGCTCCATATCAAATCTTTTTAAATTCTCTTTCACCCGCTTTAGAATCTCATCTTTTGGAATTCCAAGATTTTGAAGACCAAATGCAATCTCCTCAAAGACCGTTTCCTTTGCGCCGGAAAGCTGATTAAACGGATTCTGAAACACCAGCCCTACATGACGGCATAACTGGGCAATGGGTACTTTGGCTGCCTCCAGTTCTCCAATTCTAATACTTCCCCCATAAGCTCCCCGGAACATGGTGGGAACCAGTCCTGCAAATGACTGACATAAGGTACTTTTCCCTGCCTTGTTTTCCCCGATAATTCCCACAAACTGTCCCTTTTCCACGGTAAAACTGATTCCATCCAGGGCAAGCTGCTTTGTATGGGGATAGCGGTATTTCAATTGATTTACTTCTATAAAAGCCATGGTATGATCCTCCAGAGAATTGATAAGAAAAGTAAAATTCCGAAAAAAGCAATAAACTGCCTGTCAGATCTTCCCAACTTATAGTCCTGCAAAAATGTTTTCTTATGCCTGGAGTCAAATCCCCGTACCTCCAAAGCAATTGCCCGTTCTCTGGTATTGATCAGAGAACTGTTCACTACCGGGGAAATCAATGGAATAAATGCTTTTGCTCTTACAAACAGACTGCCTTCCGTCTCCATTCCCCGGCTTCTCTGGGCATCCATAATCGTACTCATGGTGCTTATCATCTGGGGAATAATTAAGAATACAGAAGAAATCATATATCCAAATTTAGGAGGAAGACCTGCCTGTTCCAGGCAATCCACCAAAACGGCAGGTCTGGTGGTCAGAACAAAAACAGCAAATGCCAATAGCATGTTTAAAATGTTAAGCCCGATCCGGGACGCATAAAAGATTCCCTCATCATAAAAAACAAGCGGTCCCAGAGTAAAGAGAATCTGTTCGTTATTCTGGTTAAAAAGTCCGTGAATAAGGAAAACCGTCAGAATAATGGGAAAAGCGAATGCAATCAGAGGGAAGATCTTTTTTATGATCCTCCCATTCAATGCCAGAATAAGACTGACAGCCAAAGTAAAAGCATACAGCCAAAGTTCTTTACCAAGAACCGGAATCAGGATTGAAGACAAAATATAACCTAATTTAGCAAATGGGTGAAGCCTTGTTAAATAAGTATTCTGCTCCACATAGAGACTGATGGTTTTCATAATGCCCCTTTCTCTTAATCCAGACTTTCTACGTCCTCATTTACTTCATAGAGAGCGGTAAGCTTCTTTGGAAATCCTTTTACAATTGCAAAAACAATGAGAAGGGTGATGATTTTATCCGGAACATCAACCACTACTTCATCAAGGAACGATCCTAAAAATACAGGAAGTTTGATAGCCTGTGACCATGCAAATACAGCATCTCCCCAAATATTACCTGTGGTTCCTCCCCAAAAATAGATATTTAAAGGGGTGGAGATAATAACTGCAGTCATTCCTGCCACGCAGGCCGTTAACATTGCTCCAGACAGTGTCTTCATATGCCCAAGCCTTGCCATGATTCCAACACCAGCTCCAAGAAAAAGACTTGTCAGCGCATAGACAAGGGTAATGGAATCACCTGTAGTAAATCCAAAGATTAAATTGTTGGCAGCCCCACAGATCGCCCCAATGACAGGACCTCCCAGAATTGCACCAATGCAGGTACCAATGGAATCCAGCCACAAAGGCAGCTTTAATACAGAAGCAAACAACTTTCCTAAATAATTGATACCAATGCAGGCTGGAATCAGAACAAAACAGGCTGCGTTCCATTTCGTTTTAAATAATTGATTCATCTTTCATTCTCCTTTTTTTATCGACCTGGACAAATGCCAAAAGTGCGGTAAGAATCTCTGCTCCTTCCCCTGCCACCATTGCTGCATCGCCGTCTGTATAGCGATTAATGTTATCTTCTAAGGATTCCTCATACTCGACAACCGTATTCAAAATAGAGGCTGTCATAATTTTTCTTATCCGTCCGGCTACAAACAGCGCTGCGGTTTCCATATCAGAGCCAAGAATTCCTTTCTCTGACCAATATGTTCGTATTTCCTCTTCCTGATCCGTGTAAAAACTGTCATGGCTTCTGACAATCCCTACCTGGTATCCAAATTGTTTTTCTTCTGCACTTTGTATGCAGGCATTTAATAACTCCGTATCAGGAATTGCCGGATAACATAAGTCTGCATATGCGGCTGAGGCACCATCCTGGCGCACCGCACCATTGGCTATAATCAGTTCCCCCAGAGAGATTCCCTTTTGAAGCGCACCGCAGCTTCCGATCCGGATCATTGCCTTTACACCGATCTTACTTAACTCCTCTACAGCAATGGCTGCAGAAGCTCCTCCGATTCCAGTAGAAACAGCCAGTATGGTGATCCCCTGAAATTTCCCTTTTATGCTTCTAAACTCCCTGTTAAAAGCCAGTTCCTCCACATCCTCCAGATAAGAAGCAATCCGGTCAAGCCGGCCGGGATCACCCGGAAGCAGTGCATATGAAGCTGCCTGTTTCTCTCCTAACTGAATATGAGGCATGATTTCTGCCATAGATTCTCCTCCCTTGTCCTTTTTTGCTGAAATCAATGTAACACAAAGAGACTGTCTTGTCAATGAAATAACAGGTGACAAGACAGTCTCTTTGTGTTATGAATTTAATTATGGCAGATCACAGGGATTCCGCTGTAAATCAGATTATATAAATCCTTGGCTTTCTTTGGCGGAAGATTAATACAGCCATGGCTTCCGCTTTTTTGATAAATGGTTCCGCCGAACTTCGCCCTCCAACTGGCATCATGAAAACCGATTCCGCCATTAAAAGGCATCCAGTAATCCACATGGCTTTCATATTCGTAAGTACCATCCGCCTTTTTAGGCCCCCGGAGAATCCGGTCTGTCTGCTTATAGTTTAATGTATAGATTCCTTCTGGAGTTATGTAATTCTTTGACACATTACCGGTAACACAAGGTGCATCCCATACCAGGGTTCCGCCTTTATACATATAGACATGCTGGGCAGCCATATCCACCTCTACAAAAGTATTCCCCCAATCAACATTCCGGTCAGCCGCACCGACTGCATATTTGGGCTCTTTTGTCTGGCTCTGTCCAGTCCGGATTACTGCAATCAGCTCCGGAACTTCTGCCGCCTGGTTAATCCTCCAGCCATAGGCGCTGGTAAGAGATAAGTCCCTGCCGCTTGTGGTATGGAAATTTCTTGCTCTTCCCGCAGTATCGTACTTGTCCGCCAGCATCTTCACATAAGCACCTGCTTTTTCCGGGCTTACCTGAATCACTCCGTCGGCAAGTCCTGTGATCCATGAACAGATTTCTTCTCCACCCAGCACTTCGGACTTACTGCCAAAAACGTAAGTAACTTCCATCTCCCTTACCCGGTTTAAAGCATCACACTGTGCCTTTATACGTTCGTCGTCCTTCGTAACAGTAATAGTATCATAGCATTGAGATTCTTCCAGGTTTAATTCCTTCATCTCCTGACTCAATGCACTTTTTACAGTGCCTTCCAGCTTTCCCTCATTCACACTGTTCCCCTGAACTTCTGAAAGGATGGAAAAGGGTTCTCCCTGCTTCCAGTCTGACACTCTCGCATTCACAGTAGCTACAATATTGTCTCCGCTTACAAAGGAGAGCCCATGGATCTTATCCTTTAACTTCTGTTCATCATAAGTCACTGTACTCTTTAGTCTGTGGCTGTTATCTTCTGCAGGTCCTGCCACTCTGCCGTTCTGATTCTGTTCTTCCAGAACCGCTTTTAACCCATCGGTTATGACCACCTGGTATCCGATGTCAGAGCCTTTGATTACTTCTGTCTTTCCATCTCTGCCTTTGAGAGTTAAATGATACTCTCTTCCATAAAAACCTTCTATCTGTATTTTGGCTTCTTCTACTGTCATTCCACCGACAAGAACTCCGTTGACCTTTGTTCCAGGTACAAACTTAGAAGCCTCTTCTCCCAGTGCAGCCATTGCCCCTGACAGGATAAATAACACTGCCAGAAACATCACTTTTCCTATTGTACGCACATGATTTTGTTTCCTGTTCATTTCCTTCAAATCCTTTGCTGTATTTATGGAAATATCTCCCATACTGTTTAGGGTAACACGATTTTAAAGGAATAACAAGCGTAAAAATCACTTAATTTTTAATCGTTTACTCCTCTAATAAATTCTGCATACTTCCCAGACTAATTGCCAAAGTAGACAGGTTATGAAGAAGGGCAGACGTGGTGGGAGCAATCATTCCTGCTGCACCCAAAACAATAAGGCTGGCATTAATTCCAACAATATTCCGGTAATTCTTATGAATACGCTTCATCAGGCTGATGCTTAAAAGTTTTAGTGTGACAATCTCAAAAAGGTTATCTGCCGCTATGGTTATATCTGCAATCTCTCTTGCAATCTCCGCTCCGTCACTGATGGCAATTCCAACATCTGCAGCAGATAATGCAGGGGAATCATTGATTCCATCTCCCACCATAATCACCCTGTGACCAGCCTCTTTTTCCTTTTCAATAAATCGTGCTTTCTCTTCCGGTAAAACTTCTGAATAATATTCATCCACACCAACCCTGGCAGCCACGGCTTTTGCCGTTCGTTCACTGTCTCCGGTCATCATAACTACCTTTTTAATACCAGCTCTCTTTAATGACTCAATCACTGCTTCCGCCTCTTCCCGCAGAGGATCTTCCACGCAGATTACAGCCGCAAGCTTCTGATCCATGGCAAGATAAAGGTGACTGCAGTCGTCTGGCAGAGTCTCAAACTTCTGCTGATCCCCCTCACTGATGATGCAGCCCTCATCTTCAAAAACGAAATGATAGCTTCCAAGGATTATCTTCCTGTTTTCAATAGAAGAAGCAATTCCATGAGCTACAATGTAATCCACTTTTGTGTGCATCTCCTCGTGTTCCAGTCCCAGATCTCTTGCCGCCTGAACCACTGCTTTTGCCATGGAATGAGGAAAATGTTCCTCCAGACATGCTGCAATACGAAGCATCTCCTCTTTACTTTCTTCTCCAAAGGTAACCACTTCTTTTACAGTTGGTTTTGCTTTTGTCAGAGTTCCTGTCTTATCAAAAACCACCACAGACGCATCAGCCACTGCTTCCAGATACTTTCCGCCTTTTACGGTCATATGATACATGGAAGCTTCCCTGATTGCCGATAAAACAGAAATAGGCATGGCAAGTTTTAATGCACAGGAAAAATCCACCATAAGAACGGACAAGGCTCTTGTAACATTTCTTGTCAGAAGCCAGGTAAGTCCAGTTCCTAAAAGTGTATATGGAACCAACTGGTCCGCCAGATGGCTCGCCTTGCTCTCAAGAGAGGATTTCAGCTTCTCCGATTCCTCAATCATGGCAGCAATCTTCTCAAACCTGGTGGAGCCGGAAGCTTCTCTGACTTTGATAAGCAGTTCCCCTTCCTCTAATACAGTTCCTGCATAAACGTATCCGCCTGTTTCTTTTCTGACTGGAAGAGCTTCGCCTGTTAAAGAAGACTGGTTAACCAGTGCTTCTCCTTGTTCCACTTCACCATCAAAAGGAATGACATTTCCCATGCGCACCATAACAAGATCAGAGGGTTGAATCACAGAAGCCTCCACAAGCACTTCCTGACCGCCGCTTACAAGCCATACTCTCCCCACATGAAGAGACATACTTCTCGCCAGATCTCCCACGGATTTTTTATGAGTCCATTCTTCTAAAAGTTCTCCGATTCCAAGCAAAAACATAACAGAACCTGCTGTATCCATCTCTCCCCGGATCAGGGAAACACCAATGGCAACAGCATCTAATACCGCAACTTCTACTTTCCTTAAAAGAAGACATTTCAGCCCTTTGATAAGATATCTGACTGATTTTATTCCAACAAAAAAGGTGAGCACAGGAGCTGGCAAAAGGATCTTCCCCGCTGTCCGAAACAACACTTTTGTTATCATCTTTTCCTGATAAAAAGCATTTAACTCTCTTCCCGAATGTTCTAAGACACCTGCAGGCACCTCTATCTCATGGAAATGATATTGCTGCAGGATCTCTATGATTTCCTCTCTTTCTCCTACATAGGAAATCACTGCACCGGCTGTCCGTTCGTATACCTTTGCTGCCGTCACATTCTTCTGCTGATGAAGATAATACAGTAAGGTATCCGCCTCCTTATAAGTCATCTGCTTCTGAACAAGATGGAGGCGGATCCGTCTTGGTATTTCATGTTTTATTATAAATTTCACGTTTGTTCCTCCGTATAGAAAACGGGGCCTCTTTCTATACGGCCCCGCTCTTTTTGCTGCTTTTCTGCTCTGGTTTTTCTACCTGTTACGCTTCTGTTTCCTGTAAAGCGTCCTCTAAAACCACTTCTTTTGCTGCACGTTCCTCATTGATCTGCTTTGCTTCTGCAAGAATATCCTCTGCATTCTCCTGTACTGTGGTTGCAGTCTTCATTACACATTCTTTGGCACGAAGAACAGCAGCCGTACAATTCGTATATACCTTTTTTGCGTCCTTACTGGAAAGAACCTTAACACCAGCCGTTCCAAATAAAATACCACCTATAAATATTCCTGTATTTTTAAGTTTTGATAAATCCCACATCTTATGTATCCTCCTTATTTTTTCCAAAATCTTTATTTTATCTATAATACCAATTCTATTTTAGGTTAGTCAAAGATAATTGTTTTTATTGATAAAATTTATCCATTAATGTCAATCTATGTCATGTTTTGGTGAAATTATACATCCTAATCGCTGTCAATTCCATAAGATCTGTTCCAGGCGTCATAATCACCCCAACATAAAATCAATTTAATTTTGTAAAGAAGTTCTATAAAATTTCTATAAAATAAAAAAAGGCCAGTATGACCTTTTTTATTATAATCTAAAATCAGTTAGTTTTGACTAACCCGAAACCAACGAATTACGAACATTCAATCTGTTCACACTCGCATGGTCTTACAGATATAGATGAAATCTTCTGATCATCCAAATACCCACATGCAGATAATCCTGCCCTGACCACAGAGTTCCAGTTCTTGGCAGAAAGATGATAGGTCGTTTCATCATCCAGAATTACGGTACACGCATCTTCCATAGAACAGGTTTCGGAATAGGCAATCTTATACATGTTTTTCCGGCTGATTGCTCCAATCTCTTCTAAAACATTGACCATACGATAAACTGTTGCAGCCCCTATACTCTCATCAACTCTGGATGCTTTATAATAAATCTCCTTGCAGCTGGAACATTCATGTTCAAGAATAATATCCAAAAGTGTAAGGCGCTGTTTTGTTATTCTGCATCCTTTTTCCTTGAGTTTCAAAATAATAAGCTCTTTCTGCATCTTTGATCTGTGATAGCTTCTTGAATCAGTCACTTTTCTTTTTTCACTGATAATATTGCGTTCTTCCATTTGTGCACCTCCATTTTCTGATATGAAAATCAAAACCATTCACCTCTTGGCTAATCATGTCTAATGGGAACAATGTCCCCCGCAGCTTCCGCATTCTCCTCCGCACTGAATGGATTTACCATTCTTTTTGTCACGGATCATACCTCTTATAATCAATGCTACCACACCGGTAACAACCAGCAATACTACAACAGTTCCCATGAGATACCTCCTATATTTCGAGCCTGCACATTCATGCAGGCTCTTTTTCATGTAGTGTGGCTTATTTCGCACCTGCCGCACGTTTTACACTTACTTTTGATGAAGCTGTATCTTTTGCAGGTCTTACTAAAAGATAAATGAATCCCGCAATAAGAACAAATGCAACTACTGTAAACACTCCGAAGGTTCCTTCTGTAACCAGCATACCAATCTGATATACACACAGTGATACCACATAGGCAAGAAGTGTCTGATAACCAATGGCAAACCAGAACCATCTGATGTTATTCATCTCTCTTTTAATGGCACCCATTGCTGCAAAGCATGGAGCACAAAGAAGATTGAATACCAGGAAGGAATAAGCCGCCAGAGTTGTCATGCTTCCTGCAAGAGTTCCCCAAATTTCACTTCCATCTTCTGCTACTTCTGCAAATCCGTAAAGAATACCAAAGGTTCCTACTACGTTCTCTTTTGCTACAAGACCTGTAATCGCTGCAACAGCAGATTTCCAGTCTCCCCAGCCGAGAGGAGCAAAGATCCAACTGAATGTAGTTCCAATCGCTGCCAGAATACTATGGTCAAGTTCCATGGTATCTAACAGTCTGAACTGTCCGTCAACCCAGCCGAAGAAGGAAGCAAACCATATAACAATAGTAGCTAAGAGGATAATGGTTCCTGCCTTTTTAATGAAAGACCAGCCACGTTCCCACATACTTCTTAAAATATTCTCAACTGTAGGCATATGATAAGCGGGAAGCTCCATAACGAAAGGAGCCGGATCTCCTGCAAACATCTTTGTCTTTTTCAACATAATACCAGAACAGATAATCGCTGCAATGCCTACAAAGTAAGCACTTGGAGCTACCCATGCTGCACCGCCGAATAAAGCACCTGAGATCAGGGCAATAATTGGAAGCTTGGCTCCGCATGGAATAAATGTGGTTGTCATAATGGTCATCTTACGATCACGGTCATTCTCAATGGTACGGGAAGCCATAACACCAGGAACACCGCATCCGCTTCCGATGAGCATCGGAATAAAGGATTTACCGGAAAGACCAAATTTACGGAAAATACGGTCCATGATAAATGCAACACGTGCCATATATCCGCAGCTTTCAAGGAAAGCAAGGAATATAAAGAGTACTAACATCTGAGGTACAAATCCCAGAACTGCACCAACACCAGCAATAATACCGTCAAGAATCAGACCCTGAAGCCAGTCTGCACAGCCTATAGCAGTTAAAATACCCTCTACAACAACAGGAACACCAGGAACATCAATTCCAAAGAAGCTGAATCCATCACCGAACACACCATCATTTGCCCAGTCTGTTGCCCATGTACCTACTGTGGTAACGGATACATAATAAACGAGGAACATAACGGCTGCAAAGATGGGAAGAGCCAGATAACGGTTGGTAACGATCCGGTCAATCTTATCGGACACCGTAAGTTTTTCCGTTTTATTCCTGGTAAAGCAATCCTTAATGATGGAGGATATATAGACATACCGCTCATTGGTGATAATACTCTCTGTATCATCGTCCATCTCACGTTCAATTGTAGCGATCTCATCTGATACATCAGGAACTCTGCTTAACTGGCTTTCAATCTTACTGTCTTTCTCCAGAAGCTTAATGGCAAAGAAACGTCTCTGTTCTGACGGCACATCGTCTGACAGTTTATCTTCGATGGAATCAAGTACCTGTTCCACTTCTGCCTGAAATTTATGAACCGGAACTGCACCAGATTTACTTTTTGCAATTGCAACTGCCTTTTCTGCAGCCTCTTTAATACCATTGCCTTTTAAAGCGGAGATTTCCACCACTTCGCAGCCAAGCTTCTGGCTTAACTTGCTGATATGTATCTTGTCTCCGTTTTTCTCCACAATATCCATCATATTGACCGCCATGATAACCGGGATGCCCAGTTCCATAAGCTGAGTGGATAAATAAAGGTTACGCTCAATGTTGGTTCCGTCTACGATATTTAAAATCGCATCAGGACGCTCTTTGATTAAATAATTTCTGGCAACAACTTCTTCCAATGTGTATGGAGAAAGGGAATAAATTCCAGGTAGGTCCATGATAATAACATCTTTGTGACCTTTTAACTTTCCTTCTTTTTTCTCCACTGTAACGCCAGGCCAGTTCCCCACAAACTGGTTTGATCCTGTAAGTGCATTGAATAATGTTGTCTTTCCGCAGTTCGGATTACCTGCTAATGCAATCTTGATTGACATACTCTACCTCTTTCTATCTTTTCGCGTTGATTTATCTGAAATTAGTTTTCTCTAACTCATATGCAAAAAAAATTACTCTACTAAGATCATCTCGGCATCGTCTTTTCGGAGTGATAATTCATATCCCCTTACAGTCACTTCCACCGGATCACCAAGGGGAGCAACCTTTCTTACGTAGACATCCACGCCTTTTGTAATTCCCATGTCCATGATTCTTCTTTTTACCGGACCCTCGCCAGTCAGTTTTGTTACTTTGACTGTCTTCCCGCATGGGATCTCCTTCAATGTCATCTCTTCTTCCTCCTTTTATCCTACCATTATTTTATTGGCCATATCTTTTCCAATCGCTACTCTGGAATCCTTTACATTAACAATCATGTTTCCACCCATCTCGGAAACAACTGTTACGATTCCACCTGCAACAAAACCGAGGTTTTCCAAAAAACGTCTTGTCTCTTCTTTCCCGCCGATCTTACGGATCACATTCGGCTCGCCAGCTTTCACCATTGTCAACGGCATCATTCGTCATCTTCTTTCTTTTTTATTGATAATCATTTACATTTCCTGTAGGTTAGTATATGCTAACTTTTGTGAGTTGTCAAGATTTTTAAACACTTTTTTCCTGGTATTTTTTATTTGATGTTCTTCGTGCCATATGATATACTAAAAGTATGATTGAATGGAGGTAAAACTTACAATGCGCACCAATGAATCATCCGAAAATTATCTGGAGGTTATACTGGTTCTGAGCAAGACCCGGCCTGTTGTCCGCTCTGTGGATGTGGCGGAAGAACTTGGGTTTAAAAAATCCAGCGTCAGTGTTGCCATGAAGAACCTCCGTGAACGAAACCATATTACCGTTACCAAAGAAGGCTTCATCTATTTAACCGAAGAAGGAAGAAAAATTGCAGAGATGATTTACGAGCGGCATGAACTTCTCACACAATGGCTGATGGAACTGGGTGTGAGCAAAGAGACTGCCGAGGATGATGCCTGCCGGATTGAACATGTAATCAGCAAAGAAAGTTTTGAAGCACTGAAAAAACATATTAACTAGCATATTAACTATGGCGTGTCTGAAACAGGCAGTTTTCAGACACCCCATAAGAAAAAGCCATTCCAGGATATCCTGATATGGCTTTTTCTTTTTTTCCGCTTTACCAGATCTTCACTCTCTGCTCTGGCGGAACAAACATCTTATCCTGCTCTTTTATTTCAGGATATGCCTGATAGAACGCATCGGTAGCGCCAAGAACTGCATTGACCCGAACCTTTGCAGGGGAATGGACATCTGTGTTTAGTCTTTTTATCATCGCTTCCCGAGTATACTTTGATGCCCAGATGGTTGCATACTGCCGGAATAACAGTCTCAAAGCATTCTCATCATCACCGGTAATTGCCGTAATACATGCCATGGAACCCAGATCTGCAATATTTTCATCAAGGGTCTGTTTTCCATTAACCATACGCCCTTCAACCCCCTCCTGGCGGTCATAGTAAGCCGCAACCTCATCTGCCAGTTTTTCAAATCTGGCTCTGTCCTCTTTCGTCCACCATACATGATAGTTTCCATTTTCATCAAACAGGGAACCGGAAGAATCAAATGCGTGACTGATCTCATGGGCAATGATCATGCCGATTCCACCAAGGTTGGAAGAAAAATCCGCATCCCTGTCATAAAATGGAGGCTGCAGAATCGCGGCTGGAAACACGATCTCATTACCGGTTGGATTATAATAGGCATTGACGGTCTGAGGTGTCATCGCCCATTCTCCTTTATCCACCGGTTTCTTTACCTTCTCTTTCTGGACTTCATTTTTTGCCTTTACAAGTGAAAGAATATTATCAATCAGGTTTCCATCTTCCTTTGCAGAAAGAACAGAAGCTTTTTTGTAATCATCGGGCCACTGGTCTGGATACCCAATCTTTAATGTCATATTGTCAAGCTTTTTCAGTGCTGCTGTTTTTGTTTCCTCTCCCATCCAGTCCAGATTATCAATCTGGATCTTGTATCCCCTTATAATCTGCTGCACCATGTCTTTCATTGCATTTTTATCAGTTTCTGAAAACTGCTGTTCCACATAAAGCTTTCCAAATTCAAACCCAAGAATATCCTGCGTCATTTCACCAGCCAGCTTTTCATTGGTTTTCTTTTCTTTTATACCATTCTGCAGATTATGCCAATCCACATAGCTATCCCTTATTTCCGGAGTGAGATAAGAACCAAAATCATGAATCAGGCAGAAGACAGAATAATTCTTCAACAGCTCCAAAGATTCTTCTGTCAGATATGTTCCGATTGCTTTCAATTGCTCTTCCTGACTTACTACATAAGTGCCTGCACCGGAAAGACCTGCTGATTTTAAAAACTGGTCCATGGTATTTCCCGGTAATAACTGGTCCAGTTCTTTTTCGGTGTAAGGATTGTAGATAAACCCTGGGTCATTTCTCTTACTCAATGGAAGAGCGCTCTTAGCCAGATCCTTCTGTAATGCAAATATATCCTTTGCAGCCTTTTCTCCTTCTTCTCTGGTCATTCCAGAGTACTCCATGATTTTTCCAATATAAGCTTCATACTTTTTCATCAGTTCTGCCTGGGAACTGTCTTCTAAGGTTTCTTTTCCCGGTCCCAGATCAGCACCGTTCATGTATAGAGCATACCTGCTGGAATCTTTCATATCTTCTGACCACTGGGGAAGAAGAATACTTCCCACACCCAGATCTGAATATATGACTCCTGCTGCCTCCAGATACTCTTCCAGATCTTTTGCTCCCCTGATCTGGTTGATGTAGGGCTGCAGCTTGCCAAATCCTGCTTTTTCCCTTCCCTCCATATCCAGTGCAGTCAGATAAAGGTCTGCAATCTTTTGCTTAAGGGTTCCAGGCTGCTCCTGATCCCGATTGTCTACGGCTTCCTTAAGAGTTTTATTAAGAACTTCGTATGCTTCTTTGTCAAGCTCATAAAAATAACTCCAGTTGTTGGAATCCTTTGGAATCTCCTTTTCCCTTAACAGTTTTCCATTGACATAATCGTAATAATCGTCCTGCAATTTCACCTCATTTTCTGACTGTTGTGTGGAATGTTCTGCTTTTCCCTCCACATTCACCGGCTTTGCGGCTGTCTGTTCGGGTTCCGGTTCCGACTTTCCTTTGCAGCCAGACAGTACAAAAGATAGTACGAACACAAGCATCAGACATAATCTGGTTTTCCTTTTCATAGGTTCCCCTTTCCCGTCTTTCTTGTTTTTGAAGTCCAAAAAAGGAAGTGGATCTCTCCACTTCCTTATCCGTCTATCTTATTATGTTTAAACTTCGTCAGAATATACAGGAGAATCTTCTTCGTCCTGGATCTGAAGTGCTTTGATGCTTAAACTGATCTTTCTGTCATCTTCATTAAAATCAACTACTCTTGCTTCGATCTCCTGACCAATTGCAAGTACATCAGATGGCTTCTCTACATGTTCTCTGGAAATCTGGGAAACATGGAGTAATGCATCAACGCCTGGCTCCAGTTCAACGAAAGCACCGAAATCAGTCATACGGGCAACTCTGCCGATTACAACATTGCCTACTGCATACTTTTCAGAAGCATCTCTCCAAGGATTTGTCTCAGGGAACTTTAAACTTAAGGCGATCTTATCACCATTGATATCTTTGATTAAAACGCTTAATTTCTCTCCAGCCTTAAATGCCTTCTTAGGACTTTCTACTCTGCCCCAGCTCATTTCGGAAATATGGAGTAAACCATCAGCACCGCCAAGATCAATGAATGCACCGAAATCAGTTACATTCTTGATGGTACCTTCTACCACATCGCCAGCATGAATCTTTGCAAATAATTCTTTCTGAAGTTCTGCTCTCTTAGCAACCATAAGCTGCTTTCTGTCGCCGATGATTCTTCTTCTTCTTGGATTGAACTCGGTAATAACAAATTCAATCTCCTTATCCGCATATTTGGATAAGTCTTTCTCATAAGAATCAGATACTAAGCTTGCAGGAATAAATACTCTTGCACCTTCAACAACAACACTTAAGCCGCCGTCGAGAACCTGTGCAACCTTAGCAGTGAGTACTTCGTGGTTTTCGAATGCTTCTTCCAGCTTCTTATTGCCTCTGTCTGCTGCCAGTCTCTTATAGGATAAAGCAACCTGGCCTTCACCATCGTTAACCTTGATGACTTTGGCTTCCATCTCTTCTCCAACCTGTACAACAGTTCTGAGATCAAAATTCTGGTCATCCGTGTACTCGTTACGCGGAATGATGCCGTCAGACTTATAACCTATATTCAAGACAATTTCATCTTCTTTTACGTCGATGACTTTACCAGTGACGATCTCTCCTGTACGTATAGTTTTCAATGATTCTTCTAACATTTGTTCAAAACTTAACTCTGACATTAGTATGAACCTCCTCGATAATATGATTCGGGGTTGAAGCCCCGGCTGTAATACCTACGCTGCGCACAGAATTTACACAATCAGGATCTAAATCACCTAGTGTCTGGATATAGTAAGTATTCTTACATTCCCTTCGGCATATGTCGTACAGCTTCTGGGTATTAGAACTGCTCTTTCCGCCTATGACAATCATGGCATCCACTTCTGAAGCTATCCGCTTTGCTTCCACCTGTCTTTCCTGTGTTGCATTGCAAATCGTATTTAAAACAAGTATATCATACCTCGTTTCAGAAATTTTTTCAACTAAATCTTGAAATTTATTGTAATTAAATGTCGTCTGTGATACAATACACAGCCTTTCACCTTCTGATAACGGTAATGTTTCCACTTGTTCGGGTGTTTCCACCACTAAAGTATTGGCATTTCCCCAGCCTTTAATACCCTGCACTTCCGGATGCGTTTCATTGCCGATAATAATAAGGCGTCTTCCATCCTGATTCTGTTCCTGCGCTACCCTGTGGATCTTCCTCACATAGGGGCAGGTGGCATCAATAATCTCAATGCCGTTTTTTTCCATTATTTCATAAATGTGTCTGCCCACTCCGTGGGACCTTATGACAACCACAGCGTCTTTTACCTGTTCTAATTCTTCTTCTGTCTGGATGACGGTTACACCTTTTTCCTCCAGATCTTTTACCACTTCCTCATTATGGATAATAGGACCGTAAGTATAAATTGCCTTATCCTTCCGTTCCAACTGCTCATAAACCTGATCCACAGCCCGTTTTACACCAAAACAAAAACCTGCTGACTTTGCCATCTTCACTTCCATTACCGGGATTCCCCCCTTCCTGTCTTTTGACGGAACAACGAAAGGATCTGCTCTTCGACCTGTCTTGCTGTCATGAACGAAGAATCCAGTAAAATCGCATCCTCTGCCTGCTTTAAAGGGGAATTCTCCCGGTTCATATCCCGGTTGTCCCGTTCTATAATGTCTTTTTCAATGTCCTCCAGCGTATACTGGGATTTATTGTTTCTCAACTGGGAATAACGCCTTCTGGCACGGACTTTTGTGCTGGCAGTCAGATAGATCTTAAGATCCGCATCAGGCAGAACGCAGGTTCCAATATCCCTGCCATCCATAATGACATTCTCCTGCTTTGCCAGCTTTTGCTGAAGCTCAACCAGTTTTTTGCGCACCGGCAGATAAACAGAAGTGGCTGATGCCATATCGCTTACCTCCGGTGTCCGGATCAGACCAGAGACGTTCTCTCCGTTTAAGAGCACCTGCTGTTCGCCGTTTTTATAGGCAATGGTTACGTTCACTTCCTTTGCAGCCCTGGAAACAGCCCCTTCGTCATCTGCGGATATGCCATTTCTTAAAAAGTGAAGTGCCATGGCACGGTACATGGCTCCGGTATCCACATACACGAATTGCAGTTTTTGGGCAACGGACCTGGCAATCGTGCTTTTTCCCGCTCCTGCAGGTCCATCAATGGCTATATTGTAAACCTTTGTCATCTTCTGTCTTTCTCCTCTCCCGCAGCATTGCCGGCCGCCCAGCCCGTAGACCAGGCAATCTGTAAATTAAAACCGCCGGTTACCGCATCCAAATCCAGCACTTCTCCTGCAAAATAAAGACCGGAAACAAGTTTGGATTCCATGGTGGAAGGATTCACCTCTTTTACCGAAACACCGCCCTGAGTAATAATTGCCTCCTGGTAGGACCGGAGTCCGCTAAGTGTGAGTGAAAAGCCTTTTGTCAGCTCAATGATTCTCTGCCGTTCTTCTTTTGTAATCTCATTGACTTTTTTTTCCGGAGGAATCCTGCTGGCATCTATGATGACCGGTACCAGTTTTGCCGGATATAAATGATTCAGGGAATTCTTAAACTGCTTGTTCATGGCTTCTTCAAAATCCCGTAAAAGTCTGGCATCAAGCTGTTCTTTTGTCAAAGCCGGTTTTAAATCTATAGAAAGGGTAAGGGGTCCTTTTTTCAGTTCCTTTGCCGCATAACTGCTGGCACTTAAAAGCACGGGGCCACTGACCCCGTAATGAGTAAAAAGCATCTCCCCAAACTCCCGGTAAATGACCTTTTTTCCTCTCGAAATGGAAGCTTCTACATTGCGCAGAGACAGTCCCTGAAGTTCCTTGACCACAGGATCTTCTACAACAAAAGGAACCAGTGCAGGAGACAGGGGGGTTACGGTATGTCCCACTTCTTTTGCCAGTTCATATCCAGCTCCGGTGGACCCGGTTGTCTGATAGGAGAAACCGCCGCAGGCAATAATTACCCCATCGCCGGACACGGCCTCTTTCTTTCCTCCGCTTTTCACCCTGATGCCTGTTATCCCACCATCTTTTATTACCAGGTCTTCCACTTCACTGCGGTAATGGATCACAACACCAAGTTCCAAAAGTCTCTGGGTCAGGACACGGATTACATCGGAGGATTTATCGGTAACAGGAAATACCCGGTTGCCCCGCTCTGTTTTTAAGGGGCAGCCAAGCTGTTCCAGCAGATCCATCATATCAAAATTCGTAAAACCATAAAAACTGCTATATAAAAATTTGGCATTGGTTACAACATTCTGGAACAGTTCTTCCGTATCACAGGCATTGGTCACATTGCAGCGCCCTTTTCCCGTAATAAAAACTTTTTTGCCAAGCTTTTCATTTTTCTCAAAAATATGGACGGTACTGCCCTTCATGGCTGCTGCTATACCAGCCAGCATCCCTGCAGCGCCCCCGCCCACAATCAAAACCGTATTCATGCTGTTTCCTCCTGGTTGTTTCACTCCTCTTCTACTTTACACGAAAAGAGAGGAAAATACAAGCAGTCATGAACTTTTCTTTTTCTCCCGGATCTTTGCTTCCAGAGCTTTTACAACAGTCTTTAATATCCTTAATCTGGCATAATACTTACAGTTTCCTTCTACCACAATCCAGGGAGCATGGGTGGTTGAAGTCCGCACCAGCATCTCATTGACTGCTTCTTCGTACTGATCCCATTTCTCTCTGTTTCTCCAGTCCTCATCCGTAATCTTCCATTGCTTGAAAGGATTTTCCTGCCGGGCAATAAAACGCCGCTCCTGCTCCTCTTTATCAATGTGAATCCAGAATTTCAACACAACTGCTCCTGCGTTAGCCATGTGTCTTTCCATCTCGTTGATCTCCTGGTATGCCCGCTTCCATTCCTTCTGGCTGCAGAAGCCTTCAATCCGCTCTACCAATACCCTGCCGTACCAGGTCCGGTCAAATAAAGCGATGTGGCCTGCTTTTGGAACATGATTCCAGAAACGCCACAGGTAATGATGCTCCTGTTCCATGTCATTGGGCGCTGCCGTTGGAAATACTTTATATCCCCTGGGATCAAGATGGCTGGTTAAACGCCTGATGGCACCGCCTTTTCCTGCTGCATCCCAGCCTTCAAACCCCAGAACCACTGGTATCTTTAACCGGTAGATCTGGCTGTGAAGATGCTCCAGCCTCTTTTGAAGCTGATCAATCTCTTTTTTATATTCCGATTTTGATATGCTTTTCGACAAATCTATGCCAGAAAGGACATCATTCTGATACTTTTGAAAGGGAACCGGATCAGAGGCTTCTTCATCGGATTTATAAGGTCTATGTTTTTGCAGTTTCTCTTCCAGGCAGTCCGCCACCTCTGTAATGATCTTAACTGCAGCATAGTGGGGGTCTGTAGCTTCAATAATCGTCCAGGGAGCATAGTCGGAATCTGTCTGTTCCAGCATCTCTTCACAGATGGCTAAAAAGCGGTCATATCCTTTATTCCTGCGCCAGTCACTGGCAGATACACGCCAACTGGTATCCTTATCTTTCTTAAGCTTCTGAAACCTTTTTTTCTGTTCTTTTTTTGAGATATAGAGAAATAATTTTATCATCACCATACCATCATCGGTAAGCTGCCGCTCAAAGGACTGGATATCCTTTAATGCTCCCGGCAATGCTTCCTCCGATATCGTTCCATCAAACCGTTCCATGGTCACCTGCCGGTACCAGCTTCTGTCAAAAATTGCAATCCGTCCTCTGCCTGGCAGTTTTGTCCAGAAACGCCATAAAAAGGGGTGCATCCGTTCTTCCTTTGTAGATTTATCATTGGCATACACATCAAACCCTCTTGGGTCTAATGCCTGTATTAAATGATTGATCTGAGCCCCTTTTCCAGATGCTCCCATGCCTTCAAAAACAACCATGACCGGAATATTGGCATCCTTACATTTGCGCTGCAATTGTCCTAGACGCTCCCTCTGCTCTTTGATCTGTTTTTTATAGGCTTCCTTCTCTATGGTTTTTGACAAATCAATTTTTTCCAGCATAAACCGCCCTCCTTGTGTGCGGGTCAGGCCTCCAGTTTTTGAAATACTTTTGATACTTCCGGCATAACCTGACTGATCTTAATCATCTGAGGGCACTCCTTTTCACAGCGGTGGCACGCCTTACATGCTTCCGCTTTTACAGAAATGGCACGGTAACCCTCTTTTGCTTCTTCCTCTTTATGTGCGGCTGTCATATTGTAAAGGCTGAAAATATCCGGAATGGGAAGTCCAAAGGGGCAGGGAACGCAGTAACGGCATCCGGTACAGCCTACCAATGCCATGGAATCGTATACTTCCTTTGCCTTTTTATAAATCTCCTTTTCCTCTCCGGTTACCATATGGATATGACTGCGGCTGGCATAGACAAGGTTATCTTCTAACTGTGTCTCTTCGCTCATACCGCTTAAAAGCAGACTTACTTCCGGCTGATCCCACAAAAAGTCAAGGGCATATTCCACACAGGATTTATCTGCTGGAAATACTTTTTTAACATGATCCGCAGGATTTGCAAGCCTTCCTCCTAAAAGAGGTTCCATAATCACTACGGCAAGACCCTTATCTGCTGCAGCTTTTAAACCTTTTGCTCCTGCCTGATGGGTAATATCCACATAATTATACTGGATTTGACAAAAATCCCAGCCGTCATAATATTCTAGGATATCCTGAAATACATCATATGAATCATGGAAGGAAAATCCAAGATACCGTATTTTTCCGGATTTTCGTGCTTTTTCCATTTGTTTTACCAGATCCAGCTTCTTTACTTTTTCTTCGAAACGTTCTCTGCTTAAAGCATGAAGAAGATAGAAATCAATGTGGTCTGTCTGGAGTTTCTCAAGCTGTTCATCCAAAACAGTCTCAAAATCTTCTGGTGTTTCAAGCTTCCATACCGGACACTTGGTGGCGAGATAGGTCTTATCCCGGTAACCGGATAAAAGTGCTTTTCCTACGACCCGCTCACTTTCTCCCTGGTGATAGGGATATGCCGTATCCACATAATTCACCCCTTCATCAATGGCATGCCGGAGCATGGCAATGGCACGTGCTTCATCAATCTGATTATCTTTTGTAACAGGAAGTCTCATAGCTCCAAACCCCAGTGCTGATACGCTCAATCCTGTCTTTCCAAATTTACGATACTGCATAATTACCTCCGCATGAATGATTTATTTATTAAGAAGATTGTACCATATTCCTATATGTTTCCAAAGTGTTTTATTCCAAGAAATCAAAAAGACAGAAGCAGCGGCACTAAGGCAGCTCTTCTGTCTTTTTCTTAACTTTCTGTCATAATGAACATGTCATAAATTGCTTTAATGGCTTCTTCAAAATCTGAATTCTTTACCCCGATGATAATGTTGAGTTCACTGGAACCCTGATCAATCATTTTTACATTCACTCTGGAATGGGCAAGAGCTGAGAAGATTCTTCCAGCAGTCCCTCTGGTCGCTTTCATTCCCCTTCCAACCACTGCGATCAGGGCAAGGTCTGATTCCAGTTCAAGAAAGTCCGGTTCCACTGCTCTATGGATTCCTGCAATGACAGACTGCTCAAACTCTTCAAACTCTGACTGATGCACAAACACGGTCATAGTGTCAATTCCAGAAGGAATGTGCTCAAAGGAAACACCGAATTTTTCAAATACTTCCAGCACTTTTCTCCCAAAACCAACTTCCGCATTCATCATGGCTTTTTCAATATTAATGGAACAGAAACCTTTCTTCCCAGCAATTCCGGTAATGGTGTAACTGGGCTTTCTGCAGGTGCTTTCCACAATTAAGGTTCCCTGGTCTTCCGGCTTATTGGTATTTCTGATGTTAATCGGAATTCCTTCTTTTCTTACTGGAAATATGGAATCTTCATGAAGCACGCTGGCTCCCATATAAGCAAGTTCTCTCAGTTCCCTGTATGTAATGGTCTCAATTACTTCCGGGTCTTTGATAATCCGGGGATCAGCCACTAAAAATCCTGACACATCTGTCCAGTTTTCATACATATCCGCATGGATTGCCTTTGCAACGATGGAGCCTGTTACATCAGAACCGCCTCTGGAAAATGTTTTGATGGTTCCATCATGTTTTGCACCGTAAAATCCGGGAATAACTGCCTTTTCCACATGTTCCAGCCGTTCTCCCAGTTCCTTATCTGTCAGTTCTGCTTCAAAGTTGCCATCCGCATCAAAAAAGATCACCTCTGCTGCATCTACAAATTCAAATCCAAGATACTCTGCCATGATAATTCCATTTAAATATTCTCCTCTGGAGGCAGCATAATCTTTTCCGGCATTCTTAAGAAAATTCTCTTCTATCTTTGTGAATTCGAAATCAAGATTCAAGTTTAACCCAAGTCCGTTTATGATCTCATCATAACGTTCTTTTATCTTCTCTAAAATCTTTTTATAGCTTTTGCCCTCTGTTGCTGCCTGGTAACACTGATAAAGCAGGTCTGTTACCTTTTCATCTTTGTCATTTCGTTTCCCAGGGGCAGACGGAACCACATACCGTCTTGCCTTATCAGAACGAATGATGTCGCCCACCTTTTTAAACTGCCTTGCACTGGCTAAAGAACTTCCCCCGAATTTCACAACTTTTTTCATAGTGTCTTTCTCCTCTGATACCGGTTTTGTCTGAATATTTAACGGAAATGATAGCTTAATTATAAGCCGCTGTCAAGTGTTTTTTCAGAGATCCCACTCTCTCCCATTACAGTAATTCCATTCTTTTCTAAAAGCCTGGCAGTCATTCCGCTTCCCGAAATCTTTGTTCCAGTAAATGTACCATCGTAAATCACTCCGTGACCGCAGGATGGACTCCTCTCTTTTAATATGGCTCGTTTGCAGTTATAAAGTTCTGCAAGTTTTAAGGTTTCCAAAGCCCCTTTTTTAAAGCAGCCAGTCACATCTTTGCCTGTCCGGTCCATTACTCGTTCTCCTTGTCTTTCTGCCGGCTCTCTGGGGGTCATCAGACCTCCAAGCTGTTCCGGGCAGACCGGAATTAAATGATACTCTTTCATCAATGAAACCACAGACTCCGCTCTTCCATTTTTTCCATCATAACGGCAGTTAACACCAAGCAGACAGGCGCTTACCAGAATATTCTCCTTTTTTCCCGACACTGATTCTGCCCCCTTTCATGAATTCTACTGTACCAAAAAACGAAAAAGTGTTCAATAAATTTTTATGGATTATTTGCAATCCTCCAGATAATACTGGATATAATTTGGGTCATTTTAAGAAGATAGAGATAAAATTATTCAAAAAGGCTTATAATACCTGTAAATACACCATTATGCCAGAAAAAACAATGACATTTTTCTTAAAATATAGTATACTTTTATTGATAGGATAGAACGAACGAAAGAAAGGAAGGCTGCAACATGTACTGTGTAAAAAAAATCAAAGACGACTTATTCTGGGTTGGGGGAAGTGACCGCCGTCTCGCTCTGTTCGAAAATGCTTACCCGATTCCGAGAGGAATTTCTTATAACTCATACCTTTTGCTGGACGAGAAGACTGTTCTTTTTGATACGGTTGACCGGGCAATTACCGGCCAGTTTCTTGAGAATGTGGAAGCGGTTTTAAACGGAAGAAATCTGGATTACATCATTGTCAATCATATGGAGCCGGATCACTGTGCTACTCTTGGAGACATTGTAAGAAGATATCCGGATGTGAAAGTCATCTGTAATGCCAAAACTGTCCCCATTATCAATCAGTTCTATGAATTTACCGTTGATTCCAGAGCCATCGTTATAAAAGAAGGGGATTCTTTTAGTTCCGGCAAGCATAACTTCACCTTTTACCTTGCTCCTATGGTTCACTGGCCTGAGGTTATGGTTACCTACGACACCACTGACAAGATTCTGTTCTCCGCTGATGCTTTCGGCACCTTTGGCGCAATGAACGGTAATTTATTCGCCGATGAGGTGAATTTTGAACGTGACTGGCTTGATGATTCCAGACGATACTATTCCAACATTGTAGGAAAGTACGGTCCTTCTACCCAGACACTTTTAAAGAAAGTCACTCCGCTGGATATTCAGATTCTCTGTCCGCTTCATGGCCCGGTATGGCGCTCTGACATCTGCTGGTATGTTGACAAATACCAGACCTGGAGCAGCTATGTACCAGAAGAAAAAGCGGTTATGATTGCTTATGGCTCTATCTATGGAAATACAGAGAATGCAGCCAACATCCTGGCTTCCCGCCTGGGAGAGCTGGGCGTACGAAACATTGCAGTATACGACGTATCCGTAACCCATCCGTCTATACTCATCGCTGAAGCATTCCGGTGCAGCCATCTGGTCTTCGCTTCTGCAACCTACAATGGAGGGGTATTCAGCAATATGGAACATCTTCTTCAGGATATGAAAGCACATAATGTCCAGAACCGTACGGTCGCTTTGATTGAAAACGGCACCTGGGGAGTTATGGCAGGCAAAAAGATGGCAGAAACAATCTCCCAGATGAAGAATATGACCATTCTTGATCAGACGGTAACCATTAAATCCTCTGTAAAAGAAGATCAGCTTACGGAATTAAACGCCTTAGCAGACACCATTGCAAAAAGCTTATAATTAAAAAAGAGCCGCTGTTAAGCAAGTATATTTACTTGCTGCAGCGGCTCTTTCTGTGTAAAGAAAAGGTGCCGGGAAATGCCGGACACCTTTTCTTTAATGAAAAAACGGTCTCTTCTTAATTTTACCAAGAATTAAAAGAGGTGCTGCACCACAGACCGCACACCGGAGAAGACTTCCTATAAACTGGAAACCGAAAACGGTGAGGGCGATACAGGCAAAATTCACAAGCATAAGAAGCAGCCTGGTTTTCCTTCTGTAGTATTCTACTTCCTTTTCATCTAACTGTTTATTCTCATTCTCTACCGGACACAAAAAGAAAATCACTGCATCGGACAAGAGAAATGCACTCCACCATATGTACTCGTTTATCCCAATAGAAAACAGGAAAAACAAAAGTGCCACATAACAACAGGAAAAAAGATAACATCCTGTTTTTGTTCTGGCGTGGTATCCGCCTGCATTTCTTCGTAATGGTATCAGCACACAGCCAATCACAATTGCTTCCGGCAGCATATGAAAACAGGCTGCAAGAAGCAGATAGGAAATACAGTGGAGAGATTTTAAAATCAGACACTCCAGACCAAATTGATAGAGTTTTGCATCCTCTTTTGGGATGATCTGATTGAAAACCAGTCTTTCGATCATGAATTTTTCTAATGAAGCCATGAGTCTGACTGCCTTAGAATTTTCTTAACTTTTTTGCATTCTCAGGTACCTGAGGCTGATAGCCGATGAAGAAACAGGAGCTGTTTACCTCTGTTTTTGCTGATTTTAAAACCACCTTTGATGCGGCTTTTAAAGATAAGTTTTTTAAATTAAGTTTCATTTTTGTTTCCTCCTTTTTTTGTCTTCCTATTAATAAATTATATGAATCTCAACTTTCATTATGACTAATCGCAAGTAATTTAACAAATCTTTAACAGAAATGGGATCACCTGCTATACTGCCATAAACTTTAAATTAGATGGCACATTTAAATGTGCTTCTGTTGCTCTTTGGACTTCGTCCACAGATAAACCTGGTGCGATTTCTTTCAGAACCAGACCCTCTCCCGGAACAACGTCAATCACTGCCATATCCGTTACAATGGTCTTTACCACTTTAACGGCTGTCAGGGGAAGGCGACAGTGTTTCAGTATTTTGGGTGCTCCGTTTTTGCTTACATGCTCCATGGCAAGAATCACTTTCTTTGCTCCCACTACCAGATCCATGGCACCTCCCATTCCCGGCACTTTCTTTCCCGGTATGATCCAGTTTGCCACGTTGCCTTCTTCATCTACCTCTAAGGCACCTAACACGGTAACATCTACATGACCGCCCCTTATAATTCCAAAAGACAGGGAGCTGTCAAAAAAACTGGCACCTTTTACGGTTGTCACATAGTTTCCCCCTGCATCAATGCAGTCCAGGGTTTTATCCTGTTCACCGGCATTGGGACCAACTCCAAGAATTCCATTTTCTGCCTGGAGCATTACATGGACATCCTTTGGAATATAGTTCGCAACCAGTGTTGGCATTCCCACTCCTAAATTGACTACATCGCCATCCTTTAATTCCTTTGCGATCCTCTTTGCGATAAAATCTCTTTTATTCATTCCCTCAGCCCACCTTTACAATTGCGTTCACAAAAATGCCAGGAACATTTACATGGTTAGGATCAATTTCTCCTGCTTTTACATATTCATCAACTTCTGCAACAACATAGTCTGCTGCAGTTGCCATTACAATATTAAAGTTGCGGGAAGATCCGTCAATAATTAAGTTTCCTTCTTCATCAGCTTTCTGTGCTTTAATGAAAGCTACCTCCGCCTTTAAAGGCTCTTCCAGAAGATATTCCTTGTTATTTACTTCAATTTTTCTCTTGCCTTTTTCCACTTCGGTTCCCAGTCCCACTGGTGTTAAAACACCACCAAGACCAGATCCGCCTGCCCTTATTTTTTCAGCAAGAGTTCCCTGTGGATACAGTTCTATTTTCGCCTCTCCGGTCATTAATAGTCTTCCTGTTTCAGGATTTGAACCAATGTAAGAAGCCAGAACATGAGTCACTCTTCCACTTTTAACAAGCTGGTAGATGGATAGTTCCTGGGTTCCTGTATCGTTGGATATAATGGTTAAATCACGGGCAGGATTTGTTTCCAGAAGAGCTTTTACCAGATTTTCCGGATGACCTCCTGCTAAAAATCCGCCTACCATAATCTTATCCCCGTCTTTCACCCGTTTCACGGATTCAGAGGCTGATACCAGCTTACTTTTCATCTTTTGTCTCCTCCTTTCTGGTAATCATACAAAACTCTGCCATAAGGTAAGGTTAAATCGGCAATTACATGGGTTCCTTCGATGCAGTTTATCACTGGCAGATCTGCCACGGGAGCATTGACATGGGAAACCAGATGCAGTCTGGCAGGTCCTGACCAGCCGCCTTTCACCACAATGTCCTGAAGTTCATAGGCAATTAACTGTGCGATCAATGGCTTCCCATCTGCATCAGGAATTAATTTTAAATTGACCTGCATTTTGGATAAACCGGGGAGAATCCTGTCTTTATCCATCTCATGGTATTTAAAAGGCATGGTTCCCATAGCAACCTGCATGTGGTTATAAAGCAACGTGCCGGTAAGGGTCTCCGTGTCCTCTACTCTCAGGGACGGAACACCCCATTTTTTTGGAAAACCCCAGATTTCCCTGCCTGCCAGTATGGCAGGACCGTTATTTAAATACATCTGAGCAGTGAAGTTGCAGGGCACTCCCTGATAAATACAGGGGATGACCACACCGCTTTCTTCGTAAGATCCAAGACCTGAGGCATCCGGCATCCGGATCCATTCGTATAAAACCGTATTGCTTCCGTCTGGCTCCAGAGGTTCTGGAACTGCCTGGCTGATTTTAACGGGATCAGACTCATAGCGAATGGTAAGATATTCCCGGTTTAAAAAACGGCAGGGGGGCCGTCCATAACTGGCGCTGACTGCCGGCATGGACTGCAGCAAACGTATTTCGTCTTCTTTCATATTCATCTTCCTTTCTGTACATAAATGCTTTTAAACCAGTGCATTCTCCACCAGCATGGCAATTCCCATTCCGCCTCCAATACATAGGGAAGCGATGCCGTAATGAGAAGATCTTCTTGCCATTTCATGAACCAGGGTGACCAGTATTCTTGCACCGCTTGCTCCTAGTGGATGTCCGATTGCGATTGCACCTCCGTTGACGTTGACTTTTAAAGGATCAACTCCAAGTTTTTTTGATACGGCTACTGCCTGGGAAGCAAAGGCTTCGTTTAATTCAAAAAGGTCAATATCATCAATGGTAAGCTTTTGCTTTTTAAGAAGAGCAGAAACAGCTTTCCATGGTCCCATTCCCATATAAGCCGGATCAACTCCCACTAAGGAATATCCTTTTATGTACGCCGTTGGAGTCAGACCGTGCTCCTTTACTTTATCTTCTGACATAACAAGCATGGCGGCGGCTCCATCACTGATGGGAGATGCGTTTCCTGCTGTTACCGTTCCATCCTGTTTGAATACAGTCCTCAGTCTGGACAGTTTATCCAGGGAAGTGTCTGGTCTTACATGTTCGTCCTTTGAAAAAGTGATCTCCTCTTTTCTGGTTTTCACCGTCACAGGAACAATCTCCTTTTTAAAAACATTTTTCTCGTTTGCCTGCGCTGCTTTTATCTGACTGTGATAAGAGAATTCATCCTGCTCTTCTCTGGAAACTTTATATTTTTCCGCAACATTTTCAGCCGTCATTCCCATATGAAAATCATTGATGGCACAGGTTAGACCATCTTCCAGTAAACTGTCAACCAATTCCCCATTACCAAGCCGGTATCCGCCTCTTGCTTTCTTTAACAGATAGGGAGCATTGGTCATGCTCTCCATTCCGCCTGCCAAAAGAATGCTGCCCTCTTCCGCTAAAATGGTATCGTAAGCCAGTGCTACAGAATGAAGACCAGAACCACATACTGTATTAATCGTAGTTGCAGGTGTTTCAACCGGAATTTCTGCTTTTATTGCTGCTTGCCTGGCTGGATTTTGACCATTTCCTGCCTGAAGAACATTTCCCAGATAAACTTCATCAATCAGAGACGGGTCCAGATTGCTTTTTTCCAGACAGGCTCTTATTACTGCTGACCCTAAATCAATGGCACTTAAAGGTGAAAGTGTACCACGAAAAGAGCCTACAGCCGTCCTCAGGGGATTGACCAGAGCTACTTTTTTCATAAACATACCTTCCTTTCTTTTCTCAGCAATTACTTACTTGTGGTGTTCTAATGTTTCCAAATTTTCTTTGGTACATTTCCATTTTCGTACTCCTGGTTTGTAATTTCAATATCCGCTGCATAACTTACAGATTTTCGTGTATGGGGTACAGAAAAAGGGAACCGATCTAAGGATCAGCTCCCTTTTTTCCTGTAACGGATCATCCATTTTTACAGGCTGAATATAATTTTACAGCTAAAAATCTTATTCTCTTCTCCAAGCACCATGCTCCCATTATATTTCTTAATGACCTGCTCCACATTCATTAAACCGATTCCATGATTCTTTCCTTTTCGTGACACCGGTTTTCCTGCACACCACTGTCCAATCGGGCTGGTGCTGTTGCAAAGATTTACTACGATAAAATCATTGTATTTATCCAGCCTCATCTCAATGAAACGGTTTGCAGGAACCAGATCACATGCTTCAATGGCATTATCCAGCAGATTGCCAAAGACCGTGGTCACTTCAATCGGTTCCATAAAGCTTAAATCAACAGCGCCGATCTCCAGCCTGAAATCAATGGAATGAAGATTTGCAATCTTTCTTTTATCATTTAAAATTACATTTAAAATGGGATTGTTGGTAAATTCTTCTAAAGACAGGGGCATAAGCATCTGGCTGATCTTCTGGGTGTATGTAATGGCAAGCTCGTCTTCTTTTGACTGATACATGCTTTCAATCATCCTTAAATGCTTATCCACGTCGTGAAAAATCTTCACGGATTCCAGATATTTTTCTTCCTGTTCTTCATAAAATTCATATTGGAGCACAGACTGCTGTTCTAAAAGCTTCAGTTTCACTTTTAACTGATTGTTTTCCTCCACAAATCTGGCAAAATATAAAAAGTACAAATCTGCCAGAAGGATACAGCCCATATTTACCAGAATAAGAATCCGTTCCGTTTTACTGGTTACTTTTGTAATGACTGAAATAATCACAGCCAGATTGGCAATGCTGAATCCAATAATAATCAGTTCGATCAGGCACTGGGTTCTGGTAAAGGTAACATTGGAGTCATTCTTCCACACCTTTATGATAATCAGATAATAAAAGATCAGAACAAACAATTTGGAAAAGGTCATCTCCATGCTTTCCAGCATAATGGGCTGGACCACCTGAATTCCCAGTTTCCAGAAGATATAATCCAAAAGTTCCACACCTGCAGTTTCGCATATGGTCAAAATCAGAATGGACATAATGACTTCGATAATCCGATAGATGGATTTTTTATTTTTATTCTCATACAAAGTCAGATTAACAAGTATCAAAGAAAGCATCCAGATAATAATATTCAAAAAAGGGCTGTTGAGCCAGTTCACCCAAACCACAAAAATAAATACGCCCGCCTTCATTAAAAAATATAATAAATTATTATGATACATTCGATCATTTCTCTCTTCGATTATCTGAAAAACAATGACCGTATTGATCAGACAAGAAATAATTGTTCCGAATATAAAAATAATATAATCTTCCATGGATTCTCCTAAATGACGCTTTGTATGTATTTATTTAATTTTTTCCTGAAATCCACTGATTTTTTCTGGGAAACAGGAAGTTTATCCAGATTACTCATAAAGACTTCATATCCTTTGATCCTCTTCACATGTTTTAAATTGACTAAAAAACATTGATGACAGACTTCGAAATTGTATTCTTCCATCTTTTCTGCCAGATCTTTCATTCGGTCTTTAAAAAAGTACTCTTCACGTTCCAGTTTCATTCTAATCCTTCTGTTGAAATATTCAAAGTAAAAAATGTCATTTACTTCAAAATTCTTTATTCTGGTTTCTACTTTTCCCTGTTTTGTGATTTCTAAAATCTCAAATGTCACGATTTCTGACTTTTCATGCTCTTCCTGTATGTACTCCAAAATCTCATCTAATTGTCGATCCATCTTTTCTTTTGTTACCGGTTTCTCCAGATAGGCAAAGGCATGGACATAATTGACCGCCTGTCTGCAATATTGCCGATAGCTGGTGGTATAGATGACCTTCATATTCCGGTCAGCCTCCCTTATCTTTTGTCCCACCTGAATCCCGTTGATTCCCCCAAGAGCGATATCAAGAAAAACCAGATCAAAATGCTCGTGGAACGCCAAAAATTCTTCTCCCGATTCAAAGATACGAATCTGATATGGAATACTTTTGGACTCCATATATTCTTCTACCAAAGTTTTAATTTTTATAGAATCTTTTTTGGTATCATCACAAATAGCAATAGAAAACATTCCTACCCTCCTGTTATGTCTGGAACTTATTCTCGTGTCTGTTTTCAGTACGGCAAAAAATGATGCCTCTCTTCTATCATAGCACCATTTTTTCCAGAAACTTAAACATGTATAAAATAACAGTTTTCATGTAATTATTTGCAATGAAAATACAATGAAATGCATTAAAAGCCATTAAAAGCTCTTTATTTCAATTCCTTTTTGTACCAGTCTTTCCCGTATCCGTTTAACAAATTCCAATGCTTTTTCTCCGTCTCCATGGACGCAGATGGATTCTGCCTCAATGGAAATCTGAGCTCCATTCGTGGCAGTCACTGTTCCATTTTCCGCCATGCCAATGGCCTGGCTGACCGCTTTTTCTTCGTCTGTGATCACCGCTCCTTGTTTGCTTCTTGGGACCAGGGTTCCGTCACTCTCGTATGCCCTGTCTGCAAACACTTCACTGGCACAGGGGATGCCACATCGTCTGGCTGATGCAATCATCTGGCTTCCGCTTAAAGCAAGAAGAACCAGATCCGGGTCAACATCTGCTATGGCGTGGCAGAGAGCTTCCGCCATTTTCTCATCTCTGGCAGCCATGTTATAAAGAGCACCGTGGGGCTTTACGTGATAAAGGGGAATGGAAGCACTGTCACAAAATGCTTTCAATGCTCCGATCTGGTAGGTGACACAGGCTTTTACCTCTCTGGGGGAAAGATTCATGTTTCTTCTTCCGAAACCGGAAAGATCAGGAAAACCCGGATGGGCACCTGCCCTCACTCCATACTTTTTACAAAGTGCCACAGTCTGCTCCATCACAAGAGGATCACCTGCATGAAATCCGCAGGCAATATTAGCTGATGTGATCAGCGGAAGGATCTCCTCGTCCCTTCCCAGCCGGTATACGCCAAAACTTTCTCCTAAATCGCAGTTTAAATCAATGGACATACAGACCATCTCCTTTCTCTATTCTTTGCATTGTTAATCCTATTTTAATCTGGAGTTTTTCATGTCTGTAATAAACATATGTCCGGGAGCATGGGTGATTGCAAAGGACGGCCGGCTGTTCATGACCACTGCCTGAGGCGTTACACCGCAAGGCCAGAACAAAGGAACTTCCCCTTCTTTTATTGTGACAGAATCTCCATAGTCCGGGCGGCTGATATCCTTGATCCCAAGGACTTCTGGATAGCCGATCTGTATGGGAGCACCGTGAACCTTTGGCATTGCTCCTGTGATGGCAACTGCCTCCGGCACCTGATGATGGGGAATTGGTCTCATACTGACCACCATGTTTCCAGAGAACATTCCGGCAGGAACACACGGGATATTTGTATTATACATGGGAACATTCACCCCTTCTTCCAACTGCCTTACCGGAATGTCCGCTTCCAAAAGCTCTGCCTCAAACGTAAAACTGCAGCCAATTAAGAAACTAACCAGTTTTCCTTTTGTCTTCTGGTATTCATCAAAAAGCTCTGATACGTCCGTGGATTCTCTGGTATAAACCCCATCTTCATAAATCCGGTATCTGGGAATATCGGTTGTTAAGTCACTGCCCTTTGCTGTCAGGGAAAATGTCCTGCTGCCTGCATCGGATACTTCAAGTAAAGGACAGGACCTTGGATTTCTCTGACAAAACAAAAGAAAATCATATGCCAGTTTCTCTGGAAGAATAACCAGATTTCCCTGCACATATCCCTTGCACATGCCTGTGGTCGGCTCCTTTATAATCCCCTTTCTGATCAGGCGCCTTACTTCTTCTGGTTTATAACCTGCCATATCCATATAGATTCCTCCCTTTTCATGGTGATTTTCTGTTACTGGCTTATCCTGTGCTTTAACTTTTCTTTGAAGCCGAGGAATTTCTCTTCTTCCTTACGCCTTATCTCCACTGCCTTTGCCGGGGAAACAAACTGAAATGTCACATGATCTCCTGGCCGCATCTGGGCAAGAGCAGAAACATCGGTGCTGATTACAGTCGCAATCTTGGCATAACTGCCGGTTGTCTGATGATCTGCCATCATGACCATTGGAACCCCCGAAGCTGTTATCTGCACAGAGCCTTCCGAAATTCCATCTGAAATAATATCGGCTCCCTGTTTCATTCCAATCAGAGGTCCTTCCAGTCTGCACGCCATCCGGTCACAATCACTGGAAAGCCGGAAGGGAGACTTTATGAAAGTTTCTTTTCCTTCCCTGGTAAAGGCATCTTCCTGAGGTCCTTCTACCGCCCTTAAAAGAACATATCCCGTTGCTGCGTAAAAACGGTAAGGAGTCGAAGGTCTTCTGAGCCAGCCTTTCTTTTCGTCAACGGAAAACCATGTTTCTCTGCCTTTTAATACTTCCAGAAAAGAGTTCACCTGCTCTGGAGTATTTCCCGTATCCAAATGGTC
Source organism: Clostridium sp. HBUAS56010 (assembly GCF_007115105.1). Lineage (GTDB taxonomy): Bacteria > Bacillota > Clostridia > Lachnospirales > Lachnospiraceae > Lacrimispora. The sequence goes on from NZ_SULJ01000004.1 coordinate 105,074, forward strand.
TAAAGCCTTAAGAGGACGTCCTTTTAACCCACCCAGTCCGCATTTTAAGTTGGTGGACCGGCTTCCCATAACAAGAGGAACCTCAATTCCCCCATAAAGTCCCATATAGGTTCTAAGCCCTGATTGGGCATACTGAAATTTCAGCCGGTCACCTGCCTGGGCTGTTACCATACGATACATGGAAATGGGCTGTCCGTTTAAGGAAGGACGCATATCCGCACCGGTTAAGGCAAAGATTTCCGGAGAAGTAAAGCAGATCTCCCCACCGAAAAAGGTTAATTCGATTCCGGCGCACTGCTTTGACTCTTCCAGATTGCCTGCAAGCAGATTGGCAAGCCTTAAAGAATATTTGTCACATGCTCCGCTTTCCTGAACTCCCTGGCTTTGATATCCGGTTCTTCCCCAGTCCTGTATGGTAGATAAAGAACCTGGTGAAACAATCTCCAGCCCCATATTTACCACCTCGCTTCCTTTTCTGCCTGCTGGAACTCTTTGGGACTGATCGGACAAAACCTTATGCTGTCTCCAGCCTCATAAGGCATCTTAAGCCCATTGTTCCACTGAAAAAGCTTCCATGGAGTTCTTCCGATCAACTGCCAGCCTCCTGGAGAATCCACGGGATAGATTCCAGTCTGCTCTCCTCCGATTCCCACACTTCCTGCTGGAATTAAGGTTCTCGGCACATTTAACCGGGGAGTCATAATTCTCTCATCCATTCCCCCAAGATAGGGAAATCCAGGCAGAAACCCCAGCATATAAATTCTGTAATCTCTGCCGGAATGAATCTCAATGACCTCTTCTTCCTTTAATCCGGCACGCTCCGCCACATAACTTAGATCTGGTCCATATTCTCCTCCATAGCATACGGGAATGGAAATTACGTTTCCAGAAGAACTCTTTTCCTCCCAGACAGCAGGAGAAACGGTTTTTAAAAATTCAGCAACTGACTCAAAATCAGTGATCAGGGGATCATAATAGACCAATAAAGAACAAAAAGCAGGTACCGTTTCTACAATTCCCTCCATAGGGAAGGCTGCAATTCTTTGATTCAGCTCCATGACCTTTCGGTTCACTGATTCACTGATGGTTTTTCCCATTTCTGCCAGAACTGCACGATCTCCTACTGCTTTTATTTTCATGTTCCTTATCCCCTTTCTTTAAAAAATCCCTTTTCTATCACTGGCTGAAACCAATGCTCTGAATGATAGGAGCAGCAGACTGCGTAAGTGGTGCACTGACGCATGAGACTGACAATTCCTGTGTTCAGGGCGATATCAAATCCATCAATTCCAGGAAGAAGAGAACCTGTCATATCTACAAGTCCGCACCGGGAAGCGGCACGCATTAACTCTCCTTCCATCTCTTCCCGGTGAAGAATCTCCATATCCCTTTTTAAGTATGCAAGAGCCGCCATCAGGGCATAACAGCCCCAGTCCGAACAGGTGGCAGTGATCACATGGTCCGCTCTGCTTGCAGCAAGAATTCCGCCTTTGCAGCCGCAGATGCACTCGCCCTTCCCGGTAAAAGGCACATAGCGGGTAATATGCTCCCCAATGGTTCCCATCCCAATCTCATTGCCCAGATCTCCAATTGCAATGTTTAAAATTCCTTTTTTACGGAGCATCTCCCATAAAATATCGCTTTTTGCTTCCAGGTCTGAAACATCTTTTCCCACTGCATTGTGATAAATACCATAACAATTGGCACCAGGTGCTTCTACAGATATCACTGCAGAAGGCAGAGCTTTTTCCATCAGCCATTCTCCATCAATTTTAGCTCTTAATGAATTTTTTGTAAAGGAAAGGACTCCCATACTGTGAGGAAATTCTCTTACGGCATCCACATCTTCATAAATATGCAGTCCCACCACTCCGGCACATTTTTTTACAGGTTCCACACATTCCTCAGGGCACACAATAACGGGTTTTGCCCCAAACGCCAGCACCAGGGATCTTGCTAACAGCAAAGAGCTTACCATTCCATCCATCTCCGGATCTTTGTGGGGAAGTAAGATAAATCCGGTGAGAATATAGACCAGATCGCCATCTTTAACCGTTTCACATAACCGTTCTGCTGCTGCCATGGCAAGAGGTTCTCCCATGGCACTCCGGCTTCCTGCATACAGAATCCGGCATACCCCATATCCTCTGGGATCAAGATTCATCAGGGCATCCAGATTCTCTGCCACATTCCTTTTTTCCAGTTCTTTTCGATTCATATCATTCCCTCCGGTATCTTCCATGATTTTCAGTCTCAATCAGTCAAAGAGACTCTCCTTTTCCGTATAAGAAAGATATTCTTTGATCACTTCATCCTGGATCTTTTTTAAAGTCACCGGATCTTTTCCTCCTGCTGGTACGCCATCAATCTCATTGGCATGCAGGCAGAAGTTAGAAGAAGAGGTTACAATGATTTCATCTGCTTCCATTAACTGTGTCAAGGAAAATGCTTCTTCCATTACCTGGATTCCAAGCTTATAACAGGCTGCAATCATATGAGTTTTTGAGATTCCACGCAGAATGAACTGGTCGTTGGGGTGGGAGTAAAAGACCCCGTCTTTTAAAATGGACACATTGCTGTGAGCACACTCTGTAACCACGTTACCCCTGTGAAAAATAGTTTCATCCGCCCCGGCTTTCTTTGCCTTCTGAGATGCCATAACGGAAGGAATTAGATTTAAGGTTTTTATGTTGCAATGAAAAAAACGGGTATCTTCCATGGTAATCAAGGATATGGGAACCTCCGGATCTTTCAACCGGTTCGGACGGATCATGACCCACAGCTTTCCAGTCATCTCGTCACTGTATACATGATTCCGCTCACCAGCCCCTCTGGTAACCTGCCAGTATACAAAGTGAGTTTCCCCCTCCACCATTTTCAAAAGACTTGTCAATAGCTCTCCAAGCTCCTTCTTTTCCATGGGAATCTTAATGTCCAGAGCCTTTGCGCTGGAATAAAACCGATCCAGATGATCCTGCAAAAGATAGACTCTGTGATTCCCTCCAACAGTGGCGTCATAAACCCCATCTCCAAAGAAATGAACCCGGTCCTGAAATGGGATTAACAATTCCTCCGGTGTTCCAATTGTTCCATCATAATAAGCCAGTTCTTTCATATGCTCCTCCTATTGTCCAAGATACGCTTTTTTCACCCGCACATCTTTTAATAAATCACCTGCATTTCCTTCCATGGTGATCTTACCTGTTTCCATGACATATGCACGGTTCGAAATGGATAATGCCATTTTTGCATTCTGCTCCACTAAAAGAATGGTAATGCCGTTTTTGTTTACCTCTTTGATAATGGAAAAAATCTCTTTTACCAGCAGGGGAGACAGTCCCATAGAAGGTTCATCCATTAAGATCATCTTTGGTTTTGCCATAAGCGCCCTGCCTACGGCAAGCATCTGCTGCTCGCCGCCTGATAAGGTTCCTGCAAGCTGTTTTTTCCTCTCTTTTAATCTGGCAAACCGGTCATAAACCTGCATCATGGTGGTTTCCATTCCTCTGGTATCAGTAAATGCTCCCATTTCCAGATTTTCCTCCACTGTCATCTGAGGAAAGATGTGCCTTCCTTCCGGAACATGTGCCAGTTTCAGGCAGATGATTTTACTTGGTTCTGTCTTTCTTAAATCGGTTTCGTCAAAAAGGATTTCCCCCTGATCCGCCTTAATCAATCCGGTAATGGTTCTAAGTATGGTGGTTTTTCCAGCCCCGTTTGCACCAATTAAGGATACAATCTCCCCCTCATGTACTTCTAAAGAAACGCCATGTATGGCTTTTACCACCCCATATGACACTTCCAGATCGTTTACTTTAAGCATCCTGTTATTCCTCCTCTTTTCCAAGATAGGCTTCAATGACCCGTTCATTGGCGGCAATCTCTTCTGGAGTTCCAGAAGCAATGGTGGTTCCAAAATCAAGCACCTTAATCCGCTCACAGATCTTCATAACCAGGCTCATATCATGTTCGATGAGAAGAACAGAAATGCCGAATTCTCTTCGGATATAGTTGATAATCTCCAAAAGTTCCTCTGTTTCTGTGGGATTCATTCCAGCCGCCGGTTCATCCAGAAGAAGAAGCTTCATATTGGTAGCAAGAGCTCTGGCAATCTCCAGCCGGCGCTGCTGTCCGTAAGGAAGATTGCCTGCCTGCAAGTCTTCGGTTCCGGTTAAATGGACCATTTCCAAAAGTTCCTTTGCCCGTTTCGTAAGATTTGTTTCCTGCTCCCAATATTTTGGCGTGCGGAACACTGCATGGAACAGGCTGTAGGCACCTTTCGTGTTCATCGCACATTTAATATTGTCAATTACAGACATTTTCTTGAATAACCGAATATTCTGAAATGTTCTGGCAATACCTGCTTCTACAATCTGGTGAGTTTTTTTTCCGTTCATTCTCTCCCCGTTTAAATAAAAGGACCCTTCCGTAGGACGGTACACTCCGGTGATTAAATTAAAGATGGTGGTCTTTCCTGCACCATTGGGGCCGATCAGACCAACTAATTCCGCTTCTCCGATTTCCAGATCAAATCCATTTACTGCCTTTAATCCTCCAAACTGGATTCCCAGATTTTCAGCCAGCAGTACGGGAGTCTTTTTTTCCAACTGTTCCATTTTTACCTCCCTCCCTTTTCTCTGCTCTTATTGGCTTTCAACCCTTTCTTTCCCCCTGTCAGACGTTTCAACAGACGGGTCAGGGAAAATTCCCAGGTTCCAAAGATTCCGCCTGGCTTAAAGATCATAACGAGCACCAGAACTACGGAGTAAACAAGCATACGGTACTGGGAAAACTGGCGGGTCATCTCAGGCAGAGAGGACAGGAATGCAGCTCCTATAATTGAACCAGTAAGAGAGCCGGTTCCTCCGATAATTACTTCCGATAACAGTTCCGCAGAGTACATGAAATTAAAATTAGTAGGAATCATGGCAGTCATGTAATGCGCGTAAATTCCTCCTCCCACACCTGCAAAAAATGCAGCAACCGTAAAAGTCAGCACTTTATAATAGGTAACATTAATTCCTGATGCACTGGCAGCAATGTAGTCTTCCCGGATGGCTTTGACCGTCCTTCCAAACCTGCTTCGTACATACATATACATCACGCCTACACAGATTGCCATAATCCAGTAACTCCAATAAAAATCAGACAGCTTTAAGATTCCGCTCATGGTCTTTCCGCCTCCTGTAATGGCAAAGTTACAAAAACAGACCCGTATAATCTCCGCAAATGCCACTGTAACAATGGCAAGATAATCGCCTCGCAGCCGGAGGGCAGGAATACCTACTAAAACTCCGGTAATTCCTGCTGCAATACCGCCTGCCAGAAGTGCAAGTATAAACAGGGGGAAATCCGGAATTCCTCTTCCTGCAAGAGCATTGGATACAATGGCGGAAGTATAGGCTCCCACAGACACAAAGCCTGCATGACCCAAAGAGAATTCTCCCATACACCCTACTACCAGATTCAGGGAAGCAACCATGACAATGGTGTAACAGGCTGTGGTGGCAATCCCTTTCATATACTGGGTAGAGGCTCCCAGTATTTTGGATTCAAAAAGAAATACAAACAGAAAAAACACTGCCAGCACGCCCAGAATATTAATGATGTAAGAAACTTTATATCGTCGTTCCATGGCCCACCCCCTAAACTTTCTCGCCCACATTCTTACCCAGAATGCCAGACGGTTTTACCAAAAGTATAACAATTAAAATTCCATAAGTAATTGCCTCATACCAGCCAGGTGCAAACAGCTTTACAAATATTTCAATGAGACCTACTAAAATACCGCCTAACATGGCTCCCGGAATGATTCCGATCCCACCAAGCACTGCTGCAATAAATGCCTTTAATCCCATCATGGAACCCATATCATTGGTTACTCTCGGATATCTGGTGCAGTACATCAGTGCTGCAACCGCTGCCAGAGTGGAACCAATGGCAAAGGTGATGGTAATGACCTTATTGACGTTAATCCCGGATAAAATGGAGGCATCCACATCCTGGGGAACTGCCCGCATCGCCTTTCCCATTCTGGTTTTCTTAATAAAAAGCTGCAGCCCTGCCATCATGGCAATTCCTATTCCTATGGTTAAAAGCACATTGAGGGGAAGGGATGCACCCAGTATATTCACCGTTGGAAAATCAAAGATCTTCTGGATGTTCTGGGGTTTTGCCCCAAACAGCACCATGGCAAGGTTTTCTAAAAAAAGGCTCATGGCAAGGGCTGTAATAAGGGCAGACATGGAACCCGCTTTGCGGACCGGCTTATATGCCACAATTTCAACCACAACTCCCACCGACGCACAGACAAGCATTGCCAAAAAGACTGACAGCCACGGAGGCATTCCGGCATTTATCATCAAGGGGATGGTATAAAATAAGGTGTATGCTCCAATCATGATAAAATCCCCGTGGGCAAAGTTTATCATGCGGATGATTCCATAAACCATGGTATAACCAAGAGCAATCAATGCGTATATGGCTCCCTGATTCAAGCCGTTAATCAGACTCTGGAAAAATAGCGAAAATGTCATAAGGGTTTTTCCTTTCTCTTTCAAAAAGGAAAATGTGCACCAAAGACGCTTCCGCCTTTTTTGCACATCTCCTGATTGTGTTTACTCTGTTATTTCTTTGTGCCTTCCGGCGAAAGAGTCATGAGCCACTTCACTTTGCCATCTTCATAGGTATTAATGGCCACTGATTTTTCAGGATCTCCATTTTCATCAATCGTAAAGGTTCCGCCCACTCCGGTAAAGGTCATTCCTGTCATCCCTTTTACCAGAGATGCCGTATCATTTCCGCCCCCATTTTTTGCTGCTTCTATCAGCATGTAAATAGCATCATAATAAAGGGCTGCACAGGCATTTAAGCTTTCAGAACCATATTTCTCTGTATACTTTGATACGAAGTTTGAAACTTCCGGTGCCGTATCCTCAGAAGAATAATGATTGGTAAAGTAACAGTTTTCAAATGGTTCTTCAAATCCCTTTGTATCGGCTCCATCCCAGCCGTCGCCTCCCATAATCGCACCGTCAAAACCGGAATCTCTTGCTGCACCGACTAAGAGGGGAACTGTATCAAGGAATGCCGGGTAAAACAGAAAATCTGATCCCTTTGCCACAACCTGGGACGTCTGGGAAGAAAAATCCGTATCTTTGGTGGTACATTCCCCTACATAAACCACTTCAATGCCATTTTCTTCGGCATTTTCTATAAAGGCATCTTTCAACCCATTGGAATAATCATCGTCCTTTGCATAGATAACAGCGGCTTTCTTCCAGCCCTTTTCCTTGGCAAACTGAGCTGCCATCTTGCCCTGATAGGGATCAATGAAGCAATCTCTAAAGATGGTTGGACCTTTTAAGGTAATGTCTTTATTGGTTGCTCCTGTTGCAACCAAAAGCATGTTATCCTTTGATGCCTGTTCTGCCATTGGCAAGGTTACCGAAGAGAAAAAGCTTCCTACCACCGCATCCGGACTTTCTTTCATCAGACTGTTATAAGCATTAATCGTCTGTTTGGCATCGCTGGCATCATCTGCCATCTTTCCCCCGTTGATGATCTCCACCTTATATTCAGAATCACTGGCATTGATCTCTTCCGCCGCCATGGCAATGGCATTTTGTGCTCCCTCGCCGTAGATGGCAGAGCCTCCGGTTACGGGACCAATAACCCCCACCTTAATGGTCTTTCCATCAGAAGCAGTCTTTGTCTCGGGAACAGCCCCCTTGCTCACAGAACTTTGCTGGGCTGATGAACCACAGCCAATGAGAAAACTGGCGGATACTACCGCAGTCAGGACAAGAAAACATAATCTTTTTTTCATATTCGGTTCCTCCTCTTACTTTTCTTCATTCAAACAGTCCGGGAAACAAAAAAGAAGCTTTCCCACAGTAATACAGGGGAAAACTTCCTCGTTCTCCATTCAATCCGGGGCTGGCCGAAAAGACCGCCCAAAGACGAAAAGAGCCGCAACCGTAGCTTCACGGTTGAGACTCCTTTGTTCTCTTGTTTGATATGTTGGGTGAATTATAGCATCTGTGTTCTCAAAACACAATAGTTTTTTTCAAATCTTCTGATTTTTTATTTTTTTAGCCCATTACCGGATATCGTACTGGTCATTCTGGCTGTCATTTGGTCCATCAATGGAAATCTCCACATCTTTCCAGTTCATGTGTTTCACTCCCTGAATTCTTCCCAGTTCCTTTGCCTGAATCTTCACATGGTCAAAGGTAACCTGTTCCATTGGCTTTTCCGGAAATGCGTCAATCTCAAACGCTCTGGAAGGTCCCTGGTAATCCGGCTCATTGACAGACGTTACATTGCGGATGGTAATATTTTTAACCTTGGGAATTCCCGTCTCTTTTTCTACGTTCTGGGTCAGGGTCTTCCAGTGTTCTGGAATCTCACCTTCATAATCTTCTGGCAGCCGACAGTAACTATAGGCTGGATGCCAGTTTAAACACATGCTGAAAGGATACTTTACATTAACCATCTCAAGATTCTCCACCAGCACATCCTCAATAAGCCCGCCTCTGGTTTTTGCAGATTTCATACGGAAACCGCAGTCCGTATTATGGTATTTCAGATCCCGGATCACAATATTTTTTGCTCCCCCGGAAGTCTCACTTCCTATGGTGACTCCTGCTCCGGTTAAAATCTCACAATCTCTTATGACCACATCCTCACAGATTCTGTTTACCCGAAGTCCGTCTGCATCCCTGCCGGATTTGATACAGATGCTGTCATCGTTGCATGCCACTTTGCAGTGCTCCACAACAACATGACGGCAGGAATCAATATCAATCCCATCGGTACTTGGTCCTTCATTGTCATGAATATAAAGCCCGTTTACATGGACATGCTCTGAATAACATAGATGAATGTTCCAGAAGCCGGAACGAAGGCTTTCAAACCCGGAAAGCTCAATATCCTGGCTTTCCATCACCACCATATTGCGGACCCTTGCACAGTCGTAATCCACACACCACCGGAGATTCTTTGCATCGTATTCTTTTCTCATTCCGCCTTTTTGGTCCTGTCCCCAGTACTTGTTCCACCAGTAAGGCCCCTGACCGTCAATCGCACCCTTTCCCGTAACCTTCACATCTTTCTGGCCATTGATATTGAGTATGGCGGCAGGCCAGTCCATCTCAATTCCAGCCACACGGGTGCGGATTACCGGATACCGGCTCTCCTCTGTGGTTCCAAGAAGCACAGCCCCTTCTTCCATATGAAGTTCCATATGGCTTCCTAAAAATAAAGAACTGGTCAGATAAGTTCCTGCCGGAAGGAGCACCGTTGTCCTCTGACTTTCTGATGCCTGTGCCGCTGCCGCATCAAAGGCGGTCTGCAGGGCTTTGGTATCCAGTGTTATTCCATCAGCTGCTGCCCCATATTCTTTTACATTAAAAATCAAGTTCATCGTAAACCTCCTTCATCTTCTCCACTTCCATTCCTGCAAGCAGGACAATTCCGGTTCCATGGGTATCATTTAAATTCCACCCCAGATCCCTGGCATAATATTCTTTGCTGAAGGAATACCCGGACCCTCTGCAGACTCCGTAAATATTGCCCTTCCAGTCAATCGCCTTTAAACAGAGTGCCTCCCAGCCTTTTAAGGCGGCTTCTTCATAAATTGCTTTCTCTGACAGCCAGCCGCAGCGCACTCCTCTTGCAAAACCATAGATAAACATTGCCGTACAGGAAGTTTCTTCATAGGAATCAGGGAATGTAAGAACCTGATGCCACATTCCATCTGCTCCCTGAAGTTTTACATATCCTCCGCACAGCTTTCGAAAGATGGCAAGAACCTCTTCCCTTCCTTTAAAATCAGCGGGCAAAACAGCTAAAAGTTCCGAAACGGAAAATAGCACCCAGCCATTTCCCCGTCCCCAGGGTACCTTTGTCTGCACCTTATAATGGGTATCATAGATATGGGACATAATTTCAAGCTCCGGCATGTAAAGATACGAAAAAAAATTCTTCACCTGTTTTACTGCATCCTCCAGGTAGATGGTTTCCCCGCTTCTTTCATAACACCGGCATAAAAAAGGAATGCTCATATACAGATCGTCTGCCCAGAGAGTCTGATTCATAATGGGCATATAGGAATGATTGCGGTAAAAAGTACCATCAGGCAGTCTTTGCTGTCTGTTCTGTACAAAATCTGCAATCTGGTCCGCAATCTCATCACCTTTGCCAATCTTTTGATCCTTCATCACCTCTAAAAGTGCAGAGGCAAAGGAACCGCAGTCATCCAGACTGTCCACGGTAGTAAGCTGGTTATGGAAAGGAGCTGCGCCATAAACCGACTTGTCCCACATGCAGTAATCGTAAAATCCGGTGCATTTTCTCATATGACCTGCCACATAGTCAGCCAGACTGTCATCCTTTAACAGTCTGGCAGTCTGGATCAGTCCATAAAGAGTAACGCCAAGGGGATAATTCCATTCTCCATACAGCACCCCTTCATTAAAAGGACGGATTGCTGTATCCGGCAGATCTGCCAGCCAGAACGCTTCTCCATCCATGGTTTTTACAGGAATCTGAAATGTCAGAAGGGCTTTTATATCCGGTTCTTCTCCTGCTTCAAAAGGACCGGCATAGAGCCAGGGCAGTTCCTTTTTTCGTTCCATATTTACAGGACTGAGAAAACAAAGCTCCCCTCCCCCTTCCGCTTTTAAAACCGGAGATACCTCCCAGCCGTAAAATGCAAGAGTATGATATCCCCCTGTAAGGTTCAGAGGAATATCATAACTACCAGAAAGCTCCTGTTCTTTTTCCCCATCAACATATAAAACTGCCGGATCTGTTCCTGTTCCCGAAAGAAAATACGTTCCTTGGGAAGGAATAAACACAGAGGTTACAGACAGAATACGCAGGGACCGGGCATGTGATTGCTCCTTATAAAATATCCGGCTGACAGGAGATAAGGACTGCTCCTTGTCCTTCCATTTATTTTGAGGATACCAGGTTATGGGGAAGTCTTCCTCTTTCTCATAAAGATCTGGAATCCGGTATGCTTTTGATTTCACGGGTCCGCTGTAGATGAAGCCGCTGTAATCTTTGTGCTCTCTGGTTGGACCAAAAAACTGAATCCTTCTGCCTTTATAGGAACTGCTTCCAATGGTAAATCCACAGCCCAGGGGAGTTGCAATGCACTCAAAAAACAAACTGTTATCCCCTTCCACAAGTTCCAGACAGACATCGGACAACTGGTCCGGGAAACGTTCCTGTTCGTGGCTGGTGCGAAACGCTGCAATTCCATTGACATAAATGGTCACCGGACCAAACGCACTGAACCGGAAATGAAACGGTCCTTTTTGAGAAACCCGGAGTCTTGCCCAGGCAAATGCGTAAGACTCCAGTTCTATTTGCGGAAACTTTTCATGAAATTTTATTTCTTCCATATATGTTTCCGAGATATGAAAGTTATTTCTGCTTCTTAAATAATACTGAACCGGCACCGGCGGATTGTCAGACACAAACCTGTCTGCAATGGTACGGAGCACGCTCCTGCCACTTCCCAGCCGGCAGCCGATGCTTTCCTCCTTAGGAAAATACTCACTCATGGGAATCTCCTCTTCTGTCCCTATGGGGTTATTGGAACAAGCTTATGAGCTTCATAATCAAAATAGGTGCCGTCAAGCATGTTGCCCAGGGTGTTGGTGACGGAAACCCTGATCACATTATCTTTTTCTTTGAAACAGGTGCCGGAACACAGCCACACATAGGGGGTAAACGCTTTTACTCCCAGGCTGGTTCCATTAACAGATACCTGGATACAATCGTATACAGGTGTGTCAAAGCAAAGTCTTACCTCCACAGCGTCCTCTTCCTTGCTCCATGGTTCCCCTGATAATTCTGAAAGGTCAAAGTTCTTTTCATAATCCATGGTTCCGCTGTAATAAGGAAATCCACTGCAAAATACCTGATCAGGCTCTCCCTGTTTGGGCATGGCGATGAGCACCGGCTCTTGTAAATGACTTTTTACCCCAAAATCCCCCCACAGATAAAACGGGTCCCTTAACCCCTCCTCATCTTTTCCAATCTGGGCTGTAATCTCGATCACATTCTCCCCAAGATGGAGCAGAGAGTGGATTTTGGCTGCACGGTTATTCTGGTCATTGACCCATACCGGGGAAAATGCCTGTTTCTCTAAAAGCGTTCCATTAATCCGGATCTCATGTTCTCCTGCCACTGTTTCCCGGTCCATCAAAAGGAAAATCTGGTCCGGAAAAACTTCTGCAGTAAATGTAGTCCGATACCAGCAGGTGAGGGGGTAAGAGGGGGTTATTTTTCTTGGTGTACCAAAAGTACCGCTTAAAGTCAGATGGCTTCCCCTTAAAATCTCCGTATCCCTGCACTGCTCAATAAAGGTCTTCACCTCTGCCTGTTTCCAGTTCTCATGATCTAAAGACATGGAAACGTTGGCAAACCTGTACAGATTTTTACCCTGCGGCGTCACATTCCAGGTTCCTTTCATGGGAATCGTAAGAAGTTTTTTTATAGCCTCTTTCCTGGTTTCCTCTTCCGTCTCTCCAAACGTGATCTTGACCCAGCGGCTCTCATATCCTTCCAGGTTGATAAAACCGTTGCCTTCTGTAAAATCAGCCGGTCTTGTCATGCCGGTTTCCAGATCAAAAAACTCTGCCTTTTTTATATGCTGTCCGCATCGGATGCCGACTTTCATGGGTTTCTTCCCCTGATTGGCTGTAAATACAAACAGATTTCCTTCTCCATCCACTCTGGTACAGCCTGTAAAGTCTTTCTCCGCTCCCGAAACAATCTGTATGGAAGCAGCCTGATCTATATGAGAGCGGCAAAGCGTTACCAGTTCCTCTTCCTTCTTCTCCTGTGACAGCCGGTAAGTACCTGGCTGTTCAAATAACTGGTTCCATTTCTCTAAAGTAACAGAATCCTCTTCCTCTTTCTCAATGGAAACCGAAGGGGTCTGCCCCATGGCAATCACACAACCGCCCTGGCTTACAAACTCTTTTAGAATCTCTCTGGCTTCCCGTTCCATGCAGTGGCATTCCGGTAAAATAAGAACGGTATAAGATGCCCTTCCAATGGTAATGACTCCATTCTTCACAGAAGCTTCTCTTAAAATCTCTGTATCCAGATGGTCATAATCCAACTGATGGAACAAAAGCGCTTTGCACAAGGAAACCCAGCCCTCTCGGATGGCTTCACATTCCAGCTTCTCATGGGAAGATTCCCCTTTGTAGTGGAAAGACTGGAACGGATTCCCCAGTCTGGTCCACATGGCTGCTACCGGGTCTAACACCGCAATCTTAATATCTGCTTCTGTATTGGAAAGTATCATTCCCATTCGCCCGGTATAATCTGCCAGCTTTTTATAATGCTTCCAGTAAGGATTCTGGAGAAACTGGGATGGTGGTGCATCGTGCTTGGTAATATCTGCAATGGTATAATAAAAGGCATGGAAATTGTAAAAATTAATTCCGCTGCTTCCCAGCCGGTCAATCATCCATTTGGCATCCTGCATGGTCATAGTCCAGCCAACACTGTGGAAACTTTCAATCATGGCATATTTTTTATCCAACTGTCTGGCAAGGGAACTGACTGCTTTCGCATTGCTTCTGTAACTTCCTATGTATTCATCATAGATCCATTCCAAAGGTTTTCCAAGCTTTTCATGGGCTGTGTCTCCGCCTATGATATCACTGTATCTCTGGGTGCTCATGCGCATGGAAGGCACTTCTGTTGCATAAAGCAGCTTATGGCTCTTACACCAGTCCGCCACCTGCTTATGATAGCTTTTCACAAATATCTCATGAACTGTCTGAAAGAAATCATACCGAATCCGGAACGCATCTGGAAATGTCTCATCATGAAGTGCCGGAAGGGAGGATAACAGGGAGTAATGGTTCCTTTTCTCAAATTCTCCAGGCAGAAGCTTTGACCATGGAATGGGTCCAAGCATCCCCACTTCATCGGAGAACAGCCCCCGTATGCCAGTACCAAACTGACTGCCTGATGCCTTCTCATACCGTTCATGGGTTGTCTTTAAAAAGGTTCTGACTGCCTCTGGATTACAGGGATCAAAAAATCCTCCGTAATATTTAAAATCCCCCAACGCCTTTTCCGTATAAATCTCCAGCCTCCACTCTCCGAAAGGAAGGGTTCCCTTTAAAATCTTTTTGGGCCCATAGGAAAAGAAACGTTTGCTGTTATATCTGGTCAGACCGCTTTCCTGATAGATCTTTTCTGTCTGTAGATTGCCTGCCCAGTCGCTGATGTCCATTCCCTGCTTCCAATCTGTTGTGCCGTCCTGGAGCAGGGGATATGCCCTGGCATGAAGAATCCGGCTGAAATCCAGTTCTTCCAGGAAGTCTTCTCCCCCTTTTACAAAGACTGACCGGTGCCGGAGCACCCTATGTTCTGCCTCGGGATGCTCTAAAAGCACCTCCCCGCCGCTCATCCCGCTGGGATAAGGATATTCATCGTAAAGCCAAGCTTCTAATCCCTGACGCTTTGCTTCCTCACAGGCATAATCCACCAGTTCAAACCATTCTTTTGACAGATAAGGCAGTGTCATCCCCTGTCTTGCACAGATAAACACGCCGCCCAGCCCCTTTTCCCCCATTTCCTTGATCTGATGGCTGATCTCCTCTTTTGTCATCTCTCCATTCCAGAACCAGAACGGTTTAATCCGGTACTCTGACGGAGGATTTTGAAACGCTTCCATGAACTCCATATGCTTCTCCTTTTATTTTTTTAATCCCTCGTAAGAGGCATTTACCTGCTCAATTACTTTTTCTCCCCCACTCTTTGACCACAGGTCCCACTGGGATTTTAACTGTGTTTCATCAATCTGTCCCACAATATACTGGATTCTTGCATCTTCAATAATTTTGTCCAAAGCCACTCCATTTTTAATATATTCCTCTGAGTCTCCCAGAATACCGGCTGCCGGGTTAGATACGGCATATGCCTCGTTTTCTTCAATGGTTTCCTGCTGTTTTTCGTAAAAAGGAGTTTCATTCAAAGTTACAAAAGGGTCTGTATTAGGGGCATATTCGGTATAAGAAACCAACTGGTTCATTGCCTGATACTCCTGATTTAATGTGGCATCATGACTTCTGGTAACTCTGCCGTCTTCGCCAACTGTGTAATGCACATCTTTTAACCCGTAATTAGCTACAGTCATCATGGCTTCATCATTCATCTTATCCAAAAAGTCCAGACATCTGCGGACATCTTCCTCGGTCTTTGCCGCTTTTGTAATAACAAAGAATCCCTGACAGCCTAACGTTGCCATTGTCTTTTTATCGGACTGACTGTCTGCCTGAATTGCTCCCACAAAATCCATCTCTGGTCCACTGATGTTCTGGTTCTGGAAATAATCCATGACCCGGCGTCCATCATCCAGGGCATCTACCATCATACCTGCTTTCTGAGTCTTTAAATCATCTGCTTTTGTAGCTACATCCCTGGTAGGAAAATCTTTTTTAATCAGCCCTTCTTCGCATAATTTTCGAAACCACTGCAGCGCTTCTAAATATTCTTCTGTCTGATGAGCCGGAACCAGCTTTCCATCCCGTTCTCCCCAGCCGTTTGGTGCGCCGAACCAGGTTGACATAATATCCAGTGGAACGGTTGCCTTTGTAAGAGCCAGACCATAGGTGTCATTTTCTCCATTTCCATCCGGATCATCATAGGTAAAGGCACGAAGCATCTGGTATACGTCGTCAATGGTCTGAGGTGCCGAAAGGCCCAATTTATCCGCCCAGTCCTTGCGGTAAGAAAGACCGTTCCGTCCAAGGGCCCGCCCTCTGTATATACCGTAAAGCCTGCCATTAATCCGGATATTGTCATTTACCACTTCTCTGGAATTCTTTAAGTGAGGATAATCCTTTAAGAAAGGCTCCAGATCCCACAAAGCTCCTGCCCGTGCCGCATTGATAATGGCGGGGGATTTTGTCTCGGTTGCAATAATCTGGGGCATATCAGCCCCTCCCCCTGCCAGCACAAGATTAAGCTTGTCCTCATATCCATCCTTTGGGGTCCACATCACATCAAGACTGACATTTGTATAATCTTCCACCATTTTAACAATCTTCTCTCCATTTTCCCCTTTCATGGGATTGCCAAAATGATCGTATGCCATGGCTTTTAAATGGTATCTGCCGTCCTCATCCACGGAACCGGTGACAGTCTTTCCACAACCGGTGATTCCTCCTGCTGTTACAATCATTGCAAGGGCAAGTGCCGCCGCCCGTTTTCCATAATTATATCTGCTCTTCATTTATTTTCCTCCACAATATTATTTCTGTCAATACACCCGGGGCGGTTTTCTTATCCTTTTACCGCTCCTACCATAACACCCTGCTCAAAATATTTCTGCACAAAGGGATAAACACACAAAATCGGAATGGTTGCAGCTACGGTTGCCGCCATTTTCACTGCCTGTTCCGGCGGAACCCCTCCGGCACCAAAGTCAATGGCATTTCCATCTGCACTGGCTCCCTGTGCCAGCAGCACAATCTGGCGCAGAATAATCTGGACCGGAAACTTCCTTGTACTGTTTAAATAGATCAGAGAGTTGAAAAAGTCATTCCAGTGGGACACCGCATAAAATAAACCTACGGAAGCCAGTGCCGGTTTTGATAAGGGCAGCACGATCTTTGCAAAGATTCCTGCATCCGTACAGCCGTCAATTCTTGCTGCTTCCTCCAGTTCTTCCGGAAGTTCCTGAAAAAAGTTCTTCACAATAATCAAGTTAAAGGCGCTGACTGCTCCCGGCAGAATCAGTGCCAGATAGCTGTCTAACAGATGCAGACTCTTCACCACCAGATAGTTTGGTATCATACCACCGGAAAAGAGCATGGTAACAATGATCACATTTAACACCACATTTCTGCCCCTTAACCAGCTTTTTGACAAAGGATACGCCAGTGTGGTAGTAAAAAGCATATTTACAAAGGTTCCTGCTATCATTATGAAGAAGGAATTACCAAGTCCCCGGAAAATTCCTCCGTCAGCCAATATGTACTTGTATGCGTTGGCTGAAAATGTATGGGGAATAATGAAAAAGGACCGTTCCACCAGTTCTTTTTCTGTAGCAAAGGAGCCTGCAATTACATATAGGAAAGGCAGTATGGTAAATGCACCTGCCAGAATACAGATAACGTAAACCAGAACCATGCCAATGGTTTCTCCGGCACTTTTCTTTTTTCTTCTTGTTCTCTGAAACACTGTCAACATATTTTTCCTGCCTTTCTTTAATATAAACCGGTTTCCCCGCATTTTTTACAGATCCAGTTGGTGGACAGAACCATAACCGTTGCAACCACAGACTTAAACAGTCCGACTGCCGTACTGTAAGAAAATGCCCCCTGTGAGATTCCCAGGGTATAGACATAGGTGTCAAACACTTCTGCTACAGAGGAATTTAAAGAGTTTTTCATCAGAAAAATCTGTTCAAAACCAGTATTTAAAAGGGTTCCAACCTTTAAAATCAACATAATGATTATGGTGCTTTTAATGGCTGGAAGGGTAATGTGCCACATCTGTTTCAGTTTTCCCGCACCATCCATCTGAGCCGCTTCATAAAGCTGAGTATCCACTCCGGCAAGTGCCGCTAAAAATATAATCATTCCCCAGCCGGTCTCTTTCCAGATATTCTGAATGACAATAATAAAGCGGAAATACTTTGGATCGGATAAGAATTCCGGCTTGTGACCTGTAAGAGCGAACGCAATCTGGGTAATGGCTCCATTTTCCGTGTTCAGTAATGTAAAGGTCAGACTTGCCACAATTACCATGGAGATAAAGTGGGGTATGTAAATCATGGTCTGAATGGACTTTTTTACTGCCTTGTTCTTTAATTCATTCAAAAGCAATGCCAGAATAATCGGCATGGGAAAGAAAAAAACAAGGTTAAGAATTGCAATGGAAAATGTGTTGACAAAAAGCATCCGGAAATCAGGATTCATAAAAAATGTCCGAAAATGTTCCACTCCTACCCATTGGCTTTTTGCAATCCCAAGATATGGGCTGTAATTCTGAAATGAAATCACAAGACCTGCCATTGGAACATATTTGAAAATAATAAAATAAAGAACTCCCGGAAGCATCAGAAGATACATCCATTTGTGCCTTAGCATGTACGGAAGAAACGACTCTTGTCTCTCCTTTACCGAAACCGTACCAGCACCTTTTATTTTTGCCATAAGCGAACCTCCCTCTTAATTTTTTGTAACTTGTGTCTGCTTATGGCATCATCTTACCTGATTTCGAATATTTTTCAACAATCATTACATATACATATATTTTACCATATTATCAGATATTATTTGTGCACTTTTTATAATTATATCATAATATCGACAAATTTTCTTCGGAAATAATCGGATTATTGCATAGATTCTTTGGAACGTTCTCTTCTTTGATCAGACTTCCTTTGCTATACTTATGTTTTTATAATCTTTTTTCTCAGAAAAGCATAAAAAACCTGGAGGGGAAATCTCCCACTCCAGGTTTTAACCTCTATTTTGCTTCCGGAACTGCCCCGGAGTAATATCCATATGCTTTTTAAACAGGCGGATAAAATTCTGGGCATTGCTGTAACTTAACTGACTGGCGATTTCCGCCACAGAAAGATCTGTTTCCACTAACATTTTCTTGGCAAGTTCCAGTTTCTGCTTTGCAATATAATCCGTAAAGGTAATATCCTTTGTATTCTTTAACACCCGCCAGATATAACTGGGGTGATATCCAAGCCTTTCCGCACACTCTGCCAGAGTCAAATCCCCTTTTTCTTCTTCAATCAGTCCCATAATCTTTTCCAGAACCATCTCAGAACTGCTTTTACGAAACTGCTTCATTCTGGCAATCACAGGCTCGATTACTTTCCCTTCGAAAAAAGCCCGAATGGTCTGGGAATCGTATAGCTGGTTAAACTCTCCGAAAAGATTATCTTCGCCTTCGGGAAATATATCATGAATGGGAATTCCTGCATCGGCAGGAACTGACAAAATGGCAAGCAAAAAGCGGTGAAGATAATACTGCTGTTCATAAAGCACCACTCCGCTCTTGTTTAAATCCCGGAGAAATTCATCTGTAATGGCAAATGCCCCATTTTGGTCCGAAGCATCCACCGCCTTTTTGATCTCCCCATCCAAAACCAGATTATATCCACTTTTCCCCGTCTTTTGTCCCGCCAGATCTCCATAATAAGTAACAGAGCTGTCTTCCATGGAGATTCCTTCCGTATCCTCATCCCGGTCAGAATGTTCATTGATCTTTAAGGCTTCAATGCTTTCCTTATAAGCTCTTTCACCACCTGTTGGTTCCGTAAATATCCGGCTTACTCCCATGTCCACATAACCGCTGCAGGCCTTAGCAGCAAAGATGGAAAGGCAGTTGCGAAGGGCAAGAATCTTTTGTTCCACCCGCTGTCTTGTTTCCCCGTCTATCATCATCACAATCGCTCTTGTATGAATAAATGCCGGGAACAGCAAAATATCGTTGATCTCTTCCGGCAGATTCTTTAACAGAGCCAGATTCAAAGCATCCTGCTCCATCTGTTCCCGCTCTTTTCCGCTTTTCTTGCAAAAAATGACAGAAACCACGCAGAGATTGGGAAGAAATAAAATCTTTAGCCGTTCCCCAGTCTGCTGGATTTCAGCTTTCGATAAGCTTCCCCGGATCAGGCGAAAGGCAAATAATTCTGCAAGCTGGTTCTTCTGCCGGTCAATCATATTCATCAGCTCTTCATTGTGATCTGCCAGTGTATGAAGCCCCTGATTAATCAGGGAAAATTCATCGGAGCTGTTCCCAGATTTTCCATTGGAGGGAACCATATCCGTGATCTGGTTAACCAGATTCTTTACGGGCTGGTAAACATGACGGGTACTGTATACGCTGATTAATCCGCTGACCACCAGCACTATCCCAATAATTCCTGCCATGGTTATGGGAATCTGCTTTAACTGCCCGTCTGCCAGTGCCGGATCATATCCTGCAATAAAAGTCCAGCCGCTAATAACCGCCTGCCGTTTTACAATATCAAAGGAACCTGTTTTTGTATGAATCACAGTTTCCTCGTCCTGTTTCAATTTCTCGGGATGCTGTTCATAATAGTCTGCTACTTCCTGACTTTCTGAACATACAAGTTTTCCATGATTATCAAATACAACCAGTGCTCCAGTTCCAAGGCTCTTTTTTAACATTCCTTCAAACGCATTCCGGTTTAAGTTAAACAAAAACGCCGCATCCGTAGTCTCCGTATAGGTTGGAACCTTTACAACAAAGGTGAGATAATTATCATTGACATAATCCGGCTGAATCAACTGGCTGCTGTCCTCTTTATTGGTTTGATTGACCCAGAACATCTTTCTTCTGTCTGCATTCAGTTCTTTTATCCACTGGACATTCTTAATCCGGTTAAGGGGAACCATTCCTTTATTGCTAAGCAGCCAGCCTTTTTTATAATTAATAAAACTATAACCGCTGACATAATTAAGATATACCTCATCACCAATAATTTCATCTACAAAATCCCGGACTTTCGGGTAAGGAATATCATAATACTCCTGATTTACAATCTCTCCCGCCAGACTGGAGGAAGCAAGACTTAACAGACTCTGCCTGACAGAGTCCAATACATTTTCTGCTTTATTTTCCACCTGTAATAAAGCAGTCTCGTTGGACTGCCTGATATTCTTACGCACTGCCATGGTACCGCTGTGATATGAATAAATCCCCAGAATCAGAAGAGGAACAATGGCAATTGCCATAAAATAAGCAAAGATTCTCTTCCGATATGTGAAACCCCTTTTTTTATTCCCCATAATACCCTCTTTTAAGCAATTAAAGCATCTTGATTACTTCTTCCAGTTGTTGTGCTAACCCCTTTGCCAGTTCAAAATCTTCATTTTTTAAAGCTGTTTCAATTCTTGTTTCAATGGTTTTCTTTTTATCTTCTATTTCCAGATAGTTTTTATTAAAATACCTGGCATAAATCATCTTTCGAAATGCCCGTATACTCATTCTACGAATATTTTTATCTTCAATGAGAAACACATAATCCGCACAGTTGGCAATGGTATTAAAATCGTGAGATACCATTAACACCGCACCATGATAGTCTCTGATTGCATGTTCAAGAGCAATCTGTGAATAGGTATCCAGATGACTGGTAGGCTCATCGAGAAGAAGAAAATCAGCCTCAGTAGCAGAAATCTTAGCCAACTGCAAAAGATTCTTCTCTCCGCCCGACAGGGAGCCGATCTTTTGCACCAGCACCTCTTCCTCAAAACCATATTTTTTTAAATGCTTTATAATATCATCATAGGTCTGGAATCCTGCATTAAAAAATTCATCCTGCACCGTACCGTCTTCAAAAAGCATCTCCCCCTGGTTCTGAGACAAAAACGCCATAGTTACCCCATCTTCCACAACCAAGGACTCACTGCTTTTTTTATAAATTTCACGAAGCAGTGTTGTCTTCCCTGTCCCATTGGGTCCGATCAGAGCTGCTTTGTCGCCGGATTTCATCTCGAAACTTATATTATCCAATAAGACATGGTCAAATGCCACTCCATAACCATTCACATGAAGGATGGTGTGTTCTTCCGTCTTCTCCTTTTGAGGCAGTGCGATTTCCGGTTCTTTGATATCCACAAAAGGTGCCTTTACTCTGCGGGCTTCCAGCCTTTCCAACACTTTTTCTCTGGCATGAAGAGATTTTCCTCTTGACGCTTCTGTGTGTTTGGTGGCAGCAATTCTTAAATTATTGACAATGACCTTATTTCTCTCAATCTCCAGAGTATCCGCCACTGCCAGTTCCTGAAGTTCAATCTTGGTCTGGAGAAGAAAGCATTTATATTCCATAAATCTTCCATCGAATTCCTGAAGTTCTTTATTTTCCAAATGCAGTATTTTATTAAAACAATGATCTAATAAATATCTGTTATGGGTAATTACTAATATCATTCCTTTATGGGCATTAATCAGATTTTTCAAAGAATTAAGATTTTCAAAATCCAGAAATACATCCGGCTCATCCATAATAATAAGGTGAGGATTGGTCAGCATAACCTGAATCACCTGAATCAGTTTAAATTCTCCTCCGCTTAAATGAGATACAAAGGAGTTTTTCCGGCTGCTCAAACCTGCAAGATTCAGTTTCTTATCAATGTTATTCTCAAAATCATCACCGCCTATGGCTTCAAATTCATCGAATGCTTCCTGATAGCGTTCCAGTAAAGCTTCCATTTCCAAAGAAGTCTCCATCTCCTTACAGATTGATGCAATTTTATTCTGTGCTTTTCTAAAATCATTGGCAATATATTCAAATACGGTAATTTCACCGGTCTGATCCTGCTGAGAAAACTGACTAACATATCCAATCCGGTATCCCGGATCTATCTCCACCTTTCCTTCAAATGAGAAACGGTCTGGGTCCATCAAAAGATCCGTTAACGTGCTTTTCCCAATTCCACTTGCCCCGATCAAGGCACCATGCTGTCCTTCTTCTATGGTAAATGAAATATTTCTATATAATTCCTTCTCTGGAAAAGAAAAGGAAAGGTTGTCTACTTTTATCATTACTGCTCCTGTCCGTGTACTGTATACACTGAAAACTCTGCTTTAAAAGATAAAAAAGAGCCTATATCCATAAGCCCTTTCTATGTCCCGTTTCTGCGATCTTATGATGACTGAATTTATTGAATCCAATATTCTTTCTTAACGTTGGTAGCATATCATTATTTTCGATTTATTTCAACTATTTCATTTTGGGATATGTCTCTCCAACCGATGACAAATTCTCTGCTTGATCTGTTTTTCCAGCCAAAGCAGTTGTTATAAGATTTGCAACAACTGAATTTCCAATCAATTTACCTTCATTAAAATCTGTTTCATATGTCTTGAACTTATAGACTTATTTCTCCCAGATAAATCGGATCTCTGATCAATGGACAGGCATATTGTTTGGTTTTGCGTATTTATATTGATCTTTATAAGACTATCCGATATCTGGCAAAGTGTGATTTTGAGTTGGGAAGGATTCACGAGCTGTCTATTGATTTCCCGGAAACAATCATAGATTTCAATCCACGAAGCCACGAAGGCTTCGACATACTATTGCACTACCTAAGGAGGTTATAGGCATATTTCAATCCACGAAGCCACGAAGGCTTCGACAATTTCATTGAGTATCCACTCACCCAATTAGTCCATTTCAATCCACGAAGCCACGAAGGCTTCGACAGTCGATTCCAATGCCCTACCCACTGGAATAATAATTTCAATCCACGAAGCCACGAAGGCTTCGACGCCAAAGTTAAAACTTTCGGAATATGAACAAAAATTTCAATCCACGAAGGCTTCGACGGGGATATGAAGATAAAATATATAAAATACAAAAATTTCAATCCACGAAGCCACGAAGGCTTCGACGAGGACGCAGAAAGAATTATAACAAACTATTTAAATTTCAATCCACGAAGCCACGAAGGCTTCGACGAGGAAACAGGATGGCATATCTACATGAAAATGTGATTTCAATCCACGAAGCCACGAAGGCTTCGACCCCCATTGTATAGTACTGGGAAATCCCTTTAATAATTTCAATCCACGAAGCCACGAAGGCTTCGACGGATATTGCTATGGAACGGCTACCGGATACAGACATTTCAATCCACGAAGCCACGAAGGCTTCGACCGGAAATATAAAGCGGATGCAAGTAATCTAAACTATTTCAATCCACGAAGCCACGAAGGCTTCGACTATTGCATCTTTGGCTGGTAGGGCAGCAGGAAGGGATATTTCAATCCACGAAGCCACGAAGGCTTCGACATGATAAGGCCAGGGCAGTGGCACAGAATAAATGATTTCAATCCACGAAGCCACGAAGGCTTCGACATAACAGAGGGTACGCAGTTAGTAGGCGGTATATAATTTCAATCCACGAAGCCACGAAGGCTTCGACCAAAAGGAGGGAAATGGAATGGATGAGCAGAAAAAATTTCAATCCACGAAGCCACGAAGGCTTCGACAGTACAATGTAAGTCCTGGACAGATTGGAAGAATATTTCAATCCACGAAGCCACGAAGGCTTCGACGTGTCAGTCAGTCACACAACAATCCTTATAGGCATTTCAATCCACGAAGCCACGAAGGCTTCGACAGCAAACTTTCACAAATAATCCAAATACATTAATGAAAATCTTATCACAATTATATAATACATTCCCATGTATGACAATTACTATTTCCATAACCAAGATTTTTTCATCTTATACAGGTTAAAAAAAAGTGCGAATCCTCCAGCGATTTCATGTTCACTTCCGATTCGCACATACCTGCATACATAACCGATAGATTTTAAATTTATCATTACTACATGTTAGCAATCTGACTTTTCTATGATTCATCTACCTTTTACCATTCTCATTTCCCTATGAACAACACTTATATTTTATAACCCCATTTTACAAATAATCCCTTCTATCGTCAACCATCTATATTCAAACACATTCAAACACTCCTTCCTAACATTGTGTTTATTTTAACAATTGTTTTCATCACTTTTATATATTTATACCAATCATTTTAAATATATAAACATTTTATTGACATTTTCAAACAAATATTATACTATAACAACATATTCAAACATAAATTAAAGCATAAAACGAACAAGAAAGGATGAATTATTATGAAAAAGCCACTAATAGCCATTCCCATCGGAGATCCTGCAGGAGTTGGTCCGGAGATTACTGTCATGGCAGTTGCAGACAAGGCTGTTTTCGATCAGGCAGATACCATTATTGTGGGAGATAAAAAGATTATGGAACTAGCCATTGAAATCGTGGGAGCAGACGTAACCATTCACCTTGTAAACGACCCTTCCGAGGGAAAATTTGAACCGGGTATTTTAAATCTGATTGACCTTGACAACATTGATATGAACCAGTTTGAATTTGGCAAAGTATCCGGCATGTGTGGAAAGGCGGCGTATGAATACATTGCCAAAAGCGTTGAACTGGCTAATAAGAAAAAAGTTTCCGCTGTAGCCACCACACCCATTAACAAGGAATCTTTAAGAGCCGGAAATATCAATTTCATTGGACACACAGAGATCTTTGGAGCACTGACTAATACGCCTGATCCTCTGACCATGTTTGAGGTTCATGGTATGCGGGTGTTTTTCTTAAGCCGCCATGTACCTTTACGAAAAGCCTGTGATATGGTGAAAAAGGACCGTCTGATTGATTATGTGCACCGTTGTACCGAAGCATTAAAAAAACTGGGAATTACAGAAGGTACCATGGCAATTGCCGGATTAAATCCTCACAGCGGAGAACACGGACTTTTTGGAAATGAAGAAGAAGAGATTTATGCTGCCGTGGAAGTATTGCAGAAAGAAGGTTATCAGGTGGTAGGTCCTATTGGCGCTGATTCTGTATTCCATCAGGCTTTACAGGGGAGATACAGCAGTGTTTTATCCCTTTATCACGATCAGGGACACATTGCAACAAAAACCCTTGACTTTGAACGAACCATCGCCATAACAGGAGGAATGCCTATCCTGCGCACTTCTGTTGACCATGGAACTGCATTTGACATTGCCGGGACAGGAAAAGTAAGTGCCGTCAGCATGGTGGAGGCAATCCTGCTGGCAGCCAAATACTCACCAAATTTTAACCAGTAATGATGAAGGAGGAGGTATTATGTTAAAAACGGTAATTATTGCGGACGATTTAACAGGGGCAAATGATACGGGGGCGATCATTGCAAAAGACGGGTTCCAGGTGGGAACCATTCTGGATCTAAAGAATCTGGAGAATTTTAAAGATTTTGATGTTCTTTGTATCAGCACAGACAGCAGAGGTCTTTCAAAAGAGGAGGCTTACAAAGAAGTCGCACTGGCAGCCAGCTATTTTAAAGACAAAGAAAACATCTTTTTCAGCAAACGGTGCGATTCCACTCTTCGTGGAAACGTTGGTGCTGAAATCGACAGTATTTTAGATGCTCTGGGGCAAGACACTACTGCAATTGTAGTTGCTTCTTTCCCGTCTTCCGGACGTACCTGTATTGGAGACCATCTCCTGGTTCATCAGATTCCATTAGAAAAAACAGAGGTGGCAAAAGATCCCATTTCCCCTGTAACCCTTTCAAGAGTGACGGAAATTGTTAAAAAACAAAGCGGTTACCCGGTGGGATATCTTCCACTTTCCCAAGTGTTAAAAGGGTGGGAAGCCATCAGCTCTTCTTTAAAAGAACTTT
This sequence comes from Clostridium sp. HBUAS56010, assembly GCF_007115105.1. Lineage (GTDB taxonomy): Bacteria > Bacillota > Clostridia > Lachnospirales > Lachnospiraceae > Lacrimispora. The sequence continues at coordinate 131,346 of NZ_SULJ01000004.1, forward strand.
CCAAGACCAATCGGATTCTGGTTGTTGATGCAAGAACCAATGATGATATATCAGCCATTGCAGCAGGATGCATTGCCTCAGGTCTAAAGATTGTTGCCATTGATCCAGGATCCTTTACTGCCGCCATGACCCGTCAGCTCTATGGTGAAAAGAGAGAAAAGACCAGCAAAAAAAAGATTCTATGTGGAATCGGAAGCGCTTCTGCCTTAACAAGAAGGCAGGTTAAGAACCTAAAAGACGGCCGGAATCCACTGATTGTTAAAACAGATGCCTCCCGCTTCTTTTATAAGGAAGAAAGAGAAGCAGAAATCCAGAGAGTCGCCGCAGAAGTAATCAGAAAACAGGACACTGCTGATATTCTGGCTGTGGTAACAACCATGGAAGAAAATGATGTTTTAAACCTTTCTGAAATTGCCAAAAAGACCGGAAAGACAACCAGTGAATGTGCCGATGCCATCACCTATGGTGTTGCGGAAATCATTTATACCATAAAAGCACAGCTTAACGAAGAAATCCAGGGGATTTACACCTCTGGCGGTGATATTGCCGCAGCATTTTGTGACCGGATCGGAGCAGTTGGATTTGATGTAAAGGACGAAGTAGTTCCGCTTGCCATTTACAGTAAAGTTCTTGGCGGTGATTTTGACGGAATCTCCATGATCACAAAAGGTGGTTTAGTTGGAGATGATTCCACCCTTACCACATGCCTTGACTACCTGATGGATCAGATCAAATCTTTTTAACCAAACAAATCACAAGAAAGTTGAGGGTCTTTTATGAATGCTGAAATGCAAATGGTATCAGGTCTTATCCTCGGTATGATTTTATTAATCTTCCTTGTTACCAAAACGAAAGTTCATGTATTCTTAGCAATTATTATCAGTGCGGTTATCATTGGTATTCTTGGCGGTATGAATCTGGCTGATGTGGCTTCTGCCATTCCAGAAGGATTTGGCGGAACCCTTAAAAGCATTGGTATTATTATCGGATTTGGGGTCATGCTTGGAAAACTGCTGGAGGATTCAAAGGCAACTAAAGTAATGGCGAATGCCTTAATCCGACTGCTTGGGAAAAACAAGGAAGAAGAAGCGATGGGAGCCGCAGGATTTATTACTTCCTTATCCATCTTTTGTACCTCCGGATTTATCATTCTGGCTCCCTTGGTAAAAGGACTTTCCAAAAAGACAAGAAAGTCTGTAGTAGCTCTTGGGATTGCCCTGGCAGGCGGTCTGGTTATGAGCCACAGCCTGGTTCCTCCTGCTGCAGGACCTATTGGCGTAGCCGGAATATTGAACGCAAACATTGGAAAAATGATGCTCTTCGGAACCCTGATCTCCATTCCCTCCCTGATTGCAGTGGTTATCTATGCAAGATACATGGGAAAGAAGATCTACCAGCTTCCCGGAGAAAATAACACCTGGATTCGTCCGGACTCATCTGCCGGAACAAATATAGAGGAAGAAACCTCAGAAACAGAGCTCCTGCCTTCTGCCTGGAAATCTTTCGCTCCGATTTTAACCCCTATTCTTCTGATCCTTATTCACAACGTGCTGGTCAATACTGGTACAGCCCAGGGATTATTGGGAGAAATAACAGGATTTTTAGGAACCCCGGTGATTGCCCTTGCCATTGGTTTACTTTTAGCTATTCTTCTGCTGACTAAAACCATGACTAAAGCCCAGACACTCAGTTCCATGGAAGAAGGATTAAAGTCTTCCGGTAAATTAATGCTTCTGGTTGGGGGCGGCGGAGCACTTGGAAAAATCATTCAGGTCAGCGGTCTTGGGGATTTTGTTGCCACAGCCATTGCAGGAACTGCAATTCCTGCCATCCTCCTGCCATTTTTAATCTCCCTGCTGCTCCGCGTAATACAAGGCTCTGGTTCTGTTGCCATGCTGACTGCTGCTTCCGTTATCTCTCCCATGCTTGGAACTTTGGGACTCGATCCGGTATTCGCAGGTCTGGCTGCCTGTACTGGCTCCCTGTTCTTTTCCTATTTTAATGACTCTTATTTCTGGGTAATCAATGAAACGCTGGGGATTGAAGATACCAAAGAACAGATGAAGATATGGTCTGTAACCTCTACCATCTGCTGCATCACAGCTTTAATCTCTTTGCTGATTCTTAACGCATTTTTCGGATAAGAGTTCCGGATTTTTATTGAACATCCATTTTGTTTCCTGTATGATAGAGAAGAGGCAGGAGGTAGAACGATGTTAATGGCACAACGTCAGTTGAAAATTATAGATTTGATACAAAAAAGGGGCAGTGTTCAGGTGGAGGAACTTGCCAGAGAACTGAAGGTCAGCACCATGACCATACGAAGGGATCTGGAAAAATTAAATGCCGAGGGCGCCATTGAACGATGCCACGGCGGTGCAGTCTACAAGCAGGAAGTCACCTATGCAGATAAGCAGATAAGCAACAGAATCATAAAGGAAGCTCTTGCCAGGATCGGCGCCGGATATGTGAAAGCAGGTGATGCCATCTTTTTAGATGCAGGAACCACAACCTATGAAATAGCAAGACGAATCATGGAGATTCCAAACATTCTGGTGCTGTCCAATGATCTGGAGATCATTAAACTTCTCATGGGCAGCGGAGTGGATCTAATGATATGCGGAGGCAATGTCCAGAAAAGCACCGGGAGCATCCATGGGTATTATGCTACACAGATGATCAGTCAGCTCCGCTTTGATATCGGTTTTTTCGGAACGGCTGCCATAGATAACCATTTAAAAGTCATGACTCCAACCACAGATAAAGCCTTTTTAAAGAGGACGGTAGTCGAGCATTGCCGGCAATCCTTTCTTTTGGCTGACCAGTCTAAATTCAATCGGACCGCATTCACTCTGGTCAATGAGTTAACCGATTACAACTATATTGTAACCGACTACCAGTTCAGTGACAGAGAACAAACGCTGCTGCAAAAGAGCGGAACGAAACTCTTAGAAGCTTCCATATAACAGAAATGCTGCAAACCGGGATTCTCATCCGATCTGCAGCATTTCTGTTTTTATACTCATATATCATTGAAGCATATCCTTATTCTATTTCTCCTCTTTTTTCTTTCTCTTCACCGTCAAAGTCTCGTAACCGCCAATTTCTCCATTTTCCGTCAGTGCTCCCAGCAGAATCGTTTCCGATGCAATCTCCCTTACCGTTTCAGGGGCAAGCGTAACCGGATCTTTGCTGAAATTCTGAATAAATAAATATTCATAACCATCAGACTGCCTGGATGTCACTTCGATATCCTGGGGAATTTTCCCCTCTATAAGAGGTGTCAGACCGCCCTCTTTTACAACCTGTTCCACAAGATCATCATAACACTTCTGCTCAACATCGGCACAGATATAATAAGCGGTTCCTTTTCCATACCGGTTCCTGGTAAGAGCAGGATATCCCTGATAGAAGTCGTCCTCATATACATACACCACCTCTGCTCCTTGAAGTTCAACCAGATCACAAAGGTTTTTGCACTCATACCGTTTCCCTTCATTTACCGCTCCAGGAGACACCATATGGTTACATTCTCCGTCATAGAGACCGTCAATCTCTGTGCTCCGGATTCCCAGGACCTCCGTCAAGTCATTGGGCACTCCCTGTAAAAAACAGCGGTCCCATTCATCTGCAATTCCAGACCAGTAAGTCATCAAAAGCTGACCTCCCTGTTCCACAAAGGTCTGAACCTTTTCCTCAATTCCACAACGGAACAGATAAAGCATGGGAGCCGCTACCAACTGATAATCCTCCAGACTGTCTTCCATGGAAATCATATCTACGTTAAAGCCCTTCTTCCTGATAGCATGGTACATCTTTACTGCCGTATCATGATAGTAAAGCCCCTTATTACGGGGACCTTCTGCATCTTCCATTGCCCACCGGTTTTCGATATCATAAATAATGGCTGCTCTTGACTGAACCGTGGTTCCTCTTACTTCTTTTAATTGTTGAAGAGAATCTGAAACACCGCAGACCTCTTTAAAAACCCTGGTGTCATCCCTGCCGGAATGGTCAATCACCGCTCCATGGAACTTTTCCGAAGACCCTCTGCTCTGGCGTATCTGAAAATACATGACACTGTCAGAGCCATGGGCAATTGCCTGGAGAGAACTGAGCCGTAACATCCCAGGCTGTTTTAACTTACTGACCCCCTGCCAGTTGGTGCTGCTGGGACAGCATTCCATCAGTAGAAAGGGCTGCTTTTTCAGACTTCTCATATGGTCATGCTGCATTCCATTGTCTCTGGCTGTGAGAATTTCTCTTTCCTTATGCCACAGAGGATAGGTATCCCAGGATACCACATCCACTTCTTCTGCCAGCCGTTTGTAATTTAACCCTTTGTAATCATACATCATGTTGGTTGTGACAGGCTGCGTGGCTCCCGCCTCTTTTAAGGATGCAATCTCCCACTTTGCAAAATCCGCAGTCTGTTCTGTAACAAACCGTTTCCATTCCAGGTTTAATCCATGAACTTTATGCTCGCCAATGGAGGAAGGGCTTTCAATCTGATCAAAAGAGGAATAGATATGGCTCCAGAATGCAGTGCACCACTTCCGGTTCAGGTCTTCAATGGAGTTATATCGTTTTCTTAACCAGTTCTGAAAAGCTTTCTGGCACAGAGGGCAGTGGCATTCCCCTCCATACTCATTGGATATATGCCACATAAGCACTGCCGGATGATTCCCAAAGCGTCTGGCAAGTTCTCCATTGATCCTGCGTACTTTTTCGCGGTACACCGGCGATGTATAACAGTGATTGTGTCTTCCTCCGAACAAGTTTCTTCTCCTGTCCTCATTTACCCGAAGCACTTCCTCATAACGGTCTGCCAGCCATTTAGGCCGTGCGGCAGAAGGCGTTGCCATAATTACAGAAATTCCATTTTCATATAGTTTGTTCACCCGTTCCATGAGCCAGTCAAATTCAAATCTGCCTTCTTCCGGCTCCAGAAATGACCAGGAGAAGATTCCTACAGTCGCCTCATTTATTCCGGCTTTTTTCATGTATTCCACATCTTTTAACAGTATTTCCGGCTGGTCCAGCCATTGTTCCGGATTATAATCACCACCATGCCACAGTTCCAGATTCTTCATACCAGTCTCCTTTCTCATAAACCACCCATCTTTTATGTACAACCTTATTTTACCGCACCTGTGATCCCTTCTGCAAAGCTTTTTTGAAGAATAAAGAAAATAATTACAGTGGGAATGGTACAAATCAAAACAGCCAGCATAAGAGTACCGTAATCCGTCACATATCCCTCCGTAAGATTTGCCACCAGCATGGGCATGGTAATGCTTTTGGCATCAGACATAATTACTTTTGGCCAGAGATAACTGTTCCAGGCATTCATAAACGTTATGGTCATGGCTGCTGCATAGTTAGAACGCATAGTGGGCACAAACATCCGGTAAAAAATCTGGAATTCCGTCAGACCGTCAAGCCTTGCCGCCTCCATAATATCAACAGGAAATGACCTGGCACTCTGCCGGAACATCATGATTAAAAACGGGGTGGAAATGGTGGGAAGAATAAAGCCCAGGGTACTGTTTAAAAGCCCCGCCTTTGAAAACATTTTATAAAGGGGAATCATGGTTGCCGCAAAGGGAACCATCATTGCCAGTAGAATCAAGGTCATAACCCGGTCCTTCGCCTTATTATGAAACACTTCAAATCCATAACCTGCAAGGGAACAGATAAATAAGGATAATGCTGTCATGGTGACAGAATACCGAAAGGAGTTAAAAAGAGCTGAACTCACATTTTGGGAAGACAGCAGTTTTTCCCCATTATCCCAAAGAGCCGTTCCAAACAGTAAGGTTCCCCGGCTTACATCCACACTCTTATTGGTTGCCGCCACCAGCATCCAGTATAAAGGAAACGCAGAGATAAAAGATACAACAATTAAAAATGTATAAGCACCAATTTTCTTTCCTTTAGTCACGTTTATCACCTACCTTTAATTGTACCCATGCAAGAACTGCTACCAACAGAAGAATTAAGTAGGACATGGCTGCCGCATAACCAAAGTTTGGTACATATTTGAAAGAAACATTGTATATATAGTGAGACATGGTAATGGTGGCATTGGCAGGTCCTCCATTGGTTAAGTTCACAGATTCATCAAATAACTGCAATGTTCCATTGGTTGACATAATCGCGGTCAGTAAAATAGTTGGCTTTAACAATGGGATGGTTATCCGTAAAAAAGACTGTACGGGAGAAGCCCCGTCAATTTTTGCCGCTTCATAAACCGTATATTCAATATTTTGCAGACCAGATAAGTAAAATACCATATTATAACCGGTCCACCTCCATATAAGTGCCAGAATTATTACAACTCTGGCACTGCCTGGATGCCCCAGAAAATTATATCCTGTAGAAAGGATTCCAAACTTGATCAACAGAACATTGACCAGCCCGTCTACCGCAAATAAAGAGCGGAAAATCACTGCATAAGACACCAGGGAAGTGGCACAGGGAAGAAAAATAGCGGTACGGAATACCCCTTTGAATCTTAAATCCTTGTGATTAAGCAGGGAAGCCAGAATTAATCCCAACATGAGCATCATGGGAACCTGAATAACCAGGTATATAAAGTTATTTTTCAGTGCCTGAATAAAAACTCCATCCTGTGCCATACGCAGGTAATTGGTTGTTCCCGCCCATCTTGTCTTAGCCCCGATTCCAGTCTGAAAGGACAGAATCAATGCCTGAATCATAGGGAGAAAGCTCATAACTGCAATCAACAATGCGGCAGGAGTTAAGAATGTCCAGCCCGCCAGACTCTGTTTCTGTCCCAGAGACAACTGCTTCTTTGAATTTCTTATCAAACTTTCACCTCCTGCCTATTGCCCCATTGCAAACCTTACCGTATCTTCTGCCGTCTTGATCTCCGCTGCAATCTCTCCTCCTGCTACAATTTTTGTAATCGCCGTAGCCACTGCATCTCTTGCTTCATAATAATAAACACCCGTGTTGTTGGATGGCGCCTTTGACGCATAATCAGTAATCATGGCATAAACAGCTTCCCCACCAAAGAATTCCTGCGGTTCCTCATACACCTTACTATCTGCTGCCGGAAGATACGTTGTCATGGCACCAGATTTGGGAAGAATGGTTTCATACAGTTCTTTGCTTCCTGCAAAGGTTTTGCTTAAAAAATCAAATGCCAGCTCTTTGTTTTTACAGGCGGACATAACCGCCCAGCTAGAGCCGCCGTTGTTGGAATAATTTGTTGCCCCATCTACCTGCTCTAAACGGGGCATGTTGGTAATTCCCCAATTTCCTGCCTGATCCTCTGCAGTCTGTATGCTTGCCATGATCCAGCATCCGTTCATGGTTCCCCCTACAGTGTCGTTGGTCATGGTTCCTACATATTGATCCCAGTCATTGACCTCCACAAGTACTCCGCTTTTCACCAGAGAAGCGTAAGTCTCCATAACCCGTTCTAAAGTCTGGTTTCCTGCCATATCTGGGTTTCCATCCTGATCAAATAAACTTCCTCCGGCAGATTGAAGCATCATCATAATCAAGTCTGACTCTCCCGCCTGGCAGGAAAGCAGAGGTTTTCCCGTCTTTGCCAAAACCTTTTCTCCCATGGTCTGATATTCTCCCCAGGTAATATCTGTAAAATCTTCTATGGTATAACCTGCCTCCTTTAAAACATCGGTACGATAACAGGCTACTACTGTTCCGTTGTCAAAAGGCACACCATAATTTTTCCCTTCCACAACAGAATAGGCTGTTTTTGCTTTTGCAAATTTAGAAAAATCAACTCCGCTTTCTGTCAGATCTTCAAATGCGTCCGGATAGCTGATGACATTTTTCTGAAACGCATTATCCTGTAACAGCAAAATATCCGGAAGGGAATCCAGATTGCCTGAGGTTGCCGCTGTAGTCAGCTTCGTCTGTACATCAGCCCACGGGGTCTCCACCACATTGACTTTAACATCCGGATGTTCCTTTTGATAGACCTTTGCTGCTTCTTCCATGGCATAGACATTAAATGCCGGGTCCCAGCACCAGACCGTCAATTCATTGGATGCCTGTAAGTCTTTCCCCGGGCTGCATGCAGTCAAAAATGCCACAGCCCCTGCCAACAGAAATAATCCAACTTTCTTCATACCAAACTCCTCCTCTATTATGATAATTTTTAAACGGACAGGAAATAATCCAATCATCTGTTTCATCTTACGATCAGATTGTCCCGAACATGCTTCTTTTTGGCATTTTACTTAATCGTTTTATCCTCAGATATAAGAAAGGGGTTAAAAAAGCTGCTCCCTATGATGCAGTTTCCTGCACCATAGAGAACAGCTTCTCTAAGTAAGATAAATTCTTATTCCATTAAAGCACCAGTGTCGGAGGTGCATAAACTCTTGCAGCCAGTTCCGAATCAATTAAATAAAGCCCTTTGGCATCGTGTCCAAATAAATCATATCGTTTAATGATATCATCCGTATTCTTCTCTTCCTCACTCTGTTCTTTTACGAACCAGTCCAGAAACTGCATGGTACGGTAATCTTTTAAATCATACGCAGCCCCATAAATATCATGGATTGCCTTGGTTACTTTCAGCTCATGCTCATAAGCTTCTACCGTCGGCTGGCGGAAATCTTCATATATATAGTGAGGAGCTTTCACATCTCCCAATTCAACTTTTGCACCATTGTTAAGAAGATAATCCATAAAGAGCAAAGCATGATCACGTTCTTCCTGGGTCTGGATCTTAAACCAGTTTGCAAATCCGTTTAAATTGTTTTCTGCATAATAGTTTGATATATCGAGATAAACATAAGCAGAATAGAATTCAAAATTAATCTGTTTATTTATTTTTTCTATAATTGTCTTATCCAACATTATCAAATACCCCTTTCTTCTCTCTGTTTTTCACACCAGATTCTTGATTTCCTCTGGTGTTACTATATTCTAACACTTTGACCATAATTTTTCAATCATATATCATAAAATAATTATTAAATATAACGTCAGACAATTAAGCACTTATCTTCTTATTTGTATATTTATCTTCTATAAGATACCTATTTGATGATCTGCTTCAGCAAGAACTCTTTTCCAGAGGTATATGGTCTGTTTCGAAGCGGATTATCCAGTCTTCCACAATTTCTCATAATACTGCGGTAATGGGTAAAGGTATCAAAACTGTATTTCCCGTGATATCCGCCCATGCCGCTGCCGCCTACACCTCCAAAAGGCATATGACCGGTTGCCAGGTGTAAGATGGTATCATTGTGACAGCCCCCGCCGAAATTACAGTGCTTTCTTAATTTAGCAAATCTTCTCCCTGATCTGGTAAAGAAATAAAGAGCCAGAGGCGTATCCTTTTCATTGATATAATCAATCACCTCATGGAAAGAACGGTATGAGGTCACCGGAAGAATCGGGCCAAAGATCTCCTCCTGCATCACAGGACTTTCTTTGCTTACATTGTCTAAAATAGCAGGTTCCAGCAAACACGTTTCCCTGTCGCTCTTTCCTCCGTAATATATATCCTGATCTTTTAATAAACTGATAAGGCGGTCAAAATGCCTCTGGCTGATGATCTTTCCATAGCTTTTATTATTCAGAACATCTTTTCCAAGATTTTTTTTCATATATGCCTTCAAATAAAACATCAGTTGATCTTTTACCGATTCCTGAACCAGAATATAATCCGGCGCCACGCAGGTCTGACCGGCATTAATAAGCTTTCCAAATACGATTCGCCTGGCTGCCAGTTTTAGATCAGCGGTTTCATCTACAATACAAGGACTTTTCCCTCCCAGTTCCAAAGTAACCGGAGTCAGATGGCGGGCTGCTTTTTCCATGACAATGGTTCCAACCGCCTTGCTTCCTGTAAAAAAGATGTAATCAAAACGGTGTTCCAATAACTCTGTATTCTCTTCTTTTCCGCCCAGAATCACATCCACATGACCCCGTTCAAACGCATCCTCAATAATGTCCTTGATTACAAGAGAGGTATGTTCGCTGTATTCACTTGGTTTTACAATGACACAGTTTCCTGCTGCCACTGCTCCCAGCAAAGGACCCATAGACAGCATAAATGGGTAGTTCCAGGGAGAGATAATCAGCACTCTTCCATAAGGGTGAGGACTTCTGTAGCACAAGGCAGGAATCTGCATCTTTGAGGGCAGAACAAGCTGATTCCTGGAAAAACGTTTTGTATTGCAGATCATCTCCGTCAACTCATTTAAGATAAATCCCACTTCCGTTAAATACGCTTCATAGGAACTCTTCCCCAGATCTGTATACAAGGCTTTTTCCAGTTGGTTCCTATGTTTTTTTATAGACTTTTTCAGCCGGATCAGACTTGCAATCCGGTATTCCGGGTTCAGAGTAATTCCTGACTTATAAAACTTTTTCTGCTTTTCTATTACCTTGTTGATGATCATCCATGCACCTCCGGTATTCTTATCAGGGTGTGTCTAAAAACTCATTGTTTCAAGATGTGCGTCACACTTCGTGGGACGTGCAGATTGGATCAATGAGTTTTCAGACACGCCCTAATTAGAATCTATAAATGTTATAGTATAGCTGCTTTTCCCTGTTTCATGCAAAATCCACTTTTACTGCAAAAGTAAAAAGCCGGAAAGCCACAACTTTTATGACTTTCCGGTTTCTTTTGTCTTTTAACGTTCTTTTCTTTTCTCCCACATTGCCCATAACGTACCGGCAACACAGATAGAGGAATAACATCCCGTAACCACACCAAACAGCATTGGCAGAGAGAATTCAATAATAGATTCAATCTGAAAATACATGGATGCAGCCAGGATAATTACCACACAGATTGTGGTTGCGAGAGAAGTATTAATGGATCTTCCAAGGGTCTGGCTGGTACTGATATCAACCAGATCCGCAACAGAAAGCTTGCTGTTGTGTTTCTTGTTCTCCCGAATTCTATCATAAATAACAATGGTATCATTGATGGAATATCCAATGATCGTAAGGACCACCGCCACAAACGCATCATTGAGCGGGATTCCAAACAACACGAATGCAAAGAACACCACCATGGTATCATGGAACAGAGCGATCATTGCCGTAACTCCTGCGGGCAGTCCGGATATGGCTGAGAATCTGATCCATACATAGACAATGACAAACAGCAATGCCAGTCCTATGGCAAGACCTGCGTTCTTTAATGCTTTCGCACCAATATAAGGCTCTACAACATAGGTTTCTGAAAGCTTTGCATTTACCTGGTCAGAAGTGCTGTTAATGGCATCTGTAATAGCTTTCTGTGCATCCGGCGACATTCCTGCATTTCCTGCAAAGGTAACAGAAAGTCTCTTTAATCCTGTCATATTATCTTCTTTAATCTGAACAGTAACCGGTCTGTTGGTCTCTTTCTCCACGGCTGCCTGGATTTTATCGGTATCCGCATCATTGGATACGGAATAGCTTAATACAGCACCTCCGGTAAACTGAGTATCTAAGGTAACGCCTTTGGTGTAGCAGCCTGCAATTCCTGCAATCGTAATAACACCGGAAATAATGGCAAAAAGATATTTCTTCTGATAAAATGGTATGGTTTTAATATCTTTTCTGACCCGGAAATGTTTCACTTCTGCCAGTTTTCCATTCTCAATAAAGGATAAAAGCAAGTGCTTTGATACAGGAATTCCAATACATAAGTTAATGATCATACCCATCATCAGTGTATAACCAAAACTCAACATGGTCCCCGAACCAAGTGCCATTAATATAGCTGCAATAATTGCTGCCGTAATATTACCGTCAAAAACAGAAGAAAAAGCATTCTTATATCCATGAGTCACAGCGCCTTTGATGGACGCACCCTGTTTTAATTCATCGGATATACGTTCTGATGTAATAATGTTGGTATCTACGGTCATTCCCAACGTCAGAATAATACCTGCAATACCTGGAAGGGTCAGGGTATACTGCGGAATGGAAAGTGCCAGTAACTGAATCACCATCTGCAAAAATAAAGTAATGCAGGCAGAGACTCCAGGCAATTTATAGACACCGATCATAAAGATACAGATAATAATAAATGCAGCAATTCCTGCATCAATCATAATCGAAAGAGCGTTATTACCGAGAGCCGGGCTGATGGTGGAGAAGTTAGAGGTTGCAAGGGAAAACGGAAGCGCTCCTGCATTGATCTTTTCTGCCAGACTTTTCGCCTCATTATAATCTCTCATTCCCGTGATAACCGCCTGACCTCCGGAGATCTTTGTCTGCACTGTTGGGCTGGAAATCAGATCTTTATCCATATAGATGCTCATTCTCTTCCCAATCAGTTTGCCAGTAGCTTCTTCAAAAAGCTTTGCACCTTCTGCAGTAAAGCTTAAGGTTACATTATAAGCCTTGACTCCTTTGTCCGAGGTGGTCTGAGGTGTTGCAGTCTTTACGTCTTTTCCCCGGATCATCACATTTCCTTCCGGATCTTTAAAGCTCAGTTCTGCCATCTGACCCAGTTCCGCAATGGCATCTTCCGGGTTAAAATCAGTTTCTCCAGACTTCCATGGGAACTGTACAATAATATAACCGGAATTTTTATCCACCGTAACTTCACGGTCAGAAATATTCTGGTTATCCATTCTGGTTTCAATGATTTCTCTTGCCGCCTGAAGCTCCTCTTCTGTTGGCTTCCGGTCCAGATTCTGGGGTTCAAAAACAGCTTCAACCCCTCCTCGTATATCAATGCCGTAACGCATCTCAAAGATGCCCTTGATATCGCTTCCAAGACCAAATACGGCAAGTGCACATACGGCTGCAAGAATAACGAAAATCAACCCAAGCATTTTCTTTCCTGGTTTCATAAAATATCCTCTTTTCTGTTTAATTTTCACACATAATTTTAGCGCATGAAAATTCTCCTTTTTCTCCATCCGAATCGTGGATAAACCGGATCAGAAACATTCTGCTGATATAGCCTGCCTGCAGCAAAACAATAATAACCGCCCATAGAATCAGCGGAACAAATAAAAGCTCTGTGCCTGCAATCAGATATTTTACCGGAGAAACTCCAATGGAGAATCTGCCGCTTGAATTCGGAATCAGTTCATTATCGGTATCATCGTCAAATGCACCTGCAATCTCTAAAAGTCCTTTTGATCCCCGATGACCTGCACCCCGCTCCGAAACCGTCTTTTTAATGGCATGAGGCAGTCTTTTTCCCACATCAACAGGGAAAATATGAAATTCTGACAACAGCAGAGCAATACAAAATATGTAGGCTAAGATTCTTCGTATTCCTTCACTGCCTTTCGTCTGGTATCCCATAGGTACCCTCCTGTAACGAATACACAAATCCATTGTTTTCCGGATTTATATTTCAAAGAGCATTGTACTACAAATTTTTTAGAAATACAACTGCGGGTTGTAACTGGTATGTACATTTTTCATTATATTGGATATTTTAGCAATGCCACTTTTGCTGTATGATTGATTGAAATCAAACATCTTTTATTTTAGGAGGAAATCATGAACAACGGAAAAATCAAAAAGATTGTCTTCACAGCCTTAATGATCTCATTGACTGCAACCGCTACAATGGTAATTCGCATTCCATCTGCTTTTCAGGGATACATCCATCTGGGAGATGGAATGGTATTGTTAAGCGGACTGCTTCTCGGACCCTTTTTAGGAGCCGCCGCCGGAGGGCTTGGCTCCATGCTGGCAGACTTGCTCTCCGGCTACGTTCTTTATGCGCCAGCCACTTTTTTTATTAAAGCACTGGCAGCTTTTTTTGCAGGATTGATCTACCGGAAGTTTTCACACCTTCCATTTCTAAGTGCAGGTATTTTATGCAGTGTTATTATTACCGGAGGATATTTTTTATTTGAACTGATTTTATATGGACTCTCCCCTGCTCTGATCAACGTTCCATTTAATATGATTCAGAACATTGCAAGTCTTGTAACAGCCGGATGTCTGCTTCCCGTTCTTAAAAACATTACGGCAAGATTTGTATCATAGAACCGGGCAGTTCACCGGCCACGATGGCCTTTTCCCAGATAGAACCAGATCTATCTGGGCTGCTGCCTGTACTGCCATTTTAATCATACATTCTTCCGTATTGGATGCCATGTGAGGAGTTACCACCACCTGTTCAAGAGAAAGAAGGGGATTGTCTTTTTGGGGTGGTTCCTGGTGAAATACATCTATAAATGCACCTGCAATCTTCCCGGACTCCACTGCTTTTGCCAGTGCCAATTCGCATACCACTTCTCCTCTGGCACAGTTAATCAGATAAGCACTCTTTTTCATTAAATCAAATTCCTTTTCCCCAACCATTTCACTGGTACCAGAGGTCAGCGGAACATGAAGAGAGATAAAGTCAGACTGCTGGAATATCTGTTCCCAGCTTGCCAGACTCACATAATCCGGTAAGGAATCTTCTGTTAAATGAGGTCCGTAAGCGATGACTTTCATATCAAAAGCAAGACTCGCCTTTTTTGCAACTTCTCTGCCAATCCGACCAAAACCAATGATTCCCAGAGTCTTCTGATACAGATCCATCCCTTTATGACTGTTCTTATAATAAAAATTACTATCAAGCATTGCCTTATGGAGCAAAACGGTTCTCTTTGCTGCAGCGGCAATGGCACCTATGGTAAACTCTGCAACAGAGGTGGTTGTAGCATCAGGAGTATTGGTAACCCATATACCAAGTTGGCTGGCTACGGCAAGATCTATATTATTATATCCTGCCCCGTGACGAGCTACAATTTTCAAATTTTTCCCTGCTTCCAGTACTGCTTTGCCCACTGGTGCGGTTCTTAAAAGAATGGCATCGCAATCTTGTACATCCCGGCCGATATCTGCCTCTGATACACCGCTTCCCATCTTGATCTCATAGCCACGCTCTGTTAAGAATTCCTTTCCCTCCAAAGCAATATCCTGAGGAATCAACACCTTACCACTCATCTTATTTCCTCCCCTTTCTCCGTCTGTCCCAGACATTTTCCCGCCCGGAGCATGCGGAAAGTCCGTTCTGCCGCATTGCGGTACAATTCCTCCGCCCGTTCCATGGCTTCTTCGATTGACATAATTCCAGAAACTGTTGTTACAATACTCTCAATTCCAAAATCATATAACTGCTCTGCTCCATCTCCCATGCCGCCTACAATGGCAATGGCAGGAATGTTCTTTGCCCGACAGCGCATACCGATACCACTTGGAACCTTTCCAAACGCGGACTGCCAGTCCATACGTCCTTCTCCGGTAATAACCAGATCCACCCCTTCCAGCATGGAATCAAATTCAATAAGGTCCAAAACGGTGTCAATTCCAGACTTCATATCCGCATGAAGGAAGACCTTAAGTGCGGCACCAAGCCCTCCTGCTGCCCCGGTTCCTTTGATCTGATTCACATCAATTCCAGTCAGTTCTTTCAACCGGAACGCATAGTTTTCCATGCCTTTTTCCAACTGAGAAAGAATCTCTGCTGTGCCTCCCTTTTGTTTTCCAAAAGTATAAGTAGCCCCATCAGGACCGGTAAGGGGATTGGTTACATCGCACATGACAGTAAACTCCGTCTCCTTTACAGCCGGATGAAGGGCACTTAAATCAATGGATTTTACATTTTCCAGATCAGACCCAAAACCAGCAAGCAGATTCCCCTCTTTATCAAGGAAACGGATTCCAAGAGCCACCATGGCTCCCATTCCTCCATCATTGGTTGCACTTCCCCCAATGGCAATCGCAATCTTTCGATATCCCCGGTCCAGAGCATCACGGATCATCTCTCCGGTGCCATAAGTGGTGGTATGAAGAGGATTTCTCTTCTCCTCCGGCACCATGGGAAGACCAGAAGCAGCCGCCATCTCAATGACGGCATGATCTCCGTGAAATACACCATAGGAACAGGATACCGGTTCCATGAAAGGA
The DNA here is from genome assembly GCF_007115105.1 of Clostridium sp. HBUAS56010. Lineage (GTDB taxonomy): Bacteria > Bacillota > Clostridia > Lachnospirales > Lachnospiraceae > Lacrimispora. Next base: position 147,234 of record NZ_SULJ01000004.1, read on the forward strand.
CCATGGGCATCTATGGTCTGAATCTGTCCATTCATTGCCTGTACTACCGCCTCCACTGTTCCTTCCCCTCCGTCGGCAACGGAGATTCCAGTGCACTGGCAGGAGGGAAATATCTGTTTTGCCGTTTCGGTCAGAATGGCAACAATCTGTCTGGAAGTCAAAGAGCCTTTAAAGGAATCAGATGCAAATAACAGCTTCATATTTCATACCTCTTTTCTTTCTATTTATAGCGAAAACAGACTGGCGGCAACAGGCGCCACCAGTCTTGTTTCATTAAAACCACAGCAGATCATAAAAATCAAAGCAATCCCGCTGTCTTCATCTCTTTTTTAATTCGCTCCAGAACCGGACCTTCCTGGGTTGCCAGATTTGGTTTATAAGGAAGCCCTACGTTCCTTCCTCTCAGATTCGCCATATCCTTTGCCGCTACCGGGAAACTGGCAGGGTCCATGGAAAGACGGACCGGATTTAATTTAAACTGTGCCTCTAAAGACCCTTTTAAATCCCCTTCTATGTATTTATTATACACATCCGTAATCAGCTCCGGCATAAAATTAGCCGCCGTACACACTCCGCCCACGGCTCCATGACACATGGAAGCATAAAGAAGAGTATCTTTTCCTCCAAACACCTTAAATCCAAGGTGGCGGGTTCTGCGGATGAATTCCGATGTCTGGGTAATATCTCCGCTGGTGTCTTTCATTCCTACAATATTTTTGACATCCGTTGCAAGGCGTTCCACCAGATCGGCAGACATGGTGTAGTTCACTCTGCCTGGATTATTGTATAAGAGAACCGGAGTCTCTGGAACAGACTGGGCAATGGTTTTAAAATGCTCATACAGTTCTTCTTCTGTAGGCTTTAAAAACATTGGCTGTAGCACAGATATGCCGGAGGCTTTATGCTCTACTGCCATTTTGGCAAGACGGCAGCACTTCTTCGTGCTGATAGCACCGATCCCAAAGTATACGGGGACCCGTCCGGCGGACTGATCCACCATAATGTCCAGTCCACGTTCCATCTCATCTTCTTCGATCACATAGAATTCACCATTGCTTCCAAATGCCAGAATTCCAAGGACTCCGCCTTCGATCACATAATCTACCTGATCTCTTAGTCTTTTCTCATCAATCAGTTCATTTTCATCAACAGGAGTGAGGATCGGAACAATCACACCTTTTATAAAATCTGTATTCATTATGTACCCTTTCCCCTTTTTATTCGGCTGGCTTTACTGTGGTGTTGGCGATCTTCTCGTAATATTTAACAAGGCTGGAATGATCTTCTTTTTCCAATCCATCGGCTTTTAATCCCTGCATCATCTCCATTAACTGTCCGGTTAACGGAACGGGAGAACTGATGGCATGAGCTGCATTTAAGGCATTGTTTAAATCTTTGATATGAAGTTCAATCCGGAAACCAGGATTAAAGTTGCGGTTTAAAATCATAGGTGCTTTGGCGTCCATAACGGTGGAGCCTGCAAGACCGCCCCTGATTGCCTGGTATACCAGCTCAGGATCTGTACCTGCTTTTTTAGCAAAGGTTAAAGCTTCTGATACAGCGGCAATGTTCACAGCAACCACGATCTGATTGGCAAGTTTGGCAACATTACCAGAACCAAGATCGCCTACATAAACGACGGAACCTGCCATGACCATAAGCATGTCATAATATTTATCAAACAGCTCCTTTTTTCCTCCAACCATAACCGAAAGTGTTCCGTCAATGGCTTTTGGCTCTCCGCCGGATACAGGGGCGTCTAACATGTCAATTCCAAATGCTTCCAGTTCTTTTCCGATGGCTTTGCTTTCTGTTGGGTCAATGGAACTCATATCAATCACAACCGTTCCTGGTTTTGCACCTTCTGCTACTCCGTTTTCTCCAAGTACAGCCGCTCTCACATGGGGGGAATTGGGCACCATAGTAATCACGACTTCACTGACAGCAGCCACTTCCTTACCGCTGGAAGCTTCTGTTGCTCCTGCAGATACCAGTTCTTCCACCGAACTTTTTTTATGGTCAAATACAGTCAGTTCATGTCCAGCTTTTAACAAATTCTTTGCCATGGGCTTTCCCATGATTCCTAATCCAATAAATCCAATCTTCATGTTATTCATCCTCTCTTTTAATCCATTGTCAGTAACTGATGGAATCAGCCATCTATGTTGTGATTATAAGAAAATAAGGAAGAATTTACTATAGGCGGTTTTACTGAATGATCGGACAATTCTTATACAAACCGCATATGGTTTCATTATTGTTTCTAAAACGTTTCATTATCGTTTCACATTAAAAACAAAATTCTAATCCAGATGATACTTCTTCCTCTTCCGCCAAAACGTTGTTTTACTCATCCCCAGTTCCTTTGCCGCTGCCTCACGGTTTCCTCCAAAACGAACCATTGCATCCTGTATCCGAATGGCTTCTTCCGGTATCTCAGACCAGCCCTGTTCTTCCTCCATGTCTTTGTGGCACTTATCTGGATAAAGTTCTTCCAGAAGGCGTTTCACAAAAGACTCATCAAGACTCCGTTTATTCGCCGTAAGAATCATGCGTTCACAAAAATTCTCCAACTGATACAGGTTCCCGCTCCAGGAATAATCAAGCAGCAGCCCCTCTGCTCCTTTTGTGAGAACATGATATCTGGAATAATGTTCACAGCATCCTCTTATGCAATCGTTTAATCTCTGCTTTAAATCCTCTTTTCGTTCCCGCAGCGGCGGAATCGTAACAGTCAGACCGGTCAGAAGATAAAATAGTTCCTCAATCAGTATTCCTCTTTCCTTATACTCTGATAATGAAAGTCTGGAAGTAACCATGACCCGCACCCGAATCCCCTGCTGCATTGTAAAATCAGCCCCTGATATGGACTTATACCGGATAAGCTGGCATAGCCGGTGCTGATTGGCTCTGGTAAGGCTTTCAATCTCCTCCAGCAATAGAGAACCGCCGGCTGTATGAATCACGGCACCTTTGTTCCCAAATATGGCTTCATACTGAGCAGCTTCATCAAGACCTTCACAGGATACGGCAGCAAAGGGACCATCTTTATTGATTCCTGCATTGTGAATGCTCTGGGCTAAAAGCCGCTTTTCCGTCCCCGGCTCTCCCGTGATGGACAATGGCTTTTCTGATAAGGCATAGAGCTTTGATAAGCGGACGCACTCCTGCATCGCCACTGATTCCTGTAATATATCCTCAAACGCTCCAAGGGCAACAAAGCCTTTTGACTCCTTCTTTCCTCTGGAAGTCTCTTTTTTCAGTCCCCCCTTTTTCATGCGGTGACAGGTTAAGATGGCTCCTTCCACCTTTCCTTCCATGACCACAGGTGCCACAATGGCAAACAAGGATACCCGGTTGATCTGCATGAACAAAGAATAGGATTCGCTTCCATACTCCAGCACCTGATGAAACGGTTCCCCTTTCAGCTCCGGAAACACCTCATATGCCGGGCGGTGCATGAACAGATTCTTTCCATTTCCAAGAATATCTTCCATGACAGCATTCATATCCACAATGATCCCCCGGCTATCCAGTCTGGCTACTCCGTTGAAGGAATAATCCAAAAGTGTTTCAATCTGGGCTGCATTACGTTTTTCCACCTCCATGGCATAATCCACCCGCTCTGCCATGGAAAACGCATTCTTTAAAGAATCTTCCGTATTGGAAAGAAACAGGGAAGCAATAGAAGCTTCTGCGGCGATCTCAACAGCCGTATCACCGCCGATCAATAGATCCACCTGATCTTTAACCGCCTGTTTTGCCATCTCCTCCAGACGGTCCCCTTTTTCTGCAAAATAAGTCCGCAGTTCAATGTCATAAATCTCATCAAAATACGTCATATCGCAGAACATGTTCTGAAAACCTGCCACACCGATGACAGGAGTCTCTTTCTTTAGGATCTGTTTTGCTTTTCTCACAAGAAGAGCCATCTCCTGGGCGGTAATGACGATCTCCACAACCGGAATATCCGTATATTGTTTGATTAATGACGCCTGAAGCCCTCTGGCGATGATAATGGTTGCTCCGCCTGCAATGGATTGTCTTGCCTCAGAGACAGAATTCTGAGTCTTTATGACTTTCATCTCATGGATGTTATAATTTTTTTCCTGAAGGATGTTATGAGCCTGATAAAGCATTTCCTCTCTGGAAACAAGTAATGCGATCTTTCCCATGATAACTCCTTTTTCTGCTTTCTTCTGTCATTCTACTACAGGAGCCTGTGTCTGTCCATCATGAAAAAGCGGAAGAATAAGACTAAAAGCCTGATTGAAACCGGTTTAATATAAACGCAATATCTTTTCCTATACTCTCTTATAAAATTCTTATTCTGTTTAAAGCAGTACCACAATGACGCACAAGGAAAAGTTCAGCCAATGTTCAGATAAGCGACACTTGTAATTCAGAGACCTCATTTATGATATGTCTGTCAGGAGGTAACAATATGGAAGAACACGGCAGACATGAACACAAACTTTATATTAACTTGTCAGATTATATTCAACTTCGCTCAAAAATGAAGTGCATCGCAAAGCCAGATGCCAATGCTGGCAGCAATGGCAAGTATAAAATAAGAAGCCTGTATTTTGACAATTATGCCGACAAAGCTGTTGTTGAAAAACTTTCAGGTCAAAGTAAACGGGAGAAGTTCAGGATACGGTTTTACAACGATGACCCTGCATTTATCCGATTGGAAAGAAAAAGCAAAGCGAACAGGTTGTGCTACAAGCAAAGCGCAGCAATTACAGAAGAACAGTGCAGATTAATCATTGCGGGGCAGTATGATGTTTTAAAAAATATTGATTCCCCTTTGGCAATGGAGCTCTACACAAAAATTCAATACCAAAACTTGCGGCCCAAAACAATTGTGGATTATAAGCGTGAAGCCTTCGTCTATCTCGCCGGTAATGTGCGCATTACATTTGATGATGATATTCGTTCTTCAAACAACGTCCAAGGACTTTTTAATCCGGAACTTGTAACTACTCCGGCTGCAAACATGGCGGTATTAGAAGTTAAGTATGATGGCTTCATACCAGAAATCATCCGGCAGATGATACGGATAGATGGGCGGTACGAAACAGAGTTTTCAAAATATGTGGTGGCACGATTAGTATAATAATAAAAGGAGCATATATCATGTTAGAACAATTACTGAATTTTTCATTTTTAAATAAGGCGGCATCTTTTTCCATTCCAGATATACTGGCTGCATTGGCCATATCATTTGTCATTGGACTATTTATCTTTGTGGTTTACAAAAAAAACTATTATGGTGTTATGTACTCATCATCGTTTGGCATCTCGCTAATCGCCATGAACCTGATTACCACTCTTGTTATTCTTGCAGTTTCATCAAACCTGATAACATCTTTAGGTATGGTCGGCGCACTCTCTATCGTCCGTTTCAGAACGGTTGTAAAGGAACCACTTGATCTTGTGTATCTGTTTTGGTCGATTACTGTTGGAATTATCGTAGGTGTTGGGCTCATTCCGTTAGGCATTATTGGATCTGTTGTTATCGGGCTGGTATTGTTTATCTTCGTAAACCACAAAACAAACGATACACCCTATGTAATTGTAATTAACTGTGATGACGATAATGCCGAAACAAAATCACTTGACATGGTGAAAAACCTGACCAAAAAGCATATCGTGAAAGCGAAAAATGTATCAAAAAATGGAATTGAACTTACTGTTGAAGTTCGCCTTAAAGATTCTTCCGTAAAATTTGTAAATGACTTGTTGGATGTTGGCGGCGTAACCAATGCAGTATTAGTAAGCTACAATGGCGATTACTATATGTAAATAGCAAATGGAAGGTGAAAGCGATGATAAATAGCAAGCATATAACTAAAATTGCAGCCCTGCTTATCTGCCTGTCACTGCTTCTCTGTGTGGGAATTGTATATGTCGCAAACGGAAACACAAAAGCAAAGGTTGTCGAGTATAAATCACGGCTTTTTGGTGACGAAATCATTAGTCTGGATATTCAGGTGAATGAAACTGACTGGCAGGAAATGTTAGATAACGCCACCGCAAAAGAATACATATCTGCAGATTTAATGATAAATGGTGAACTGTTTACTACGGTAGGTTTACGCACAAAAGGCAATTCCAGTTTATCACAGGTATCACAGATGCAAGACAGCGACCGATATAGCATCAACATCAAGTTCAATCATTATAAAAAGGGGCAGACCTACTATGGACTTGATACCTTTTGTATCAATAACCTTGTTGGCGATACCACCTATATGAAGGACTATCTGTCCTACGACATCATGAAATACATCGGTGTAAATACACCTCTGATGAATTATGCAAGCGTAACTGTAAATGGAGAAGATTATGGCTTTTTCCTTGCCCTTGAACGTTACAATAAATCTTATCTTGATAGGATTTATGATACATCAGGCGGACAACTTTACAACGTAAAAATCTCTATGGGCAGACATGAAGATCTTACGGACGACAGTGACAACCAAAATGCTGGTGAAGCACAAAAGGCAATGAATAATACACAGAGACAGCCACCAGCTAATTCGGGAGACGGTGAGCAGGATTCACCGGACGGCGACAAGCAAAGACCGGGGGGTGGCACGGGGGGCTTTCCTATGGGGGGCATGAACAACCGAGGTGGAGGCGACCTTGTGTATGTGGATAATAAAATTAGCAGCTACAGCAGTATTTTTGAAAATGCGGAGTTTAAGTCAAACTCCGATAAAGATAAACAGCGAGTGATAAGAGCCCTTAAAAACTTAAGCGAAGGAAAGAACCTTGAAGAATATTTTAATGTAGATGAAACATTGCGGTACCTGGCGGCACACACGGTTGTTGTGAACCTTGACAGTTATTCATCCGGCATGGCACAAAACTACTACATCTACGAGCGTAATGGCAAAATAACAATTTTACCGTGGGACTATGGACTTGCCTTTGGCGGTTTCCAAAGTGAAAGTGCAGACAGTGTTGTGAATTTTCCCATTGATACGCCGGTGAGTGGTGTTACGATGGAATCCCGGCCTCTCATTGATAAGCTATTGGAAGTACCGGAATACAAAGAGAAGTATCATGAGTACTTGCAACAGATTGTGGAGGGCTATTTTGAAAGCGGTACTTTTGCACAAACGGTAATGTTGCTAGACGATAAAATAAACAGCTATGTAAAAGGAGACTCCACCTCTTTCACTACTTACGAAGCATATGAGACATCCATTCCAGTTTTAATTGACCTTGCAACACTGCGTGCGCAAAGCATTGCCGGACAGTTAGACGGCAGTATTCCATCGACCACAGACGGTCAAAATTCTGATAAAAGTTCATTAATAGATGCTTCTCACATCAATCTGTCTGCCTTAGGAAGCATGATGGGTGGTGGCAGAGACCGTGAGAAGGATGGCGGTTTTGGTGGCGGTGAGCGTGGACACGGCGGGTTCGGCGGCAATATGTTTGACCGCGAACTGTTACAGAAAATCATCCCTATTTTGCAGGAAAGCGGCGACGAAATGACCGAAGATGTTAAAGCCAAGCTTTTGGATTTAGACTTGACCGAAGAACAGATTGAACAGGCAGCGGAGCTTATGAATCAAATGGCCAATGGCGAATTTGACGTACAAAACAGACAGAGTGGCTTCCCCGGGGGCGATCAGAAAGAACGAGGACAGTTCCCCGGCAATATTCCGGCCATGCAAAGTAGCGTAGGAACTCAAAGCGCATTAAATCCTACTACTATGATTGTGACACTTGCCTTATTGCTTGTTCTAGCCGGTGCAATAGTTTTTATCGCGCGGAAGAAAAAGACTTACTAAAAGTTAACGGCTGGATATCAACTTCCAGCCGTACTTTGCTGTGATTCCATTTATTTCATGGTATAATAATCACAAAGGGCAGGGTTATGATACTGTATTCAAATGGCCCGCCTATGGCGATGGCCAATTATACCATAGCGCTTCACTTCTATGGTATAATACTTCATAACAAGGTGGTGAATTCTATGGCAAAGATATTGATTTGCGATGACGAAAGCGGTCTGCGTGCCGTAATAAAGCGTTATGCTCTTTTCGAGGGTTATGAGGTAGCAGAGGCTTCTAATGGTATGGAAGCTATTGAAGCCTGCCAGAAAGAAACATTCGACATTATCATAATGGATATTATGATGCCGGAGTTGGACGGCTTTTCGGCAGTTAAAGAAATACGTAAGATTTCCGATACACCAGTTATCATGCTATCGGCACGTAGCGAGGAGTATGACAAAGTGCTTGGTTTTGAAGTTGGTATTGACGACTATGTTGTAAAACCATTTTCTTCAAAAGAAATTATGATGCGCATAAACGCAATTCTTAGAAGAACAAGCAGAAGAGTAAATAGTGATACCAATAACGAAGGTCATGTTGTTTTTAAAATAGCTGGCTTTGAGGCTGATTTAACTGCTCACAAAGTCACTATTGACGGCGTAGTGGCAAACATGGCACCCAAAGAATATGATTTGTTGTTTTTTCTGATCCGGAACAAAAACATTGCCGTGCCACGAGAAAAAATATTAACCGAAGTATGGGGCTATGACTATTTTGGAGATGACCGAACATTAGATACCCACATAAAGCTGTTGCGAAAATCTTTGGGACAGTACGCAAACCTGATTGTAACTTTGCGCGGGCTTGGGTATCGGTTTGAGGGGTGAAACGATGAAAAAATCCGGGCGTTTGATGTGGAAAATATTTGCCTTTTTGCTTGGCTTTTGCGGCTTGCTTTTGGCAGTCTTATGGGTGTTTGAAACAGTTCTGCTTGACCGGATGTATGAGGGCATCCGTAAAAACGAAATTAACGATGCCATTGTTTTGATAGAAGAAAACATTGACAACCCAAAACTAAATCAAATCATCATGTCACTGGCTGATGATTCGGAAATTTTAGTTTCCCCGGCTCATGAATTCGCGCCGCCAGACAGACCGCGTGGTGGTATGCCTCCCATGCGGCAAACCATTACCAAAACAAAGGACTTTATCACAGCCGAGGGAAAGACGGTTACGCTGGTATTTTACGCTATCATTACGCCAGTTAGTGCAACCATATCCACAATAAAGGTTCAGCTTTATTATGTGACAGGTATCATGGTGGTTCTTTCAATTGTACTAGCTTTCATCATAGCCAAAACAGTTTCAAAACCCATTGAAAACTTGAATGAAGGCGCAAAAGTTCTTGCTGCTGGAATTTATGATGTTCATTTTTCTGGCGAGGGGTATCAAGAAATCCATGAGCTTTCCGACACACTGAATACTACTGCCTATGAACTTTCAAAGGTCGAATCACTGCGGCGGGAATTACTTGCGAATGTGTCGCACGACCTGAGAACGCCACTCAGCCTAATTTATAGCTATTCTGAAATGATGCACGATTTTCCGGGCGAGATAACACAAGAGCAAATACAAGTTATTATGGATGAAACAACCCGTCTAACATCGCTTGTAAATGATATGCTGGATATTTCAAAATTTGAAAATGGCGTTCAAACACTAAACCCGACATGGTTTAATTTGCACGATACATTGCAGCCGATCACACAGCGAATGAATGCCATTCTCAAAAAAGATGGTTATGTTGTGGAGTTTGATGGCACAGATGATGTTCTCATTTTTGCCGATAAGGTTAAATTGGAGCAGGCATTTTATAACCTTTTGACAAATGCCATCAACTACACCGGTGTTGATAAAAAAATATCTGTATGGGTGGAAGATGTACAAGATAGAGTAAAGATCAGCGTCCGGGATTTTGGCGATGGAATTGAGGCAGAGAACCTCCCATTTATTTGGGATAGATATTATAAAATTGACAAGGAACACAAAAGAGCTTTAATGGGAACAGGACTTGGACTTTCTATTGTGAAAAAAATAGTAGAGATGCACAAAGGAGAATACGGGGTAGATTCACAGGTTGGCAAAGGCAGTACGTTCTGGTTTTTTATTCCTATAGAAGCAGCGAACACGATGTTATAATTCCACATCTTGTGATTTCTGTGGCTGCTATACCCGCTGCTCCTGTAGCAAAATACGATAAACACCTTTACGTATTTTCTTGGCTTCGGCAACTTCGTCTTTCAATATTTCCTATAAAGTAAAAAAGAGGGTCTTCTCGATAGAGAAGACCCTCTTTTTCCCATGTTATTATTTCCCAAATGCTTCCCTTTCGTCTGCCAGGAATTTTTCAATTCCCTGATCCGTCAAAGGGTGTTTCATCATCTGCATCAGAACGCCATAGGGAACCGTAGCAATATCTGCCCCTGCCTTTGCGCAGTCAATGATATGAATCGGGTTGCGAATGCTTGCCGCAATAATCTCTGTTTCAATACCATGTACCTGGAAAATCTCTGTAATGTCACAGATTAAATCAATTCCCGGCATGGAGATATCGTCAAGACGACCTAAAAATGGAGATACATAAGCAGCTCCTGCTCTGGCAGCCAGAAGTGCCTGTGCCGCAGAAAAAATCAAGGTTACATTGGTCTTAATTCCCTCTGCATGTAACACCTTAACAGCCTTTAATCCCTCTGGTGTCATTGGAATCTTTACGATCATATTGGGATGAATGGCAGCGATCTGCCTGCCTTCTTCAATCATGCCTTCTGCATCTGTGGTAGAAGCTTTCACCTCACCGCTGATGGGTCCATCCACAAGGGAAGTGATCTCCTTTATTACTTCACCAAAATCACGGCCTTCTTTGGCAATTAACGATGGATTGGTAGTTACCCCGCAGATGATCCCCATATCATTTGCTTTCTTTACATCTTCCGTATTCGCTGTATCTATAAAAAATCTCATTGCAACTCTCCTTAGGTTTTCTATTCGTACCTGTTAACTGACCTTGCAAAATTCAATTTTTTCCCCATTTGGTCCTTCAAAAATAAAAAAGCGGTTATTTCTGGGAGCAAACATCTGATTGGACTCAATCCCATTGGAAATAAGCTTATGCCCCTGTTCCACAATTTCTAAAAAAGCTTCATCAAGATTGTCACAGGTTAAGGCAATATGGTCGATATTGCCCACAGGCTTCTTCTCCTGACGCCTTGGATAGAATTCAATCACACAGGTTCCGCATTGGAGCATTCCCCGGATGCCCCCATCCACCAGATAAGTAAATCCCAGATTCTCATAAAATGCCTTTGTTGTCTCTGGATCGTCGGTGGGAATTGCCACATGGGCAATTCCGGACGGTCTGTTCACCAGCATGGCAAACCTCCTATGCAAGCAGGCTCTTTACATACTCTGCGATTGCTTCATCTTTACAGTGTGCAAAGAACAGGTCTTTGAATTTCTCTCCGCTGATAGCACCTTTTAACAATTCCTGGTCAAGGCCCTTTAAGCAGGTGAGAATGTCTTTTAAGTTGTTTTCTCTTACTACATCTAAGATCTTTTTATTTCTCTGTTCCGGAACGGCTCTCTCCCTTGGATAGCCCTGTCCGCTTTCCTCTGAGAATAATTTTTCAAATACATATTCCAGGTTCAGTTCAGCACCCCAGCCAAATCCTTTTGCAAATGGCATTGCAATGGCATTGCCATCATTGATCTGTGCAAACATATATGCGTCACTTGGGTCAATAACAAGCCCGCAGATCACACCTGGAAAGCTGTTTAATGCCAGCATGGCACCTGATCCGGTTCCACATCCGGTAATTACATAATCTGCTGCACCAGAATTTAAAAGGATAGCTGCAAGAATTCCATTCTGTACATAAGTAAGGGAACAGGAATCCTCTGGGGAATACATTCCATAGTTGTCTACTTCATAGCCCTTGGTATCTGCAACTTTCTTTAAACTCTTATAGATCAATTCATTCTTAGCCGCCTGGCTGTTCTCGTTAATTAATGCGATTCTCATACTTCCAACACTCCTTTGATTTGATGATATACTTGTTCCTGGCTCAGACCGTATTCTTCCAGAAGTTCTTCTGGTTTTCCGGACTGTCCAAACCGGTCTTTTACACCGATTTTTTTGAATGTTACATGACACTGATTCTCAAGAAGAACCTCTCCCACCGCATCACCAAGTCCGCCAATGGTACTATGCTCCTCTACAGTAATAACCTTACCGCATTTTGACGAATAATGCAAGATACATTCGCGGTCAATAGGCTTTATTGTGTGCATATTCACAACTGTAATGGATTTTCCTTCTGTTTTTAGTCTTTCTGCACAATTAAGGACAGTGGCGACCATGATGCCACAGGCAAAGACTACGGCATCACTGCCTTCTTCCAGCACGTTGGCTTTTCCGATCACAAAAGGCATCTCCTTTTCAAACACAGGACTGGGAAGTCTTGCCAGACGCAGATATGCCGGTCCTTTCATCTCTGCCACTGCCTTTACTGCCCGGTGAGTCTCACTGGCATCACAGGGAACAACAACCGTCATTCCAGGAATAACACGCATCAGTGCCAGGTCTTCAATTGCCTGATGGCTTCCTCCGTCCTCTCCAAGAGTAATCCCGGAATGGGTCATACCCAGTTTTACGTTGAAATTGGGGTAAGCAACACCGTTACGAACCTGTTCATAGGCGCGTCCTGCACCAAAGATGGCAAAGGTACTGCAAAAAGGAATATATCCCATCGTAGAAAGCCCCGCGCTCATATCAACCATATTTGCTTCTGCAATTCCTGCATTGAAAAAACGATCCGGAAATTTTTCTGCGAAAGTCGCGGTCATGGTGGCATGGGCAAGATCTGCATCCATAACAACCACCTTCTCGTTTGCTGTTCCAAGCTCTGCAAGTGCTTCTCCGTATGCTACTCTGATTGCTTTTAATTCACTCATGTCTTAACCCTCCAGTTCCTTAATTGCCTTCTGTCTTTCCTCTTCGTTTGGTGCCTTTCCATGCCAGCCCACCTGGTTTTCCATAAAGGAAACGCCTTTCCCTTTCACCGTATGGGCAAGGATGCATTTAGGCTTTCCTTCCATGGTGCTGATGGAATAAGCGGCCAGAACTTCTTCTAAATTATTCCCATCCGGCAGTTCCAGCATCTGAAATCCAAATGCTTTGAACTTGGAATAAATATCTCCAAGAGACATAACCTGATCGTTGCTTCCATCAATCTGAAGTCCATTGTTGTCAATGATAATGGTCAGATTATCCAGTTTGTAATTGGCTGCAGACATACATGCCTCCCACACCTGGCCTTCCTGCAGCTCTCCATCCCCTAAAAGGGCAAACACCTTCGTATCTTTGTTCTGTGTCTTTGCACCAAGAGCCATTCCCACTGCAATGGAGATTCCCTGTCCCAGGGAACCGGTGGAAGCATCAATCCCTGGAACTTTCTTTGAATCCGGATGTCCCTGCAAAATGCTGTGAAGCTGGCGGAAATTCTTAAATTCTGCCTTGTCAAAAAATCCCATCTCCCCAAGAACTGCATAGTAACAGGGCGCCGCATGTCCTTTACTCAGTACAAAACGATCTCTGTCTTCCCAGTCAGGATTCTTAGGATCGACTCTCATCTGGGTGTAGAACAGGGCTGCCATTAACTCTACTGCGGATAGGGAACCGCCTGGATGACCGCTCGCCGCATCCGCTGTCATGTTGATAATATCTTTTCGGATATCCACACACTTTTTCTTTAATTCCATTATGTCCATCATGTTCTTATGCCTCCGTCTTAATGATTGCGGTTACTTTTTCAGTGAACCCCTCTTTTTTAGATAATCTACATATACCGCTCCAAGAATTACAATTCCTTTTACTACAAACTGCCAATAGCTGTTTATCTTAAGCAGGTTCATTCCATTATTCAGCACTCCAATGATCAGAACACCTATGACAGTGCCGCCTAAGGTGCCGATACCGCCGTTAAAACTGGTTCCTCCAAGAACTGATGCAGCAATGGCATCACGCTCAAATCCTTCTCCTACGGAAGGCTGTCCGGAATACAGTCTTGCCGCCAGCACCACACCGGCAAGGGCTGCCATCACTCCACTGATAATAAAGACTCTCACCTGAATCCATTTGGTGTCAACACCTGCATATTTTGCTGCTTCTTTATTCCCTCCAGTGGCATACACATGACGGCCAAAGGAAGTACGGTTCATGATAAAATAGAGAATAATAAACGCAGTAATTACAAATATAACCGGAATTGGAATTCCAAGAATACTGCCTACTCCCATGTTATTAAACACTTCATTGCCAGACTGGGCGGGCTGTCCCCCAGTTAATATATAACTGATTCCCCGGACAATAATCTGTGTGGACAAGGTTACAATAAAAGGTGGTAAGGTGGTATGGGAAATCACATATCCATTAAAAAATCCAATCACTGCACCAAAGAGCAATGGAACCAGAATGCACACAATCAGCGGCAATCCTGCATTCCCACAGCGTACTGCTATAACACCTGCTGCCGCAACCACAGAACCTACGGACAGATCAATCCCGCCGCAGATGAGCACGCAGGTAATGCCAAAGGCAATAAAGCAATTGACGCATACCTGGCGCAATACGCTGAAGAGGTTATTTTTAACAAGAAATGTATCGGTTGTGATGGATAATACAATACATAAAAATACCAGTGCGATCATGGCTGCCATATTTCGTTTCAGCCAGATAAAAAAAGGATTGGTTGTCCAGACACCTGGTACTTTTAACTGGGCTGTCTCTGCTTGATTTTTCCTGTTTAACATACTGAATGTTCTCCTCCTACTGCATATGACATGATGGTTTCCTGGGAAATCTCTGTTTCTTCCTGATTCAGTATCCCTGCCAGACAGCCTTCTCTCATAACTGCAATCCGGCTGGAATTATTGATGATCTCAGGAAGTTCAGAAGAAATCATGATAATTGAAACTCCCTCTTCTGCCAGGGTGTGCATAAGCTTATAGATCTCCGCTTTTGCACCTACATCAATGCCCCTGGTAGGCTCATCCAGAATTAGAACCTTTGGCTTTGCCGCCAGCCACTTGGAAATAACGATCTTTTGCTGGTTTCCGCCGGAGAGTTCTCCTGCTGACTGTTCCGTAGATGCCATCTTTATGGAAAGCTTTTGCTTAAATTCGTCTACAATCTCTGCTTCTTTTTTCCGGTCTACTTTCAGATGGTGAATGAATTCAGAAAGCACCTGAAAGGTTAAATTGGTTCCAATGCTGTGTCCCAGGAAAAGTCCCTGTTCTTTTCTCTCCTCCGGCACCAGGGCAATTCCTGCACTGATGGCATCTTTGGGACTGCGGATGGAACATTTCTTTCCTTCCAGCCAGACCTCCCCGGACTGAATGGAATCAATTCCAAAGAGAGCCAGAGCCAGTTCCGTACGTCCTGCTCCAACAAGACCGGAGAATCCAAGAATCTCACCTTTTTTCAATGTAAAACTGATATCAGATACCTTATGGTTGGTTAAATTCTTTACTTCCATAATAACCGGTCCACCAACTACCCGTTTATTTCCATAGATGTTATTGAACTCACGTCCTACCATCATACTGATCAGTTCATTTTCCGTGGTTTCCTGTGTGTTTCTGGTTCCGATGAATTTGCCATCCCGCAGTACGGTTACAGAATCACAGACCTGAAATGTCTCTTCCATCCGATGGGAAATATAGATCATGGCAACTCCCGCCTGTTTCAGTCTCTTGATCTGGGCAAATAAGTTCTCTGTCTCACTGTTTGACAGGGAAGCAGTCGGTTCGTCAAGGATAAGAATTTTTGCTCCCTCATTCACCGCTCTGGCAATCTCAATCATCTGCTGCTGTGCCACGGACAAGCCCCGGATCAGCATTCCTGCATCCAGTAAAAGTCCCAGTTCATCAAGCGCCTTCTGCGCCTCCTGCTTCATCTTTTTATAATCAACCATCTTTAACTGGTTCTTTGGTTCCCTGCCAAGAAAGATATTCTCTGCTATGGTCATCTCTGGAACATTGGTGATTTCCTGATGAATAAAACTGACGCCATATTTCCTGGCATCGTCTACACTTTTTATGGAAGCTTCTTTGCCCCCCATATAAATCGTGCCGGAATCCGCACTGAAAATGCCTCCCAGAATTTTCATCAAAGTGGATTTGCCTGCGCCATTCTCTCCCATAAGAGCCCGAATTTCTCCGGGCTTTATGGAAATACTGACTCCGTCAAGCACAACATTCCGACCAAACGCCTTGGTTATATCTTTCATTTCAAAAACATAATCCACTGACATGTCTTTCATTCCTGTTCTGCCTCCTCATTAAAAGTCAACACGTTACGGATTATTAATCTACATTTTCCTTTGTAATGATAGACATGGGAACAACAACCTTCTCTTCAACCGTCTTGCCTGTTAATAAGCGGTACGCAGTTTCAATACAGGTAGTTCCAATTCCTGCAGGATCCTGTGCAGCAGACGCTACCATCTCGCCGGAACGGATAAATCCTTTTCCTTCATCAGAACCATCAACAGAAACTACTTTTGTGTTCTCTAATCTTCCAGCTTCCTTCAATGCTGCAATGGCACCGCGGGCAGTGGGATCGTTAATGGTGAATACTCCGTCAATCACCGGGTTGGCATTGATAAAGTCAATCATAATCGGCTGGGAGTAGTCAGACTTTGGTTTCTCCACATCCTTTGTCTGAATAATCTCAATGTCCGGATATTTCTTTAACGCTTCTTCAAATCCAATCTGGCGGTCATAGCAGACTTCGGTAATACTGTAAGTAATCTCTACAACTTTTCCTTTTCCGCCAAGAGCTTCTGCCAATGCCTCTGCGCAAAGTTTTCCAGCTTCTTTATTATCTGAAACCACTGTACACTGAACCAGCTCCGGATTCTTTACTGCAGTATTAAATGCAATAACCGGAATTCCTGCTTCCCTGCATTCCTCCAGAGTAGCCCGTACTCCTTCAGAATTAATTGCTGAAATACAAATTACATCACAACCCTGATTGATCATATCGGTAACATCGTTCATCTGCTTATTCTGATCTCCGGCTGCGTCCTGTATAATCAGTTCATCGTCTGGACCTGTTAAAGCTGCTTCCATCGCTTCTTTGATCTGAATGAAAAATACATTGGTTAAATCCGGTGCCGATACCCCAATTTTAATCGGCTCTCCAGTTGCTTCCTTCTTTGTCTCCTTGACTGCATCTGCAAGGGTTTGGGCTGTTGACTCTGCCCCAGTCGTTTCCTCTTTTGCAGACCCGCAGGCTGACAAAGAAAATGCCATTAACACAGATAAGACAATTGCTGTAACTTTTTTCATCATAATCCACCTCTCAACATTTGAATTCTTACCCTATATTTTCTAAATATAGTTTGCTTTTATCCCCTATTTTTTGCCTCTAATGCCATATTATTGTATGATATCATTCTTGAATGACTTCCCGGGTTTGCATTTTTGTATGCCATCATACAATATTGGCATCCTCATAATACAACTTTACTTAATTTTTGTCAATACTATTTTTTATTTTATGCACTTTTTACAATGTGACTCTTTCTAAAACGAGAAAAAAGTCTGATGAGTAAAATTTATGCACATGAAAAAGAACCAGGTTCTCTTTGATGGGATCCTGATTCTTTTCAAATATCTTCCATTATTCTTTTAAAAATAACACTTCTGCCTTACTTTTCTGGTTCTTTTATCACTCTTTCCCCAGTCTGTTTTCCTGCCGCAATATTCCTATGACAAGATAGCGCGCATCATCAAAATCGTAGCTGCAGGTTGAAAGTACGACAAACCGGTCTTCACCGTTATACCTGGCACTGCTTAAAAAAGTAGTATTGGCATCGGCATATTCCAGCAGAGAGTCTAAGTTCCTTTCATACATAAATGCCCTGTCTCTCCACTCTCCTGCACTGACCAAACAGCCATATTTTAAGTCTATGCGATAATTCTCCTGCTCCGTATAAAGGTACAAAAAAGGGTGCTGATCAAAATATTCCTGCTTTTTATAATTGGAAATGGAACCAAACATTTTGCCGGATTTCATGTTATGCCCGTATACAATGTTTAATTTTCCGCTAAAATCCTGAGGATTGTTAAAATCAAGAAACAAAGATCCATTCTCATTATAAGTTCCATCAGGCAGATGATGAAGATACCAGTTGTAATCCTCTGCCTCCATAACCGGATAGTCAATGGGAGTATCCGGTCCGTAAAGCCAGGCACCTGCCGCCGTATTTACCTTTTGAAGCTCTGAAAAATCTACGGAAGATGGGGAATAGAATGGGGTGTTGACGGGAAGACGGACCTTGTTTTGCAGTTCTTCATAAGAGTTATCTCCCACCTTATATACCTGTGAATTCTCATGTAGCCTGTATCCGGAATAAAGAACCATAACAATGGAGACTGCCAGCAGTAACCTGGCAATTGTTCTGTGGTTTTTTTTCTTTTTCATTTCTTGCCTTTCAATACTCTTCCTGCTTCTGGTATCTGCTATACACCAGATAACCGGTGCATCCAGTCCCAATAAGAAGACCTGCTGCCATCATTGCCCGATAGAGCGTATGATCGGTATCATCCCCAGTCTTTGGTCCCATCAGTCCCTGCTCCTTGTTCTGTTCTTTATCTCCTTTTGGAACCTGATTGTCCAGATTGGAGGAGGTCTCCTCTTCTTCATCCTCTGAGCCTTTTTCTATGATTTTGGAACCGGTATCAGAATGACTGTTACCTGTACTTTTTCCTCCTCCGCTTCCTTTGTTCTCGTATTTATTTATAAAAATACAGGAGTCTATCTGTTTCTTTGCCTCATTGGTGACTACCCGGTTAACAACCAACTGTCCGTCTGCGTCCTTCACCATATCTGTAATGGTATAAATAACCGGGTCATATGTATAACGGGATTCTCCTGTATTTACTTCCGTAATTTTGTAATAATAATTTCCCTCTTTTTGATAGCTCCATGTACCAAACTCTCCTTTTCCAGAGCCGGCAATGGAAATGGTCTTAATCCCTTCCACACTTCCCTCAGGCATAGGACCGTCTGGGTCTTCTGCCTGGAGTTGAAATAAAAAAACACTGGTTTTGTGAGGATTTCCAGAGACGGTTTTATGGACCGGCGGATCAGTCATATCTTCCTTACTGCTTGGCAGCGGAGTATAGCTGTGTCCAAAGTGCAAAATTTCCGCTTTATCTCCTGTATTTTTTGATGTAATAAAATACCTTGCAGAAAGTTCTTCTCCATGACTTTCCACATAAACAGAAATAATGTAAACCTGGCTGTCATAGCTATAGCATGGAGAATCAGAGTCAGTGACTGCTTTGATCTGATATTGATACAGGCCCGTCTGCCCAAAAAGGATTTTATTCAAATCCTTATCATCTGTCCCATCAATTGCAAAGGAATAAATCCCATTTACACTTCCTTCTGGCATAGGGTTTTGCGGTAAAAGGGGAGTCAGTTCATAAGAAACTGCGGTATTTACCTGTAAAGCAGAGCTGTTCTTTACAAAAACCTGATCTGCCCTTAATTCCACTTTTACCGGTTCAGACGCCTGGCAGGAAAACACGGAAGAAGAGTTTGCCGAAAAAAGCAGCAAAAACATACACATGAAACCCATTTTTATGAAATTTATAGTTCGGAAAAAGCACATGATTTCACCTCTTTGTGCGTTTCTTTATAAGGATCAGGAACACAGGGATAATGAGAAAAAGAAATGGGATTCTTCTCCACACACTTTTCTGCGGATCCACAGAGACTTTTTTAGCCGCATGACCGCCCTCTTCATCAGAATATTCATCTGTTTTGTTTTCATCTGTAATTCTTCCAATTAAAATGTCTCTGCCATTGGTGGAATCTGAGGAACAGGTACTTAATAAAATAATACGGTCCTCCACACTTACCCCAATGTCTCTGGTATACATCGCTTTATCAAGAATATTCTGCAGATAAGCCTGCTGTGCTTCCTGCCCTTTGATACGGGGTGCAAAAATGCTTCGATCGTAAGCATCTGTATGAACAAAAGCAAAAAACTCCAGCCCATGCTGCTTACCGCCGTAGTACAGGCTTCCATAAGCACGTTCTTCAAAAAATTTCCTGTTGCCAAACTGTTCAATGGGACCGAACATTGCCTGTTTCTCCATGTGGTGCCCATATAAAATACTGTTAAAATCCTGGAATTGCTTGTCATTTAAATAATCTAAAAATATAGAGCCCGACAAAGAATAGGACCCATATACATCAGTAATCACATACTTTTCATTGTCTTCTGCCTGAGTAACGGGATAATCAATGCGGGTACCGGATACAGTGAGCCAGGCAAATACCTCTGGATTAATGTTCTGAAGTTCAGAAAAGGAGACACTTTCTTCTGAACTTGGTTTATAAACCGCGTACTGCCTGGCATCTGCTGCCCTGTATATCTGTGCGGAGTCCCATATTGCATAGAGAGCAACTGCAACCAAAGCCAGAATCATAACCAGCACGGTAAGATCAACCAGACTATTTGCTATTTTTATTGCTGTTGAGCCTGCTTTTTTTCCTGCTTCCATTGGGATAAGGGACTCCTTTCATACTGTATTTTCTGTCTGTAGTTAATAATCCGTATGGGAACGGCGTCTTCTGTTGGATTTCACAACAATAAATGCTCCGAATGCTCCCAAAGCAAGAACCAGAATCATGATAAAGGGAAGATTATCAATCATGATACCAGTAGGGGTAATGGTTCCGGTATAAGTGTTGGTAAAGTCCGCAAGGTTGGTATTTTCCCCAATCACTCTCTGCTTACTGGATGCCAGATCATTTGTAGATAAAGATTCTCCCTCTCCCGCACTGTTGGTTACCGGAGTTCCGCCATTTTCTGTAATCATAACAGCAGGTGTATATCCTGGATTGCCGCTCTCTATTGCCTCATATTTTGAGCCTACATATGGATTGATTAATACAAGCTTCTGACCATGTTTTAGTTTTACAGTTGTCTGGGTCCCTGGAACAATCTCAAAATATTTATAACCAGAACCATCGGTCTCCAGAGTTTCCTGGGTATTTTCCAAAGATGTAACAACGGTACTGCCCTCTACTACATATGCTTTATAGGTAACTGTATCTTCAACCACTTCCGGCTTTGTTACTGTTAACTGATAATCAAAGTATTTGCTCTTATCTCCGAAATCACCTGCAACGGTTTTTCCTATAGCCAGTCCCTGCTGAGACGGGTCTGTAGGATCGGTTCCTCCAGTCTGTCTGGTAAAGATATTTGTAAAAACAAGTCCGTTGGAATCTCCCGGGGTCGGATCTACCTTGTCCCCTGCCACACCTGTATTACCCGGATCTGCAACCGCTATGACTGCAGCAATTGCAGATACATAGGGACCTGATTCACTGTTTTTAACATAGAAGGTAATGGTATATTCCGCTCCGGAATAAGTCATATTTTCCCCGGATTGTAATGAATATGTATTCTGTTTCTCTTTGATATGGTAGGTGTACTGTCCTGCTCCCGGAAAGACGATTCCCTCCAGTATGTTTTCACTCTGTTTCGAGAGAACCATTGTTTCTCCATCAAGCGTTCCTGTATCCGCTGGTGCGTAAGAAATGGTCTTGTCTCCAATAACAGGCATCCGGTCCAGTTCTGTCTGGCTTGTCTCACCATTTAAACTGTCCTTTGTAAATTCAAAGATAAAATCGGCTGTAGGAGGGGTTGTTCCTTCCGGCATCTTCAGTTTCTTTGTAATGGAAGCGGTGAGAGAATTTCCAGGTGTTCCGCCTGTAACAGGTTCTCCTGCTGCCAGAGCAGAAAAAGAGGTTAAAAAGCACACCACAAAGGATAGCACCAGTGCCAGATATCTTTTTTGAATCTTTTTGTTTTTCTTCGTTTTCATTATCATATGATCCCTTTCTGCACAAGGCATCGGAAATAAAACCGCTGTGCCCTGTGTCTTGAATATTTTTCTTTTGCTTTTTTATATATTCCTGCGCCGGAAGATGCCCATAACTTTTCCCATGGTATCAGAAATGTCCACCGCACCGTAAATACGGCTGTCTGCGGCATTGGTTCTGTGGTCTCCAAGAACAAATACTTCGCCTTCTTTTAGAGTCACTGGAAATTCAACGCCCTCCTCATACCGGTTTGTGGAAACATAAATACCAGGTTCCTGCTGTATGGCTCCATTAATCATCAGACCTTCTTGTGATATGTCCACCGTATCACCTGCCAAAGCAATCACTCTGCGTACCTGGATTTTTCCCTGGTATTTTAAAACAAGCACATCCTGGGCAACGTAACGCTTATCCAGACGGTAAAAAAGCACCAGGTCTCCATCTTTTATGGCTGGATTCATAAAAGAATCCCCATTGCGGCAAAAACCAAACATAAAGGTAAACAACAGTACAAACGTAAGGCATATTGCCCCGATTTTTGCAAAGAGAAATAAAATCTCTGCAAAGAGTGAAGGGCTTTTTCTCTCTGGCATATCAGCAAATCTCCTTATATTTATGGTGAAAAATCTTTATACTTAAAAAAACAGCCAATACCATAACAGCCATTCCCAAAAACAGGAAGTATTCTTCCTTTCCTTTAGCCACTCCGGTTGGAACTACATGAAAATAATTACTTGTAAGTTCCATCTTATGAACCCCTTTCAAGGTATGGATTCCTGAATATGCAAAGATGCTTTCATGGGAATAATGATTAAGATTTCCGGTATTTAATAAGGTTGCCGAATATTCCTGGTCATTTAATCTCCATTGATGCAGAGTATCAGGGGCTGTAATATAATTATCCGTAAGCACAGGCTGATTTCCAAAATCTATGATTCCGGATATAAAAGCCTCCTCATTGGATATCCAGGAACGAAGTGCATTGGTTTTGATCTTTACCGACGCATTGGTATTACTTTTCATTACATAAGCCTCTTTGTCATTTCTGCCATTGAATAAAACAACGCTCATAGGCTTGTCAAAGGTAATGCCTGGATTGGAAACCAGGGAAGAAATCTGGATCAGAGTTTCTGCCGCCGTGTTGTTTCCAGCAATGATATTTATTTCCGAATCTTCATCAATACGGATACTGCCGGCATTCACCATGCAATTATCTGCCCTGGCGGCGGAACCTTCATAATCTGCCACATACGTCCACTTGCTCCCTCTTTCTGCCGTTATATGCTTCACCGTAAGGTAGGCTGTGTCACCTGTGTCGTTGCTCCAGAAGCTTATGTCTGCTTTTAAATCAAACACAACACTGGCATATTCACCGATTGTTAAAGCTTCAAGCCGGTTATAGTCTGTAAGAAATCCATTCCCCCCATTTACATGGTGGTATTCCAAAGTTCCATTCCGTCCCACACTCAGCTCTGCTTTACAATTCGCAATCATTCCCATAAAACCAGTTGTAAAGACTTTAGACTTGGTTCTGCCTGCTTCATCCCAGATTACAAGAGAAGCTTCCTCTTCTACTCTGATAAATCCGCTGCCTCCCCAGTAAAGATAGAAAATCGGGTCCACATCTCCTTCTGCAGGCGAGTCCTGTTTTGTAATAGTGCTATCCCCTTCAAAGGTAATAAAATTAGCAGCTACAACTTCGGAAGCATGGGTATCCTGCCACGGGGCGCCATGAGATGCCGAACCTATTTCAGGTAAGCTGCCTCCGTATCCATCAACATCAACTCCCTCACCGCCGGAACCATTCCGATAACTCATGGTAATATCACAGTCAATCAGGCGGACCTGAGGATTATAGACCGGATATATTGCAATGTCTCCCATTCCTGGTCCCTTGTATGTAACAGAGTCAAAGGTAATACTCACATTAGGGGTTACATTGCCAGCCGGGAAATAACACCCGACCTCACTGCTTCCATACCAGGTAAGGTTGCTCATGGTAAAGGATTTCACAGAATTTGTGGTGGGAAAATAGAAATTGCCTCTTTCCACAATGGTATGGGGCCAGTTGAATATAATCTTATGACCATTTCCTTCGATTAAAAAGCTGCCGTCACCTGCATTGGTCTTTGTACCTACAAAAATCCCCTGTGGCTGACCATAATAACCGGGCTGATCCTGGCTCTGATAACTGGAATTCCACCTTCCGGTTCCATTGGTCATACCATACTCAATTACAATATCTTCCTGCAGTGAAATTTCCCATACGGTATCGCTGTTCACTGCCTCAATAAAATCTTTTGCGGTATTTACGGTTACTGACATCGCCTGGGGCGGCTCTGCAAGATGGAGTGCCCCATTAATTCCGTCAATGATGACCTCCTCTTCCTCAGATACAACAAGGGGATCACTGTATGCCGCCAATAGATCCTCACTGATTTCTATCCATTCAAATTTATTATCCCCCGCAATTCCCGATACAGGGAGCAGGTATTCAATTCCTCCTATTGTTTCAGCAGTGATGCCAACTCTGTAACTGCCTGGCTGGAGATTTTCGAACCAATAAGTTCCGTCTTCTCCGGTTTTTGTAGTTTGCAGCGGATTGTCCATATCCTCATCCGGATAAAGAGAAACAGAGTAGCCAAGGATCCCTCTTTCCTCTTCATCTATGATGCTGTTGGAATTTTCATCAAGCCACAGCGTTCCACTGATTGCCTTTCCCAAAGGAGCCTGCTGTAGATTAACCGTTATAAAAACTGGTTCCCCTTCATAATCATGATGTCTGATCTCTCCATTAAAAATATAGGTTCCCGCCACTTCACTGTCATATTCATCACATGCCCAGATCACAGGAACGTCTTTGACTTTTCCATATATACTGCCGTCTTCTTCACATGCAAACCATGCAGATCTTTTGCCATTGTAAGAACCATAGATACGATACGAGACTTCTCCCCAACGATCTGTATAGGTATAAAGTCCTTCGCCTGCTGCCTCATATCCATAAAGCTTCTTTGGCTGTTTTAGAACAAAGCCGGTCTGTTCCTCCCCATCAGGAAATACATCTGCGGAGGAAGGAGTCCCAAATGTACTGTCTGATTCTTCTGGATCTGGATCTGATTCCAATGCTATCCCATCTGAGGGTGTAGCTTTGTTCTCAGGTTTTTCTAACTTCTTAGATTTATGAGGGGGATCTATTTTTTCAAACTCTTCTTCTGTTTCCTCCAGTTGTACCACTGCCCGCAAAACCTTTGGCAAGTCTGGTTGTTTTGTACCTTTTGGCACAGCCACTTCCTTTGCCATATCTGCAGTTTCGAGAGAGAGAATGGTCAATTGTGAAACCGATGTCTGTGCTTTTGCTGTAATAAAAAACAATGAAAATGCGGAAATAGCTGCCGTAAGGTACCATACTTTTTTTAAATTCCTGAATCTGTTCATCTTTCACCTCCTTCCACACAAAATCCTTATCTTCTGGTTCACAATTTTTATCTTTTCTCTCTCATGATTGATTGGAAATACTTTACTTTTTTAGTGTAGTATAAAAGTGTTTTATTTTGTAATTCCATGTACTGAATCAATAAATTTATGTACTGAATACCTGTCCATTTATATCCCAGCCATCAGAATAGATACAAAAAGACCAGGTCCCGTTCATGTTCCGGTTCCTGGTCTTTTTCAATCCGTATTGCTATATATTACCGTCTGATAATCACATTCAGATCTATATTAATCAGATTAATATGTCTTTTTGCATAAAGCTCTGCCACTTCTTCATCCCGTGCCTTCAGCGCATCCACAATATCCTGATGAGCTTTAATGGCATTTTTTGCATTCTGGGGTACCTGAAAGGTTTTTAAACGAAAATCCCTGATACATTCGTCGATCTTCTTACAAATGAAAATCATCATCTTATTTTTGCTGCATTCCACAATCTGTCTGTGAAGCTTTTCATCATACTTCGCCATAGCTGCAATGTCTTCTTCCTCCACAGCCCGGATAAAACGCTGATGAATCCGCTCAATCTGCTCCAGTTCCAGATCTGTGGCACGCTTGGCAATCAGTCTGGCACACAGGGGTTCCACCGCACTGCGGACCTCAATATAATCCTTTAACTCCACTTCATTTTTTAGAAACCATTCTGCCAGTTCTTCCTGTCCAAGTTCCTTTTTACTGACCAGGAATGCCCCTCGTCCCGGCTTAATTTCAACCAGCCCCTTGGCCTCTAAAATACGGAATGCCTCTCTGACCGTTCCCCGTCCTACCGAGAGTTTCTCGCACCATTCTTTTTCTGTAGGTAATTTTTCTCCGACCTGTATTTCATCGGCTGCAATAAATTCCTTCATACTGTTTACTACCTGCTGCACAATCGGTATTCTGGAAACCTCTGTCATGTTATCGCTCCCTCTTTCTTCCTATCGCTGGCAAAACCATTACGACATCATACAATCATTGTATCACATTTCAATAAAAGTGCAAACATATTCATTTATTTTCTACTTTTTCCATAACACATCGTACAATTTTACCAGTTATCACAATTATTTTCCATAAATTTCCACAATAAAAAGGAAAGTGTTCCTCTCTGCTCCATCAGGCGTTTCCGGCATGGGCAATTAATTCACGAAAAGACTCTTCAAAACGCTTGTCATCTTCTGTCGTTCTTTTTCTCCTTTTACCATTAAAAAATGCGGGTCAGGTCTATGAGCCTGCCCCGCATATACGGATTCTTAAAAACGGAATTTATCTTCAAAGTAAGCTTTCAGCTCTGCAACCGGAACACGGACCTGTTCCATGGTATCACGGTCACGAACAGTTACAGCGTGATCCTCCTCTGAATCAAAGTCATAAGTAATACAGAAAGGAGTTCCAATCTCGTCCTGTCTTCTATAGCGTTTTCCAATATTACCTCTGTCATCAAACTCACAGTTATAATATCTGGAAAGTTCCTGAAATACTTTTTCTGCACCGTCGTTGAGCTTTTTGGATAATGGAAGCACACCGATTTTCACAGGAGCAATGGCAGGATGGAAATGAAGAACGGTACGTACATCTCCCTCTGCAATCTCTTCCTCATCGTATGCTGCACAAAGGAATGCAAGGGTCACACGGTCAGCGCCAAGAGAGGGTTCAATCACATATGGAATATAACGCTCTTTCTTCTCGTCATCAAAATAAGTCAGATCCTGACCGGATGTGGTCTGGTGCTGCTTTAAATCATAATCGGTTCTGTCAGCAATTCCCCATAATTCTCCCCAGCCGAATGGGAACAGGAATTCAATATCCGAAGTCGCCTTGCTGTAGAAAGAAAGTTCTTCTTTCTCATGATCCCGGACACGCATCTCCTCTTCTTTAATTCCAAGGGTCTTTAACCAGTTGATGCAGGTCTCTTTCCAGTAAGCAAACCACTCTAAATCTGTATCAGGCTCACAGAAGAACTCCAGTTCCATCTGCTCAAATTCTCTGGTACGGAAAGTAAAGTTTCCTGGAGTGATCTCATTACGGAAAGACTTGCCAACCTGACCAATTCCAAAAGGAATCTTCTTTCTGGAGGTTCTCTGGACATTCTTAAAGTTTACAAAAATACCCTGAGCAGTCTCTGGTCTTAAATATACAGTATTTTTAGCATCCTCTGTCACACCCTGAAAGGTCTTAAACATTAAGTTGAACTGGCGGATATCAGTAAAATCATGTTTGCCGCAGCTTGGACAGCAGATATTCTTCTCATCAATATATGCTTTCATCTCTTCCTGAGACCAGGCATCTACCGACCCTTCTATAACAATGCCGTTTGCAGCCATATAATCTTCGATGATCTTATCTGCACGGAAACGTTCTTTGCAGGCCTTGCAGTCCATAAGCGGATCGGAGAAACCTCCTAAGTGTCCTGATGCAATCCAGGTCTGGGAATTCATCAAAATCGCACAGTCCACTCCCACATTGTAGGGACTCTCCTGAATGAATTTCTGCCACCATGCCTTTTTTACGTTATTCTTAAGCTCCACACCTAAGTTTCCGTAATCCCATGTATTGGCAAGACCTCCATAAATCTCAGAGCCAGGGTAAACAAATCCTCTTGATTTTGCAAGTCCTACAATCTTTTCCATTGTCTTTTCCATGATCTTAACCTCTCTTATTTAAAAATAATGTAATTCTTTCCCTCTGCTGCCTGCACTGTATGAGAATCTTTTATAACAACATTGTCAGAAACAAACAACAGCTTTCCACCGGTCTGAATGGTGACAGGATTCTTTGTCTCCACAACAACTGCATGGCTCTGTTCTTTTCCGCTGAGCGCCTTATTATCTGCCTTTGCCTTCTTTTTATCGTCCGCTTTTAAAAGCACAACGCCTTCTGACTGGCTTTGCCCATATATATCAGAAAAAGAGCTGACTTTTATGGAATCAACCTGATTGGCTTTGTCTTCATATTCGGCAGTAAAGCCTGCCAGGTCATCCCCTGTTCCATATTGGAATACCATGGTTGCAATGCCCTTTTCCATCGAACAGGAATCTAAGGTAACCGCTCCTTCCCCATGGTTCTGGTTATAAGATGCTGCAGCCTCTTCTAAGTACGTTTTCAGTTCTTCCACATCATAGTAATCCTGCTCTGCATACGTTTCTACGGTTGCAGTCTGAAGAACCCCATCTCCTTTTACAAAGATTCTGCTGCTTTCTGCATTCAGCGCATTACCGCCTGCCCTTCCAAGACAGCCAGTCAGCATTCCTGCTGCAAGCACTGCTGCAAGAAACATTCTCTTTTTCTTCATGCTTTTCCTCCTTGCAATTGGATTCCAGGAAATTATACCAAATCCCTCCTGTCATTTCAATACTTTACTCCCCATCATGGTCTGTAAAATCTCAAGGGAATGAAACTCCCTGTCCACATAGCGTTTCTTGTTGATTTCCACGCAGCGGGCAAATTCTTCCAGCACAGTCTCCGTAAGAGTAAAAGTATAAAGATGCTCCATGGGGGAAGCAATTACATATTCCCATGCGTAATTAGCAGAATCGCTAACTGAACGGGGCGGTGACTCTGTATATTCACCGCTTAACACCATGGCTTTTAACTCAAAGATTCTCTGGACCAGCTGGTTTTTTAACGCCGGTTTTAACAGCGCCCGTACAGACTGGTATAGAAGTTTCAGCAGTCCTGTTCCATTTTCGTTCTCCCTGGAATAATAATCTGCCAGCTCCAGAAAATAAGAGCCATAGCAGGTTCCCTCCATATCAATGGTCAGATCTTCAAAATAATTGCTGATCTCCGCTGACTGGAGGGTATAGGAATCCCTTCCTTCGAACAGCGAAAACTCTCCGAAAGCAAACGGTCTGCCAACCGCCATCAATTGATTGCCAGGTCTTCTTGCGCCTCTGGCAAATGCTGTGATCTTTCCCCGTTCCCTGGTAAGAATCACAAGGCGCTTATCCATCTCTCCCACAGGGAAGGCTTTGATTACCATCCCCGTCAGCTTTACAACTTCCCTCAATTTTTACCACCATTTTAAATGTCTTTTTGATTGTAACCATAATTCTTCATATACAGTTCACTGTCCCGCCATTCCTTGCGGACCTTTACCCAGAGCTGCAGATTCACTTTTGTATCCAATAAATCTTCAATCTCTCTTCTTGCCTGACTTCCGATTCGTTTTAACATGGCACCGCCTTTTCCGATGATGATTCCCTTGTGGGATTCTCTCTCGCAGACAATGTTGGCTTCCAAATCAATGATTCCGTTTTCCCGTTCTTTCATCTTCTCCACAGTTACTGCAATTCCATGGGGAATCTCGTCTTTTAAAAGACGAAGAGCTTTTTCCCTGATCAGCTCTGCGGAAATCTGACGCATAGGCTGGTCGGTTACCGTATCTTCATCGTAATACTGAGGACCATAGGGAAGATATTTATAAATCAGTTCCAGCATTAAATCTGTATTCTTCCCTTTTAAAGCAGAAAGAGGAACGATCTCCGCAAAAGGACAGATATCCTTATACGCATCAATGAAGATAAGAATCTCTTCCTGGTTTTTTACCGTATCAATCTTGTTGATCACTAAAATGACAGGGGTTTTTACAGACCTGAGCTGTTCTGCAATATGCTGTTCTCCGGCTCCGATAAAAGTAGAAGGTTCCACCAGCCACAGCACCACATCCACTTCCTTTAAGGTATGCTCTGCCACGCTTACCATATACTCTCCAAGTTTGTTTTTCGCCTTGTGAATCCCAGGTGTATCAAGAAAGATAATCTGTCCCCGGTCATCGGTATACACGGTCTGAATCTTATTTCTGGTTGTCTGCGGCTTATCGGATGTAATGGCAATCTTCTGACCGATTAAGTGGTTCATGAGTGTGGACTTGCCTACATTGGGCCGTCCAATCAGAGTTACAAATCCTGATTTATAATTAGTTTCCATATGGATTCTCCTTTGTGTTATGAGTGGAATAAGTTCTTCGTCTCAAAAAAGAGATCCTTATCCGCTGTTATTTTTTCTTCATTTCCAACGACGCACAGGCTTCCGGTCTTAAGAACCGCTTTTACAAGAGGCGCCAGATTACGGATGTCTGCCTGAGTGGCATTTAATACTTCTTCTCTTTCTCTGTCAATCATCTCCTGATCCACTCCGGAAAGATAGGCAGAAAGCCCTCGGTTTCCTCTGGTAGAGGGCGGATAAGGAACATCCATATCACTGATGGTGCCGATGACATATTTCGTCATGTCACGGTCCTCCACTTTAAAGGTATTTAAATACTCCACCACACCTTCATAGATCTGATTGGTCTCTTTTAAATTGGGATCACGGTAAGAAGCAAAATATCCTTCCCCAGACCTTCCAAAACCGCTCATACAGCCGTAAGCTCCACCTTTTACTCTTAGATTCAGCCACAGATAATCGTAGCTTAAAATCACTTTTAAGATCTTAAGTGCACCGGTATAAACTTCCCCGCTGTCTAAAAAGCTTCCGCATCTTGCTACATAATTCACCTGGGAAGCAGTTGTAAAGCCCTCGTTTTTATTCCCTGCTTTATATTCAAACGGATATCGGATATCGTCCCCTTTTGGCAGTACACTGGTAAGTTTCTTCATTGCCCCTGGAAGACGCTGATACCCTTCTTCATCTGCGGTGTAGCTGACAAGCATATTGCCGGTGGTAAAAAGCTTTGCCATTACAGATTTAAAACGGGCAATCACTGCTTTTTTATCCTGGGCAAATTCCTTCTCCAGCTGTTCCAGGAATTCGTAATATCCAATTCCTCCTGTCAGATCATTATAAGCAGAGGTTTTAGAAAAATAGGAGGTTGCTCTTGCAACGGCTGCGGAATGACTGGCACCTTCCAGCTTCATTCTGGCTCTTGATCTGGTCTCACTGATCACTTCTCCCACCCTTTTTTCATCATCTAAAATGGAGCGGGTCAGAATCTCTGCCAAAATGGAAAATCCAAAGTCCACCTTGTCGTAAAGCACTCTGGCATTTGCCAGAAATACCCCCTTAAACTCACCCTTATTCTTTAAATCCGGATAAGAAGTCATGCTAAAGCTGACTCCGCCGCTGTTTAAATGAATCTCACTGGTTAAGTCTCCATAACTGAAGTTCTCCGTATTCACATACCCAAGAAGGGATTTTAAAAATGCGGCATATGGCAGGTCTTTTTGAGGAACGGCAGAAGTATCAAATAACACTTTCAGATAACCGATTCCAGAGGTAAACATCTCATGGTGAACCACCTTGATGCCGTCTTCCTCCTTCTCTTCCCATACAATCTTCTCCGCTTCCCTGCTGATATCTTCCCGTTTCAGCATGGGAATCTTCTCTAAATCCTTCTGGGGGGATGGTGTCTCCTGATACTCTTTTAACGAACGGGTCTGTTCTACCAGGTTTTCAATCTCTTTCCGGGAAAGGGATGCTTTATAAGCAGCCAGCTTCTTAGCAGTCTTCTCATCCTCTATTGCGGTCAGATTCTTCCTGGGACTTACGGTCAGCACCGCTTCAAACGGATTATCCAGAAGATATTCCTTAATCAACAGTTCAAAATATCCATCGTCCACAACCTTTTTCAAATAATCAAAGGTCTCCTGATATTCCAGATGAGTCATGGGATCTCCGTCATAAAGCCAGCTATCCAGACACTGGAGACCATACATCAGTCCTTTTGGTGCAGAACCATAGTCCGCTTCCCGATAACGGAATTCGTAATAATTCATTCCTGCTTTTAAGCTTTTCCGGTTGATTCCTTCATTGGCGAGTTTCCGTAAAGTGCCTTTTACCACGGCAAGAAACTCTCCCTTCTGATCAGCATTGGCATTCTTTGCAATTACAGAGAAGTAAGGCTGTAAAATTCCGCTGTCATATCCACCCAAAATGTCCTGACCGATTCCTGCATCAATCAATGCCTGTTTTAAAGGTGCTCCAGGCGCATCAAGAAGAGTGTATTCCAGAATCTGGAATGCAACATAGTGAATGGGATCTAAATTGTTGCCCATAACGGTATGAATGGAAAGATAGGTCGCATTCTCCTCAGACTCTCCTTCTGTAATGGAATAAAAAGTCTCTGCTTCTACCGGCTTTTCAAAAGGTTTCTGGGAAGAAATTCTGGAATCAATGGAAATCTCCTCATAATGGCTTAAATATTCCTGATCCAGCCATGTAAGCTTCTCTTCCATGTCCATGTCACCATAGAGGTAGATATAGCTGTTGGAGGGATGATAGTATCTTTTGTGGAAATTGAGGAAATCTTCATAAGTGAGATCAGGAATGAATGCCGGATCTCCTCCAGATTCCTGTCCATAACAGTTCTCTGGGAAAAGAATCTTTCTTGTAAAACGGTCCAGCACTTCTTCCGGAGAAGAAAAGGCCCCCTTCATCTCATTATATACAACACCATTATAAATCAGATCTGCATCTGCATTCTCCAGCTCATAATGCCAGCCTTCCTGCATAAAGATCTTCGGTTCTTTATAAATATTGGGATGAAGAACTGCATCCATATAGACATTCATCAGATTCTGAAAATCTTTTTCATTACAGCTCGCAACAGGGTATACGGTTTTGTCCGGATATGTCATTGCATTTAAAAAAGTGTTTAAAGAACCTTTTACCAGTTCTACAAACGGGTCTTTTACCGGGAACTTATCAGAGCCGCAAAGCACGCTGTGTTCCAGGATATGAGCCACACCGGTACTGTCTTCCGGCGGAGTCCGAAAACCAATGGAAAATACTTTATTGTCATCTTCACAGGATACAGCGAAAATTCTTGCCCCACTTTTTTTATGACGAAGCACGCTTCCAGATGCCTGGATCTCTTTTATCTCTTTTTCTTCCACAACCTCATAGGCGGGAATCTTCTTCATATCTATCATTCTATTTTATTCCTCCTGCACAATCCGTATTATTTACATATTGCCCACTAATTTGTCTTTTAATATCGCAGCACACTCTCTTATACAAAAGTGTACAAAAAGAACCGGGTCTGAGTCACTGGAAATTCCATAAATATCCTCAAATCCCCACTTCTTTGCAATCTGCTGGGCCCGAAATACATGAAAATCGCTGGTTAATACTCCAATCTTAACAGGCTTGTCCGGCACCAGTTCATAGGTTCCCGGCTCCATGATCACCGGATCTCTCTGATTCTCTGATTTTCTGGCTTCCTGATCCTCTAAAATGGCAACCCTGCTATATGCAATATTCTCTACTGTGCTGTAGGAGCGCATCTCCAAAATCAACTGCTCCTCAGGCACTCCGTTAAAAACAAGGTAATCCCTCATGGCTTCCGCCTCACTGACCGGCTCATCTTCTCCTTTGGCACCGGATAAAACCAGTATGGTTCCTGGATTGTCCTCCAGATAATCAATTGCCTTGTCCAGACGCTTTTTTAAGGATTTGCTGATTCCATCCTCTTTTACTCTTGCACCTAAAACAATCACATAGTCAAGTCTTGACGTGTCACGGGCTGCAACGCCGGTAAACACCAGAACTTCAACTATAACAAATACGAAAAGCCCTGTACCGCATACCGTTAAAACAGATACAGGCAGCCACAGGGGAACTCTGTCTTTATGTTTCAGATAACCATCCCATCCCAGGCGGAGCATAACACAAACAGCCGCAAGCACCAGCCACACAAGAGAAAAGGAGGTGGTCAGCCCGGAATACATAACAATTATGACATAATAGATTACACAGAAAACAGCTATCAGCCATAAAATCCACATAATAGGCAAACCTCCGTTCTTACGTTTTAAATCAAGGTAATTTCTGGGTATTATACTTTTATAGCATACCACAAGAAGCCCATTTCTACAACTGCCAGGACAAAGGGATAAAAAAAGCCCGGCAGAATAATTATTTTCATTCATTCTCTGCCTGACTTTTTCAATCGTCCTAACTTTATGCTTCCATTTCACTGCGGCGTAAAATGTCGTACTGCTCCATCTCAACCCCCAGGTCCACATAGATGATCTGTCTTGCGTGAGGAGCACTTTCCTGGGAAATCCCCTCTTCGCTATAGATTCCCTTTACGACTGCCTGTATGTTTCTGCCGTCAGGTTTCATCACTTCAATGGTCTCTCCTACAGAAAACTTATTCTTCTGCTCCATACGGGCAAATCCTCTTTCATCAATGGATTCAATGGTTCCAATATAGGTATAATTTTTTACATAAGTATTGTTGTCATAGATCTGTGTGGTGGAATCTGCTTTTCCAAAATAAAATCCAGTGGTAAATTCCCTGTAGGTGCACTTGCCGATCTCTGAACGGTACCAGTCCATATTGGTCTTATAAAGCTCCGGATCCTTGTTGTAGTCATCAATTGCTTTCCGGTAAGTTCTTGTTACAGTTGCCACATACAACGCCGTCTTCATACGGCCTTCAATCTTAAAGCTGTCGATTCCTGCATCTATCATCTCCGGAATATGTTCAATCATACATAAGTCCTTGGAGTTAAAGATATAAGTGCCCCGCTCATTTTCATAAACAGGCATATACTCACCTGGACGCTTTTCCTCTACAATCGAATATTTCCAGCGGCAGGGATGAGTGCAGGCACCCTGGTTGGCATCTCTTCCCGTCATAAAGTTACTGAGCAGACAGCGTCCTGAATAAGACATGCACATGGCACCGTGCATAAAGCTTTCGATCTCCATATCATCGGGAATCTGGTTCCGTATCTCTTTGATCTCTTTTAAAGACAATTCTCTTGCTGTCACCACACGCTTAGCACCAAGCTGATGCCAGAATAAATAGGTTCCATAGTTGGTATTGTTCGCCTGGGTGCTGATATGGATCTCCATATTCGGAATGATCCGTTTTGCAATGGCAAATACTCCTGGATCAGATATAATTAAGGCATCGGGACGGATGTCCTTTAATTCTTCAAAATACTGTTCCACTCCGGCAAGATCTTCATTATGAGCCAGAATATTGGCTGTAATATATACTTTCACTCCGTGCTCATGGGCAAATGCAATGCCCTCACGGATTTCATCCTGTGTAAAATTCTTTGCCTTGGCACGAAGACCAAAGGCTTCTCCACCCAGGTAAACAGCGTCCGCACCATAAACCACTGCGGTCTTTAATACGTCTAAGCTGCCTGCCGGGATCAAAAGTTCCGTCTTTCTCATGAAACTCCTCTCTTGTAGTTGTGCTGCTTTACTTCTTGATACTGACCGTGATTCCATCACCAATCGGAATAATGGTGGTAATTAAAAGCGGGGAATGTTTTAATTCATACAAATATTCCCGCATCCGGCTGTGAATGGTACGGTTTCTCCGTTCTACCGCAAAACGGGACTCAACAATATCACCATCCTGAAGCACATTATCGGATATAAGCATTGCTCCGCTTCTCATCAGTTTTAAAACTGCAGGAAGCCAGGTCAGATACTGCCCTTTGGCGGCATCCATAAAGACAAGGTCAAAGGGGCCGCAAAGCCCCTCTAATGCTTCTTTCGCATCCCCCTCTAATAAGGTAATACGGTTCGTCTCCCCTGCCTTTTCAAAGTTTGCCCTTGCCACCGGTATCCTTTTTTCATACTTTTCTATAGTTGTAATATGACAGTCAGAGGGCATGACCTGAGCCATCAGTAAAGTGGAATATCCAACTGCTGTTCCAACTTCTAAGATGGCATCAGGATTCATGGCTGCTGTCATGGTCTTTAAAAATGCAGCAGTCTCTTCCCGGATCACCGGAACCCCCTCCTGTCTCGCTTTCTTTCCAATCTGATAAATAAGGGGACTTTCATCCGGTTCTAAGGACCTTATATAATCAGTAATCCGTTGATTTCCTATCATTCTTTGCCTTCCTTTTCCTCTGTATTCTCATTCATCATCTGAAGGATATCCCTGGAGGTCATGGAAGTATTAAAGGTGTAGCTTCCTGGATTGGTTTTATAATCAAAAAACTTCGCCTGTATCATAAAGGAATATTCATTGGCAATCAGACCTTTTTCCTTCAACCGCTTCGCTACGCTGCTAACAGCAGCACCCGGTTCTATGGTTATATCCTTATCCTGTCCGGGTTCTGCTTCCATGGCTGCTGCATGGAAGATCTCGTAGCCGAACTCATACCCTCTGGTCACTCCTTCAAACAGAAAGAGGACCAGAAAAGCAAGGACGATAAGCCTTATGGATATGGCAATAATCGCTCCGGTTATTTTATTGATTTCTTTTGTCATCCGGCTCATAAAATTCCATTCCTTTCATGTTAAAGGCACGGTTATTCTTCGCTTATTCCTATACTTCCATGATAATCGGAAGTATCATAGGATTACGCTTCATTCTCTTCCAGAGGAAATCGCTTAAGCTGTCTCTGATAATATTCTTGATCTTACCCCAGTCATTAATATGACGGTCCAGACAATCCTGTACTGCATCATTGACAATTCCTCTTGCCTCTTCCATTAAATCTTCCGATTCTCTCACATAGACAAAGCCTCTGGATACAATATCCGGTCCTGCTAAAAGCTGGTTGGAATACTTCTCCAATGTAAGAACCACTACAATAATACCGTTCTGTGCAAGGTTCTGTCTGTCTCTCAATACAATATTTCCCACATCTCCAACGCCAAGTCCATCCACTAAAATGGCTCCTGACTGAACATGATCCACAATCTTACATGATTCCTGACCTAATTCCACAACATCACCAGAAGACATGATAATTACATTTTCTTTTGGCATTCCCATAGCCTGAACCAGCTTCTTCTGTGCCATTAAATGTCTGTATTCTCCATGAACCGGTATGGAATACTTGGGGCGAACCAGCGCATACATCAGCTTGATCTCTTCCTGACAGGCATGTCCGGATACATGAGTATCCTCGCAGATTACTTCTGCACCCTTCACGGAAAGCTCATTGACAACTTTTGAAACTGCCTTTTCATTGCCTGGAATCGGATTAGAGCTTAAAATGATTACATCGTTTGGCTTAATGGATACTTTTTTATGGGTGCTGCCTGCCATACGGGACAGAGCTGCCATGGATTCTCCCTGGCTTCCTGTGGTAATTAAGACAGTCTGCTCTTCCGGATAATTTTTTAAGTGGTCAATATCAATTAAGGTTCCCTCCGGAATATTGATGTATCCAAGTTCGCTGGCTGTTCCAATGACGTTAACCATACTCCGTCCTTCTACTACCACCTTACGTCCGTACTTTGCCGCAGAGTTGATAACCTGCTGCACACGGTCAACGTTGGATGCGAAAGTCGCTACGATAATACGGTTGGTCTTATGGTCTGCAAATATATTGTCAAATGTCTTGCCTACGGTCTTCTCCGAAGGAGTAAACCCTGGTCTTATGGCATTGGTACTGTCACATAAGAGTGCAAGAACACCTTTCTTTCCAAGTTCTGCAAAACGCTCTAAATCTGCAATCTCTCCAAATACAGGAGTATAATCAATCTTAAAGTCTCCGGTATGAAGAATAACGCCTGCCGGTGAGAAAATGGCAAGGGCAGAAGCATCTGCAATGCTGTGGTTCGTCTTAATAAATTCAATCCGGAAGCAGCCAAGGTTAATGGACTGCCCGTGTTTGATTACTTTTCTCTTTGTGTTCTTTAAAAGATTATGTTCCTTTAACTTGTTCTCAATGAGGCCGATGGTCAGCTTTGTCCCATAAACCGGCACATTGATATCCCTTAAAATGTAAGGAAGGGCTCCAATATGATCCTCATGACCATGAGTAATTACAAATCCCTTTACCTTTTCAATATTCTGTTTTAAGTAGGAAACGTCTGGGATTACCAAATCAATTCCAAGCATGTCATCGGTTGGGAATGCCAGTCCGCAGTCCACAACGATGATGCTGTCTTCACATTCAAAAGCAGTGATATTCATACCAATCTGCTCCATTCCGCCTAAGGGAATGATTTTTACTTTCGCATTGATGTCTTGTTTTTTCAATCTTTTACCTCCATTTTATTATTTTCCGCTCTGTCTGGTTTTGCCTGCCCTGCGGCATCTAAGCAATATTCATAAAAGTTCCCATAAAACAACGACTGTCCAGTCAGATCAAAGATCTCTTTTTTGCAGTCCGCTGCCTTCTGGCATCTGCCATGAGTTTCAGCACCAGCATAAAATGCCGGTTTATTAACGTTTCTTCCTTACTCCCTGTCACTTTTCAATATCTACATCAGCTCCGTCGAGCAGTTCGGAAAATATCTTAAATAAATAATCTATCTCGTTATCATCTTCTACGAATTCATACAAAGCTTCGGATTCTTCCTGCTTTGATAAATCTTTTAAGACGTAACATTCACCTTCATCATCATCATCTGCCGCATCGGTCACCAACAGATAATTCATACCGCTTATTCTGGTCTCTTCCAGAACATAAAAATCCACATAATCCCCTTCTTCTGTTGTCAGGGTAATCTTCTTTTCTTCGCTCATGCCTTATCTCCCGTTGCCAGGCTATCTAAATAACCTTGCAGAATCAGTCCTGCTGCCACTTTATCAATGACGGCTTTTCTATGTTCTCTTCTTACTCCGCTTTCCATTAAGATCCGTTCCGATGCAACGGTAGTCAGTCTTTCATCCCAAAGGATTATTGGAAGACCCGTCCGCCTGGCAAGCATTTCTTTAAACTGTTCTGTTTTCTCAGCCCGGTCACCTATGGTATTATTCATATTCTTAGGATATCCCAAAACGATGGTTTCAATCTCA
Source organism: Clostridium sp. HBUAS56010 (assembly GCF_007115105.1). GTDB lineage: Bacteria > Bacillota > Clostridia > Lachnospirales > Lachnospiraceae > Lacrimispora. Next base: position 186,145 of record NZ_SULJ01000004.1, read on the forward strand.
TATTCCCGAATCAATTCTTCAATCCGGGCACAGGTTTTTCTCAGTTTATTCTCGTCTTCCCTCGTAATTGTCTCCACACCCTGGGCAGTTATACCCAGTAAATCGGAGACTGCAACTCCTACAGTTTTAGAACCGTAATCTAATCCCATGATTCTCATATTTTTTTCTCCACGTCAAATTTATGCAACAAAACAAAGCTGGTGCGCAGCCAACTGTATAAAAACAAACTGCCAGAATCCGCCTTTTCACTTCATCTGACAGCTAGACTTAAAGATTATCCACGTCGTTACTTTAACATCGTATTAATATAAACACTCATCAACTCTTCCAGAATCTCGTCCCGCTCCACTTTCATGATCAGACTTCTGGCATTCTTATGACTGGTTATATAAGTTGGATCTCCTGACATAATATATCCCACGATCTGGTTAATCGGATTATATCCCTTCTCTGTAAGGGCAATATAAACCTGCTCCAGAACCTGACTTACGTCCATTTTATTTTCCTGCACTGCTTTGAAAAATTGTGTGTTATGAATATCGCCCATGTTCCTCACGTCCTTTAACTGTTCTATTATATTCTAAACCATAATCTCAATTTCGGCAAGACAAAAATTAATTTTGTCCATCTATGTTTAAAAATATTACTTCTTCATTGAGCATTTCGCCAAGAATTCCTGTTACGATTTTCCCTTTTAAGCCCTCTTTATAAGGAACCACTGCTTTTACATATTCTCTGGTATGACCGATCATATAAGTCTTTCCATTAAGCTCAAAGGTTTCTTCCATAAGAACTTCTGCCTTGCTTCCCACAAAGGATCTGCGGTATTCTATGGACATTTCCTTTTCCAGCTTTAATAATTCATTACTTCTTGCGGTTTTTTCTGATTCCGGCACCTGATCCGGCATTTCGGCTGCTCTGGTTCCGTTTCTTTTAGAGTATTTGAACACATGCATTTCATAAAAACGCACCTTTTCCAGATATTGTCTGGTAACTTCAAATTCTTCTCTGGTCTCTCCAGGAAAACCTACAATTACGTCTGTGGTAATTGCCGGATTGCAAAACGCTTTTCTTAAAATGCCGCAGCAGTCATAATATTCTTTTGCAGTATAGTGGCGATTCATTCGCTTTAACGTATTGTCACAGCCGCTTTGCAGGGATAAATGAAAATGAGGGCATATCTTATCCAGTTTTGATAAGACATCAACGAATTCTTCGGTTACAATCCTCGGTTCCAGAGAACCGAAACGAATTCTTTTTAATCCTTCGATCTTATGAATGCGGACAATCAGATCCAAAAGAGTGATCCGCTCTTCTTCCTTAAAATCTTTTCCATAAGAACTTAAATGGATTCCCGTAAGCACGATCTCCTGGTATCCTGATTCAGTCAGACGGGTAATCTCCTCTGCCACTTCTTCCGGTCTGCGGCTGCGGACCTGTCCTCTTGTATAGGGAATGATGCAGTAGCTGCAAAACTGGTTGCAGCCGTCCTGGACTTTAATAAAGGCTCTTGTATGATCTGCAATTTTGTCAATTGACAGACTTTCATATTCTCTGGTCCCCCGGATATCAATGATGGTGTCTTCCGGTTCTTCCTCTCTGCCGGAAAAATAATCTTCCAGAATGGAAACCAGCTCTGTCTTTTTATTATTTCCGATCACAAGGTCCACTGCCTCATCTTTTTTCAGTTCTTCACCTGCTGCCTGGACATAGCAGCCGGCTGCTACCACCACTGCTTTGGGGTTTAAGTTCTTTGCCCGGTGAAGCATCTGTCTGGATTTGCGGTCCGCAATATTGGTGACCGAACATGTATTAATGATATAAACATCCGCCTCCTGCGCAAAGGGGACAATCTCATATCCTGCGTTTTCCAGAAGCTGCTGCATCGCCTCTGTTTCGTATGAATTCACCTTGCATCCAAGGTTGTGCAGGGCTGCCTTTCTCATTTTATTTTCTCCTATCTAAATTATCGTTCTATTCTGATTTTTTTCATATAAAATTACCATTGACTTTTACATAATATGCCAGTAGTATGAAAGGGAAATGAGGGTCATTCTCTCAATAAAAAAGAGTCCATTAAAGGAGGGTTTTTATATGAAAACAGTTCGTATTTCTTTAAATTCCATTGACAAAGTAAAATCTTTTGTAAATGATCTGACAAAGTTTGATACTGATTTTGATCTTGTTTCCGGCAGATATGTAATCGACGCAAAGTCAATTATGGGCATTTTCAGCCTGGATCTTTCCAAACCAATTGATTTAAACATTCATTCCGAGAATGAAGTTGATGAAATCGTTAAGATTTTATCTCCCTATATTGTCGATTAATGAAGAATCAGATTTTAAAATGGGGCCCGGCCTTTGATGCCGGTCCCCTTTTTATTTCATTTCTTTAACACCAGACTTTTTCTACGGTGCTGATGGCTGTTTCCACCAGTTCTTCGATCTTCTCCGCCAGTTTTTCTTCGGAACGCTCAATCATCTTTAAATTAGGTTTCGTTACCGGATGCTTTGCCACAAATATGGTACAGCAGTCTTCAAAGGGAAGAACAGAGGTTTCATAAGTGCCGATCTTTTCTGCCACATCCACAATCTCCTGCTTGTCAAATCCAATAACCGGACGAAATACAGGAATCGTTGCTGCTGCATCGGTTGCTGCCAGAGACTGCATGGTCTGGGAAGCCACCTGCCCAATGCTCTCTCCGGTAATCAGAGCCGAAGCACCGCTTTCTTCTGCCAGCCGTTCTGCAATCTGCATCATATAACGTCTCATAATAATGGTAAGCTCCTCATGAGGGCATTTGTCATAGATATAGAGCTGAATATCCGTAAAGTTCACAATATGAAGACGGATTGGACCGGAATATCTGGAAACCAGTTTCGCAAGATCCACAACCTTCTGCTTTGCACGGTCGCTGGTATAAGGCGGCGCATGAAAGTATACGGCATCAATCTTCACGCCTCGTTTTGCAATCATATAACCTGCTACCGGACTGTCAATTCCTCCAGATAAGAGAAGCATGGCTTTTCCATTGGTTCCAACCGGCATACCGCCAGGACCTGGAATCACATGGGAATAGATGTTGATTCGGTTTCGCACTTCCACATGAAGCATGACCTCCGGCTGATGAACATCTACTTTTGTCTCAGGGAATGTATGAAGAATAATCTCTCCAAGATCCCGGTTAATCTGCTCAGAATTTACCGGATATTGTTTGTTCCCTCTTCTTGTATGGACCTTAAAGGTAAAATTCTTATCTTCATAAAATTCTTCCACATAAGATAATACCTGTTTTTTCAAATCTTCATATCCAGTATCCTCTACCTGAACCATAGGACAGATAGCAGCAATTCCAAAAATTCGTTTTAAAGCAGCTACCACCTCATCAAAATCGTACTCTGATTCTGCTGTGGCATAGATTCTCCCTGATTCTTTGGTAACCTCAAAATCTCCATCCACTCTCTTTAAAGAATGACGAATCTGGGTTACAAGGGCGTCTTCAAATAAATAACGGTTTTTCCCCTTTACGCCGATCTCAGCGTATTTAATTAAAAATGATTTATATTGCATCTGCTGTCCTTTCTCTTAAACTGCTTCTTATCCCCTCTGATAACGCCGGAGAACAGGAAGGAGTTCCTTTAACCTGTCTATACAGTAATCCACTTCTTCTCTTGTATTAAAGATTCCAAAACTGAACCGGAGGGTTGAATCTAAAAGCTCTTTTTTTACCCCGATTCCCTTTAAAGTGCCGCTGACCGCCGGATGATTGGAAGAACAGGCCGATCCTGAGGAGACAAAGACTCCCTTGTCTTCTAATGCGTGCAAAAGCACTTCGCTCCGGGTTCCCGAAAAACCGGCGCTGACGATCTGAGGGGCAGAACCCTCTCCTTTATAACTGTTAACAGTTACGCCCTCTAATTCACTTAACCGGTCAATCATATAATCTTTTAAATCAGTCAATGCCTGTATCTTTTCCTTGTGATTGGTATACATCATTCCTGCTGCCACTCCAAGACCTGCAATTCCGGGCACATTCTCCGTTCCCGAACGCAGTCCTCTTTGCTGACCGCCCCCATAGATCAGAGGTTTTATTTTTACCCTCTGGTCAATGTAGAGGAATCCCACACCTTTGGGTCCATGAATTTTATGAGCGCTGACCGATAACAGATCAATCCCCTGTCTTTTGGGACGGATCAGAAGCTTACCGTAAGCCTGAATGGCATCTACATGAAAAAGAATTGCCGGATTTTTCTTTTTTATTATCTTTGAAATTGCCTCCACCGGCTCCACTGCGCCGATTTCATTGTTCACATACATGACGGAAACCAGGATTGTCTCCGGACGAATTGCCTCTTCCAGTTCCTCTAAAGAAATGTGTCCCTTTGCATCCACAGAAAGATAGGTAACAGAAAATCCCTGTTCTTCCAGATATGCCAGCGGATTATACACCGATGGATGCTCAATCCCTGTGCTGATAATATGATTCCCTGCCCGCCTGTTTGCCATGGCAGTCTCAATTAATGCCATATTATTGGACTCAGAACCGCCTGAGGTGAACACAATCTCTTTGGCAGTAACCTTTAAAGTATCCGCAATGATTTCTGCAGCTTCTTTAATATAAGTCTCTGCTTCCATTCCTTTTTTATGCTTTGCAGAAGGATTGCCATAATCCTCTGTCATAGCTTTGATTACCACATCTTTTACCGGCTCCAGCACTCTGGTTGTCGCCGAGTTATCAAAATATACTTCCATTCTTTCTCTCACTCCTATGGTTCCAGTAACAATGACAGCATGGAAAGAACACAGAGTCCTGCTGTTTCTGTCCGTAAAATCCGTTTACCCAGGGAAATGGGACTGATGCCGGACTTTTGTGCAAGTTCAATCTCTGCGTCTTCAAATCCGCCCTCCGGTCCGATGAACACGCCAACACTCATTCCCGTCTTCACAGAAGAAAACATCTGTCTTGTAAAAGCCATCCCCTCCGCATGTTCAAAGGGAATCACATTCATGTCAAATTCTCTGGAAAAAGCAAACGCTTCCGAAAGGGTCATAACAGGAAGTACCTTAGGAACAAGGAGCCGGCCAGACTGTTTTGCTGCACTTTCAGAAACAGCGTTCCAGCGGCGCAGTTTGGATTCCTGTTTTTTCTTATCCAGTTTTACAATGGTCCTTCTTGTCTCTACCGGAATGACCTGATAGACCCCAAGCTCCACGCATTTCTGAATAATAAACTCCATCTTGTCACTTTTTGGAAGACCCTGAAAGAGATAAACCCTTGCCGGAAGTTCCCTTCCCCCTTCTTCCACGGACAAAATCTGTGCCGTCACTTCCGTTTTGGTCACAGAAAGAATCCGGCACAGATAATCCTTATCAATCCCATTGCTCAATAGAACTTCTTCGCCTGCACCCATGCGCAGTACATTCTTTATATGGTTCACATCCGGACCTGTAATAACAATGGTCTCTGGTCCCACCTGGTCCTGTTTCACAAAAAAGTGATACATCTTATTCCTCTTTCTACTTCTTTCTGACCGTTACGGAAACCCATTCGCCCTGATAGGTGATCTCAATCAGTTCAAAAGCCTGATTCTCTGCAAATGCCTGTTTTACTGCTTCCTCTTTCATATTAATGATTCCGGAAGTAATAAATATGGCACCTTTTTTCATATGAACTGGAATCTCCTTTTGGAGAAGAATGATAATATCTGCCAAAATATTGGCAACCACTACATCGTAAGCCTCCAGCCCCACTTCTTTTTTCACTTCTGGATCGTCAATGATATTTCCTTTTAAAACTTTGAATTTATCCGGAGCAATCCCGTTTGCTTCCATGTTCTCTTTTACTGCAACAATAGCATTCTCATCAAGATCTGTGCCGAAGACCTCCTTTGCTCCCAGCTTTAAGGCGGTAATTCCTAAAATACCGCTTCCTGTCCCCACATCAAGAATTCTGGTGTCTGGCGTCACATACTTTTTAAGCTGGCGGATGCAAAGCTGGGTGGTCTCATGCTGACCGGTTCCAAATGCAGTGCCTGGATCTATCTCAATTAAAAGCTTGTCCTTATGTTCTTCTGGTATCTCTTCCCAGGTTGGTTTAATGAGAATGTCATCAACCGTAAATGGCTTAAAATACTGTTTCCAGTTATTGATCCAGTCTTTATCCTCTGTCTCACTGGTCTCTATGGTACACGCCCCTAAATCAGTGAACATGGACAGTTCTTTCAGACCTTCGTCTACCTTTTTTAACATTCCGTCAATGTCCACATCGGAATCCGGATCAAGATAAAAACTCACCTTTGCAATTCCTTCATCAGGGGGAAGTTCTGGTAAAATATCAATAAACATGCCTTTTGTCTCTGCTTCCGTCAGAGGCGTATTGTCTTCAATTTCAATTCCTTCTATTCCGATTTCGTCAAACATGCTGCTCACTAAATCCACAGCCTGTGTGGTGGTGGTCAGTGTAAATTTCTTCCACTTCATTGCAATTCCCCTATCCTTTTATAATTTTCACAAACAGGCAGATGAGCACAATAAATATCACTGGGCGCACAATCTTTAACCCGTTCTTTACAACAAGACCTGATCCCACATAATGACCTGCAATGCTGAATATACCCGAGGCAATGCCAAGAGGAATCAGAACCTTTCCATTTATTAAAAATGTTACCAATGCCGCAACATTGGAAGATAAATTAATTACTTTCGTTGTGCCGGAAGCACTTCTTACATCCATACCGGCCAGTCCGGTCAGTAAAAGCAGTAAAAACGTCCCTGTTCCAGGACCGTAAAATCCATCGTAACAACCTACGGTAAAAGCAGATGCCATGGCAATGATGAGTTTTCTCTTATAGGAAATGTCCCGTTCTCTTTTCTTATCCAGGTCTTTATTTTTAAAAACATAAAAACCCACAATAGGAAGAACTACGATCATCATTCCTTTTAATATCCCTTCACTGGCAAGCAGTGACAAATGGGCACCAAGAACAGAACCCAGTATTGCAAAAAGTGCAGCGAGTAAAGACAGCTTCCCATCAATATACTTATTCCTGGCAAACCTTGCTGTGGAAACAACGGTTCCCATAGCTGAACTCATCTTATTGGTTCCAAGGGCAAGATGAGGCGGAATTCCTGCTGCCATATATGCGGGCAGGGATATCAGTCCCCCTCCCCCTGCAATGGAATCAATCACCCCTGCAAGAAAAACCAATGGACATACGATTAAATACTGGTACATAAAAGGGGTTCCTTTCTTTTGTCTAAACTAAACCACATGATATCATAACATACAATGAAATTGGTTGCAAGCGTATATAATCATAGAGGTTTTACGTGTTTTCCCCTCTTTTTTAAAAAAATTTAAAATTTTTAATAAAATATGCAATAAAAATACCAGCTTGTGCATTAACTAGTTGAACGGATGAAAAAGGCTTCTGTTTCGATCCGGATACAAGGGCAAAAAAACATATCAAGTAAACGAAATTCCTTGATGCATTACACCCCATCACACCCGCCTGAGTTTCTGGATTGAAACAGGATCTATTTTCACAAAATTACAATCTCAAGCAATAAAAAATTGTAATAAAAAAGAGGCATACCTGACGAACAATTATATGAACTGTCGGGTATGTCTCTTTTTTTACTTTAATGCCCCATCGGCACCTACCTGATATCCGTCAGGAGTTACGGTATTGACCAGAAGTCTTCCCTGGAACCCATCGGACATGGTATTAAAATAATAGGCTTTGCCGTCAACGATCTGCCAGCCAATTCTCATGGAACCTAACGTTCCATCATCCACGGGATTTAAGTAATAACGGTACCCGTTCTCATCGGTATACCAGCCAGTCAGCATATGACCGCCGGCATTAAACCGATACCAGCGGCTGTCAATCTGTCTCCAGCCATTCGAAGGCCAGGTCCCATCCCTATACTGAAACCACCAGCCCCCGGGACTGTAACGCCATCCTCTTTCATAGCTGTAACCGCCCGGTCCATCATCGTCTTCCTCTTCATCCTCATCCAGACAATCGAAAAAGGGATCTTCTCTAAATGTTGTACCCGAACCATGAAAACCAGGAAATCTACGGACTTCCTGGCTTTCATCAGCCATAATACTCATAGGAAATAACATCGTCAGAACCAGTAAAACTGCAACAAAAAACAGCTTTCTTTGAACTTTTCTCATTCTTTCCCTTCCTTCTCCTTAACATAACTACTGAGAACCTTTACTTAAAGATGCCCTTCTTTTTCGGCTTCTCTCCGTCTGTAATCCCCTTCATTGCATCATCAAACTTACGAAGAGCCTCTTTCTGGGCTTCTGTCATACGTTCGGGCACCTGAACAACCAGTGTCACATAATGATCTCCACGGACAGCACGATTTCTTAAAGACGGAACCCCTTTGCCTTTTAAGCGCACTTTAGTATCTGTCTGAGTTCCTGACTTCACTTCATATTCCACTTCACCATCTACTGTCTTGATGCGGATCGTTCCGCCAAGTGCGGCATCAGCAAATGAAACTGGAACGGTAGAAAAGATGCTGGTGTCCTGACGCTTGAAAATCGGATGGTTGGAAACGACTACTTCCACCAAAAGATCTCCTCTTTCTCCGCCATTGGTTCCTGGTTCTCCCACACCTGCCAGACGTACCGCCTGACCGTTATCAATTCCAGCCGGGAAATTTACTTTAATCTTCTTTCTCTTTGTCTTATATCCTGTTCCATAACAATCTGGGCATTTATCTTTAATCACCTTACCGGTTCCATCGCAATCCGGGCAGGTCTGAACATTCTGCACCTGACCAAAGAAAGACTGCTGGGTGTACATGATTTTCCCTTTTCCATTACATTTTGGACATGTAACCGGTGAAGTTCCTGCTTTGGCACCGCTTCCGTGACATGAAGCACATTCTTCTTTGTAATTGATCTCCGTCTCTTTTTCACAGCCAAAGATCGCCTCTTCAAAGGTAATACGCATACTGGTTCTGACATTTGCACCTCTTGATGGTCCATTGTAATTAGCGCCGCCTCTTGTTCGTCCGCCGCCGAAAATATCCCCGAAGATGTCTCCGAAAATATCTCCCATATCCGCTCCGCCAAAGTCAAATCCGCCGAATCCGCCGGCTCCGGCACTTCCGTCAAAAGCGGCTGATCCGAACTGGTCATACTGACGTCTCTTATCGGGGTCACTTAATACGCTGTAAGCCTCAGAAGCCTGTTTAAACTTCTCTGCAGCCGCAGCGTCACCAGAATTCGTATCCGGATGGTACTTCTTCGCTAATGCCCTGTAAGCCTTTTTTATTGCTGCATCATCTGCATCTTTTGGAACGCCCAGGATCTCATAATAATCTTTTTTACTCTCTGCCATCTTAGGTCTACCTTTCATAAACTAAGGAAATCCGGCAGGATACTTCCTGCCACTGCGGAAAAAGTGCTGTATCACTACAACACTTTTTCCAGAGCCCTGTCAATCGACCTGACTAGTTTACACCTCTTTGTAATCGCCGTCAACTACATCGGCATCCTGATAGGAAGCATCTGCTGCTCCTGCGTCAGCTCCTGCTGCTCCGCCCTGAGCCTGTGCCTGCTCATAAACTTTTGCAAACAGTGCCTGAGCACTTGTCATGAGTTTTTCCTTGCCTGCCTTAATATCCTCAACCTGTGCATCGGTCATCTCTTCAATCGGCGCACGATTGATGGCTTCTTTTAACGCATTGAGATCTGCTTCTACAACTGCTTTGTCATTGGCATCAATCTTATCTCCAACTTCCTGCAGTGCTTTCTCTGTCTGGAATACCATGGAATCTGCATCATTCCTTGCGTCAATTCCTTCCTTGCGTTTCTTATCCTGTGCTTCGTACTCTGCTGCTTCTCTTACTGCCTTATCAATATCGCCGTCAGACATATTAGAACCGGAAGTAATGGTGATGTGCTGTTCTTTTCCTGTTCCTAAATCTTTTGCAGATACATTTACGATACCATTGGCATCAATATCAAAGGTAACTTCGATCTGAGGAACACCTCTTCTTGCTGGTGGAATTCCATCAAGACGGAACTGGCCTAAGGTCTTATTATCTCTTGCGAACTGTCTCTCACCCTGTACTACATGAATATCAACGGCTGTCTGATTATCTGCTGCAGTAGAGAATACCTGACTCTTCTTTGTAGGAATGGTTGTATTTCTCTCAATGAGTCTGGTTGCAACACCACCCATTGTCTCGATGGATAAGGAAAGAGGTGTTACATCAAGAAGTAAAATATCGCCTGCGCCTTCATCTCCTGCAAGCTTACCACCCTGAATGCTGGCTCCAATTGCCACACACTCATCAGGGTTTAAGGATTTGGATGGCTCTTTACCGGTTAACTGTTTTACTTTTTCCTGTGCAGCTAACATACGGGTGGAACCGCCTACTAAGAGAACCTTTCCTAATTCTGCTGCTGTAATTCCTGCATCTTTTAATGCGTTCTGTACCGGAATGGTAGAGCGCTCAATTAAATCTGCTGTCAGCTCATCAAATTTTGCTCTGGTTAAGTTCATATCCAGATGCTTTGGTCCTTCTGCAGTTGCAGTGATGAAAGGAAGGTTGATGTTGGTGGTTGTAGCGGAAGAAAGTTCTTTCTTTGCCTTCTCTGCTGCTTCTTTTAATCTCTGCATTGCCATCTTATCACCGGATAAGTCAACGCCTTCTGTCTTCTTAAATTCATCTACCAGCCACTGGGTAACACGATTATCAAAGTCATCACCGCCAAGACGGGTATCACCGTTGGTGGAAAGTACTTCGATTACGCCATCGCCGATTTCAATATTGGAAACATCAAATGTACCGCCGCCTAAATCGTATACCATGATCTTCTGCTCTTTTTCATTATCAAGACCATAAGCTAAGGCTGCTGCTGTCGGCTCGTTGATAATACGTTTTACATCAAGACCTGCGATCTTACCTGCATCTTTGGTTGCCTGACGCTGTGCATCATTAAAATAAGCCGGTACCGTAATCACTGCTTCTGTTACTTTCTCGCCAAGATAAGCTTCTGCATCCGCTTTTAACTTCTGGAGAATCATTGCAGAGATTTCCTGAGGGCTGTAGTTCTTGCCGTCAATGGTCACTTTATAATCAGTACCCATATGTCTCTTAATGGAAGAGATGGTGCGGTCTGCGTTTGTTACTGCCTGACGTTTTGCCGGCTCTCCGACCAATCTCTCTCCATTCTTTGTGAATGCAACGACGGATGGTGTGGTTCTTACACCTTCACTGTTTGGAATTACAACTGGTTTACCGCCTTCCATAACGGCTACACAGCTATTTGTTGTACCTAAATCAATACCAATAATCTTGCCCATAGTTTTTTCCTCCTATTTGAAACAAATGTAAATTGTTTGCTGTCTTCTATCATCTATTTACTAATTAGCTACCTGAACCATGGAATGTCTGACCACAGTATCACGGTAGGTATAACCTTTTAACAATTCCTGGGAAACAACATTCTCTCCCAGAGATTCATCTTCAATGTGCATAACTGCATTATGGAAATTCGGATCAAATGGCTTGCCGACTGCTTCAATCGGTTTCACATCTGCCTCTTCCAGAGACTTTACAAGCTGTTTATAGATTTTCTCCATGCCTTCAGCAAATGGGGAATTCTTCTCCTCTTCCGGAATGGTTAAAAGACCTCTCTCGAAATTATCTACAACTGGTAAAATCCGTTCAATAATATCTTTTGCTCCAATTTCAAACATGGCTGATTTCTCTTTTTCTGTTCTCTTTCTAAAATTATCAAACTCAGCCATATTTCTCTGGAGACGGTCTGTCAGCTCTTCGATCTTCTCATCTTTTGGATCTTTCTTTTCTTTCTTTTTACCAAAGAAGCCTTTTTTTTCTGTTTCTTCTCTGGCTTCGTCTTCTGCCTTTTGATCTGCCTCTGAATTCAGCTCTTCTGCACAGGAATCTGCACCATCTATCTCTTCATCAGAGGAAACCGCATCAACAGGCTCTACTGCCTCGTCTGCCAGTTTTTCATCTGTTTTTACTTCTTCCATGCTCAATTCTTCTACCCTTACCTTTCATCTTTTTTCAATATTGTATCAAGCTGCGTCATAAGATTCCGCAGAGTGCTTAAAACCTTCTCATAATCCATGCGCTTGGGACCAATGATTCCAATGGTTCCCCGCAGTCCTTCGCCAAGCTCATAATTCGCTGTTACAATACTGCAATCCTTCATATTCTTGACAGGAGCTTCGTCGCCGATGTATACCTGGATTCCTGAACTGCTCTCAGAGTCATTGACATCATCCACCAGTTCCTGCAGCAGTTCCTTTTGTTCCAGTGTTCCAATCAGCTTGCTCGCCTTATCTCCATCGCTTAACTCCGGATATTTAAAAATGTTCGTAGCTCCGCTGGTATAAATCTGAAGGTCTTCATCATCTGCCCAGATCGCTGCTGCCACTTCTGTAAGAACCCGGTCCACAACCTCGCTGTGGGGACCTGCCTGGGCTTTCAGCCTGCTGATGACTTCAAGATTAATTTCTTCTATACTTAATCCGTTTAAGGCACTGTTAAGAAGAATGTTAAGATTCAATATTCCTTCGTCTGCCATCTCCCGATCCATGGGAATAATGGCATTCTTTATAATGTTCCCCTCTATGACAATAACTACAAGAAGCTTTCCTTCGTCTACTTTTGAAAGCTGGATAAACTTCAGTTTGTTACGATGATACTGGGGGGCACTTATCATGGCTGCATAATTGGTGTTCTGGGCGAGGAGCTTTGCCATCTGCTTTAATAAAACTTCAACCCGGTCTACCCTTTTTAGCATCATATCCTTGATCTCAGTAACTTCGTCTTCCTTTTCCTGCATGATCTGATCTACATAAAAGCGGTAACCTTTATCAGAAGGAATCCTGCCTGCCGAAGTATGAGGCTGGACAATATAACCCAGCTCTTCTAAATCAGACATCTCATTCCGGATGGTGGCGGAGCTTAAATTCAAATCGGTGTACTTTGATATCGTACGGGAACCAACCGGCTCTCCAGTTTCTAAATAAGTTTTAATGATGGCTTTTAAAATAATTACTTTCCGTTCATCAAGCTGGTCTTTATCCTTCAAACTGCCACTCTCCTTTCCTGATGCTTTGTTAGCACTCAACGTTTAGGAGTGCTAATATCTTCTTTCATAATATATGCTTTTTTTCTACATTTGTCAATACATCCGGGGAAAAAAATTAAGTTAAGATTTTATGACTTGTTTCTACATTTTCTCTTAGGATTCAAGTATTTATTACAAAGGTGTTGACAAATTCTTCTTGACATTTAACACTTTTGTAATATAATAGTTAATGATACACCATAACAACACGATTGCGAGGTAAATCATGAAGTGTTTTTCAGGTAAATTACGAATCACCGGGCTCCTGACATTCCTTTGTATCCTGCTGTTATCCATGACTGCAATGGCAGACGAGACAGCTGGGGGAGACCAGACAAAAGCAGATGCACAATCCGGGAATGTACAGACAGATCCCCAGACCATACACAAGGATACAGGAATAGAAGAAAGTAAAAAAGCCAATACAGAGCCGGAGATCGGACCTGGTATTAAGAAAGAAGCAGCAGAACCACCAAAGACAGAGCCAGAAGGACCTGTTTATGAAAAGGGAGCATCACTGGGAATTTTCTCTGCCACCGCTTACTGCCCAAGTAAGAGTGGAAAGATAGGAAAGACTTACTCCGGTACTGTTCCAAAAGCGCAGCATACGTTATCGGCTGATGTCACACTTCTGCCAATTGGTACAAAAGTGATGATTGATGATGTGATTTATACCGTGGAAGATACGGGGAGCAGCATTAAGGGCAATAAGATTGATATCTATTTTGCCAGCCGGGAAGAGGCACTGAAGTTTGGAAGACAGAAGAAAGAATTGTTTGCAGTGATTGTAAAATAATAGAACAAGTCTACATGGCACCCAGAAAAGTGATTGTATTCGCTTTCTGAGGTGCTTTTTTAATAGAAAAAGTGTAAAATATGTACTTGCACCTCATTTATTACGAAACTGTTACATATAATTATAATATAGTTAAATTATATTACATTCCGTAAAAAAGAAAGGAAGTATTTGTAACATGCAAAGAAGAAAACATATACACTTTATTTTGGGTTTTTTACTCATGATGGCATCTGTATTTCTAAGTACATTTGACGCTTATGCTTTTTCAATAACCGGGATCATCGACGGAGTTTATGACACTGGCATCCGGGGCTGGGCTTTTAACAGCTCTGATCCGGAATCAGAACTTGATGTGAAGGTAGTGATTACCAACCAGGCCAGCGGGCAGATTGTTTCAGAACTTCATACCAATGCGGCTTTACACCGGAAAGACCTTGCCGAACAGGGAAAAGGGACCGGCAATTACGGGTTTGAAGTAGAGGTTCCCTGGGACACTTATGGCGACGGTTCCTACTTAATAGAAGCCTATGGAGCCGGACAAAAGCTTTCTGGAACCCAGATACACGGGGTGGGAGCCGCTGCTGTCTCAACTCCTGCCCTGCGTTCTCTGGGAATCTTCCGTACCACTGCTTACTGCCCCTGCAGACAATGCTCCGGTAAATGGGGCGGACGGACCAGCACCGGCACCATTGCTTCTGCCAATCACACCATATCCGTTGATCCAAGAGTGATTCCTTATGGGAGCAGACTTATGATCGGGGGTGTAATCTATACCGCCGAAGACTGCGGCGGCGGCGTAAAAGGAAATCATGTGGATATTTATTTCAATACCCACGGAGAGACCAGAGCCTATGGTTCCCGTAATCTGGAGGTTTATCTGGTACAATAACAAACATACTCCCCTCTTTAACGGACATCTTTCTATCCACTTTAGAGGGGAGCATGAGAATTATTTTATATTCTGTTTGCTTAACCAGTTTGCATTTCCGCTGTCTTTTCCTGTATTGAACTGATCCCAGAGAAGATCTACAGAAATTGCCACACCTTTATCCTGGCTCAATGCGTCTTTTTGTGTATCTTCTGCATAACCAGCCTTATCTGTGCTTCCGGTTGTATAGACACCCTCTGCATCAGGGTCCATTGCTACCGCAATGAATAAATCCATACGGTTATCACTGTCTGGTGCACAAAGAAGATTGGATTCTGTAATAACTGCTTTAATCTCTTCATCAGACAATTTGTCTAACGCAGAAAGACGAAGGAAATCAACTTCACCAACCTTAAAACTGTTTGTCTCATCTGCAAGAGATTTACATAACTTAAAGATTCCCTTGCCATGGTCAGAGGTGTTGTAATTATAAGCTTCCTGATCAATCATCAATGCGATTCCAAGCATGTCCCTGGTTGTATCATTAATTTCCATTCCGTCAACGGCTTTTACGTCAAACTTCATATTGCCAAGCTTTGCCGCAATGGAGCCAACATTTAAGATATCCGTACGGAATGCCTGTGCGTATCCAGGATACATGTTTTTAACGGTAAGAAGAATATTGTCGCTGCCATCTACCTGTCCTTCCACATAGGGACCTACCGTCTTTTTGATCCTGGCCTTATCAACCAGTTCTGCATCAAATTCTACGTCGTTAAAGCCTTTGGAGCGGTTTTGGTAGGATTCAATGCTGCCGTCCTTTGCTATTTTATTATAAGCCTCACCCCTGGTAAAGAATCCATCGTCTACATATCCGGCATCGCCGATTCCATCTACAATGCTCCAGCCCCCATGCAGTACTTCACTGCTATACTGTGCATATAATCCTAAATCTGCAAATGTCACATCAAACTCTCCGGTTGTTGCTTTGGTGGTTACATTGAGTGTATCCGTCCAATATGCGTAACCAGTTCCAGTTAGAATCAATGACAGTGCCACAATTCCTCCTGCTAATGCCTTTTTTCCTGATCGTTTCATTCTCATCTCTCCTTTTTTCTACATGGATAAAGTAATATAAGATTCCTTAGATAACGTTATCTTCTCCAGTTCCAGTATGCCACATATGGTAAAAAAAAGAATCCCACTTTCGTAGGATCTTTTCTATTACCATATGCGATAAAACCGGTTGACCAAAGGAGTATTTTACCAGGGCGTGTCTGAAAACTGGTAGAGGTAAACGGTTTCTTCCTCCACTGCCCAGAAAAGTCCCCTTTCGGGAAGCCCTTCCTGATCCAGACAGTAGAATACGGGTCTGCGCACTTCTTCTGCCATGACCATCAGACTTTCTAAATCTTTTAGTTCCGTACAGTTGTCCATGTTCTCTTTGAAAACCACTTTTAGTTCCACCATTCTGGAACCATATTTCCTTAAAATTGCTTTTAGCCTTACCCTGCGGATCTCTTCCAGAGACGGCAGACGTACCAGAAAGATACAAATAATAAGGAGCATGATGCCGCCGGTTCCTGTCAAGGCAGATAACACAATGAACCCAGGATTTAGGGAGTTTTTTTCCACCGTTGTTTCTTTTAAGCTTCCTTCCAAAACTGCTTTATCCGGCTTTTGAATTTCATACAGACCGGCTCCATTTCCCAGAGGGATGGATATCTGATAGGAAAACTCTTTTTTATCGTTTCCAAATTCTGTTTCAATGGCAAACCAGCCGGAAAAATTGATGTAAAAATCTTTTGCTGTTGAAGTTCCAAGCGCCTGCTCTGCCATTCTGGTATATTCCAGCCAGGTCTCCGGATCAATGCTGCAGACGGCTTCCATGAAAGCCTGGTCGGAATCTTTTTGAATTCCCTCTCCCTGTAGAAGGGGAAATTGTTTGTCGTACACTCTTTTTTTACTTTCACCGCTGGTCTGATATCCTTCTATCATTCCAAAAACCTCATATGCTCCGGTAATACGGGCAGGACCAGAACCTTGTAACGCTGCTTTCATTGTCACTTCAATGGAGTCAGTCAGGCTTTGTGCATATACCTTCCCCTCTTCCAGCCACTGCTCCTGAAACAGCGGATTCTCTTTCAGAAAGACCCGGTAAGAGGAATCTGCTGTGACTTCATAAGAATACCTGGTCTGTTCCGTGGTATTGGTGCCGGGATCACACAGATTTTTTATCCCAGCCAGTGAAGTTCCCAAAAGAATCACACCTGCTGCCAGAAGCAGCGACCTGGTACTTTTTTGCAGAGGAATTTTTTTTATCTTTTTGCTTTTACTCATCGTCCGTTACTCCTTCCGGAATCTCCTCACCGCTTTTGAGCACAAGAATTGGTATCCCCGCTTTTGGTATGGATCCAACCACAATACCCTTTAAATCCTGTGGATCTACGGTTTCATTATCTGGTGACCGGTTATTGTCCCCTTTGGTCTGAAAAGATACGTTTCCCGCTTCATCCCGAAGCACTTTCGTGATTCGGTGTGTAATGGTAATGGGTCCTCTTGTAAAAGTAATGACATCTCCTGACTTTAACCGATATATCATCTCTTCCTGCTGGATCTTCTTGATCAGGACAACATCTCCCGGTTTAATATCTGGCTCCATACTTCCAGTTAATACAACGGAGGGATAAAGGGAGAAAACCCCTACACAAAACCAGCAAAATATCACGGACAGACCAAGGACCACAGTCTGTCTGACAACCCCTTTTTCCTGATCCGGCAGATGTTCTCCTGCCGCACTGGTACATCGGTCCTGGATATAAACAGCATAAAATACAGGAAAGGCGATTCCAATAACGCTGTCGGCAAGCCAGGAAAGATTGGGGAGAAAAGGGAAAATGCGCTGGAAAATCTGAATCATTCCAGAATAAAAAATCCCTGCCTTTGCACCTCCATAAAAAACAAGGACTGATAAAAGAATACTTCTGGAAAAAAGAGGTGCAACATCTTTTGCCAGAAAAATAAACCAGGTCTTGGCATCCGTCAGGGTGCCAGCCTTACTATAATTGATTTCAAGGACTGCCATGAAAACCGAAACCGCCCCAATAAACCAATGCCGGAACCTGCGGTTTCTCCACGCTGTTCCCATACCATATTCCCTTACCAGCTCCTTTGCCGAGGCACAGGGAAGAATGGAAAGGAAATGATAAAATATGCCGTACAAAGAATGGTCATAGGGGGAAGCTGCCAGTTCTTTTAGCAGCACCCCAAGCAAAAAGGACAGCGCCAGATAAATAATTGCTCCAGAACAGGCATATCCAACGGTCATATCCTTTAAGGACCATCCTCCCGGGGCATATACTCTGGGTATCCGAAACAGAACAAAACCTGCAATAAGCATAAACCCCACAGGTCTGGCATACATTCCAAAACCAATCTCTGAATGAACTGGAAGGAACGTAACCAGTGTGATACATAGAACGAATATCAGGCTGTAAAACCGGTAAGCTCTGCTCCAATCCATTGAGGTTCTCCCTTTGTTTCAACCGTGTCTGCTTCTGTCTCTCTCATTTCTTTTTCCTGCTCCTGCTTTTCTGGCTGATGTTCCTGTTCCTCCAGCTCTGGCTCTTCCTCTGACTCTTCCTCTGACTCTTGCACCACAATCTCAACTGGATAAAGCACGTTTACCGAAAGCCCAACCTCTAGTTTATCTCTCCAGTAACCATAAGAATAAATTCCTGTAACGATCATAAGAATACAAAAAACAAAGACAAATTTCATGTTCTTTTTCATTCCATCCACGCTCCTGTTTTTAATCATCTGGCTCCCCCATATTCTGGGACAGATAAAATGGTATTTCACATTGATAGGTCACTGCAATTCCTGCATCAAAATCCTCTGCTTCTTCTGCTTCTTCTGCTGATAGTTCTACCGTTTTATAAGACTGGATCAAATCGGTTACCAATTCCTGGCTTTCATCTGTAAGTTTCATATACAGACTTCCCTTTAACTGATCCGTCTCTTTCCATATCTCCTGGAACACATAAAAGCGAAGGGGGTTTTTATACAGATCCTGTTCCTCAAACTTATGGTCTTTTCCCGATATCTGAAGAGAGATATGAGAAGCTTCCATTGATACCTCAAAGTCAGGAATCTGGAAATCCGCTTCTTTTGGTTTCAGGTCTTCAAATGTGCTTCCTTCCTTTTTTTCCATGGAAAATTCAAATTTTATATAATTACCCTCCAGCAATTGGGCGGGAATTCCCCCTTCAAAGGAAACCCGGATTCCTTTTTTGTCATTTGTAAGTTCATAGGAAACCGACTGGTCTGGAATCTCTATGACAGAACCAGCTTCATCCACCAGACAGGCAGCTCTGTCTTCTTCCCCAACGATCATATCAAAAATACCGGTTGTGGCACTTCCTGTGACGGAAGTGGTATCGGTCCAGACGGCATATGTCCCTCCCATAATCCCAAGACCAACCGCCACTGTGCCTAAGGGTAACCATTTACGAAGAAACCTTTTCCTTTTTGTTTGCATGTCAATCCTCCCCTTCTGAATTCCCATATCCGTTACACCGCAACAACTGACTGTTTCTGTTTGCAAACAGCATGGCTTCCATCCTGCTTTTCATCTCCAGCTTGTTTAGGATACTGGTAACATGTTTTTTGGTAGTTCCTTCCGTAATAAAAAGATGCTGGCTGATGGTTCCATTGCCAAATCCACGCCCTATAAGAGAGAGAACTTCCATCTCCCTGTGTGTCAGACGGTCTATGAGCTGTTCTTCTTCGGATATCTGGTTCATCGCTTCCACAAGAGCCGGAGAATAAAACTTTCCGCCCCGTTCCACCACCTTCATTCCGTACATAATTTCATCAATAAAGGCATCTTTAAGTACAAAAGCATCTACCCCCAGCTTTCTTGCATAGGAAAAATCAGCCCGGGAAGAAGAGGATGTAATAAAGAACTTTTTGCTGTCAGAATTTTTCTTTACCAGCCATTCTAAAAAGTCAAACCCGCTTTCCCCCTTAAGATTTACATCAATAAAAGCCATTTCAATATCGTTTTCCTCCATACAGCGAATGGCTTCCCTGACACTGCCAGCCTGGCTGATCTTCTCCTGTGGACGAAGCATCTGTATCACTGCTTCCATTCCCTTTCTTGCCAGAGGGTGGTCATCTAAAATAAGTATCATACGCTATCACCTCCTTTTGGAAACCGGATGGATATAGTGCTGCCTTTCCCTGGCTCCGATTCAATCAAAAGCCTTCCATGGAACAGATAAACCATACGCTTTATACTGGTTAACCCCTTTCCCCCTAACGGCTCCTGTTTTTCTTCTTTAAAGCCAGTCCCATTATCCCGGATAATCAACTCAATTTTTTCTATCTCAAATCTTACCCTTACTTCCACCGTGGTTGCTTTTCCATGGCGGATTGCATTATTTACACACTCACAGATGATCCGGTAAAGGGCAATGCTCTGCCCGGTTGACATAAATGCAGACGCTTCCTCAATCGCTACTTCTATCCTGGTTCCGTATAACTCCTGGATTTCTCTCATGGACTGCTTTACCTTATTAACAAATGACTGCCCATCATGAGCCTCTAACTCTCTTCCGTAAATCGTCTCCCTCAGCTCTTTCATGATCATTTCTGCCCAATGGCGCAAGGTTTTAATCTCTTCCTTTGCTTCCGTTTCCGTCAGAGTCTCTATCTTCTGTTCCAGTATCTTAATCCGGCACACCAGTCCAAACAGTCTCTGTATGGCGGTATCGTGAATCTCATCGGCAATCCGGTTATGCTCTTCGGAAATAAGATAATTTTCCAAT
The DNA here is from genome assembly GCF_007115105.1 of Clostridium sp. HBUAS56010. Taxonomy (GTDB): domain Bacteria; phylum Bacillota; class Clostridia; order Lachnospirales; family Lachnospiraceae; genus Lacrimispora. The sequence continues at coordinate 206,785 of NZ_SULJ01000004.1, forward strand.
TGTTCCTGCAGCTCCATATTTTTAAAAAGCGCCTCTAAAATGCGAAGATAAAAATAATCCTGAGTACGGTCCTTATCCAGGTATTCCCCGAAAGGTCTTATCAGAATCAAAAGAGGAAACAGCCCTATACCGGAACTACTGATCTCATAGAACTTTCCGTCTGCTTCCACCCTTTTTTTGTCTATGGATTCTGTTAATATAAAATTATCTCTATTGACCAGATTCTCAGCGAGATTCTCCGGCATCTGGAGGTTGATTTTTCTCTTTATCTTTTTTCTTTCATCCACTTCTGCCAGAACACAGCCATAAGGCGCCAATGTTTTATGAAGAAATTTTTCTAATTCTTTCATAATTGATTCTCTGCCATTCATAACAAAAAAGTTATATATTTCATACAAATCTGTGATCTGATTAAGAGCCTGTTGATTTTTTTCTTTTTCCAGAATCAGGTTCCGGTTTAAATCTATTTGAGCTTTATGGTGCTGATCCTGGCGCTTCAAATAATAAAGCAGCGCATAAAACCCTTCTGTAACAAGTAAAATCCCAATACATACATTTAACTGCATATAAATGGACCATTCCCCCGGCTGTCTGCGAAAGCTGCCTGCCATTGCGCAAATCAGACACCATGCCACTGCCAAAAATACGGGAACAACCCGGCATTCAAAAGACATCATCAGGAAAAGACACCCCATATAGTACCAAAGATAAGGGCTTGAAAAACCACCGCTGAGAAAAATAAAGATACCATTTGCAAACAATTCCATGCCAACGGTAACCAGAAACCAGATGATTGCCCTTTCCTGAACAGACATCTTTGTATACAGATAATTTCCAAACACACAGGCACACAGCATTCCAGCCGCAATCACGCCCGGTCCCAATAGACCGGTTCCATGAAAATATGCAAAAAGCAAGTAGATGATTGTCAACAAGGTTATGGATATCATTCTATATTGGATGCAGATTGGAATGTATCCTGTTTTTTCTGTCTTTTCCATATGACACTCTTCTCCTATGAATGATGACTCAGTCTGTTATCTGACGGGTCTGCTTTCGTCGGGTCTTATGATAACTTCTTTTAACATACGCATCAGTTCCAGTGCACTCCGAAACATTATATATTGTTTCCCTGTAAGCTTTCCGATGACCCTGCCTTGCATACTGGCATTCTGGCGATGGTCGATCTTAATCATCAGAGTTTCCTTTGCACGAATGGCGCGGGAACTGAGAGTTTCACTTTCCTGTAACTGGATTTTTGCTTTTACAGGGATGTTATTTCTTCCTTTTGTTCGATACAAGTATTGGTCTGCCATTTTCTTATTTAAAAATCTGGGATTAAATGCAGGGTGAGGGCAGCCAATCCAGTCACAGATCTCATCAAGCTTTAATATAAGATCCCCAATCCCGGAAAATTGAACTGGCGTGTCTATATAACTGTTAAGAATCTCCCCATATAAATCTTCTCCCTTTTTTCCATGAAAACAGATAAGCATGGTACTGATCCGTTCTGCTTCCGTTAAACGGTGGCAGATTGTTTTGAGTTCATCACGTTTCATCATCAGTTTTTTCCTCATTTGTACTGTCTTTGTGTGAATAATCTTTCTAAAGAAAGGGAGAGTGAATATCTTTCCACTTTCCCTTTCTTACAATCAGTTGATTCCTATATCAAATTACATTATGGAGTTTCCGGTATCCATCTTCCATCCGCTTCCACATCATATCCGTCTGGAGTCCGTTCTTTTTGGTACATAGAACCAAGAGGCCGTTCTCCAAGACCTTTATAGATCCATTGGCCTGCTGCTTCCTGGTAATACCAGGTCTGCCGGCTGTTATTTTCTGTTAGATAATACCAATCTCCATTAATCTTCTGCCAGCCTGTGAGCATAACTCCGTTGACAAGACTGAGATAATACCATCTGCCATCATTTTCATCCAGATGCCAGCCTGTCTTTCTTTTTCCAAACCAGCCATCATGAAGGGTAGAAAGGAAATACCATTTGCCGTCTGAGTCATAATACCAGCCATTTTCCATAACTCCCTGCTGGTTAAAATGATAGGTTTCTATCTTGCTTGTTCCATTATGGAGATACTGGATATTTGCCCACTGGTCTTTTACTGCCGTTCCATCTGTTAAGACAAAGGACCAGATATGATTTTCAGAATCAAGCAGATTCCAGTGCCCATCCAGATCATTGGTGTATGTCTTATAAACTCCCACCCGATAAGCTCCCGGACCCAGACTTCCGCTAAAACCTTTTCCTGAGCTGCCTTTCGAACCTCCTCCAAAACCGCCTCCGGAGTTCCCGCCGCCAGTGCTTCCGCCGCTGGAATTACCTCCATTTTCCGAAGTTCCGCCGCCAGGTCTGCTGCCTTCTCCAGAATTTGATCCTCCTTCTGAACCCTCTTCGGTACCGCCTCCGCCTGTATGACCTCCATTTAAGACTCCGTCGACAATTTCTTTCAGGCTATGGTAGGCATCATTTAATTCCTCTACGGTTGAACGGGGCTGCCTGTCACGGACTTCCATGGCGTCTGTGATTGCCCTTTCCAGTGCATCTCTGTTTTCTTCACTGACTGTGCCATTGTTTTTTAATCCATTGGCAATATTGATCTGGTTATCCAGGCGGTCTTTTGCCTGCTGCCATAAAGAGTTATCTTCCTGTTCATACAGTGCATAAAGGGAAAGATCCTTTCTGACCGGCTGTGTAACATCATATAGCTGGGTTGCATTCATCTGTTTTCCAAACCCTTTAAATTCATATACAATTCCTGAATCAGGGTCTACATAATCTTCCATACAGGAAAGGTCCAGGTATCCGTCTGCGTTCTCAAAAGAAGTTCCTGATTGAACCTTTAAAATGCTTATGGTTCCTCTCTTTGGATCGGTAATGGTTACATGATGAGACTTTGAATAGGTAAGGATTAAAGTGTCTCCCACATTGGCATCAAACCAGAAACTTCCGCTGAATCCGGAATCCGGATCATTGGGGTCAGGGTACATAGAAACTTCTGTACACACCGGATCACTGTCTGCATCGGTTATACGAAACAGACGGTAATTCATATTTCCCTGAATGGTTCTGTCCATACCTGCATAAACCTGAATCTCTGGTGTGGAATTTCCGTCCTCCGGAACAGCCTTATTGATGTGGTCTACCTTTCTAAGCAGGTCAATATTTAGCACCCACGGAATCTTAATGCCATCTTCTGTCTCTGAAACGGCTCTTACTGCATTGGATTCTGTCGCAGTCGGAACACTCCGGCGCTGAAAACGAATCTCATAATCCACCTGATGGTCCGCTGAAAGAAGAGCCTGGTCTTCAGAATTTCCTGATAGCTCTGAACGTAACGTTTCTACCCGCTCTGCCTCCATATTTAAAGCAAATAACCCATTTTTCGGAGAATAATCTACAGAAGCACTGGAAGCGGTTGCAACATTTACAGGTTCATAAACCGCCTGCACAATCACATCAGAATCAGGAATTATGATTGTCTGACTCTGTCTGTCAGGATAAATGTTTACATTTCCAATAAGACAATTCCAACGTCTGAATGAATTTCCATCGGAATCAGTTTCAGGAGCTTTTATCTTTACCCGATCTCCCTTTAATACCTGAACGGAATCGGTTTCTTCTATACTTATAGAAACTCCATCCCGGTTAATCTCCGTTGCATATCCGCCGTTTAGCAGATATAGTGTATTGCTGTGTAAAACCTCCTGCTCTCCGCTTTCAAGGAAAATAGATGTTCCAAGAGGAAGTTTTTCAGCAGGAGTCTGATTTTCTCCTACCTGTCTTGCTACTGCTGTATAGAATTTACCTGACTCCAATCCGGAAACTGTAATTTCTCCTGTATCTCCAGTTGATTCCAACCAGCCTTCTTCTGCGCCTTCTGGCGTCCATAGGTTTCCTTCCCCATCTAAAAACGCATATTGGGTATGGGGAGCTGCCGGACGGATAAGAAGATTTTTGGTCCCTCCTTCCGCCTGGGATATGGAATAATTTCCTCCTAAGGTTTCGATTCCGACAGTTGCCGGCTGGCTCATCATGGAACCGTCTACCTGACTGGCTAAAGGCTGTCCTTTTACAGGTGCTGCCAATTCTGAAAGCTCATAAAGAGAATAATAAGAACAGGGATCCAAGGATACAAAATTCCTGTTTTGAAGCTGGAAACCAGTCATCACATCAATCACAATTCCTTCTGGGCTGGTGACTGCGTACTTTCTAAGGGGATTGGCTCCATTTACCCTGATTTCCCCGGTTCCTGCGCCTCCAATCGTTCCCTGCCCATCTGGAATGGATAAAATCCCATCATCAACGGCAATTGGAACAAATCTTGCTGTATAGGTCTGGCTGGAAAGAATCTGCATGGTGTTGTGTACCTGGTTATCATTTTCATCAAACCAGCCTGCAAACAGATACTGGTCTGATGGGACCGGTTCCGGCAGTGTTAAATCTCCAAAAACAGTACCCCGGGGTACATGAACAGATGGATTACCGGTTATTCCGCCGTGACTTCCCGCTGCAAATGTTAAATCATACCATTCATCCGGGTCTTCTATAAAGTTTGCATAAAGTTTTGTATTGCCATTGATTAAAATGTCACCAGAAAGCTTTGATCCGATCTTTCCTGTTCCTGTGTCATTGGCATAATACCAGCCATCAAATATATAATAATCCTGTGGCGATAGAATGATATGACCGGTTAGTTCCTCCAGAGTATAAGTACCAAGACTGAGAGATCTGGGTGAAATATCGCCAGTTAAATTTCCGTTGGCACTATTGTAATATTCAATTCTGCCCCAGTACTCTGGATTGCTTAAATCTTCGGTGTAAGTCAGGGTAATACTTCCTCCGACTATACCGGTGCGGAAGGAAAGCACATGTTGAGCTTCATCCAGATTTAAATCAGAGATTGTTCCTTCCCACTTTACATTGGGCGGGTATGTGTAACCTGGCTTCTCTGGAGCAGATACTGTCACGCTCTCAGAAGGTAACACAGACAGATTCTGCTGCTGATCCAGAATCTGATTGTGATTATCTACGGTATTGACAATTACACGAGTGGTGTAATCCGGATCAACACGGTATTCATATGTAATTACTACAGACTGGTTGGGCATAGTTCCAGAAAATCTATAGTCTGTATCAAATCTGCATCCTGCCTTTGCTGCAGAATAGATTCCCCTTGTATTTAGATCATCTATTGTTCCATACCCATCTTTTATCTGCGCTCCTGCCACATTGTAGGCAGGAATCTCTGACGGAGAAACAGAAAATGGGGTTTCTGCTGAATAAGCAAAGGACTCCGGACTTTTTATGGCTACTCCGTTCTGGTCCATATATTCCACGCGAAGTGTGAACTTTTTGGTCTGATCGGGTTCATACCGGTATGCAATCGTTAGATCGTCATTTGGCATCTGCCCTCTGACCGCTTTGGTGGAAGAATTAATTGATGCCGCCTCTTCCATGGTTCCTTCCCCGCTTTGATCTCTGAAACTCCGGATCCGATTGTTTTTTAAAAGAACTGATTTTAACTTATATCCTGGAATATTTCTTTTATAAGTGGCAGAAACCGGAGTATTGGCTGTTACAGACTGGGTCCAGCTTCCATCAAAAAATCCGATGATCTGGCTGTCTTCTGCCTGAGGCCATGCAAGCGGATCTGTTCCTTGTGTAATCTCATCTCTCTGAGAGTTAAAATCACGGTAGTGCATTACGGTAAAATCAAAGGGTGTGCTGTTATTTCCTTCCCAAACCGCTTTATAGGTTGTTTTATCCTGATAGGGAAATGCGAATGGCAGATTCAGCATTTTATTTCCATCTTCATTGTACCAGCCGTTAAAGGTGTATCCGGGCCACTCCACTCCAAACTCGGGAAGTCTCGGTCTTGGACCAGAACCTCTGTCCTCGGTATCAATTCCAGAAAAACCACCCGATTCTGTCAGGGGATGCCCCGCTTTGCCAGTGGCATAGGAAATCCCGTTTTCATCTTTGGGCATTTCTGCATAAGTGGAATAAGACAGATCCGGTCCCCATTGGGGATCAAATTGAAGGACGGAATCGTCCCCATATTCAAGCTGTGCCGCCGCCGCAGGCGGTGCCGCCATGGCTGTTACCATGGCGGCAGTTAAAAGCCATGCCGTCAACACCTTTCCTTTTCTTTTGTTTCTCATTGCTTCCTCCTTACTGCATTAAGGCTCCGTCTGTGTTTACATGGTATCCATCCGGTGTCTTTTCATTTACATACATGGAACCAAGTGGTTTTTCTGTATTATTTTTAAACACCCACTTTCCGGTTGCCAAATCATAGCCATATGTCTCCATGCTGTTTTGTGCGGTAAAGTAATACCACACACCATCAATATTTCTCCAGCCCTTTGCCATGATTCCGGTATCCGGGTCCAGATAATACCAGCGGTTATCTTCCACACTGTGGTACCAGCCTGTTTTCATCTTTCCAAGGAGTCCGTCCGCTTTTGTATTACAATAATACCAGTTAAGCTTTTCATCCCTGAACCAGCCATAATCCATAATTCCGTTGTCATTAAAGTGATACCAGCCATTCTGGTTCAAATCACCAGTTTTGTAATCAAGCTTTGCCCACATTCCGGTCAGCCTGATTCCTCCGTTTAACACAAAGCTCCACCGATCATCTGCTCCTTCAAGCTTTTCCCAGTTTCCATTGGTACCCACTGTATAATGTTTCTCCAACGTCGGATTATGGGGTTTGACACTGGTTCCTTTTCCGCTTCCGCCGCCGCCTCTGCTGCTGCCTCCCTTATTGCCAGAATCCTGGATTACCTCATAATGGTTATAACGCTTGTCAAGAATCTTTTCCAAAGGTCTGGTTACACCAGTCAGCTGATGAATCGCATCTGTTAATTCTTCTGCTGTGGCTTTTGGGGCGGTTCTGTCAAGAATATCCAGTGCATCCTCGATTGCACGTTTCAGCTTCTCGGTTTCCTTTCGTGTCAGGAAGTGATCATCACTCATATCAATGGCTTTTTTCACTTCCTCTTCTAACTCATTTCTGCCCTTATTTACTTCTTTGTGATTATCTTTATAGTAGGCATACACATAAGTTTTTCTGTTTATCTTATTGTCAGGATCAAACGCTTTGAGCTTGTCATCCCGGTAGCTCCAGTCTTCAAAGTTGTACTCAATTCCATCTTCGCTGATATAAATATCTGCCGGTTCTTCTACCTGTGCATATTCAGAGGAATAATATCCATCTCCTGCCGCTTCTCCCTTTCTTACCTTAAAATAATACTGGTATTTTGGAAGAACTGTCTGGTTTAAGAAGTAGAGCCTGTATGCCTTGGAATAAACAAACACATATCTGCTTCCTGCTTCCGCATAAAAAGTAAATAAACCGCCAGTCTCTTCCGGATTGTCTGACATTGATACCGGCTCTGCCTGCATGGATCCATCGTCCGGATCTGTTACAATCCGGTATAGCTGATAATCCATCATATCCACATCTTCTTTATCCAACTGAACATAGGTAGAGAATTGAGCCTGGGATGGTGTGGCAATCTCTGTCTTTCTCCCGTTTACATACCGTTCAATATCTACATTCAGTCCAAATGCTCCCTTGTATGCCTGGCTATGGCTGTTATCATAGGAAGCAGAGGATTTTACTGCATTGGATTCGGTCGCTTTTACTTTGTTCTTTGTATACACTACTTTGTAGGTTACATCTGCATGGTTTTCATCCAGCAGTGTGCGGTCTTTTTCTGTTGTCAAAACCTCTTCCAGTCCTGATACCTCGTCAGGATTCAGGGCAATCTCATCTCCCCGTCCTCCCCGGACTTCATCGACTACTGCTGCATTGCTTGGAGTTGCTGCCGGACGGCTATAATAAGCAGTAAATACCAGATTGGTATCAGGCATTTCAAAAGCCAGTTCTCTGGTTCTTATCTTTCCACCAAATCCTGGAACCGTTCCGATTGTTATCTTCCAATAGTCAAATTGTTCGTCAGCATCATTATATTCCCGGGCTGTAAGAACCACCTGATCTCCTTTGTGGGCTTCTTCATACCGTTCTGTTCCAATCTGCTGACCATCAACACTGGTTACCGTTCCATATATGGTTTCGATAATATACTGGGGAATATCCAGTGCTCCGCCTGGATCTGTAACAATTGCTGATCCGTCTGGTCTTCTGCTTTCAGGAGTAATTTCTTCCACTCCTTTTGGTCTGGCTACAACAATGTATTCCTCATCATAATTTAAACCGCTAAAAGATATGGTTCCTGGATTTCCTTTGACAGACTGCCAGCCGCTTTCTTCTGTTTCCGGTGTCATTACCACCTGTCCATCCTTATCTAAAACTGCATAATCGGATTTTTTATCCGCCGGTTTTATCACCAGTTCTGTCTTTCCGTCATGTGTCTCATCGTAAAGAATCTGATAGTTGGTATCCACTACTGGTGTTAAAACTTCCACCGGATCACTGATGACTCCCTCAATCTCTGAAATTTTATTTTCTGGTGAAGCCTGAACATTGCCTGCTGCCTCATATACCAGATATCTGGCTCCAGGGTAAAGAGAATCAAAATAAACTCTTCCTGAAATGCTTCCTCTTTCCACCAATAGAATGTTCCCGTCTAAATCAGTGATAATATACTGATAACCAGGTGAGGTGTTATATATAACAACTTTTCCTTTCCCTTCCCCATTTAGACCTGCCATCGCATCCGGAGGTGCTACATCGGTTCCAAAAACTCCAGGATCGGGATAAAAATGTATGGTGTAGGTATGTCCATTTTTTAAGACATCATGATCTTCCACTTCTGCATCTCCATCGTACCAGCCATCTGGCAGATAATTGGCTTCTGGTATATAAGCAGGACGCTGATCTGAAATATCTTCCCATTTCATATCGTACTTCACGTGCAGAGACTGAGCGGCACTCTCTAAAAGCGCTCCATGCTCTCCTGCTGCAAATGAAATATCAATCCATTTTTCCGGATCTTCTTCAAATAATGCAGTTACAGCCGTGTCTTCTGTAAAACGGTAATCTTCTGCTAAAATCTCTTCTCCGTTATCCAGCTTTCCATTCTGGTTGCTGTCCACAAACCAGCCTGCAAACCGGTAATAGGAATCTGCCTGAGGTTCTGGAACCAGATGTTTTTCTTTCACTTCGCTCCAGGTATAGCTGTCTGCCTGTCCCTGCAAAGATCCATCATTTTTCAAAACTCTGGTTTTATATGTTTCATTTCCGCCAGACTGAACATCAGAGGATGTATCATTTCCAACCGTAATAGTTCCGTTCAAACCTGCATGATAGGTAATCTGTACCCATTTTTCAGAAACTCTGTCGTAATAATAGAATACCGACAGATCATTATTTGGCATGGTTCCTGTAAAATTGCTGGCTCCGTCAAAACTTCCCTGTCCGTTTGGCACTGCGGCAGCCCGCTCCAGACTGTATCCATATAATTCCTGGTAGTCTGCACGAACCTGGACGTCTGCTTTTTTCTTCTGGATGTCCGGTGCCAGAACATTTCTCAAACGATTGTCCGTGGTCCCGTTATCCTTATAATTGACTGCAAAGTTATATCCCTCTTCTGTTGCTTCATATATATAGGTGATTTCTACAGGCTGATTTGGCATAATTCCTGTAAAACGGCTGTTGCTGTCAAAAGTTCCCTGTACTGCACTGACAAGATGACCATCTGTGCTGTCACTTTCATTGCCTCCAGTGATCTCTGCAGATACCAGCCGGTATCCATAAACATCAACTGGAGAAGCAGTAATCTCATCCTCCGGGAAATAGCTGGTTGTATTCGGAGCATGAACCACAGTCTGACTCTCTGTGATATACTGCACGTTCAGATCAGATCTGGCGTGGGGATTACTGCGGTCCACCTTATAGCCAAACCGAACTGCCGCATCCTGCCCCGGCATCCTGCCTTCAAAACTTCCGGTACCTCCATGAAATGTTCCCACAGGTTCAGCACCCAATCCGTTGTAATCATACTCTGCCGGACTTGTAGACGAATCTTCCAGGCTCCATATATATCCATGAATGTTCTTTTTCTGTGACTGAATCTGGGCTTCTACGGAATAAGCATGTTCTGTCGTTCCGGACTGAAACACAATTGACCCATTCTGATTGGTATAGCTCACTGTGTAATGAAACTTTACCGCAGGATCTGCTTCCCATATTGCATAATAAGTAATTGGCTCTTCCTGGAACACACTGGGCAGTGCTGTGATAATCTGGGGCTCCGTCTGGCTGTTTACCTTACTCCAGCCTCTAAAAATATAGCCATACCGGCTTACAGTTGGAAGAAGCGCATTGACACTGGTCCCTGCGGTTCCTGTCAGAGTTTCCTGCTGGGGAGTTCCCCCATTGACTACAAAAGCAATGGAAGCTTCCACTCGGGTGTATTCATAAGTAACCACAACATCCTGAGCCGGCATGAATCCGGTTATGCTGCCATACTCATTTTCTTCCTCTACAGGAACAAGTAAGGTCTCATCCCCCTGTTCAATCTCAATCCCGGTCAGTTCATAACCAGGTATTTCGGAAGGTTTAGAAATTAAAACCTCCTGTCCGCCACCAAAGGATTTTGGAACAATCTCTGTACTTCCGTTTACCGTTCCTCCTGTGGAAGCATCTCTGGTGATAAAGCTGATGGTATACCCATTACGTTTTAAAACCGTATGGTTATTGTTATTTAAAACCGAGGACCCTACTGTTGCAAAAATCCCGGACATATTGCCGGTATCTCCATCTGCAAAGAAGTTATCTGCAAAAGGACAGGCAGATATACTGCCAGGATAGTTGGCAGATGGAACCGCAATCACTACCTCCTGGGATTGTTCTGTTGTCTCCCCTACGGATGCAGCCGGAACCTGTCTGGTTGTAACTCCTATGAGGGAAGACCCAAGATCCCCCTCTACGGTTATGTACTTTCCTTCCGCCAGAATAACATTCGCCTTTTCTCCTGCCTGATTCACATTATCTGCAATCTGTATCTGATTTATTGCTGTAAATTTCCCAGAGCTGTCAAAATAAACTGCTCCGGCTCCTGCAGAGGTATTATTGGAAATTGTGCCGGAATTCATTCTAAGGCTGGCACTTCCGGTTACATTGATTGCGCTTGCAGTTGTCGAATCTGTTACTTTATTTCCTGTAAGAGCGGCTCCTGAATTAATCTGAAGTTCCCCACTTACTGCGTTGATCAGAGGATAACTGCTTTCTACCCCATTCCCATCTAATGTAATATTATTAAATCCCAGCTTTACCTGATTGGAATTTATTATAAACATGGGACCCCTGGGTTCGGAAGCTCTCTTTAAACCCACATTCTCGGAAATTGTCGAACCGTTTTCGTCAAAGTTGCTGCTTAGTACTGTAATGTCCGTACCTGCTGCATTGGGCACCTGGATAGGATCCTGAATGGGGGCATAATCCATGATATAGATATACCCTCTTTTTCCCTGGAGCTTTGACATGGCATAATCAATGGTTGAAAATGGCTCTGCAAAAGAACCATCACGGGAACTACTATTTTCTCCTCTCTGGGAGGATACATAATAGGAAGTTGGACGAACCGTATAAGCCACACGGCGATGGGCAACTTCGTAAGGACGGACATCCACTTTCCAGGAATAAGCAAAGGCAGAATCCACATATCTATTTGGATTATTTAAAGCATTTGCTTTAATATCTTTTGTTGAGTTAAATTCACTTTTATTTTCTTTAAACACATAATGCTCATAACCTCTGTTTTGATATACAGACTGGAACTCATCTGGCTGTGTAATCAGGTGATTACACTGATAAGTGGTGCTGTATGCTCCTATCCAACGTTTGACTCCCCATTCATCCCCATAGATTCTCAGTTCGGGATCATTGGTGATACATTCAAAAGTAGCCATTGCATCAGTACCATCTTTTCCGTTTACCATATAAAAACCTTCTCTGCTTCCAAAGGTTCTTGCCAGATCTGCGCCGTCATCATCTCCAATCTGGACATCGGCAGTCGTACCAATATACATGGTTTTTGTTGTCAGATTCTTATTATAGATGTAATAATCTACAAATACATATTGTCCATCCGGACTGCTGTCAGTCTTTACAGAAACCTCCATATTGGGGAATTTCTCATGAGTGTCTGGAAATTCCATAACTCCCCCATTGTATCTCCCCTGATTGGGTATATAAGTAATTTTCCCCTCCTCCAGGGTGGAGTCGTTTATGTAGGTGTGATACCCCTTAAAACCATATACAGTCTGGAGAACCCTGGAATTATCTTGTTCGTAGTTATACACTCCGCTTTTCTTAATTCCCACCAGATCAAACTTGGCTCCATTATCTTTCTCAGCCCAGATTGTATTGTCATTATGACCATTTGCAATTCGGTTATTGTCAATTTCTGTCGAGGCATATACTACCATCTCCCCTTTTGCAGGAAAGCCGCCTAAAACAATACAAAAAATCAGAATTCTTGCGATTATCCGTCTGATATCTGCTTTTATACGCACTCCGTTTTTCCTCCTTTGTACAGTCCTTTTTGTCAGAAATTCAAACGTTCTTCTGAAGGAAGACTCTCTATATCAGGGTCCATTCCATATCCTGTAATCATGCCTTCATGGTATGGATTCTTTTTGTGATCTCTGTCATAATGGTAAAAACCAGTTTCTCCTGGTATGCTTCTCCATCTTGGTTTCTGCTCATCTTCCACTCTTGCTGCAAACCGGTTATTCAGGATTATGAGATACGCACCATCTTTATCACGTACAACCTTTTTCTCACCTTTTACGATTTTTCCGTTTTGGTCCACTACCTGATAATAGGTTTCCTGATCTGTCTCTATTTTCACTACACCATATCCGTATTCTTTCTCTGCTTCCAGTCTTAAACCGTTGATATAGTATTTATCCTCTTTTTTCTGCAGCCTGTTTTTATTTCCATATGCTTTTCCGTTACTGGAAAATCCAAATGTAAATACTCCGTCTGCAAGTTCAACTTTTATTTCTTTTCCTGTCTGCATGGAGCCATCGTTTAACTCATCGGGAGCGAACAGATACAGGTCTGATTTTTCAATGCCGTAGAGGGTGCCTTCTTTATAAGCATTGGAATCCCATGCTTCCACATCATACTGGGCAACAAATTCTGATTTCCCGTCAAACAACACAAAACCGGTTCTCATTCTGCCAATTCCGTCAAAAGCATAGCTTTTTCCATTGATATTACGAATCCGGTTCCGATACACTTCCCCTTTTTCATCGGTGTACCACCAACTGGATTCCTGATCATAATAATCTGCTGCATCCAGATTTTCTGACGGATACATAAAAAACCACTGGCTGCGGAATAATTTTCCTCCGTCATAACCGGAATAGTACCTGGCTGATGTAGAGCTGGTAGGATTGCTTTTATCTGCATTGCTGACTGATGCCACCTTGCTCCACCATGGAATCATGATTCCGTTTTCATCAAAGCCATAGGAAGACCCGTTAATGTTCTTCTGGCGAAGGGTATCGCCTTTGGCTGATATCTTTCTGGAATTATCATCAAAATAAATCCACATTTTTTCATAGTCCGAATAATTCCGTCCTGTCACATGGCTATCCAAATCAGAACCGCCAATTCCATGATCAATATTTCCATAATCCATCCACTGCGCTGTATAAAGAGCACCGTCTGTATCAGAATAATAAACACCTTCTGCAAATGGCTGGTCAGATTCGTCCACGCTATGTCCATCTTCATCAAGCCAGCCTGTCAGCATAAGCCCTTCCTCGTCAAAAATATAAGTCTTTCCATTGATCTTTTTCTTGAAGCTGTTATTTTTCCTCTGATATGCTTTTCCATCGGAACCAAAATAATACCAGCCCTCTGAAATAGCTTCACTCTGGCTTTCAGACCGGGCGATCCAGATCCAGCTATTTTGAACCATCTTCCCAACCGCATCCACATAATAATTGGCATTTCCCCATTGCAGAAAGCTGTTTTTTAAAATCTTGCCTTCTTCCTGCAAATAGTACCAGCTATCTTTAGACTGCTTCCAGCAGTTGGTCATTGGCTGGTCATGAGAATCAAGATAGGACCATTCCCCATTCTCTGATTTCCATCCTTCCGCCGCAAAAACTTGTCCGTTAGAAAAACACTCCAAAAAAAGAACAGAAAGTGCGAAAGCGGTTAAAACGCTTAACTTCTTTTTCATTGCTCATTAGTACCTTCCTTTCTCTTAAGTTACATCTATATAAATTCCTTTGCAGGAAGTTTTTTCCAAATTATGGAAATATTCAAGAAGAAAAGAGTAGTTTTTAATGAACAACAACAGAATTCCTATTTTGTTGTAAAATAAATCAAAAAAATATCCAAAAACCTTACAACAATAAAAGTTTTTGGATGTTAATTTGATTCTATATGCACGACAAATAGGCTGGTTTTTCATAATAAACGTAACCAGCCTGTTTCCTATATTCAATTTTTTAAAAATGTGAGTTTTTTAAGAAAAATAGTGGGTTTGGGTTCTAAAATATGGTGGAATAATCTGAGAAGGAAGACAGACTACAACAAAATAGGAATTCTGTTGTCAACCGGAAGAAGAAGCCGCAATTTCTCTAACTGTCTGACGTGGCTATAACCGCTTTCGATGGTATAAATCCGGGTTGTATTCACATTGCTGTGCCCTAATATATCTGCAAGTCTTGATAAATCTTTTTCCAGATTATAATACGTTCTGGCAAATAAGTGACGTAAATTATGAGGATATACTTTATCCTTTACGATCTGCGCTTCGCTGCATAAACCTTTCATGTCCCGCCATATATTACTTCTGTCCAATGCAGTGCCATTTCGTGTAATAAAAATCATACCGTTTTGTATCTGTTTCTTTTTTGCATATTTTAATAACATATCACAAAGAGTACCCGTAAGAAAAACAGTCCGTACCTTTCCCTTACAGTCCACTTCTGCTTTGCCCTTTTTTGCTGCCTCTACGGTAATAAACTGTAGCTCAGATACACGGATTCCAGTGGAACAGATCGTCTGCAGCAAAAGTGCAAGTCTCTCCTTCCCATTACGGTATGCAGTTTTTACCAGTTTCTGATATTCATCTTTTGATATTTCTTTATTTTCAGAACAGAAAGTATTGCGGTTCACTTTTAAAAACTTTGTCTTACAGTCTAACCATTTACAGTAAGTAAAAAATCCATTTAAAGCGGACAACGCTCCATTGACAGTGACCGGCGCAAAATGTTCTCTTAAAGAACCTTTCCATAAAATCACAATCTCTTTGTTTACAGATCTGCCGTTTAAATAGTTCATAAAAGAACAAAGATGATACCGGTATCTTAAAATGGTATCTTTGCTCTTTTCACAACCATGCAGCCATGTACAATATTCTTCAATCAACGAATCCGTTACGAATCTATTTTTATGTATACGGGTTTTTCCCACTTTGACCTCCTACTAAATGAAAAACAGAAACCATCCTGTAAAATCCAACAAGAAGATTTCTGTCCTTATGATAAAACGAGAATTGCCCAAAATCATCAGCTTTTCGTACCTTGCATTTAAAATCCGCTTTATTATATAATCAGACAAAAAGCAGTGCTTCTATCTTCGTTGTAATCAGGTTATTCTATATATTTTTTTATTCCACTTTTTCTTTCTTATTCACACACATCTTATATCCTACTGCATGTTAAGATTTTTTAACGTGAAATGTTCCGAATACCCTCTTATTTGTACTGAATAATTGTCCGATTGCAGATTTTAATAAAACACGAAATCCTGCCCATGATACAAGACTGGACCTTCCCGGTTATTTAAAATAAAAACTGGCTCATAACGTAATTACTGACATCAATCCCCCTGGGAGTGAGCCGGTAATAGCCGTCTTTCAATTCCATCAATCCTAACTCATTCATGGAATCTAAAACTTTTCCATACACACTTCGTATGTTCTGACCAAAATTGCTGATAAATCCATATGCAGAGATTCCAGAAGTGAGGCGAAGCCCCAAAAACATATACTCCTCCATCTTATCTTCAATGGTCAGTCTTTCAAAATCTCTCATGAGAATCTTATTCTCCCCCTCCTGATCCAGGTTTGTGCTGATATATTCTTTGAAATCAGAAGTATTATGAAACCGGCATCCATCAAGATAAGAAGAAGCTCCAAGCCCAAGCCCAAGATAGGAAATTCCGGTCCAGTAACCGATGTTGTGTCTGCACTCATATCCTTTTTTTGCATAGTTGGATATTTCGTACCGCTCATAGCCCTGTTCCTTTAAAAAATCCTGGGTCATATAATACATGGTTCGCTCTGCATCTTCATCCGGCAGAGGGGGAAGTGCCATTATCTGGTGACGCTCCGCCTTTGTAAGGTCATCTTCCGTATCTTCCACATGGCTCCCGTACCGCTCATAAAATGGGGTTCCTTCTTCCACAATCAGACTATAGGCAGAGATGTGCTCGGGCTTTAACATGGTTACTTTCTTTAATGTATTCTTCCATGATTCCACGGTCTGTCCCGGAATGGCTGAAATCAAGTCCACATTTACATTGTCAAAGCCTGTCTTACGGACTCTTTCATAACTTTTTAAAAATTCGTCGTAAGTATGGATTCTCCCTAGATTCTTTAGTTCCTGATCATCTGCTGACTGCAGTCCTATGCTGATCCGGTTCACTCCTGCTTCTTTATAGGAAGAAAGCCCTTCTAAGGTAACGGTTCCGGGATTCACTTCCATACTGATCTCCGCTTCCGGAAGAATGGAAAAATGTTCCTTTAGTGATTGAAGAAGAAGTACCATATACTCAGGTTTTAATACGGAAGGAGTACCTCCTCCGAAGAATACACTGATGACCTGGTATTCTCCGGTGCCAGCACTCCGGACCTCTATCTCTTTTAACAGTTTTTCCGTGTACTCCCACTGCATCCGGTCATTCCCCGAAAAAGAAAGAAAATCGCAGTAAGCACATTTGCGTGCACAAAATGGAATGTGCACATAAAGCTCTAAATTCTTTTTATTCATCATCTAATTTCAGTACGCTCATAAATGCCTTCTGCGGTATCTCTACATTACCGATCTGGCGCATACGTTTTTTACCTTCTTTCTGTTTTTCAAGAAGTTTTTTCTTTCGTGATATATCGCCGCCGTAACATTTTGCAAGAACATCTTTTCTCATTGCCTTCACAGTCTCACGGGCAATAATCTTTCCGCCCACGGCTGACTGTATGGGAATCTCAAAAAGCTGTCTTGGAATCTCATTCTTTAACTTCTCACACATTCTTCTTCCTCTGTCATAGGCAGATTCTGCATGGACGATAAAGGAAAGGGCATCCACTTCTTCCTTGTTCACCAGAATGTCCAGTTTAACCAGTTCCGAACGTTCATAGCCTTTCAGTTCGTAATCAAAGGAAGCGTAGCCTTTGGAACGGGATTTTAAAGCATCAAAGAAATCGTAGATAATCTCATTGAGAGGCAGTTCATACCTTAAAAGTGCCCTTGTTGTCTCCATGTATTCCATGCCAAGATATACCCCCCTGCGTTCCTGGCACAAGGTCATGATGGCACCCACATACTCTGTAGTTACCATGATCTCTGCCTTGACAATGGGTTCTTCCATGTATTCAATCTCGGTTGGGTCAGGAAGATTAGATGGATTGGTAAGCTCCATCATCTCGCCATTTCTCTTATATACACGGTACACAACACTGGGGGCTGTGGTTACAAGATCTAAATTATATTCCCGTTCCAGACGTTCCTGAATTACTTCCAGATGCAGAAGTCCCAGAAATCCGCAGCGGAACCCAAAACCAAGTGCCAGAGATGTCTCTGGTTCAAAAAACAGGGATGCATCGTTTAGCTGAAGCTTCTCGAGTGCCTCACGCAGATCGTTATAGCGCGCCCCGTCCGCCGGATAAAGTCCGCAGTAAACCATGGAGGTAACCTTCTTATATCCTGGAAGAGGAGTGGTACAGGGTCTGTCCGCATGAGTGATGGTATCTCCAACGGCAGTATCCTTTACATTCTTTATGCTGGCTGCCAGATAGCCTACCATGCCGGCACTCAGCTGATCACAGGGGATAAACTGACCGGCACCGAAATATCCGACTTCCACCACGTCCTCCACCGCACCGGTTGCCATCATACGCACTTTGTCCCCTTTTTTCAGTGTTCCTTCCTTTACACGGAAAAACACAATAACGCCCTTATAGGAATCATAAAAAGAGTCAAAGATCAGAGCCTGCAAAGGGGCATCAGGGTCTCCCTCAGGCGCAGGAATCTTCTCCACAATGGCATCTAACACAGCTTCCACATTCAGTCCGGTCTTTGCAGAGATCCTTGGTGCATCATGGGCCTCAATTCCGATTACATCTTCAATCTCCTGCACAACCCGCTCAGGATCGGCACTTGGAAGATCAATCTTATTGAGAACCGGAAATACATCAAGGTTATGATCCAGAGCCATATACACATTGGCAAGGGTCTGGGCTTCAATTCCCTGAGAAGCATCTACAACTAAAATTGCACCGTCACAGGCTGCAAGGCTTCGGGAAACCTCATAGTTGAAATCCACATGACCCGGGGTATCAATCATATTAAAAATATATTCTTCGCCGCTTTTTGTCTTATAAATGGTACGGACAGTCTGGGCTTTGATGGTAATTCCCCTCTCCCGTTCCAAGTCCATATTATCGAGAACCTGTGCCTGCATCTCCCTGCTGGTCAGCAGTCCGGTCTTTTCTATAATCCTGTCTGCAAGGGTTGACTTCCCGTGATCAATATGAGCGATAATACAAAAATTTCGTATCTTATTCTGCTGGACAACTGCCATAAAGTAACTCCTCTTTTCTGATGTTTCTAAATAAATTATATCTATAAAAATATACCATTAAAACCGTCAATTGTCCACTGGGAAAGCATTTCGCCTGCTTTTCTTTAGTTTCCCTGGAGTACCATATCGAGAACTTCTGCCAAAGGTTCCATGGCATTTAATGCCTCATCATAGGAATTGGTCTGGGCACCAACTTCAATTAAAGTAGATCTTGCCCTTAAATGCTGATTATAGCGAAGCCCTTTTATGTAGATTTTACGGGTCAGACCAGGAAAGTAGGCGGCGGAATCAAGCTGAAGCTGAAAACTGAATGCAAGATTTTTTGTCCGGTAAGGATTCGGCAGATACTCAATGGGACCTTCCGGTGTCATGCTGACGCCATTAAAAAACATGATAGGTGCCGTTTGTTTCCCGTTTACCTGATTGACCATATGAAGGCTTTCGTTTACTCCATCCCGGTGAATATCCAGAATCACTTCTATGGAAGGATTCTCCTGGAGGATTCCTGAAATTCCATCTAAGGCATACGTATACGCTTTATTCCGGTCCAGTTTCCCATTTTGCAGATCGTACACCGAAGTATCATGTATTACATGATATCCTTTGTCTGTCAAAAGTTGGGTTAAATAGGTTCCTACTCCAACAACCGTTGCTTCTGGTTTATCTGGTCCATGATCAGAATACTCCTCCTGGGAGTGGGTGTGGTAAATTAATATCTGGGGTTTATCATTGCCGGTTTCCAAGGTGAAATCCTCTGCCAGAAATTGATCTGCTTTCATCATATCTCTGGGTGCAGTGGTTGAGGTGTGGACATTGTAAAAATGTTTCATCATAAAATCATAGTCAGCAAGCTGCTCTTTTAAATAGGTAGTTCCTACGATGGGCCAGATACTGCTTGCAGCACAGGTAAGTGCTTCATCCTTTCCTTCTTTCACGGTCTTATTATGAAGCGGAGTTTTCTCTTCTGTATTTTCTGCGGTTACATTTGTCCCTGCATTAACAGAACCATCCTCCCCGCTTTCTTCCCCTCCATCATAAAGAAGAAAACTGTGTTCTTCATAGAATTTCCCCCTCTCCAGATATGCACGATAAGAGGGGTCTTCTTCCTTGTAATCCCTATCCTTGTTTTTGTCTGTATCCGCATAGCGGTAAAGAGGGGACTGATTTAAAAAGAAATGAAAGATGGCACTTCCAACGGATTTGTTTTCCGGAACCTTCTCCCTGCTGCCAACCTTCTCATCCCATACGACTGCCGGGTATTGATGCCGCCAGATATAGGAAAGCCCTAAACCAGCCCCCTCTTTTATTAACGCTTCTGCCTTACCCGGGTCCGCCTTTTTCCCAGTTTCTGAAACTTCTCTTATACTTAAGAAAACGGCCAGAATCAGGCTTACCGCAATCATCATGATTTTTATTACTTTGTTCAAAAAATTGTTATTCTTATTCATAGCCGCCTTCCTGCATAATCATTCTTAATATCCTATGCAGAAAGTCTGTCATTTACTACGAATCTTCCTGTCCCAAAAATGCCATGTGAATGCCTTCTGAGATGGTAAAACTCAGTTGTTTCACTGTTTCATCAATGTCAGGCGGGGTTACATAGAGAGGACCAAATTCCGGTTCCAGCAATTCCTTAATCAGATTATACTGTTCATCGGAACTGAGATTGCCGATAAAATCACCCATTCCTTTTGTTTCCATGCTTTTTGACAGCGCTCCAATCATAGCGGATACGGTATCGTGTACAATGGCTGCTGCCCCTACAACTGTAGGAACTCCGATTGCCATGACAGGAACACCAAGACTTTCTTTTGTCAGACTGTGTCTGTGGTTGCCAACACCTGATCCGGGATGAATTCCTGTGTCCGTAAGCTGAATGGTTGTCCCCAGACGTTTTACACTTCTTGCCGCTAACGCGTCAATGGCAATAATTAAGTCGGGTTTTGTCTCTTTTATAATTCCCTGTAGGATTTCAGCACTTTCCATCCCTGTCTGCGCCATAACTCCAGGAACAATGGCACTGATTACCGGCATGCTTCTTCCTTCCCAGAAATCATCTCCATACTGGACTTTTAAATGCCTTGTTACCTGCAGATTATTCAGCACTCTGGGTCCAAGAGAATCCGGAGTTACAGATGAATTGCCAAGTCCTGCCACCAGTACATGAAAATTTGATTTCTGGTAACTCTTTCCCTCCAGCAGGTGGCTGATCTGTCCTGCCAGTTCTTTGGAAACTTCTCTATGATAATCTTCATCTTTTAAGGAAAGCTCATCGGCTTCCAGTGTAATGTAGGTTCCAATGGGTTTCCCCATGGCTTTTTCCCCTTTTTTATCCAGAATTCTGACCTCAGTCATCTTAATCCGGCTGTCAGGTCTGTGCCATTCCCGCAGAGAAACACCGGATATCTCGCCTCCATCACCTGGGAAACTTTCTTTTTCTTCTACAGCAAGGTCTGTGCGCACTTCAAATGTGTTTTCCATTTCTTCCTCCTTTCCAGCTATTCTTAGGTATTTTCTGCAAAAAAGCAGGAATTATGTATTGACATCTGGTGTAAAATTCGTTAGAATACAAAGGTATGTTTACATTGAACTGTCCGTGTCCAGGCTTTGATGCAAAACAAAGAATAATCATATATCATTTTATTGGAGGTGTACAGATTGGCTAACATTAAATCTGCAAAGAAAAGAATTTTAGTAAACGAAACAAAAGCTGCTAGAAACAAAGCGATCAGATCCAAAGTGAGAACATCTATCAAGAAGGTAGAAGCTGCAATTACTGCCGGTGACAAGGCTGCTGCACAGGCTCAGTTACTCAGCACTATCACAGATATTGATAAGGCTGCTACAAAGGGCGTATATCATAAAAACAACGCTTCCAGAAAAGTATCCAGAATCACAAAAGCTGTTAACGCTATGGCTTAATTTATAGAAAAGACTTTTATCCCGTTCAGACTAACCCGCTGGATGGGATTTTTTGTTATACTTTTATGTGGGATATTTTTTTAGTTCATAGAGAAAGCGGGACCGTTTTTGTCTTTACAAACCGGACTCCCGCCTTTTTTATTCTTTTTTATTAAATTTTTTTATCCCATTCGAAACGCACCTTTTTCGTCTGTTTTTACAATCAGGCTCCCCTCAAACATGCTTCCGTCTTCTGTTACCCGATACAAGTCATCTTTCCACACAACCCACTGGTTCACTGCCATGGAACCATCGTCTGACAGATAATACCATTTTCCATCAGAACCTGTTTTCCAGGTATTTTTCACCATATGTCCGGCACCGTCAAACCAGTACCACTTCTCTCCGTCCTGATACCAGTCATTGGTTACTGGATTACCTGTGTCTCCCAGATAAAATCTCCAACCGCCCTCTTCTTCTCTCCAGCCTGATTTTACCTCCGTTGCAAGAACCAGACTTTCTTTAAAACCGTTCCATGTATGTCTGGTCTGATTGTAGACATAAGGGTTGGGGCAGATTTTTCCGGTTACATCGTAATGTCTGATTACATGATCTTCTTTTACTCCATATTTTTTCATAAGTTCTGCAGTCAATTCCTTTGCAGCTCTTACGGTGGCATCTTCAAAGTACCAGTCTTTACTGGTATCGGTCTGAACCCCTTTATTTCTCACACATAATTCTACGGAAAGGCTATTGCTGTTTCTGCATTCTTTGTGTCTGTATGATTTCGCACCACAGTGCCATGCGATATTTTTGTCTTCCACAGACTGCCAGATCTCTCCGTTAAATCCTACAAAATAGTGGGCACTGGCTCCAATGTATCTGGAAGCATAATATTTACAGTTAGCTTCTGCACCGCCTAAGGCGCCCACATAGTGAATCACAATATATTTGATACGGTCAATATCACCGTTTGAATAGTTATACGGGGTTAATAATTGGTGAATCTCCATGCTATACCCCCTCCTTTCTTCCTGAAAAGCCCATCTCATCGGGATTAAAGGACTCCCGGAAACGCTTGATTTCCTCATAATCGGAGTCCTTTAAGTTTTCCTGAATTCCCATCAGTTCCAGACGGGGCATATCCTTGGTCGCCTGACTTTTTACCATATTTCTCACCTTGTCCTTTCCATAATATCTATAGTCTATGATATGAAAAGAAAGGAAAGAATGTCCGTCATGGATTGGTACAGGCTATTTTGATACCTCTGATTTCTGGTTTAAAATATCTATGGCTTTTATAAGAACTGATGGAAGAGGAATTCCCATAAGACCTGCGTTTTCTACCACAGATATCAGTTCATTTACCATAAAGCCGATGACCACTGTGTCCCTTATGTAGGTTGTCCCGATTGATAAGTCAAGCCGATGGGCGATTAAGACAAATACCAGGGTCATACTTTTTTTACATAATCCTTTCCAGCCGGCTTTTGATTCCAAAGTTCCGGTTTCGGTTTTGGTGCTGCTATGAAATACTCCTGCAACTGCCAGACCGGAAAGAAAATCAATTGCCATGAAAAGAATTAATGTGGCAATGCTGGTGTCCCAGCCGCCGAATAGAGCGGTTGTCAGGCTGCCTATTATGCCTGCGGCTGTGCAGATAATATTTTTCATTATCATATTCCTCAATCTTTCTTATAAATTTTTCCTGTGATCTCCCGGTACTCGTCCGCTGTGATCCATTTATCTACTGCGTTCCATACCCAATTTATGGACCATAATTTTGCTGTGTAAAAATCCTTTACCTTATTAAAATTTTTGCTCATGAGGTACCTCCGTTTCTACTCCTGAGAGCATTTGCAAATATGCTATTTGAGCATTCAAACTGGTGATCTGTTTCTGCTGTGTATTTACCTTATCTTCCATACTCGGGGTCCTGTACTCAACGATGACAACCTCACCCATGACTTCTTTGTTTCTGGTTGCAGTGTTTCCGTTTTCTTCGGTTTCCCGTACTGATTCAATCCCAATTGGGAAAGATGATTGTAAGGACATTTGACCAGTATACACTAGGTTGCCCTGTTTCCATTCTTCTACACCGTTCGCATCGTATTTTGTAACGGTAGTATTTTCGGAGAGATTTTTATGTATATCCGTCACCTCATTTGATCCGATGATGATAGCGACCTTGGGGTATATCCACTTAAATTATTTAGGCTGCAACTTCCTTTTGCAATATTATAAATCTTATTTCCTACCTTAATTGTTTCATATTTCATTAGTTATTCTCCTTTTTTATGAATTGGTTAGGTACGTGCAATTAAGTGAAAAACTATATCCTATCGGAAGATTAACCAATGGATAAATTTGTATATTACCATTTCTAATATAACACGATCCAATTTCATTAACTTGGCTAGGGCTCACAGCCGTATCAATAACAACTTCTTTTGGAAATCCATGTAATTGATATAGCACTCCTGCTGAAAGAGTTGTTATACATGAGAGATGTATGTTTATGGTTACCATTGCTGTACCACTCACGTTTCCATTCCTAATATAACCACCAGTATTGATCTTTCCCCAAGTACAAGATAATCCGGAGGAAATTATGGCTGATATTTGCGTACCAGACTCATTGAAAAGCGCAGCTCCGCCACTGCGTACAATCCCATTAGTTGACCCTGGAGAGGTACCAATTACTTTTATAGTAGCGTCACCTAATGTTGAAATTCCTGTAGTATTACTGGAGCCTGTACAATCCCAAATATATCCACTAGAGTCCATAAACTCTATTGCTTTGTTTCTGAATGATAAATCACAGTGATATAGTTTTATATGTATACCCTTAGAAGCATAAACACCAGTATTACTGGACGAGTTTGCTATTTGTAGATAGTGAAGATATACATCAGATGATGATATAATAAAGACTGCCGAGACATTTGTAGTGTTTGAAAATTTAATACCCTTTACTGATATAGATGCTGTGCAATATGAAATATCCATTCTGTCCACAGTTACAGAAGAGGAAATGACATCTGGGGATTTACTCGTAATGGTTAAGTATCCATTATAATAGCCTACCACATTCACAGATTCATCATAGACTCCGTTGGCAACACTTATCACCACTTGATGACCGCCTAGATCTTTAGGAATCATCGTTAAGGCTTTTTGTATAGTTTTAAGGGGTTGTGCTTCTGTACCTGTTCCGAATTCATCAGATCCTGTTGCAGAGACATACCATGTAGTATTGTACGGAAGTGTTCCAATAACCCCACCATAATGGCTAACTACTATACTGCTATTGCGTG
Source organism: Clostridium sp. HBUAS56010 (assembly GCF_007115105.1). Lineage (GTDB taxonomy): Bacteria > Bacillota > Clostridia > Lachnospirales > Lachnospiraceae > Lacrimispora. Next base: position 231,822 of record NZ_SULJ01000004.1, read on the forward strand.
CAGTAGTTTCAGTAGGGGTTATAGCAGACAAATCATTTTTTTGCCAGCTTACCTGAGAATTAAGCCTTAAAACAGTTCCAACTGCAAATCCACTTCCTGTAATTGTACCAAAATAACCAGTGGATGAAGCACTTAGGTAAATGGCAACGTCAGTATTACCTGTAAAAGTTATATTGCCAGTTGCATAAATTTTGCTGCATAAAGATGCATAAAAAGATACTTCATGATCTGATGGATTAAAAGATCCAGTAAGCATAATGTTTATTTGTAGATAAGATGTCCATGAAGCATAATTAGTAACACTAATCCACCGAGAAGTAATTGTATGAGAAGTTGTATCGAAACTCCTGCAAGTTAGAGTGGTCTTATTTACTATTATACTAGTTACTGTGATATCTCCACTTAATAACAACTGTAATCCTCCAGTAAATCCAGAAATAACTAAATCTTCCGGGTAAGTTCCGCCAGCAACCACAACCGAAGCCGTATAGCCACTTAATGTCTTTGGAATTTTACTAAGCGCATATGTAATAGTTTTATACGGTGCAATCTCAGTACCATCCCCCTCGATATCACTTCCAGTAGTTGCAACATACACCGTCATGTCTGCTTCAAGAGGTTTGACGTGTTCCATAAACCTTTTAACCTTAGCCATGTAAACTTTCGCCGTCTCCCCTGCCTCAGGAATGGGATACTGTTCATTACCTGTTTCCAGCGTTTCAATTACCGTCTCTGATATATCCCCACCTAAAGCCGCAACCTTCCCATTCCAGTCGCCTTTCTCCTTCTCCGTCACAAACCGGTGGGCTGCATCAGGAATAATATCCTTTGCTTTGCCGGAAAAAGCCACATCTTTCATTTCTGAAAACCACTTTTTTACTTTCCCATGAGTTGTAGATAGTGTTTCACCGGATTCAATGTTCTCTCTTAATACTTCCTCTTCAAATTCCGTAACAGCTTGGGAAGCATCTCCCGCTTTATCCAGTTTTGATTCATTCATCTCCGTAAGGGAATCATCCAAAGCATCCATTGTCTTGTTATATTCCCTGATGTCATAAAAATCGTCCGTTTCCGGCTTTAGAAATTTATAATTTTTTGTTTCATTCGCCATCAATAAGCACCTCATCTCTTATATGCCTGTGACTCCAGGCTCCTAATTGTTTGTGTTTGTAGTTGCTGATTAAACTGTGCTGATTGTAAAGTAAATCTAAATCAATCACCATATTGCAGGGTACAAACTCTTCCAGCATTTCCTTTACTTCATTTAAATTTCGTTTGCTCTTTAACGCCACCCGCACAATAACTTTCTTTTGAGGATCAATTTCCAACGTATATCCATCTTCCCCACACAATACCGCCAGTCTTTGCTTTAACGTTACTTTGGTATAGGGAATAATCCGGTTCCACTTTGTTAATGCTTTAAACCTTCTGTCTTCTAATGTCTCATGAGGCATTACCGGCAGTTGGAGCATTTTTTCATAACGCCTTAAACTCTCCAAATTGGAACTTGATATAAATTGATTATCAAATAGAACCTCCGTTTCATTCTCCATTGTTTGAATCTCTGGTTCCATAACTTCCTGAATTACCCGCATTTCTGTATAATCCTTAAGAAAATCAGGGATATAGGAAAGTAAACTAACTTCTCGAATCAATTTTTATTCCTCCATATACGGGAATCTGAATTTTATCCAGTTCCAAATTTCCTGCAACTCCATTAATCTGTGTGTTTTTAATATCATAAATTCCTTTTACGGTTAAAATTCTTGCTTCTACCTGGGATATTCTTACCATGCAGCCATGATCACCAAGTCCTTGCCAGGATGTCCGAAGCTCTTCCAGATAAGCTTCAACCGCACCTTTGATTTCCTCCAGTAGACCTTCTTCCCCATAACTGTTCTCATACTCCAGCTCACATTGAATGTGAATGATTACTTCTTCCGCTGTATCAACCGTCACCATATGGTCAATGGGAGCCAGACCATCTCCATTGCCAGCTACAGGATCCATGGTTTCCTGCACCGTCTGAATCAACACATCTGATGCTTTGTTATAATTGGAATCCAGAATGGTCAGCTTTACTGTGGACGGACCATTAAAGGCTCTTGTGATTTTTGTTGCTCCCACTCCTGGAATGCCATTGGTCTTATCCAGATAATCTTTTCGGTTTCCGCTAAATGCTTTTTCCATGAAGGACTGGATGTATGCCTTTCGAAATTCCTCCGTACCTTCTTCATCCTCTCCAGGTATCAGCAGATCGGTTACCTCCATAGAGACAAGTCCCGTAATGCTTTCCACTGGAATCAATCGTCCTGCCTGACGGTTTCCAATTACACCCGGTGTTTCACAGGTTAATTGAACCATTCCATCTCCCAGTAACTTTGTGATGGTATAATAAAGAGTTCCATAACGGAATCGCTGACCAGCTTCCAATACCACGGTCTGGGGTTCTGCAATGCCTTTTAAGACAGCTTTTGTTGCAGGATCCGGTTCCATTCCCCTTTCCGAAGCTCTGCGAACCAGATTCTCTCTGGAAGCGGTTTCCGCAAAGGTTTCTTTTAAAATCGTATCAAACTCTATGTACATCACCTGCATTTCCGCTGCCGCCGCCGATAGTGCTGTATAAATAAGAGAACCTTCCCTTTTATCCAGCCCTTTTGGAACCCGGTCCAGCATTCGCTTTATGATGACCTCATACGTCATATCTTCATACATTAAATCTTCACCTCTTTCTCTGCTTCAATTTCTCCCCATAGGCTATGTACGGTAAACGTCACATGCAGACTCCGTTTCGACATTTCAAACGAAAATGAATTCACTTCTGTTATTCTGTCATCCTGCTTTAGAGCTTCCCTGATCCGCTTCTTTACCTTGGCTTTTACAAATCCTGCTGATTTACCAAATAAGTCATTTAATTCTGTACCATAATTCCAGCTATAGATCAGCCATTCAAATCTCTCTGTATTGAGAATACAGTATACAGATTGTCTGATTGCTTCCAGACCATCTGTCATATCAACAATCCTCTTTTGATCCGTATCCAAACGAAATGTTTTGGAAGGTTTGTATACAATTTTTAAATTTTTTTGTAAAATATCTCCTGTTACCGGAAGCATTACACTCCTCCTTTCTACCAGGTTCCAATGACTGCAAACTGTTGTCCGCCCTTTTTTTGTAAGAGAAGGACCTTTTGACCGGTTTTTAACCCATTTTTAATGAGAACAGATACTTCACCAATGCCCGGAATGCTCATAATCTGAGTGTAATCGGTAAATTGTTTTGGAATAATAATCTGGGATTGAAATAAAACGGTCTTTTGTCCGATCTGTATCTCCATTGGATTATTCCTGAGCACAGTTCCTGTTATTACATCACAAGGATCCTGAGCTTCAACTGCCTGAACAACAATTTTTTTAATATTTTCCACCCACTGAACATCAGCCATAAATATTTGCTCCTCTCAATGTCAAATCCATAGTATGAACACCGGCATCAATTTTATGGGTTACCGATTCCACCAGAAGGTAGTTATTCAGTTTCATATCTTTCAAACCCAAAGTAACAGGAATCAGACAGCCCGCCCGAACTCTGATATCCCCAAATGCATCCTTGATACTCAGTGTTTTGGACGGCTGGTTATATAAGGTCAAATACTGTTCTGCAAGCTTCTGTCCGTCAATTCCTTCATCAATGGATTCATCTTTTTGAAGAATCCCCCACTTGTTAATGGATTCGGTGTTTTTGGTCATGTAGACCTCTCTTTTTTTTGTAGTACTATCGTCATGATATACCTTGATCTGATTAAATGTATTGCTGTCAATGCTGATCTTATAGTCATAATCCTGTGCTGTCTGGTCATCAATTAAAAGATCCAACTGCATCTGTTCCATGTCCCGCAATGTCAGCTTGCCAACATCATCATAAAAAACATACAGCTTCTTTTTACGAATCATTGTCAGATTCAGACTGTTCATGATAATGTCAAATAACGTTTTGTCCTTTTCATTTCTTTCCAGCTTCTCTCCGGTATCCTCCAGTTCCCCAACGTTTAAGTTGTAATCCCCGGCAATCATTTTAATTACATCTCCAGTCGTTAAACCTGAATAATTGTAGCTATCTTTATTTTTTAAATACCGGAGCTGGTCATAGGCAGTCACTTTCATTTCACCAGTACTGTTCCAGTTTCTTTCAAATATAAACCCGAGAAAAACCGGAGTTCCATTTACATCCAGCCGTACCGCATTCCCCTCTTCGATTTTTAAAATCTCATCAGGCATTACGGTAAATGTACATTTTCCCGGCTGGCTGCTGCGTTGTATTTCCCAGTCTATGCTTCCCTGGACAACGGGTTCGTAGACCTGCTGTTCATGCTGTATATATAAATGTACTTCCACTGTTTATTCCTTTCTAAGGCATTGTAAGAACCTGTCCCGGATAAATAAGATTTGGGTTCTTCACCTTGTCCTGATTTAACTGATGGATTTCCTGCCAACGATTCCCATTCCCAAGCTTCTTTTTTGCAATGGACCAGAGACAGTCTCCTTTTACTACGGTATAACTGGACTCTAACACTGGTTCCCCTGACCGTTCTCCTTCTGTGTTCTCTCCTTCCGCTGTCTCTTTATCAACAATCTTAAATGTTTTAAGTTTCGTCCCGTAATGTCTGTACTCTTTTAAAGTAAGGGAAACGGATAAATCAAGCCCCTCACTGACATCATCGGAAACCTTAAACTCTTCCAGGGTCACATCCATACTTGTATCAAACAGACTTTCTCCTCCCATGCTTTCCCGGATTACCAGAAACTCAAACGGTTTTCCCTGCTGTTTCAGTTCTTTCAGTTTTTCTAAAAAATCTTCTGCGCTTTCTACACTTCCATCCCAGACTGCACTTGGATAATCCATCTGCGGTATGATTACGTCAATGCTGATTTCCGCCAGAGCTGCAGGCTTTACAAGATTGATTTCTTCTCCACTGATTAAATTTACCGTCTTATTCTGCCCTCCATATTTTACCGGAATCTTCTGGGGAGGCAGGGGCAGAAGCATATCATCAATATAGATTTCATAAGCCATTATCCATTTACTCCTTCCGCCCAGGAACTAAGCACCTCTGATGTGGTATCGCTGAGCATACGAATCACATTGTCCACATCTGCTACATTCTTTATTGTATTGTTATTGTTGATATCCAGTTTTAAATCTGCAAGGGTAAACCGGTTGATAATCTCCTGTTCTGCGGCATCCCTCATATATTTCAATTCCTCATCCATAGAGTCCATCTGATCTGCCATGGCGGCGGTATTCATTGCCGTATCTCCTGTGTTTTTTGTAATACTTTCTGGAATTCCGGCTCCACTAAGCGGATTATTCTCAGCAGGATTTTCACTATAAGCAGATTGATCAAAGGCATCTGTCTTACCTTTTAAGATGCTTCCAAAATCACCTAAGCCATCCTTTAAAGACTTCATCCCTCCTTTTCCGGCCTCGTAACCCTTTTTCATGTTATCCCCATAACTGATATGATTCATAGATAAATTCATATCCGCCATGACCTTATCCATATCAAGAGGTCCCTGTTTCCTTTCGTACTTTCCGTTACCCAGCTTATCTGCCAGCTTATCTCCATAGGAGGTTAAATTTTCACGCCATACGGTTACAGTTGCTGCCATTTTTGTTCCAAAAACCAGATCAATTGCTTTTGCTATTTTTTCAATTACACTTAACACTCCATCTGCCATATCAAAAAACAGATGAATAATGGAACCTATGGGATCATCAAACAGATTCCCAATAAAGTTCGCAAATGCAATAAATGGATTTACTAGAAACTCAATTACACCAAACACAAGCTCCACGAAAGCCATGAGAATATTTTCAATGAATGCCAGTGCACCCATAAATGCCCCACATATAATTCCTGTAGCACTTACAGAAGTTCCAGCTAACTTATTAAAAACTGCTACTGCAGCAAAGAACAATGCGATGATTGCAATAATTAATATAATAATCCAGGTAAGAGGACATGCTGCTAAAGCTGCATTTAAGCCATTCTGGGCTATAATCATTGCAATGATTGCCGCGGTTTCAGCCCAGTCACAAATTGTTTTCCAAGCCATGACTGCTGCTCCTTTTAGTGTTGTAAGCCAGCTTAACCCTGCTGTTGAATTATATACAATTAAGGCTGCAATTGCTCCCCATATAACAGGTTCCAAAATGGACCACGAATCAGAAATGATGCCGCCTATGGTTCCGGCAACCAAACCAATTCCTCCAAATATTCCACTGATTTCACCCACATTTCCCTGTAGACCAGTAGTAAAGTCCCTGATCGCACCTGCAATATGATTCACCATATTTCCCACCGTCTGTGCCAGCCCCAGATTTATTGTATTAACAAGGGAACCAATGGCATCACTTGCATTGTTATACTTTATCTGATTTAACTCCTCTAAACGACTAGTGGAAAGTTCCACCGAACCATTTAAATCCGCCATTGCATTGATACCATTCTGACCGAGTTCCCCAAAAGAACTTCCAAACAACTGCATTCCTGCTGCATTTCTGCTTATGGGATCTTCTATTTCATTTAGAGCTGCAATTGTCTGTTCAAATGCCGCCCTCGCCGTTTCTCCGCCGCCAGCAAAAGCAGTCTGCATACTTTCTGCATTAAGCCCCAGAGCGGAAAAAGCCTCTTTAGCCTCTGCTCCCCCGCCTAAAACTCTGGTTGAAAATTCATTCATTGCATTTCCCATGGTACTGATCGAAACATTTCCACTTGCTGCACCATTGATCAGCATATTAAACATATCCTGTCCGCTGAATCCCAGTTTCTTAAAACTGTCTGCATTTGTATTAATAGTACTTAGAAGTTCTCCATTCTTATTCAGTCCTGACTGGGTTCCCTGAATAATCAAATCAAAGGCCTGTGCACCTGTTACTCCAAACTTCTGTTCCAGAATTCCCGCAGATTGAATGCTGTCAGTCAAACCGTATCCAAAGGTATCCTGCATTAATAATCCAGCTCGGGTTAATTGCTCAAGTCCAGCTCCTGTCTTCCCAGTCATCTGCTGCACCGATGCAATACTGTTTGCGGCATCTTCTGGACTCTTACTGACATGATCGGCATAAAGATTATTCGCACTCTTTTTTGCCATATCAAGGTCAGCTCCCCCCATACCTGTTTTGGCCTGTATCATATTACCGGCATCTTTTACGCTGCTTGCCCGGTTTACCAGATCCATAAGACTGGTATCAACACCTAATTTCCCCAGCTTAGAAGTTACACTGCCAAATCCTTTCGACAGCTTCTTCCATACGTCTTTTAAATCTCCAGTCTTTTTCTTTCCATCTTCAATGCTCTTATTTAATCCTTTTTGCTGTTTTTCTGCTGTAGAGATGCTATCTGTAATCTCCACATACTTCCCATCAATAATATCAAGATTCTTTCTTATTCCTGACATTCCTGGAAATACCAAAGATTTTGAAGCACTTATCTGAAAAGCCTGCAGCGATCTGCCTGCCTTTTGAATGGATTCATCAATCACCTTTAGTGCCTTACTTGAACCATCATAAACCTGAAGTGCATATTGTACTGAAGCCAATTGTCATTCCTCCTTTCCTCCCTATTAGGAAGAACGTTTTCAGGCGTTCTTCCTTTCTACTATCTTCTTCCTGCCTTTGCTTTCGCAGCTTCCTTTTTGTCATTTTCCAGTTTTAGCTGTACTGCTGCAATAATAAAAGCCCGTTCCCTTCGTTCCAGGTTTAAAAATTCATGAGGCCATCTGTGAAGCTTGTGGAGGCAATAATAGGCAATGTTTGCCTCCATATCGCCTCCTTCAATTAGTTTTTTGCTTCTTCAACCTGTTCTTCCAAAGTAACATCAAAACCATTTACCTTCTGAATCTGCTCCACATATCCAGCATACTCTCCTGCTGTCAGCATGACCTTTAATAAAGCATCTGCCCCCATTGCCTGATAGGAATCCTGAAGAGTCTTGTCATTTAAATTTGGATAAACAGTGCATTCTGCCGCCAATTTACCAAGGTATAAGTTAAAATCAGTCTCCTGGGTGTACTGTCCTTTTTTTCCTGTTACTGGAACCCGTTTGGTGCATTCTTTTCTTAATTCTTCATCTTTTCTGGAAGTAATGGCTTTGATTTCCCATTCAACCGGTTTTTTATCTGCTCCAACAAACCTTTTTGAGGCTATAAATTTTTCTTTGTCTACCTTAATTGCATTCTGACTTAAAAAACAACTTAATTCTCCCATTGCTTTACACTCCTTTTTTCTTTACTGCATTCCTTCTACTGTTCCAAAACGTTCCGGCATCTCCCAGCTTTCAAATGTAAACTCAAATTCATCTTCCAGATATTCTCCAGTTGCATCAAATTTGGTGACAAGACCGCCATTTAAGTTACAATCTTTTAAGATAATAGTCTGTCGTCCAACACTGGAAGTAGGATCTTCGTTGGTAACCTGGATATCAAAATAAATATCCTTTCCAGACTGCTGGTATTTGTATAAGAGATCCCTGAAAATACTGGTGTTATAATGAAATGAAGCAGAACCGCTTCCTTTCATCCCTACCGTCTTATTTCCTTTCATTGCCCGTCCCAGAATCGGGATTTCGGATTTTACTTTCTCAATTTTTGCCTCCAGCTTTAAAGCCTGCATAAAATTGTAACGTTCATTTTCAATTGTAATATAGCACTCCGCTTTTGCAGCACTGATTGCATCCCATGCGTTCATCGTAATCTGATTCATTTTTTAATCCCCTTTCTTATGATACAACGACTGTCATGTATAAAATACTCATGCAGTTCACCGGCTGAACCGGGAAGTTAACAACAACAGATCTTTTTCCTTCGCCTTTATCTACGGTAATAGATTCTGCGTCAAGCCCTTCAATGGCTCTTAAAACCGCTAGCTGTTTTCCATATGTAACAACATCATTCCAAAGCCCTACCCTGCCTGCAGCATCATTGGAAATCTTTCCAAGATAGCGGGTATTAAATAAAGATGCAATATCATTTCCAATCTGGTCAAGAATCCGGACTGTCTGATTATTTGAGAAATCCTCTCCTTTTTCATCCGTATAGGTAATCAGAGTATTCATATCGGAAAGTACGCGGACATGGTCCCCTACTTTATGGAAGAAAAACTTACCAGCCCTCATACCATTTTCAAGCTGTGCCTGTGTATAAGAAGTTTTCACGGTATATTCTCCATCGTAGACCTTATTCTCATTGGTTTTATTGATTTCACAGGCAGCTTCTGCACCTGTCACCCAGTAAACAAGACCTGCTGCCGATTCTTCCGCTTCGTTTTCAACGGAAATAATTCCTTCATAGTCAGCTTTTGAATACTGATGGACAATTGTCTGAAATTTAATCCCCCCTTCCTCTCTTAATCGTTTTGTATAAGCCACAAACAGAGCTTTTACTTTGTCATCTGTAGAAGGACAGCACAGAGTCTGGAATGATGTGCTCTCGATCCTGCCTAGAAATTCCGCATAATCTTCTCCTGTCACGCTGGCCCCATTGGTTCCTCCTGTGAAAGAAGTCCCAGCAGTTTCTGCAAGATCTGCCTCCTTTTTAAATGCAGCATAAGAGTTGTCTTTTAGTTCCATAGCACTTGCAACAGTCTGAGAATCCACCTCTTTTCCTGCAAACAGAGTCTTTACATCAAACTTATTTTCATCGTCCACATTTTTTGAAATCACTGTCATCAGACTGTTTCCACGCTCTCCGGAGTATCTTGCTTCCGCATAATCATTGGAACTGCGAGTACCTGTATTTAACCTGTAAAAAATGCCCTTTGTCATATTTTTAAACAGTTCCCGAACCGGAAGCATGGAGGGTTCATCTGAGGAATAACCAAAGATCTCCTTTGCATTTTTCTGAAAATCTTCAGAAGTAACTTCAAATACCTCTTTTTCTGGTCCCCAGGAAAGAACCATGGGAATTGCTGCCACTCCTCTCTTTCCAACGAATACATCTGCTGATGCGCGATTCACAAAGTTTATATACGCACCTGGAAATACTTTGTTTTGAATTGTAAATTTTCCTCCACCTAACATACTTTCACCTTTCCTTTCATAAATCGTTTCATAATTTCATCTGCTTCTGACAGAGAATACAACTTCCCGTCATCAAGCAATGCACAGAGCAGATCGCTCTGATTGCAATACTTCTCTGAACACACAAGCTGTCTTTTTGTAAAACGTTCTGAACTTGTCTGTTTTTTTGTTTTCTGTTCACTCTTTGCCATAACTGCACCTCTTTTATCTTAGTTCCACATGATCCATGGATTCTTCTTCCTGGCGGGTTTTTAAAACATAATTTCTATACTCCACTTTAAAATCCAAAATCCCATCTTCCATTGACGCATTTTTGCTGCTTCCCCGAAAAGAACAGCCATCTTCTCCTGTAATCTGATCCAGACAATCCATTAACATTTCCAGTACACGGCTGCTCTCTTCTCCTGCTTTCGGTCCTTCTTTTGGATAATATTGAATAGAAACCTGTGTATTCCGAACCCATCGGTTTCCATTTACCGGACTTTCTGTTGCCCGAAGAAGGGAAACTAAAAAATATGGTGTTTCCTTCTCTTTCTCACTCCAGGATGAAGCAACTTTTATTTCCGGAAAAAATTCAATAAGCTTTTTTTCAATGGCTTTTGTCATCTGATTATACATGTTTCATTACCTCCCTCCCCCTCCTTCTCTTTCATATGTAGTCATATCGTCTACATCTTCAGTAAAAAAAATTTCGCCCATCTTTTTCAGCGATGTAATTCTCAACAACTGGCACAGCCGTTTAATCTCTCCAGCCTTAAACTGGTTTTGATTCTTCATCTTTCGAAGAAGACCATAACTGGACAAGCCAAGTTCTGATGCAATCCAGCTTTTTTTCAGCCCCGACTGTCTGATTTCCTCGTTGAGACGAATGGTATCTGTCATACCGTCCCTCCTTTCCTGTGATTTTTTGTAGTCATTTCGTCTACAGTCATTATCATACTCTACTGTTCTGCCTTTGTCAACACTCTTGGGAAAATTTGTTGAAATTATTTCTACAGCGTGGTATAATCATAGTATGGAGGTGATCCCATGGATATAGGACAGATCATTAAAAAGAGACGGGAAGAACTGGGAATTTCACAGGAAGAACTGGCACAAAAAGCAGGATACAAATCCCGCTCTTCCATTAATAAGATTGAAGTGGATGGCAGAGGACTTCCTCAGGCAAAGATCGAAGCAATCGCAAAAGCACTGAGAACTACCCCTTCATTTTTAATGGGATGGGAAGATAATACTTCTTCCCCGTTGGAATATGTAAACAGCAGTTTTGGAACAGAAGCAGGAGAGATCCTTGAGAGTTTCAACTGTCTGAATGAAAAAGGCCAGAAAGAAGCATTGAAGCGTGTAAAAGAGATGGTGCACATTCCAGAGTATCGGAAAGAACAGGAACTTATTAAAATTCCAGATACCAGAGACCGGTCCTATCTGATACCGGTTGCCGCCCATGAAAGGACAGACATCGAAGTAACGGACGAGATGCGGTACCATGATGATGCCTTTTTTGATGAATAAACTTTATTTTCTGAGGTGATTTATTTGAACTATGACACATTATTAGAAGAGGCAGAGTCAACGGGTATTACAATCAAGGAAAAACCGCTGATTGCCAATGACGGACGAATCCGTGGGACAAACATCTTAATCCGCCAGGACATGCCTGTCTGCCAGAAGGCTTGTGTTCTGGCAGAGGAACTGGGCCATTATTATACGACCACAGGTGACATTTTAGATCAATCGGAGATTTCTAATAAAAAACAGGAACGTACTGCCAGACTGTGGGCATACAATAAGATGATTACAGTAGAAAAACTCTTAGCTGCAAAGGAAGCCGGTTGCCAGAATGGATATGAGATCGCAGAGTATCTGGAAGTGACGGAAGAATTTCTAAAAGAAGCCATCTCCTGCTATGGAGCGAAGTACGGAAAAGGATTTCAAAAAGATCAGTATATTATTCTTTTTGAACCCTTTAATATCTATAAATTAATGGATTGAATGATTTCTCTGTCTTGTATGAGATTTCATACATATACTACTTAGAGGTGATGTCTTTATGCAATCCTGTGAACTGGTCATGTTTATCTCCTCTCTCGCCTGCTGCATTGCCAAAGACAGGACCGATGAGGAGATCGCATTGCTCAGTTGTATTTTTTCCCAACTGGGCGATACTCTGGGCACAATCTCTGCCCAGGAAGCGCTATGTACTTATTACGAGGAGAATCCATCCTGCTGTGAAAAAGAGTTCTGAAAGGATTGGTCAGGATACACTGGAAAACCCAAAAGTGCCATAACACTTTTGGGTTTTTTATAATAGAATAAATCAATATTTATGAGTCAGCAGCAGTTCTACCGCAATCCGGTCTCCCAGTTTTCCTGTTTTAACCGCTTCTTCTGCATCCACACACAAGGTTACATAAGATAATATATCTTCTTTGGAAAATGACCTTGCCTGAGGCATAATCTTTCCTGCTGCAAAAGGAGGAATCTTGAGCTTCGAAGCAATGCCGCTTTTATCCACGCCCTTTCCCATCAGCTCCTTTACCTGAAGCAACTGGTTAAACTGGCGGGCAACCAGGAAAAGAATTCTCATGGGAGGTTCTTTTAATGTAAGCAAATCTTCATACAGATCCATGGCTCTCTTGGTCTGCCGGCTGACGATGGCAGAAACCATTTCAAAAATTTTATTGGTGATTCGTTCCGTACAGATAGCCTCCACATCCTCAGAGGTAATTACATCTCTTCCCAGGGTATAACTGATGAGTTTCTCCAGCTCCATACGGATATTTTCCATATCATCTCCTGTTTTGCTGAGAAGCAGCTCCATGGTATTACCTGTAATCTTCTTTCCCTCTCTGGAAAGAATCGTACCTGCCCATTTACCAAGCTGTTTCATATCCTGGCGCTGCATCTCACAGGCATAGCCAAGCTCTTTTACTTTTTTATACATCTTGTTCCGCTTGTCCACTTCTGATTCTACAAATAAAAGGCAGGACGTGTCGGGAATCTGGGGAAGATAAGCTGCCAGTTCCTCTGCAGAGCTTTTAAAAAAACCGCTGTCTTCAATCAGAATAAGACGTCTTTCTGCAAAAAAAGGCATGGTATCTGCCAGACTGATCAGTTCCCTTACATCAATTCCTTTTCCCTCAAACTGATTGAGATTAACCGTATCGCCTTCCGTTATGGCAGCTTTCATTCTGTTTTTATAGCTGTTCTTTAAAAATGTTTCCTCTCCATAAATGAGATAAACCGGCTTAAAGCTACGATCCTGCATATCCTTATTTAACGTCTGCATGATATGTTTCCTCTCCTTTTTTCCTTCTTTTATTATACCCATGGAATCCGTCTCCGTCAATGTAAGTGGAAAAATGAACTCTTTTTCCATCGGTCCACAGCCGGATGGCACCGCTTTCTCCTGTCTTAAATACTTCAGCGTTCAGATCTTCCAGACGCTCTAATACTTCCCTATGAGGATGTCCATAAGTATTACGTTCCCCATAAGAAATAACAGCCCAGCGGGGAGATACCACCTGGAGAAATGGTTCACTGGAAGAATTCTTTGATCCGTGGTGAGCCGTCTTTAATACGTTAATGATAGAAAGCCCCTTTTCTCCCACACGCTCCAGCAGACGTTCCTCCTCCTTCTCTCCCATATCTCCGGTAAAAAGCATATGGCAGTCTCCATAATCCATCCGGAGCACTTCCGACTGCCCATTAACCGTATCTGCCACATCATCTGTTCCAGGATAAAGACAGGCAATCTTTAATCCTTCCACGGAAACCCCATCTCCTTCTTTCAGATAGACCACTCTGGTTCCCCTCTTTCGTGCAAGCATATCCAGATTCTTTATTTCCTTATCTTCCTTTCCCTGATACGGAAGCATCACAGTTTCAATCTTCACATCTTCACTTTCTTCCAACAGATACCGTACTCCGCTTAGATGATCCAGATCTCCATGGCTTATAAACGCATAAGTAATGACAGAAACTCCAAGACTTTTAAGACAAGGTTCTAACGTGTACTCTCCCAGCGATTTCTTAGAAGAACTGCCTCCATCTACAAGAATCACAGAAGTCTTTGTGCGCACAAGGATACCGTCCCCCTGACCTACATCAAGAAACAGAACCTCTAATCCCCTGATTGGAGCCGGTATAAAAAATAACATGCAGCATCCATAGACAATAAATAAAAGGAAAAGACGTCTGAGGCAGGAACTTATGGGTTCCTGTTCCTCTTCATTCTGATCTTTTTTCTGTTTTTCTTTTCTTCTCCGCATCGTATAAGCCAGATGTAAAAGAAAAAGAACAGCCAGAACAAAAGATCCATAGCCAATTAACCGCTCTGGTCCAGGTCTTCCAAAGGTCAGATTGTAAAAGGGAAGTCTGGCAAACCATTTACAGGCGAATTCATAAAAGGTAAGAATATAATTTCCAATTCCAGCCGCATAAGTCCCAAGAACCGGACAAAAGCTTCCAAAAAAGATCACAGCCAGACCAGAATAAACAACACCGTCCATAAGGGGGATTGCTAAGAAGTTAAGAAAGATTCCATAAAGAGGTAACTGATAGAAGTGATAAAGAATCACCGGAAGTGTAACCATCTGAATGGCGATTGAAGTGGATATTGTCCGGGCAAACAGTTTTTCTGTTCCTACCCAGTCAGCGATTACAGGCATCACACCGCCAATGGCAAATACAGCACCAAAAGACAATTGTACTCCGCCCTGCATGAGAATAAAAGGAGATTGAAATGACAAAAGAATAATTGCAAAAGATGCAGAAGACAGAAGATCATATGTTCTTCCAAGATAAGAAGCATAAAACCCAAGAATCATCATGATTACAGCCCTTGCCACCGATGGAGAATTGCCGGTTAACAGCCCGTAGAATACTACAACCACAGAACTAAGGACTCCTGCCAGACCATAACCAAGACCAGCCCTTCGAAAAATCCGATAGAAGAACAGTCCAATGACTGACATGTGCATACCGCTGATGGCTAAGAGATGGGCAATCCCATTTTTCTGATACAGATCCTTGATCTCTTTTGCAACTCCCTCTTTATCGCCAATCACAGAAGCCACAAAAATTCCAGCTTCTTTTTCCCCAGTCAGCCTGTAAAAAGTCCCGATAATCCACAATTTTGCCCGTCTTATCCCCTCAGGCACTACATCTTTCTGACTATTTACAATGGAAAACTCCTGGCCATAAATTTTCATATCCAGGTTCATTGCCTGATAAAACTTTTTTGAGTCGAACTCTCCGGGATTCCTGGGTTTTGTAAACCGTTTCCCCGTTCCCCTTAGGAAAATGGTCTCTCCAACTCCCAGAGCTTTCATAGAGGGCGCTTCTCCCTCTTTTTCTTTCTGTTTATAATCCTGAATGGTTACAAGCAGCCCATGGATCTGAATGCCTTTTTGAGCCTTTTTTCCTTTGTCGGCTGCTTTCCACAACCGGTTATCTTTCATGGAAAGTTTTAGAATCCCATCTGATTCTTCAATTGAAGTAATTCTTCCAAGAATCTCAAGCTCCTGATCTTCCAGTTCTTTTGTTTGTTGATCTCTTTTCTCCCAGTTATTTTGCTGTATCTGGGTCCAGCCGGCACCCAGGAACAGACAGATCAGAGGCAGGAACAAAAAGCGAAAATCTCTGCCTCTCAAATAACCATATAAAATCATTCCGGCAACAAGTAAAGCCGGAATCGTAAGCCATGATGTCAGACCCAGCAAAGCGGCAGTCTCTCCAAGTACAAATCCCCCTGCAATCAGACATAATGGACGTTTTATTATTCATTTCCTCCTGTTTCACTTATTGCTTCTTCATTTTCTGCATTGTAATCCAGATTCCGTTCAAATAACTGATTCAAAGAAATGGAATCCCGGAACATAAATTCCTGAGAACCATTGACTGTAATCTGTACCTTATTGATTGAAGTTACAGCAGCCAGAGAATTGACAATCGAATAAATGGGAATATATTCCTTTACTTCCAGGGTGTTATTTAAAAAGGAAGAATCAAAGTTTATATAGCAGACATTTTCATTCACTGACACATTGAGAAGTTTTGTCTCTTTCGGCAAGGTGGGATTTAATCCCGGTCTTCCAGGTCCGCTGATCAATTGTTCAATAACCAGCTTCTCAAGAGATGAATTCACATTATGAACCACTTCCCTGGTTTCCCGCTCCAGCTTCTCTCCCGTCTGGTCAGAAAAATACAAAACCAGTTCCGTCTTTTCATAGGAATTGACGTTACTGATGTTATCAATAAAATCAGCATTTGCCATGGGACCTACCGGGCTGCCCGAATTATCCATCAGAGGCTGCTCTGCCGTATAGAGCACCACATAATCCACCCCTTTGATCTGGGTCAGAGTTCTGACTAAAGAAGCTCTGCACAGAATCTCCCTGGTGTTGTTCATCATGGCATAATTATTATCAAAATACAGATAAAGTACCTTATCCTCCAGTTTATACCGTTCAAATCCCACTTTGTCAGGCACTGCTGCCTGCCGGTCTAAATCATTGGGTACGGTACGAAGCTGTTCCAACAGATTCATAATCTCCCAGTCTGTCTGCGCTTGTTCATAATCCTCTGGTTTCTCCGGCAGCACATAATCCTGTGGCTCCATTCTGGTCATTGCTGAATTCAAATAATAAATCTTATATTGTTCCACCTTATTCTGTTCTAAGGGATTCCTTCTCTCACAGCCAGTGAGACAGAGTGCCATAACCAGGAGAATTAAGTATACCGTTCTTCTTTTCATCATCTTCTCCTCCTGTTTTATGAAATATAAGTAAGAGGTATCCGGACGGTAAACGTGGTTCCCTCTCCTTCCTTACTTTGAAGTTTCAATGCTCCCTGATGCATCAGTATGATCTTCTTTGTAATCGACAGACCAAGACCTGTTCCTCCGGTTTCCCTGGACCTTGCCTTGTCCACCCGGTAAAAGCGTTCAAATACATGTTCCTGGAATTCTTCTGGAATTCCAATTCCCGAATCAGCCACTTTTACATAGAAAAATTTATGGTCCGCATCAAGGGTAACCCGTACCCAGCCGCTTTCCACATTATACTTAATGGCATTTTCCACCAGATTGCTGAGAGCCAGAGAGAGTTTCATCTCATCCACATCTGCAGTCACCTCACGAATGCTCTCAAAGATCAGCTCGACGTTACGCTTTCCTGCAATTGGACGAAGTCTTTTTAAAATCAGTTCCATCAGACCGTTGATGTTAACCTGGGCAATATTTAAATTCCCACCGGAAGTTTTGTCCATGCGCACAAGAGCCAGAAGGTCATCAATGATCTTGCTCTCCCGCTCAATCTCGACAGAGATATCACTCATAAACTCCCGGTACAGCTCTACCGGAACTTCCTCCATTCCAATGAGTGAATCTGCCAGCACACGGATTGATGTAATGGGAGTTTTCAACTCATGGGAAACGTTTGATACGAATTCCTCTCTTGACTGATCCACTGCCTTAAGTTTTTTCAGCGTAAGATTAATGGAATCCGTAATCTTCATGGTTTCCTTATAAGCATGGGAACTTATGGTTTCATCCAGATTCCCTTCTGCCGACCGGTCAAGAAGCCTTTGTAGTTCCTTAAAAGGCTTCATAATCAGCTTTGCAATAAGCGCAACCACAATGGCAAGAATGGACAGAATCATCAGGTTTAAAAGAGCACCCTTTTCCGATACATCAGAAACCCGGCTAATGAGATCCTCACTGGAAGCCGTAACAATCATCACGCCTTCAATCTCTTTGTCCTGGCTATTGGAATAGATCGGTATGGTGAGAGCCGAATAACGCTTTTCCGGATTATATTTGTTGGTATTTTCTCCGTTAAAACACCGGATCACTTCTTCTGACACATTCAGTCTTCCAAGGGAAAGAGAGAACGTGTCGCTGATGATTCTGAAATTCCGGTTAATGACCGCAATCCTTCCATTAAACATGTCGGCTTTCACGGACATCTCATTGTCCAGCAAAGGATCTTTGGGTTCCATGGTCAAATAGCCGCTTCTGGTCATCTTATTGCTTAAAATCCAGCACTGATTCTGAATATCCTGCATCCTGGATTCAATCAGACTTTGCCGGTAAGAACTGAGTAAAACGGGATTCTGAATAAAAACCGGGATACTTCCTACAATGAATAAAACAATAATAAGGGTCACACGCAGGCTTATGGTGTGCTTTATCTGAAAAAACTTAAACGGAAACATATCCGCATACCTCCAACTTCATCCCCGTCACAGTTCCAGATTTTTCGTACAGGCAATGGCAAGTGCACCGGAACCAGTGTGGCAGCATACACTTAATGATAAATGATCCACATAAATCTCACCTGTTTCTGGAAACAGCTCTTTCAATTCCTGTTTCAGTTCCAGAGCCGCCGCTTCATTGTTGGAATGAACAACAGCAATCTTTGTATGCTTCCCATACGGATCATGAAAACGTTCTGCCATGTCCTTTTGAATCGCTGTAATCATGATGCTCCTTGCCTGTTTCATGGTTCTGGCTTTTGCATGAGCATCTAATTTATCTCCCTGAATGGTGAGCACTGGTTTAATCTTTAAAAGTGATCCGATCATGGCAGCAGCAGGAGTAATTCTGCCTCCCTTTTTTAAATGTTCCAGTGTGTCCACTGTAATATAAATCGTGGACTCCATCTTAGTCGCTTCCAGCTTCTCCTTTATTTCACTGCCCGTCATTCCTGACTCTGCCATCTGCTTTGCATCAAGAGCTGACTGCCTTAAAGTAACAGATATTCGCTGATTGTTGACAACAAAAACTTTTCCTTCATAATCTTCCGCCAGCAACAGAGCCGTCTGACACGCACTGCTTAAACCGCTTGACATGGGAATATGAACAATCTGATCAAAGTCTTTTAGTATCTTATTCCATAGATCCAATATGTCTGCCGGAGAAGGCTGGGAAGTGGAAATATCCACTCCGCTGTCCAGCTTTTCATAAAATTCACTCCTGCTCAAACTCACATCTTCATAAAATGTCTCTCCGTTCATCATAAACGGCATGGGCACTACATAGATACCAGCCTCTTCTCCCTGCTTCTGGGTCATTCCGCTGTTACTATCTGTGATGACTGCTACTTTCATATCTTCTCCTCTATTCCTCAATCTCAGCACCCTGTTCCTGTTCCCTTACAGAAGTATAAAGCTGATAATACATTCCACGTTTTTCTAACAATTCTTCATGATTGCCTTCCTCTATGATCTTACTGTCAGAAAGAACCAGAATCCGGTCTGCATTCTGAATCGTCGTAAGGCGGTGTGCAATGGTAAGAGTGGTACGTCCCTTTGACAGCCGTTCTAAAGACTGGGATACCACCTGCTCGCTCTCATTATCCAGGGCAGAAGTTGCCTCATCAAGAATCAGTACCGGTGGATTTTTCAAAAATACTCTGGCAATGCTGATCCGCTGTTTCTGACCACCGGAAAGCTTGACTCCCCGCTCGCCTACATAGGTATCGTATCCTTCTTTCAGCCCCAGAATAAATTCATGGGCACCTGCCAGTTTTGCTGCCTTATAAACATCTTCTTTGGATGCCCCCGGACAACCGTATTCAATGTTCTCAAAAACAGTGCCGGAAAAGAGATATACATCCTGCTGGACAACTCCCACAGCCCCTCTGAGACTTTCCAGCGTCACCTGTCTGATATCCTGTCCATCAATGAGAATCTTTCCTTCTGTTGGATCATAAAAACGGGGAATCAGATTACAAAGGGTCGTCTTTCCACCGCCGGAAGGGCCTACGAGAGCCACTTTCTCTCCCGGTCTGATCTCCAGATCAATATGACTCAATACGGAATTATGATCATCCGGATATTCAAAAGACACATCTTTTAAAGAAATGCTTCCTTCTACCTTTGTGAGAGGAACTGCCCCTTCTTCATCAAAGATATCCACATCTGCATCCATAAGCTCAATAAAGCGTTCAATTCCCGTGGTTCCTCTCTGGAACTGTTCCGCAAACTCAATGATTCTGCGGATGGTGGTTAAAAGGGTGCTGACGTAAAGAGTATAAGCAACCAGATCTCCTGGTTCAATCAGTCCCTTAATCATGAAAATACCGCCGGCAATAATAACCACCACATACATCAGTCCGTCAAACATGCGGATGGTGTTCTGGAATGCAGCCATATATTTGTAAGTGGTTCTCTTAATATTTAAGAACTCCTGATTATCCTGGTTGAACTTTTCAATCTCAATCTTTTCATTGGCAAAAGCACGAACCACACGGTTTCCTAAAAGACTGTCTTCAATCCTGGCATTTAATTCACCGATATGGTTTCTCTGATGTTTGAATGCCCTCTTCACCTGCAGGTTAAAATAGATACAGGAAACTGCCATAACCGGAATTAATAAGAATATAATGAGGGTCAAAGGAAGGCTGATTCTTGACAGAATGATAAAAGATACCAGAGTCTTTATAAATGCAATAAAAAATTCTTCCGGACAATGGTGGGAAAACTCGGTCACGTCAAATAAATCACTGGTGATCCTTGACATGATCTGCCCTACTTTGGTGTTGTTAAAATAATTATCAGACAGCTTCTGCAAATGAGAAAATGCATCCTGTCTCATGTCGGTCTCAATGGCTGCTCCCATAACATGTCCGGTATAAGCCATATAAAAACTTGCCAGCCCATCAATAATCCGAAGGAGGAAATAAATCATACCAATGCTGACAATGGTCTTAACCGACAAGGAGGCTAAATCTCTTAGCCCCTGATTGGTTATGTAGCGCAGCATCAGCGGCAGCACCATCTCACATATGGTGGTCAGGGATGCACAGAATAAATCCATGACCATAATTTTAGTGTATTTTCTATAATAAGGCACAAAACGTCTCAGTAATGCGCCTGTTTTCATCTCTTTTTCTTTCATATTATCCTCTACTCTGTAATTTTAATATTCTTTATCAGCTCCATTGCCCAGTCTTTTTCTCCTGGCTGTCTGCTGATAATATTTATATTCATACGCTGCTCTTTATAAATAATCTGAGCGGATACTCCATAAAGAACTTCATCTTTTTTCTCTTCTGGTTTATAAACGGCGGCTCTTGCTTTCGCATCCCCAATGTCAAAATCAAGCATCTCCTCCACACTTCCCTGTTCAAACCATTGCTTTTTAAACTCCGCCTGGCGTCCCTCAAAAACCGCAGCATAAATATAATAATCATGCCCCCCGTACAACGTTCCGTCAAAATAGTGGTCCATGACTCCAGGATTGTCTTCATCATATAAAAAATTCCCTGGAATGCCAAAACTCATATTCCCAATCTTACGGTAAATCAGGTTTTTCCGGCATCCAATAAAGCCCTCTTCCTCAATCGCACTGGTCCCGGAAAGCTCAATGGGTGTATGGGAATCAAGCTCACAGACCTCCAGATACTCTTTCTTTGGGAAAGGAATACCCGGTTCCATCCGGATTGCCTTTTCCAGAAGTTCTATGATGGCAGAGTTAACCTCCTGATCCTGTTCACTCCGCTTTGACGGCATAAAATAGCAAAACTGATTTAATAAAACCAGCCCGCTGTTTCTGTAAAACCACGCATCTTTCTCCAATTCGTTCCACACAAAAAAGTCTCTGGCAAACGCCACGCTCATGCCAGAATTCGCCATTCCTTTCAGTTCCTTTAATGAAAATGCCCGAATATGGGTAATCAGTTTTTCTTTCTGCCGCTCCGGTATGTAGTAGACTGCAGGCCAGCAAAACATATACTCTTCACCCTCATCCCACTTCGATACCAGATCCACAAGCTGTGAAAACCACTGATAAAAGTACTTCTGCCTCATGCCAAGAAAATCCCGTCCGATAAAATACCCCGTCCGGTCTTCTACTTTCAGCTTTAACCGCTCTTTCCCTGCAAGACGTTCCAAAAATTCAATTACTGCTGCATGAAACCCGGGTCCTGCTATATTGGTCTGACTCTCCCCTTGAAACTTATTCCGATTCCATTTGAACCAGATATAGCCTTCGGGACAGAACTGCACCAGTAAAAAGCCTTCCAGCCGGTAACAATGATATCCCATCTCCTCTACCAGATTCCTTGTCATCCGTTCTGCATTCTGCCTGCTCCACACAACTCCGGAGAAAATCTTCCTCTTTGGTTCCAAAGAAAATCTGATTCGAATACTCATCTGAAACCCTTCCTAACATATCTTTATCTATTCTATCTTATTTCTGTTAGAAATGGAAGCCCAAAATATTGGAGGACGAAATCTTCTTCTGGTTAAAATAAGGGCTTTCCAGTAATCTATACCGGAAAGCCCCCACTTTTAGTACTTTATTTTATGATCAATGATTTTCCTGTCATCTCTTCCGGCTGCTTCATACCCATAAGTTCAATTAAAGTAGGAGCAATATCTGCCAGGCAACCGCCTTCCCGAAGCTTGTAAGAAGGATCAGCATTTACCAGAATAAATGGTACCGGGTTGGTGGTATGTGCGGTAAATGGCTCTCCTGTCTCATAGTCCAGAAGCTGTTCTGCATTTCCGTGATCTGCACAGATAAAGAGCACTCCATCGGTTTCTTTAATGGCATCTACAACCTTACCGACACAGTTATCAATGGTTTCAATTGCCTTAATGGCAGCAGACTCAATGCCTGTATGACCTACCATATCCGGATTTGCAAAGTTGACAATAATCACATCATATTTACTGGATCTGATTGCATCTGTCAGCTTTTCGCAGACAATAGCAGCACTCATCTCTGGCTGGAGATCATAGGTGGCAACCTTTGGAGAAGGAACTAAAATCCTCTCTTCTCCCTTATTCGGCTCTTCCACACCGCCGTTAAAGAAGAAAGTTACATGGGCATACTTTTCCGTTTCGGCAATTCTCGCCTGAGTTAAATCATGATCAGCAAGGAACTGGCCAAATGTATTGCTTATAGACTCTTTCTTAAATGCAACCAGCTTATGCTGAATCGTCTCATCATAATTAGTAAAGCACACAAACGTGAGATCAAGGCGTCTGCCTCTTTCAAATCCTTTGAAATCATCATCACAGAAAGCTCTTGTCATCTCTCTTGCCCGGTCAGGACGGAAGTTAAAGAATATAACCGAATCATGATCAGATACAACAGCAAGCGGTTTTTGGCCTTCTGTTACAACAAGAGGTTCTACAAATTCATCATATACTTCTTTATCATAAGAAGCCTGGATACCTGCAGTGGCTGATTCAGCATAATTGCCTTCCCCTTTTGCCAGAGCATTGTAAGCCCGTTCCACACGGTCCCAGCGGTTGTCACGGTCCATAGCATAATATCTGCCTGCGACAGACGCCACTTTACCAACACCAATCTCTTTCATCTTTGCTTCCAGTTCCTCAACAAACCCTTTTCCGGAAGCTGGAGGTGTATCACGTCCGTCTAAGAAACAGTGTACATAAACTTTTTCAAGACCATTTCTCTTAGCCAGCTCCAGCAACCCATAGATATGGGTGTTGTGGCTATGCACACCGCCATTTGAAACCAGTCCCCACATATGAAGGGCAGATCCATGCTTCTTACAGTTTTCCACTGCCTGTAAAAACTCAGGCACACCATAGAAATCACCGTCTGCAATGGACTTGGTTATTCTTGTAAGCTCCTGGTATACGATTCTTCCGGCACCCATATTGAGATGTCCTACCTCGGAATTTCCCATCTGTCCATCGGGAAGACCTACGGCAAGACCGCTGGCATTGCCCTTTACAAACGGACACTGGCTCATTAACTGGTCCATAATCGGTGTCTTTGCTTCACAGACAGCGTTATGTTCACAGGTATCATTTAATCCATAACCATCAAGTATCATTAATACAACTGGTTTTTTACTCATAACTGGTTCTCCTTTTCCTTAAAAAAATGCCGACCCTGGTAATTTCAAAACAGAGCCGGCAGAATTCCTTTATTTGTTATAATTAACAATTGATCCAAACTCCGGCTTTAAAGAAGCTCCGCCTACCAGACCACCGTCAATATCCGGCTGTGCGAATAATTCCGGTGCACTCTTTGCAGATACAGAGCCGCCGTATTGAATGCGGATAGCTGCTGCAGTCGCTTCATCATAGATCTCACCAATGCAGGCGCGGATTGCACAGCAGACTTCCTGTGCCTGTTCGGTTGTTGCCACTTTTCCGGTTCCAATTGCCCAGATCGGCTCATAGGCAATAACTGCCTTTTTCGCCTGATCGGCTGAAACATTTAAAAATGCAATCTTAATCTGCTGGCGAATCCAGTCAATGGTGATTCCCTGCTCTCTCTGAGTCAGAGACTCTCCGCAGCAGACAATCGGAGTAATATCATATTCAAACGCTTTCAACACCTTTTTATTTACAGTTTCATCAGTTTCTGCAAAATATTCTCTTCTTTCAGAATGTCCTAAAACTACATATCTGACACCGGCATCTTTTAACATTACAGGTGAAATCTCCCCGGTAAAAGCTCCCTTGTCTTCATAATACATATTCTCTGCACCGATGTTAATGTTAGAACCTTTTGCAGCTTCCATGGCTGGTATAATATCAATAGCAGGCACACAGAAAACAACATCCACTTCATCACTTGCTACCAGAGGCTTTAATGTATTCACAAGCTCCACAGCTTCTGTTGGAGTCATATTCATCTTCCAGTTTCCTGCTACAATTTTTCTTCTTGACATGCAATTACCTTCTCTCTCCTCATCATACATCAGGTTGAACCTTCTGCTTTAAAAGCCCGGACGTAAACGCCCGGGCAGGGAACTACTACTGATTATCCGCTGCTGCTACACCTGGCAGTTCTTTTCCTTCAAGGAACTCTAAGGATGCTCCGCCGCCTGTAGAGATATGTGTCATCTTATCAGCAAAACCAAGTCTCTTCACTGCATTAACGGAATCACCTCCGCCGATTACGGTTGTTGCATCAGAAAGATCTGCAACAGCACGGCATACTTCTAAGGTTCCTTCTGCAAAGTTAGAGAACTCAAATACGCCCATGGGACCGTTCCATACAACGGTCTTAGCGCCCTTTAAGGCATCTTTGTAAAGGTCAATGGTCTTTGGTCCAATATCAAATCCTGACCAGCCTGCATCAATGGTCTCCACAACTTTTCGTTCTGTATCGTTAGAGAATTCTTTTCCTTCTACGTTATCAACAGGAAGAAGCAGTTTTACTCCCTTTGCTTTTGCCTTCTCAATCATCTCAAGGGCATAGTCAACTTTGTCTTCTTCGCATAAAGAGTTCCCGATCTCCTGGCCAAGAGCCTTTAAAAAGGTATATGCCATACCGCCGCCGATGATTAAGGTATCTACCTTATCAAGAAGGTTATTGATTACATTGATCTTATCAGAAACTTTTGCTCCGCCAAGAATTGCAACGAAAGGACGTACCGGATTCTCCACTGCCTGACCAAGGAATTTAATTTCTTTTTCCATCAGATATCCAACAACATTGGTGGAAGTATATTTGGTAACACCCACATTAGAACAATGTGCTCTGTGAGCAGTACCAAATGCATCATTAACAAAGATGCCATCGCTGAATGAAGCAAGTTCTTTTGCATATACATCTGCAGCTTCATCTTTGCCGTACTTTGTCTCTTCTACTCTGTAACGGGTGTTTTCAAGTAAAAGCACTTCACCGTCTTTTAATCCAGAAGCAACCTTCTGAGTCTCTTCTCCAGTTACTTTTGGATCATTTACAAATTTTACGGAAACGCCAAGTCTCTCACTTAAAGCTGGAGCAACCGGCTGTAAGGACAACTCTTTTAAAGGCTCTCCCTTTGGTTTTCCTAAATGGGAGCAGAGAATTACTCTTGCACCCTGATCTAATAATTTCTTAATAGTTGGAATGGCTCCGTCAATACGGTTGTAGTTCTGGATCACTCCATCTTTTAACGGCACATTAAAATCACATCTTACTAAAACTTTCTTTCCCTTTAATCCTGTTAAATCATCAACTGTCTTCTTGTTAAGCATACTTGAATGCTCCTTTCCAATATGGTGTATACAATATAATTATAAAATAATAAAAGGGTCCGGTCCTTAAAACGACCGGACCCTTTCGTGGATCATTAGCCTAATTCAGCAAAGTACTTAATTGTACGAACCATCTGGCTTGTGTAAGAATTCTCGTTGTCATACCAGGAAACAACCTGTACCTGATACAGATCATCACCGATCTTGGAAACCATAGTCTGAGTAGCATCAAACAGAGAACCAAATCTTGTACCAATGATATCAGAAGATACGATCTCATCTGTGTTGTATCCGAAAGATTCGCTTGCTGCTGCCTTCATAGCTGCATTAACACTTTCTTTTGTTAAATCTGTGCCCTTAACAACTGCTACTAAGATTGTAGTAGAACCTGTAGGAACTGGAACACGCTGTGCGGAACCGATTAACTTACCGTTTAATTCCGGAATAACCAGACCAATTGCTTTTGCAGCACCGGTAGAGTTAGGAACGATATTAGCAGCACCTGCTCTTGCTCTTCTTAAATCACCTTTTCTGTGAGGTCCGTCAAGGATCATCTGATCACCTGTGTAAGCATGAATTGTGCTCATGATACCAGACTGAATCGGAGCATAATCATTCAGTGCTTTTGCCATAGGTGCCAGGCAGTTGGTTGTACAGGAAGCAGCGGAGATAATCTTGTCATCTGCTGTTAATACTTTCTCGTTTACGCTGTATACGATGGTTGGAAGATCATTACCAGCCGGAGCAGAGATAACAACTTTCTTAGCGCCTGCTGTGATATGAGCCTGTGCTTTGTCTTTTGATGTATAGAAACCAGTACACTCTAATACTACATCAACACCGATCTTACCCCAAGGAAGATTTGCAGCATCTTTCTCAGCATAAATTTTGATGTTCTTTCCATCAACAGTAATAGAATCGTCTGAAGCTTCAACTGTATGAGCATTCTCGCCGTAGTATCCAGCATATCCGCCCTGTGCAGTGTCATATTTTAATAAATGTGCTAACATCTTTGGATCTGTTAAATCGTTAATTGCTACTACTTCATAGCCTTCTGCACCAAACATCTGTCTGAAAGCAAGGCGTCCAATACGTCCGAAACCGTTAATTGCAACTTTTACTGCCATAATTCAATTCCTCCTAAGAATAAAATTGATGTGATTGTTAAATAATAATCAACTACCTTTTATTTTACCTAATATGTGAATAAATAGCAAGTCCTTTTTTGAAATTATCGAACCTTGCTTATTATTCACAATCACTTGGTCCTGTGCCCATAAAAAACTGTACTATTTTCACATTTTCTAAACATCTTCATCTATTATAATCCTCTTTTTTGATTTCATACATCCCTTAAAATCAAACAATTTAATTTGTAATGTATGATACATAAATTATAAGGTTTTTCATTTATTAAAGAAACCTGCCCCTTGTCCTCATTGCTTTTCTTACCTGTTTTGATTATAATAAATCTAATTTTTGAAAGGAGACTCTTATGCTGCCAGATTACCATTTTCACACCTTATTTTCCGGAGACTCTGAAACACCGGTACGGGCACAACTGGACCAGGCTGTCAGACTTGGAATGAAATCTCTCTGTGTCACCGATCACCATGATTATGATGTGGATTCTGATATTGATTTTACGCTTGACATCAGTCAATATTTTCAGACCATGACCCGTTTGAAAGAAGAATACAAAAAAAAGCTGGATCTCAGAATCGGAATTGAATTGGGTCTTCAAACCCATTTAAAAGAGTATTTTCAAGAATTGTTAGCGGCTAATCCGTTTGATTATGTCATCGGTTCCACTCATTTTATTAACCGCAAAGATCCAGTTTATCCAGAGTTTTTTGAAGGCAGAAAAGAGGAAGAAGCATATCTTCAATACTTCCAGGTCACACTGGATAATCTGAAGAATCTAACCACCTATGATACTGCCGGACACATGGATTACATTATTCGTTACGGTCCAGGCAAAGCGGATAACTACCACTATAAACAGTACCGTGATGTCTTTGATGAGATTTTAAAAGCAATTATTTCAAATGGCAAAGGAATCGAATGCAATACCGCCGGTTTCAGAAAAGGAATCCACCAGCCAAACCCAGGGAAAGAAATCTTAACCCGTTACCGAGAACTGGGCGGAGAGATCATCACCCTTGGATCAGATGCCCATATTCCAGAAGACATGGGAGCCGATTTCGACAGGGCAAGAGATCTTTTACTCTCCTGCGGATTTGCTTATTATACAGAATTCAAACAGCGGAAACCTGAATTTAAACCTCTATAGAGAAAAAATCTTGAAATTTGGAGAAACAACATGAACGTATTTGATATCATAGGCCCTGTCATGATTGGACCTTCCAGTTCTCACACTGCCGGTGCTGCACGCATTGGCAAAACAGCAGCTTTGCTCTTAGGTGCTCCCGTCTCCCATGCAGATATCTTATTCTCCGGCTCGTTTGCAAAGACATTCCGGGGACATGGAACGGACAAGGCGATTGTAGGCGGCATATTAAAAATGGACCCCTGGGACCCTAAGATCAAAACCAGCCTGCAAATAGCCGAAGAAATGGGAATTGCCATCTCTTTTCGCACAGGAACCATTGAAAACGCCCATCCCAATACGGCACTTATCACCTTAACTTCCGCTGAAGGAAACACCATTAAAGTCCAGGGTGCATCCATTGGTGGCGGTAATATTGTTATTAACAATGTAAATGATATGGAAGTTAATTTCACCGGGCAAAAAACCACTTTAATCGTAATGCACCAGGATGTCCCCGGAATTATTGCCCATGTAACCAATTTAGTGGCTGAGGAGAATGCCAATATCTGTAACTTCCGGCTGAACCGGGAAGAAAAAGGCGGACTTGCGATTATGACACTGGAAATGGATTCTGATTTCAGTGAATCCTTACTTGTAAAGCTTAAGAAGATTCCTCACATCTATAACACCATATTACTTAAATTGAATTAACAGAAAGCACAAACCTTAGGAGATACACATGAAACTAAAATACAACAGTGTGGAAGAATTGGTGAATGCCTCTCTTTCAGCCAACAAAAAAATATCAGAAATCGTTTTAAAAGATCAGGCTGATGATATGGAACTGACGGAAGATCAAGTCTATGCTGCCATGGAACATAATTTTCAGGTTATGAAAGAATCTGTTAAAAATGGCATGGAGAAGACACTTCGTTCCGCCAGCGGATTATCCGGTGGTGCCGCGTTTCGTTTAAAACAGGCAGTGGATCAGGGCAGGAATCACTATGGACACCTTCTGGGCAATGCCCTGAGCATGGCTCTCGCTGTAACAGAATACAATTCCTGTATGGGACAGATTGTGGCAGCCCCTACAGCCGGTTCCTGCGGTGTCATTCCTGCAGCTCTGATATCTGTTATGGAAGAATATGAGCTTCCAGAACACCATATTGTCATGGCACTGTTTACTTCTTCTGCCATTGGCATGGTTATTGCAAAATGTGCCAGCATTGCAGGTGCAGAAGGCGGATGCCAGGCAGAAGTAGGCTCTGCCTCTGCCATGGCGGCTGCAGCTCTTACCGAAATCTTTGAGGGAACACCTAAGATGATCTCCGACAGTTGTGCCATTGCCTTAAAAAACACCCTGGGTCTGGTATGTGATCCGGTGGCAGGACTGGTAGAAGTGCCCTGCATCAAACGCAATGCCATGGGAGTTGCCAATGCCTTTACAGCCTCAGAACTGGCTCTTGCAGGCATTGAAAGCGTCATCCCTGCAGACGAAGTCATTCTGACCATGAAACAGGTAGGGCAGCAGATGCCTTCCACTCTCAGGGAGACCGCTGAAGGCGGACTTGCTGCCACTCCCACCGGATGCCGGCTGTGTAAAAAAATCTTTGGATAAGAAAAAAAATCCATATCAGAAATTGCAGGTTCAATGAATCTCTTCCTCATTTCTGATATGGATTCTTTTTTTACTGTGCCAGCTTCTTTTTATAGATCTCAATAACTTTTTTCATGGCTTCCTGACCTGGTGCTCCAATGGTCATTCTCTTTTCCACGCAAGTCTTTAAACTGATGGCATCATAAATATCCTGTTCAAATACGGGACTGATTGCCTGATATTCTTCTAAAGTCATATCATCCAGCGCAATTCCCTTTTCAATACAAAACAGTACAAGCTGTCCTACCACTGCATGGGCATCCCGAAATGCCACTCCATGATTCACAAGATAATCGGCTGCATCCGTTGCATTGGTAAATCCATTCTTTGCACTTGCCTCCATCACATCTTTTCTAAAGGACATGGAAGAGATCATTCCGGTAAACAGAGCAAGACAGCCCTTTACCGTATCAATGGCATCAAAGGTCAGTTCTTTGTCTTCCTGCATGTCCTTATTATAAGCAAGAGGAATTCCTTTCATTGTGGTCAGAATGGATACCAGGGCACCATAGACCCGTCCTGCTTTTCCTCTGATCAGTTCCGCAATATCCGGATTTTTCTTTTGGGGCATGATACTGCTTCCAGTGCTATAGGAATCATCAATCTCCACAAAGCGGTATTCATTGGTATTCCAGATAATAATCTCCTCACAGAAACGGCTTAAGTGCATGGAAATAGTAGACAATGCACTTAAAAGTTCAATGAGGTAATCCCGGTCTGCCACAGAATCCATACTGTTTAAAGTAGGACCATCAAATCCAAGAAGCTGTGCTGTATATTCCCGGTCCAGAGGGTAGGTTGTACCTGCCAGTGCTCCAGACCCCAGGGGGCAATAGTTCATTCTCTTTCTTATATCCGAAAGTCGTGAGTAATCCCGGTCAAACATTTCAAAATAAGCACCCACATGATGAGCCAGGGTAATAGGCTGTGCCTTCTGCAAATGAGTAAACCCCGGCATATAGGTATCCAGATGTTCTTCCATTAAGGTTAAAAGTTCTTTTAAAAGGCTTTTTAACAGTAAAGAAATTTCATCAATTTCATCTCTTGTATAAAGCTTCATATCAAGGGCAACCTGATCATTTCTGCTCCGTCCCGTATGAAGACGCTTTCCAGCCTCTCCAATCCGTTCCGTTAATACTGCCTCAATAAAAGAATGAATGTCTTCATGCTCCGGAGTGAATGTAAGAATTCCCTCTTCCAAATCTTTCCGGATTCCCAAAAGTCCTTCTACAATCTGATCTCTGTCCTGCTGGGTAAGAATCCCCTGTTTTGCCAGCATCTTTACATGAGCAATACTGCCTTCAATGTCCTGGTGATAAAATTTCTGATCAAAGGATAATGAAGCATTAAAATTGTGTACAAGCTGATTCGTCTCCTTTGTGAAGCGTCCGCCCCATAATTTCATAATTATTTCCTCTTTTCGCTGTTAGTTGTTTGTGTGAACCCGCATATGGCTGTTCTTTTTTCTGTTCTTAAAGGAAACACCTGCAATTCCAAGTAAAATAAGTATACTTCCTGCTGTAATGGCACTTCCCGTCTTTAATCCCTGAGGCATATATTCCAGTGTCACTTCATGGGTTCCCCCTGTCATGTGTACACTTAAAAACGTATCAAAAATCTTATAGGAATCCACTTTTTTCCCATCGACTCTGACTGTCCAGCCTTTGTCATAAGGAATACTTAAGAATAACAGACCTGCCCGTTCAGTCTCAACAGTCCCTGAAATCTTTGTATCGGTCCATGCCGTAAGCTTCATGGAACCTTTATTTAAGATATTATAGACAGATTCAAGCCCCTCCGGTACAAACCGGTAAGCCACTGCAACCAGATCCTGTTCATTTTCTTCATTGCTAAGCGTCACCGGCTCTTTACCCTTTAAGAATCCAAGATCCAGCAAATATCCCCGGCTTATATTGTCAAAGCTTTTGGTTCTTTCACCCAAAAAGGCATTTACTTTTTCCACCTTTTTATTGCTTACATATACATAATAATTCCCATCTGCTTCCGGAGTAAACTGAAAACTGGTTCCTTTTATCTCACTGGGTACTTCTTCAAGAACCGGTTTGGCTCCTAAAACTACAGACAGATCATTTTGAACTGCCGCCGGATTGGTCAAGTCAAGCTGCCAGTTATTCTCAAGATCATAAGGCATCATAAATCCCAGGGACAAAGCATAAGTATTCTGCCTTAAATACATCTCATCTCCTGCCCCTAATAAGGTGGATATATCCTCCTGCCCTTCCACATCTTCTGAGTAAAGCCCGTACTTCACTGCAAACAGGGCGTCTACCAAAGGAGTGCTTCCTGTAATGCTGTAGGCATTGGTAGAGCTTTCACACCCTATCTTTTTGAAGAACTTAGTCAGGTCTGCGTTAGCCGTTGAAGAAAACAGGGAAACGGTGGGGAAATTAAGCCATGCACCATCGTTCTTGGTTTTTCTGGTCACCTTTTCAATCCGATAAAAAGAATCATTAGGCACCAGACTGGCAGCCAGTTCCGATGATTCCTTATTATCCTTCATATAACTGGTTCTGCTGGTGGTGGTCACACTGGTTACAGTGGTATTGACTGCCGCCTCTAACGAGACAACCAAAAGCGCAACTAAAACCAGAACATTTCTGCTGATTCCTCGCTGGAACAGGCGGATAAGACCTGCATAAGCTGCCAAAAACAAAAGTGCCACATAAAAAACAGAAAAATGAAATGCGTCATCAGTCACCAGCTTCTGAGCCATTAAAATGAAAATGACAGAACCAAAGAATGCCAGCACAATATGTTTCCAGGGCGTCTCATGCAGATGGGCATAAGCATGATAACAGACCATCAGCATTAAAAATATATAAATAAAGGACTGTCTGCAGGGAAGACTATTGGGATAATGAAATCCATGCCATATAAAATTCAGCACATTCACGGAAAAACTCACAAAGAAAAAGAGCAGTAAGGAACACATTATAATCTTATCTTTCTGACGTATCTTCCGGTTGCCAAGGTATAACAGGAAAAACATTAAAATAGCAACTCCACAGTATAAATTAGGCCAGTGATCCAGCCCGATCTCTGTCTCCACTGCCGGAAGATGTCTGGCGATCATATCAAAGATGGAAAAATAAGAACTAAACGTCTGAGGAAAATTCACATTTCCGGAAGCAGTCATCTGCAGCGCATAAATCTCAGGCAGCAGGACAATGGCAGCAAGACCTCCCGCTAAAAGAGAATATAAAGCAAAATCCCCTGCGTTTCTCACATATCCTTTCCATTGCTTCTTCCCTTCTAATATAAGAAGAGAGATGAAATAAAGCACCATAAAAATACATATCATAATTGAAATGTAATAATTTGACAATATTGATAACCCCAGAGTTATGCAATATAAAAAACATTTCTTTTCCTTTACCAGTCGTTCCAGTCCCAGCATAATCAAAGGGAATAACAGGATGCAGTCAAGCCACATAATGTTCCAACTGTATGCCGCCATATAACCGGACAAGGCATAAAAGATTCCAAAGAAAGCAATACCAAAATCATTCGTCTTAAAATGCTTCCGTAAGTACCAGGAAAAAGTCAAACCACTCAATCCGATCTTAAATACAATCATATAAGTCATAAACTCTATGACATAATTCTTTGGACATAAGACCAGAAGCCAGTTTAAAGGGCTTGCCAGATAGTAAGCATAAAGGGCTGCAAAATTCACGCCCATACCGATATCCCAGCTATAAAGCAAACTTCCTCCGTGGGTCAGCTTATGACGAAACTCGGAAAAAAACGGTGCATACTGATGATACATATCCGTCCTTAAAAAGCTTTCCTCTCCAAATGGAAAGATACCTCTTTGAGCGAATATAATGATCATTATCACCATTGGTACAAAAAAAGCTGCAAGAAGTCCATCAGCAGGGCGGATCAGACTGCCGCCTTTTGATTCCGCTTTCCGACGTCTGCGTCTCCTGTCCGTCTTCTCTTCCAGGTCTGTTTTTTCTGTCTCTGTCTCCATCTCCTGGTCTAAATCTTCCAGTTCCAATGGTTCCTCTTCTTTGTATTGTTCTTCCAGTCTATCTGCAGAAAGTATTTCTTTTACTTCCTCCTGCTCAGAAGAACCCGTTTCCATAACTTCTGTGATATCTTTATTTTCATCTGATGTCATTTTTAGCATATCCTCTAGTTCTTTAGATATCTTTTCAATCTCGTCATCGTGTTCCATTTCATTTACCTCTCTTTACAGGGGTTTTTCCTCACTCTTACGGAATATGAAAAGTTTGCTGAATACATAGTTCACAACAACAACAACTATGGATACCAGTACTTTACTTACATATTCATCCATATTGAGCCAGGAAACCATTATCACCATTAGAACCATTTCCATGACGCCTGACGCTGCTCTGCATGCAGTAAATGAAACCATCTCTTTGAAAATAAAAGCAGGATGCAGGTCATAGCTTTGAAATACAAAAATCTTATTGACAACATAGGCAAATACAACCGACACCACCCATGCCGCTGCCGTTGCAACCCGGTAGTCTACGCCGGCTCTCACCATGATCGCATAGACAATCCAGTTCACCACTGTAGTCATAACTCCAAATACCAGATAGGAGATTACCTCACGGCTGGTGAACTTGTCCCATATTTTTTTTAACATTTCTTTTCTCCTGTAAAATCGCATTTCTTCTATTGTATTATAGGGATGGAAAATTGTAAAGAAAATCTAATGTCCTGCTTCGAGAAACTGCTTTGCCCCATCCGAATAATAGACTTCATAATCATCCGTAATAAAGATTCCATAAATATCATCTAAGGAGTTGGCCAGTTGAAGCCCTTTTTCCAGTCCAAGGGAAAAACAGGCTGTGGTCAGTCCATCTCCATCTGTGGATTCCTTTGACAGAATGGTCACAGATACCAGCCCATTTTGAAATGGATATCCATCCGCCGGATTTAAAAGATGATGGTAGTTGGTTCCATCCTTTATAAAATGTCTTTCATAAACACCAGAAGACACCACAGATAAATCCTTAATCTGGAACGTCTCAATTGTCTCATTCCGGTCTGCAAAAGGTTTTTGAAGACCTATTTTAAATGGTTCCCCATCAGGCTTTTCTCCAACACAAAGTACATTGCCCCCCAGATTAATGACTGCACTTTTTACTCCCTCTTTAACAAGATATTCTTTTAAGCGGTCTGCAATATACCCCTTTGCAACGGCTCCAAAGTCAATGGCAGTATCCGGTGATAAAAAAGTAAGGGTATTTCCCTCCAGTTTCAGATTCCGGTAATCCACTTTTGCAGCAGCTTTCTGAATCTCATGATCTGGAGGAACCACAGGTTTTTGAGAAGTAAAATTCCAGAGAGAAGACAAAGGTTCTATGGTAATGTCAAAACCGCCATCTGACAGTTCAGAATAATGTTGGGACATGGATATAAGATTTCTCACATCATCAGAAACTGTAACCGTCTGCTGATTGGCAGGTCTGTTATTTATCTGATATACTTCACTCTCTTTTAATGTCCTGCTTAACATATTTTCATAAGAACGGCATAAGTCCAGGCAATCATCCAGTATCTCAGGATCATCCTTATCATAGATTGTCACTGTAACAAATGTATTGAGCATAAAACCGGACTTGGTAATCGGTTCAATCTTTCTTTGACAACCAGAAAGCAATATGGCTGCAAGCCCGGCAATAAAAAGCATTTTCTTTCCTTTTTTCATATTCTGCCTTTCGAATTTCATTTTCCAGATTACCATATCACAGATGATTTTTGCTGTCAAACTGCTTTTTTACACACCACAGGCGCAGAACCTTAAGGTCCTGCGCCTGTAATTATTCTCTCATTTATCTTCTTGTAATTTAAAAATCTACTTCTGTGTCATAGTAACAGCAGGAAAGCAGTTTTTCCATCTCAGCCGGCGTAATGGACCTTGGATTGGAGCCAGTACAGGCATCACCAACCGCAAGTTCTGCTACGGAAGCTAATTTTTCCTTAAACTCTGCTTCATCAATGATTCCGCCATCGTATTCTTTAATGCTGAAAGGAATACTCAGTTTTTCATTCATAGAGCGAATCTCTGCAATCAGTGCATCAACCAGGTCCTTATCGCTATCGCCTTTTAAGCCCATAAAACGGGCAATCTCACCATAACGTTTTTCTGCTTCCTGATTCTTTGCATTGAACCGGATTACCTTCGGCAGATACATGGCATTGGCACATCCATGTACAATATGTCCGCCGGAATAAGCCGCACCTGTTTTATGTGCCATGGAATGAACGATTCCTAACAGCGCATTGGAAAATGCCATTCCTGCAAGACACTGTGCATTGTGCATGCGGGCACGGGCATCCATATCACCGCCATAGGATGAAATCAGATCATTATGTATCATCTTAATTGCATGAAGTGCTAAAGGATCAGTAAAATCACAATGCAGAGTGGACACATATGCTTCTATCGCATGAGTCAGCGCATCCATTCCGGTATATGCGGTCAGCTTCTGAGGCATGGTTTCTGCAAGATCAGGATCAACGATTGCAACATCCGGTGTGATATTAAAATCAGCAAGAGGATATTTAATTCCTTTTTTATAATCTGTAATAACGCTGAATGCCGTTACTTCGGTAGCTGTTCCGGAAGTAGACGGAATTGCGCAGAATTTTGCTTTTGTTCTTAAAGACGGGAAATTAAACGGAACGCATAAATCATCAAACGTAACATCCGGATACTCATAAAATGCCCACATTGCCTTTGCCGCATCAATGGGAGATCCACCGCCGATTGCAACGATCCAGTCCGGTTCAAATTCACGCATGATCTCTGCGCCTTTCATTACAGTATCTACACTGGGGTCTGGTTCTACCCCTTCAAATAATTTCACTTCTAATCCGGCTTCTTTTAAATAAGCCACAACTCTGTCAAGAAATCCAAATCGTTTCATCGAACCGCCGCCAACTACCACGATTGCCTTATGTCCCTTTAAATTCTTAAGTTCCTCCAAGGCTCCCTTTCCGTGATACAAGTCTCTCGGTAATGTAAATCTAGCCATATTATAACCCTCCTTATGAATTTCCAGTTCTCACTACCTTTTTATTGTAGTCCAGCCCAACAGAAAATGCAAAGGTAAAAAGCTATATATCAGTATATAATTATTGATATATATTTAACATTCTTGTCGAAACTGGGAGCTGCACAATTCCAGTTCTTTCAGAAAATCTTTTTCCTGACGGGTATAAGAACAGCCTTTTTTACAGATCAGGGAATCCCGGTAATCTCTGGTCTCTTTCCTGCACTGGCGTTCCACCAGACAGTATCGTTTCAGCAAATGTTCGGGCATGGGAGAGACCCACATATAAGTATCCGGGTTTTCACACAGCAGATCAAACTGGCTTCCACGCTCAAAAACAAAGATACGCTTTAAAGACCCAGCCGCTAGTCTCTCTCTTTCTAAATTCCCTTTGTAGCTGGATACACCATCACCAAGGGTAATCTCTGTATAAGGAAAAAGATCCTCTGGCTGTATCTCCGCCTTTTGCGCCAGGGGATGCTCTCTCGACAATAAAAGTCTTAAAGAATAATCAAACAATGGTTCTAAAACCATACCTTTTGCAGTTATCACCTGATGGTAATAAGACTCTGAAGAAAACTGGTATCTGATAATACCTAAACGATATTCTCCGGTATCCACATCGCTTAAGGTGCCGGAAGTATTGGTTTCTCTCAGCCAGACAGTCATGGACTCTTCTGCATGAAGAGACTGGATGAATCTGGCACAGGCAAGACTGATATAGCTTGCTCTTGGCATGGACAGAGAAAATGTGATATTTGCCGGCTGCTCCGGTTTGTATAGCCGTTCCATCTCCTCAATCTGAACCAGTACGTTTCTGGCATATTCCAGAAACACACTTCCCCGCTCCGTAGGAACAACCCCTTTGGGCGTCCGACGAAATATGGGAGCACCAAGACTTTCTTCCAGACTTTTGATGGCTTTACTCAGATTAGGCTGATCCATATAAAGGTTGGCTGCCGCCTGAGTGATGGAACCTGTCTTTTCCACTTCTACTGCATATTGCAATAATACCGTATTCAATCATCTTCCTCCTTTGTCTAATGCTTACTGAGCCCTTCTTCCATTCCATGCTCCTATCCGCTTAAAAAGACAGGCTTCTGCACCGGTTAAATGCTGCAAAAATCTCCTGTCTTCTGGGAAGCGCCAGATTAACAGGTATATATCCCTTTTCCCCGGGGAAATCAATTCCTTTTGTATGCAGCATTTCCTCCAGCGCATCCACAACCTGCACCAGCGTTCTCTTTTGGTCAATCAGATGTTCCTCTGCATATGGAAGCAAAAATCCCAAAGCAGCGATCTGCTCCGCGTCAACGATCTGTTCCACATAGCGTAAATCTACAACCTCATGATCAATCTTTAAACTGTCTTTTCCAAGTACTTTTGTTTTCGTTCTTTTTTCCTCTCTCTTGATTCCAAGAGAAGTAGGAACCCTGTGAAATGTGATTTCTGGCAGATCAAGAGACAAAATCTCTTCTCCATAATCGTTCGCCTTTTCTTTGGCAAATGCAGTGATTTCCTTTGGCACATAGGAATCCATCTGAATGACGTGATCGGCTGCATGAAAATAAGCACCAGAACTTCCCGCCACAAGAATGGTGGAAATACCCTTTTTTTCATATAAACTTCTGACCCGTTCAATAAATGGAATAATTGGTTCGTGGCTCCTGCTCACCACCATCTGCATCAGACGGTCACGAACCATAAAATTAGTTGCACTGGTATCCTCGTCCACCAGCAGAACCCTTGTTCCACTTTCCATTGCCTCCATAACACCCGCTGCCTGGGAAGTGCTCCCACTGGCATCCTCTGTGGAAAAGCGGACCGTGTCCCGACGATCAGGAAGATTATTAATAAACGGAGAAATATTTACCTGTTTCACACTTCTTCCATCTTCTGCACGCAGTTTCACCGCCGAATCATCTGTAACAACAAATTCTCTGCCATCTCCGCCAACGTGATTATACACTCCCCTTTCCAGTGCTTCTAAAAGCGTGGATTTTCCATGATAACCACCGCCCACAATCAGGGTAATTCCTGTTTTTATTCCCATTCCCTTGATCACTCCCCTGTTTGGAAGTACGATTTCCACCTCCATGGATTCCGGAGACTGAAATGGGACTGCATGTTTCATGGGTTTTTCTGAGACTCCGGATTGTCTTGGCAATATGGCTCCGTTGGCAACAAAGGCTGCAAGTCCCTTCTCTATAAGCTGGCTCCGCAAAGAATTCTGATCTTCAGCAAGTTCTATCACCTCTGACATTCTCTGTTTTTCCTGTGAAGGATAGGAGCTATAAAATGAAACTCCCGCCGCACAGGAGGGAATAAACTCAAATAAAATCCTGATTAACTCTCCAGAGCGGATAGACCTGCCATTGGCAGGAAATCCCACCTCCAGGCGAAATATCACGTTCCCGTTTTTGGAATCAATTCTACAGGCGGTTCTATCCAGAACTTCCTGTCCGGGATGACTGATTGACAAAAGACCGCTTTTGCCAGAGCCTTTTGCTTTAAAAGAACAGGGATTGAGTTTCTCTCCAAACTTTCTTAACAGGGCATCACAAAGAGCGGTTTTTTTATATTCCTGATCATAAAACGCAACAGGAAATCCCGCCTTTTTCCCATCTATATGCAGACTGATCTTAGAAGGTGCTGCAAAGGGATCTCCCTGAACATGATCAATGGAAAGCACATAGTCAGAAAAAGCATATTCTCCCTTTGACCCCTTGTATGCCGGATATCCTTTTCCATCAACGGAATTAAGAAATTGTCTCAAATCCCCCGCTGTTT
Organism: Clostridium sp. HBUAS56010; assembly: GCF_007115105.1. Taxonomy (GTDB): domain Bacteria; phylum Bacillota; class Clostridia; order Lachnospirales; family Lachnospiraceae; genus Lacrimispora. The sequence continues at coordinate 271,643 of NZ_SULJ01000004.1, forward strand.
TCACTGCACAGGCCTCCCATCATTTATTTCTTCATGAAGATCAGTCAGAAACATGGCATCTCCAAAGCTGAAGAAACGGTAACGCTCCCTGATCGCCTCTTCATAGGCATGGAGCACATGCTCCCGTCCTGCAAGTGCTGAGACCAGCATAACAAGCGTGGATTCCGGCAAATGGAAATTGGTAATCAGGCAATCCAATGTTTTAAAACGGTAACCAGGATAAATAAATATCTCCGTCCAGCCAGTCCCTGCTTTTAAAACTCCCTCTTCCGTGGATGCAGACTCAACGGTTCTGCAGCTTGTGGTTCCCACGCAGATAATTCTGCCTCCGTTTTTCTTCGTGTCGTTGACTTTTTTTGCTTCTTCTTCCTCTACTACATAGAATTCTGAGTGCATATGGTGATTTTCAATGGTGTCAACTTTCACCGGGCGGAAGGTTCCAAGCCCAACATGAAGTGTGACTTTTGCAATGGTCACTCCCATGGTCTTGATTTCTTCTAACAGCTCCTTGGTGAAATGAAGTCCTGCAGTTGGTGCGGCAGCAGAACCTTCGTGTTTTGCATAAACGGTCTGGTAACGGTTCTTGTCCTGAAGCTGATGTGTAATATAAGGAGGTAAAGGCATCTGTCCCAAACGGTCCAGTATCTCCTCAAATATTCCTTCATAGGAAAACTGGATCAGCCGGTTCCCCTCTTCCACGACATCAACCACGGTTCCCTTTAACAAACCATCACCAAATGAAATGACAGTTCCAGGCTTTGCCTTTTTTCCCGGTTTAACAAGCACCTCCCAGATATCATGTTCCTTCCGTTTTAATAAAAGGATCTCAACCTTCGCCTCTGTTCCCTCTTTGACGCCAAAAAGTCTGGCTGGAATTACTTTCGTATCATTAATGACCAGACAGTCTCCCTTGCGGAGATACGAAAGTATGTCTCTGAAATGTCTGTGCTCTATCTCTCCTGTATGTTTATCCATCACCAGCAGTCTGGAAGCAGAACGATCAAGCAGAGGGTCCTGGGCAATCAGTTCCTGGGGCAAATCAAAATTAAAATCTTTAACATCCATAACTATTTTCTCCTTTGCCAAAAATGCCCCTCTGCACGGTGCCACGCAGAGAAGCATCTGGTTTACATATTGTTTGGCTGGCTGCCAGTTTCTGTGGCAGCTTCCGATTCTTCTTTGGAACTTTCCTCAGGCTCTTCCTTCTTATCTTTCAGCATATGATATACTGCCAAAAGATTCTCATCGGATTCTAAGACCTTTCCAAGGCTTTCATTGACTTCTTTTGTCATCTTCTGAACTTGTCTGGAATGATTCACCTGATCAATCAGTGCGGACTGTTCTTTGTCAGCATCAGCAACCAGATAATAGGTTCCATCGGTTCCTTTCCTGACATAACTGGCGGTCAGGCTCGGGGCAGGTGTTTCTGCCTGGCGGAACTTAACATCAAACCTGGCGTAGACAACATAATCTCCATCAGATACACCAGGAGCTGTATAACATTCCAGATTCTCATAATCCTGATAGAACTTAACCTCTTCTTCCAATCTGTCGCCCTGCTTTTTTAACTCTTCCTCAGAAACAAGCCCTCCGTAAACCTTGGAAAGCAGTTCCAGATCACAGGTCTTTCTTGCCTTAAAATAAGACTCCATTAATTCATGAATCTCCGGTACAGCCTCTTTTTCTAACGTAACCTCTTTTGATTCCTCTTTTTCTGTTCCACTCTCCTGCTTTCCCGTCTGGGACTTCGCTTCTTCTTTGTTCTCAACCGGTCGGTCCATTACTACCACAACAACCATAAGTACAATTGCAACCAGCGGAATTGCAAGAAATTTTAAATATTTCATCATCTCTTCTTTTGAACCATTTTTCCATTTTTCCAATAAGTGTTTCATTTAGGCGTGACCTCCTGGAGAATGAATCTCTTCCTCATTTTAACAAAAAAAACGATAAAAATCAACAAATACTCTTGCGCATTACAGGAACTTATAGTAGAATGTAAAAGATGCATCTGTAGCTCAGTGGATAGAGCAATGGCCTCCGGAGCCGTGTGCGTAGGTTCGATTCCTATCAGATGCACTATTTTTTTGGCTTTTTTAGTCTCTTAAAAAGCCTTACTTTATAAGGATTCTCTCGCGCTTATCAGCTTTTCGCTAATTTTCCCAATTCCTAACTTTTACTGATTTCTACTGGTTTTTGCTGTTTTTTACTGAAAGATAAGTGGTCATTAGTGGTCAGATAAGTGGTCAAAATCTTCCCTTTTAAACCTTGCAGATACTGGACATTACATCGGTCATCTGATCATTTAGAACGTGAATATATGTACTGTATGTGGTGTTAATATCGGCGTGTCCTAAGAGTTTGCTGACAACACTAATCTCTATCCCTCTCTTTAACAGTCTTGAAGCAAATGTGTGTCTAAGCGCATGGATTGTGTAATCTTCTGCTCCCACTGTACCAAGAACACTTTTATATGTTCTGAGTATATTACGTTCTGATACATATCCTCCATCTACCGTACATGCAACATAATGAGTCTCAATCTTTTTACGCTTGTTATAGTCTTGTATCTGCTTCAAAAGAGTGTATTAATGCCATGTTAGACACTCCTTTTCTTTCCCAGTATAAAGTTTATTATTCAAGTTCTGACTTAGGTAAATAATATTCTAAATAATATAGTGCGTCAGCAACAGAGTTAAATAAACTTTGATCTATTTTACTATTGGATCGTGATGTAAACCCCTTTGCACTAGCTTCCATTACTCCTGCTTTATAGCAATTATGCACGACAGATATATCGTCCATACACTCGTTCGAAGACTTAGAAAGATACTTATATTCCTCGTTTATGTCTTGCTTTAACTTTTTATATTTTTCGCTGATCGAGTGAGAATCTCCATTATTATTTTGCATATATTCAGAAATTGAATTTTCTAATTCATTTAACTGTTTAATATAATTTGATAATCTTTCAACTAATACTCCTTTTGATAACTTTTTCAAATCTATCATTTTAATTCCCCTTGTGTTTTGTATTTAGTATAATCAATCATACCATACCCACAAAATAAAAAAAATAGGGTATACTAGATATTTCTATCCAATATACCCTATAGAAGTGATTACTGATAATAGCATTGTTTCATATTACATTAAGATTCTTTCACCAGTAGAGTTTCTAAATTTCAAAAATAATCCCTCTTGTGAGACTAGTTTCTGTAATATTTGCAGAACTTCATCAGTCAGTTGATAAAAACTAACTAAAAATCCACCATTAATACTCATAAGAAACTGAGGTTCAGAAAAGAGAATCTGTACCGAAGAAAAGTCCATTGATACAATTTTCTTTATTATATACGCCAATTTATCAGGAGAACTGTTTCTAATATTTACGTTAAAAGAAATCTCATGTTCCAGATCAACAGGTATTGGAGATTCAGTTAGATAAATCTCGCATAGGTAGAAATAAATCAACTTCAACGCAATACGGGATATTTTTTCTGCATATAGCGGAAGATAAGAGGTTTCGAAATATTCCTCCAATTCCAAAAAATGCACGTCCGATGTTTCATATGGAATAAAATCAATATAATAATATTCATCTAAATCTTGAAGATTTTCAATTACCTCAAACATAAAATTAAACCTCTTTAATCTCTTAATACCTCACCATTTTCTCCTAATGAGGCAACTCTTTTACCTTGTTTATCTTTCAGTTTCCACTTACTCTGCCCGTGTCCTGAAGTGTCTTTATCAATCGACCAACCACCTTTTTCTTTATAAGTAGTTTTTCCACTAACCTTTTGGTCAAACTTTCCTAAATCCACATCGCCATTATCATCTCTTAACCTTGAAGGAATTTTACCTTTTATCTTGGCAATTGCACGTGCATCAGAATCACTGAGCCAATCAGTAATAGTATTATATAACCATGATCCTGCTGCTATCGTTACACCAGCTACAATTATAACTCCTGTTGCGGCAATCAAAACCTCTCCTACCCCAGGAATAAAATATGCTCCCGCCGCCATTGCCATCTGTGGTTGTACAATTCCATTGCTTGAACCGCTTACTTCAACCGCCTGATTAAGTAATTTTTCAAACTGACTTTTTGTATAATACACACCATTAATTGTCACTCCATCTTCTGTTACAATAACGCTTCCAGAAGTTTTTGATACACTTTGGCTATTTGTATTTACAGAATGATTTTGAGCAAAAGCTGTAATACCTGTATTTAAAGTCATTAATGCTGCAAGTAAAAGGGCTGTGTATTTCTTATAGTTTCTTTTCTTCATATGCTTCCTCCATATTATAGTTTTTAGTTACATTGCAACGTTGTCTATCATTTTATTTAGTTTTAATCACCTTCTTAATACAAAAATAAATAGATATATTTATTTATCTCTTAGAAGGTATAGCGTAACAGCAACCATAAAGCATAGCAATACTTGTTCCAAAATTATACACTTTGAGTGCCAAAATTTGCTCATTGATCTTACATAGAACTTCTACAATATGGAAAACCACTACAAAATTCTCTAAAATACCTCAGTCTTTTAACATATTATTTAATCATCAATTTCAATCTTCCATTCCATCATAGCACGATAAACCTTATATGGTATTTTATCTTTACTTCTTTCAGCCATATCCTTTATAAATTTTTCTTTGTATTCTTTATATTTTTCAAAAGCGGCAACGGAATCATTGAATGTACCAAGCTTAATTACTTTTCCAAAACAATTTAACTCTGCACGATATTTACCACTCTCTTTATCCCTATGAACACCAAGGGGTAAATCTCCCCGATTCTTCTTGCAACTTAAAAATAGAGTATTGATAAAATGAGGTACAAGGCAACAAGTTTCAGAACTATAAATAGTGTTTCCCTTAAATAAAATATCCTTATCAAGATCTAAAGATTCAATTCCATATTTATTCTTCTCATACCATATCTTAAAATTACAATAGTTATGCCATTCTTCACCAACAGCATGACCCTTATATTGTGGCTGCCTCTCATGGAATTTGTCATTATAACAACGATTCATCATGTCATGCCATTTTATGTAAGACTCTGACTTACAATCCACATCATCACTCCCCCAGTATCCAACTCCACACATAGTCGGTGTTTGTTCTGGCTTGCTCCAATTGTCAGGTTTATACCTTATATCATTCATTACATTTACAATAAAGGCTTCTGAATCATCTCCATTTTTCATAAAGTTCTGCTTAACAATTCTATACTGCTCCTGATTTAGAGGATATAGATTTCTGAAATAGTTGTCTTCTTTATTAAATCCACCATGCCAAATATAGATGTTATTTTCTATATCAGAATTTACAATAAATGTTTCTACCACCACTTTAGGAGCATATATATTTTCACTCTTATCATTCCATTTTCCATTATAAAAATTATTCTTTGTCGCAGTATATCTTAATACCCCATATTTATCATAACTACCTGTAAGCAAGACGGTTTGTCCGTTGACGCGACGAATCATTCTCCCATAATTAGATATCCAGTAATCTTTATAATCCATCAATTTAACAAACTGCTCATCTGTACCAAGAGGAAGTATTTTAGTTGCTGATAAATCCAGTATTCTTTCTGGCTTAATCTCCTTGTATTTTCTATGTATCAATATTTCTACATTATCATTAATTTTAATCTGTTGCTTGCTTTCAATATATTTTCTTTGAGACTTATATTCACACTCTTTACATTGCCCCAGGTAATATGGAGCAGATACCTTATTGTCCATAAGTCTAAAGCTGTTTGTTGGTAATGCTCTCCCACATTTATTGCATATCTTAGTTTCTAGGTTATGAGAAACCTCATTATTCTGCTTACTACTAATTCTATTGTCATTCATTGAACCTCCTTTTTATTAACCAGAAATTCAAGAAAATTGCTATAGGGGGCATGGTTTAACATTATGGCTTCTATATACAGGGGGTGATCCCAAGAACGCCTTATTTTGAGATATATTTTAACCGAAACCCTTGTAAAATAAAGCTCTCTATATGGTCCCAATGAATAAACTCTTATTCTATAAGCAATTCTCCATTACTCACCACACTAGAAACCGCCATTTCTCGTTAATTCAGTCCCATAGCAAATAAGCCCAGAATACATTATCCTGAACTTTATAAATCCAATATTCTATTTTTTACTTTTCGTGTCTTTATCACATGGAATAGTTGTGCGGATATATCGACGACCACCGATCAGGGGGGCGTGGATTGCACATAGAAAATTAGAAATATTCTTGAATCGTGGCATTGCCTTTCTTTTACTTCCCGGCAACTAGGAAATACAAATACTTATAAATTCTTAATGGCAGCAGTTGTTATCTTCCATTATCTCATCAATGGCAACTGCAATATGCTTATTTACAATTCGCTCCAGATCATCATGTGTCATGTTTCCATATAACTGATTCAATCCATTCATATTTTCGTTGCTGATAACTGCTACTCTGTTACTTAATTCCATTATGTAAATCCTCCTATGCTCTTACCGAAAAGCCTTTACTCTTCAGATATTCAATTGCCAGTTTCAACAATTCCCCATTCTCAACGGTATTTTCTATTGTCTCGTCCCAAACACGGGGAGTACTATTTCCTACATCTAAACCACCATGCAATCCCTGACTTGCCCATGTAACAACTTCAAATCCTGTAGCATTGTAATAATTATCCATGGAGTCATAATCAATGTATACAGACGCTACCACCTTATTTCCTACTCTCTTAGGCTCAACTTTTACCGCTGATCGCAAAAAATCATATGACCTTCTGTACGATAATGGATCATAGGCATCGTAATAGGATTGTAAATAATAATTCAACGTCTCATAGACTCTATCGGCCATCACACCAACCATACTTTCCATCGTTGGCATGAGTGCAGCAGTCAATTGGTTCATATTACTTATTCTTTTTGCCATTCTTATATTTCCTTTCTGCGGCTTCAATCACAGATATATTCATGGCATTATAATCACTTCTATCTGTTGAATACACATCGAAATTTACCAGATAGCCACTTTCAACATATTCCCCGTTTAATTTTGACCAATGGATAAAATACTGCTGTCCATTCTCTCCACGAATAAACCCAAATCCCTTGTCTTCAAAATACTTTGTTACTGTTCCAAACATTCGTCTTCTCCTTTCAATCCATGAATCCCTTTTTCCATATTCTTATTTAATCTTTCTTTCAAACTCTTTTTAAATAAATCATTTGTGTGGAAATGCAACCTTACAAATGTACGAAGCTCACCTTCCTTGTCCTTCATCGTGCCAAGTCCACAATGTGAAGTTCTAACGATAGTAGGACGAATTGTACCTACTCCCTTAATGCTGACCTTTTCACCCTCCATTAATGCTTTGAGACATTCTTCTGCATACATTTTCAGAATATTTTCAATTGACTTCTTGGTGTAAGCATTATCCTCCCTTCTCCAAACCCGTTCTATTGCTCTCCAGATTGTAAATCCATGGTCATGTTTTTCTTTGCTCACTTTAATTTCCTCCTTGATTTTTATAAAATTGTTATCGGTGGTGCCGATATCTGCTGAAACCTCCGGCCATTACCGGAATCTCAATTTTCATTAAATTGTTGTTTGCTAGTGTCATGTATTAGTGCTGTTGTAATGCCCCCGGTGGTCACCAGAATGTCCATATAGACGGTTTACTGGTGGGTAGGGGGATTTGTTTACGTTAGAATTTAAGGCACTAAAATAAGCCCACATACTCATATTTTTCATACCAGCATATAGACTTATTTAGATTTCCAAATTATGGATAATGGGTCAATAATGGGTCAAATTGATTATTGCCTACCTCCAAACTATTGATTTTACTACATTTTTTCTTAATTAACCGTAGGTTCGATTCCTATCAGATGCACTATTTTTTTGGCCTTTTTAGTCTCTTAAAAAGCCTTACTTTATAAGGATTCTCTTGTGTCTATCAGGTTTTCATGGATTGTCAACAGTTTTTTAGACAGTTTTTTTTAGGGTATTTATTCTATACTTCACCGGAGTCAGGTATCCCAGCGAAGAATG
>NZ_SULJ01000040.1 GCF_007115105.1 Clostridium sp. HBUAS56010
AGAAGAAGTTTGCCGCCGTTTTCAGCGGCGAGTTATATCATATCAAGCTTTCCGACAAATGTCAACATCTTTTTTACATTTATTTCAAAAAGTCTTTTATCCTATAAGATAGGGGTTCTCTTTCATACGGAATAAAAGAGCCGCAGCTCCATAAGGTAGTGGTTTCCTTATGGAACAGCGGCTTACTTTCTAATTTTTACTGAGCAACATATAGGATTCTTCCTCCTGTTGCTGTAACGGGAGCTACAAGACTCTCTGTATTTTCAAATGCAAATGATTGAACAGTAGAAGCATCAATTGTTCCCAGTTCCGTTTTGGGAACCACAAAAGTTACTTCCTGTGTTTTAGCGGTTCCTTCCGTGGAATCTGTGAGTAATGCGTAGTAATAGATACTTGTATCCGCTGCATAGTTAAAAGCTGTATCGTTTGTAAAAGAAATATCAAAAAAGGCATCTTCAACACTTGAGTTAAAGGCCTCGGCATTGGTTACCGATACATTAATTGCCATAGTTATGACCCTTTCTTCGATTTATTTGATGGTCTTAAGGTATGGACCTACTATCAGTATATTCCCAACACTTCCTGGTGTTGCAGTGCCAGTCCTGGATCATGGCACATATATTAGATCAGGAGGGTTTAATATGAATTCCATTGATGTTGATTGCAAAAATTCCGGAAGCTTTCCTAATTGTTGCTTCACTTCTAAATCCAAAGCCTTATTGGTGGGTCAATGCAGTCAATGTAGTATGTCCACTTATTTATACTTTGATATTCAGCGATATTTCTATATCAATCAGATTAAAAGCTGCCAATTAATACTTTTTAAGCTTCCAATATGTAAACAGGATAAAAATAACATGAATCCTTTTTTTCATTCATATTGTTTATATCCTTCAGAAGACTTCTTTAATATATATAATGATTGCTACTCTAATCCCAAGTTTAATCATAGTTATGAAATTATCTTTACTGACACCCCCCAGTCCAGTTACAGTGAAATTGATATCACTTACATCGCTCAAAGCTGGCATAATGGCCAGATTGAAAACAGAGGAATAATCATTACTGGTCTTTCTAGTAGTTTTCCCCTTTTCTATGCAGCTCACAATTTTGAAGATTGTTCTATGCGACCAATGCTTCGCATCACTTATGAAAAATTTAACAAAATAAACGCAATGACCGAAATCCAATGCACAGTTGTCATTAAATAGCAAACCAGTTATTGCAATTGGTATGTTTGTTCTTACAAACAACTATAATAATGAAAGACAGGTTTCTCAATAAGAAATCTGTCTTTATAATCAAAATAATTGTTTATCTTGTTTAATTAAATAAGCATCATATCATTTTTGATACTTGCTATAATCCTTTGCTGCACCATGATGAAAACTTAATTATAGCGCTTGTTAATTTGTAAATTTTATAGAAAATCACTTCTGAACATATTTTTCAAATATACAGGATTTCATTAATAAATCTCTTTATATTAAGGATCCTTTTTCACCCATTGCTGGCTGTTTTCCTCCATTCCTCTATACACAGTTTTTTATTTATTCAAAAAATAAAATTCTTAATCTTTTTATAAACGGAAAAACAGGCTTCCGAAAATCGGAAACCTGCCCTTATCTTTTGTATGTAGAGC
>NZ_SULJ01000041.1 GCF_007115105.1 Clostridium sp. HBUAS56010
AAATAACCCTTTGCTTAATAATTATTTTGCTTCAGGTAGCACCAACATGCTATCCTTTGCCTTCTTATAAAAATCTTTCGACACTTCAAATCCGTAAAAATCCCTGTTAAGTTCCATACACGCTCTTCCCGTAGAGCCGCTACCGGAACATGGGTCAATTACAACGTCACCTTCATCGGTCAACACCTTAATCAATTCTTTTAATGTTCCCACTGGCTTTTGTGCCGGGTGAATTTTAGGAATATCTTTCCCATCACGTTTCCACTCAAACCAGTTGAAAATCATTCGACCTGTTCCTCTGATTGTTTTTCCGTTTTCATCTGTCTGAACTCCATTACGAAACTTAGGCAATTTATCTCTGTATAACAACAAAGCATATTCTGTGGCTCCCACAATTCTCATGTTTGCCTTCAATACTTGTGGTGAATAATTCTTGACAAACACAAGGGGGATATTATGTTTGAATCCATGTTTTTCTGCATAATGCAATACTGTCTGAATTTGCTCAAAGGAACAAAATACAATCATGCATGGAGCATCCGAACTTCTTCCTCTTTGACCTGCTTTTACTGGTTCCTTCTTTAGCAACCTGTTGCAGAAGTGGAAGTATTCAGCAATATTAAAGTTAAAGTCAGTATTAAAGGCTGCCTTACCAGCTAATTTACTTTCTCCATTTTTATTATCACCACCCTTATACCACATTGGGTTGCTTCCATAAAAATTGTTGCCAACATTGTACGGGATATCTGCTATAACTAATTGAGCTTTTGGTACGTTATATTTTTTAAAGTTCTGGAAATTGTCATTGTATAATTCTGTCTTCATTAATTCACGGGAGTAAACGCACGTTTATTGGTCGACCAAACCTCTTTACTCCTTATTATAATTTTTAGTGGTTGCTGTATGTTTTTTACATACTATATGTAGTGTTAAATTCATTTGCAGTTACAATATATTGATTCAGAATTGTAATAAAATCTTCGTTTAATTGGATAAGTAAATCTTCTTTACCTCGTCAAGCAATCTGTCAACTTTCCAATCTTCGTGCTGGGATTTTAAATCCTCTAAATCACTGACAACTTCATGATTTAATAAGCCTAATTCGTTTGCCAGTACTGAAATTTTTGCTTCCAGTTCTTCGTGATCAATATCATATTTACTATTCCATACCTTCATATTGTTTCCTTCCTAATCCATCAAATAATGCTTTACCACATATTCAAGCATTTCATCCATATCATCAAATATCCTGTTGCAGTCATCAATATCCCATGGGTGCAGCTCTAACTTCTGCTCGTTCAATCCGATGACCGGAATCCCCTTATCGTGGCAAATTGCAATCTCCTTTGATGTGCCAATACTGTTATTTACCAGGAAGTTGACGATGATTAAATCGCTATGCGTTGCTTTATGTAAGTCAAATTCTTTGATCTCCCTGTTGGAGATGTATGTAGTATCATCTAAGAAGTTAAAATGGTCATTAGGATTAATACAGGTTGGTCTTTTTGGTGCACCGGCCAAATCCGCCATGCGAAATAATCTTACCGCCACTTCTTTTCTCCACAAATTTCCTTCTTCAAATCTGTCTGCACCAAATGCTGTCATAGATCCTGC
>NZ_SULJ01000042.1 GCF_007115105.1 Clostridium sp. HBUAS56010
ACCGTGCAGGTGATGATGCAGCAGGACTTGCTATTTCCGAGAAGATGAGAGCCCAGATCACAGGACTTGAGACAGCTCAGAAGAACGCAAATGATGGTATTTCATTAGTACAGACAGCAGAAGGTGCATTAACAGAAGTGCATTCCATGTTAAACCGTATGGTAGAACTTGCTCAGCAGTCCGCCAATGGTACATACCAGGATACTGTAGATAGAGAGAATATCCAGAAAGAGATGAATTCTTTAACAAAAGAAATCGACCGTATCTCTACTGGAACCAACTTTAATGGAATCAATCTGCTTGATGGTGGATTAGATGGCGAAGCAAAATCTGCAGCAGTAGATGTAAAAGCAAACGCTGATACAAACAGTGAAGCGTTCTCTTTCAAGGTTTCTGGCGGTGAAGCAGGAATCACTGTAAACATTAAGTCCGCAGATGCAGGTGCAGAAGCAGGTCAGACTGTAAAAGCAGAAGCAACAGATAAAGCAGTTACAATTACTGTTTCCAGCAAGGACGCAGGTTCCATTACACAGGAAGCTATCAACAAGGCAATTGCTGATGCACGTGAAGCGGATGAAGATTTTGCAGCTTTAGGAGATTTTAAAGTTACATTAAGCAATGATATCAAGTTCACAGGTGACAGTAAAGCAGCTGACGGAATTAATGAAACAAGTGCAGCAACTGCCATCTCCGGTAAAGCTCTGACTCTTCAGATCGGTGAATCATCAGAAGACCACAACAAGCTTGATGTTAACATTGCAGCTATGAGTACAGAGGGATTAGGCTTAACTGATGTTAAGGTTGATACACAGGCTAACGCTGCTGATGCAGTTCAGATCATCAAGAACGCAATCAACACCGTATCCAATACTCGTGGTGATCTTGGTGCTCTGCAGAACCGTTTAGAGCATACCATCAACAACTTGAGTGTAACCTCTGAGAACATGACAGCAGCAGAGAGCCGTATCCGTGACGTTGATATGGCAAAAGAGATGATGTCCTATACAAAGAACAACATTCTTGTACAGGCTTCTCAGGCAATGCTTGCTCAGGCAAACCAGGTACCTCAGGGTGTTCTTCAGTTATTAAAGTAATTAATTCTGTATTTTTGACGGATGAGCTCAGGTTCATCCGTTTTTTTGCTATTTTCAAAAAAAACCTTATGAAAAGTCAATCTGTGACGATATAGCAGTAAGAAAGGATTTCTTTGTTTCAGATCCAGGAGTTGATTGTTTGTATTCTGGAGTTGTTATTGGGCAGAGAATATTATTTTAATATCATTTAAGGCACTCTAGTAAATGATATGGTTTATAATCAAGGTTTCAGTCTGTTATTCAGGGCCCGAATGACAGATTAGGAATATATAATCTGGGGGACAGGGAAGTCCCCGACATAATTCAAGGAGGTACTACAAATGA
>NZ_SULJ01000043.1 GCF_007115105.1 Clostridium sp. HBUAS56010
GATAGTGTCAAGATTTTTTCGCAAATTGTATTTCAGCCGTTAGGTAGCCGGTAGTCAGCCGGCTATGATATCAGACTGATTCTGGAGATCCAATTCTTTTAGATGCTCCATATTCATGTAGCGCTTGGCACCCCATTGGGTCCCAGCTACATGTCGCAGTCTGGCACATACAAGCATTAAAGCACTTTGCCCATCAGGAAAAGCACCAATCGCCCGGGTTCTACGTTTGATTTCCCGATTCAGACGTTCAATGGTATTGTTGGTGCGAATCCTTGTCCAGTGTTGGTTGGGGAAATCCATGTATGTTAGGGTTTCCTCGATTCCATCTTCGACCTTTTTAGCGGCCGAAGTTAATTTCATCTCGCGAAGTTTATCCGCTACTTGTTTCGCCTTTTCCTTTGCAGATGTTTTACATTCTTGAGCATGGATAGCCTTCAGCAGCATAGAGACTTCTTTCATCTTATTACGAGGAGTGGCTGAGAATATATTCCGGTAGAAATGAACCGTACATCTCTGATACTTTGCATCCGGAAATACTTCTGGAATGGATTCAAGCATCCCAAGGCATTTATCGCCGATAATCAAACGAACTCCGGCCAGACCACGTTCTTTTAGCCACACAAAAAATGTCTTCCAGCTTTCACGATCTTCCTTCATTCCTTCGGCTGCACCAATAATTTCACGACATCCAGCCTCGTTGACTCCAATCGCAACAAGAATAGAGACGTTTTGTATTTCACCTCCCCAGCTTCGTTTTAAGTAAACACCATCTACAAAGACATATGGATAAGAACTGGTAAGTTTGCGGCTTCTCCACGTTTCAATGTGTTCATAGGCTTTTTTATTTAGATTGCTTATTGTTCCAGGTGAAACTTTGGTTCCCCATAATGTCTCGGTAATATCCTCAACACGGCGAACTGAAACACCTGCAAGATACATTTCAATAAGAGCTTCTTCTACAGAGCATTCTCTGCGGCGATATCGCTCAATAATGGCAGTTTCAAATGGAACGCCCTTTAGCTTTGGCATCTTTAAATTGACTTCACCAGCCGTGGTTTGAAAGTTTCTGCTGTAATGCCCGGAACGATATCCTTTACGTTCCCCGGAACGCTCATATCTTTCAGCATTAACGAGTTCATCTGCTTCATGATCCAGCAAGGCATTGAGGGTTTCCTCAACGCTGTTACGTACTAAATCTTTCAATTCGTTATGGATAAGTTCCTGATTTAATTGTATAATGTTATCGGACATGTTCTATAGCCTCCTTTGTGAAATTTGGTTGTGGTGACTTTATTTTACCAAACGGCTATAGACCATGTCTATTTTTTATGAAACTAAATTTGCGAAATTAATTATACGTCATCCC
>NZ_SULJ01000044.1 GCF_007115105.1 Clostridium sp. HBUAS56010
CGAACAAACCTAAGACCAGAGATACAACGCTATGTATCTTAGATGAGTAATCCGCACCCGCAGATGAAAGTCGAATTGGTTAAGCTAATAAGAGCGCAGGGTGGATGCCTTGGCACTAAGAGCCGATGAAAGACGTGATAAGCTGCGAAAAGCTTCGGGGAGGAGCAAATATCCTTTGATCCGGAGATATCTGAATGGGGAAACCCAGCTGAGCAAACCTCAGTTGTCGTATGGTGAATAAATAGCCATACGTCGGGAACCCGGGGAACTGAAACATCTAAGTACCCGGAGGAAAAGAAAGAAAACTCGATTTCCAAAGTAGCGGCGAGCGAAATGGAAAGAGCCTAAACCATCATGCGTGCATGATGGGGTTATGGACTGCAACAAGTGAGACGATTTGTTACCAGAACGGTCCTGGAAAGACCGGCCATAGAAAGTGAAAGCCTTGTATGGGAAAACAATAGTCAGCGAGCAGGATCCAAAGTACCACGAGACACGAGAAACCTTGTGGGAATTCGGGGGGACCACCCCCCAAGGCTAAATACTACTTAGTGACCGATAGCGCATAGTACTGTGAAGGAAAGGTGAAAAGGACCCCGGGAGGGGAGTGAAAAAGAACCTGAAACCCTGTGTTTACAAGCTGTGGAACCACGTTAAAGGTGGAACCGCGTACTTTTTGTAGAACGGTCCGGCGAGTTACCGTTACTGGCAAGGTTAAGCACTGAAGGTGCGGAGCCGAAGGGAAACCAAGTCTTAATAGGGCGAATGAGTCAGTAAAGGTAGACCCGAAACCGGGTGATCTACCCATGTCCAGGTTGAAGTTTCCGTAAAAGGAAATGGAGGACCGAACGCACATCCGTTGAAAAGGGTGGCGATGAGGTGTGGGTAGGGGAGAAATTCCAATCGAACCCGGAGATAGCTGGTTCTCCTCGAAATAGCTTTAGGGCTAGCCTCGTATTAGTCTGCCGGAGGTAGAGCACTGAATTTCCTAGGGGGCGTCAAAGCTTACCAAAGAATATCAAACTCCGAATGCCGGTCAGATGATGTACGGGAGTCAGACTGCACGAGATAAGTTGGGCAGTCAAAAGGGAAAGAGCCCAGACCACCAGCTAAGGTCCCAAAGTGCGTGTTAAGTGGAAAAGGATGTGAGATTTCAGAGACAACTAGGATGTTGGCTTAGAAGCAGCCACACATTCAAAGAGTGCGTAATAGCTCACTAGTCGAGAGGTCTTGCGCCGAAAATGTCCGGGGCTAAAACACGACACCGAAGCTGTGGAATGTAT
>NZ_SULJ01000045.1 GCF_007115105.1 Clostridium sp. HBUAS56010
CCAGAATCAGTCTGATATCATAGCCGGCTGACTACCGGCTACCTAACGGCTGAAATACAATTTGCGAAAAAATCTTGACACTATCGTTACGCCCGGCACTGTAACCAATTATTTCTCTATTAAAGAGGTCAACAAGGACGCATATGTAGTTCCAGGAGAGAGTTTCAAGTTTTGTGTAAACTGTAAAAACTGATATAAGATATGTTGATAGTTACGCAAGGACAGAACAATTATTTCAAGGTTCTGTCCTTGTTTGTATTATAACGCTGTTTCTTTGCATGTCAATGAAACTGGCTCATTTTAGCCAGTTTCATTAGTAGCCAGCCAGGCGTTCTTCAAAGTATATCTCTAGTTGTGAATGGATGATTCCCCAGTCCTGACGGTGACCTGTCCACTTTTTGGTGATGTCCATTGTGGCCAGATACAGCATCTTTAGCAGGCTGTCATCGGAGGGGAATATCGTCTTGCTCTTGGTGACTTTTCTTAGCTGGCGGTTGAATCCTTCGATTGCATTGGTTGTGTAGATCAGGCGACGAACCGGCTCTGGATACTTAAAATAAGTAGACAGAGTTATCCAGTTGTCATTCCACGATTTCGAAATTTTAGGATATTTACCATCCCATTTATTTCCGAAGTCCTCCAACGTAGACAGAGCAGCTTCTTCTGTAGAGGCTCCATAAACCATCTTCAAATCTGCCATAAGCACCTTGATGTCCTTGTAGGAAACAAACCGGGTAGAATTGCGGATCTGATGGATAATACAGTGCTG
>NZ_SULJ01000046.1 GCF_007115105.1 Clostridium sp. HBUAS56010
GACAAATGGATTCAGCAAGCCAATAATAGTGGTTCTTTTAAAGAGAAAGACAATCTTACATCGGAACAAAAGGAACTTATTGAGCTTCGGAAACGTAACAAATATCTTGAAATGGAGAATGATATACTAAAGCAAGCAGCGCTGATCTTAGGACGAAAGTAAATGTGATTAAGGCGAATATCCACAAATACTCTGTGTCAGCAATGTGCAAAGTCCTAAAAATTCCTAGAAGTACCTATTACTATGAAGCAAAAGCAAAGCCAGATGAGTCGGAGCTGGTGGAACATATCATCGATATATTTAAAGCAAGCCGTAATAATTACGGAACCCGAAAAATAAAATCAGATTTAAAAGATAGACATATCATTGTTTCACGCCGTCGTATCGGCAGAATCATGAGGCAGGAAGGACTGGTTTCAAGTTATACAACTGCTCAATTCCGTCCTCAAAAAGACACTTGCAACGAATCAAAAATTAAAAATGTTGTTGATCGCCAGTTCAGTGAGCAACCATATAGAAATGTTGTTGTAAGTGATTTAACATATGTTAGAGTCGGAAAGAGCTGGAACTACATATGCGTCCTTGTTGACCTCTTTAATAGAGAAATAATTGGTTACAGTGCCGGGCGTAACAAAACAGCAGACCTTGTAAAACAAGCGTTTCAATCCGTAAATGGAACGCTGAAGGATATTCAAATATTTCACACGGATCGTGGTAACGAATTCAAGAATCAGAC
>NZ_SULJ01000047.1 GCF_007115105.1 Clostridium sp. HBUAS56010
AAATAGCAATTTAGTTTTAAAAGCAAACAGTAGTGATCTGCTTAAGGTAAAAATTGTATCTTATTCTGTAAGCTGTGGCACTTCTCAATCAGGCACCACTATGCCATACCGTAGTGATGGTGTAGACCTTACAGCAAAATCGGATTACCCTGCGGGCACGAAACT
Source organism: Clostridium sp. HBUAS56010 (assembly GCF_007115105.1). Lineage (GTDB taxonomy): Bacteria > Bacillota > Clostridia > Lachnospirales > Lachnospiraceae > Lacrimispora. Next base: position 166 of record NZ_SULJ01000047.1, read on the forward strand.
AATTATCCCGATCGCAGCCTATAGCGGCACAAAATATGGCATAATGGCGATAACATCGAATCGGTACCTTAATCTCAATGGTGACAATCTAACCTATACTTGCGCCGTTGCCTATTTGTATACTGATTAAATGATCATTTAGCCAAACTTTACGGCGAACCAATCAAAAGTTATAGTTTCATTCGGAATCGCAGCACCCGTATTATTGCGTAACTCTACGTCGAAGCCATGATTATACTTACCTATAACGTTAAGTACATTACTACCAACCCACATACCCTGCACGAACAGGTTATAATATTCGTTGGGTGCGTACTTGTTAAATTCTATATATATTTTACCATCGCTGTCCGTGGTTTTGAGGGTGGCTGTTCCGCCTGAAATATAAGCAAATTTCACACCGCCCATGTCACTACGTATATCAGCTAAATTGCTATTTA
>NZ_SULJ01000048.1 GCF_007115105.1 Clostridium sp. HBUAS56010
CAGATATCGAAAGTCATATGCGTGAGCTTTATAGCATTGATATCTCAGACAGCACCATCAGCCGGATCACGGATAAAATCCTGCCTATTGTCCGTGAATGGCAGGAACGTCCTCTGGAAGAAATCTATGCGGTAGTCTTCATGGATGCCATTCACTATCATGTACGGCACGAAGGACGCAATGTAAAGCGGGCCGTTTACATTGCAATCGGTATTAACATGACCGGGCATAAAGACGTCCTGGGAATGTATGTTGGTGAAAATGAAAGTGCTAAGTTTTGGCTTTCCATTATGAACGGGCTAAAAAACCGTGGCGTTGAAGATATCTTAATTGCCTGCATTGATGGCCTTACTTGTTTCCCACAGGCAATCGAAGCTGTCTTTCCGAAAGCCGAGGTGCAGCACTGTATTATCCATCAGATCCGCAATTCCACCCGGTTTGTTTCCTACAAGGACATCAAGGTGCTTATGGCAGATTTGAAGAGGGTTTATGCAGCCCCTACAGAAGAAGCTGCTC
>NZ_SULJ01000049.1 GCF_007115105.1 Clostridium sp. HBUAS56010
TATTTCAAGGTTCTGTCCTTGTTTGTATTATAACGCTGTTTCTTTGCATGTCAATGAAACTGGCTCATTTTAGCCAGTTTCATTAATAGCCAGCCAGGCGTTCTTCAAAGTATATCTCTAGTTGTGAATGAATGATTCCCCAGTCCTGGCGGTGGCCTGTCCACTTTTTGGTGATGTCCATTGTGGCCAGATACAGCATCTTTAGCAGGCTGTCATCGGAGGGGAATATCGTCTTGCTTTTGGTGACTTTTCTCAGCTGGCGATTGAACCCTTCGATTGCATTGGTTGTGTAGATCAGGCGACGGACCGGCTCCGGATACTTAAAGTAAGTGGACAGAGTTATCCAGTTGTCATTCCAGGACTTCGATATTTTAGGATATTTACCATCCCATTTATTTCCGAAGTCCTCCAACGCAGACAGAGCAGCTTCTTCTGTAGGGGCTGCATAAACCCTCTTCAAATCTGCCATAAGCACCTTGATGTCCTTGTAGGAAACAAACCGGGT
>NZ_SULJ01000005.1:0-104530 GCF_007115105.1 Clostridium sp. HBUAS56010
GTGGTGACTTTATTTTACCAAACGGCTATAGACCATGTCTATTTTTTATGAAACTAAATTTGCGAAATTAATTATACGTCATCCCCTTTAATGCAGTTGTAAGTTTGGTGGTATCTCCACCGATTTCCACCGTAATCCCCTGTATGCGGTTGGCCATTGGATACCCCTCCCTTACGTTTGAACAGAAAAAAAGAGCCCGTTAAGGCTCACCATTCATAGAAAAGACACCTGCCATTTCTGACAGATGCCTATGTAAAATTATTGTTTATAATCAAAGTAATTTATTAAATAATCACTATGCTTATATCTATTTATATCACCAATCCCCTTTACAACTTATGATTTTTCAATGCACTAACCATTGCACGAACAGTTCGCTTGTTTTTGTCTAAAATATTTTTGTATATTTTCAGGAAGGGTATGCACATATCCATCATGTACTAATTCTGCATCACCTACCTCATTGAATATGTAGTCTATAGTTTGTTCGTTTTGTGAATCCATAATATTAATTACTAGTTGTTCAGAAGTACACCGTTCAAGCCCCATATAACTGCTCTTACGTGGATATTCTAAACTGTCATCATCTTTATCTATTATTGCAATATATCTTCCATACTTTAAGCAATCATAAATAAAATTTATTGGAACACAGTATAATATATCATATCCATTTTTTGACACTGTTATTTGCCCTATGCAGTACACATGATTTTTTTCATTCTGTCTCTTTTGAAACTCAGAGACACTGTTTGCAATTTGAGATTCTTCAATACATTTTGCATATATCATAATATCATCTCCAACTTATAACTTTCTATTTAGTAAACAATTCATTTCATATATTTAGAATTTATAAACCATAATAAACACTTATATTTTTTCTAACATTTCATTAAATAGAATTTCATATCGGGGAGCCAAAGAAACTAATGTGAGTTTATACCATAACTCTTCGCTCATATCTATATTTTCTATGCACCATATTTTATAATGCTCATTCTTTGTTTCAGTATAGTAGTCAATAGAAACATCTGAATTGGAATACCCATTATGTTTTTGCTTATATTTTTCTGTACTATACTCATTTTTTATAAAATCAATATGTCTAAAAGCTTTTCGATTTGGGTAATATTTCCCATGAACAAAAGTTGTTAATACAAACTTAGGTTTATAAGATTCCGCAATTTTTGGGAGTTGCTCTACCTCAATATGCCAAAACTCTTCATCAAGAACAGTATCATAATCCTTCTTAATAACCATTAATAATTTGTTATATGTTTCAAGATCATAATGAACAATAATACTCTTTGCTCTTTCTAATCTTGTTTCCGAAAAAATAAATGATGGTCCATAGAATTTTTCAAAAAATTCATAATGACAAATATCTGCTTTATCAACATCGATTGCTAATCGTTCATCTAATCGAAAAAATAGGTCAGCTTTACTTATATCAACGCCATCTTGCATAATTCTGAAAACAGCAGGAATTGGTTCCCCTGCATGGAGTGGCTTTCTATTGATATATATATTATAAAGATAATATTTGTTATCAAAAATAAAACCACTCTGCCGAAAATCAATATTATCTACCTTAGTTAATTGATAATCATTTGTTGGATAAACAAACTTTTCTTCTGTAACAATAATATTAAAGTCCCACTGAGTGTACCTGTTCCCATCTAATACATAACAAACTAAGGCACACGCTAGTATTTCGTCGTCAATGTGCATATCTTTAGATAATGATGTCTGTTTTGTGACAATATTATATCTTTGCATATCATCTAATTTAATTGGAACAGCATAAACAAGAATAGCCTGTGCTACAAATAAATATGATGGGTTTGAAATGTCATTCGCCAAGTATTGTAGAATGGTCTCTTGAGATATTCCACTTTTTTCTATAAGTTGTTTTGTTTCATTTACCAACGGCTTGAGGTAATTTTGAGTTCCATTCCATTTTATTCCTCCAAAATGTCTAAATAACGGAAACGTCAAATGAAAAGTATAATAGCTTATGTTATGATATATATCTAGTGATAATATTTCCATTAATAATTCATCCATATATACAAGAAATCTCCTTTACAATTTGAGTTGTAATATTAGTTTTAACTTTTCACTGATTATACCTTTTATCTGAAAATGATATAATCTTCAGTTTCATTTATTCATACAAATTTCTATTTCCCACTGACTTCAAAAACCGCTTTCTGCTACCAGTATAGCAGGAAACGGCGGCTCTATCAACGCAAATCAGAACTTATCCATATCCTCCTGAGTTGCGAGCTGGGCATACTTACATTCATCATTCCTACTCTCCGCATACATGTCATTAATCAGCCCAATGGAAAGTTGTTCCAAATCTTGCATAGTAAGTCCCAGCTGCACACACCGCAAGAGGAACAGTGGCGTTGTCATTTCGCGCTCTGTTGGGCGAAGTTTTTTTTAGCCTCCACATCTGTCTGCACATTCAATCCCCACAGCTCTATCAGCTTAGGAAGCACCTGGTAAATGGAAAATGTATTAAATCCATCCAGCCATTCCTCCGGCGTGTCGGGAATGGAACCCTCTGCATGTTTCGCCATCACAAATGCAATGTTCTCAAACATCTCCAAGGAAAACAGGTCAAGCCCTGACTCCCCTTCTTCTGAACCATTCACGCTCTGCTCCAACGCCCGCAAATCCTTATAAATATCCCTCTGGAACTTCAAGCGGTAAATCCGCGGAATCGCCGCTGACGCCTTAAACAATACACCCTTGCCGTCAATCTCAATTGTCCTGGTAATACTCATGTCCTTTCCTGCCTCCTATGATTTTTTCGTATCTGATTCTTTCTCTGCTATCACAGCCGCTGTCTTACTTATGGTCTGCGCTGAAAGAGCAGATGCCTGTGCCGCTTGCACCGCTGGAGTACTGGCGGGCATATACACCGCCTCATACCACTTATCGTATACAGCCTGAGTGGTGGCATCCCCGGTCTTTGCCTTCACATAACCGCTTGCCAATGGCCTTGCTTTAATGGTCAGCGTTTCTGTCTGCACTTCCTTTGATTCCTCATTGGTCTTTGACTCAATCTTCGGCCTGGATGCAGAACAGTTATATAGCACATGACGGATTTTCTTCACGTCCCCATCAAACTCAAAGAGCAGAGCAAAGCTGCCTGTTTCCGAATTGCAGTTTTCTACCAGCACCTTGTTGGCATCTGCTTCTTCCTTTAAAATGTCCGTGCGGAAGGACTCCGGAATCATAGCAAGCTCCAGATCCCCGTCATATCCCATATTGTTATTGATAATGTAATACTCAATGCCATCCGCATAAAAGGATTCCGGCTCTCCATTGGGATCCAGGCTGATGGACACCGCTCCCGGAAGTGCCACCGGAGTCCCAAAGGTACTCTCCCCATTTTCTCCTGCCTTAATTGGTGCATAATGGGCATTGCACAGATTGAACTTCACTTTATTTCCCATTCATTAAACCTCCATTTCATACAGTACCTCGTACAGATTTTCTGACTCAATCCATACTTCGCTTTTCCCATAAAAAATGCCATGCATGGTAAGCACAGCCTCGACCTTTTCTTCCAGTTCTATGGATTTCTCATCGGTATACAGTTCCAGATGCAATCGGTTCACTTTGAAATAAGTGATCCCGTCCGCCGCAAAATTGTTCGCGCCCGGATAAAGAAAGACTAAAAAGGGCGTCTCCGGGGACTGTCCCTCCACGAAATGGTCATAGGCAAAGGGCAGTCCTGTTTCCTCTGCCATTTCCACTACCTGTTCATGGTTCATCCCGAAAGCCCCCTTTCGATTCTGGAAACCAGTTCTTCTGCTCCTCTCTGTTCCGCCGGAGCAATATGTGGAATGGCAGCCACCCGTCCGCCTCCCCGTTTCGCATGTCCGTGTTCCAGAAGATGTGCAATCTGATACCGGTCACGGCTGTGCACCACCATGGTGAGGGAATTAGAATTCTCCTTCTCCTTCCTCGCCGCCCAGCTTTTCTTATACTTTCCGGTACGCACCGGGGCATTTTCCTGTATTTCTCTCTTCACAGACTTACTGATTTCTGTGACACACTCCTTCATTACTTCATTGGATAAATCTGCATACTCAGACATGGACTGTGCGATGGCATCTGCCATCTGGTCCACGCTCACCCTTCGCTCTGCCATATCCTACCTCTTTCCTTTCTCTGCCCGCAGCTTGATGGTTTTTTTCTGGTACTGCATGAAATCCACGAAGGTGATATTGTAAACTTCCCCTTTGAACATAATCCGGTATAAGGTGCTGTCCATGGATTCCAGTTCCCTGCAGTACCGCACAATAAAATAAAGGGAAGCCTCCTGGTTCACCTGTGCCGCCTCCCAGTATTCCCGGCCGGACAGGTTATTCACATAAGCGTGGCAGGAATAGTAATCTTCCCACACGTTCTTCTGGTTTCCGGTCTTATCCTTCGTGATATTATTTTTCTGGATAAGGATACTCTCCCGCCACTGCCCGATCTTCATCAGAACACTTCGTCCCTCTGCCCGAACAGTAGGCACTTCAGCATCAATGTCAACTCTCTGAAATCCGCCTGCTCCCGGTTCTCGTACAAGTAAGAAATGCCATACAGCACGGCCGTCTTCACCGGATCCGGCACTTCCTCCATCTCATCAAACGTCCGGTGTAAAATGTCACTGCACAGACTTTCTGATGTGGCACACAAGCTCAGCAGGAAATCATCCTCACCAATGCTGTCAATCCGTACATATTCCTTAATTTCTTCTAATGTGACTACCATCGATGCCTCCTTTCCACATAAAAAAAGACCTGCCCGCTAAAGCAAATCCTAAAAATTGATTCAGGCACCGCTTGCTGCCTTCATGGCCAGCACTTTCACTGCTTCCGGCAGGATCAATTTGCCGTCCACTCTCTGGCTTCCAAGGAAGCCAACCTGGCCGGTGGCTGCAAATAACTCATTCAGACGTTTAAAGGAACGTCCCTGTCTGTCGGCAATCCAGTAATACTTGAAATCACCAAAAGCAATGACTTTTCCCCCTGCCGCAATGGCCGGTACATAAGCAGACGTCACCACTGGACGGTTTAAAACCGTATCCGGCTGTCCTGCCTGCACGGAAGGCTGCCAGATATAGGTGCCGTTATTGTCCTTCAGCTTACGGAGTGCCTTAACCGTTGAATCGTTCATCACAAAAGTGGATTTCTTACGGTACGGACTTTTCACGGAATAGAACAGATCCATCACATCATCAAAAGTAATGTTTGCAGTAGCTGTTGTCACACCCTCAGAAGCTCCGCCTGTAGAATTGAAAATTCCAGTCGGTTTCCCCTTACCATCGCCCACAAAGAATGCTTCTTCCTCTTTCGCGCCGATTCTTCTTGAAAACTCATTAGAGATATAGGCTTCCATATTAAATACGCTGTCATTCAACAACTCATCAGAAACCTTAATCATGGTTGCCACCTTATAAGCCGCAATGGCTACCTGTCCGAAGGAATCATCAGACTCCGGAATCTGTCCTTCCTCATCTACCCAGGAAGCCTCTCCCTTCGTCGCCACAACCGGAATTTTCCGGTCACCGCTGGAAGTCTGGATTATGGTTGCCAGAGTACGGAACACATTTTCTTCCTCCAGTCCCTGCACCAGCGTCTGTTCAAACTCATCCGGCACTAAATACCCACCCTCGGAGTCCGTGCCAATCTGCAGTGCATTATTCACATCGTAGTAATTCTTCTTACGCATAGCATTCCAGAACTCCCTGCGGTATTCCATGCCTGCCCTGCCCGTCTTTTCTTCACCGGATGGATTCCCGTTTGGTTTGTTAGTAATCGGTGTACTGGTTGGCTTTGACAGTTCCAGATCAATGGCAGCCTGGCGTTCCAGACGCTCAATCTCTTTACCCAAGTTCACCACATCTGCCTCCATCTTTTCATACGCAGCAGTATCCTCCCTGCTAAGGCAGCCGTCCTCCCTGCGCTTCTCATCCAGGAATTTCTTCGCCGCTTCCCATGCCTTCGCTCTTTTCTCCCTTAATTCTAAAATCTGTTTCACGGATTCTTCCTCCTCAATGACTCAATAGATTCAAACGCTTTTCTAACTGTTCTACCGGAATTCCCTTCTTTTCCGGTTTCTTCGGGATTAACTTATCTAAAAGGGAATTGGCAACCGCCGCCCTGGAAAACATCATTCCTTCCAATTCCAGCTCATTTTCTTTCTCCCTATTTCCACTTTTGTCCTCTATAATCTCATCTGCAAATCCAAGTTCCACTGCCTTCCTAGCATTGAACCAACTCTCAGCATCCATCAGATGGGAAATCTTTGTCCGGTTCAGTCCGGTCTTGATTTCATAGGCGTTCATAATGCTTTCCTTCACCTCGTCCAGCATAGCTCCGGCTTTCTTCATCTCCTCCGAATCCCCGATGGCAACCGTCATGGGGTTGTGGATCATCATCATGGCAACCGGGGACATCTGTACCGTAGTTCCTGCCATAGCAATGACCGAGGCCGCCGAAGCTGCCAGGGCATCCACCTTCACGGTCACATTTCCCTTGTAGTCCATCAGCATGTTATAAATCTGTGCTGCTGCAAACACATCTCCACCCGGAGAATTAATCCAAACCGTAATATCACCGTTGCCGGATACCAGTTCACTGCGAAACAGTTCCGGTGTCACTTCATCGCCATACCAAGTTTCGTCTGAAATCTCCCCGTCCAGGTACAGTGTCCTTCCTTCGTCCTCATTCTTCACCCAGTTCCAAAACTTCCGTTTCACCCGTATTCCTCACTTTCTTACATACAAAAAGGGAACCTGACCCAGCAGCCTCATACCGCTAAGTTGGTTCCTCTTCTTTTTCTATGCCGTTTCCGGCAAACAGCCCGGCATCCTTTAACTTTGTCATATTCCCGTTTATCAGATAGAGGTTTCCTCCTTCCTCCTCCGGTATCAGGTTTAAATCCTCCAGTTCCCGGATATCGTTGGCTGACATCCAGCCGTTCTGCCTTGCTGTGGCATAACCGGTCATTCGGCTCTGATAATCCCCACGGAGTAGTCCGTCCACATTTAATTTAATGAAGTATTCCTTCTTCTCTTCCGGCAGTAATAGTGCCTTCTGCAAGGACTGTTCCCAGCGGATTACCCATGGGTTCAGGGTATACTTCACGAACTCCAAAGACTGCTGCTCTATATTGGAAAAGCTGGACTTTTCCAAATCCCCTACCATGTGGGGCGGAATCCGGTACAACCGGGCAATCTCATTAATCTGGAACTTCCTGGTTTCCAGAAACTGTGCTTCCTCCGGTGGAATACCAATCTGCTGGTATTTCATCCCTTCCTCCAGCACTGCAATCTTATGGGCATTATTGGTACCACGGTAGACCGCATTCCAGCTTTCGCGAACCTTTCCGGGGTCTTTCAACACTCCAGGATGCTCCAATACGCCGCCGGGATTTGCCCCATTGGCAAAGAAACTTGCTCCGTACTCTTCGCAGGCCTGTGTCATGCCCACAGCATTCTTCGCCATGGCAATAGGTGAATAGCCCACAAGTCCATCAAAACCAAGCCCTGGGATATGCAGAACATCCTGCCGCCGAAGATAAATCTGTCCGTAAGTGCTAAAGTTCGGGTTTTCTTCCGAATCTCTGGAATAAATATAGAAAATCTCACCATTGTCTGCCCTGTCCACCTGCATCTTGTTAGGCAGGAGCGGATATAAACCAAGAACCCGTCCCGCTCCATCCCGGATAATCTGTGCATAAGCATTTCCCCAAATCAGCAGATGGCTCATCAGCGTTTCACGGAACACGAAAGAAGTCATTTCCTCATTCGGCTCATCGTGCAGGATAGGATAAAGCGGATGGTCAGCCACCCGCTCCTTCCCCTTGTCCGTATATTGATAGATGTGTAGCGGAAGTGAAGCCACTGCCTCTGCCAGAATCCGTACACAGGAATACACTGCTGTGGTCTTCATCGCCGTCCGTTCATTGACTGGCTTGCCGCTGGTGCTTCTTCCAAATAAAAAGGATAAGGCAGAACCTGCATAAGAGTTCCTTGGCTTATCCCTTGCTCCCCGTATTCCAAAGATCGAACCAAACCCCATTAGATATTTCCCTCCTTAGAAATGCTAGAAAAAAGCACCTCAGAAGAGATGCCTCATAATTTGTACTCTGTTTATTCATAACGAAACAACCTGAATCAATAAAATTAAATATTATTTAGATATACATATCCAAAATGAAACTGCCCTTTTGAAATAGCCGCTTTTACGCTATTGCCATTGCTCCGAAAACTAAGCATATCAGCACTAATTTCTTTTTCCTCTTGAATATTTGATATTTTAATCCAGATCTTGGCAGTTTCTTCTGGTCCAAATTCTTCTGGGATTGCTGAAGTATCACCAGGGCAAGCAATTTTTTCTCGACTTGACACAATTTCTTCGACAACCGCTGAATATTTAACATCATTTAATCCGACTACTGCAAATAATATTCTTACCGTATCACCGTTTTTAATCATTTTGTTATAATAAGCAACTTTATCTTTATTCATTCCAAAATGCAAAGACTGCGTGCTGAACCAAGTATAACCTAAACCATTTTCCTGCGAGTTATTCAGATAAGCCTCCATTGTTCCTTCCCCATCTAACTCATTACCATATATATCACTAGAAAAACTTAGTTTCATAAAAATATAATCATTTATTTCTGTTTTATCAGCACTTTGTAAAATCATTTCCTTTGCAATATCAATATTCATTGCTTTTTTCTTTAAATTAAGATACAGATTTTCATCTTGACTAATCATATAAATTTCCAACATATCTGTGAGTGCATCTGTTTTCTTAATACCTTTAGTAACTAAAAACTCATCGAAAATCTTCTGTGTTTTCTCTTCTGCATAAATTGACATATACCCTGGTCTTCCCATATTCTTTCCCTCCTAAAATTGTACCGCAAATCTGGTATCTACTTTTGATAAGAATAATATAGCACCGCCAAAAACATATGTCAATATAATTGTACCGCTATTTTCGTATTGATTTCTTAAATTTTATTGAAACCTGCATTTCATTTTCTTATAGAATAAAAAATAAAAATACTTTTTTAATAATGTCTGATAAAACAATATTAAAACACCAGAATCCCTCTGTCATCATATACACTACCTTCGTTATTTCCGTTGTTTCGGATTGCACGATCCAAAGCCATAATCGTTGCCACCGCACCATCAATCTTTTCCGTGGACTTCTCCTTATCCGGTTTGATATTCCCCGCCGGGTCCTGGCGGATAAAGATGTTATCCATCATCCAACGCAAAACCGGATGTCCGCCATGAGCCAGTTTCTTCTCCAGTGTCAGCTTCATCAGTTCCTTGCTGGGCGGTGACATATCCTTGAAACCCTGCCCGAATGGAATCACTGTGAATCCCAACCCTTCCAGGTTCTGTACCATCTGCACCGCTCCCCAGCGGTCAAAGGCAATCTCTTTAATATGAAACTTCTTTCCCAAATCGTCTATGAATCTCTCAATAAATCCATAATGTATCACATTCCCCTCCGTGGTTTTCAAGAATCCCTGCTGCTCCCACACATCATATGGTACATGGTCCCGGCGTACGCGTAGCCGCATGTTCTCCTCCGGTATCCAGAAATACGGCAGGATCATATATTTTTCTTCTTCTGTCCTCGGAGGGAATATCAGGACAAATGCTGTAATGTCAGTGGAGCTGGACAAATCCAGTCCCCCGTAACATTCCCTGCCAATCAATTCGACTTCATCGACTGCAAAATCACAGGCATCCCACTTCTCCATCTGCATCCACCGGGTAGACTGTTTCACCCACTGATTCAGACGGAGCTGCCGGAAAATGTTCTCCTCCGCCGGATTATCTTTAGCGCTCAGATAAGCGTTTCTGACTTTTTCTATATCAATGGTGTATCCAAGGGATGGGTTCGCCTGATACCAGACCTTTTCCAATGACCAGTCTGCGTCATCCTTCGCCCCGTAAATCACAGGATAGTACGCAGGGTCTATCTTTCTCCCAAGTATAATATCCTCTGCCTTCTGGTGCTGTTCAAAACACACCGAGTTCCGGTCATTTCCTGCCGTTGTAATCAGAAAGAACAACGGCTGTGTTCTGGCATCACCGGATCCCTTCGTCATGACATCAAACAGTTCCCGGTTCGGCTGCGCATGTAATTCATCAAAAATAACCGCATGGATATTCAGACCGTGTTTCGTATAGGCTTCTGCGGAAAGAACCTGGTAAAAACTGTTGGTCGGCTTATATACCAGCCGCTTTACCGACATGACCGGCTTGATCCGTTTTTTTAGTGCCGGACACTGATCCACCATATCCACCGCTACATCAAACACAATGGATGCCTGCTGCCGGTCAGAGGCGCAGCCATAAACCTCCGCGCCCCATTCCCCGTCTCCGCAGGTCATATAAAGAGCAACAGCCGCTGCCAGTTCCGATTTTCCATTCTTCTTCGGGATCTCCACATAAGCGGTGTTATACTGGCGGTAACCATTATCTTTAACTGTACCGAACACCTCCCGGATAATAGTATCCTGCCAAGGCAGAAGCTCAAAGGGAACTCCCCTCCATCGGCCTTTAGTATGCTTCAGACAGTTGATAAAGTTGACCACATATTGCGCTTTTACCTCATCAAACATTACCGGCCACCGCCTTTATACAAGAGCAGTTCCATGGCATCGCATTCCTTATCCTCCCCATTCTCAGCCACAATGCGGCTTCTGGAGGAGGGGGTAAGTCCAAACTGCTCACAGAACCGGTTCATGATTTTCAGATAGGTCTGGGCAATGGAAACCTGCGGCACCTGCTGCCAATAACCGGAAGGTGTTTTCACAATGGTTCCATGCTGCGTAATAAATCCCTCTGCCTCTTTCCACCGTGCATATGCCTGACAGTACCCGGCAAAAGCCGCCATATCAATCTCAGTGAGGATGCCAAGCTGCTCCATCTGCTTTGCCATACGCTTCCATTCCTTTTTCGCTTCCTCTTCCAGCCAGACCGGACAGCGTGGAGCCTTCTTCTCCGGCTTTGGCTCCTGCGTGTTTAAACTCCGCTTTCCCGGATTTCCTTCCAGAACTTTTACCGCCGTAGGTTTTGGTTTTCTGCCGCTCTGTGCCATCTGCTCCACCTCCCCTCTGTGTTTCCGGCAAAGGAAAAGAGCCTCCGAAGAAGCTCTGATTCCTTGATTCATCAGCTTATTTTTATGAACAGCTTTCCTCTAAAGCTCGTTTTAATATAAAGTCATCAAATCCATATTTTATATAAGACCTCTCCAGAATCCCGTAATAATTGTAACTCGGTTTATTTTGCGGGTTTCTCTCATCCATGATGTAAACCATCGCGTTATGAGTCTCCCCATTTACAAGAACCGGCAGTTCCTTTTTGTAATAAAACTTTGGATATCCCTCATAACGGTCCAGTCTCCGTTCATCTTCTCCGTTGATTTCCCAAACCAGAACCGGAATGTGACTCCCTTCCTCCGGTTCAATCGTAGCATAGGCACAATCCTTAACGCCTTTGAACAGCAACCGGTGGTTTTCCACCACTGCTGTACCAACAACTTTTGCATCCGGGCACCTGTGTTCCATCTGTTCCTCATCGATGTTACTTCCATAAGCAATATACAGTTTCGTCATATAGCATCTTCCTTTCCTTTTTATAGTGAATTCCCCCTCCTGTCACCCCAAGAGCGCTCAAGCCACCACTTGGGGGAAGGTTATGTACTTATGCCCCGTGTCTCCAGGCTGAGTTTCCATCGAGATGTTTTAAGAAATGCAGCCTGCAGGTTTTAAATTCGTCTCCAATGAGTCCAAGCCGAAGCATCCAGCACCGGAATGCATATTTCTCGTTGTCGGTAACCGTCCGTCTTGGAGATGCTGATTTCTGTGCCAGTGCCTGGTGGCTGACCGCCAGACAGAACTGAATGTATGCCTTAACCTCCCCGGCATGAGTGGTGCTGTTGAAAAGCCTAAACTCCACCGTTCCCTTAGTGAAGGTGGCATGCAGGTTCAGTCCATGGTAGCGGGTAGAATTATAATGCTTATTCCGGTTGCTGTTGGGGTCTTCCGCATACCAAAGATCCTTAAGCTCTGCCATCGTCTTCGGCTTTTTCTTGTTAATAGTTTCAATCAGCTTCTCATTCACTTTTTTGCAGTAGGAAAGCCTCCTTGGGTCAATCTGCAGGGCTTTGTAGAGAATATCCTCTTTGCTGGCAATGATGTTCACCATATTCCTCAATGTCTGCGGGGTGTACCGGCTGGCATCCACATGAATGTGAATCCCGCATTTCTCGCTGGCAAATGCCCCTTTGTGACGGAGCTGCCGGATAATTTCTTGCAAATCCGGAATATCTTCGTAGGTAAGAATGGGACTGACAATCTCTGTTTTGTAAGTGTCATCCGCACTTTCGATTTTCCCCAGCACCCTCTTCTTTGCCATGATGCTGGAATCGTAGGTAGCTTTCCAAATCCTGCCCTTCCGGTCTGTTACCTCGTAGGTCTCGTAATAGGTTCCTGCGTAGCAGCTTTCAGTCCCGAAATACTCTGCAATTACCGCCGCCGCTGCTTCCCTGGTAATCCCTGTTAGTTCAATCTCAATCCCGAATTTCTGTGTTTTCATATATTTATGCGCCTCCTGTGCTTTCTTCGTTTTTTCTGGTATCATATTGAGCAGGCTCAATAAGCGTAGTCTATTAATCACTCTGAAAGCACATTTTATCCAGTTAATCCGGCGCATAATGTACACAAAGATTTGGGTGGAATCTGCCCATCAATGGTGTGTTTTTACGGATTTCTTCTATATTAATAATAAGGCGGGAAACCATGTGTTTAAGCCGCTTTCTAAGGTTCTTCCTTCTCCTCTGCAATTCCGTTTTCTTCTGAAAGCAGTTGGTTTACCAAATCATTCATCAGGGCATCTCTTTCAGCTTCTGCCTGCTCTAAAACCTCCTGCTCCGCCTGTTTCCGGGCTTCTGCCCTCTGGCGGCTGCGTACCCTTGCCCTTTCAATATCCTCCGGGGTGCGGAAAGCAGAATGCCCTTTTAAATTGGCAAGCATCACCTTGCGTATCTTTTTCCCCTCTTCCCCGCCAAGACCCAGGCGTAAAAGCCAGATACGCATATAATACTTCTCGTTCTCTGCAATGGTTTCTGCCGGATTCACCCGCTTGCTGTCTAAGGCTGCCGCACACATACTCGATGCAAGTTTTGCATAAGCTCCCATGTCCTCCCCATTTTCAGAAAATGGAAATGCCTCAAACACAATCTCGTCCTCTGTAAAATAAAAGCCTTTGTTCCGCTCATTCCCTTTACAGGAATGGAGCAGTTCCAGGAATTCTCCTCTGCCCTCCGGCTCTGTCTCCTGCAGTTTTACAAGGAACTCACCATTTACCTGGAAAGCTTTTCTCCCAACGGCTTTGTTTAAAAGGTACTGTTTGCTGTGGATCATGAAGACCAGGTTCTTCAAACTCAGTCCCGTATGCTCTCCTATAGGAATATTAATCTCCAAACCCTCTGTCTCCTCTTCCCTTTCCAACAGTCCTCTATCCATTAGACCAACAAGAATCATTTCCTCCAGTTTCTCATCCCCGTCCGGGAGTTCCACCTCACCGGTCCGGTTCACAATGCATTTCCCAATCTGGTATCCGCAGCTTGGGACACCCAAGTACCGGGAATTCTCCCCTGTGATTTCACAGATTGCCTTGACAACGTCTTTTCTGTTTTCCGTGGTTGTTATAATTTTCTTCATAAGCCTTTACCTCCGTTTTTTTTGGTACTACATAAATCACTCTAAACGGGTGTAAAGTCAATGCAATTCTCCATCTTTCCAGATTGTTTTTCATCCTCCCGGAAACCACAGTTATCAACCGTTCCACAGGATTCAGGCAACATCATCGCCACTGCATAAAACACCGTGGTGATCACCTCATTCGCTTTTCAAATCCTCATATTTTATTTTCTGTCCGCTGCGGATGACAAAGACCTGCTCCGCTGAACCGGCCTGCTCCACATAACGGTTCACAATAACATCCACGAACTTCTCATCCAGTTCTGCCATATAGCAGATGCGATTGGTCTGTTCACAGGCAATCAGAGTAGAACCGGATCCTCCAAAGGGATCCAGAACGATACAGTTGCTCATGCAGGAGTTCTGGATCGGATATGCTACAAGCCCCACCGGTTTCATGGTCGGGTGATCCTTGGACTGTTTCGGCCGGTCAAACTCCCATATAGTGGTCTGCTTCCGGTCGGAATACCAGTTGTGTTTCCCGCCCTTTTTCCAGCCAAACAGAACCGGCTCATGCTGCCACTGGTAAGGGCTCCTTCCAAGGACTAGGCTCTGCTTTTTCCAGATGCAGGTACCTGACAGGTGAAATCCTGCTCCCTTGAATGCGCTGCGGAAATTTAATCCTTCCGTGTCGGCATGGAATACATAGATAGATGCGTCCCGCTCCATACTCGCTTCCATATTTACAAAAGCGGCAAAGAGGAACTGGTAAAACTTCTCTTCTTCCATGTGGTCATTCTGAATGCTCCCAGCAGTTCCCTCATAATTCACATTGTAAGGAGGATCAGTTACCACCAAGTTTGCCTTCTTCTCATCCATCAGCAAATCATAGGTTTCCGGCAAAGTGGAATCACCGCATACCAGACGGTGTCTGCCAAGTAGCCACACATCTCCCTGCTTTGCCACTGCCGGTTTCTGCAGCTCCGCATCTACATCAAAGTCATCTTCGGTGATATTTTTGTCATGTACCGTATTAAAAAGCTGTTCAATCTCCGGCGGCTCAAATCCGGTGAATGCCACATCGAAATCGGATTCCTGCAAATCCCAGATTAAGTCAGCCAGCAGTTCCTTATTCCATTCACCCGTAATTTTATTCAGAGCAATGTTGAGTGCTTTCTCCTTGGTCTTGTCAATCTCCACAACGATACAGTCGATTTCCTCATACCCTAAATCGGATAAAACTGTAACCCTCTGATGACCGCCAATTATGGTCAGGTCAGAATTGACAATGACCGGCTCGACATACCCAAACTCCTCAATGGAGCGTTTAATTTTCTCATATTCCTTATCCTCTGGCTTTAGCTGCTTCCTCGGATTGTAGGAAGCAGGTATCAGGTCTTTGATTTTAATTCTCCGAAATTCCATTCTCTTCTCCCCTCCAGAACCTGTCTTTGATGTAGCAATTGTGACAGCAATATTTCCGTTTTCGGTTTCCATAGGAAATAAACTCCCTGTCACAGTACGCACAGGTCATTGTGTATAATGCAGTATCCTTCTGCTCGGAAATCTCCGGGTGTACCCTCCACCATCTTCTCCGGCAGCTTTCCGAACAGAACTTCTTCGGACGCCCGGTGGCAGGCTGCTCTATTTCCTTTCCACAGTACAAGCAGGCTTTGCCCTGGGAAATCTGTTCCGATACATTCTTTTCCAAAGCTGTGGCGTATCCAGCCATTCCTTTGCTCCTGCAGTAATTTCGGACAATGTCACGGGACAGCCCTGCCTCCGTGGCAATCCTCCGGTAGCCTAAACCTTTCAGTCTCAGTTCCCGGATTCTGGTTTCCTGCACCTCTGTCATTTCCTTTCGCACCTCCTTACAGAAAACCGGGAAAAGCAGATAATTTCTGTCTTTTCTCGGCTTAAAAACATGGATTTTCGGTACTTTTTGGCAAAATCCCCTCCAAGCAATTCGGCGGAAATCCTATTTTTATGTATGATAAGGCACCTATTATCCTATCCCCCCTGACGGTTTCTACGAAAATTTACGTCTTGGGGGGCGGCGGTTTCCAGGGTGCGGGGTTCTGGAGATTCGGACTCCCCCTCCCCTTCTTCTCTCCCACAAATTCACAACCTGAACAATTATAACGGATAATATTTGTCTACGTTTCACTCCCAAATTAACTGGATAAATTGTTGTTTTAGATTTACTATGGCTCTACCAAAAGAAAGAAGGAGGAAATACTTTATGAAGACTAAGCAAATGAAAGTTCTCTATGCCAGCCGTTCAAGCTCCAAACGGTATATTGGCAGCAATACTTATACCTGCACACCAAAGATATCTATGGAAGGAAAGTGGCTGGAGGAATTGGGATTCCATATCGGGGACGCAATCCAGGTATTCTATGAGGACAACTGCATCCGCATCGCTCCCGCCATGGTATGTGAAGAACAGGCACAGTACGAAGCAGAGCCGGATAGATGAAAAAGAAGATATAACATTCAGATCTGAAAGTTCCCTTCTCATATCTCATTTCAAACCCCCTGCCCTTTTCACCTGTTCCCGATCCAAGATACTGCAAAAACAGAAAAACGTTCAGATGAAAAGCCCTGGGAACCTCCCAAGGCTTTTCTCTGTCAGTATTTGTATTCCTGATAACGGTCTTCCGTCATCGTCTTTCTATCATGGCAATTCTTACACAGCGCCTGCCAGTTGGACTCATCCCAGAACAATTCTTCATTTCCACGGTGCGGAATCATATGGTCCACAACGGTGGCTTTCACCAACTTCCCACGTTCCCGGCACCGGACACACAGCGGGTGTTCTTTCAGATACCTGCGCCTGGCTTTCCGCCAGCGTCCGTTATAACCTCTCTCTGATGCTCCGGCACGCTCTGTCTGATACAGATAGCTGTGTTCTTCACAATAGGCTGACTCTGTCAGATTCGGACATCCCGGATACCTGCAGGGCTTCTTCGGCTTTCTCGGCATCTGAATTCACTCCTTCCGTATGTAGTGGCAGGGTGAAAGGATAAGTCCCTGCCAGTGCAAAGGCGTGAAAAAAAGCCTCATGGAATTAAATCCACAAGACTCTTTACATTTCTTCGCAGCTTAATCATAGCACAGGATCCGGTAAACTTTCAATCAACTCATTGTCTACACTTAGTCTACCCATTCAGCTTAACAAATAGGAATCCGTCTGCTGCCCGCGCAGTTCATAAATTCGTTTTAGTTCCTCCACGGCTTTCTTCCTATACTTTCCAACCATAGCATGACTTACATTATATTTTATCATTAGCTCCTGCCAGCTTGCCTGTTCTATAATCATATCCCATATAATCTCAGGCAGACGCCCGCTCAGTTGGCGAATGGCATATTCCAGGAAATCCATTTCTTCTTTAATCTGTTTATAGCGTCCCATCAAAAAATCAAACCACTCATCATCCAGCCTTTCCTTTACCTGCCTGTAATCCATGGCGGTCATTCCTGTTTTATCGGAAGTACCGCTGGTCTGTACACGCTCACCCTGTGGATTTGAAAAGCACAGGCTCTCGATAACGTCCTCATATGGAATTCCCTGGAATCTGCCCAACTCAAATTCTAACAAGGCTAGATTACGTTTCCACTCCCGGTATTCTTTAAAGATTCTTTCCACATCCATCCCAGATACCTCCAATCCTGACCTTTACCGCATCCACCAGTGCAGACTGCCTGGTATTCTTTCGCTCTAAAGAAGCAAACACCTGCTCATCCATGGTACCTTTCGCTATCAGGTGATGAATCACCACCGTTTCTTTTTGTCCCTGTCTCCAAACCCTGGCATTCATCTGCTGATATAGTTCCAACGACCAGGTCAGTCCGAACCAGATCAGCGTAGAACCTCCTGCCTGCAAGTTCAGCCCATGCCCGGCAGATGCCGGATGAATCATAGCAAGTGGTATCTCACCGTTGTTCCATTTCTTAAAATCCTCCGAAGTGTCCAGTTCCACCGCCTGGAACCGTTCCCGTATCCGCTGCTTATTATGTTTATACCAGTAAGCTACAAGCACCGGCTTCCCATTTGCCGCTTCTAGCAAATCTTCTAAAACGTCCAGCTTTCGGTCATGGATATGCCGCACATCCCCGCTCTCATCATAGACTGCTCCGTTTGCCATTTGTAACAATTTATTAGAAAGTCCCGCCGCATTAACCGCATCCACATCCCCTCCTTCAAAAGGAAGAAGCATATCCTTTTCCAGTTTCCGGTATAGATCATACTCTTTCTCATTCAGGCTCACCTCCACCCGGTTATAAATACATTCCGGCATTTCCAGATAGTCCACCGCCTTCATGCTGATAGTGATGTCTGAAATCAATCCATAAATTTGTTCCTCTGCTCCATCTTTTGGCTTATAGGAATACACCATATCCCGGCTCCGCTTATCCGGCAGAAAGAACCGATCCCGGTACGTCCCGATAAATCGTCCAAGTCTCTGCCCCATGTCCAGAATGCCAATTTCCGCCCAAAGGTCAATCAGACCGTTTGGTGCGGGAGTTCCGGTCAAGCCCACAATCCGGTGTGCCTTCGCCCTTACTTTTCTAAGAGCTTTGAACCGCTTTGCCTTGTGGGATTTGAAGGAGGACAGCTCATCGATAATAATCATGTCAAAATCCCAGTTGCCCTGCCCTATCAGCCACTCAACATTCTCCCGGTTAATCACATACACATTTGCCTTCCGGTTTAATGCTGCTTTCCTCTCTTTATCCGAACCAAGAATAGGAGAAAGCAGCAATCCATCTAAATGATCCCACTTCTCATATTCCCCCGACCAGGTATCCCGTGCTACACGCAAAGGTGCGATTACAAGAACCCGCCTGACTTCAAAATAATCCAGCAACAGCTCCCAAAGGGCGGTCAGCGTAATTACGGTCTTCCCTAACCCCATGTCTAAAAGAAGCAGGCTCACCGGGTGTCCAATGATGAACTCCTTTGCATAATCCTGATATTCATGTGGATTGTATTTCATCCAGTACACCTCCAATCATTTCAGTTCTATCTATGCAGTAAACCGGAAAGCCCAGGGCTTCCAGTTGTATTCTCCTTTTCTCCTGTAGCGGACGCAGCTTTTTTCCGGGAGCCTTCAGCTCCACAAAAGCACATCTCCCACCCGGCAGCAGCACCAGACGGTCCGGCACCCCATCCAAACCTGGAGAGATGAATTTCACAGCCCTGCCGCCGCGCTTTTTTGTCTGCCGTTGCAACGCCATCTCTATCTGTCTTTCTTCTCCCATACTTTTCAACCTCCCTTCCAAATGTTCTGCTGCCGATTTGCTGTTCTTGCGTGTATATAATGTAAACACGCATTTGCACACATTTTCCTCTATCCTTTTTATCATTTCATAAATATAAGATGGTATCAGCAACAACAGCAACATATGCCCGCTAACGCTCATCATTACTGCCTATACGCCTGTTGCCCTTCTAACTCATTTAAGGCAGCTTTCCCGTCAACAGCAACCATTTTCCTTGTTGCCCATCTGGCTAATTGTTGCCTTTTGCTGCCGTAACATTTTCCTCCCGGCAATACCCTCTGACTACTCCATAAATCGGAAACCGGATTTTAGCATCCGACTTCCTCCAGCCATCTATATTTGCCATAATCGCCGTGATCTCATTGGCGTCCTGGCGCTTGAGGTTCGAGCGTTCTTTACCAAAGCACTCACACCATATTTCCATATTGCACACACGCTCCCGCTTTTTCACACCTCTTTCCCGCTGTTCCCCGAACTCAGAACCATTCACATAATTCCGGCGGTCATAAAGTTCCATGCTCTCCCAGTTCTCCGGCAGCAGTTTTTCCAGGTATTCCTTCACAATGCCTTCCCGCTCGTCAACCTCCATGGCAATCTGCTGCTCCTTGATTGCCATCTGTTCCGCCACTTTATCCAGACACAAGGACTCCCCTGCTTTGTAATATGACAATGCCTCCGCCCAAATCTGGTGGACGTCCTCCTCTGTCAATTCCCAGGATGACTTCGCTGCATCACCGG
Organism: Clostridium sp. HBUAS56010; assembly: GCF_007115105.1. Lineage (GTDB taxonomy): Bacteria > Bacillota > Clostridia > Lachnospirales > Lachnospiraceae > Lacrimispora. The sequence goes on from NZ_SULJ01000005.1 coordinate 19,786, forward strand.
GTGTTTTCACCGGCCAGAATCTCCGGTTACCTGCGGTATCCCGAAGATATCCGTTCTCCGCATTCGTAGTTCCGATAAAGATACACTGCCTTGGATGCGGCGTTGCCCTGCGTCCAAAGGAGGCGCGGTAAATATCAATCTGCCTGGAAAGGAACCCACGAAGTGTTTCAATCTCCGTTTTCTTCAGACCGGCCAGCTCTCCGATTTCCAGAATCCAATAGCCCTGCAGTTTTTCCGCAGCGGTCTTATCTCTAGTGTCATTTAAAAGCAGAGAGTCATTGAACCACTCCCCGCTCAGCTTCGCAATCAGCGTAGACTTTCCTTTCCCCTGCGGACCGTTCAGTACCAGCATGGTGTCAAATTTACATCCTGGACTCATCACTCTGGCTATCGCACCGCATAACGACTTTCTGGTCACCGCACGCACATAGGCATTGTCAACCGCACCCAGGTAATCCACTAAGAGGGTATCTAACCTGGGTATTTTATCCCATTCCGGCAGGGAGCTTAAGAATTCTCTGACCGGATGATAGGATCGGTCATCCACCACCTTCGTCACAGCAATGTCATAGTTCCTTGCAGAGAAATTCCCATAGTTTAAATCTACATAGGAAACAAGCTGGGAATCATCCGCATCCCTCCAGAACTTTCCCGGATGTTCCCAAGGCACCTCCCCTTTAATCTCCATACCATCACTAAACTGGTTAAACACAATGGACTTCAGTTTTTCATCATGGTTCAAAATCAACAGGAGATTTTTCAGGTTGTTGACAAGCACGCCCTGGCGGTTGTATTCCAGTCCCAGCCTCCAATCTTTTTCCGCAGCAAACTCCCATTTCACTGACTGTTCCTTTTCTTCCAGAAGTTCTAGTTTTACCTTTTCATCAGATACGGCGAACTCGCTCATAGCCTTGAAGGACGGCAGCTTACTGGTCTCCGTATCTTCATCTGCCTTTTTATCCAGTACCCCGAATTTATGGATACGGACCATGTCAAAGGCATTCATAAGCTGACCGCAGGCCGGGTCTGTGGCATGATGGGAATAGGCGAACTTTCCCTCATAGATTACAACACCCGCCTGGGAATCTGCCGGAATGTAGTCATACCTTCCTGGTATCTGGCTTGCGGTGTAGGTGTCGGAAAGAAAGGCTTCGATGGCATCTTCAATGGAGTACGCCCGGCAAAATGCCCCGATGGTTCCTTCCTTAGTAAGAGGATCCGCCTGCTTTTTCATTTCCCGCTGTACAATGGTCTGCTGACGGCTGCTCACCGGCCACTGGGAAGAATCATGCCAGTTCTCATATTTCTGCAGAACAGTATTCGGATTCAGAATCTCACCTTCAATCTCCCGGAATATGAATTCTCCATCTGAGGAAGTGCTTGGCCAGTACATCAGCCGGGAAGGTTCATAGGTGGTATCATCAAACAACTCCATACCGATTTCTTCCGCTACTTTCCTTGCTACTGCCTGATATTCATCCGGTGTGACATTTCTGGACAGTGGAATCACCAGCCGGAGCCTTGGTTTCTCCTGGGTATGTTTATGTGTGGAATATAAGTAACAGTGAAAATCGTGGAACAGTTCAAGCTGGTCTGCAATGTCTTCTGAAGCATAATCCATATCCAAAGTCAGCCCGGAACGGAACACCACACACTCCTTCTTCCGCCGGCCGTCTTTCAGCTTCCCAAGCACAAAACCGCCCACATCTTTGATATCATCCTGTCTTGCCTTGGACAGTTTTCGGTACTGCTCTACTGTTTCCGAGGTGCGGATAGTTGCGGCAATCCGTTTCCTGAATTTCTCCAGTTCCATCTCCACGCCATTCCACTTTTTGTCTTTTCTGGAATTCCCCACTGAGACATACAACTTCATTTTCCCAGCCTCCTCAATCTTTTTTATAAAAACTGCACTCATAACCGTCCGCCCGGAGTGGCAGACCATCTGCCCATACAGGCGGCACTGCCATAAGCCTGCACAGTTCCTCCACGGAACCTTCACCTTCCGGTACTTCTGCTATAATCTCATCATGACAGTGCATGACAATTTCATACCCTGCTTTATCCACCCTAAGCATAGCCTCCGCCAATAAATCTCTGGCTGTCCCCTGCACAATGTTCTCAACCAGTTTCGGCCCATAGGTTTCTATCCGGCACCATTTCTTGTTCTCTCCGATTCCCTCATAGGTCAATCCTTTTCGGTCAAACTGATTCATCTCCATTCTCGGCTTCACATAGGACAGCTTCCTGCCCGAAGGAAGAATCACAAAAAGAATCCCGCTACGGTATTCAAACACAATTCTTCCTGCCTGCGTCCTCTTTTTCTCGGTGACTGCCTGGATTGCAGCCTTATCCACTTCCCACCAGAATTGTATGATATGGGGATTGGCTTTTCTCCAGGTTGAAACCAGGGAAGAAAGTTCTTCTTTCTTAATTCCCATGTCTATCGCTCCCATGGAAATGAGTGCACCTGTGGCTCCTCCGTAACCAAGTGCCAGCTCTGAAATTTTTCCTTTCTGCCGCAGTGGGGAACCTTTCGTAACCTCTTCTATCGGCACATGAAACATAGCGGACGCGGACGCCTCATAAATCTTGCCGTGCGTGACAAACACCTCCAGTCTCCACTGCTCCCCGGACAACCATGCCAGTACCCTGGCTTCAATGGCAGAAAAGTCCGCAACCAGATACCGGCAGCCCTCTATTGGAATAAAAGCGGTGCGGATAAGTTCTGACAGCACATTTGGTATAGACTCATATAAGAGCTCCACTTCCTCAAACCGCCCGGTCTTCACCAGCTTCCTTGCAAGCTCCAAATCAGGGAGATGGTTCTGAGGGAGATTCTGTACCTGTACCAACCGCCCTGCCCATCGGCCTGTGCGGTTTGCCCCGTAAAACTGCAATAACCCATGCACCCTTCCGTCTGAACATACGCTGCGTTCGATAGCTTCATACTTTTTCACGGAGGTCTTTGCCATCAGAAGCCGTAGTTTCAGCAATTCCTGCACTTCCCCTCCGGATTCCTGGATCAGTTCCCTGACCGCCTTTTTCGCCAGGCTTTCCACCTCCACTCCCTGCTCATTCAGCCATTCCTTCATCTGTGTAACGGAATTGGGATTTTCCATTCCAGTCAACTCATATGCCCGTTTTGTCACAATCTCCTTATGGATCAAATCCCCCGATACCGCCTGCCGTACCAGTTCCTTATCCACCAGAACGCCCCGGTCATTGATTTTCTGATCCAGACGGTAAAGTTCCATTTCATGCTCAGGAACGGGGAAGTTTTTCAGCTTCTCCCGGATTGCATATTCTACATCCACGTCCCGGATACAGTAAGTTTTCAATAATTCCCACTTCTCCGGTGCATGGATTGGAAGATTTCTAGTTCTTTCCCCATTACTTTTCTTTGGCTTGCAGGGAATGCAGAAATAGCGGATTAAATCCCTGCCCTCTTTCAGCTTCTGTCTTTCCAGCCCCAGTAACGCCCCAACGTCCTCTAAAGACCGGGGAAGAGCAAGCAGTGCCGCCTGAACCGCGCTGCAGTGCCAAGATTCCGGCGACAGACGGACTTCGAAATATTTACTTAGACAAATCCGCTCAAAGTTGGCATTAAAAGCAGTTTTTACTACAGCAGCCTCAAACACCGCTGCCTTTACTTCCTCCGGCAGCTCCTCCCCCTGAGCCAAATCTACAATCCTGGTATCTTCCTCATCAAATTTATAAGCAAACAAAAGGACTTCAAAAGCAGGGCTGTCCGCATACGCATAAGCTCCGCATTTTATCAAGTCCACATCGGAATAAGTCTCTATATCAATTGCCAGTATCCGTTTCATCTGTATCCCTTCCTTTGCTGCTTCTCCCTATGTAACCGGGCGGATACTTCGTCCACCCAGTACCATTTATCCAAGAAAATCTTCTTCCACAGCTTCAAAGTCTTCTTCCGCATTCGCTCTGCCGCCAAGAGGCTCTCCGTCCTTTAACTTCTGGATATTCCCAAGCCCTGCGGCAATGCCGCGGTTTCCGTTATTGTTGAATCCATAGAAGTTTACGGAAATCCTGCCATAACAGCCGGAGTAAACCTCGGACTGGTCCAGGATTGGCTGCACGTTCTTATCGACCACCTGGGGAGCCTGTCTTGAATTGGCATTGAAGAAATAGCTGTCTGCATAAGCTTCATCCTCTAGACGGTCAATGTCACCGTCACGCAAAGGCAGTTTCAAATTGGCAGGAATCTTCCCTCCCCACTTGGAAAGGGAATCCTTCTTCGCCTGTTCAATGGCTGCCTTAATCTTCTCAATGGTTTCCGTATCCGATTTCGGAATAATGGCTGATACGGAATACTTCGGTTCCCCGCCATCCACTGCATTCGCCTCCCAGCAATGCAGATAAGAAAATCTGCAAGGTACGATTACTTTTGTGATTGGTGCATTTTTATTCTCAACGTTCATATGGTTTACTCCTCCTTAAAATCCGCTTCTGCGACTGCCGTTTCCACCGGCTGTCTTTTGTCCGACTCCAGTGCCAGTGTAATCTTGCCCTGTGGCTTATACACAAATTTTCCAAGTATCTGGGCAAACTTCTTTTTCCCCATCAGCCTTTCCATCTCCGTAATACCAATGAGTGCCTGCTTATAAATATCTGTATACCCGGCTGCCTTTGCAGCTTCCGCGGCTTCCTCTTCACTGCTGTACTTCCGGTTGCTCCTGCCTTCCACAAGCTTGAACCCATTCCAGTGTTTGCCGTGGGTGATTGCCTCATCCTGGGCATAGGCATAGATATCTGCTGCCCATTTGGCAAGCTCATCCGCTTTTTTCAGTACCTCTGCAATTTCTTCATCGGAAAGCAGAGCCGGCTGACGAAATTCCATTTTCCCCAGTTCCAAGAAGCTCTCCGCCCTGACCCGGCACTGATTCCTAGCTTTACAAAAACGGCACCAAGAACCGGAGACAAATTCACCCTGTCCCTTATTTGCCAATGCTGCTCTTGGAATCAGGTATTCTTCTGCCCATTTTCTCAAACCAGCCACCGTAATCTCCCAGGTACTGACAGATTTCAAACGGGGCTGATGAATGGTAAGGCTGACTCTTTCAATATCATAAATAGCGTCGAAAAGCTCTAATGCCCCCAACGCATACAACATCATCTGCGGATTTTCTTCCGCTTCCACAGCAATACCTTTTCCATACTTCAAATCAATGATGAACAAGGTCCCGTCCGCCACAATCACTAAATCTCCGGTACCGAACCCTTCTGGTACATACCGGGAGAAATCCAGATGCTGCTCAATGAGAATGACCGGATCCTTGCAGGACTGTTTCGCCTTTTCAATCTGTTCTATGGCAAAGGACACATATTCATCTATACAATCTTCCATCTCATCACAATCATAATCGGATACTGGCCGCTTGGAACGCTTCTTAAGCAGGCGTTTCAGCTTATGTTCTGCCAGTGCATGGGCGGCGGTTCCTTCTTCCACATAAATACTCCGTACATCCGCTGGGAACTGTTGCTCCAGCCTTGCAGACGGAGTACAGTTCAGCCATCGCCTGGAAGAAGATGCGGATAACAAAGCATGCCGTCCCATTACAATATCTCCGCATCGGCAAACAGTGCCGAATATTTTTTTTCTTCCACGGCAGACAACTTCACAGCACCATATTTTTTCAGAAGTTCTTTAATCTGTACCGTCTTTCCGTCCTGGGATTTCTCCGCCAACACTGCCCGAATCTGCTCTACGGTTACTTTCTTTTCCTTGGTATCTGCTTTTGCAGTATCTGCCTGCTTATCCAGCATTGTATCCTCTGCTTTATCTGTACATGGATTTACCATCTCTGTCTGCCCGGCAAGCATCCGAAGACTCTCCGCTACCATGGAGAATCCTTCTGCCATCTTCAATAATTCGCTGCTCATCTAACATTCCTCCAGTTCTTCCAATCGTTCGATTAATTTCTCAGAGAACATGGTACACAGCAATAATTCCTCTCCGATTTCTCTTGCGTCAAAGTATTTTGCCCGGCTGCCATATTCCAGGCAGGCATTCTCTATCAGACTGCGTTTTTCTTCCTCTTTTTCATTTCCAAATACCCATATCTCGTCTACCTGTTTTGCCAACCTCAAAGTCAGCAAATGTTCCACCTCGAACCCTAACTCATCCATAAAAATGTTATGGAAATTCAGATAAGAGCTGGTGGGTAGGACTCCCTTATGGGCGGCAAAACGGCAATATTCCAAAGCCCTGGCCCGGTCATTTTCCTCATTTCCCGTTATCTTTGTTACAACCATTACAAGCTTCATCCGGCATTCCTCCTTCCTGTATCTCTTTGAACCAGACCGGAATTCTATGCTCTATGGCAAACTTCACTTCCTGCTCCATGCCATCCGTTATCTTTCCATATACCCAGACTTCATCACACTCCTGCATTAGTTCCAGTCCCATGGAAATCCCATCCGTTCGCTCTTTAAGACTATCCTCATTCAGAAATTGAGGAAACATAAGATGCGGGGCAATCGGGAGACAACCTTTCTCATATACCTTTCTACAGTACCTTGCAGCTTTTTCGCTGTTCCCTTTTAAATCTCCACGAAAAGGGCTACATATAAAAATCTTTTTCATCTTTTCCTGCTATCCTTTCCGCACACGGCTGATGACTTCTTTTTTACTGAAATGAATGACAAAAATCCTTTTTTGGTTCTCTCATTCGTCACCATAATTCTTGAACAATCCTCTCCACTTACAATAATCCGCACTGTCCTCATGGCTAAAAACCTCCTTTCCTTTTGAGACATTTTCAAAGCCTCTATCTTATAGCCACGGGAAAGTTAATTTTTAAACTAATCAAAAACTTTTTTTATCTTATCCGGGATTTTTTTCAGTCTCTTGGATACAGCCATTGCTGTAATGCCTAATTCTTTTCCGATTTCTACCATGGTCTTATCCTCAAAATAATATTTCTTAACGATTATGGAATCCTTACGATCCAGTTTCTGAATGGCCCGGTGCAGCCTATCTTTCTCATCCGAATGAATGATGATTTGTTCTACATCCGCCCTATTGTCAGCAAACTGCATTGGACAATACCCATCACGGTTTTCCTGCATGAATTCCAGAGAATTATGCCGTCTCGTTTCGACACGGTTCCTCCTGGACTGCATTTTCTCCATTTCGATGATAACTTCACCAATATTGTCATCCACTTCTATTTCAAACTTCTCTCCGGTTATAAACTCATAACTGATTCTCATGCTGCTCCTTTCTTTACCCGTGAGTAAAGCGGCAGCAGCAGAAATGGAAAAACAGGCAAAAAAATAGCCAGAGTAAGCTGGTATTCCGCTTTACTCCGGCTATTTGGTGTCGCGCTTATGCGGACCCTTTGCTCGGTAAATTTCTTTTAATATGTTACTAATTCTTTTTTGATTTTTTCTTCCTGAATACTGCAAATCCTGTAACGGACCTGTATGATATTCCTGCAGTGGGGACATTTCAGTTCTACCCATATATCCCCTTTTGCAGATGAGCATATATCAAATGCCCGCTTGCGGCATATAGGGCAGTTCATTTTCTCCTTCATCCTGTTATAGCTCCTTTCCTGTCAATGAGTTAGTTGACATATGATACAAAAAAATAAGCTGATAAAAAATGTCAACTATGTACTTGACACGCTTCCTTTAAAATCAGCACTCTGTCATTCACAGAGTGCCTGGCATCTGCCGGAATATGTTAAGCTGTCTTTCATCATGATTATTTTGGTTCTTGCCTGCATATTGGGTGAATCCCAACTGGGACAACCGGATACTGGCAGAAATGGGTGATACCTGAAATATCCCTGAAAGTTTCTCTGCTAAATCTGATTCATTAAAATAAGGGGTAGCAGTCAAGTCTAATACTACATTGATAAACGGTGTTTTTGGCATCAATATAGCGGCACTGAAATATTTTGCATGATGTTCCAGCCAGTCTATTTCAGTAACCAGCCTTTTCATCCCAACTATCTCCAATCCACCCTCAATATCTGTCTTTTTACATCCTACGATTCCTGATGCTGCTATTTTTTTCTGGTTATTTCTGCTTTTGGCATATGCATAAAAGTCCGAATGGAATACCCAGTGCCCACATTCATGTCCTATAGTGGATCGAAGCCGATACTCCTTCCAGTCTTCCAACACTGTATTGTCTATGAGCATGGTACCTCTTTTTGCATACAGATAATCCGCACATTTTTCTTCCGGAAGATATATGGGAATCCTTTCTGTCTCCTGGAATACCATTCTGCCTAAAATCAGTCCGCAATGAGAAAGGTATGTATAATCCAAGGTCAAGTCCAGATAAAATTCTGCAAATTCCTCCATGTTTACTGGCTGTGGGTTCTTTAACACGGCAGGATTATAATCTTTCAAAAATTCTTCTGCATGAGCATCGATCTCTCCATTACACATGATGGGAACACCATTTCTTTTTTTTCTTAACTTTGGCTGGTACATAATCGGTTCACCCTTTCCTTGCCTTTAATTCATTCAGCAGGACCTGCCACTCTTTTTCCCCTGCACCAGTTTCCATCGAAAGCCGCAATGCTTCTATCACATAGGAATTGCAGAGCATATAATCTGCACAGTCCTGGGGTGTTGTAATATCATTAGATGACCGAGATTCTGCTGCCATATCATAAAGTGTATGGGTTTGCTCATCGTCCAGCATTAAAAAATATGCCAGTGATTTCAGCCTTTCTGAGGTAAAGGTGCTGCTTCTCCCTTTCTCCACCTCACTATAGAACTGTGGCGATACTTTTATGGCTTTCGCCGTTTCCCGCAGAGATTTTCCTTTACTTTTTCTAAGTGTCTCTACGTATTTTCCGAATCTTAATCTATGGTCTGTATTCATAGCTTTCTCCCTATAAAGAATTTTATATGGTAAGCATTGCCATGAAAACAAACATCTATTCGTCAACTTATTAATTGACAAAAATATTTTTTGTTGGTTTTGGTATTTTGAATTTTATAGACAAAGTCAGATTAAAAAATCCCCTGCTGCCTGCGAAATAATTAAGCTGACAGTGGGGATATATGGTTTGAATTAGAATTGTTACTTTGCAGAAATTCAAGACAGAATTCCGCATTTTAAAGCATACTGGCACATCTGCTCTTCTTCGGTGTAGGTTTCATCATATTTACTCTTAATCTTCCCTACTTTGATATCTTCCATTAAGTCTTCAAGGAATTTCTTAAAATCCGGGTTGCTGTCAACCAGACGGTTAATGGTATCCCAGTCAAGGGATTCCTTTTCCTTTGCGGAGAACAGGATTTCACTTTGCATGAAATGCTCCGCATCCAACCGGATTACTCCAATCCCGAACGCATTGTTTAAACGACGCATTTCATCCATTAATTCCGGGTTTTCCGTAATATGTAATGCCACCAGATAGCCTTCATGCGCCCAACTGGAATTGGATACTGCCTGGAAATAATACTCCCGAAGGTTGGCAAGATTGATATTGATTTTCATTTCAAAAGAATACAGTTTATAAGGATTCACTTTTAAAATATCAAATAGCTTAAGGGTATTTGGTGTATAAGATTCAAAAGGAAAATGTACCCCAACAAGATCCGGGTGCAGCCATTTGTTCTTTCCACTTTTTTCACGCTTAGAGACTTCATGATATATGGTTTTTGTGGAGCATTTAAAATGTTCATCGGAATTTACAAAACTGGAAAGCAGGATGTGTAAGTCCCGTTCTACAAATTTCAGCTTCTTTCCTGCCCGTTCCTGCCTATCCTCATACTCCTGTAATCCTGCCGTTTGTCCTTTCAAGAAAAACTTTGCTGGGCGTTTACTTACCTGTTCAAATGTCGTATCCTGGTTATTCTTAATATCTACATATATTCTGGCAGACAGAGTACGGATGGGGGTTTTACCGGAGGATGACAGTTTCTCCAGTAAGTCATATCTGCCCGCTGCTTCCCACATCTCTTCTACTGACAGAGGTATGTTTTCGTGTTCTAATACTTCTTTTGCTAAATCTAAAAAGCTATAAACCATTAATTAATTTCCCCTTTCGTACATGTTATTTTTTATTGTATCACATTCTAGGAAAGTTTGGGAGAATCCCCAATAGAGATATGTATCTATCTGATATACTTTTATTCTATATTAGCTACTTTCTTTTTTCAATTGATATTTCATAAATATAAGTTGCCTCTTAGCTAAACCCTAATTTTTCTTCCATAAACAATTATCAAATTAAATACTCAACAGATCAGAAAAACCCATCTGCTTTTTTCATCTTCTTCTTTATTTATATTTTTGTTATAATAGTTTCATAAGATGCTAGGAGTATTTTATGATTATACAAACTGAAACTAACCGACCTTTAGAATGAGATATTGCAAATTTATTTGTTCTTGACGAATAATAAGCTACTTTGTTTTAAATGATACTAAGAGAGACGTTGTTGACCATTGCGTTGTAATTCCTGACTAACCAGAAAATGTTGACAATTTTCAATTAAAATTGAGGAGGACTTCAAATGGAAGATATTTTAGATATTGGTCAAACCATAAGCGCTAATATTAATGAACTAATACAGAAAAACGAATCCAATACTGTTCAGAATGATGATTTTACAAAAAATTGGTGTGACTTAGTCATGCTTCCTGCAGCCCGCATTGAATATATAATCCAGACATCTGTTCACACACAAAAAGGCTATAATAGAGATGAAGCCGTTATATATGGACAGCTAATACGTATTTACAAAATGCTCTGTTTTCAAAGACGTTTAGTGTGTAAAAGAATAATGACCACCGAATTGGCTGGTTTTTTTGAGAGAATGTTATTGGAAGATAATATGAATCTACAATACTTTGTTCTCAACTACCAGAGTTCACAATTAAATGATTTTCGCGTACATAGCTTAAAACCGGAAGCCTTTTTTGAAAAAGCAATTAACGATGACATTAAAAAAAATGGAGGAAAAACATCACCATGGCAGACAGAATTATTAAATTCCATACACAACACTTATAATAAAGCTGGAATATCTTATGAGGAAGTCAGAAAAAATAAAACTAAAGTTCCCAACATTAGTGACAAATTCCGCTCTACTGGAAATCAGCGTCTATACGATATTGCATACAGAACCAAATGTCATAATATTCATGGCGATTGGGTGGATATCACCCAGAATTACTTGAATTACGACAAAGCCTCCGATACTTTCAGCCCTAATTTCCAAGAACATGAAGCCGATATTCGCCAACTCAACCCAGTATTGATTATATGCTGTGATACAATAACAAAATTCATTAAAGGTTTTTCTGGTCATGGCATATCCCAAGATTTATGTACAGAAGTTGCCGAAGATCAACAACTGATTGTTCTCCTTGAAGAAATGCATGATAACTTTTTAAATAAACGGGATTTGCTAGATGGAATTGAGAGCCCACTGTTGCAATAAACATCTCTTTAGCATACTCCCTTATCATAATTATGAAAATACGCATATTCCAATATACCTTTTAGCGAAAATCTATCTTTTCCGCAAAAGTCCTGAAACAGACATTTTGGCGTTACCCCATCCCCCTTTAGGATTTCAGTAACGCCAAACAGATTTTATTAGCACAGACTCATAATCTCAGAAAAAACCTCTCAATCCCGCATAAAATCAAGCTTTCCGCGACAGCAGACAAACGGTTTCAACGTTCCCATAGACGGACGTTTTATACTACATAGCGAAAGTGTCTTAATCAATCATCGGTGGGGTAAATAAACTTCCCCCATTGACATTCCATAAACTTTTACAGCATCATCTACATGGAACAATAAAATCAGATTAATATAGAGTATATGTTTTGCTGATTTTCCATGCAAGGAAATAATGCAAATGCAGGTTTAGGGTAAGTATCTATGCCTGGAAATCTCACAGTAATAATGTAACTACTATTAGGATATCAACTATGCAATATTACTGTGAGAACAATATATCTTATTTGCACATACGATTCATAAAATTATTTAATTCTGCTTTAGCTTCATCTGTTGTCCCATTCAATGAATTCATAAGTTCAAATAAAACTTTGTAAGAATTCTCAATTTCAGCTTTCACTGTTGTTAACTCTTCAGCTACCTGCGTAAGTGATATAGCTTCTTCTTCTTCAAACGTATCCACGTAACGCGGTATATTCAAATTATAGTCATTTTTTATAATCTCATCTAAGGATGCAATATGTGCATACTTTTCAACGTTCTCACGATTACGAAATGTTTCAATAATTCTATTAATATTTTTTTCCGATAATTTATTCTGATTTTTACCTTTAACAAAATCATTAGACGCATCTATAAATAAAATATCTTTATTCTTGCGTGCTTCCCGACCTTTAAATACTAAAACACATGTTGGAATACCGGTACCATAAAATAAATTTGCTGGTAACCCAATAATGCTGTCTAAAAGGTTGTTATCAATTATATTCTTACGAATTTTACCTTCTGCTGCTCCACGAAACAATACGCCATGTGGAAGAACAATCGCCATTGTACCTGTTTTAGCCAAATGATAAAGACCATGAAGAACAAATGCATAGTCAGCTTTTGATGCAGGAGCCACTCCAAAGCCACGAAAACGTTGATCTTTTTCACGATCAATGGTTTTTATATCCCAATTTTGAGAATAAGGAGGATTCGCTACAACAGCATCAAAGGTAAGCGGGAGTTGTGTACCATTTTTTTCAGCAAATGGCCAGTCCACATCGAGTGTATCTGCACGCTTTAGTTCCATATTTCTATAATTGACACCATGCATCATCAAATTCATACGCGCCAAGTTATATGTTGTAGTATTTAATTCCTGTCCGTAAAATTCCACGCTTCCTTCTTCATCACCATTTGGTAACTCTTTTTGAACAGTTAACAAAAGAGAGCCTGATCCCATGGTAGGATCATATACCCTAAATTGATCATTTGTATCTGTATTCTCTGTTGTAACTATCTTTGCCAAAATCTGACTAACTTCATGAGGTGTATAGAATTCTCCACCTTTTTTACCAGCATTAGCTGCAAATTGTCCTATTAAATATTCATAAACATCTCCTAAAATATCATGGCCAGAATCATCTTTAAAAGTAAATTCGTTAATCATTAATACAATATCATTTAAAGCTTTTGCACGCTCATTTGTACTAGTACCCAGACGTGTGTCTCCAAGATTAACATCCGAGAATACATTGGCAAAATCAGCCGCAGCCACAGCATTACGCTTTGCGTTTGTATTAAATGAATCAAACATGTCTTGAAAGTCACTAGCTTTGATCTTGTGGTTTTCAATTTTTGACACCATCTTATTCCATGTATAATCTGGATTAATCGCATATCCGATACCTTTACTAATTTCTTCAAGATAATCTTCTATTTCATCCGCATCATCTAGTACATAAAAATCTCCTAAATCATTGGATTTTAGGTATTCAGCCTGATTCTCTGACAAATAACGATAAAACATAAATGGTAAAATATAATTCTTATATTCACTGGCATCCATTGTGCCACGCAGTTTGTTAGCCATTTCCCATAATCTAGATGTAATATCTACTGTAGTGCTCATTTGCGTATTCTCCTTCTCTTATATAAACATTTTTTGTAACATAGATTTCTTTAATTTTATTAATGAATCCAACTCACGCTGATAAAGGGTGATAAGGTTGTCGAGATTAGAAAAAAATGAACCTATTTTCCGCTGTTCTTCAATTTTGGGTACGCCAATTATAAAATCATTTAAATGTTCTTTTGTAATTGTGCTAATTGTTGCTCCCCATGCTCTTTCCTTTTCTGCCTCAAACAATTTCTTAATTACTTGCGCAAAATATTGTTTATCTATTGGGAATTTATATTCTTCAAAAATTAAAATTGTACGATCAAAATAAGCATCATATTGTGTAATAGCCGTTCTACCAATACTTTTCTCAATACTTCCTTGTAAAGCAACCACTATCTTTCCTGCTTCAACAAATCGGCTTTTAGGCTCTGCTATTTTGCTGATATGTGCTTTTGTATCTGAATTTAATTTTAAATCAAATCCGATATCTGCAACTTGAACAAATGGCTTTCCATTTTCTTCATCATAAAAATCTGGGTTTGAATAAGGTTGAGGGAATGATCCCCTTATATAATTTGCTACATCTTTTAACTTACGCTGCTCCCAATCGTCAGTAAATCCTGCAAATCTAATTTCAGGAATATTTGATCCATTTGGGGGGAACATTTTTTGGAGCATTGCTTTCTTGCTTTGTTTTAGCAAATCCAACTCACGCTGATGAAGGGTGATAAGGTTGTTCAAGTACTTAAACAGCCTACCAATTTTAACTTGTTCTTCAATAGTTGGCACAAAAATTGACTGTCTTAGAAAATGTTTCTCGTCGAGCTTATTTGATGAGTTTCCAGATGAAGTAATTGACTTACTAAAAATCGGACTCATTATACGTTCAATTTGAATTGCGTGTTTCCAATAGTTATTATCATATTCTCTTTTATGACGGTATATAGGAAACAACTCTGAAACCACACCAGCACCAATATCATTGGCAACAAATCTTCCAAACTTAAACTCATCATTAGGATGACCTTCAAATGCAATGTCACCCTTTTTCATAACATAAGTTCGTGTATCAATATTGTTAGATTGAACTTTTCCTGGATCTTGGAAGTACATTTTTGCGACAGAGATCCAATGCTCTTTTCCAAAGCTTCCATCATTACGTTCATTAACTTTAACGAACTCTTTTCCCAACTTACGCTGTTCCCAAGCATCACTAAAACCTGTAAACCTTATTTCTGGTTCTTTTATCATTTTATCGTCCATTCATGCTCTCCTCTTCCAGTTCGCTTATTTTTCACCCAATTATTCCTCCCTTTTAATTCTATCCGCCATCTCATAAAATCCCTTTCGGAATTCAATACGATATTTTACCCAGGTTAATTGTGCTATTTCTTTATTTGCTATTTCTTTATAATCAGATTTTGCTGCATTCATAATCACTGTCAATTCACCCTGTTTATCCATATCTTCTTGCCCTAATTGATGCTTTCGAATTAATTTTTCTAACTCTATCGGTTTCACACAATTATCTAACCCCCAAGAGCGAATAAACTTTGTAATAAGTTGGATATCTGTATTTTTCTGTGCGCTTTCCATTGCCTGATTCATTTTCTCAACATTTCTAGGTGCTGGGTAATCATCAAATACATATTCTTTTGAAAAGATTCTTGATACAAAATTACGTACCTTCGATTTTTCACTTTCATTATCTGATTTTGCAATTTCAACATGAATCTCTTCTCTGGTGATTTCTGCTTTTGACATTTCATTTGCATGCACTTCGTCAGCCATTCTAGCAATCAATTCAACTAAATAATCATAATTAATGGTAACATCATGAATATGTACCATTGATAAATTAACTTGTGAGATATCGATATTTTCTCTCTTAGCCCGACGTTCTTTTAATTCGCCAGCAAGAACTGTTGTTAGAATGACTTCCTGATCCTCAGTAATCCCAATGCGCTCATAGAAATCTTCTGGATTATCATACGCTGAAACAGGATTTTTCTCATCATCTTCTGTATACTGCTTTAACTGACTAAGCAAACGATTGTATTCTTTTAAATTTTCAAATACTTCATCCTGATCTTTTTCACTTGGAGGTAATTGTATAAACTCGCTCGTTAGTTGAGAAAGCTTGCTGACAACTTCTTTTATTTCAGCCTGAACCTTACTGAATGGTTTGGAAATAATACCAGCTTCTTCATTTTTTTCTATCAAATCCTCAAGTGAAAGCTGTTCATCAGCCGATGCACGATTTGAATATACGGCAAACGCTTTATTCATTTCATACTCATTTTGTGCCGGCCATCTATAATTCACGATGTTTCCCTTCGGTTTATCTATACTATTATGAATTCGATTTGTACGTGAGTATGCTTGAATCAAATTCCCACCTTTTAGTGTTCTATCGATATATAGAGTATTTAGCTCTGGTGCATTAAACCCTGTTAAAAGTTGATCTATAACAATTACCAAATCCAAGTAGTTACCATCATCTGCGGTCTTATTCAAACGTCGAACTACATCTTCTGCATACAATTTCACTGTACTCATATCAAAAACAGTACCAAACATTTCATTATAAACTATAATCGCTCTATGCAAATTTGAATTTGTAGTTATTTGATTCATACCATTAGATGTATCTGCTGAGAAACTTACCGCAACTTTTAAACGTTCTTCTTCTGGTCTTCTTGCATTTTCTTCTGCAAATTTATCGAAATACTCCATTGCTCTTGGCGTGCTTACTTTGTTTCCTCCAACATGTACAGTCAATAATGCATTATATTTTCTATTATTTGAACGTTTCTTCCAGTTATCAAAGATATCCTTAACTACCAATTCAATATGTACTGGACTAGTATCATAAACACTGCCACGAATATTATCATCTATATCATCTTCATCTGGATTCTCAGGAGCTGGAATTGTTTCTTTAAATTCAACCTTAAACCCTAAGACATTTTTATCAGCAATTGCTTCTTTAATTGTATAGGAATGCAAGATTTCTCCAAATATCTCCCTTGTTTCTGGGAATTTCGGTGTACCAGTGTATCCAACCCAAGCAGAATTTGGAACCATTCTACGAATTGTCTCTAGCATTCCTTCATTTTCTGATCCGTCTCCAGTTGAACGATGAGCCTCATCTACAATAAAGAGGATATTACCTTGTAATGGCTTAAAAGTAGGACGCGCTACATATCTAGACATTTTTTGAATACTAGTTACAATAATATTTTTATCGCTCTTTTTAGTCAATTTTTGATCTAAATCAGATATATTTGCAGTATCACTCACAACACCTGATTTTCCTTCAAATCCTGCCACTGGGTCATATGCCTTATAATCATCAGCTGTTTGAGTTGTGAGTGCAATACGATCCACCAAGAATACCACTTTATCAACATTCGACAAACTACTAGCAAGCCATGCCGTCTTAAAACTTGTAATTGTCTTACCAGATCCCGTTGTATGCCAAATATATCCTAATCTACCATCATCATAAATAAATTTATGTTGTCTCACTTTATCTAGTACACGCTTTGTGGCATAAACCTGGTATGGGCGCATAACCTTAATGCATTCTTTATTTTTAGTACCATCAAGCACCATATAGCGTGTTGCCAAATCATGAGCCATTGGAATTGACAATACTTTATCTGCAAAAGTTTTCCACGAGCGAACAGGTCTGGCATCCTCTTCATCTTGCCAGTTAAATGCAAAAGCACGGTTGAAATTGTCAAGCGTTGTATTTGCCATATAACGAATATCGTATGGTGTCATTGCTATTAGAATCTGTAAGGTACTAAAAATTCCAGTATATTGCTTTTCTGCAATGTACTGCTCCATTTGATTTAGTGATTCTGTCGTACTATGAAGAGCTTTCTTTAATTCAATTTGAATAATAGGTAATCCATTAATTAGCAATGTCACATCAAATCGACGCTCTGGCTTTCCGTCAATTACTTTTAATCGTTTAATTTGATTAACGACTTGATAAACCGTATACCCCCCTCCAACTTGCGCTTGATCAAATACTGTTAAAAATACATGTTTACCATTATCAAGATCAACCTCAATTTCAGAGACACCATTAACCCCATATAAAAATTGTCCTGCTTGATAGGGTGTTTCTATAGCAGAAATAATTTTTTTAACCTGATTAAATTCTGTAATAGATAACGGATTGTCTAAACGAGCTTGATTATTCTGTTCTAAAATAATTTTAAAATTATCCCAAAGCTGTTCGGTTGTTTTAATATTGGTTTTGTATTCCCACTGTTTCACTCCGCCAATTTTTGTTAAATAATCAATTACTTCTTTTTCAAAATCTAATTCTGATTGACTCTTCATTTCAGTAACACCCCTTTACACTTTTTTCTAGTATTTCATTTGTAAATAATTCCAATAATTTTGAATACTCGCTTAATTCACTTTGTAATTGGAGCGTTTTTATATAAATAGTCCCAATTTTTCTCTGCTCTTTTATAGGAATAACCGGTATAACTATTTCTTTCAAAGAATGAAGTGGAATTCTAAGAATTGATCCACTACCTTGCAACTTCTTTTCTTTTTGGTACTTTACATTTTTATATGCATTAAATAAGAATAAAAAATATCCCTTATCCAGTTGTTCTTCATTAAACTCTATTTTCGTAAAGTTTAGTGACAATACTTTCCCTGCATTCTTTGTGCTTACCATCGTTGCACACTGTAATGAATTGCTAATTACGACATCCCCAACCATTAATGCTAGATTATTCTGCTCAGTAGATATTATCTCATCTTCTGCACTTATTTTTTCATGCTTATAATCTTCTGTAAAAGACAACTGGTCATAGAATTTAATGAATTCATTTTCAAACTGATGTTGCACTCTTGTTGGATTTATACCTGGAATGAAGGTTACAAATTCTTTTAATTGTTTTGTATTCACTCTTTACCTCCCTAGACCACTAAGTATTTTTTGTAATATTACTATATTTCATATTAAATCATAAATCCATGTATGCGTCAAGTATTTTTGTAATATTTAAATATTTCATATTTCCATTAAAAAAGACCTAACAAAACACTTGCTATGTTCTTGTTAGGTACTCTATTTAAAATCATCATGAGCGCATATCCTATATAACCTCTGTCTTGAAAAACGCGCTATTTAAATATCTTCTTGCACTTATTTTAGAAATTTATCTCCGCGCATTTATCAATCTCCGCGTAATATTATATTATACCTATTTCTCGCACTTGTCTGTAGGAACAGAAATCCCTTGCAAACCGTTGCAAAACCGCTTGCGGGAATCTATCTCTAAACAAGCGCCCATTTTACGGGCTTTCTAGGCTTTTCGAGACAGCAGACAGCACGTCTCCACATGGCACTAGAATAAAGACAGTACCACATCCTCACTCCCATAGTTCGTGGCAATATGTCATAGGGCATTTTAGACCCTTTTGTCATAATACTTGAGACAGAGTAAATGTCTCGATTTTATCATATTTTTCACTATTTCCCATTACCCTTTGAAGTCAATAAGTCATTAAAATAAATCACTTCGATGATTCTGCCTTAAGTTGTTCCCAACGAACAATACTCGGTCTTTTTCCTTCTGGGACTTGCTCTAAGCACTGGTCAATTTCTTGGTATTTATCAATCCAATAATTTTCACGACTAGCAAGCCTCTGAGCATCTTTATAATAATTATCAAATATGTATGGCACAGGTTCAACAAGGCGTATCTCTATTCTTGTTTCTTCATCATCCATTACATTGTTCAAAGTTGAAATATGAGTCTGATTCTGTATGCTGTTATAATGATTTTTTACTCTTGTACATAATTCTTCACTTTTTCCAATGTATGCACATTGCTCCTTGCAATTACCATTACATGATAAAATAAAAATGCCGTAAATACCTCGTTGATGTTCTTCAATTCGCTCATCAATCGCTATTTTTTCATTCATTTAGTTTTCACCCTTCAATACTATGCAATAATAATGATGTAAACTTTACTGCTTTGCTTTTGGTAACTTGATGTTAAAATTGCCCCCCCAATGCAGCTGTTCCGATACCAATAGCTGTCAGAACAACGAAACTTGCTGTGCCGACCACTTTCCAATTAAATGCTTTCTTTTCTGAATCCTTTTTATCTGCCATATGTGCGGCCTCAGTTTCTTGCTCTCTAATTTCTGAATCTTTCTTATCCACCATTCGTAAAACTTCCATTTCCTGATCTCTGATTTCCTTTTGCTGTTCGGGTGTTAAATCAGGATTATCAAGACATTTACTTAAATCCGAACGGACTTTATCAGCAAATTCAATATATTCTTTTCTGCTTTCATCTGCTTCATCAATTTCTTTATTCAGAAGACCATACACCTGGTTAGTGCTTTCATCATCACTTGCTACTATTTTTTCCAGAATGTCTTTGTACTCAACCATTGAAGATTGAATGAGTTTTGCAAGTTTTGGAAACTGTGCAATTACTTGCGCTGCTACCTCTGGGCTTAACTCACTTAACTTCGATGCATAACTAATCACATCACTCTTTGACAAGTTCTTAAAATCGGTTCTTTCCATCAATGATAATATTTGTTTTTCAACATCTGTATATTCCATTTCAACACTCCTTTTCCCCAAGCTGGTCAATCAAATATGAAACACTTGAAACTCAAACCTTAACATCCGTTATACTTGGCGAAGTGTTTTTCTTTGATTTTTCAAATTACACATCCTTATATACGGATTTTAATGTGAATCTTCCTCCACAAATTCAAATTGAACAAAATCGCTGCGCGATGGCTGACCAAGGCTATGCAGCGATTTTGTTCAATTCCTATTTCTCAAACTACACACCATTTTGTTCTCTTATCTAAGTTTACCCTAGGGGTAAAATAAGTTTCCTCGGACTAATCATCAAATCAAAACACACACGTCCATTTCTATTCCAAAATCCCGGAACCCTTTGATTTACTGGGCTTTCCTCTCCAGCAGACAAATGGTCTCAACGTGATTCGTTTATAAAAACCGTAAAACCAGTTATGAAACAGTGTGAAATGCAATAACTAATTATACGGAAAATCCGCCAAGTAAAAGGAAACTACAAAACTGATTATATCATGACGTGAATTAGAATGAAATAGTATAACTTGTTGGAGGTTGTCAAATCGTAGTCATTGACAACATGAAGGCAGGCCCGGAATACCGGATACCTGCCTTTTTTATTTTACCCATTCGCCAGCCCCGGCCATTGCAACGCGCCATCCTGATCGGGCGTGAGTGTCACCGGTTTGGTTATCATCTTACCGTCTTTATCCACTGCATAGATTTTCCCAGAGTTCTCCACCAACTGCGAAGCACACATAGCCCCGTCCGGTCCCAGGTAATACCAGTCACCGTTATATTTGTACCATGTGTTTGTGACCATCATGCCAGCACCGTCAAACCAGTACCAGAGATTCTTTTCTTTATCCTCATGCCAGCCGTTTCTAACGCACAGCCCAGTATCTCCATTATAGAATCTCCAGCCGCCGTCCTCTTCTTTCCAGCCGGATTTCTTGTCCGGTACCTCTGCTGCATCAACCCAAGTTTTTTTGAATTCATCAGGGTTTGCATATAACTTCTTGATTCCGGAAGTGGAACTTCCCCAATCCGGTAACTGAAAGTGTGGCTTGTCAACTGGTGATTTCCAGTTACCTCCCCACTCTAAGCCAATACTTACACCAATTGCGCCGACACGTCCAAAGAAGTTACCAGATTCGTTATATGCTCCCTGTCCATCGTTCCGGTAAATATCAAAGGCGGTTCCCCACTGATGATAGGAACTGTATCTACTGCCTGGAGCATTAGTTACCTTGTTTCCTGGCTTTGTCCTCCCCTGAGCGTAAAGCGCATCCTGCTCCGCTACCGTCCGGAAGGTTTCTCCAATTTTAATCTTCAATCCCTGCTTGTTGCACTCCTCTACCAGCTTTGCCGCCAATACCTGCAGGCGAGGGTGGCATAATGTAATATCTCTCATTTATTTATTCCTCCAATCAAATAAGGACCCAGGATAATCCCAGGCCCGTGAGTTGCGATATCGCAACAAATTATTCAGTTGCTGCTTTCTTCTTCAGCACATCAATTGCCTTGGCGAGAATCCCCGGAAGTGGTATCCCCATTAACCCAGCATTTTCCACAATGGAGATTGTCTCATTAGCAATAAATCCGATAATTACCGCATCCCTTATGTAATTGGTGCCGATAACCAAGTCCAGACGGTAAGCTATTAGGACAAAGAAAAGTGACATACCCTTGCGGCACAATCCCTTAAAGCCAGCCTTTGACTCTAGGGCTCCCGTCTCCGTTTTGGTACTCTTCTTAAATACTCCGGCTACTGCCAGACCAGAGAAAAAATCAATTCCCATAAAGATAACTAAGGTTGCAATACCGGTATCCCAGCCCCCAAATAAAGATGCTATAAAACTACCAGCCACTCCTGCAGCCGTACATACTGTATTTTTCATTTTCATTTTCCTCACTCTTTCTTTAATTTTCTTTCAGCCGCTTCCGGGTCTTTGCCAGCCAGTAGTCCTGAACCTGCTCAATGGTTATAATGCTGCTTCTGCAACAGTCTCTTTTAAAATTAATTTGTCCATAAAATTGACTTCTTTTTAAGATTATTGATTATATGTATTAAAAGGAGCCTTTCAGCTCTGTATTTTAAGTTTCATATAATTAAATTAGTTATAATGTAAATATGGATTGAAAATTAATTTGTTTATGTTAATATTAAGAAATAAATTTACATAGGAGCGTACGATGGAAAATACAAATTCAAAAATTGGCTTTCAAAGATTAACTTGCTTAGACGGCTTAAGGGGGATAGTATGTTGTTGTGTTGCTTTCTTCTGGCATTATCAACATTTTTCACCAAGTAATTTCCCATTTTCTCATATAGCATATTGGCCCTACCACTACGGGTGGTTGGCCGTAGAATTTTTCTTTTTACTTTCAGGATATATCTTTTTTTATAAATATTCCAAACCTATTTCTGAAGGCACAATATCCTTTAGGAACTTTTTCATTCTGCGATTTAGTCGATTATACCCTTTACACTTTGTCACACTAACTGTAGTAATGCTATTTCAATGGTACAGAATATTTCAAGGAAAAGATTTTTTCATTTACTCCAATAATAATCTTTATCACTTTTTGTTAAATATTTTTTTCATACAGAACGGCTGGATTTATACTGATTGGTCATTTAATGCCCCGTCTTGGTCTGTATCAGTAGAATTATTAGCATATTTCCTATTTTACCAAATATTAAAAAATATTGGTAAAATAGGAAACAATGTTTATGCTGCTTTTATCGCTTTAATTTATTTAGGACTTATACTTCAGATTTTTTCCTTTAATGTTCCTTTATTTAATTCTCAAGTAGGAAGAATTATATTCTGCTTTTTTACGGGTTGCTTATTATCTAAGCTTCAAGGAATGATTCTAGCCAAACAAAAACAATTACTTTTTAGTTGCATTTGCGGAGCCATACTATTATTTCACTTTTCAGCAATATTAATATTTGGTTATGAATTTGCTATTGTCAAAATGCTTGGAAATTATTCAATAGTTTACAGTGTGCTATTTTTCCCTTGCATAATATTACTGGCTTTAAATTCAAGTGTAGTTAATAAAATACTATCATTAGCTCCATTTCGTTTTTTAGGTGATATATCGTATTCCATATATTTAATTCATTACCCAATTCAATTAGCACTAGTTACTATATTTCCTTTTTTTAATTATTCTGAGAGAAAAATATTTTTTGTTTATATAATCCTTGTTATTATATTTTCATCAATTTCATATTACTTTTTTGAAAAGAGATTGCAGACATATATTCGTTCAAAAGCTAAATTGACCAACACGTAATTATTTTCTTTCTTTAAGTTTTATTCATCACAAACGAAATTTAATAATATTTTAGAATTCCATTACAATTAAAAGCGAAAGAAATTTAAACTTGATCTTTCCGCTTTTAATTGTTTTTATTCGCTTCTTGAATATCCCCCTATACCTCACTTGCATACTCTTTCCCTGTGATCTCCCTGTACTCTTCCACCGTAATCCATTTACCTACTGCATCCCCCACCCAATTTAAGGACCATAACTCTGCTGTGTAAAAACTCTTTACCTTTTCAAAATTCTTACTCATGACCTACCTCCGTTTCAATTCCAGATATCATCTGTAAATAAGCTATTTGAGCATTCAGACTGGTGATCTGTTTCTGCTGCGCATTTACCTTATCTTCCAGCCTAGGAGTCCTGTACTCAACGATAACAACCTCGCCCACGATTTCTTTGTTTCTGGTTACGATATTCCCGTTTTCATCGGTTTCCCGTACTGATTCAATCCCAATTGGGAAAGAAGATTGTAAGGACATTTGACCAGTATACACTAGGTTGTCTTGTTTCCATTCTTCTACACCGTTCGCATCGTATTTTGTAACGGTAGTATTTTCGGAGAGATTTTTATGTATATCCGTCACCTCATTTGATCCGATGATGATAGCGACTTTAGAAGTATACCCGCTTAAATCATTTAGGCTGCAACTGCCGTTTGCGATATCGTAAGTTATGTTTCCTATTTTGATGCTTTCATTTTTCATGTTGTTCCTCCGCTTATGAGTTAGTTAAATAAGTGCAGTTAAAATACAATCTGCTTTCATTAAAATTACTTTTCATAGCAAAAACAATTTGCCCATTATATAACTGGCAATAATTAATATAATTATACATATGACAAGTAACTGCAACCGGACCTATAACTTCTTTTGGAAACCCATTTATTACATAGGACACTCCTGCATTTAAAAGTATTGTGGGATCTATTTTAATTTGTATTGTTACCATGGCACTACCACTGTACATGTTTCCATGCCGAACATATCCACCTTGAATTGTCCCCCAGGTACAAGATAATCCTGAGGAAATTACAGTTGAAATCTGCGTGCCGTTACCTTGAATAATATAACCGCCAGAGAGAGATTGCATATTTAATGTAGTACCCGCTGGTTGGCTTCCCTCGAGGCTTACTACACTACCGTAAGCAGCTGTTATACCTATCGTATTATTGATTGAACTAGCACTCCAATCATTTATACATACCTGACTATTATATGTTGCCATCAATGCCCAACCATAATTCGAAGCTCCACATTTTTCTACACGTGCAGAGCAGTTATCAAATTCAAATGCAGCATTACTAGGATTTGTTATAACTGCTTGACACCATCTAATTATCGCATTTGTGCAGTTGATTAGGTAAAAAGCTTTTCTTGTGGCTGCATTTGAATTAATGCCATTTAAAAAAAGTCTTGACGTGACATTGCGCCCACTAATACTATTTACATTACATACAGTATTTAATTCTGCAGGGCTAGATAAACTCGCAATAAATATTTCACCACTGCAAAATCCTACAATTTGAACATCTTCGTCATAAGTACCATCTGAAATAAATATGCTTGCTCGAAAATCACCAAGATTTTTCGGAAGCGTATCGATTGCGTGTTGAATGGTTTTGAATGGTTTCAATGAAGAACCATCACCGGTTGTATCACTTCCAGTAGTCGCAACATACACCGTCATATCTGTTTCAAGCGGTTTTATGTTTTTCATGAAAGTAATTATTTTCCCAAAAAAAGTCTTGACCTTTTCCCCTGCCGTTGGTATCGGATATTTTGAATCAATGGTTTCCAGATTGTCTATGACGGTTTCGGAAATATCCCCGCCAGTAGCGTCCACCCGTTCCAGCACGTCCTGTATCGTAGCAGTGCCGGAAGGATTTACCGTGATGTGAATTGTTTCTGCATCCTGTACCACGGACTGAATGTTATAAATATAGGCCGTAGCTGCTACTCCGCTATACTGAGGCATCTCATCCGGAGTCACGGCGGTAACGATACAAAAAAGGACCTCCTGGGTCCCGTCCATTGCATATAGTCCAATATTCTGTATGTAGTAGGTTGAAGTTACTTCTTCATTGCTGAAAAGCATCCTGGTCTGGATCATGTCTCCGCTTAAAACTTTTGTTTCAGGGGAAGTCATAATCTGTTTAATCCCCTGCATATCGGTCAACGCCTTTAAATCTGTGCCGCCAGGGTACTTATAATCTGAGGTCTTCGCCTTGGTTATACTTAATTGGATCTCTCCCACAATCGCCCTGGCAATCAGGCTTTCGCCTGCAGCCGTTATAATTGCTTTGTTATACTGTCCCATTCTGCCTCCTTATATTGTTGTTATCTTTGTGCTACTCATCGTCGTTCCAATATATAGACCACCTTTAATATACTTTTGTGCCTCCTGGCTTGCTATGATCCTGATATGAGCAGGGATAATATCCCACAAAAGATCATATAGGAGATTTAAAGCACCGTACCGATCAGATGTAACCTTGATGGTCAGCAAGCAGGTCTTACTATTAACTGAAAGAATGTAGCCATCTGATCCATAAAGTTCGGATAAACGATTTTTGAGGAATCCAATTGTAAACGGAACTACAGTATTGTATCTTTGCAGGATCCGGCTTTTTCTGTAGTCCAGCGTTTCGCCCTGGTAAGAGATTCCGAAACGCTTTTCATAAAGCGATATCGTGTTTTCATCTGCAGTCTGAATGAAACAGTTATTCCTAACGGATCGAATGCTGTTTTCCACTGCCTCCAGTTCCACTTCTTCCGTCTCCAGAAGTTGATTAAATTCAAGGATATCTTTAAACCACTCAGGAAGCATCATTTTTAAGTCAACCGCCATTTATAATCACCGTCCCCATAATTGGTACTTGCTGCACGGCAGAAGTCTCTACGCATACCACATCCGATGCAGATCCGTTAAGGGTTACATCTGTAACGTTGACGATCTCCGGAATCGTAAGAATCGCATAAATAATCCTGGATACATATACGGTTACTGAGTATTCAATTTTTTGGCTTTTGAGCATTGCTCCCCAGGACTGGCGAACGGATTCCAGATACTCTTCTATCTTTT
This sequence comes from Clostridium sp. HBUAS56010, assembly GCF_007115105.1. GTDB lineage: Bacteria > Bacillota > Clostridia > Lachnospirales > Lachnospiraceae > Lacrimispora. Next base: position 46,393 of record NZ_SULJ01000005.1, read on the forward strand.
CTTCGATCTGGCTTTTATAAGCCGTTTCCCCGTTTTGTATTCCGGAGATAAATTGAACAGTAAGCGAAATATCAAGTTGCAACTCTTCACCGGTCCCTATTGTGACCGCAGCTCCGATCGGGGCCAGACCGTACCCATTGGGTGAAGGTTCTGCCTCATCGTCTTCCGGGGGGCAGATCGTATTTTGTACCTCTTCAATTAGTGTGCTTCCTGCAGGCTTATAATTCCCATCAAGGATACTGCATAGCACAGTCCCCCCACCCTGCCAAGCAGGATAAATCTGTACGGCTCCCACACCATTGATGGCAAGAATCGCATTCCGGTAAGATGCAATATTACCACCGAAGGTGGGAACATCAAACGTAGCAAAGTACCGTTCTCGCAGGGAAGCGTCCGTTTCTTCTTCCGTTCCTCCGGAAAGGAGCTCCGTAAGCTGCGCAGATATAAGCCCGGTCACATAGTCAACGGCAACCAACTGCCCGGAATAATTATTTCCAATCTCTCCCACAGTTTCGCATTCCATTTTATATTCATACCCGGCTTCCGTCTGCTCCTTGAATTCAATTACTTTATAGGTCAGATATCCACTACCGGTAAGCGCCGAAAACCGGGAACCAATAGGAACCTGGATATTAAAGATACCTTTTTTTACTGCCTTGGTCGCTGTTTTTCTTTCCAGACCACGCTCGGCCACTAACATATCAAGCCAAGCTCCTCCGGCTGTTTCAGCATAAGCATTCTTTTGTACAGAATCCAGGTCCAGATACAAACCTTCCAGGTACCAGCTTTCAGGACCAAGCGCAGTCTGGACCATGGCCCCCTCTCTTTTATCTATTGTATCTGGTACCCGGTTTAACTGAGCCGCCAGTATATTTGCATATGTCTTATTACTAAAATCAATCAAATTTCCACCTCCCCCGGCACAGTGCCGTATACGGTCTTAATTTCAAAAGTACATTTCAGCATCCCCAGCATAGTGGTATCAAATACAAAGTTGCCTACCGATAGGAACCGCTTATCAACAGAAAAAGCCTCTTGAATACGCCTTTTCAACATACTTGCCACGTATTCCGGAGGCTTTCCAATTAATTTTTTTAATTCTCTGCCAAAATTGGAAGTATAAATTTGATTCTGATATCTCTCAGTATCCAGTATGATTTCCACAGCCTGTTTCATTGCCTCCAGACCGCCACCCACTTTTTTAATAGTGCCGGTGCTTTTATCCACCAGATAGGTTTCCGTAGGATACTCCTTACTCTCATTTTCATAAATAGCCGCTCCTGCTGAATCTGGCAATGTTGCCATCGTATCACCTACACTTTCGATATTGCGATATAATTCTGACCAGCGTTGGATTTCAACACCAGCACTTTATCCCCCGGCTTTATGCCTGGATTAATAATAACCAATTCCCCTTGTACTGTTACGGCACGGTACCGTAAAGCATCTGTTAAAGCTGCCACAGGCTCCGTTACCACCAACTGAGTAGCTTGTATCCTTAAAGTGAGAGGAGAAACCGACTCTACGGTTGCATAACCAGTATCCAGTAGGTCCATGGCTTTTACGGTATCGTTAATAATAGACTTAAGTCTTTCAATCAGTTCCATTTCTCCTCCTTAACTATTTATGATTTTTGCCTCCACGCTCATTGTGTGATCCCCATCTGAGAAGGTATGTTTTACCTGATCCAGAAGCAAATAGTATCCGTTTGAGAGTTCTGGAACATCCTTGATTTTAAACATTGCCATAGCACCAGCCTTAAGTCCTGGCACGCCTCCAACACCATTAACCGATATGGTTTTAAGCACCCGGTCATAGTAAGCCATCATGATGTTTCCTTGTTGGTTTATTTGTGCTTCATTTAGGTTTTCGTCTACCTTTTCATACTTCTGCAGGAGGCCCCACTTTTTTATAGTAGAAGTATCATTGAATATATAAGTATCCCCCTGGCCCGTTTCCTTGTTTGGCCGAACAAGTTTCACTTGATTATAGGTGTCCGAGTCTATATCCGACTTGTAAGAATAATCCGTTATAATGCTGCCGTTTCCAATGAGAATATCGGACATCATATTTTTAGATTCTCGCAGGCTCAGTTTTCCAAAATCATCATAGAATACAAAGGTTTTTCCGGTATTATACTGGGTCACTTGCAGACCGTATTCTATAATGTCCAAGCATTCCGTGTTTTCCTTTGTAAGAGTCGGTATAATATAACCGGTATCTTCCAGGTTTCCTGTCTGTAGCTGCATATCGGTGGCAATCTGTTGAATTATCTCACCCAGCCGCTTCCCTACAAAACTATAGCTCGCCTTTGCCTTTAAATATCGGAGCTGATCGTAAGCAGTTACTGAAACAGCACCCCACCGATCCTGCTCAATAACAAAAACAAATCCCAGAAAGATTTCTTTTCCTTCAACATAGAATTGAACCTTGGCGCCTTCTGTAAGATTGATGGGCTTTTCTTGCAAATAGGTAAATGTCAGCTTTCCTGCGCTGCCGTTCCTGTTTGTAGTGTAAGTGACTTTTTGGGTAACTGGAGCATAATCATACATCGTATTAGCTTCAGCGTTGAATATCAAAAGTTTATAACTCATCCCGTCACCTGCAGCTGATCTGCCTTAATCCAGCCGCGACTCCCACCTATTAAAATCGGATAGGCTCTGGAAGCGTCAGGAATAATCCTTGAAACCGTTGTTGTTAAGTTGTTTGCTGTGCCGGTGGGCTTATCTCCATAGCTGCTGCTGAAATACGTACCGTTTGCAATTACTGTGGCGCCCACACGCAATTCAGGGGCTGCTGACAGCGGCCTTGGTTGTTCGTCAACCTGAACGTTCCCGGTTGTCGACGCATCTGGCTGTGGAAGTATTACCTTGATCGGAGCATAGTTCCGGTATTCTTTGAATTTAATCTTATAATACACGTCGCCAGCTTCTCCGCCCTTTTCGGTTGTTTCAAAACTGTCTATCAGCGCACTGATATTTGTATCATACATGCGGCTGCCCCTGGCATCGTACCGACTTATCACAAGATCACATACTTCCTTGTTGTCCCTTGCGCCCAAGATTGCCTCAACATAATCCCCCGGTTCCGACCAGTCATGCCCATTAATGAGAGGGTCGTCGCTATCACCAGGGAAATAAGATTCCCAGGACACCTCCATTAAAGACGGCAGCCTGGGAACCACAATTTCTCCTATATCCAAGATATCGTATGTCTTATGGTCAGAAGGAAAAGAGACAGTATATTCTTTGGGATTGACCGGGAACCTTAAAGTATCTCCGCCTAAATCTACGAAAAATTTATATTTATTTTTCATGCTTCCTCCTATCCCGTAACAACATTACTGCTTGAAGCCTGCTGTGTACCCAACATATCACTTAAAGCATTGAGTAAGAAATCAGCGTCGGAGCCACTACTACCATAATTGTTCTGGTTTACGGTTGCATTGGTCTGTGGCACCGTAAGGTTTACCAAAGCCACATACTGCCGTTCTGACAAATCTCTAAGGAGCTTAATATTTTCATCTGCAATATTTACATCGTCTTCTATCTTGCCTACCTTACCCACTTTATCGACGTTACCTATATCACCCGCTCCCGCACCAAAAGAGCCACCAAGTCCTCCCAGTTTACCAGTCAAGTCATCAAGACTAAAATTCATGTTGTCCATTTTCTTGCCCAGGCCGGCTCCCAGTTCGCCACCTTTATCAGCTGTGGCACCGGTATCTAATTTGGTCATACGTTCAATTGTTACGGCCTGTTCACCAAAGGCATCATCTACCCAGCTGCTTAATTGGCTCCTAAATCCGGACACGGCACCCGCCATATTAGTTTTCAATACGGCGTCGATTGCGTCGGCCACGGTTTCTACTTCTCCCAATATTGTATCAAACAGCCCATGCAAGAGGTGCGCAATGGCAGAAGCCGGATCATCAAATACATTAGCGAAGAACTCTGCGAAAACAGCAATTAGATTCCACAGATCTGCTACGGAATTATAACCCACGGCATAAATAAATCCAAACACCGTACCTACAACTTGCCCCATTTGCTCAAACGATACGCCCGCCTGTGTAAGACCCAAAATTAACGCCCCCACTAAAACAGCAATTAAGACAAACGGCCATGCGGCACTTATCCAACCGGCTGCGGTTTGAAGTCCCGAAGCCAGACCCACGGCCCCCGCAACAGCCAAGGCGACTCCTATTCCTATCAAAAAGGGATATATATAATCCCAATTCTCGATCACAAAACTGGCCCCAGAAGCCAGCAGATCAATAGCAAAGGAGGCAACGTCTGCCAATATCTCTATGGCCCCGATAATCCCTTCAATTGCTTTTTGCCCAGTGTCACTGCTTAAAAACTCATTCATTTTGTCCAAAACATCATCCAAAGCATGGACCCCGGCATTTTTCATCATGTTCCAGGCATCAGCCCAAGTCATTGGTATACTTTCAAACTGCTCGTTAATCTTATCCGTGGCACTAAGCATTGCATTTTTTACGATGTCCGCAGTAATCAACCCATCCGCAGCCAATCCCCTGATCTCACCTATGGGCTTTCCAAGATAATCTGCGATGGTCTGTATTACGTTGGGCGCTGCCTCGAATACTGCATTTAGTTCTTCACCACGCAAGACTCCGGATCCTAATGCCTGGGTAAGCTGCAGGGAAGCGGAAGCGATTTCCTGTTGACTGGCACCAGCGATTTTAAACTGCTTATTAAGGTTTTCAGCGAAAGCCAGCACTTCATCACTTCCGGAAAAGGCGTCACCGGCTCTTTGTCCCAGCTTTGCAACAACATCCGCCGTATCAAGGTAACTGGTTCTACTTCTCTGGGCCGATAGATAAATCTTTTCCTGGAGCTGCTCTGTCTGTTGAAGGCTGTTGTTTATAGCCTCGTTTCCCTCTGCTCCCTGCGTAGGTGCTCCCGAACTAACGTCTTTTGCCTGGAACCCTTTATTCATTAAATTTAATCGGGCAGTTGTTTGAGTCATTTCATCAGATAACCCAAACAGCTCCTTTCCGATCGTAAAACCGGCAGCAACGGCGACAAGACTTTTTACAGTCGATAACAATTTATTTGCAGATACATCCGCCTGTTTAATTTTATTATTATGTCTGTCCTGCTGGTTGGTTACCTTCGTGGAGGAGGCTAATATTTTTTTCAGAGTCTCATTAATTTCATTCATTCCCTGAACAGCTACATATCGGGAATTGTCGCCCATTTCCCTGATTGTTGCATTAAGATGGTCCATTTGCGCGGCAGACTGAGCACCAGCCTGCCGCATGTTTGAAATAATTGCGCCTGCAGCTCCTCCGATAGACCGACGCATAGTCATTTCCGTTTTTGTAACGGATTGATCAATTCGTTGCATCTGGCCGACGGCAGAATTCCCAAGATCGAGGAACTTGGAAAAAGACGCACTAAACTGATCATTAAGTATAAATTCTTCTCTTATTTCTCCCACAGTTCCTCCTTTACCTCTTGGGCCGGCTGTTAATTTCTTTTACTGCCATTTGATACATCAATATTTTTTCCTGATCAGAAAGATCTACAATTTCACCGGGGAAGCGACCGTGATTGACAAACATATAGTAAGCCAGCATCGTGTCCATATCTTCCCCGTTTAGGAGTTTTTTGCATCTTCCAGTAACTCCCTCGGATCTCTGAGACCATTTAACTCCAAAATCGCCTCAGACAGACGATTATATTCTCCAATACTGAGCATCTGAGAAGGCACGTCCAAAGGGTCCTCTGTGCCGTAATACTTACACATTTCCTGAGCGCTAAAATCTGGCTCCTGAACGCAGGCAAGGAGTAGTCTCTTGGTGTACAAGATATTATCCAAACTTTCAACTGGGGCGCCCTTTACATTGGTTGTTTTTCTACTCATACGGGCCAGCTTTTCATTTTCTTTCTGGTTTATGGCTTTAATTATAAATGGCGCTGGATTCCCTTCATCATCTTTAAATCGATCTGATACAATAACCTTTTTTGTTACATCTGTTACTGGTGGCTGCAAAAATGCTTTTAATGCGCTCATAAAATCTCTCCTATTCTCCCAGCTGCGCCGGGGCTCCAAATGCGTTTAATATTTCCACGTTGGTAAAGCTAAATGAGACATCCATACTTAGGTAATCCGCGCTATCATCCAACATAGCAATCGGAAGTTTGCTCAGTTTTACGTTATAAAGCGCTACGGTCTGAGTCCCCACCGTCGTTCCCTGGTCATCATTTGTGATCTGAATTGTAAAATAGGGTAGCTTTCCGGTTTTTAAATATGTCTTTAACATATTAAGAAAATCCGGCGTCCCATAATAAATTGTAAAACTACCGGTCAGAGTCACGCCCTTAGTTTTTTTCTGCACCAGATTGGTGCCTACCACATTAAAATCTGCTTCCTGAAACTCGGCATCGGCCTGCATCTTCTTTAAGCCGAACATTTCCACGTTTCTGCCATCAATCACGGAAAAGGCCCTTCCAGCCTTTCCGTTTAGGGCGTCACCTTCAAGTAAAAAACCCATACTTTACCTCCTTATTTATCTGTAAGGGTTGCTGTGATGTAAATCTTTTCAACAGCTGCCACCGGCTGGATCGCAAGTGTTATCAAAACGGAATTAATGGCCTCTCCAGCTTCCACGATCACATCATCTGCAACAAAATTCTGAATGCCTCCGTTTGCCTGGATCTCATTCAAATACCCAACGATCCAAGCCTTAAGCAAATCCCGGCCAGGAGCATTGTTTTGAATCTTTCCTATGTAGTTCTGGGAAAAGTTCTTGTAAATATCATTTGCAATGGTATCCAAGGTCCGGATCACCTGATTTAGTCCAAATGCTTCGCCCTTATCTGGCGTGTAAGCAGTAAGGGTGTTGATATCAGATACTACCTTTACGCTGCCAAACTCTTCAAAAAATACGATCTGTCCTTTACTCAGCGCCTCATCAATCTCCGATGCGGTCAGTCGGGGGGAAACATTCACAGCATCCGGATATTGTGCATATACCAGGGACTCACTGTAATTTGCTCCTGCCTCCGCTCCTCCAACCCACCAAGTTGCTCGCTGCGCAGTCATGACAGTTCCATCTGACAGCTCCACTCCGTTTCTCACGGAAATTACGGCGTCAGAATTGCTTTCAACGCCCGCCATGACGGCCTGACACTTCTTGCCCAAGTTATCCCGCATTCGCTTAATGAAAGCCACATAAGCGGCCTGTACCGTGCTGTCCGTCCCGTCGTAGATCAGTATGTTAAAAGTGTAAGGTTCCAAAACTGTCAGGAACGCCGAATATGCTGCACTGCTCACGGTTCCGTCATTGCCACCAGATAGGGAAGTCCCCGCGCTGGCTGCTAAATCTCCGGTCCCTGAAAATACAACCCAGTCATTCTCCTGCAGATCTGCAACGGTCTTTCCGGTTTGGGTATGTTTCACAGCCCCATCAACAACGGTCTGTACTGTGAAGCTTCCTTCATTGTCAGGATCCGCAATAACAGTAATAGAAATATCATTTCCCCTTGTGCCGTTGTACTTAGCTGTGATTGTAAGCGGCTCAATGGTTGCGCTGGCCTTTGCTGCCCCTGTAGTTGCCGGACGATATAGCATAACCTTTACAGGCCCCTTTGTGTGTCCAGAGCCTTTAAAAATCTCCCTCAAAAATAGGGCTTTGTCATTGGTGGAGTCGTACCCAATATAAGGAGTAAAATCATCGCCCACTTGAATGGTCATAATCTCATTCTCTGGCCCCCAGGACAACGGCTCACAGATTGCAACCACGCCCCGATCTCCCACGCTGACAGCCTGCGCCATGCTTGACTTTACATTAATGTAAACACCGGGCTGCTTCTTGTTTTGACTGGTCCATGTTCCTCCGGCCATTTATGCTCCCTCCTTCTTATCAAAAAACTGATTTAATATTTTCTTTGCCTCTTCCAAGGTATACTCCGGATCCGGCAGCAACACCCTTGCAAAATCCTGTTGATAGCTTGCAAACCCTTTGCTCTTAAGCAGGGCTTCTGTTTTGTACTTAATTGGCTCTTTTTTAGTTGCCATACTAATTGATACCTCCTTTATAGGATTCCATGGACTCAATAGGCGGCGTATCATCCGGGTAGGATACTGTAGCCTTAATGGTAAACTGGTAATGTAGCTCTCCGTCGTCAATCTTCCATTCGCGGTCAAAAGTCCGTAACTTTCCAGCCTCATAGGAAATGAATTCCAGAGCATAGTCCAGCTGATCAGCAACAGACACCAGCTGATCATGTGCATCCGGATCGTTTCTTTCAACCAGATACACCACATCTATTCCGATGTTCCGCATATAACGGCGGTCCATCCGATTTTCTGTTTCGGTTGGCATGAAGAATATAAAAAAGCAAGGAACATCTGTCCCCTGCTGGTTTGGATTGCTATATACTGAAATATCCGGATAATTTTCCTTCAAAGCCCCGGCTATGGAGTCCAATAACTGCGCAAGCGTAAATATCATTTAAAATTCTCCTTTACCCGCTTATCAAGTTCCAGTCTCACAACATTTTTATATCTCCCTATACCTGCCTGCTTCATGTACTTTCCTTGCACGTAGGGGGTTTTTGTTCCAACCGTAATACCACCAAGACTGGGATCTACCTTTTCAAGTACGCCTCCGTTTACTATCAAGCCTGGAACAAAGTGTTCATCCATGCGATGGCCATCATTTACATAAGAAGCGTACTGCATGTTGTTTGCCAGGGAGGTCCGGACGTTTCCTCCAGACACAACCGGCTTTGTAATGCTGTCCAGCTCCCAGTGCTGGGCCAGATCTCCGGTTCGGGTGCCGGTTCCGAATATAGCTGATCCGTTTGGTGGAGTCAATTCCGTAGCCCGTTCTACGGCTGCAATCGTGGCCCCTTCCATAACCTCGGCCATGATTGCTGGTACGTTCTGCCCCTGCTTCCGGAGCTGCTCCATCCGCTTTCTGGTTGCCTGCCCAAAGGTTGACATTTCAGTTTCTCCCCTACTTAATTACTTCGTCCATTAACAGGACGGCTGCTTGATGCTCCAATCCGGAAAGCACTCCGCCAACCGGATCATAATAAGGCTGCGGAAGTCCTGCAAAGTAACGTTCCGGTTCCCGATTGCTCCCCAAACGCCCGCCCCTTACAATCATGAGCATATCCCCCGCTTTTAGATCCACCGACACATCACAGGCCACTTTATCCGTAGCTGTAGCCGTGGCAGCGGTGTCCTTCATGGAAGGGCCATTTCTTTTCGTACTGTATATTCTGCAAGGGATATCCTTGCCCACTTCCTCGCGCTTCTTCTTGTCAATGTTCCCATCTTTATAAGGGACATTTCTGGAGATGCTCATCGTATCTGTATACCAGTTTTCAAAGAGCGGATTGTCAAATAACATACATACCACCCATTCCGATCATGCGGGCCATGGTCACAAGCTGCTGGCCGTACTGGGTCGCATTCCAGGATCCCCACTTTGCGCTGGCTTCTGTGATGGCCTCATTATCATATCTGATTGTCGTATCTCCCATAGTAGCCTCTTTTACAAGCCCTGTCTGTTGACCAGTCGCGGCAGCTCTGGCCGGAGTAGCGGATCCATCGGAGTAGGTTTTTAGGTATAACGCGGAAAAGTGAGCCACATAAAGCCCGGCGGCGTATCTCCATATATCTCCGTACCGGCTGGGTAAAATACTGGCATTACTATTGTTGATGAATACCTGCAGCATGGAATCAGGAACCAGACTTACGATCTGGCTCTCTTCTTCCTCTTCCTGGCTGACCTGTTTTTTTTTGAACTGTGGAAAATCAGTCAAAAACATTTCCTTCGTGTAAGTTCCCAGTTCTCCCGGCTGCGGCATGTTGGCCGCTGCGGATATTAAACCATGAAACTGCTCATACATGCCGTATCCTCCTTATTCTTCCCGCTTATCAGCTGCATCCGCCTTTACTTCGGCTTCCGCATCTGCCTGCTCCAGTGCTTTATCTTTCTTGGCCTTAGGAGCGGCAATGGATCCATCTTTGATGGCGGAAAGCACTAACCAGTGCTTCGCTACCCATGCCGGAACCTCTCCAATATAATCACGAGGGATAAGAAATTTCTTCTCTCCCTCGCAGATCTCAAAGTTCTTTTTACTGTTTATAAACATAATCGCCCTCCTTAAATTCCATCAACGTAGCGCATAATATTTTCATAGAACATCTGTACTTCGGACAGGTTCGCCAGATATGCGGTATCATAGCAAAGGTTGGTTGCATTTGGCTGAGTCATGGCCCGGTTGAGCGGTGCCAGTTCATCCATAGCAATAAAGCGTTCCGCATTGATGTAAACAACCATTCGGTCAGTGCCGCCAGCTCCGGCTCCCTTGCACCAGGAGGCGCCGCCGATAAAAAGATCTGTCCCGTTCTGCTTGGAAACATTGTTTTCCAGCAGGAAGGTAAGAATCGTCTTTTCTGCCAACTCAGAAACCTTGGTTGTTGCAAGGTAGTTAAATTGCTCATAAGGCATTAGAATATGATTTGGAATAGCGCTTCTGTCATATTCTGCTGTTGCCCATACTGCCAAAATGGCGCTATTGATATCCTGCAAGATCTGATCCGGAGTTTTACTTTTAAATGATGTTGCACTGCCGGTTCCGGTAGACGCTGCGTTTGCGGTAGTTACGTTGGGATTATTAATAAGTCCGGTCGATCCATATTTTTTAATACCCACGTAAGCATTGGCATCCATGTGCTTATCATAAGTCATTCGAATACCGTCCCTTAAAATACTCTCATAGCTTCGCCCGGTCATGTTTCCACGCTGCATATCCACGAAACCAATTCTCATACCAACAGAAAAGATATGGGTCTTAAAAAGCTCCTTATCAAAATTAGCCTGAACCATTGGGACGCCGTTGGCTCCGCCTGCGTGCACCGGACCGTCCTCACTGCCACCGGCAACTCCGTATTCTACATTCATGGCGGAAACATATTCAGCCCAGCCACCGCCTACACGGACAGGAAGATCACGGCCATATGTAAAACTGGTAAGAGGCTGACGAATGGTATTATCTCTTTTTTCAAGTTCGGACTGCAGGAAAGCCCCACCATTTGCGATTGCTGCATCGTCCATAACCTGGTACCTTTGGGGAGCCGCAGCCCCGGTTGATGGAGCATTCACCACGCCCGCATCAAATGTTCCCATATTCTTATATTTCATGTTTAACTTTCCTCCTTATGCTCTGTTGCAGGATAAAATCCTGATTTCTGCTACGCCATTGGCATCTTTTTCCCCGTGCCACTCGCAATTAGTCAGCGCCACTGTTTTTCCAGTATCCTCGGCGGCTTCAAATCCACCAACTACACCAGTAGGAAAACTTGCATTTTTTTCTGTTCGGACATATACTTTTCCGCCCAGTTTCGGGCTACCTACGTTGCAAAGCACATTAATGCATCCGCGCTTAAAAGTACTGGTTGCCTCTGCTGGCTCATACTGTCCCGCTGACTGGGATAAATAAGACGTTGCAGACTTAAACTCTCTGGAAGCCACGCCTACAAAGTCTACGGCAGTATTGCTGGCCCCAAAAGCTACCACATTGCTATCATTGTCATAGACCAGGGGGGTGCCAAACTTTACGGCAACATCACCGCCAAGCGGGTGAGTGTCGATAATCATATCCGGCTGCCTGGAATAATCTCCCGCATATCCGTGTGTCATGTTTTTTCCAATAACCTGTCCTCTCATTATTTCTTACCTCCATTTTTGTGTGGGTTCATAGCATCATAAGCAGACTGGCAAGCGTCCAGATCAATGCCTGTCTGTTTATCCGTCAGTCTGGCTGCATTCTTCTGGGTAGCCGCTGCGATCTTTGCGATATCGCTCACGGCGCTGCCATCTGACAAGCAGGCGATTAGGGAATCCGTAACAGCCTTTTTGTCCGCTGAATCTTTGATTCCTGCAATCACCGGGCGAAGCTGCTTAATCACCTCTGCCATGATAGCTTTATCCGCTGTGCCGGTAGCCTTGTCAAGTTCCTCGGCAGGGACAACCTTTGCTTCTGCGCTGGAGGCCGCCGGTTCCTCTTTTTCTCCCGTCAGGGATTTAATCAGACCGTCCAGCGGGTCCTGATCTGCTTCTGGTTCTTTCTTTGCAGACAGCAATTCAATAAGTTTATCCAATTTCGCATCTATACTGGAAGAATCTTTCGTATCTTCTTTTGCAGGAGGCACTGCAGGTTCTGTTTTCTTTGGATCCTCTCCCAATGCCTCCGCTGCATCATCTGCCATAGTTTCAAGTTCTTCTGGTGACGCATCTTTTGCTGCCTGCGCAAATAACTTAAAAAACAAACTATTCTTTTTCATATTACCTTTCCTTTCCGGGCGTTTAGCCGACTCTACATTCTTTTTTGAATCTAAAATTGCAACATTTTTTCCGGCCCGGCCCCGTGTCACCACGGCCACATGATTTCCCCGGATATCGTGTTGCGAATAGGTTCCATCTCCATTGTCTGACCAGACGCAGTCATAACCACAGCTGATCTCCCGTTTCCCTTCCTGCACCTCCCGGATCAAAGTTTCATCTTGGATGTGCAAGTCGGCCACCATGTGCCCTTCCCACTCTCCCACGCCCTTTCTTACATTCTGAGCGTGCCCCTTTGCATAAAGACTGTATGTTTCTGGCGTCAGTAGCTCTGGGGGGTGTTCGTTGGTCACAGGCTTTCCTTCAAAGCTGGACAACGCCGCTTCGGAAAATACTTCTTCCGGAGAGCGCAGCACCTTAACCATCTTGGCGGAGCTGCCAGCCGGGTTTATTTCACTTTCCAGGTAGTCCATGCTACCAGTACGGGCGATAGGCACATTCCTACAAATTAAAAAGCCCTCGCCAGTTTCTATCTGGTTCGGGCTTATGGTATATCCGTAATATGCAAGCATTCGGTTTCCTTTCTGTTGCGACCGTCGCAACGATTTAGGGTACAAAAATACCACCAGCCATTTTTCTGACCGATGGTATCTATAATTTTGCTATAATCTTTTCTGCTTCCTTCTGGCTGATTTCCTCCACAAGTTCCATGATGCTTGTATTTCCAGTCTTATATGGTGATTTCGCTGGCTCTGATTCATCAAATCCCATGATTCTATCCATTAAGACATTATCATTATCCACGACCCAGCCTTTGCCCGGCTTATACAAATAGGGGACATAATCTTCTTCCTTCCCCAACAGATCCAAATCATTGATGCGATAATATGTCACACTCATTTATTTTTCACCTCTTCGATATTTGCTGGTATCTCCATGCCTCGTGACTGCTCCATCATCTTTCTTCTAAGTGCAATAGCTTCCGGAGAAGAAGCACTTAACAGCCTCCACGCTTCATAATCCTTGTGCATTCGATCCTTTACGCCGTAGCTTTCAGGAGTGTGGAATTGCACCTCAAAGTCTTGATACCCCTTACCTTTCGGATCTTGCAGCCTAAACGTACAATTAATGCCGTTATAAGGATTCCCTTTATTGTGCCAGAAATTCTTTACCTTTACAAGTTCATATCCTTTTCCCTGCAATGCTCCCGTAATATTCTTATATGAATTTACAAGGGTTAAGGGATTGTCCTGGTAAGTATAACGTATCACATCATTGGTGGAGGTAATTGTATCCTTTATCCTTTGAGGATCAAGGCTGTGTTCGCTTTCCGTCCCTACTTTTCGCAGGAAAGAATCTTTTGCTTTTAACCGGTATTCCAAGCCCGACATAGGTACTCCGGTATTCTTGGATATCTGTGTCAGATCAGCAGTGATGGCCGGCTCTTTAACAATAATCTTGTTGTATGCATTGGTCTTACGGTAAAGCACCTGCGCACTCTTCCAGCCCTCACCATCATTATACTTCAGTTCGCGGAATTTTTCAAAGTTTTTCGGTACATCATTTCCAAGTAACGCCCGGTATCGTTCATGCTGCTTGTAATCACTAAGGAGCTTCTGCCGGTTGCGGATCTTCTCTTTATAGGCAGCGATCTGCTTCTTGCTTCTGGGATCCACTGTAACAGGGTTTTTACTGAAGTTTGAAAAGTCCTTATCTCTCTGGATCTGGGCCTCGCTCTTACCGATGGTAGTATACTTGACCAGAGCATGAAGACAGTTCGGGTGGATATTCAAGTATGTATTGCTCAAGTCATTGCTACCGTTAGGATCAATCTTGCCGAAAGCAGACGCCAACGGAGGATAATCCGGGTTTGTTCCTGATCTGCTATAAACCCGCCCTTCCAACGGTGCGCATATTGGACAGGTACTGCCGATCTTAACAATACGGTATAGATCGTGGTCTGGATCTGCTGTTAATATGGCAGATACTTCGGCCTGTCTGGCCGTTGCCCTGGTAGCCATGTTACAGTAATCCTGTAAGCCCCAATTACGCCCGGCCTTATCTGTAAAGGCTGTTATTTCTGCGGAACGTAACTCCTTCGCCATACTGACTGCAGCTTTGCCTGATCCATACCCCGCGGCCCTTGCCTCGGCCACTGACGTTAAAGCTGCTTCTCTTATCTTGTCAGCCTCTCGCCTGCCAACTTGAAACGCTTCTTCGATGTTCTTCTGAGAAGTGACGGAAGCCTCCACAATATCGCCCAGAAGATTGTTTGAAAGTTGCTGGACGATTCCAAGCTGAGAAGCACTAAGCCCGGCAGCATTCTTGTATCCATTGGCTGCCGCTTCGGACTTATAAAATATCTTCTCAATCATAACCGGAACATAGTTCCAGCTTTCGTCCACCATCTCCTGCAGGATCTTCTGAGTACGGTTCAAAGCCGCAACTTCTGCATAATCAACATATTCTTGACTGCGCTTCCGGTTGATTTCTGCGATCAATTGCTGTTCTGTTTTCAGGAAAAGCATCCGGAGGTAAGTGGTTTCATCTTTGCTATCAGGCGGCCTGATCATTTGTGGCATTACTCTTCCTCCTCCTCAAATGTCTGGGGAAGCGTAAGCCCGGCCAACGAATCCCCCATAACCTTGTAATCGGAATAGGTCTTACCTTTGGCAGCCTTAATGGCTTCATCGGAAATGGTACTGTACATACCGGTTTCATCGGCCAGGGCCTTAAGCTCCTTCTGAGCGGTGGCAGCGTCAATCAGATCGCTTTGATATACCGTCACAACCGCCTGGGACTTCTTCTCCACGATATCTGCAATCTCACTGGAATCCGGCGTCTGCAATGGTGGAAAGTCAATGTCCAGATCATCAGGGACAGCGCCCCAAGCTGACAGCAACATAACTGGAAGAATCTTTTCAAGCAATGGCCGGAACTGGTTTTCTCTTAGCCCGTCGATGTAGTCATAATAGTTGTTCATGTCGCTTTCACCTGTAGAATTCATACCTGCGGGCGAACGTCCGAACAGCTTGGTCACTGGCGTTCTGGCGGCTCCGGCAACGTCCATCATGACCCGGTCGTAAACATCAGCCAATCCGGTGAAAGTGTACTGTGTATTGTGCATGACATCACCTTTATTGATGAGACGCATACCGAAATTACTTTCCAGCACACTCTGAGCCTGTAAGGTCTGCCAGAAACGGCGCTGGGCCTCTGCATTATTAACAGCAAGCATCTGATCCATGGAATCCGTCTCCATGGTGTTTACATTTGCCCGAAACGTCAACGCCGCTATATTGGAAGAAACATTATCCCTTTTTACTACTTCACTGTATATGGCTTCAATTTCTGACTCGCCCCAATACTGCTCTGCTATCCTCTCGTTATAAGGCAGCTCTCTTCCTGAAAATCGTATCACCCAGCTATGATGAACCTGAGACACTAAAGCTCCACTTTCTTCGTCCCTGATCGTGTAATAAGCAGGGAATCCAAAGTCAGGATCGGACGGATCTGTAACGATCCCCATCTCCGGATAGATACCGCTCCACCGATCAAGTATCTGTAATCCCAGGAATGTCCCAGGGAGAATCAAGTCATAGTCCAGAGGCTTTGATAGATCGTCCTGGCCCTTTACCATGATGATTGCGGCAGCTCCACCATAAAGCCTGCCCCAGTACATTCCTTCAAGGATTGACTTTCTTAAGTGCGTCTTCCTTTCCAGGCGTTGTAGGGCGTCGATTCGCTCCGGTGCTACGTTACTCTTTACTGTGTACCACTTGCGGACCATATCCTCCGGAATCGTCGATATGATATTCTGTACGATCCAGTTATCCCGGTAAAGGCTTGTAAGTAGTTGGTAGTTCTGAGTCATGCGGGTAAGCGGGTACTGCGTCGCCTGTAAAAGATCCTGCGTCCCGTAGCCCAGCCTTGCGATCGGGTTTGAAAAGGCATCGTTTACAGGTGCTTTATTATCCGCCCGTATCTGCGGGCGGTTTCGTTTCGGTCTTGCCATAAGTTCCTCCTACGATCTTGTAATAGATACCGCTGCTATCATTGTTAATATGGTGAAGTACAATCCATACACAGCGTCACCTTGATTGAATTCGCATAAAGCAAAAAATGCACAAAGAATAAACCAAATAGGTGCAAATAATCTCATTGAACATTCCTCCTCCATTTCGGTAATTTTGTCATGCAATAGTATCGCAGGGCATCAGGACCGTGATCTCTCTGTTTAATCGGTTTTTCTTCTCCATTCAGCGCCGCTTTTGCGTCCCAAATATAAGATTGCAGTTCTGCAATTAATCCTAAGCACCGTTCATGTATTCTCAATTTTCCTGATTGAAATAAAGAAGCAACTACACGGATTCCGTCAAGCACTTCGTTATCAGCAGGTTTTACAATGTATCCTCGTCCTCTCAGTTCTGTAATGAAACTGGCTGCCGAGGGATCCGCCACAATGTCGCACTGCAGATCAGGGTTATCCCCCATGAAGGAAACCATATCATTGCCGTACTGACTGTCTGTTTTCTGTATCTGCTCCACTCGACTGTCCCACCGGTATTCCCGATCCACCCAGATAGTATCCCCATCGTCGTAGATGTCCAGATATACGCAGGGGTTTGTTGTACCGTAATCCAGCGCAATGGTACGGGTGGACAGATATTCAAGCCCTTTGGGACGTGTCTCATCGTTGTAAACATTCCGGACTGAATTGAAAACAGTGTAAATAAGACCCTCTACTACAAGTCTCATTCCCTTGATATCTCGCTGGTACCATATACTCTTTTCATCGTACCGACTTTCAATCGCTCGTAGGCGTTCTTCGGTGATATTGATATTATCGTAAATGGTACAATGCATGTAATTGTATCCACCTGGAAACTTTCCAGACTCTTCTTGCGCCTGATATTTGTCAATATATTCTTTGTAGATAGGCGCGTTTGGATTGTCAGGGTTTAAATCCCAGAATACCTTTAAACGTTTGGCCGCAAGCTGCCGGTTAAATGCCTCCTTGATTGTATTGTCATGGTGGAGGTTTACCTCAGTAGCAATCCACATCCCATAAGAGTTACCTCGAATCTTTTTAAAACTGTCTTCCTTGGCTGCTCCTGAAAAAATGATGATCTTCTGCTTTCCTTTAGTATCCGGCCCCTTGACAAACAATGCTTCGTTATCCTTATACTTCCCCCAGTGGCATTGTCCACGAAAGATCCATTCAAGCCCGAAGCCGTTCGCATCACCGATATTTAACTTAGCATTACCTACCGTGGAACCAGTAGCCAAATGAATACGGTCCGGTGTGGTCTTAAGTTCGTGAGCAAAGGCAAATACGTTGTCAACCGTTTTACCCGCACGCACGGCCCCCTCAGCTACGTTATAGGCAGACTTAGCACATCTACGTATATAATCCTTATGTTTTTCAGAAAAGTTGAAAGGGATCGTTTTCTTTCGGACATATCTATTCACTGCCATAGATATCACCCTCTATCTCTTCGATATCCTCTATTTCACTGTTGTTACCCGTCAGCTTATCCGTCTGAGCCTTAATCTGAGCTATCCGGGCTTTCTGCTCCTCGCTTGCGATCTCCCAATCCTTATGTAACATCTCATCATACTGTTTGATCATAGACCGAAGCTCTGACTGCGCTCGGGCCTGTGCTTGCATGAAACTTGCCTGCTTATCCCAGGCTTGCTGCACTTCCCATTTCTCCCCGAACACATTGCCGTCTTTTCTTTCGATACGTTCAATGGTCTTATCCTCTTGATCTTTCACATACATAATCTGCTGAGCCCGGATAATGGCAGCATAGGCAATCTGGATCTGATCCCAGAGGATATCCAAGGGATTGATAGTCATGTTGTTTACGATCTCTAGAGTTTCAGGAGGGAGGTACTTAGAAAACAAACCGTGCTTTTCCGCATTCCTGTTGTTTTCCGGTGCTGCCCCTCCCTTATTTCCAACAGCATTTTTATTGCCCCTTGGGGGCCCTTTCTTATGCGAACGTTCGCTTTTCTTATCCGAACGTTCGCTTTCCCACTTGTGAGTTGATTTCCAACGGCGGACCGTCCCCTCCGGGAGATTTAGTTGACTTGCAATTTCAACCAATTTCAAACCTTTCAGGTACATGGCCTTTGCCTGCTCTATTCTTTCATCTGGCGCTCTGGCCATGCTTCTTCACCTCGCTTATGTTTGTTTTGGGTATTAAAAAAGAGACACCTGGGTGGGTGCCTCTTAATAAACTGCTATTGCGATGTTTATACATTTCTGGCTTTCATGTAATCTAATTGATACGTTAGCGCTGCTATTTTTTCTCTGGTTTCCTTAATTTTACCTTCAAGATTTATAATGTTTTGCTCGGCTTCTTCGATTCCTGAAACTATATATTTATTATTCCCCATGCTAACATCAAACGCATCGTTTCTTAAATCATATAACATTGCTCTTCTTGCCTTTTCTAAATCAAGCTCATCTATTGCCTCTTTTAATGTATCTGACTCATCTTCGCGTTGGCTTGTAATTCTTCTTAATAGCACCTTTAAATCTAACATATACAGTCCTCCTTGGTATTTTCTTTCATCATACCATTGGCAAAAACAAAAAGAAACGTCTATTGCTCGACAAAGTTCGACAGGTATTACTTTAAGGAATAGGGACGCCGGGTGGGTGCCTCTTAAATATCAAAATGCTTTTCTTTGTACACTTTAATCTGGTCTAAATAACTATCAAGTGTATTAATTAGCTTTAGTCTAACATCTGGGTTCATATCAAGTTCTTCTACTTTGCGCCTATATTTCAAAATTATTAAGGTTAACCTTTTAAATACTGCCTGTGAGCTTTTATTTTTTAAAGCTTCCTCCACTTCTGAGTCCAATCTTAAAACACTTAGGACAATATTGTCAATTTTATTATCTGGGTATACCAATTCATCATTCTTTAGTCTTCTAACTTGTTTGAGTTGAGTTAATTCTGCCATTATTCTTTCCAACATTATTTCAGTCTTCTCATTCCCCGAAAGGTTTTCTTCTGGAAAACTAGCTTCACTAGCTTTTACAATCTTAACCAATGAGTGCGTTTTCCCATCTCTTGTTTCTATTAGTGCTCGGGTTATATTTTCTCTTGCCGCAAGCACGCTTTCGTACAATCTATCACTGTTGTAAGGAATCGTACTAATGCCGCTAACATCAAATATTCTTTCCGTTTTCTCATCCTGAACTAATACCACTGGCTTATCATACGCCTGCCTCAATCCTAATTCATAAAGTACATTTGGGTTTCGGCTACTTAAATCACATAACGCCATATCGCAATTTTGTATACGCTCAAAAATCTTAAAGATAATTGAATCACAAATATTATCCTCATCCACTCTATCAGGCTTATAGCCCGCGTCTTCAATTGCAGGTATAAATATTTGTTCATAGATTTTAGTAAAATGTCCTGTAGAATATCCTAATTGATCACTTATAGGCATAATCACAAAACATTTAGGTATATTTTCATCATTCATATTTTCGCCATTCATATTTTCATTACTCATGTACAAGCCCTCCCCCTATTTTTCTTCCATCATACACCATATTTTACCAAAAGAAAACACCCATCAACATAAAATCAACAGGTGTTTTCAAAAAGGAGAAAATCATTAATTTAAGGGGGCTTCCAAATTTATCTAATTTTGGATAATACTATTATAAATCGGCCATACGGCCAACGCAAGGCCACGATTTTGCCAAACCTTCGCCAAGCCTATTCAAGCACAATCGCATCCGCTCCAAACAAATATACACTTAAAATGATTGTACAGTCCCCAATCCAACGCCTCGCCGTTCGTTCTGCATATCCATATTCTTCGGCCATCTGCTCATAGGTCATTTCATCAAGATAGAAATGTTTAAATGCATCGTATCTCTCCGGCCACTCCTTCCGGATCATTTCCTCTTCCAGAAGTCCCAGGCACTTATCAATATGTGCAATCATGACAATACTCCGCAGTTTGCTTTTTATAATGCTATTTATGTAGATATCCTCTGCTGACAATTCCTCCAGATCTTCGCCGTCGTCCACATCCGATAGCTCTGACACACCCTCCCGGACGCTCTGACATATCCGGTTATAGTTCTCCATCAGCTTCTTGGCGTTCTGGAATACCTTCGCCCGGTTATTCTTTTTCTGAGACTTCTCAAATATTTTCACAGCCTCCAGGGCTGCTGTTCTAACCATTAACTCCGCTGCTTCTTTTTCCAAGTAATCACCTCCCCGCTGTCAATCTCTTCTTTGATCTATTCTTTTTCTGCTTATACAGTTCCATATATGTCATAGTCACTGTCCTTTTTGGATCTTCAGGTCTGACCAGCTCTACAAGATTACGGTACTTTCTCACAACAACAACTTTACTGGAATCCTCATAAACAAATTTAGATCCAACCTTTAAGGTCCGCCTAAACTCTTGTAGATCCTGTACCGTAATTTTGGCATCCTCTGGCTGAGTCAATTCCTCCGGCTTCTCTTCACGCATAGCCTTAAAAGTGTACCGCCCCTTATAGGATCTCCCTTCACGGGCATAATCCCGGACAAGGTGTACGGATACTTGAAGCATTTCTGCCCATTCCTTAGAAGTGTGCTCTCCTTGATACACCCCGTTGTCATACATTGCATAAGGATATTTTAGCTTCATGACCCACCTTTCACTTTCCGTTGATAATAAATCCCGGTACTGAATAAATGCCCTTTTCCATCACAGTCACAATTTTTACGCCCACAATCTATAGGCCAATGTTTACGACATATCAAACAAATCTTTCCTGGTGCGACTGGACGTATCCCTTCCGGGTGTTGGATTTTCCGTTTTGGCGGCTCCCTCAGACTCCGATCCGGACACAGGCTTGTATATGTATAAGCTGGATTTGTAGCACTGAAGCTCATAACAGGTGGTGCCTTTAGTATGCTGTCCTGCTTTGCTGCTCTTATAATATCTTCTTTACTCAACCTATCTCCCCCTTTCTATGCTTTACCTTCATAAACCTGAACTACATTTACGCTGACCACGGTATTTCGGCGGAGGTTGTTTTCTTTACAAAATCCCGAAAATAATTCCGTCAATTCATCAGCGTTGTAAGCATTTATGTGAAACTGCGTTTCGTCTAACGTACCACCATTATCAAAATCAACATCGACATCCATGGAACGATAAGACTGACTGGTATCAGCATCTAATTGCCAGCCATTTTTGCGAATACATTGCTTTATTGTCATGCCTTTCCTCCGATAAATATCAGTTTAGCCGTGCAATGACTTTGTCATCAAATCATATAATTTATCATGCGCTTCCTGATTTTTAATCATCTTAGTTTTTTGATACTTCCCTACAATTAAAGTTCCACACTTCTTACACTTCTGATCAATAATCTGCAAAACTGAGTCTTTTCCAAGTGGAATATAGCTAGGTTCACAGTCTACTATCTCACCACCGCAATCATGTTTTTCATACTCCATAATTCAAATAAATCCTTTCTCCCGACTCTCCGGGAAATTCTAATTCACCTAATCCTATATTCCTCTCCTAAATGGGCTACAACAAAATATTCTAATTGTTGCCGATTCTTTATACATCGACAAATACTATCAAAATATTTTTTCTCTACCCGATATTTGCTTTGAACAATCATTGAAAAACAGCACATCTATGCGTATACTTTTTATATATTTAAATTATTTTTGAAAGGGGATTTTAATCCATGAAAAAGTTTTTAAGCATTTTAACTCTTTTTGCACTGATCTCTACACTCTCTTCCAGCACAGTTTTTGCATCAGAGAAACCTTTAGAAGTAAAACCTAATTTTACAACAAAAAACCAAGAGGTAACCTCTACACTAGCAGCTTCTACAATTACTGCTCCAGATGGCAAAACTTATACATTGTTAGGAACTGTAACACGTGGAAATGCTCTTACAGCCTTTCTCAATTCAACCTATTCAGGCAGTGATAATTATCAATTAAAATTTTATTGTCCAAATAACGACAGAACAGATTTAGTTCAGGGAACAGTAAAGGCAACTCCTTTTTTAGGTAGCGGAATGCAACAAACTTATTCATTTACGAACTTTTATGATTCTTTATCAACCATTGATTTGTCAACACTCCCAGGAACAACTAGATATAGAATTAATATATCAGTATATGCGGTAGGAACATCAAATCAAGGTACTGTTTATTACCGAATCGAGAAAAATTAAAAGTTCACTAAAACTGTTGTGGTATGTTAAGGGTAAAGTCTTCTTTCGGGCTTTACCCTTTAGCTTTATCAGATTCGGCGTTACGTAGTGGCGCGGAGTGCTTCCTTCCCTGCTTCAGATCCCGCCTCATGCAACTGCTCCCGTCGATATGGCTCTGGAAGCGGCATCCAAGCAAGTACCTGTTCTTTCGCTCCGTTAAATGTACTCCACATTAGTTTCCCTGTACTATCACTCTCTACCAAACAATCCAAAAACGTGGAAGTATCTTCTCCGAAATCATATACTGCAACCAACACATCTGTGTGTGGCTCCGGTAATTGTTCTGTTACCGGGATCCATTCCTGTTTCTCCCGGTTATATGTATTCAAAATATCGTTCGTATACTGATCCATCTGGCACTCGGCACAAATATCCTCCAGATCTTCCTTGCGTTCGGTCTCCCAGGGAAACCGGCACAGGTGATCGCATAAATGCTCCATCATGGGAGTAATAATCTTCTCCATTTCACTCTGATCTGCCATCTTAAATCCCTCTCTTTCCGACAATAAAAAAACTACCAGCTTAATACTGATAGTTAGTAGTTTTCTTTTCATATTCAATACATTATTTGATTTGCTCACAACAATAAACTTACATATATTTATTATCTTCGGGTAATACCCACGGAACGTTTCCGAATATTTCCAACTGCAAAGCAGGTCTAGGGAAATTCTCCTCCAGTAAACTGCATTCTCTTTGAAAAGAAACATGAAAATTATTTGTTACTGGAAATGCTTGTTCTTCTTCCCAATGAGAAGTTGAAGGACTGTTAGATACCCATGCACTTTTGCCCTCCAATAAGGTTCCACAGAGATGATAAAAGCCACCATAAAGTAAGGTCCCATCAGAATTATTGCAATTTACATAAACTTCACTCACTTTTCTCATATCGACTCCCAGATCAGAAAAAAATCCTGTCACTTCTGTCGGAAGTGCTATAATAGCTTTTTCATAGTTACGGCACCCACTACAAGTACACCCTTCGGTAACAAGAGGAGCATTTTCATAAAACGATCTCGTTTTATCTACATCAATATCTACTTGATACTGTCCGAACTTAAAAATCATAACTCACCTCATATAAATAATCTTTTTATAAATAGTATACTATCCAACTTACTAACCATCAATATTAAGTTCTCAATGTACCATTTTCTTTCACAAACTCTTCACAGACCCATCAAATTCCCGTCACAATTTCCCGGTATATTAATAATCACAAAGAGGCCAACAACCTTTTAATATAAACTTTTTTTCATACTCAGCCGGCAGGATTCCCCAATCTTGTCGGCTCCTCCCTTTTCTCGCTAACTATTCAGCTATATTGAATCTTCTTCCCACAATTCAAACAGAATTTCAAATTATACTCTTCCAGAAGCTCCGAATTAAATTCATATCCGCATTCCGGGCATTTACCGAATGCACCATCATCTACAGGCTGAGCTGGAATCTGTTTCTCCAACGCTTTTACGGCCATTTCAAGGGCCATTTTCTCACTGATTGCTAATCCCGGCTTTGATACTGACAAGCCAAATCTCATATTTGCAAGAGTTCTTTCCGCTAAATATTCTGTCATGATACACCTCTCTTTTCTTATTTCTTAATTGATTCCACCCTCAAACAACCATTACAGCTTTCAGTGTAAAGAGGACACTCATTCTTGTAGCACTCTTCGTATGTTTCTCTTGTTTCTTCCGTCTTCTCGGTTTTAATTAGAACAATATTCTTACGGTAAGGACACTTCATTGTCTCTCTTCTCCCATTCTCCACAATAATCATCAAAACTGGTTTCGCATCCATATCCCTCTGATTCTACATTCATACATATCCACTC
Organism: Clostridium sp. HBUAS56010; assembly: GCF_007115105.1. Classification (GTDB taxonomy): domain Bacteria; phylum Bacillota; class Clostridia; order Lachnospirales; family Lachnospiraceae; genus Lacrimispora. Next base: position 70,839 of record NZ_SULJ01000005.1, read on the forward strand.
ACCATCTACGCACTGACAGTAAGTACAACTGGAACAACACCTGTCCATTTTATCTCTCCTTCTTTTGAAACTCCTTTAAGTACTCCACCAGAGCGGATCTGTTTGTGTTACATTCATAAAAGGTCCTGGTATCGTCTTCTATATGAGCACTCTTACCGTTATGCCATTCCGACTTTACTCCAAGAAGGTAATACTGCTCTGCACCATATTCATAGTCTTCAGATTCCTTATAGCTGTCCCAGGAGTGCTTCCAGCATACCTTTACCACGATGGCAACCCTATCAGTCAGATCGTACCGGTAATATCGCTCCCCAGTCTCTTTCGTTTCAATCCAGATCGGCCATGTATCATAGGCATCTATGAAAGCTGCACGTTGTTCATTGTTTTTCAGGATAGGTAACTCTGGCTGTTCCGGCTTTATGGATTCCAGCTGATCCTGCTCTTCCGCCATAGCCTCCAATGCTGCAACAATTATCTTCTGGCGCTCAATAAACGGTGGCCACTTCTCCAGCACTTCTCCTTCAAATGCGCTCAGCCAATCTTTGAGGGTTTTCTTTGCTTCTTCAAGAACTGTTTTCACAGGAGTGGATATGTCTGGCAGAACTTCCACAAACTCTCCATCAATTACGTTTTCAGATAATTCCAGTACGCTTTCTTCCTGTTCTGGTACGTTTTCAGGCTCTTTGATAACAGTTTCATTTACATCACGATGTCCGAAGAAGTAATTATATTCTCGCTCTAAGCGTGTGTTTTCAACATCAAATGAAGCAAATCCGGAATCATCATAAAACAATGTAACTTCTTTGCTTTTTAAGACCCTGTGTACACTTCCAAGAACCGAAATTTCACACTCTTGGTTTTGACCTTTATATCCAGATTTTAAGTATTCTTTGACTATTGCTGAACGGAACCAACCATAGGCATCATCAATAGATTCATTCCGGTCCAAAAAGTGATCAATCTCCTGTTGCGATATCGCAACGTCCTCCTGATCCTCACCAGACAACATGTCTTCCACATTTATTTCAAAAGTCTGTTTTCCGGAAAACAATGGAACTGATGGCTGATCCGGAATCATCTCTGGAAAGTCAATCTCTATCTCCATCTGCCCTGGCAGTTCTATGTATGGCATTTCCTTTGGCTTTCTCAAATTACGGATATCTTCTACCCGATCGCCTGGTTTTACCTGTTCCAGCTGGTCTTCTTCCAGATACAGCATTTCCTGCAGTTGGCTCTTTCCAAATGCCCGATATTCTTTGCGGATATTAGGACTATTTCCATTCTCCGAAAAGCGGTCATTCATGGACATGTAACGACTGGCTGTGCTTTTGCTTAGTCCGTATTCCTCTTTGGCAAAATCCCACACAGTCTGAAAGCCATCTTCGGTAAACAGTTCCCGATCTCTGACACATTTTAAATAAAAACCAATGGCAATAAAGGAACGGGCAGCCGTTGTTATATTTGCTTTAATAAAGGTCTTCGCATCTTCCAGGCTGATATAGCCCTCATACCAACGGGGCCGGTCAAGTGCTGCTGCTCCAACTTCCGCCTCATTAACAACAGGATCCATTTCTTCCATGGTCAATCCTCCTTTCACATATCTTGAAGTTGTGCATTTATAATGGCATCGTAATCCGTATCTCTCTGGGGGAAACTCTGAAACGAGTTTTTCCTGGGCTCTGCCTTTCTGACAGGTCTTGCAGAATCCTGGGCTCTGCTTATCCAGCCATTTATGAATTTATTAATCCCTCGCTTTGTCTTCCTGTTTTCCTGATTGGAATCAAGCCAGCCAATCATTTTACGAAACTCCTGATCTATATCAACAGCAGGATACAGTTCCCGGTATTTCTGAATCTCCTCCAAATAAACAGAATAATAAGATCCGTCATTCAGAATCAATTTATACACCGCCTCCTGCCTGGTGCTTTCCGAAAGCTCCGGGCTTATCTCTTTACTTTTATTTACTTTACTTTCCTTTACTTTACTTTCCTTTAGGGATTGTTCCCGGGAAATATCAGAGTTTTTCCCGGAATAATTTCCGTTATTCCCGGATCTATTTAAAAATGACTTCACTTTAATAAAGGGTTCCGTTTTTTCTTCTGGAAGAATCCAGAAACCCTCTATTTGTATAGGATTCTTTTTCGCACGTTCTTTCACGGCTAATTGGAATCGCTTCTGTATTCCGGTTGAGGTCAAGACAGCGTCCGACTGGAAAAGTTTATTATCAAACAGTGACCGTTCCAGCAAGAATTTCAAGACCTGCATCACCTTATCTGGACTCATTTTCAAATCGTCCGATATGATATACTGAGAATCATCATTAAATTGAATATAATATCCTGAGCGGTAAATCTCACACAGCAGATACACATAAATTGCAATGCCATCTACCCCATACCTTGCCTTCAGGATCTTTATTTTAGGGTCGGAAAAAAAGTCGATATCAAATGGAAAGTAGTCGATCCCCTCTTTCTGAGGTCTCGCCATGGTGTGATTCACCTACTTCCAATAAAATCCCCCGCCACCCACTGACAGGCAGCGGAGGTAAAACAATTGGTTTTAGATTCGTGACATATAAAACCACCAAGGAAACATATTAACCGATTACTGTAATATTATCTTTAATCGCCGGAATCATATCAGACAGACGCTCCAGCAGGAATGATTTAATATTGGAAATAGCTTCATTTTTCCATATACCGCCCTCTGCCTCCACAATTTTAAAGGCAGGAACTTCTTTATCTCCAATACGGAAGACAAACTTACTTGCTGGCTGCTCCACCTCCTGGAAGGTGCGATAAGGAATCAGCTCCACCGGATTCGGTACGATTACATCTGACTTTGTGGCAATTCCAGTCTTCATGGTTGCAACCTGGGAAACACCATCATCAGAATACTCCTGCCCGTTCTTCTTTTCGATATTGCCAACTGCCTTTAAAATCAGTCCAAGATCATCGTTTGCCTGGAAATTTGCCTGCAATTCAATCATCATACGTTCCTGGTCGTACCATTCATCAAAACGGTATTCCGAGGTTTCGGCATTGATTTCAAAAAGCACTTCTCTTTCACGTTCCTTGTCAAGAGCTGACATTAAACGAACCTGGGTAGGGCTTATGATATGTATGATCATGCTTCCTGGGAATTCTTTGTTGCACTGGTGAATGTAATCTACTAAAGAGGTGAGCGTGACCGCCTGGATCTTAGCTGCCTTGGGCTGCTTATCATAGCGTGTCAGGTTCTTGTCTGCATACGTCCTCCCGTTGATCTCTAAAACCTCTGTCTTCTCTGCATCAATGCTTAAACCCACAACGTACTGTAATGCTTCTCTTAAATTTTCCATGGTTTGGATCTCCTTTTCTAATTTACTTCTCTTAAATTAATTGGCTTCTGACTCTGAACCGGTTCAATGATTTCCCCTGTTTCCGGATCAAATGGATTAGACTGGGGAGGAATCACTTCTGTTGTGACCGGATATGATTCTCCCGCAACTCGTACCGGCTGCTGATTGCTGCCATACTCATTCATTTCAATACGACCTGTTCTTAAATCCTGTCCCACAAGCATCATGGTTTCTTCTGCTACAGGTCCCGCCTGAGAAATATTTACTGCAAAAGTGGTCTTTACATGTTTCCGGTTTTTATCTGGCTTAAAGGTTAAAGTGATTATAATCTTTCGTGCTTTTTCTGGATCCGTATTAGGGTCCATGATATTTCTTGCAATTTGAGCCATGGCAAGATTGAATCTTTCCAACAATGCCCCACTTCCCATACCATCAAGGCTGATTCCCATCTTCGCTACCTCCTTTCCTTCTGTTATTTATTGATTAAAGAAATCATTTTCCACACTTGTTTCTGATGCTTCTGCTGATTCCTGAACCGGTGTTTCTTCCTCTTGCTCTGCTACCACATTATCTTTTACAGGTTCTTCCATCTCTACATAATCTGCGGTACCATCTTCCCGGATCACCGCCATGTCAGCATCAACAGCCTGTACCATTTCAATGCTCATTGTTCCCCATTTTGAAATCAGCTGTCTCAGCATAGTCTTATGAGCCATTGCGTCAAAGTCCTTATACCAGAAAGAAGAATACTTCCATAATTCATTTTCAGGGATTTCCCCTCTCTCCAACCGTTCCAAGTTCTTGGCGCTAAATGCAGCAGAGTATCGGTCTGCATGAGCCATCATCTTCTTTTTAGACCAGTAGATGCTATGTTCATAACCATTGTGTTCCCGGAACATAGCATAGTATCCGATTGTAGGCGTTACTTCTCTCAGTAGATCATCTTCGATTAAAGAGACTTCTAATTCTTCCTCCAGGGGGTTGTAAGAAATAAGTTCTCCCTCCTTTATGGAAATAACATGGAGCTTTTTATACACTCCGCTTCTTTTGGCAAGCTGAATATATCCTTTATACCCGAGTTGAAACTGAGCCTCCTTAGTCTCCTTTTTCTTATTATTAAAAGGAACCATATAAAACTGACCCAGCTGTGGGGAAGGGGAAAGCTTTAATGCTTCTCCCTGTAGTGCTGCACTTAATATAGAAGTGTTCGTACATTCCTGTAGTGCCGGATTCGCCTGCACCGCTGATACAATACTGGATATGAAGCGAGTACCTGCCTGTCCACCTAACAGCTTATTGATCTGCTGCTTAGCTGCGTCCTGTGTCAAATACATTCCGAAGTCCATTCTTTTATTCTGTTTAGCAAGACTGTTGTTTACTGCCATTAAAATCACTCTCCTTTCGGTACCGGCTCAAACCGGATACTATTTGCTTTTAAGAAATCCTTTAGCTTATCCAGTTGTCCTTTTGTTGCATGAACACGAAAGTCCAGGACATGAACGGGATCTTCTACTGTTTCTATTACGGACTGCTCCTGCAACTGGGGCTGTGACCGTGGAACCTCTTGAACCGACCTCTGTTCCGGGGCTTTCCCCGCATTGATTACCCGGGTTGCTTCTGCCAGCGTCCTGGCTTCCCGCTCTGCTTTCTTGCGGACCTGCTCTTCCTCATAAGCTTTCCGCTTCTCCTCTGCAGCTTCCAACCGGTTTCTTTCTGCCATAGCAGTTCCGATATCATAGGTACGAAGGAAAACCTCTTTCATATCTCCAGCGTACTTACTGTCAACCTCATTAATAATAGCCAGCCCTTCTCCTACTCTTTGGATCAGGGAAAGGATATCCTCCTTGATTGATTTCATTGTGGTTGACGCATTGGCATACTCTGCCTTAAAAACTCTGGAGAACGGAAGAACAGAAGCAAGATCATTGATATTTTCTTCGTAAAACTCCTGAACCTTTGCTGTCTTTTCGTTTCTCTGACGCTGTTCGTATCCCTTCACCTGAGAATCAATGTTATCAATTGCCTTCTGAACAATTCCGGTTAACTCTTTAATCTCCTTGCCAAACTGCTCATCCGGTTTTAAAAGGGCTTTACGAATCTCTGTTCGTTTTCCAGTTAAAGCATCTACAAATTTATTAAGTCTAGCTCGATCTGCCTTAGCAGCCTTGATGGTATCATCGGTATAGACTGACGTTTCGTACTCCTGGGCAGATGCGGTGATTTCTGCTTTTAACTCCTCAAAGTTCCAGTCAATTTTTTGCAGGAAACCGTTGTCCTGCGGATTATAAATTTTTAATTCCATATGTATTCCCTATATCGCTGGAAGGATCAGATCCGGTCGTCTGCCTAATTCCACACAATTCCAGAACCGTTTTTCCGCATCAACCAGATACTTGATATCCTCCTCCACGTCCTTTCTTTCTATAAAATAGTGTTTGGTCGCAATTCTAAGCTCCCCACCCCATTCACTTTTAAGCTGGGCTTTTAATACTACAAACTCATAACCGGTTACAGCCAGATAATGAAGCACCTGACAAAAATAGTTGTCCGGGATCCGATCCTTCCATTTTTCCTTCTGCATAGACTGCAGGAGGTTGGTTGTTTTAATCTCTAAAATTCCTTTTCTTCCATTCTGATCCACAAGTTCTCCATCAAGGGAAGCGTGCATCCACGGAAAATCAGAATTAAGGAACATGTTGTTATCATCATAGAAAATCTGGTACGCCGGAAAATCCAAGATAAACAATTCTCTTAAATAGTCCTCGGCTTTGGTGCCATAGATAACATATTCCTTTTTAGAAATATCTTCTGAAAGACGTAAGCCCGATTTTTCTTCCCAAAGCTCCACGTTACTTTTATAGGGATTCATGCCTACGCAAGCACTGGCATCGGATCCTCCAATATGATTTTTTCTAGCCTGCAGCCACTCCTCCCGACTGCCAAGTACCAGTTTTTTAACCGACATTTTGTTTCTCCGGAGCTTGGTACACAATCTTTGTAAAAGAAGATTGTTCCTCTTCCATCTCTTCTTTGCAGTTACAATGTTCTCCTGGATCCAGATTCGCTCCACAATGAGGACATTCATTACAATAAGCCATCTCACAAACCTCCTATTCAATTCCCAATTCAGCGCTAACTGTTCTATAGATAGAATCCAAGTTCTTTTTTTGTTTCTCACAATCATTCGGAGCCATGGCCCTCAATGCATCCGGAAGGAGAGTGCAAAGCCCAGCATACACACCAGAAACCGGTCCAGCGATTGTAGTGGTAACTTCACCCTTCAATCCTTTTTCTTTGTTAAAAACAAGAGTTACAGGCTCATTTGCTGCTTCCTTTACCTGATCTGGCATCGCAGCCAGCAAAATAGCTTCTAATAATTTTTCCATCTTGATTTCCTCCTAATCCCCATTTATAATAGAGATGTTAAATAAATTTCTTCTTATTTGGATTCCCTGGGAGTTGCTGCTCCTGGGGTTTCTGTTTTCTCAACTTCTGTAAGTCCTCTCAAAATTGCATTGATCCATAATTCTTCCTGCGTCCAGTTGACCTGGACAGGGGCATAATCATCAATAGCCTGTAAAATGATCTCTGCTGCTTTACGCTTGTCCATCATGACTTTTCACCTCTATTCTCCTTTTGTGGATAACTTTTGATTTTTCCACATTTTCTTACGATTTTCTTAGTGATAAAATTGACTTTCTTAATATTTCCAAATATAATAAAGAAGTAACTACTGATAAATTCCGTATTGGGAAAGGGGCAACCTTATGCAAAGACAAGCTGTTTCATCATCAAGAATTAGTAGTGTTGGCTGGGAAAACAATACTTTGGAAGTAGGTTTTCCAGATGGTGCTGTTTATCAGTACCACAATGTATCACACGACGAGTATGTTTCCTTCATGAATTCATCTTCATTGGGATCTGCTCTTTCACGATTAGACAAGGTACACAAATATAATCGTGTGTAATTCTCTACAAGTGGCTAATTAGCGTTAGTCACTTGTTTTCTTTAACTGGAATTCCCTCCGCGCACTGCTTTACCATAATAGAATCCATAGTTACCACAATTTCGGTGTGCGGATTATGATTTTCTTTTAAGTACTCAACCAATGGCTGACATAACATTTCTAACTTATCCATTCTCTCTCACCTCCTTCATATACACCCATGGATTAACTTCCAAAGCCTTACACAGGCCAATATATTCCCCTGCTTCACACTTGCGCCTTCCGTTAAGAATCTGGCAGAAGTGATTTTCTTTCAAACCAGCTTTATCTGCTACAGCTTTCTGCTTCATACCAGCGGAGTCAATCTTGGCTTTCAGAGCTTCATAATCAAATTGATACATACCTCTTTCACCTCCTCTCACATCGCTTCCAATGCTCCACACACCGCAAGCATCAAGATCATACCGCTACCAAAGATCACCGCCGGAATAAGCCGCTTTGTAAGCTCCATCAAGCGTGACGGGCGGGTGTCGGTGTAATCGTCTAAGTTTTCATAGTATTTTCGCATGGGGGTCCTCCTTTCCTGCTGGTTCGTCCGGACAGTTATTTATAAATCTTTCCAAATCAGCACCACGGATTTTAAATACTCCTCGTGTTCCCAATCTTATGCACACAAGTAACCCCTCACTGATGTAGTTATATACGGTTCTAGGATTTGTCTTTAGCACTGCGGCCGCTTCTTTTACGGTGTACAGCGGCTCGTATGGCTTCACCATCTGGCTTCCTCCTTTCATATTTCATACATGGATATCTCCGACTTCTCTCAGGGCATTTACGTCCGCAGGACTTGCACGAATATATAGCCATAACTCCTACACACCTAACTGCTTCGTAATTTCTATCATTTTCGCCACTTCTGAAGTGGCGAATGTTGCTTTTCTTAAATTGTTCAAGACTTGTCCTCCCTTTCTGTCTCTTCTGCAAAATATTCCACTGGAACCTCAAAATACTTCGCTAAAGCCATGAGCTTGTCAAACTTGGGGTTGTACCTACCGTACTTCCAGTTCGTCAAGGTTGCCGTTGAGACTCCCGTTTGCTTGGAAACTTCATAATCTGTTACGTTTGCCTTATCTCTTAAATCTGCGTATTTTTGATACAAATCTATACCTCCTATCTAAAATCTATTGACATTAGCTTAGTTTTCTAATATAATTGTGATGTCGGTCAAAGCTATAAAAGAAAACTATGCTAATCTCTTTTTATTAGCTTCTATATCAAAGCTATGTCCATATAATAGCATTGATTTCAAAGCGTGTCAATAGAGTTTGGCTTATTTTCCAAACTTATTTTTAAGAGGTGCTATATGTATGATATTTTTGAGAAGTTATGCGAGCAAAATAAAGTAACTCCGTATCGGGTTTGCAAGGAAACAGGGATAACTACTGCAACTATAAGCAACTGGAAAGCGGGACGGTATGTGCCAAAACAAGATAAAATGAAAAAAATTGCTGACTATTTCGGTGTTACGGTTGATTATTTAATGACCGGAAAAGAAGGCTTAGCAGAGAGTGAAAAGTTCAATGCTAGAGATAGGCGAGATATTACAAAAGACTTGGATCGGATTATGGGGGAAATCAGAAATGAAGAAGATGGTCCATTGTTTTATAACGGGCAACCATTGGATCCTGAAGATATGATTTTTCTATCAAAAGCCATCGAAGCTGCTCTTATGGATGCTAAAAAGAAAAACAAGGTAACATATAATCCTAATAAGAATAAAACTAAAAAGTAAGCTTTCTCCGGGGGTGATTTTACGCAGAATAAAGATATACCAGACTTTGTTGTAAAGCTGGTTGAAAAATACGGAACAAACGATCCGGAAGAAATGGCTGATTACTTAAACGTTACAATCATGAATGTGCCAATGGGGAACAATATTGCCGGATATTACAAATACATAAAAAGAAAAAAGTACGTATTCATAAATTCAAATATTAAAGAAGATACTTATCGCAGAGTCATACTGGCTCATGAATTAGGACATTCCATAATGCACCGCAAACAAAACTGTACTTTTATGAATGGCTATACTCTTCTATTAACATCAAAAATTGAAAAACAGGCGAACATTTTTGCTGCCTATTTCTTAATTCCCGATAACTTATTGGATGAATATAGGGATTTTACTCGAGAGCAGTTCTGTGATTGCACTGGATATCCAGAAGAGCTACTGAAATTAAGATTAAAATAGCCAATGGCTTTTTGATAAATACAAAAGAAATGAGGAAAAATGAGTATGAAAGTAATTAAAACTTTACCTGTCTTTGTTGTTAGTGCAATACTATTAACCGCTTGCTCTACGAACTCTGTAGAAACCACCCAGTCACCAACACAGGTTGAATCCACACACGAACTGGAAGAAAATGTCGAGAATCTGAGTGAAAGCATAGAAAGTAAAGTAAAAGATTTAGAAACAGCACCGACAGCCGCTACTACAAATTCATTAGAAGATCTAGCCAGCTACCTAAAAGAAAACAATTTGATTCAAGGAGAACCTACAGGTATGCCAGCTGAAATGTTAGGTGCAATAAGCGGTGCAAAATACGGTGATGTGGCGATTTACGAATACGAAAAAGAATCAGATAGTTATAAGGGTTTGATTGAAAATGGATATATAACTTTAGAGGGCGTGGGATCCAAAATCGAACCAAGCGCAATTAATGATAAATACATGCTTCTATGTGATAACGCAGAAAATCGAGACGAAATAATTAAAGTCTTTATGGAATATAAATAGAAAATTAATTTAAAAACCGCCCCGACTGCAATCGGAACGGCTTTACATAGATTTTCTCTTACCGGACAAACCGAAAAGATACAATCACTCTCAAACAGATTATATCATTTTCTGAACGCCCTGGCAAGAGGGCGTATTTTTATACCCAAAAACAGAAAGGAAAGACATTATGGGACAATTACGAACACGAAAAAGGGGCTCTTCCTGGCAATACAGTTTTGAAGCGGCCAGAGTAAATGGACAAAGAAAGTCCATTGTGAAAAGCGGATTCCGCACAAAGGGAGAGGCGATCAAAGCAGGGACGCAAGCCATGAATGAATACAATAACTCCGGCCAGTCTTTTGCTCCATCAGAATTAAGCGTAGCTGATTACCTTGACTACTGGTTTGACAACTACTGCAAAATGAATCTTAAATACAACACCCAACTTGGATATATTCAGATCATAGAGAATCACCTAAAACCCCAGTTTGGTCAATACAAGCTAAAGGCCCTTACCACCGCTTCCGTTCAGGAATATATAAACCGGCTGAAAACACAGGGTCTTGCCCGCTCTTCCGTTGTTGGAATCTTATCCGTATTATCAGCCGCTTATGAATACGCAATAGAGCCACTGGCCTATGCCCGGGAGAATCCTTGTGAACGTGCAAGAATTCCCAAATTTGAGCGTAAACCAAAGGAGCGATACGTAATTTCTCCGAATGACTTTAAAGCCGTTCTGAAACGTTTTCCAGAAGACAACATTTTTTATGTCCCACTCATGATAGGTTATTATACCGGGTTGCGGATTAGCGAGGCTTTTGGACTCACGTGGGATGATATTGATCTGGAAAATAAAGCTCTTACTGTAGACAAAGCAATATTAAAAAGAAATTACGGAGTTGATGTCCGAAAGGTCCTGGAACAGAAGGGAAAGAAAGAAGAAAAGTCAGCCTGGTATTTCGGCACACCCAAAACAGAAAGCTCCAATCGCACAATAAAGTTTGGTACCACTCTCTATAAGGCATTAAAGCACGCAAAGGCTACGCAGAAAAAGAACCGTCTTTTGTATGGGGAGTACTATATGGAGCATTACCTGAAACCCGAGAAGGATGAAAAAGGAGATCCCATATACCGGATCATTCCAGTTGAGCGAAGCGTAGAATGCGCAATGAAGAAAGTTGAAATGGTCTGTGTCAGGGAGAATGGAGAATATGTAAGTACAGATTCCTTCAAATACTGCAGTCGTGTAATTCACAGCGAATTAAAACTAGCCTTTAACTACCATTCCCTACGCCATACCCACGCAACAATGCTGGTAGAAAACGGAGCTGACATAAAAGACGTACAGGCTCGCCTGGGTCACTCCAATATAAGCACTACCCTGCAGACTTACACCCACGCTACTGATACCATGGCTTCCAGAAGTGTGGAGATATTTGAAAAAGCGGCTTCCATTTGACAACATCCCAAAAAAGGGTTGTCAAATGGTTGTCACCGCACACCGTTGTCGGTATTAAAGACCACTTAAAGTCTTATTTTATGCGGGATAGCAACACCACTGTCTCCACATGTGTTGATGCTGTGAATCGGATTCCTGACGGGCATAGTTTAGCCCTAGCGGAAAAGCTTTTTCTGAGCAATATACTCCGAGTTTCTAGACAATTAAATACAGTTTCATTATAAAGGGTAATGCCTTTTATAATTGAAATCCTGCAATGAAATTTTTAAGCAACCCACTAGCACAGTTTTTTGTGTCTTTAAAGCAGCTAATATCTCCGAACACAAAAAAATTGTCCTTAGCGCGAGATACGGCAACATTCATCAAGCTCTTGTTTGCATCAATGAAAAAACAACCATCTTGCTTTCCATACACTGTAGACAATATTATAATTTTTCTTTCTGCCCCTTGAAAAGTATGAACCGTTCCAACGCTTATTTTTGCATAATTAGCAGGCATCTGCTTTTTCAATTCTGCTTTTATAAATTGAACCTGAGCTTTAAATGGTGTTATAATCCCAATTAAATTTTCTTTGGACTCGCTTGGGTAAGCATTCACAATGTACTTAAAATTATTTTTCAGCCACTCGACAATCTGTTCCGCTTCTAAACGGTTTGCTCTGCTACTGCCCTTTCTACTGGAATGCTCAGTATCAATTTGCTTGAAGCCCATTTGCGGCCAGTGCTTTATGGCAAGCTTATCGTCATCCTTACCTTTTCCTCTCATCGGCTGGAGATTTTCTTTATACACTAACTGGTTGCAGTAGTCAATAATTTCATTATAGCAGCGACGGTGCTCGCTGAGGAACAGGCCTCTTTCTTCAAATTTTTCATATTTGCAGCACTTGGCAGCGACCTTCATTACGCAGGAGCAAGAACTGTTTAATCCTGTCTGCTCCAGTAATTTAAATTCATCTGTGGACTGTATTGCCCCATTGGAGACTGCCAGTGCTTTGTCAAGCGCTCTGTTCACACTCCATACCGGCTCTATCTGATAAACATCACCAACGACTACGGATTTCTTGGCAAGGGAAAACGCCCCTGCGGCAATCTCCGGCGATACCTGCCCAGCTTCGTCTACAATAAGCAAATCTATATAATTGTAAAGAAAAAAACTTTTTTGTTCTCCGAATGCCAGGAACTGCCTCGGTAACATATAGAATGTCATGACTAGGCAAGGTGTTATCATACTGAGCCTATTATAAAACTTATCCAAAACATTTTCAAAGTTTTTGCCCTTCTGCTTTTCCGTCAGCTCGTCCTCTCCGCCGGCCCACCTGCATTCGTAATAATGAACCGCCAGCCAGAACTCCATATACCTGTGTTTCTTATCCACCAGGCCGTTTATGTAGTCAAGGTCAAGGTTATACTTCGCATCGTTCTCTCCATGCAAATTAATGTTGTGTTTCTGTAGCTGCTCCAACTCGCTGTCATACCGGCTTTTTATTTTCTCAGCCACGGATTTTTTCTGCTTAAGGGCAGAAATTGCTGTATAGCACTGGGCATACAACTGACTGTATTTTTCCTTAATTTCATCGAAGGTCATATATTCATTGAGAAAACCCTGTTCTTTGTCATTTATAAACAGTCTGAAATCGGTTTGTATTTTCCTTGCAAAGATTTTCATAAATTTCAGCCATTTTACACAAAAGGGAATCTTCTTATAACAGTTTTCCCAGTCAAGGACTCTTTGGTGGATTTCGGAAATTGCTGTTTGCTTTTGTTCAATTTCCATAAGCAATTTCTCAAGGAATATGTCAATGGTTTCACCGTTCAAATCACATTGGGAGGCTTCTTGAGCAAGTGATAGCAATTCTGTCTTACTCTTTTCAATGAATAACAGTTCTTCATGCAGTTTCTCCTGGCAGGCAGTGATGTTTTTGTACTTGCTCTCAAAATATTCATTGCAGCATGCGATCAGCTTGGACTTGGACTTTTCTATATTATCTTTATCTTCAATATCAAAGACAAAAAATTCTCCTTTTTGATTGGTGTACTGATAACCTTTACTTTTTGCTTCTTTTACCTTTGAGGAAGACGGAAAATAGCTGGCAAAGCTGTGCACTCCCTCAATCCATCTCTCTTCCAAATTAGAGATACCCATCTTTTTGATATTTCCGAAAGAGGCAATGATATTTGTAACCGCCTGATTGTTCGTTGAAGAAACTACAATCAGCGGAGCCTTTTCCTTTTTCACGGCCCTTTTAACATACATATCTGCAACGATGGTCTGCAACAAGGTAGTTTTCCCGGTACCGGGAGGGCCATTGACCGCCAGAATTTCGCCGCAATCTATAGTATCAAAATGATTTATGGCTTCCCTTTGGGAAGGGGATAGCGGGTATTCACCATTCATCTGACCACAGTGTGCCTGCATTTGCGCTAACCCATTTTCTATAAGTGGCCTTGCATTTGCTACCTGCGTAGATAAGAAATTATCGTAAAGCGCTTTGGGCTGGTCATCTTCCTGTAAGTGGTTGTACAAATTCATAATATGAAAAGTGGAATATACAGTCTTGTCTAGGAAAAGGTACACATTGCTCTCCAGCTCAAAACAGGGTTCCCTTTCATCCATATTACGGATTGTGGTTTGTTCAAAGGGAGATTCTGCAACGGCCTCATATAAGCCTTTAAAGAATACAGCGTAGTCAGACCATGACTTGATCTTTTCAATCCGGTCTACGTGGTTGCTCATAAAACCATCAACTGCATCGGCATCCCCTATGGCTAATTTTGGCTCAACCATCGGCATTAAGTATTCTCTAGGAAACCACGGAAGCTTTTTCTCACCCTCGTCCAACAGCAGCTGGCCTTGCTCATTGAGAATTGCCGGGATATAGTATATTCCGGTCAGCTCGTCAATTTCATCCTGTACCTTTTCGTTAGCTTCAAAAATTGTTTTTATAGTTTTCGCACAGATAATGACATTAACCAGGGGCTTTTTCTTTGCTTCATTCTCATCATCCAAGGTGTTTTTCTTTGCTTCTACAAAAATTCTTTTGCATGCTGCCAAGTTGATTTTTCCCTGAATCACTTCATTAAGTGAGAGTATGGAAAAGTAGTCAGCCTTAAAATCAATGCCAATATTAGCTTGAGCTGCTACTGCACTTCTAAAGTATTTTGTTATTTCTTTAGATTTATCGTTCATCTTTATCCCTCTTTGCGTTGTCGTTTTCTCCAGAGAAAATGAATATTATATGAGTTACTCACTTAATATTACATATCTATATTAAAGTCGATGTATCTTAAAAGGTGCCAAACATTCATCAATTGTTGAATACAATGTAACCCTTTCACATCCAAGTTCTTTCATTAGTGTTTCAGCCCACTGTTTATCCTTATCACTATAGAAAGATATATGCCAAGCCGCATCATTTTTACTGTGGACGACCTTTGTTTCGCTTTGATCAACATCTTTCTCGTTCATTTTCTCAAGTAGTTTAATAAACATTCTTTGAAATTCTTGATTCCTTAATGACTGCTCCTGCGAATATTTTCTAACAACAGATTCCTTCTGCTCTGACTGAATATTTTGATCAGCTGAATTATATCCAATATGACTGATAGCATATTGTAAGCGGTTATGTAGCTCGTTAATTGATTGAGTATCTACCTTACTATTTTCATTGGGTTGCATTAACTTATGGAACCTGGTTGAATCTGCAAGAAATGCGAAATATTCTATATCCGGTAGTCCCATTGAATGACCTAAAACATACACATTCTTTATTTCTTCTGCCATAACCCCATGCATAGCTAAAAACATACAAAGGAATTGAATGTTATCCTGTACATGCTTATCAGTCTCATATAGGATTTTTTCTACAAAATATAAACCTCGAAACCTTCCACCTAGTTGATATAAAGCTTCCTCTGGTAATTGAGGATGTGTAGAATGCCCATATATAATTGAATCTCTATCTGCAGCCTCACCATGAATATGGCATTCGTTTCCCATCTTCACTTTGAAACGCCTCAGTAGGGTATCGGTATAATTGAAATTTATGAACAGACAATTGTCACCAAATTGGTAATCCGTATCTCTATTATCAACCTTAATCGTGGCAATCCAGTTGCAAAAAGCTTCTTTCAAAATACGATCAGCATTTCGTATACTTTTGTCCATTTCACGAAGAGATTTTCGCTCTTTACCAAAGAAAAGATTCAACCTTTCTGCATCAAGTTTATCCAAAGAAGTCTCAAATGTACTCCAAAACTCGTCATCAAGCTGCTTGGGTTTAAATGGGTTGCCGTATATCAGTTCTACATCACTAATAGATATTTTTTGCCCGTTTTCATCAGCTAAAACTCTTTTTTTAATCCTCAGCCTATTCATTATCTCATCACAATGTGAAAGATAATATTTCTGAAATTGATCGTATCCTGTATCTAGTCCCTGCCAGATATCAAAACCATTCCCTATAATGATCAGTGTATCTTTAGGCACGAATGATGCTTCTTTTTTAGTTTTATTTCTAAACAAGTTATCATCCCCCTAACGTCCTTCTGCAGAGACAAAATCCACATAAATGAACTCATCTGTACCGAAATTCTCAATAAACGTTGCAACTTGGTTAAATATAATTTTTTCATCTCTAAGTGTCAACTCATCAACTTAATGATTAACTCCAATTCAGCTATTACCTTTTTCATAACAATCGTATTCGTACAGCCATCCCACATATCAATAATTACTACTCTATGCCATATACTGACCACAGCATCTTTTATACTTAATTCCAGACTGGCACGGACATGGATCATTACGGCCAACCTTCTGATTTAATAGCTTCTCTATTTCATATATTCTTTTAAGCATCGCGGTTGTTAATGTATATGTATTACCGTTGGCTTCTGCTGCTATTTGATCACGTTCATTAAAAAGAGAAATAAATTCTGCCACTAACGGGGATGAAGTCAATTCTTTCCGGATACTAGGTATTATATTACCCCCATATACCATTTGGGGTTCAATTAAAAACAAAATCGATTTTTCTTCATTGATGTGAGGAGTAATATCTTTTAAATCACCGTTTGGAGACTTCCACACAGCATGTGCTTCTGCTTCGATTAAAACATTCGCTCTTTGCCAAATGCACCTACCGAACACACTTTGACCACCATACTCTTTAACATATTCAGCGACGTTTTGAAAGCACTCATTAAAACGACTTTTGGAACTTGCTTTTACTGGAACATATATAGGTTGATATTCAGATATAGATTGACACAGCTCCATAATCTGCTCTGTAATAATTTGTGGAGTAGCTATTTTACCCATTCGATAATCTCCTATCAATATTTTAACCGACGAAATGTTTTTAATAATAGTCACTGTAATAAGAATTCATTTCCGATTCATAATCCGCTATAGCATCTAACATTGAATCACATCCCTCAAGAAAATTTAACAATGCCCGCATAAATTCATATATATTCTTCAAGTCAAACAGTCTATTATTAATTCTATATTCCAAGCTATAGGATGTTGGGTACTGAAGTTATCTCCATTTTTATCAATTCTATTAATTACATCCAGCTGCTTTTCTACAATATTGATTAAATCCGTATCTTGTCCCTGTTCACTAGCATAATATAAAATAACCGGTTTTACATTCTTCCAGAGATCTTTTTTTATTAGGTGACTCTTTCTTTTTGAAAAAAAAGCATGCTTTGATACACCTTTTTCAACCCTGCTGTAAAAAAGTCTCTTCAAACACAGTTCTAATGCATTTCTTAACGTAAACATTAATGGATATAGTTTCTCTTCATTATGTAGCTCTTTATTTTTAAAAATGAAATCTGCAACCGCTATATAACCTGTTATCTTCACATGAAATCCTTCATCGGTCAAACTCTGCCACAAATAGCAATTACCGATTCCATGTGATGCCATAATAAAGAACTCTGGCTTAAGATTATTATCAAAACTATCATCTGGACTTACTATGCCACATTCTATACACTTTTTAATGAGAGCAGATGCCTGGAGTAAATTATTTGCTACATCTACATTATCAATAAACTTTTTCCTGTATTTAGAAAGAAAATCGTCCTCAAATGGAAAACGAAACATATCTGATTGTGCATCTACTAATTCTAGAGAAATGAAGTATTCTTCCAACCATTGCTTTTCCTCTTGTGTTAAATAATTCTCTTTATCATAAGAATAATACTCCGCCCAAAGTGCAGATAAATTATGGCAACATTTTTCAAAAACAGATTGTATTTCAGATTTCTTTGTACAAATTCTGCATAATAGCGCCTTAAGTCCCAACTCCATGCTTTGCCTGATCATAAAAATTCCAGTTAGAAACCACATATCCGACTTAACATTATCGTGACCGCTCTCAATAACATTATTAAAAACCTGAAAACCGCAATTATAGAATTGATACGATAGATTTTTATAATCCATAAATGGTTTCTTACTCCATTTTACTTCAACCCGGTACTCAGCATTATCTACTTTTTCAAAATCCATATTTTCTGAAGGCCATAACCACTTCTCTGAATCCATATTTTCACCTCACCAACACCTGATGCAACATTATTTTCATCTTCATCTGAATTGTTCTAATAAAACCCTCAAGAGCTTTATTTTTATAGTGTTAGTCTACAACTTTTATCGTCCAACCTGTATCTTGCAATGATTTTTGTGCCTTATCATCAACAAACTCTATTGGCATTGCAAGGCATAATAATGCTTTCGCACGTGTCATAGCTACATACTGGCACTTTAAGCGACTATGATTAGACCCCACAGATTTAGGTGGTTTATTGCACAGATATTTAAGTATAGCTTTCATGTTGTGCGCTTTTGAATAGGTTTCTAATACCAAAGTAGCCAAATGTGTTCTTCCTTTTACTGAATGAATACTGCCAAACTCCAAATCAACGCAACGTTCACTTATTTTATCCTCAAAAACATAATGATTTGGCATCACTTGTGGTATTGCTTCTTGGGTATTACAACTGAAATAGTTTTCATTTGTCCATGCTATAAATTCCTTAACTTTTTCATTTATTGTCAAATCAAGTCCTTTTAAAATATCTTTCAAAATGCTAACTACGCTTTGCCACTCTTCCTCTTTCGAAATATCAGCAGAAGACAATACATAAAAATCCTTTCGTATCTCCAACTGTTTTTCTTCAGGAAATTGTTTGATAATTGATAAAAAAGGATTATTGGTTGCGGCAATTAAATTTTGACCTTTTGCCTTGTTGATAAGTCTCCGGATACCTTTTGCAATCCATTCTATTTGGGCGCATAATTCATTATTTTTTTCAAATTCAAAGCGTCCCATTCTAAAATATTCTATAAGGCTATTAGGATTTATACTTTTGCTTGTTCTTCTAGCTTCATAATTCGACCAATAGTCATATATGCCTTTGGGAAATTGTTTTTCTGTAGTTTCGTCTTTCTTCACATGAACCATTCCAATAACATGGCATCCACGTTTCTTATTTTTCAACAATTCTTCATCAGAAAAAGTATCTAACAAAAGTTGTGCAAACTCCTCAATGACTTGTCCAACCTTATCTTTTGAAAATAAATAAAGTGTATGGCTACTTTGTTTTCCAGAAAAATCATTTTCTGTACCTTTCATTTGTTCTGCAGAAATAGCTACAGTATTTGCTAAATGTGCTATTCTATTATCAAATCTTTTACTCTCACTCAACAACAGTGGTGATGGGCGTGGGAACGCAGGTTGTTCAACGATCTCATTAACATAATTATAAATTGCTTGGTTGCTATCACCAAATCCCTGTCGAATCGTCATGCCGCTTGCTTCCGGAAATGCCTTATGAATTAGCTCCCATTGAAATGAATTAGTATCTTGTGCTTCGTCAATAAAAAATATCGGAAATCGCTGCTGCAGTCCAACAGGTAGAGAATCACATTCATCAAACGCTTGCTTTGCATATAGCAACATCTCATCAAATGTAAAGTTTCCATCACTTTGAGATTTCTGTATTGCTTCTAAAATTTTCTGACGTGTTTCACCCTGTTTGTCCCAGTCTATGCGTCCGATATTCCCATTGTAGCTACAAATTTGTGAGTCCCTATAGTTCTTCTCTAAATATAATCTTGTGCCACGAGGGAGCATATACCAGCGAGATTTTCTTACAACATCTGAGTCAATCATATTTATGAAAAAGCCTTTTGATCGAATCCAAGGCAATGCAACAAATGTATCAAAAAAGGAATGAAGCGTCCCAATAAAGTGCGGGTACGCCAAAAGCTTTCTTCCAATATCCGTATTTCCTAATCGTTCTTCAATTTCTTCACGAGCAACATTTGTATGTGACAGAACACATATACCTGAATTATTGTATGGCCATTTTCTTGCTAAAATTGCTAATTTTGCAATGAGTGTGGTCGTTTTTCCGCTTCCCGGAAACGCTTGGATATCTATTGATTCTAAGTTTTTAATTATGTTGACTCTATCATCATTAAAGCGAAATCCCATAATGGACTCAACCCAAGTAATATCGTCATCAGTAATTCTGATTTGCTCCAACCTTTCAATTCCCATAATTTATTCCCCTGCAACGTATTCTATTGCATCCACTAGATAATTTGGCAACATAGATTTTAACTCATTTGCATTTCCTGTGAAAGTATCTTCAAGTTCAAATGCAAACTGTTGTGCAAAATCTGCTTTAGATGCGGTCTTCTTAGCAAAATATTTATAGAAATAAGAGGACCTATCCTCTGGCGTAGGTAATGATTTGATTGCTGTCTTAATGTCTTCTGTTTTTTTATCCCAGTTTTGCTTAGCATAGCTTACTTTAACTAATGCCCTAATTAAAGCCTCTTGCATTTTACTATGACTTAAGCCTGCAAAAGCCAAGTCATACTCCAAAGTCCAGTGATCTGCAATGTATGTTACAACCTGTTGTCCATCTGCTTTTTGCTTTATATTCTTAAGGTGAGAGGTTGCTTCTTCCAACGTAAAATCCGCTTCTGCTCTCCAATTCCGGTCTTCCTTTTTCGGCCATGTTGACGGATCTAGCGTATATTTTTCGTCAATGCAAATACCAGGAGCACAGTTCGGCATAACATCTCTATCAGTAACACAGGCAACTTTAATGCCCCAGGTATCATCAATATTGGAACGTTGAAATATTCTTGCATAGCGACGCAGGCCTGTGCTTCTAACATCAACTAATGAAGTTCCGAAGTCCGTAAAGCTACATCCTAATAATTTGGCTATGGTAGGAAGTAACAGAGCTTCTCCAGGCCCCTCTACAATAATTACACTTCGCGCAAAAAACAAGTTGGCTTTTGTAGCATCCAAATACTTTTCCAAATATCTGTAATCATCATCATCCAACATTGTATGACCTTTTGCCAATGGAAGCACTTGCCCTTCTTTTACCATTACAATATTATCTATTTTTACCACAGAAGCTAATAATGGTGAATGTGTTGTAATAATTATCTGGTGTTGTTTGTTTTCTGCTTCATTTTCAAGAGACTGAATTAACTTTAGTTGCCGCTGGGCATGCACATGAGCTTCCGGCTCCTCAATAAGTAAGAACGATGATTTCTTTTCCGTTTCAGCTTCTTTATGTAAAAGTAGTTCACATGCCATGCTCATTATATTACTCGTGCCCAATCCAACTTTACCTTGCATAGCACTTACATTTTTATCGACCGCCAAGTCAAGTTTTTCTAAAAGAGCCAATGTCTTTTGAAGATCATTGCTATTGGAACCTGCCACCTCAAATCTTGTTTTGATGACATCTTTTTTTAGAAGCATTTGCTTACCTAATATTTCTGTCATGTCATCATTTATCGACTTAAGAGAGGGATGAGCTGCCAACAAACTGTTTGATAAGTTTGTAATACCTACCAAGGACAACTCATGTATATCCATTCCGTCTTGAAACTCACTTTTTCCTTGATTTAAACCCGGTATGTTTTGGACAATCTGAGATAAACGTGAATGCCTTCCAGCTTGCATATCACTATAAGCATCACGCAGGGCTCTTAAATATGTAATACGAAGCAGCTCACGAGCTTCCGAGGATGGGGCAGGACCATTACCATCCTTACCTGTAGAAAATGAAGAAACTGGCCTGGGTGGTTTAAACGATAATAAATATTTACATTTCCAGTGCAAATACAAACAAGGCGTATTTGCTGCTGCTTTCTTTTCATATGTTAAGCATTCCAAGAAGTAGGCTTGCTCATCTGGAGTCAAATTAGTGAATTTACAACTAACACTAATTTCTCGAGAGATGTCCTCATTAAAAAAGTCATTTGTTTCTATACGAATCCAGCCGAAATCTGTTGTTCCAAGTACAATTCTGATGGCGTCCATTATAGCCGATTTACCTGAGTCATTTTCTCCTACCAAAACAGTTAAACCTGGATTAAAATTAATGATGTGCTCATCATCATTAAAACACCGAAAATTTTTTATTTGTAATGAAGACAAATACATAGTTGCACCTCCCAGTTTTCTATATCCTGCATATACAAGCCGTAATATAAGCAAATAATTAAGAATCAATCCATCAAAAAGTAGACCTAAAGTCATCTAACATCTTTTTCAAAATAAGTGCATTTGTATAATCCTTTTTAAAAACACTCATCACATATCCCTCTATATTAGGAAAATGCGGAAGCATACCTTCAAAATCATCAGCATTATAGTCAGCATAATTTTCTTTCACAAATTTATCGAATCTTGACTTCTCAATCTCTGTTTCAAAGATAAGTATGCACTCTAAGAAACGTCTCCTTGATGTTTGTTCCTCATCCATGTCATCAGTAATATAAAATTTATGAACAATATACTCTATTGATTCTTTAATGAGATACTTATAACTAATATCCCAATTCATTCTATTTCCATCTAAAGATAGCCCTGCCATTTTAGGAGTAGCCGTGAAATATCGGCCTCCATCTAATGCTGCTCCTCCCAAAGAATCTAATAATGTTTGATGATAATAGAGATTGATATCATACCAGTGAGGACGACTATCATATTGCCCAAACAGATAGAACTCATAACCGTCCCTGTCATCTGCAGCCGAGACCTGTTCTATTACAAATTCCGGTGCGTACTTATAATACCTTCTGGATTCATCAGCCGAGTCAACCCAATCTGATGGACTTTGCAAATATAGAATGACACGTTCAAGTGCTGTCGCATCTATTCCAAAACGCTTCTTCCAAAGAGTTTCAATAATATTAATGTCAGCCGAAGAGTTTTTCGGCATATTGGTATCCATAATGCGGACATATATGTTATTTGCATAAACTCCCTGATATTGTTCCGTCAAATAATACGGAGTATTGCGATCATTATGTATGACTATTACATCAATAGATTTTTCAGATAAGAGAATTGATTGGACTGTAACAGTGGGTCTGATTCCACCGGCGAATTTCTTGTCACGCAAAAAAGATACTAAATCTTGTGTTTTCTTCCGGTTAGAATCATCTACCATTTCTTGTATCTCATAATCTCTTTCTTCATCAACACCGATAATAATCAAGCCATCTTGGCTTGATAAATTATTTGCCATACAAATAATATCATGCAGAAGATCCGCCTTGTTGATATACCACTCCCGTTTAAAATCCCAATGGTCTCCTTCTTGTTTTAAGGAAATCAAAGTGGCAACCTGCTCGGTTAAATCTTGTATATTCATAGACCATCTCCTTAAGTTTGCTTCCTCACTGCTCCGCGTGTCTTAACCTGGAATTCATCATATGTACTGTAATTTTTGATCCCCTGTGATTTCTGTTTCTTTCCCACTATGGTATTATCAATCCTTTTTTGTAGGAACTCACATAGATCTTCAAAACGTTCATTAGGAGTTTCATCCCACTTAAAACCGATTTCTCTCTTTATCGCTTTGTAAAGCAATGCATAATTCATTGGGCTCCTGTCCATGTTTTCAGTGGCCTTCTTGAATTCATGATATCTTTCAATTAAATATTTCACATAATTTTTCATATATGTATTACTGCCAATTGTGTCCTGAATCGGAGCTTTTTTTATATTTTGATTCTTAGAGGTGTTAATTGTAATATTATTTCCTATGACAGAATCCTTGATGTTTGCAGCGTGCACGGTAATGCAGTTATCCGGCCTTCCACTTCCTGGTACAAGCTGAGGATAATGCTGTGCAAATATTTTTCCATCTGATACAATCAATGCAATGATATCTTCCCAAAAAAGAATATCTACTGAAAATAACCCTTTGTCATAATGCTGTAAATTTAGAACATTCACTTTTTCCTGTAGTTGTGCACTTTTCTTCATAGATGTAGCAATAATATAATGTGTCAACGAGGGGGTGAATTCCTTCGCTTTATCAATCTCCTGTTGAATTTGGGTATAAGTTAATCTTTCCACTTTTTTGCATTGAACTCCAATAAAAGAGGCGTTTTTATCCCGCAAATAAACATCCACTCCATGCTGAGTTTGCCCGCCTCTCCCAAATAAAGCAATCATACAATTAGGCCATTTCATCCTTAAATAGCTCTCGACTAATCGCTCAAAGTCCTGCCAATTTTGTGGTTTTGGTATTTCCATATTCTTTAATATTGGCATAAGACACCCCTCCTATATAACAAAACCAGTTGCTCAAGGTTATCTTGGTGTGGATTCTGAATTTATTCACTTCACATGATGTAAAATCAATCATGTATTCTATCCTCCTTTCCACCTAGTCCAAGATATTTTTCACGCAGATAGCCGGCCTGTTCCTCTGTAATTATACCTGACCAAAGGTCAGCATTAATGGCTCCATATAATTCATCCGACAGACAATCAAGATGCAGAACCTGTTCTTTTTCACCTTGCAGGTAATCCTTGATTGCCTTTTGAATGCTACTGGATAATCCGGTTTCCAGATATGTCTTTTTATTTGGCTTACCATCCGGTGCGGTTTCTGTAGATTCAGATTCCAGTTCCAGCAGTCCCTCAATGGAAAGACCAAGAGCCTTAGATAACTTGGAAAGCGTTCCTGCTCCGCAT
This sequence comes from Clostridium sp. HBUAS56010, assembly GCF_007115105.1. Lineage (GTDB taxonomy): Bacteria > Bacillota > Clostridia > Lachnospirales > Lachnospiraceae > Lacrimispora. Next base: position 95,409 of record NZ_SULJ01000005.1, read on the forward strand.
CGGTCGAGATGTGTTTTTCCCGAATATATGTCTGCGAGAGTCGCCCATGGAATCCCGCTGATTTTTGATAAACGATAGCGGGACATATTCATGTCCTGCATAAGCTGTTGTATTGTCATTTTCATCACCTATTTCCATTATATCGGTGTTCCGATATGCTGTCAAGGTACGATAGAATAGTGCTGCCAACAATAAAACCCTCAGCCCACTGTCTGAGGATTTTATTCTTACTAGTACTTATATTTTACCGGCAGGAACCGCTGGTCTTTCGGCTCCTGCCGTCATTTAATCATCACACAGGACATCCTGCCGGATAACGATGCCCGATTGAAATTGAATTTCTATTTTACTCTCACTGATAACCCGGATTGTTTGAAGCAGTCTGCGGACAAGGTCATCGTCAAACTCCCGTTTTAAGTAGTTAATTTTTTTGGTGTAGCTACTCATCTCCTGTAGACGCTGTTCATACGATTTCGCCAGGTGTCGCTCTTGAAGCACCTTTGCTTTTTTCTTTCTAAGCTCCTTGATTTCATCTGCGATGATGCGGTATTGCTTATCAAATGTATCATCTGCACACTCGGCTTTAGCGCTGTCCTCAATGAGTTTCATCATTTCCTGCTGAAGCTGTTCGATTTGCTCATCGTACTCTGTAAGCTCTGCCTGTGCTGAGTAGCTTCCGATGATGCGGATTACATTTTCTCGAAATGCCTGCACAAATTCTCCTTGATCCTCTACCACGTTATTAATTGCGGTCATAATCGCCTCATGGAGGCTGTCTTCTTTCAGGGTGGGGGAATGCTTACATCTCTTAGAACCGTGCTTGAGGCGGTTGTCACAGCGCCACACAGCTTTTTTCACACCATACTTCGACCATACCTGCCTGCGGTAGGGCTGACCGCATTCTGCGCATACCATGATGTCGGACAGCACATATTTGGCGCTGTACTTGCCTTTGATAGAAGGTGCATCTGCTTTTTTTGATGCAGGTCGGTAAATCGCACCCCTGCGTGCCTTTTCCTCTTGTACTCGGTGGTACAACTCCTTTGGGATAATCGCTTCATGGTTATCCTCTATGTAGTACTGCGGTACGATACTTTTATTTATCACTTTTTTCTTCGTCAGAAAATCCACGGTATAGGTTTTCTGCATCAGGGCATCACCCATATATTTTTCGTTGCTAAGCATTTTGTCAATGACTGTTGCCTGCCATACAGTCTTTCCGGTAACTGTGAGGATACCATCGGCTTCCAGTATCCTTTTAATTTTATAACTGCTGTTTCCCTCTAAAAAAAGGCGGAAAATCCTGCGCACCAGATCTGCTTCCTCTGGTATGATGACAAGATTTCCGTCTTTATTCTTTGTGTAGCCTAAAAACTTGCTATGATTGACAATCACCTTACCGCTTTCAAATTTTCGAACGATTCCCCAATGGCAGTTCTCGCTGATATTGCGGCTTTCCTCCTGTGCCTGGCTACTTAAGATGGTAACCAGAAGTTCACCGCTGCCCTCCAGCGTATTGATGCCCTCTTTCTCAAAGAAGACCGCGATGTTCTTTTCCTTTAGCTTTCGAATATTCATCAGTGAATCTACGGTGTTTCGAGCGAATCGGCTGATGGATTTGGTGATGACCATATCGATTTTACCTGCCATGCAGTCCTCAATCATGGCTTGAAAATTACTTCTGTTCTTCGTTGAGGTTGCGCTTTTTCCGTCATCCGCATAAATTCCCGCCAGCTTCCAGCTAGGATTGTTCTCGATTTTTTCTGTGTAGTAATTTACCTGTGCTTCGTAGCTGGTTTCCTGCTGTTCCTGCAGGGTGCTGACGCGGCAGTAAGCCGCAACCCGCAGGGATTTCATTTGTGGACGAATTGTTCTGTCGTATCCTCGTGTTGCAGGGATAATTGAGATGTTCTTCTTTACTGCTTGCATCTGTGTTTTCCTCCTAATCGCTAATTTTCTTCGATGTTCTTATCGAAAAGCAGACCGTTAAGCAGTTCAAACTGGAGCCTTCCATCCGGGTTTACTGTGATTTTCCGGATTACCTGCTGAAAAAGTCTTTCATCAAAATCCATCTGCTTTTCTTTGCCTAAAAAAGCGGCCTTTATCTGATCCTTCCGATAAGTGCTGTCATCAATAACCGATACCCGATATTGTGCGGCAGCTCGTGTATAAGCAAGCTCTTTTATTTCGTTTACCTTATACTGACCGGCATTGAGAGTCTCCTTTATTTGTCGGGTCAGCGTTTCTCCGACAGGGCAGGGAGCAGGTGTTTTTATCGGGCGCCTTTGTTCCAGCATAGCTGGTGTCGCTATGATTTGGTTGATGACATTCATAAAAGCATTTTCGATTTGTTCATCGATCAGAAAGATGTTTTGGCAGGATACCCGATTGGACTTGATATAATGCTTGCACTTCCATTTCACATTCTCACTGGGTTGATTGCAGTGTTCCACATATCTCCGGTAAGGTTGTCCACAGATACCGCAGTACAGCTTTCCGCTGAATTGTGTTTGATTCCGGAAGCTGTTTGGTTGTACGTGTCTGCCAAGGCTTTTTACTGTTTCCTGTCTGCGGTTTTGTACCTGCTTGAAAATTTCGCTTTCAATCAGCGGGGGATAAAACTCATCTCCAGTGTATTTTTTATTTTCCAATATTTTTCCTACCGAACCGTGGTTCCAAGAGGGCTTGTGACTGGCATTTAAAACTCCTTGTTTCGTTAAGTCTTTTGCAATCTGATAGGTAGAGGTTCCGCCCAAATATGCCTGAAAAACAGCTTTTACTATTTGAGCGGCTTCCGGTACGATATCAGCCTTACCATCTACGATCCGGTATCCAAGAGGCGTATGTCGTTGCATCTGCTTACAGTTCCTTTCCGTAGGTTTCTTCCAGCTCCAACCCGTTCTTCAGTTTGAAGACCAACCGCCCTCCGGGGTAAGCTGTCACCGTTTCAATTATCATTCGGAAGAGCTCCTCGTCATAATCGTCTAGTATAGAGGGTCGGTTCCTGAATACCGCCATCAGATACTCTGTCTGGCTGATTTGCTCATCAAATAATTTTTGCTCCTTGAGAATCTGCTGTCGGCGGTATGCCTTTTCCAGCTCCATGTCTATAAGACCTCGTTTCTCTATAAAAACAACAGAGCCAATGTCGCCGCCCGTAAGGACTTTTTGCAACATATGACTCTGCTGTTTTAATTCCCGTATTTTATTCTCCAGCTCCAGCAATTCCTGTACCTGCTCTGGATCGTCTGGCACCGCTTTTAATATCGCCAGAAGGGGACAAAGGATATCTTCATAGTTACTGGCCAGCTTGTTCCACAGGGTTATGAAGGTTTGCTGGATGCAATCTTCCCGAATTGATTTCTGACTGCATTTCGAAATATCCTCAATATGCTGATGACAGCACCATTGTACTTTTTCGTAAGGCTTTCCGATGTATATCTTCTGCCTCCTAAATATGGAGCCGCATTCCCCGCAGATAATCCGACTGCTGAATGCATATCGATTCTGGTAGACCTCGACATTCTCCACACATTGCTTCTGTCTGCGGTATGCGTATAGCTCTCGAACCGCCTGTTCTTCTTCTCTGCTGATAATGGGTTCGTGGTTATCCGTAATCATAACCTGCGGCATCTCACCGCGATTATGCTTCTTGGTAAAGGGTACCCCCTCAGTCGTGTAGGTTTTTTGGAAGAGCAGGTCACCTGCATACACTGGGTTCTGCAATATCTCCTTGACCACACCGTCCTGCCAGCCCTTCGATCCCCGTATGGTAGGAATACCCGCCTTCCGCAGTTCCCTTGCTATGGCGTAGGAGCCTTTTCCACCAAGGTACTGATCAAAAATTCCACGGACAATTTTCGCTTCTTCCGGCTGGATGATTAGCTCTCCATGCTCATCATTTATGTACCCATAAGCAGGGGAGCCGATGATAAAGGTTCCATTCTGAAAACGATATTGAACGGACCATCTGGAATTGGTCGAGATACTCTCGGCTTCACCCTGTGCTATAGAGCTTAGGATTGTCAGCAGCTGTTCGCTTTTCTCAGACAGGGTGCTGATCCTCTCCTTTTCGAAGTAGATCTCGATACCTAAACGCTTCAGCTCCCGAATCGCCTTGATGCTGTCTACAGTATTTCTGGCGAAGCGGGTGACGGACTTCGTAAGGATCAGATCGATTTTGCCTAATCTGCAGTCCTGCATCATCTGTCGGAATTGATCCCGTCCACTGGTTTTCGTACCGCTTCGCGCCTGATCCGCATAAATACCGACACATACCCAGCCGTCCTTTTCCTTAATGAGACGCTCATAATATTCCACCTGAGACTCAAAGGAACTGATTTGCTCTGCCGATCCGGTACTCACTCGGCAATAGGCGCATACTCGCTTCAAAAGTGGCTTTTCCATGTTTGAAATGGTGCTAACAGGCTCAATTTTTATTACCTTTTTTACTGTCTTCTTTTCCATATGCCTCTCCTTTCCCAGAAGCTTCTTCTCCTGTTAGCAACACACAATACCACACCTTTTCTCAGATAGCTAGTGTTTTTACGCATATACCTGTGCAAGCTCCGGAGAAAATGTTTCCCGGTTCAGCGCATCAATTTTTTTGTATTCCTCCGGCAGTAAAAAGCCGCTGTTCACCATGATTTCCAGTAGCTTTACCGATAACTTATATTGCATTTCTCTGGTTTCCTTGTTCTTTTCCATTGAATGTTCCTCCTATTCCTGCATGAAAAAAATGCGGCTACAGCATCCGCAGCTCCGCAGCGGTTACTCTCTGATCCTCTTCATATAAAAGCTGGTTGAATTCTTTCTCGCTGGCTATCAGCATATAGACAGGCTTTTTTTCTCCCTACTGCAGCATATTCAGTTCGTTTTGTACCATCTGCCGGAGCTCCTGATTCGGGCATTGGCTGATAGATTCACTATGAGTGCTTAAAATAAGGCGGTCAGACTGACTGGTAAAAACCAGTCGATCCGTGTTTTCCTGATGCGTCATGATAAAGCTCGCGATATTTTCAGACGTGTTCTCGAAGTAATAGGTCTTGTTTACTCCATCGCAGCCGCAGACACAGCCTACGATCAGCTCCTTCTCCAGCAATTCGTCTAAAGAATTCTTCCTCATATTATACCTCCTTTGCTTTTTCAGCTTGATTGATGTTTTATCTTACAAGGATGCAGCAGAAAAAAAGAGAATCTGATTCTGCCGCATAGTTTCTAAGATAAACCGTTTTCCTCTTGGGTGATTATAATCAGACTGCCCTCGCCGGGCAGGACTGCATATCATTGCGGCAGCATTCTGCTTTTTCTGTTGTTATCCAAGCGTCATTCCTCCCATCTGCTGTTCTTGATCTGCCAGCTCGTCCTGCGTCTGGATACTCCAGCTTTTTTCACTGCTCCAGAGGCTGACACAAATCTCACCATCAGGAATCTTAATGAAGCGCTGTTCAAAGCCTTCCCCAAAACCATCCGATGCCTGCCCACTGACAGTGTCCTTTAGCATCCCAAGCTCGTTATCAGTCAGATCCCCTTGAATACGGCATTCTGCCACACCCATGAGACTGCCGTTTACCTTCTCCACAGTAAACACATAGGACTGCACCTTCTGGTTCAGACTGTCATTTTCCCCATAGTACTGCATAAGCCCTCGCTCCGATTCGTCTGGCATCCGCTCACGAAGAACAGCAGAAAAGATGCTATCCTCGTACTCCAGAACCTCACGGCCTCCAAGCTCTATGGGATCGTCGTCCAAGCTTCCGTATTCATTGCGTTTATAAAGCTTAACTGCCAACGGCATGTATAGTTTGAGTAAGTGTATGGGCTGTGAAATAACCGTGAAGCTGTCCTCACCAGGAATTAGAGCCAGGGTACGGCCGTTGTCCCATTTCATGTGTATACTGCCGGCATCATCTACAAGCTCAACCATACCCTCAGTTCCCGGAGGAACCGGCGCAAAGGGATCGTTCATACTTTCTAGCCGGATTCGTGTTCCGGCGGATATTTCTCCCTCATAAATTTTATAAGGGACGGATTATTGTTCATAGCTTTATTCCTCCCATCTCCATGCCCTGATCGGGCGTTTCCTTTTCGGTCATATTCATTTGCTGTACCCGCAGATCAAAAACAGTTAAGTACGCCTGATAATCTCCGGGCGCCGGATTGCACCTAAGACAGTAGCGGTAATGCTCTGTTTCCACCACATATCCATAATTTTTCTGCAATCCGCCTGCAATCTTGCCGCCATGAGCCGCACAATATTGTGACATTGCGCCAAGACTTTCCAGAGGTCCCTTTTCCCGAAGCTCATCCACCACTGCCTTTAGCTCCATTTCAAAGGCGGAGCCGTGATATTTCTCATAGTCACGGGGCCACCATGTATGCCAAAACTCATGTCCGTTGCCCCCAAAATCAATACGCAGATGACCAACGGTTCCCAGCATCGTATCCTGTTCCTTGGGAAGTGTATAAAAAAGCCCCGCTTGCTCCAGCATGGCAGGACGCAGGGTGAATTTACAGGTATCTGGTGTGAGGGAAATTCCATGCTCTTTACAGAAGCCCTCCAGTGTCAGGCATTCTCCGAGAAAATTCAGCTTTCCGTTCAGCCTGCGCCGTCCCTTGGCAGGGATAGTGAGCGGCTCAGGTATCAGAACCGTACCGGCATGATTTACGACAACATGGGCCTCCACTGCAATCGGCTTTTCAGGATCATAATCAGATCCCCGAAGATCGTAACAGTGAAAGCCTTCCGGCACCGTTTCCCGGTCAATCCGGGAGTTCGTATAAAGTGCCGGCTTTCCGAACAATTCTACGTGTTCATATTCTTCCTTTTTGGCATTTACGCCCATTGCTTCACCTCCAAGCATCTAATTAAAAAAGGATTTACAGCTCCAGCTTCATCTCGTCACACATCTCGTAGTATTCCTCTACCTCCGCGTCTGTGGCGACGGAAATTTCCTGCGGCTCCGCTTCTCCCATCTGCTGGGGAATCAAGTGGGGGAGGATCTTCTGCAAAAGCTTCTGATCCGGGCATTGATCAATAAACTCTCCGATGGTATTCAGAATTTTATTGTCTGCCACATCTGTGAGAATGATCTCCCTTGCATCCCTGTGCTGCATGATAAAGCTTGCGATATTCTCCGGAGAATGTGCAAACCAGTATTCGCTTCGATACCCGTCATAGGGATACACATACCCCCGGACAAGATTTCCCTCCATCATATTTCCAAATTCTTCGTGTGTCATTTACCGCTCCTTTCCGGCTTTTGCCTTGCTCCATATTACAATCCACTCATCTGCAGCTCCATGCGTTCGGATTCACTGCCTGCCATCACTTCCTCCACAGAAAGAAAGCCATGGTAGCTGATATAGCCGCTTGCGATGAACTGACCATGCTGTTCTGCGATACGCTGTGTGCCATATTTATTAAAATCATAGAATTCATCCAGATTGCTGTCATACTCAAACCGCCCGGACTCCATGATCATGTACTTTCCGTAATCCTCCGGAGTAGAAATACCGGGAATAAAGTCAAACAGGTCAATCTGCTTCAGAAGCTTCTCCGCCTGTAGGATATTAGCGGGCTGAGATAATACCAGCACTGCCTCCCATTTCTGTCGGCCTTCCTGATCCTGCTTTTGAAAGATTTTGCACAGTCTATTCACTTCATAGATATTTTCTTCTGCCCCAAACAGATCGACCAGTCTTTCCGGAAGCTCCGCAATGACATATTCCAATAACAGATTTTCTTCGGGAATGCCTGACCGAAGCAAAGCCCTCTCAATCTGACAGTCCTCTGCTGGCAGATACAGCCATGTAATATCCGCATGATCCGGTGAATGACTGCGATCCTTGAGTGCCACGGCCAGCAGCATATCACCGCTGTACTGATAATAGGGAAAATACAGACCGTAATAGCACTGCTCCAGCTTCATATTATTTTCATAAACCACACCGTAGGGGGTGATGCTGCCTTCCTCATTCGCCAGAAGAGAAAGGGCCAGCTTGTGAAAATCTACCGTTTGGACCTCATCCTCCGTGATTCCGCCGTGAAGATCCATGTAATACATTCGCCCTACGGCCGCCAGGTCGGTGAAGTCCTGTACCACCGTTGCCTCCTGACAGCAAAAAGTCAGATTGATGAGATCGGTCATGTCCGATAGCTCCTGGCTGACCGCCAGTCCCTGAAACTGAGCCAGCTCGCGCCGATCAAAGCTTTCCAGCCTTTTAGCAAGATAGTCCAGCTCCTCCACGTTGATTTCGCTGTCAATCAATTTCTTAAGAAGGGGAAAGCTGCCGTCAAGCTCCATTACCAAGCAGTCACGGACAGCAACACCTCCGATGCCAGCAGACTGGAGCCTTTCATAAACGCCGGCATAGTCCCCAATGGGGAAGCAGACGGGCACAGGCGGCAGCTCCGGCCGCTTACGGTTGGTTAACATGGTTTGTATCATGAAATTCCTCCCTTCTGCCATTCTACCTAAGCTACGGTTCTTGTTGCTTTTGATCATCCTGTGAGGGTCGCAGCTCTCCCTCTAGTGTGGAATAAAGGGTAATTCCCATGGAATGAAGCTCCCGTAAAAAATCCAATGTCAGCTTCATGCTCCGCCCAATTCGGGACAGACCTTTTATCATCACCGTATCCACACGTTCTTCGGAAGCGGCACTAAGCAGTGCGGTGAGTCCAGGTCGTTCCATTTCCAGCCCACTGCCTAAATCTTCGGAGGCTCCTGCAACCTCATAACCTAAATGTTCGGCATAATCCCACAGCTCCTTTTGCTGCGCCTTTAACGCACCATGGATATCCTCCGGCGCATCAATGCGGCAATAGAGCCATGCTCTTTTTTTCTGCTCCATCCTTGAAACCTCCTGTTCTGAATTTGTGTGAGTTTTATTTCACAGGAATGCGGCGGAACATAAATGTCCCGCCGCATAGTCTCTAAAATAAAATGTTTACTTGTTCTTCATTTTGTTTTGATGCTTCTATTCGACACGACTTCCCGAAGCTAGGGCGGCAACAGCAACGGCCTGTGGGTCACAAGCCTCATAGGAATTTCACCTCTCCCAGGATCTCTGCGAGCCGCCCCCATTGCGATGTCTGTGGCTGGGCGGAAGTAGCGTTAGCA
>NZ_SULJ01000005.1:104587-128425 GCF_007115105.1 Clostridium sp. HBUAS56010
GGCGAAACAGTCCACCACAGACTGTTTTATGACCGGGCGTTCTCGCTCGTCACCTTCGATGCCATCGGTTCGACGAACGGGTCAAGCGGCATAAATGCCGCCTACCCATCCGCAGGCAGTTTTGGCGCGCCCGTCAAGGTCGCTGCCGCTTTTCACACGGCTGGACAGATCATGTATTGTTGCTGCCGGATATTTATTTTTCAAGGAGCAAAAGAGAGAATAGAAAAACCCCCTCACTTACTTCCACGTTGAGTGAGGGGGGTGACAAAAAGATTTTTAGATTTTCATCAGTTTTTTTAATTTACTAAGGATTTTGACCTTTCGGGCATGAATGGTTTGCTGTAAAACACCTGTTTCTCTGGATAACTGGTGCTCACTTTTCCCCACAAAGAACAATTCTGTTATCAGCTCTTGCTCTTGTGGTGTAAGCAATTTTAAGCAATAAAGCATTATTTCAATCAACATAGCATTTACAGCTTCATCCTCTACGCTTTGCTGATCTGCCTCAAACTGCCGATTTTCTCCCAGCAACCGTTCATAGGAATCCTCACGGCTAGGTATGTAGGTGACCGTTCTATTTAAGCTGTCAATGTGGCATCTTTCCACCTTTAGATCGTATTGCTGATATTCCATTTTGCGGTCGCTTTTTTCCAAGACTTCAATGACCACATCGCTTGCTTCGGGATACCTCTTCCGATAATTAATTTTGATTCGTTTTGCCATAGGGCTTGTCCTCCATTTCGTGATGTTTAAAATCAAAAATGAAGAACATGTGGCGGCGACCGACAGTGTAGGGACAAAAACTTTTTATAGAAATTAAAAAGACACAGCTTAATACTTAATTTTAATAATCGAACAAATAGATTTCTTGTCGAATAAAAAAAGTCAGCACTTTGCCATTGGCAAAATACTGACTTTTTTATAAATCTCGTATAAAGTTGTATAAACAATTGAGGGTTTATGCGGATAGCGCTGTCTTTAATTCCACCTCCGCAAGACAGGAAAAAGAAAAATTGTCATAGTATGCCCCTATCGCCGCAGCGCATAACGAAAGCCGGCATTATAATACCCTAAACTATCCGTCAAAGCGACAAAAGCCTGCCCTTTTTAGAGGGCAGGCTCTATGTAGTTCTTGGCAGCCAGGCTATCATAGTGTAATAAAACGCCTTAGATCCTATGGCTTTGCGCCCCCATCTTTCAATGGGTTTGCCCTTGGCATTATTTATTTTTTACAGCATAATCAATACTTGAGCTATTATGAACTACGAAACAATCACTTAATAAGACAATATCTCTGATACCATTAAATTTAATTACCTCTTATTGCATCTTCTGTGTTCATTATAGTGCCATTTAACATAATTCCCATTCCCCAATCCATTTTTCTCTGGAATAGTTATATTGACGCCTATACATCTTTCCATCCTCTGACTTGTAACGCCAGCCGATAATATTCGCGTTTGGATAAGCTATATCTAATAAACTATTATGTGAAGAAATAACGGAAATTGGCAGTGCAACTCCTTGTGATTGAGCTGAAGCATCAACAGGCAGCATAAGTGTACTAATTGTTAAGACAGCTAATGATAACATGATTTTTTTACTTTTCTTTTTCATTTAATAATACCTCCTCAAGATTGTTATAAATTGATAAATTAGAGTATGAATCTCTAATTGCTGTTACCGTAGCAAAGTATTCATTATTAACGTAAACATCATATTCATTGTCAGGTCTTACAATTAAATATGCATTCTCTGGCGTTAATTCTAACGTCTTTTCCTGATCTCTGGAATTAATTGAATATGGTTCAAATACAACAAACGAACTTAAAATCAAGACAAATACCATAAAGACAAGCAGGATCAAATTTTTAACTTTTGACTTTTTAAATTCTTCTCCAGCCAGAACAATATGAAATCGCTGAGATAGAACAGAAACAGTTCTGCTATCAAAGGACAGAGAAAAACCACTTATTTCAGGGGAAGCAGTTTCCTTAGCAATCCTTATCAGACATTCTAAATAATTAACTTTTTCTGTTTCATTAAATATTTTTGTAACTGCCATATCAACTCTTATCTCTAAAATTTTATCTACTTCGTGTTTTAGAATAAAAACAAATGGATTCCACCAATATATAATACTTATTAACTCAACAAACAATTTAATCCATAAATCATTATTGTAATAATGGGTAGCTTCGTGTCTTAATATGTAATATAGCTCTTGATCTGATAACTTAATCTTTGGTAATATAATTATCGGTCTAAGCAAACCAAAGTACATTGGAACAGAAACTCTGCTTGTCATAATTATTTTAAAATTGCTTGTTTTTCCATGTAATTCTTCAATTTTCTTTATAGTATTTTTAACTTTTTCATCACATAGGTCTGCTTCTCGGTTAATTAAGTTCAAAAATCTTATATGACATAATAGATTCTTTATACTGAAAAATAAAATCCCTATTCCCCAAACCAGTAATATAACATGGTATACATAAATCCCTGTAGAAACAGACTCCAAAACAGGAGTATAAAGCATTAAAAATATGCTTGGGAATATACTTTTTTCACGTATCGTCTGCTGGAATGAAAACTCTATTGGAACTAACAACCGCAAAACAACTAATAAAATCCCCAATAACATGGTACTTAAACTTATTTGCATAATTCTTCTATGGCTTTTCAGAAAAAGCCATAGAAAAATTATTGACAAATTGATTATTAATATAATAGTTATTAACGCAGCTAGTGATAAGAACATACTATTTTTCCTCTTGATTAAGTATTTTTTTTCTTTCCTCAAGTATTTTTTCAAGCTTTTCTATTGTTTCTTTTTCGTTTTTTTCATGTTTTAATAACGTTCCTACTAAACTAGGTATCGGAATACTATCTTCACTTTTACTAAACTGATTAATAAATTGTTCAATAATCAAATCCTTTTTTGATACAACGGGCTTATAACTACGTGTTAAAACAGTCCCGCTATAAACAATATCTGCCACCTCAATGTATTTTTTAGCCATCAATTTTCTAAGAACAGATTGAACTGTATTATTGCTTAGTGACTCATCTTTCTTAGCTATTTCTGATGCTACCAATGGTTTTTTACTGTTCCACAATATTTTCATAACATCCATTTCTCTTTCTGTTAGTAATAGTGCATTTTTAACTCTAGGCATTTTTAATCTCTCCTTAAGACCTTTGACGTATATGGTACTTTTATGATACAATATGTTTATAAATATGTCAATATTATATTAATTATATATCATTAATAATATTTGATTTTATATATAAAATCACATCATATTATCAATCATGAGTTTTTATTTTATTTAATATCTCTTTTTTAACCATGATTATATTATATTGGCAATACTCTGCTTCAGTGAATTTTATCAGATTAATTTCAATAACCACTATGCAATTAATATAAATATAAAGTAAGGGGATAGTGTGAAAGAGAGTAGAGGACAGCCAAAAAAAGGCGCACTTAACTAAGCTATTCAAAAATAGCTTTTCAGAAGTATAAATTTTAGAAATTAGCTTTTAAGAAGCTTCCAGTGATTCAGGTATAATTCCTTCACTTTTTAGAAGTTTCAAAGCTTGTCTGATAGCCTTTTCCCTTTGTTTTGCATCAAGAGGTTCAGGCATATCAATTTTATATAAATCGCTTGGGTTCCATGCTTCACCAGTACAGAGCATCTGGTAAATGGAAGTTAAAATCATCCTTGCGATTGCAATGATGGCTCGTTTCTTTCCACGACGTTTAAGGATACGCTCATATTTGGTTTTGTAATAAGGAGACTTTTCAGATTTCACGGCTGCATGAGCACACTGTACTAATGCAGGTTTGAGGTAGACACCGGCACGTGTTATTCTAACAGACTTCTTTTTACCAGCAGATTCGTTGTTGCTTGGAGTTAATCCAGCCCAACAGCATAAACGTTTTGAAGATGAAAACTGAGACATATCTGTGCCAATTTCAGAAATAATGGTAATCGCACTGTTGCGGTCAATACCTGGAATGGTACACAGTAACTGGATAGCATTTTCATGTGGAGTAATCAAAGATTCAATCATAGTGTCTATATCATTTATTGTAGATATGATATAATCCATATGTGCGCGGATAAGGCGCATCCGATACTTTTGGGAATCAGTCATCTGGTGACCGTCGATGGATTCAATGACACTATCAGACTTCTTCTTTAATGAGCGAAGCAGTCTGGAAGATATTTCTTCGTGGTTGATGGAATTGTCAGATTGCTCGATTAGGTAATCAATAATAGATGTAGCTGATTTCCCAAAAACATCGGAAACAACAGAATCTAATGCGACATTACAAACCGTAAGCGCATTCTGAAACCGATTCTTTTCTCCTGATTTAGAGGAAGTCAACTTATAACGATATCTGGTGTACTCTCGGAGAATCCGTATTTCCTTGCACGGAATATAACTACCAGGAACCAATCCTAATCGAAATAAATCACCAATCCATTTAGAATCCTTAGTATCGTCCTTGTTTCCTTTGACAGCCTTAACCCACTTCGGGTTGGCGATGGTGACGTTGATATCATCTTCCAAAAGGTTATAAACAGGGACCCAGTACTTACCGGTGGATTCCATGCAGATATCTCTGCAATTATTATCAATCAACCAGTCTTTGAATTGAAGAATAGAATTGTTGAAAGTGGAGAAGCGCTTCTTATGATAAGAAGGTTCGATTCCGGAAGTGGTTTTAATAATCGTGGCAACGAGAAAAGATTTGTGAACATCGACACCACAACAGGTTTGATAAACAACTTTCATGGTAATGAACTCCTTTCGTAATGAGATAAAGAAGCCATTGACTGTTCCATCACACATTTAACAGAGTTGCTAAAACAATTCTTAGTGTACGGTCTTATAGAGCCACTTATTTGTGCTTGAAAGATGGAACTTACACTGATTACTATGCTGTCTAAAACCAAGAAGGTTTTTACGACTCCCCTCCCCGTGCTTTGTAGTGTAGCTTCTTGAAACTATTCTATCAAAGAAGTAGAGGTAGTCAAAACTTTCATTACTATTTGTGCCGCCGCTTAGCGGCGGAATGGAGATTACTATGATTATTGCTATTATCGATGATGGTGTCAGCACCGCTTCAACTCCAAACCTATTATTTTCGTTACATGTTAACGCTCATGGATTAATTCGTACTTTTAAAGGATATATCGATCCACTGGGTCATGGCAGCATATGCTCTGCCATCATTCAAAAATATTCTCCATATGCTCAAATAGGAAGTATTAAAATACTGGATTCTAATACCAAAAAAGGTGATTGCTTTAAATTGAAAAAAGCAATTTTTTGGTGCATAGAGCATAATGTCAAAATTATTCACTTAAGTTTGGGAACTGTATCTGCTTCCGACTATTCATCGCTTTTGAATATTATCAATCAAGCCTATGAAAATGGTATCATTATTATTTCAGCCTGCAAGAATGGGAGTAACTTTTCTTATCCTGCAACTTTTTCGAATGTAATTGGTGTTCAGTGTGATCCTCAACTTCAAGGTGATGCATATTATGCCAAAACTCCCAATTATCACGGTATTGATTTTTTTTCAAGTGCCAGTCACGAATTAAAAGAATTGCAGTCAACTCCCTATCAGGGATTAACACCAGTATGCAATAGCTATGCTGCTCCAGTTATTACTGCAAAGATTTACGCTATTTTGCTTAAACACCCGTACAAAAATTTTGATCAAATTAAAGAAGACTTGAATAAATCAAGCAAACTTTTCAATCCACAATATTTCCCTAGATTATACAAACAACTGGATTGGATTACTACTTTAAAAATGTTAGTCATAGGTAATTTATTAGTGCCTTCAAACTACATACGTCAATGTAAAATTGACGAAATAATTTACTTAGAATCAGATCTTGAAATTAAAAACACACTTAATGCGTCAGCAAATTTACCTGTTGCGTTTTATAGTACCCATATATTAGATACCAAGAATATTATTACTGAAAATATTCCACCTATAATATTCCTAAAAAAATCAAATATGCACTGTTTTCAAAATACCCCAAATCGAATCTTTGTTCCTACTATTTTAGATGATTATGCAGTTAAAACATCACTGCCAAATGAACGGCCTGTAATAGCAATCTTGCAAGATATAAACAATACAGAACTTTCTATCAGCGCTGTTTTAAAAGAAATGTTTAAAACTCATAATTTTAATATACTATTTTTCTCTGAATATTCAATTGATATCCTTTTAGGCGCTGTTTATATAGATACGCCCCTATTGTATCAGCATCACTGTATTAAAATGGCGGATCAACTAGATACTGAATTACTTATCGTACACTTGAATTTTAAAAATCTTCAAGCATTAAACCCAGATATTATCATTTGCAATACCACTACTGCCAAATTTATCTCCTACAAAGAGGTAGAACACACACCTATAATATTAACAGACCATCACGACTACAGTGAGTTGTTTAAGGCTATTTGTGATATTGTTTGTGAATAAAAAGATAACGAGAATTTTTGAAATTCTCGTTATCTTTTTAAACGATTTCACCATTTTCAATTTTACGTTTTTGGCTTAATCCATATAATTGATATGCGTAGCTATAGTCTTGCTGAATAGAAGTTGTTGGCACCTTCTCCAGTATGGACAATGCAGTTGCTAACGGTAGATTTTGTAATTCATTTAATAAATTCTGTTTTTTATCGCTTTCTTGAGATATAGCTTTTGCTTTTTCATCATCAGAACTCATAGGGGAGGGACCATCACAGACAGTTTCGTGGAACCCTATTTCTCCATCTTCTGTTATAGATACCAATTGCGACATGCTTTTAACTGATTCAGGATCAATAGCTGCATTTAACCGAATATCATCGTCAAAATACTTCTGAATCTTTTCAGCAATTTTTTTTGCATAATCCGTATCTTGCTCCATTTTCTTCTGGACGTTAGGATGAATAAGTACAACATGAGCACCAATTGGTATCTTTACCAATTCCGTTTGAACCCAAGACTCAAAACCATTTGATGTCTGTGTCTTAGGCTTCCATGATTTCAATTGATTTATTGTAGTTTCATCAATGATATCACCATATAATTTTGAGGTAGGAAAATCCAAACGATTAAAATATGTAAATTGTGATGCATCCAATACTTGATACTTTAAACCTGGATATATTTCTTTAAGACTTTGCTCCGCACTTACAAAAGTTTCAGCCTTTTCTGTTTGCTGACTAGCAGCGGCACATAGAACCTTTTTAAAATCAGATATTGGTACTGAACTATTGTTACTATTTTGTACATAGTTCAATAAATTGTTGTAATTTAAGGCTTCAATACCCTGTAAACTCATTACATATCCTCCTTATGTAAATTCACACTTAACAAAAAACCGATTGATTATCACTTATAATAATATATCGGTTTAATCCAGCTATTACTTTATATTTCCAACTGATATTTATCTGCCTGAATATGATAAATTCTTGAATACTCGCCATTCAATGACATTAATTCCTTATGTGTTCCTTGTTCTGTAATCACTCCATTTTGCAATAACATAATTCGCCCTGCCAAATGTACTGCTGAAAGACGATGCGAGGTATAAAAAGCTGTTTTATCTGTCCATAGGCTTCTAATATTTTCATACATTACATGTTCAGCTTCAGGATCAAGTGCTGCAGATGGTTCATCAAAAAATACTACTGAACAGGTTCGGTAGAGAGTACGTGCAAGTGCAATTCTTTGCCGCTCTCCTCCCGACAGCTCTATGCCTCTCTCACTGAAGAATTTAGTTACATAAGAATCCAAACCATCCGGTGATTGATTTAATATATGAGCTGCTCCTGCTTGCCGCAGCACATTAATGATTTCTTGATCGTTACTTACCTTTTGAAAATCAGAAATAATAATATTTTCTTTTAAAGAAAATGAATAGCTTACATATTCTTGAAATAAAGTACTGAACTGCTTCCGTAAACTCTCAATTTTATACTTTTGAATATTTAACCCATTCACTAAAATACAACCATCTGTAACGTCATAAAAACGAAGCATCAATTTTATTATAGTGCTTTTTCCTGACCCATTAATTCCTACCAGACATATTTTTTCACCTGCTGTAACTTTAAAATTAATGTGTTTTAAAACATATGTATCAGTATCTGGATATTTAAAAGTCACATCCTGGAATTCAATAGATACCGGCCCAACAAGTTCTTCGTCCCCTATATCTTCCACAGAATTTCGATATTGGTTAAATTTTTGCAGAGTATCAATTTTTAATTTATCTCCATAAACGGACATACCAGTCTGAATTGCAAGAAATAATCCTCCTGTAAGCTGAGTCAGTAATCCTATATATAACGTATAGTCACCAATAGTTCGCAAACCTGATACAATATCCTTTACTAGAAGAATTAAAATAAAAACAGAAGCTACTTCTGGCAGCATATTAAAAATTAAAGTTACCACTGTTTTTTTCTTTAATACTGTTTTTTTACCTGAAAAATGCGATTTCCAAATAGTACAATATTTCTCCAGCAATATATTCTTAAGATTAAAAAGTCTAACATCACTGGAAAAGACCCTTTCTCCCGATATCCACCGAATATAACCCATGTGTCTTTCTTTTGGAGACTGTTCCAAGCTCCATGTATATAAGATTTTAATATATTTCTGGTTTGCTATAACGGATGGTAATATAGTTAATGAAATTGCGAAACAATAAAGTATATTTTCCCTGGATAACAAAATCCAGGCCCCCCCAAGAGTTACCAAAGCTCCAACAAACTGAATTACATTCCAAATTACACTGTTTAATGCATATATATCCTGTTCCACAGAATGAAGTATGTTCTGATATTTAGGAGAATCGAAATACTGTATATCCATTTCAAGTTTCTTTTTTATTAATTCTTGATTTAAGTAATTTTGCAGTAAACTTTCCTGCATTGTTTGCATATAATCATTGACTTTTGATAATATAGCTTCTGTCAAATTAACAGCTCCTAAGCAAATTAGAATTATCATAATCTTTAAATCAAATATGCCGACGGATAAAGTCAACTTGTCAATTAATTGCTTGGTTAAAATAATTGTAGCAAATGGAAGTAACGCATTAGCAACCTGTACTATTACATTTGATACTGCGTACCCTTTTGCAGCCTTCCAGCAAATATGCAGAGAATATAAAATTGTATGGCAAAAGTTCTTAAACTCTTTCACTGACCATCGCCTCTTAATTACTAACAGATACTGTACACCCTGTCAGATTATTGATTTCCACCAGAAACTCTTGATATGTTGTTAATTTCATTTCACCAATAAGCACATCAGGAAACCTGATGCCAAACACTTGCTCAACTTCCATTAAAAACATCATATAATATCTTGCTCTCATATAAATAGGTTCGTCAAAAAGAGAGGTATCTTTGAATTCCTCTGGAAAGGTATAAGAAAATAAGTTAATAAATATATCTTTTAATTTCTGTTCATTATTCATGATTTTACCTCGCTGACTAAATTGTTCTATACTTTCCAAACTTTTGTAAAGTACCAATAAGATCACCACAAAGAGACTTGCCATCTCCATTAACATGATTAAAAAAGTAACTCCCTGGCAGATCATCAGGCCTTTCCTCTGATTCATAGAATCTAAGGGTCGCTGTTGAAATACTTGTAGCATCTAAAACGCTGTTATCTACCGCAAAAGCATTTATTTCAATTTCAAATTTATTTTTTATTATTTCTTTTATCTTTTCTGTAAATGTAGAATCATAATAGTTATGAAATAACTTTACAACTGCATAGTCACAATGGACCGCATTTGAAACAAGAAAAGGAATTATGCCAAAACTTCCAGTATGCTTTTCATCCAATGGCATAATTTCTCCCGGCAACCCTATGAGTATTATATCCGGCTTAGTTTCTAATTCCAATTTTCTAACAAAATGATTAAAAAGAAGAATCTTCTCTGTATCTGAATACTGCCTATCATACATAAAATCCGGGAAAGAGAGACAATTACTTTTTTCAGCTTCATTTTTGCGCGTAAGAATTGACTTGACTGTATAACCGGTTTGCTGTATCCCTTTATGCAAATATAACAAAGTATCAAGTTTTCCGGTATGCTCAAACATGCCTAAAACAAATACTACAGGAGTTTGAATACGCAAAATATTGGGTGAGTAATCTTTTGTCTGCTTAAGTGATTCCTGATCAAGACAAAACATATTTTTTTGTATGGTCAACTTAGAACATAAGCTCTGCTCCTCTGCAGACAGTGTGCGGGTAATCCTAATGATTTTATCTTGTTTAGCTGCTTGTTCAATAACAGGTAGTATATACTCAGTAAAATCTAATTCACTATTTGAATCCACTATCCAGACAGCATCAAATACGGAGTAATCGGTACATTCCCTAATATCCTTTACCGTTATTGTCTGATTTCCAAAAGCAGATATTGATTTATTTACATAAAACCAGCCTTGCGGTGCATAACAAGACAAATTTACTGCATATTCCCATTGCTTTAAAAATGGAATATATTCACTATCAACCGGATAAATCATTACTCTTTGATTTTTCATTCCTCACACCTCCTCTGGTTATATTTTTACATTTTCAAATTTTTCAAATTCACAACCGTAATCCTGTAAAACTATATAATCTTTCATCATATCTTCTGCCGTAGACCTTACCCGGCTGCATTCCTGAAGACGCAGTTCTCTTGATATTTCTGTAACACCATCCGCAAAAGCAACACACTGTGTACAAAAATTAAAAGCCCAGCATTTAGAACATTCATCCTTGGTAACTTGTCCAACATTTAAAATCCTTTTAGCAGCATCAAAATCAAATCCATTATCAAGATTTCCCATCTTCATAACTGGTGAAGTTTCACTTACTCGTTCACATGGATATAAATTTCCCTCTACATCAACAAATAATTTATGATGTCCGGGCACACATGGACCCCCCGGATGGATTTTTTTCTGCTTCATATCTACAGCAGAGCGGTGATAAAAATTGTGTGTAAGTTCATCAACATACGGCACCGCCAATTGGGACGTCATTTCTACCGGAATACGGCCCACACCATATAAAAACATCTTTGCATTTTCATATTGATTAATGGCATTATTCTTCTTACGCGCCGGCAATGGCTGTTCTTTTAAATTAACATCATTAACTGCGGTTAGTTGATACGTAAATTTATTAACCCTCTTATCTTCGTTAAAGAAGCGAACTACACTTTCCAACTTAGCGTCGTTTGACAGAACACAGCTAATAATAAATTTCTCTGCAGGAAGATTTTGAATGGATGAAAACATAGTTTTTATGTTATTCATTACAGTTTGAAAACTTCCCTGACCGTTAACAAGTACACGGTTCCTATCATGAATTTCTTCCGGGCCATCTATGCTTAAAGTTATTGTAAAGTTATGTTCCAAAAGGTATCTTGCAATCTCCGGGCTTAAAAGTGTTGCATTTGTTGTAATGTTAAATTGTAAATTTTTACTTGGAAACAACTTATAGCTGTAATCAACACATTTTTTAATTAAATCAAACTCTAATAGTGGTTCTCCGCCATAAAAGCCAATTAATAAATCATTATCGCTTTCTCCGTTACGTTCATATAAAAAATCTAATGCCTTACGAGCTGTAACCCAATCCATACGTTTATTATTATGTACTCTATTAATATAGCTGCCAGAAAATATACAATATTTACATCTTAAATTGCAATTTTGTGTAACCTGCAGACACATGCGGGAAAGTTCATGATCAAGTACATATTCCAATTGTTCATTCATCACATGTTCGATTATTATATCAGGTCTGCCTTGCAGTAAACCTTCTTTTAACATGTTTTCCAGTATTTCCTCGTCTTCTTTAGTAAGCAAAGGCAGCGGAGACAAATCGCGCAAAACTGAATCCAGGTAATTATAAATATGGCCATTTGTTTCTATAATTTTATTTGTGTTTACATCAAATATATATAAGTGATTGATTACTTTCAAAAGTTTGATAAAAGGTTTTTGCTCTACCATATCTTAACCCTCCGTGTATAGCATAATCAGGAGCTGCTAACTTCCAGCAGCCCCTGATCGGCCTTGTTGAATTACTTACCAATTTCAAGTGCAGCATATTGCATTTGATAGCTGGCTGAGCTAGCAGAAGTAAGTGCATTTCTGTGTGTAGACGATGGATTGTTCTTACAAGTGCACTTGGAAGTAGCACAAGGGCAAGAGCCACAAGAGCAAGCATATGCCATCAATGTACCTTTAGCATCAGAAACTTTTTTTCCTAACTTTTTCATACCTTTCCCTCCTTCCCTTTATTTTTTCATAAATTGCATAAGCAATATATGAATTATAATTACTACAATCTCTAATGAGATTTATAGTAAAAACCCGATCAACTATAATTTGCAGTAAACTTCAATCAAATCAGTTTAAGTAATGTTATATTATTTATATTACAATATCATTTAATCACTAATTTGTTGTTCTGTCAATGATTTTTTATTGCATTTTTTTATGCAAATTGTTGTTTCATTATAAATATCCAGCATATTACACAATTTTTTTGGAATTTTATTGACAATCAAGCAGGAAATATGTTTTAATGATGTTGTATTATAAATAATGTGTTATTATCATTAATTCTTTTTTTCACAAATTGTAAGCATGTGATTACCATTTTCTTGCATAAAACCTTAGTTTTTTTAAGGGTCAACGTTTAATTTAGTAAAGGGGTGATTCCAATGTTTTCATAAGTTTAATTATTATAGTTTCACTTTTTATTCCAAATAATACCAATAAGTGAAAGTGAGGATTGTTATGTTAAAAAAAATATTATCATTATCTTTAGCAGCATTAATGGTTATAACAATAAATACAACTGTTTTTGCTGCATCATCTCAACATATTCATGAACATGTTTCAGTTGGTGATGTCATTCATTCTGAAACAGGTAATGATGTGGTAATCAAAGTAAACGAAGATCAATCATTTTATACCGCGCCTTTAGTAAACTCTCTGTTAAAAGCCGCCGACACCTGCTCTCATGCACAATTAGAGGCATACGGATCTATCACCGCTCAAAGTTCCAGCTATAATAAATCAGATTCTACTTATTGCTATAGGACTAGAACTATTCAGAATGCGCGTTGTGTACAATGTAAAAAAACCGGTTTTAGATTTTACGGCTCGTGGACAAAACATAAACACTCCTACCCCTTATTCAGCAGTACATGTAAAAAATGTGGTTATGAAAAATAGCAAAGGTATTTATTTACAATAAGAGTGTTCTATTTGTAATGAGTGAATATTATTAATTGCAGATTAACCTAATAAAAAGAAAGTGAGATGAAATTTAAATGAGAAAATTTCTAATATCTTTATTATCTTTATCAATTGTTTTTTCAATGTCTTCCTTAAATGTTTTTGCTGCGGGACCTATTAGCAGCCCGACTCAAGATAAAGGGATTGTTGTTGAACTTGCAGACGGGAATACTGTTGAGTTAAAAGATGGGGAATCCATAGTATATCAGTTAAAAAAAGATAATTCTTCTAAAATAAGCACTATGGCAACTGTTGGCACCGTTGTAATGACTCCCCATAAAATCAGCACTAATGTTTATGAATTTGATGTTAAAATTTCTGTGAGCGGTACAAAAATCACCTATGCTGATG
Source organism: Clostridium sp. HBUAS56010 (assembly GCF_007115105.1). Classification (GTDB taxonomy): domain Bacteria; phylum Bacillota; class Clostridia; order Lachnospirales; family Lachnospiraceae; genus Lacrimispora. The sequence goes on from NZ_SULJ01000005.1 coordinate 118,319, forward strand.
CCACCGTTGATTACGGTGACGGCTCATATGGTTGGACAAGTGTACATCCTGCCGGTATTAGTAATAAAGCTTATCTAAATTATAGGAATCTCTATTTATATAAAGGTACTTATAAACCCAACGTGAGTGAAGTAAATGTTACCTGCCTAAATGGAGATGTACTACATCTTCTGGGTTCTATGAATATAAAGACAATAAAAATTACCAAAGATGCTTAGTATGATATAGATAGATCTGATATATTGCTATCAATAGGGTTTGCTGCCTATGTCCAAACATCAGGTGGCAAACCCTTAAAAATTACATTATTTTGATGATGATAATAATTCATATGCTCTGTCATTAAACTTTTCAATTGATTCCACATCTAAAGCAAGCTATACTGAACATATAGATTATACTTAAAGAAAGAGGTGTCACATGGTGTATAAAGATATTTGGAATAGTACACAAGATATTATAGAAAACAGCGAAACAAAGAAATTTACAGTAGATGGCTATTTTCAATATAATAATATAACATTTCATATACCTGCATTGTATAAATTTGAAAACAATATAATACTTGAATTTTTTTCTAAAAACAATCATGAAAACATTAAAGTACTAAAAATTAAAGAAATGCATGTTAACGGACAAGTAATATTACAGCCGCATAATGCTGTATCTTATTTCAATACTCCAGCTAGAAAGTGGAGAACAGAAATAATAGCACATACCACCAAATTTGGTTTCACGGAATCTGATTCTTTCTTTTTACAACGCACATTATTTGATACAAAAATGAATTTTGAGAATGTTTCCTCCTTAGATTTTATTATTGGCGAAACTTTGATTACTAACGTTTCTAAAGCATAATGTATTATATAATTTAAAGCACTCCATAACGCTTTTTTTCATACTAATCCTCATGCACATCGCAGATCAGCCTGCGATACCGACCGAATAGACAATTGTAAAAACGTTGTATTTTCAAACTCTCCTCCCTCTAACGCCACAATCCTAATGTTTACTGAAAGATAGCTTTATCTAAATTATTATACTTACCTAATATGATTTTGTATCAACACAAATAATTTTCTATTTCAATGTAACGAATTGCATCTAAAACGGATATATGTTTTAGGAGGTGATTCCATTGATAAATTAATAATCAGCAGTAAGGAACTATATAAAGTTATCAAAAGGAAATGAGGTGTTTTTATGCTTAATAAAATCAAAAAACCATTGTCGGCAATATGTATGATGGTTGTAATAGGGTTGTTAACATGCGGTTTCGTATACGCAAAGGCTAATCCTGATTCTCTGCAATTTACAGGTAAAAATAATTCAGAAGTTACTTTATTTGCTGATAAACAAGACCTTATGCAAAGTGGCTTCGCGACAGACAAGGAAGATTCAAATCTTGAGATCGGCCAGGTTATTGTGTCCAACGGCGTAAAAGAAATCGTTTATGCCATTGGAACAGATGGTTCATATATAACTATTCCAGCGTCAGATTAACTGATAGGCAGATGCGCATTTATATGCGTGTCTGCCTTCATTTGAAAAATTGCAGAACATGCAGCAATTTCCAAACAATAAATAACCTTTGATAATTGCTGTATGTTCTGCACAAGCTGCTTCGAAGCAAATATCTGCTCAGGAGGTGATTGTGTGTGGGAAATGGATGGGATTTACAAAGAACATGCGGATTTAATTTATAAATACTTGTTTTCCCTATCTTTAAACGCTCATACAGCGGAAGAATTGACACAGGAGACTTTTTATCGTGCCATGCTATCCATAAATACATATAACGGAAACTGTAAAATGTCTACATGGCTCTGCCAGATTGCAAAACATCTATGGTATCAGGAATTGGATAAAAACCGCCGAAGAAAAACTGAACCACTGGATGAATCTTTTCCTGATAATTCAAAATCGGTTGAATCTGCGGTGCTGGATAAGCAGGATAAAATGTCAATTTACCGTATGCTTCATAATCTGTCAGAACCTACGAGAGAGGTTATGTATCTGCGACTTTCAGGAGAACTTAGTTTCAGGGAAATTGGAGAGCTTTTAAATCAATCAGAGACATGGGCACGGGTGACCTTTTATCGAGGTAAGAAAAAATTAATGGAGGGATTGGAATGAAAAATACATTAGATTGTAATATCGTTCGGGATATGCTCCCATTGTATGCTGAAAAGCTGACCAGTGAAGAAAGCAATACTGCTATCCGTCAGCATTTGGAACAGTGCGAAGATTGCAGCAAATACCTTGTAAATATACAAAAGCCTATTGACTGTCCCACTGTGCCCAAAATGGAAATAGACTATATGCGAAAAGTTAAAAACTCCTTTAAACGGAGAGCCTATATCTTGTCGGGTGTTATTGCCGTTTTCTGCATCATACTACTTGGCATTTTTCTCCGCTTGTTTATTATTGGAACTCCTATATTTATTGGAGATGCGCCCATTAATTATGAATGGAATTACGATACCGATAGTAAAGTTTATTCGATACATGGAACCATTGAAGGAGCAAATACCAGTGCCAGAATTAAAATCTACAAGGATAAAAATAACAATCAAATAAAGATTAAGATATATGAGATTATGCCCTCTATTTTCTTTTCCAGTAATCAATTTTCTGTTAAAATCCCATGGAATGGAGAAGCAGATATTGTTTGGCAAGGAAAAGATAGTCAGCAAGTTATTACAAGTTCCCAATATTTGAACCTGTCCATTTCCGAATTCCAAAATGGACATTACCAAAACATTATGGATTTATATGATGTAAATGGGGCATCCTTGATTAAAGATTTGTATGATAAGGCTACTGAGGTCTCCAGCAACGATCTGGTGGCTTTTGATGAAGCAAAATTTAATCAATACTTTATTATCAGCTTTCCGCTTACCGCCGGTGGATACTCTGGATGGATTACGGAGGATAAGTCATCGCAGGAACAAGAAGTGGATGAGCGTGTTTTTCTATATCAGGAAGACGGACAATATTATTTTTACAAACAGGGGCAGCATTTGAAAAAGCTCTCAACAGAAGATATGAATAAAATATCAGATTATATGAAAACTAAGGAAGTTAGCCAATAAAGTGTTTTCAGAACAGACTATTTTTAATAATTCCAGCTTTAAAACTTCAAGTATGAAAAAGATGGATGGACAACTGAAAATTTACACTCTCCAGCAGTTTACACTTCCGAATTTTCCAAACAGACGAACAACTACAGATAAAAACAGCTCAAACGTGTATTATATCAATTATTTATCACTCCAAAATCCATGGCCTGAACCTTTTTCCTACCTTTGACTTTACCAAGTTGTTCTTTTTCTGAAGTTAATCTTTCTTAGAGTGAGAAGTTCTTCTTCACAGTTCACCATGAACTCTCCCACAGTCCACCCAAATGGCAGACCTTCCCCTTGGAGGAAAGGTCTGTTTTCATCCTAAACTAATACTTTTTTACTTAAAAAATAAAGATTACTACTCTTACCTCCATTTTCCCGCCAGCGTTGCTCACGCTGAATAAAACCGCTTTTCTCCAGATCAAGAAGTGCTCTCTTAACAGTGCTTTTGGACAGGTTGAGTTCTCTGGCAATGGTACCAATTGCCGGATAGCATTTACCATCCCGATCCGCCCTGTCATGAAGATACATATATACCGTTTTTGCTCTATGTGGTAATTCAGAGTTATAAACAGATGTAAAATAGGCCAAAACATCACCTCCTTGCCTGTGGTTTCTTCTCCATCTCTCCCAGCTTGATAGCAGGAGCCTGCGCATGTGCCATTCCCACTGGTATGGCGGGTACATCATCCATTTCTTCCGGTTCAGACTCAAAGGCCGCATTGCGCCGGATGACTTCCTCCTCAACCTTACGGCGATCCGCATAGCTCACCTTTCTGGCAGACTGCTCTGTCATCTCATAGGCTTTTCCAAAGGTAATGCCCCATTCAAGGAAGAGCTTTAAACGAGTGCGCATAGGACACACACCCGTTTTTGTCACAATGAACCGTCCCTTAGGCATGGATTTCAGCTCATCTGGGGTCATCAGCGGGCGCTCGATCATTTGCAGAGACTGACTCGGATCATTCTTGCCTCGGCTGACGGAGCCGCTCATGACAGTCTGGCTGCCGAGAGCCTTTGACAAAATCTGTGCCGATTCGCTGTTGGGAGCGAAGCCGCCGAACACGGTGTATTGCGATAGGTAAACCTTTGATATAATCTCCAGCTTTTCCCCCGCTTAGCACCGTGCACGAGACTTTCACCTCACACGGCGCCCCATCGTCTAATATTAGAAATCATAATCTACACAACAAATGTTAATCTGCCATTTACATGGTTATCGGCTCTAAGTTGAGCCTGTTGCGAAGCCTGTTGATTTTATCCCTTTGATTGTAATTAGGCTGTATCAGTTGAACATATTTCTCTACAATATCACTTTTGGTTGCATGAATAAGTCGGTGCACATCAATATCAAGCATGATAAGATTACGATACTCGTCTGTACCGCCGTCTCGAATGGTAGTTTTATGATGAAGATGTATTCTGTCAAGTTCAAGAATTTTTCCCGTTACAGCACATTTCCCGGTCTGTGCGCAATACAACGCTAATCTGTTATCGTTATATTCCACACTTCGATTTTTAACAGGGTGTGCCATTAGGTAATGCAGAATACCCATATTTACCTTTTCGAGTGACTTATGGATAAGTGCACGCCCTTCTTCCGTGTATTTATTAACCTTGACAGGCTTGTACATCGGGTTTCGATGTACGACTGCACCAATAGGCGCAACAGCTTGATTTTTAATGAAACGTATTTGCTTGCTGTGCTTGTAATGATTGTAGACAAAGCCAACTGTGGGATTTTCACATTTTCGTTTTATTCTGCTTCGCAATCTGAGTTTAAAGGTTCGGTCAACAAGAAAAGCTATTTTTTGTAGGTCAATGTTCACATTAGTCGCATAGCGATAATAGTTCTGTATTCCTATCACTATGGAATTGTAGATGTGAACTTCATGATTTTCATCATTTACATTTTTAGGGTTTTGTATTTTCTTTATCTGATTGCTTAGCTTTTCTGATACTTTTGATTTAGCTTTGGGAGTTAATCTGCTTGCCACAACATATTTTCCGCTCTTTTCCACGGCTTTGATTTGAAATCCCAGAAAATCCGAATACTTCTTTTTCAGATTCACAACCTTGGACTTTTCAGGACTGGTTTCCAATCCCAGCCGTTCTTTCAGCCACTTCTACGTAGCTATGAATAGATTATCAGCATCTTTTCTATTGCGGCAAAATATTTTGAAGTAAGTAGACCTCGGGAACTTCCCCCTAAGTCTCTCTCAGAACCGTACGTGAACCTCTCAGCTCATACGGCTCCCATTATTCAGCCGCTGGCAGTATTCCAAATTTCCAGTGTGCAAACAGATTTCTATCACGCTTTGCTACCTCTCCTAGCCAATGCTCGGCTCTTCGCCTTGCTCTACGTTTCTTAAATTTCTTTCGAACCCATTTCACAAGACACCCATTGATATGTCTTAGTGCATCATATATCTCGGATTTGTAGAAGTGTGTGTAATAGTTAATCCATCCCTGTATCTGTTTGTTGAACATATTTGCTATGTCCCACAAGTCTTTATCTGGCTTTAACTGCAACTTCCAGCCACGAACTTCCTTTCGTATGGCTTTCTTTGCCTTTTCTCCCACTGCTGGCAGAAAGTTAGTAAAGAACTTTCCATACTTATTCTTTGCGTGCCTTGGCCTGAATGTATATCCCAGAAAATCAAAGGACGTGTACTCATGATTACCTTTACGGTCATCGTCTTTACAGTACACAATTCTTGTCTTCTCCAAGTTTAACTCCAGTCCAAAGCTTGCAAATCGTTCCTGTAGCCTACGTTGCAAATATTTTGCCTGTTTCAGAGACGCACAGTGTGCAATTCCATCATCTGCATACCTAGCCCACGGAATACTTGAAAACTCTTTTACCATAAAATCATCAAATACATAATGCAAAAACAGATTTGCAAGTACAGGACTAATCACCCCACCTTGTGGTGTTCCGGAAGTTCTTGGAATAGTTGTTCCATCTTCCATTTGAAAAGGTGCAACCAACCACCTCTGTATATAAAGAAGAATCCATTCTTCTTTCGTATGGCGTTTTACCATTTCCATTAAATAATCATGTCTAATGTTATCAAACAGACCCTTAATATCAAACTCTAATACCCAGTCTTTTCTCCAACACCTTGTCCTTGTCACTTCAATTGCCTGTATCGCTGATTTGTTTGGTCTGTATCCATAGGAATCTCCGTAGAATACCGATTCTACACTTGGTTCAAAGTATAACTTTACCACCATCTGCGCTATCCTGTCCTCTACGATTGGTATCCCCAGAATACGAGTTCCTCCATTCTTCTTTGGAATTGCTACTGCTTTTACAGGTTTCGGGAAGTAACTTCCTGACGACATTCTATTCCAAATCTTATAGAGATTATTATTTAGCTTCTTCTCAAAATCTTCAATAGACTGCTCATCAACTCCATATGTTCCCTTATTTGCTTTTACTTTTTCATAAGCAGCTATCACTGCTCTTTTTAAAATACTGTATGGCTTTGTTTCTTGCATAAGTTCCTCCTCCTTTCAAAGTTGACTTATTCTTGAAACCGAATAATTCGGGTTCTTCGCTCCATTCCCATTACAGAAACTTCATCACTAGTGTTTTTACGCATATACTTCTGCCAGCTCCGGAGAAAATGTTTCCCGGTTAAGTGCATCAATTTTTTCATATTCCTCCGGGAATAAAAAACCGCTGTTTACCATAAGGTCCAGCAGTTTCACCGATAGCTTATACTGCATTTCTCTTGCTTCCTTTTTCTTTTCCATAGCATTTCCTCCTGTTCCTACATATCTGCTCCCTACCTACAGCATCCGCAGCTCTGCAGCGGTTACTCTCTGATCCTCTTCATATAAAAGTCTTTGAAATTCTTTCTCACTGGCAACAAACATGGGAGCCGGTGAGCTTTCTCCTTTCTGCAGCAAGCACAGCTCCTTTTGCACCTTCTGCTGCAGCCCCTGATTGGGACATTTACTGATGCTGCTTCCAAGAGTACTTAGAATAAGACGGTCTGACAGACTGGTCAGAAGCAGCTGATTCGTGCTTTCCTGATGCTCCATAATAAAGCTCGCAATATTTTCCGGGGTGTTTTCAAAATAATAGGTTTTGTTTGAGCCGTTGCTATTGCAGACACAGCCCACCACCAAATCCTTTTCCAACAAATAGTTTAAAGAATGATTACTCATATAGTTCCTCCTTTTCTTAATTGATGATTTATCTCACAAGGATGCGGCAGAAAAAAGAAATCCTGTTTTGCCGCATAGTTTCTAAAATAAAACAATACGCTGTTCACACATGAGTAAGAGAAAGAGGGGTTCTGCACTCTACATTAGCTCATCCCTCCCATCGTCATTCCGCCCATCTGCTGCCCCTGCTGTTCCAGCTCATCCTGCGTCTGGATTTTCCAGCTTTTTTCACTGCTCCAAAGGCTGACATAAATCCCACCATCAGGAATTTTTATGTAACGCTGTTCAAAGCCTTCCCCAAAGCCATCGGATGCCTGCCCACTGATTGTGTCCTTTAGCATCTCAAGCTCGTTGTCAGTCAGCTCACCTTGAATACGGCATTCTGCCACACCCATGAGACTGCCGTTTACCTTCTCCACAGTAAACACATAGGATTGTACCTTCTGGTTCAGGGTGTCATTTTTTCCATAGTACTGCATAAGTCCCCGCTGCGATTCTGGCCTTCGTTCACGAAGAATAGCAGAAAAGATGCTGTCCTCGTACTCCAGAACCTCACGGCCGCCAAGCTCTATGGGGTCATCGTCCAAGCTTCCGTATTCATCACGCTCATAAAGATTAACTGCCAACGGCATATAAAGCTTGAGTGTATGAAATGGCTGAGGTATAACCGTAAAACTGTCTTCACCAGGAATTAGCGCCAGAGTGCGGCCGTTGTCCCATTTCATGTGTATTCCACAAGCATCGTCAACAAGATTAACCGTGCCCTCCGTACCGGGCGGAACCGGCGCAAAGGGATCGTTCATACTTTCAAGCCGGAGACGTGTTCCTGACGGGTATTTCTCCCTCATAAAATTTAAAAGTGACGGATTATAGCTCATAGCTTTATTCCTCCCATCCCCATGCCCTGATCGGGCATGTCATTCTCGGTCATATTCAGCTGCTGTACCCGCAGATCAAAAACAGTCAAGTATGCCTGATAATCTCCGGGAGCCGGATTACAACGTAAATAGTAACGGTAGTTCTCTGTTTCTACGATGTATCCATAATTCTGACGCCAGCCTCCTGCAATCTCCCCGCCATGTGCAGCACAGTACTGCGACATTGCTCCCAGACTTTCAAGTGGCCCCTTTTCCCGCAGTTCATCCACGACCGCCTTTAACTCCATTTCAAAAGCGGAACCATGATATTTTTCATAATCACGCGGCCACCAGGTGTGCCAGAACTCATGTCCATTGCCGCCAAAATCGATACGCAGATGCCCGACGGTTCCTAGCACTGTATCCTGTTCTTTGGGGAGTGCATAAAAAATCCCTGCTTCCTCCTGCAAAGCAGGACGCAGGGTGAATTTATAATTATCCGGTGCAAGGGGGATTCCGTGTTCTTCACAGAAGCCTTCAATAGTCAAGCATTCATTAAGAAAATTCAGCTTTCCGTTCAGTCTGCGGCGACCCTCTTTGGGCATGTTAACCGGTTCTGATGTGAGTACCGTACCGGCATGATTTACGACAACATGATCCTCCACTATAATGGGCTTTCCGGGATCATAGTCAGACCCCCTAAGATCGTAGCAGTGAAAGCCCTCTGGTACCGTACTCCGATCAATACGGGAATCAGTGAAAAGCGCTGGCTTCCCGAATAATTCGACATGTTCATATTGCTCTTTTCTAGCGTTTACGCTCATTTGGTTCCCTCCAGACAAATGACATTATGGGTGTCATAGCTCAAGCCCCATCCTTGGCTCATCACGCATTTCGAAGTATTCCTCTACCTCTGCATCTGTCGCAAGGGGAATCTCCAGCGGCTCAGCCTCTCCCATCTGTATCGGAATCAGGTGCGGCAGAATCTGTTGCAGGAGCCCCTGATTCGGGCAGCGGTCGATAAATTCACCAATCGTGTTTAGTATTTTTCTGTCTATTGTATCGGTGACAATGATTTCTTTCGCATCCCTATGCTGCATGATAAAATTAGCAATGTTAGAGGGCGAATTCACAAACCAATATCCACTTCGACCTCCTTCATAGGGATAGACATACCCCCTGACTACATTGTTGTTTTCAAAAATCTTACCTATTTCTTCGTTAGTCATAACACCTCTCCTTTCGATGGTTTGTTTCATGAGCAGCATCCAGAACGTTGTATGAATGCCCTAGCTCAGATGTAAAAACGGTTCCGGGGAAAGCGGTCTATCAGATGAAAGTTGGATCTCTCCTTCAAGAGGGGAGCATAGGGTGATCCCCATCTGATTGATCTGCTGAGAAAGCTCCAATGTCTGTTCCACACTTCTTCCGATACTAGATAGGCTTTTCACCAGCACCATATCCATTCGCCCCTCTGCGGCGGCAGTTTTCAAGACGTTAAGTCCAGGCCGATCAAGAGTCAGACCGCTTCCAATATCCTGCGATGCGCCGGCAACCTCCAATCCAAGCTGCTCGGCATAGTCCCAAAGCTCCTTTTGCTGTTCCTTTAGTGTGCCATGCGTATCCTCCGGCGCATCAATACGGCAATACAGCCATGCTCTTTTTTTCTGTTCCATTATCAAAAACCTCCTTTAAAGTTTGATCGATTTCATTTCACAGGAATGCGGTGGGGCATAACTGTCCCGCCGCATGGTCTCTAAAATGAGATATTTTGCTTGCTCTTCATTTTCGTTCTACGCTTCTATTTGACACTACTTCCCGAAGCCAGAGCGGCAACAGCAACGGCCTACCGGTTAAGCGGGCCTCATAGGAATTTCACCTCTCCCAGGATCTCTGCGAGCCGCCCCCATTGCGATGTCTGTGGCTGGGCGGAAGTAGCGTTAGCA
>NZ_SULJ01000005.1:128512-209918 GCF_007115105.1 Clostridium sp. HBUAS56010
TGCGATACAGCTCACCATAAGCTGTTTTATGACCGGGCGTTCTCGCTCGTCACCTTCGATGCCATCGGTTCGACGGACAGATAAGGTGATATATATACCACCATATCCAATCCGCAGGCAGTTTTGGCGCGCCCATCAAGGTCGCTGCCGCTTTTCACACGGCTGGACAGATCATGTATTGATGCTGCCGGATATGAAATTTTCAAGGAGCAAAAGGAAGAATAGAAAAACCCCCTCACTTACTTCCACGTTGAGCGAGGGGGTTGGACCAAATTATTTTTACTTCTCTATAAGTTTTTTCAGGTGAGCCAGTATTCGTCTTTTACGGTTGTGAATTGTCATACGTGGAATACCTGTTTCAGCTGCCAGTTGATACTCACTTTTGCCCACAAAAAACAATTCTGATATCAGCTCTTGTTCTTGTGGCGTAAGCAATTTCAAGCTAGAAAGCATTTTTTCAATCAATAAAGCATTTACAGCTGCATCCTCTACACTTTCTTGATCTGCCACAAACTGTCGATTTTCTCCCATTAACCGTTCATAGGAATCCTCCCTGCTAGGTATGTAGGTGACCGTTCTATTTAAGCTGTCAATCTGGCACCGTTCCACCTTTAGGTCATATTGCTGATATTCCATTTTGCGGTCGCTTTTTTCCAAGACTTCAATGACTCCATCGCTTGCTTCTGGGTATCTCTTCCGATAATTGATTTTAATTCGTTTTGCCATAGGGCTTGTCCTCCATTTCGTGATGTTTAAGATCAGAAAATGAAGAACAAGCGGGGGAGATCGACAACGAGGATTTGACATATTTATATATAAAGCAACTCCGAAATCTCCTTTTCTTGAAAGATTGCGTCGTTGCAATAGTTTTTTTGTCGAAAAGAAAAAGTCAGCAGTTCGCACAAGGCAAACTACTGACTTTTTTAGAATATGCTTATGAAATTGTGTATGTAAAAAGTGGTTTAGACGGATTGCACCGTCTTTAACTCCACCTCTGCATGGGATGGAATAAGATAATGCGCATAGGAGTACCTCTTTCGTTTCGGTGTGGAGCGAAAGCCAATATCCCGATGTCCAAACGATCCGCCCAAAGTCTTAAAAAAGTGCAAGGGCCTGCCCTCTGTTGGAGAGGGCAGACCCTTGTACGGCTTTTGGCAGCCAGGCTATCATAACGTCCGAAAACGCCTTAGACCCTATGGCTTTGCGTCCCTGCCTTTTGGCTGGTTTGCCCAAATTTACTATTCAGCAAATTGTTATCTTACTCTGAATTATTTGGTGGTTCATTACCAATTATCATAGATCCCATTTTTTTAAACTATTAGATTTATTTAATATAATCTTGAGACTCTTCATATGAAACTTTATTTGACTCTCTCCCACATCACATAAGGAGTAAAATCCAAACCGCAGCCATTTTGATCAGAACAGCCGGTACACCCAGTGCAGGTTGGAACTTCTGCCGTGACCTGCTTTAGAATTCCAATCTGTACCAAATACTCTATTTGAGCTTTTACAGCAGGAATATCTGTATCTAATTGCTTGGCCAGTTCTTCCAGTGAACAACGCTGCCCACCTTCCAGTAAATTAAGTAATTTTGTAAGCATGTTGCCACCTCCTAGAAAATTAATAAACCAATATGGTAAACAACAAAAGACATTATCAGTGCAGCTGCAATATAGTAGCCGGTAATACGTAAAACCCATTTTAAAGAATGTGTCTCTTCGTAGGTTGCGGCTAGTGCAGAAATGCAGGGTATATTAAATGTAAACGCATAAATAAAAGCTAATGCTTCTGCCTTTGAAACGCCATTAAGCAATGCATCACTCAAATTTACTGTACTGCCAACGCTAAACAATGTATTCATCACGCCGAGTGCAGCTTCCTTGCCCATGCCGGAGACTACAAAAGCCATAAACATACGCCACTTTAATCCGAATATTGAAGTAACCGGTTCAATAAAAGTTCCGATTTTATAAATGATGCTATGGGTGATATCACCGTCGTTTGTATAAGAAAGCATCCAGAAAACAACTGATACCAAGACGATAAGCTTAAAGGCACGAACGAATACATCTTTAAGGCGATTAAGTAAAAAACGGAATAGGTTTTTCCACTTTGGTTTATGGTAAGGCGGAAGTTCCATAATCAGTCCTGTCTTATCCGATTCTTTCACAAGCGAATTTTTAAATATCTTAGCGGTGATTATCATATGAAGTAAAGCAGCCGCAAACAATGAGATAATAACAAGTGGCGCACCTGCACCAAAGAAGGTGGCACTTACCAACGCCACCACCGCCCATGTGCCTGAGCAGGGTACTGCCCATGCAAGCGCTATGGTCAAAACTCTTTGTCCCCATGTATCAATAACCCTTGTCCCGGCAGCTCCGCCTATGGTGCATCCAAAGCTGACGAGAAATGGCATAACCGCTTTGCCCTGGAGTCCAAGCTTGGACATGGTATTGTCAAATACATAGGAAATTCTCGCCATATATCCAATTTCCTCCAAAAAACCAAACACAAAGCTTATTCCTAAAACAAACCCAACCATAGAAATAACAAAACCAATGGCACTAATAATTGCATCACAAAGAAAAGAAACTAATATATGTGGTACCCCAACAGAAGCAAGTGCTTCTGCTACAATAGTGCCCAAAATACCCATGCCCGTCTTGCCAAGAAGCATTAGTGGAAGAGCAGGAATGAAGGAAACAATCAGCGCTAGTATAATGATAGTAATAGCCAGTGGTTTTCCCCATGTTCGACTGGTAGCGACCCTGTCAAATCGGCTCATCTTTGGTTTGTCTGCACGAGTAGATATTACGGCACCTTTAAGGATACTATCAATCCATCTAAACTTGCAGTTACCAGTTAACAAACTACCGTCCTTTACGCTTGACAACAACTTGTTTACTTCAACCAATTCTGATTCTTTAAGGAATTCGCTCACGGTCGCATGTACCATCGAATCACCTTCGATGAGCTTCGCCGCAAGCCAGGCAGGCGAATAGGCACCGATGCCCTCTGAGGGCATCAGATCGCAAAGTCTTTGATATGGTGCATCCGGCATTTCCTTATAAAAATCCATAAGTGCATCAGCCCTAAGCGTGCAAGGATTATTTAGCGTTTTTTTCACTGCATCATAGAAAGCGGAATATCCCTTGAGATCAGAAGCAGTAAAAGGTACCACATGAATTCCTAGCTTTTTAGAAATGATAGCGGAGTCAATTTTCTTTCCTTGTTCTCCAGCGACATCCATCATGTTGACTAACAAAATAATGGGTACTGTAATACCCGCATAATCTGCAAGTAAAAAAAGACTTCTCTCCAACTGCGAAGCGTCTGCCAAGACACAAACCAGATCGGGTTTTCCCTCTGCTATATAATCCCGTGTAACAACTTCCTCCTGAGAATTTGCTGACAAACTATATGTACCTGGCAAATCAACAACGGTATATTTTTTTCCGTCCTGTATGAAGTACCCTTCTTTTTGTTCTACCGTTTTACCCGGCCAATTACCCACATGTTGGTGCGAACCAGTAAGTCCATTAAACAATGTGGATTTTCCTGCATTCGGCTGTCCCAGCAATGCAATTAAAGGTTCTGAATGCAGACCAGTCTTATTCACTTGAGGGGACTTTATCGTTATATTTGTCTGAACTCCCACTATTCTGTCACCTCCAAGACAATTCGTTCTCCTTCATTGCGGTTAATTGCAATGATTGTATCTCTACCGAAAACCAAGATCGGTTGCTTTCTATTGTTTTGGATTACCTCCAACTCACTGCCAATTGTTAATCCAATCGAAATGATTCTGTTCAAAAATCGGGTTTCTCCAGAAATTGTGTGAATCTTTCCCCTTTGACCACGTTTACTATCGCTTAAATTTTTCAAATGCATATTGTTCATTTCTCCTCTGGAATTATTACAGCTCATAATAGAAAAAGGCTGCGCGTATTCAACACGCGGTCTTTTTCTATCAATAAATATCATTAAAAAATAATACATATATATTTAGAACTTCCGTTTTACGTTCTAAAATGTCGGACTGCTTATCGGGCAGTTCTCTTTCTGGCAGCATCGACAATGGACGTTTACGAAATTCAAGATTTCTATCATAGCCTGGGAAGTCTCTACGCTCACGACATGCTCTAAATCGCAAGCCTCAGCATCTGCACTTTTTTCATCTATTTTAAAAATGGTACTTAAAAACTTTTTAATTATTGTAAACTTATTTACTATTAATTCAGCCTCTGATTTTCCTTTAGTGGTAAGGACAACTCTACGTTCACCATCACGTTCCACTAGCTTTTTTTCCTGCAAAAGGCTTACTGCAACGCAAGTACTTGATTTCGCCACATTCAGTTTGTCAGCAATGTCTACTATCCTGACTCCATTGCCGCAATCCAGTTCGAAGATGGCTTTTAAATAATCCTCGTTGGACACAGTAAGCTTAATCATGCATTTTCCCTCCTACTTTGTTTTATCTGTTTGTTATGAATTGGGCATTCTTTTCCATGTCCAACAATTTCGGCTGTCTCTGTAATTCGTGCATCAAGTTCCGCGCTTCTCCATAAATCTACAGCGACACTTGCGCCGATAAGCTATTAGAATTTCTACAATAATATCTAAGAGTCAATACAATTTATCATTTGTATTCTGCTTCTCAATTGCTTTCTGAATGGTATGCCATGCCAGAACTGCGCATTTTACCCGCGCCGGCATATTAGAAATGTTCTTGAGCGCAGTTGCTTCTTCCAGTGCTTCCAAGGACGCGTCATCCGTGTTTTCACGTTTTATCATGCTTAAGAAAAGCGCAATCATCGACTGTGCCTCATCCAAAGATTTTCCCCGCAGCAAATCCGCCATGATTGAGGCGGATGCCTGTGAAATCGCACAGCCGGAGCCGGTAAAGGCAATATCCTCAATGGTCGTTTCGGAAAACTTCACTGCAATGGCCAGCTCATCTCCGCAGCTTGGATTAACGCCTTCCATCACGAAATCCGGCTTCTCCATTTCTCTTTTATTTCTTGCAGACCTACTGTGCTCTGCAATCACTTCCGTATAAATTTCACTCAGATCCAAGACCCAGCCACCTCCTGACATGCTTCAGGCTCTCCGCCAATTGATCAATATCCTCCTCCGTATTATAAAAGCACAAGCTGACGCGTGCCGTAGCCGTCAATCCTAAATAGCTCATCAGCGGGTGAGCACAGTGATGACCGGAACGAATGCAAATACCATCGGCTTCCAGAATAGAGGCTACATCATGGGGGTGAATGTCCTTCACATTAAATGAAATGACCCCTGTCCGCTCTTCTGGATTTGAACTGCCCACAAGAGTAAGATATGGATTCTCACCGAGTCTTTGCAGCGCGTACTGAATCAAAGGCTTTTCAATTCTTTGAATCTCGCCAAACCCAATGGTCTGGATATACTGAATGGCTGCGGACAGCCCCACGGCCGCCTCCACATTTTGAGTTCCCGCCTCAAACTTTTGGGGCAGGGGAGCAAAGGTGGCTGACTGTTCGCCCACAGCTTCGATCATATCGCCCCCAAACAGGAACGGCGGCATCTGCTCTAAATATTTTTCTTTTCCATATAACACGCCGATTCCCATAGGTCCATACATCTTGTGGCCCGAAAATACGGCAAAATCCAAATCCAGCTTCGCAACATCAAGCTTTCTATGGGCAATACTCTGCGTCAAATCCGCAATGACGATGGCTCCGACCTCATGTGCCTTCTTTACAATGCTTTCCATGGGACTCATGACCCCCAACACATTGGAGGCATGAGTAACCGATACAATTTTTGCTTTTTGAGAGATTTTGGTTTCAATCTCCTGCTCCGGAATCATGCCGTTTTCGTCAAGATACAAATAGACCAGCTTTGCTTTCTTAGCTGTCGCCACTTGCTGCCAAGGTACCAGATTGCTGTGATGCTCAGCTATGGAAATTACAATTTCATCGCCTTCCTGAAGGGTGTTCATTCCATAGCTGTAAGCAAGAAGATTTAAGGACTCTGTGGCACTTTTGGTGAACACCACCTCTCTCGTACTGCCTGCTCCAATAAATGCCCGGACGGTTTCCCGCGCCGATTCGTAAAGCTCGGTCGCCCGGACGCTGAGCGCATAAGCGCCCCGATGGGGATTGGCGTTATCTCTGCTGTAATACGCAGTCAAAGCATCTATGACCGCCCTTGGCTTCTGCGTCGTAGCGGCATTATCCAAATAAACCAGCCGCTTTCCGTTGACAGTTTGTTTTAAAACAGGGAAATCTTGTATATAGGGATTAAACATGACTCAACCTTCCCCTCACGTAAGAGAAGATGTTCTCCCTCAGTTTCTCATCCTCAATCTTCTCAAGGACCGGTGAAAAAGAAGCTTCAACAATGACCTTTTTTGCCTCCGTCTCATCAAAGCCACGGGTCATCAGATAAAAGAGCCTGTCCTCGTCAATCGTACCGGTGCTGACTGCATGGGCACCCTCCACATCTTCCTCTCCGCACAAAAGAAGGGGAGTTGAGACGTTTATGATATCAGGGCTTAGCAATACGGTGACTTCCTTCTCACTTCCTTTTGAGCCTGATGCACCGCTGATAAAGTCAATGGTGCCTCGAAACACCTTCTCGCACCGGTCAGCCATGACACCACTGGAATAAATATTGCTAACGGTATTTTTTTGAAAATGGGTAACGATATAGTTGATGTCTAGCCTGCGCTCCTTATCTCCCAGATAAACAGAGTCAATCCGTCCCTCTGCGGCTTCCCCAATCAAATCAAGACTGCAATTGGTAATGGATTCCTGCGCGCCTAGCTCCGCCAGTAGTACCTGCACTTTTGCGTTTTCCTCTATAGAAGCCGCCACGTGATCCACATGGCTGCTGCCTTCCGAGAGCATCTGTACCTTGACAAGTGTTATCTCCGCACCGGCTTCTGCCCGAATACGGGTCATTCCACTATGAGAAACGGTGTCAGCTGCCTCAGAGGTGTACTGGATTATGACAGTGGCTTTACTTCCTTTTTCAGCCAGTATCAGAATGTCGTCCGTCAAGACAGGGGATATTCCGTCAAGAACATAGGAAAGGAGAATCGGCTTGTCCATTTCTCTTCCTTCCGGTATCCGAATCACATATCCGCTGTTACGCTTTTCCAACATATACGCCTGCAACTCTTTTTTTGCTTTAATGACAGGCAACTGCTCAAATGGGAAGGCTCCCAGCTTTTCATAAGATGACACTTCCGCTTCAACTGGCAGCACGCCCTGCACTGGGTTCTTTTGATATGGTAAAACTGCAGGGAAGCCCTGCTTTAAATCTGTATCATTGACATGAAGCCAACTCCATGTCAAAACAGGAATTTCATTTAAATTCTTAAACGCTTGGTTCATTTCTGGCACCTCCTTTAGCCGATACTGCCTTCCAACTCAATCGAAATCAGGTTATTCATTTCAACCGCATACTCCAAGGGAAGTTCCTTGGTAATGGGCTCCACAAACCCCCGTACGATCAAAGCCTTGGCTTCTAATTCATCCATTCCTCTTGTCATCAGATAATAGACCGCATCCTCGCTAATCCGTCCGATTTTTGCTTCATGTCCGATATCCGCCTCATCATTGCGGATGTCCATGACCGGCAGCGTATCCGCGCGGGAGAGGGAATCCATCATCAAGGATTCGCAGCTTACCGCGGATTTTACATGGTGTGCCTGAGGCAGGACATTGACCGAACTGCGGTATACGGCAATTCCTCCATCCTTGGAAATAGACCGCGAGCTGAGAGTTGACGAGGTGTGGGGAGCGGCATGTACGACTTTGGAACCAGTATCCAGATTTTGTCCCTTTGCTGCAAAGCTTACGCCGGTAAAGTCGGTTTTCGCGCCTTCTCCATTTAAAATGCTGGTAGGGTAAAGCATCGTAATATGGGAGCCAAAGGTGCCGGAAACCCATTCCACGCTGCCGTCCTTCTCAACCAGCGCGCACTTCGTATTTAAGTTCATCATATTTTTGGACCAGTTCTCAATAGTGGAATATCGCAGGGTCGCGCCCTCCTTGACATACAACTCCACCGCACCGGCATGCAGATTGATGGTATTATACTTGGGTGCGGAGCAGCCTTCGATGAAGTGCAGCTTAGCGCCCTTCTCCACAATAATCAGGGTATGCTCAAACTGTCCGGCGCCGGGGGCATTAAAGCGGAAATAGGATTGCAGGGGAATCTTAACATCCACGCCTTCCGGTACATAGACAAACGAGCCGCCGGACCATACGGCTCCGTGCAGAGCCAAAAATTTATGTGAGGTTGCCGGAAGGAGCTTCATAAAATACTCCCGTACCAAAGACTCATGTTCTCTTACTGCGGTTTCCATGTCAAGGTAGACAACTCCTTGTTTTGTCAGCTCCTCTTTAATACTGTGGTAGACAACCTCGGAATCATACTGTGCGCCCACACCGGCAAGAGATTTCCGTTCAGCTTCCGGAATCCCCAGCAGCTCAAAAGTTTCCTTGATCTCGCTTGGAACATCCTCCCAGCTTCCCTTTGCAGAAGCCTTCGGCCGCACATAAGTAACGATCTCATCCATATTCAGCTCATGAAGGGATGGTCCCCACTTCGGCATAGCCATGGCATGATAGGTTTCCAGTGAAGCCAGCCGAAGCTCCAGCATCCATGAGGGCTCGTTCTTAAAGGACGAGATTTCCCTGACAATTTCCTTGGTCAGTCCTCTGGTAATGTGATAGCTGTCCTTATCTGGGTTTTTAATATCATAAAGATCACGCTTGATATCTTCTACAATTGTTTTTTTCTTCTCCATCGTTTGCACCTCACTTTCCGATTGAGTTTTCCATTGAGACAAAACCAGTTGTCGAGATTTGCTCAATCAGATCCGCATTTCCGGTTTTGACAATCTTTCCGTCTACTAGAACATGGACGTAATCCGCGCGGAGCTGATCCAAGATCCGGGTATTATGGGTGATGATTAATATTGCGTTTTGATCATTCTTAAACTGATTGATGCCTGAAGATACAGTTTTAACGGCATCGACATCCAATCCAGAGTCTGTTTCATCCAGAATCGCCAGCTTAGGATCAAGCATCAGCATTTGGAATATTTCGCTCTTCTTTCTTTCCCCGCCGGAGAAACCGACGTTCACATGACGCTTAGCATAGCTTTCATCCATTTGAAGCTCTTGCATTTTCGCAAGCACTTCTTTGTGAAAGGGGAATGCTTTTACTTCTTTACCAGTCAGTGCCGCTCTTGCTGATTTCAAAAAATTCTCCATGGTGATACCTGGAATTTCCTCCGGAGCCTGGAAGGAAAGAAATAGCCCCTTTTTCGCTCGTTCGTTGGTTTTTGCTTCCGTAATATCTTCATCCTCAAAATAAAGGTGTCCGTCTGTCACGCTGTAGCCCGGATGTCCCATAATAATATTTGCCAAAGTGGATTTTCCCGCGCCGTTGGGACCCATCAAAACGTGAATTTCCCCTTCCTTTATTTCTAAATGCAGCCCTTTGAGGATTTCTTTTTCCTCAACAGATGCATGTAAGTTCTCAATCTTCAATAGTGTTTTCTGCATCTTTATACCTCTTCTTTCTATATTTGAGCGGCATAATCCACTGCTAAGAGCTTGAAGCTGCTGTGTTCACAGTCCCTCGGAAGTGCCATACATGCCGCTTGTTGTTCATGAGTTCTGTTTTCAAGTAAGCACAGACTAACCTTTGCTCAAAAAAGTCCTTTATACTTCAAGGGTCATCTCCATGTTCTAAATTCAAATATTTTTTTAGAGCTGATATAGACTCGTCACTGATAATATGCTCCATCTTACAAGCATCTGCACTTGCTGTCGGTTCACTAACATTACAACACGAGTTTAAAAAGTGTCTTATAATCCGAAACTTAGCTGTAATGATTTCTCCTTTTTTGCGCCCCTCCGCAGTAAGCTGAATTTCACCGCCCAAAGGCTTGATGAGCATTCCTTCTTCCTGCAACCTAGTCACAGCGTTATGAACACTAGGCCTTGAAACTCCTAAATATTCAGCAATGTCAATTGAACGCACTAATTGAGTCATTTCAGATAGCTTATATATAGCCTTTAAATATTCCTCCCTTGAAGGACTTATTTTTTTCTCCGAATAACGATATCTATTTTGTTGCACAGCAAACCACCCCTTTTAACCTTTGGCAAGATGCGTATGGTTGCCATACGCTTTGGCGCAATTATTTGGTTTCTTTGCTTTTTAAGCAATTCTCATTTATGTTATTCTCCGATTGTTTGACCAGCAAATCTGTTTGTGGGAACACCGGATAACCATATGGATAAAATGGAACCCAGTAGTATCGGGAAAAAGAACTAAAAAACATTTGAAACATACTTTGGTCAGCTTTCAGCTTTTGTTGATACTTCCGTTCTCCAGCCTCACTATTATCATACATATGCTGTTCTAACTTTTTCTTTTTCATGTTAGTACCTCCTAACTCTGTTGTGTTAAAAATGCGTATGGCTACCATACACTTATGCAAAATTTTTATTTAACTATATTTTCATCAAATTTTTCTATCCTGCTTATCATGGATGAAAAGAAGCTTAACATAAACTCCAGTTCCTCTTCAGACGCATTCTGTAGTTCATCTTCCACCATACCGTTTAAAATATCATGGTAGTGCATATGATTTTTATGAGCTTTTTCCCCTTTTTCTGTTAGACTCAGTGAGTATCTAGATAAATTAAACTCATCAACTTCCTTTTTAACTAGAGCCTTTCTCTCCAGCTTTTTGAGAATTTCGGAAGCAGCCCCTTTTGTTACTCCTAGAATATCCGCCAGGCCGCCTACATGAATATATGGGTGCTCGGCTAATGCTTCTATTACATGTATTTCGGAGTTGAAAATTGGCACATCTGTACCGTAATAACGTGTCTTTTTATCCAACTCCATTAAAGCAAACGCCAAATCTAAAGATTCATATGCAATTTTATGTTTGTTGTTTTTAATCTTTTCCATATCATTAGTATATGGTTGCCATACGCTTTTGTCAAGTCACTATTAGATATAATTTCTCATATGGAAATCAAATACTACATAACAGGCAAAAAATCATCATAAAAGCTGTTCGTAAACAATAAGATCAAGTGCCAAAACTCAAGCGCTATAAGAATAAATTTTAATTCTGACATTTATATGGCTAAATTACAAGAAAAATAAATCTTCCTGTAAAGCAAAGAACAACAGCGGTCTTTTGAGTAAGGCCATAAACACAGCTCTACCTCTTTCATAAAGTATGCTTTCGAGATTTACCAGAGGAAGTGACCAACAGATCACGCGATGCTCCAAGCCCTACAAATAAGCATATGCCCGAAACTGCTATCAGGATAATGAGCGGCAATGTCCAGTTGTTTGTTATATCATGCAGAAGTCCAAAAATCATCGGTCCAAAAGAAGCTAGAAGGTAGCCAACCGATTGTGCCATTCCGGACAGCCTAGCCGCCTGGTCCGCATTTTGGGTTCTGAAATTAAAAAATATCAGAGACATGCTAAAAGTGAGCGCTGTACCGCTGCCCAACAAGATCATCCATATTAGTTCAAGTCTCGTTTCTCCGAAGAAAACCCCAAGAAGTCCAGACAAAACGCACAGAGACGCAATGATAGTCATAGGACGCTGATTTGATTTACGCCCAGCTAGGACAGAGCCTATAAATCCAAAAGGGATCGACGTAAGCTGGCAAAGAGAGAGCATCAATCCTGCTTCACCCGATTTCATTCCTTGGCTCATTAAAATATTGGGCAACCATGCGTACATGCAGTAAAGAACCATTGACTGCAATCCCATATATATTGTCACTTGCCAAGCCAAAGGGGATCTCCACAAATGGACCTCATTAATAGCTGATTCATTTATGTTTTTTATCCCATATCCCTCTGCACTTATTTTTTTTACACTATTATCACTATTGACCACTTCTTCACGAACATTTTTTTGTTTTTTATGTATTACTTGGGGTGTCCAGAGGATAAGAGTAAAAAGGCTAAGAGCCGACCAAATACTTAACGCTCCTTCCCAGCCTAATCCCGCTTTCACTGCAACAGGAATACTAACACCTGATGCAATTGCTCCAAAAAGGCTCATAGAAGCATTATAAACGCCCGTCATTAAACCAACTCGTTTGGAAAAATCACGTTTGATAAGGCTGGGTACCAGTACATTGCCAACAGAGATTGATAGTCCAAGTATAGCTGTTCCAAAAAATAGCCCGATTTCTCCAAACACTGAACGTAACCCTATTCCAAGTGTCAGAAAAGCAAGTGACCAAAACAGCACCAAGCCAGTGCCGTATTTTCGTGCCAGCCTTGGCACAAAGGGTGAAAAACCTGCAAAAGCAAATAGAGGGAATGTTGTTATCATTCCGGCTAGTGTATTAGAAATATGCAAGCTATTACGAATTTGATCAACTACTGGGCCGACCGCCGTCAAAGGGGAGCGCAAATTCGCCGCAATAAATATAATTCCGATCACCAGCATAAAAGGCATAGATTTTGATGAGTGTAATGAAATGTTTTTTTCCTGACATTTGTTTGATTTCTGCATAAATTTCTCCTTGTTCTATCTCTATGTATATAGCTTAATGCCCCACCCTCTTGTGCCCCAGTAAGATTCCTTTCATACAAATTAATACCCAATAAATATCTCCAAAGCATTTTATATGCCATTATATGATTGCAATTTTATTCTTATTGCGCTAATAGTATATGGCTGCCATACACTTTTGTCAAGTCGGTAATTACCAAACATGGTTAATCCGGCTGCAATCAGCGTTACGATTGGCAAATTTCCTGTTCTCCTGAACACACCTGTGGCAGAAGCTGCCACTTCGGCTACTCCTGCGCCGGAAAGGGAGCAATACCATGAAGCACCTTTAAATCCTCATTCCAGTCCTTAAATTCCGAGTGGAGAACCGTTATGTCCATATAGGCAGAATCGCAATAATTCTTTTCACAGAGAATCTCCTTAATTCGGCCGGTGACTTCAATCCCTGCCGCGTCATGATTCAGACACAACATTGGATTCTTAAGGTGTGGGTGTGCTTCGACAATCCATCCAGCGTCGCATAGGTGATAATCTTCAGAGTAAGAAAAATACGCATTGTTCTATTTGCCATTTTGTTTCCTCCAGTCTTTTTAACCACTGCATCAGGCAATAAATAAGAGGCTATGCTTTCTAAAAAAGAAAAACATGACCTCTCATACTTCTGCTAGATGGTTACTTTATAAAATTGTTTTGGTATAATATAAAACTAATGCATAAGATTTTTTGGTTCCAAACCTTTGGCTTTACCTCCGTAAAATTTGTGCTTTTAGGGTGCCATTTTCAAAAATACAGTTTATCACAATTCATATTTATCTTATATAGGCAAATATTTGCAAAATTATACACCTACAGTTCATTAGCCCCCAATCAGTAATGGAATACGGTTGAGTTGGGAGGATTTCTTTACTCCGTCGCTACTGCTTTTATAGAACGAACAACTAATTGCTTCTAACTACGAACGCCAACAAAAGCCTTTATCTTTATTTCAGATTTTTTAAGAGCCATTAATATAGGTGAACTCTTACGTACCAAACTGCAACAAAGGCAGACTGTTTAATCTGCTGTCTGCCTTACCTAAAATCAATTATTTATAAAATAAACCTAATGAAAAACACGCCTAAAGACTCTTATTCTTATTATATCAAGTTATTATAACTGATTGAGCTTGCTTTCCGGCTCTTCACCATTTTCTACACGTTTTATATTATTCACAAAAAAAGCATATCTTTTTTCATGAAATTTAAGGCCGTCAGGCATGCCTGCCGTATGGGGAGTAAGTATCACATTTCTCAGATCCCGGAGTTCACTGTCAGTTGGAAGTGGTTCAGACTCAAACACATCCAGACATGCACCTGCAATATCTCCGTTTTTTAATGCATCAATTAAGTCTCTTTCATTGACAATCCCACCGCGGGCTGTATTGATAAAAAGTGCAGTATTCTTCATTTTTTTAAATACTTCTTTATTGATTAGCTGCTTGGTCTGCAAATTCAGAGAAGCATGTACAGTTACTATGTCTGATGCACTTACAAGATGATCAAAATCCGTCATTTTAACAAAGCCATCAGACTGCACATTAGCATTTCTAGCATATACAAGCACATGCATACCAAAAACCCTGCAAAACTCAGCAACTTTTTTGCCGATGGCGCCAAACCCGATAATACCAATCGTTTTGCCTTTTAATTCACTTCCTGTATAGTTCAATTGTGTTTCATCTATTCTGTTTTTCATGAAAGCATTAAGAAACGGTATGTTCTTATAATAAGACAACATCAGCGCCATTACATGCTCTGCCACTGCCTGTGCATTCACTCCTGCAGCATTGGCCGCCCAAATACCAAGCTGTGTGCAGGCATTGATATCCACATTATCATATCCTGCACCCGTTTGTACCAATTTTAATTTTTTTGCAATAGAAAGCAGTCTATGATCAACTTTAATATGCTCAGGTATTATAACCTGGCAATCTTCAATATGATGCAACATTTCTTCTCCGGGTGGGACAATTACAACGTCCCAGTCTCCGGGAAATTGCCTTGCAATATTTAATTTTGAAATCTCAGTAAAATAGCCCACCATTAGAACCTTCATCTCTAACTCCCTTCATGTTCAATATCATGCTTCAAAGAAAAACCGTTTGATCTTTGCAATTTCAAGCCCAACATTTTCTCCGTTATATACTATGAGAGAAATATCAGAACTTTTTATATCTCTGCTCATTATGATAATAATCTAAGTCCTTTTTACTGTCAATATTAATGGATGTTTAATTTGTAAGTGCTTCTATGATTGTAAGGTCCTTTTTAAATTATAAGCTATCTGATTTTTACAGCATAAATACATTAAGCAAGAGTATTTCCAATTTTACCTTGGTGTTCCCACGAAGTGAGAATCTTTGGAACTCATAGTCGTTTTTTAATACTCCGAATAGCACCCTCCAGTTGTTTTGAGGATACCAAAAAGAAGCAGTTTGACACCGGTACCCCCTCGGTGGACCTCATGGCTGAGCTAACATTCTACTCTGTAAAGCTTGGCGAGCCCACCTTCTGCAGTTTCGCGGTAATCACTACTCATGTTCAGTCCAGTTTCATACATGGTCTTGACAACCAGATCAAAAGTAATCTTACGTGTGTTTGACAAGAAATGCGCCAGGCTTACCGCATTGATAGCCCTCATCGCAGCCACGGCATTTCGTTCAATGCAAGGAATCTGTACAAGTCCGCAAATTGGATCACAGGTCAGCCCCAAATGGTGCTCCAATGCAACTTCCGCTGCATACTCAATTTGGTCGATATCCATACCAAACAACTCCCCTAGTGCGGCCGACGCCATGGAGCAAGCAGTTCCAACTTCCCCTTGGCAACCACATTTAGCTCCGCTGATGGATGCATTCTGCTTGACCAAGTTGCCAATGAGGCCGCCAACTGCCATTGCCCGTAGGATTTGTTCGTCCGTGGCTTGCATCTTCTCTTGCATATAAAGGAGTACTGCCGGCATCACACCACTAGCGCCGCAAGTTGGGGCCGTTACGATTGTGCCACCGGCGGCATTCTGTTCGCTTACGGCGAAAGCATAAGCACAGACAAGCCTGTTTTCCCGCATCACCGGGCTCTCATCGATATATCTCTGGTTATATAGAAGTTGCGCTTTTCTTTCTACGTTTAGACCGCCTTCTAGAATACCTGTGGCTGTAAGCCCTTCGCTAATAGAATGCTTCATCGAGCCCCAAATTACATAAAGAAAATCCCAAATCTCTTTGCCTTCGCACTGCTCGATGTACTCGCTTAGGCAGATGTTGTTCTCTTTACAGAACTTAGCGATTTCTGTAAAAGTATTTTGCTTATATACATCCGATGCCAACATCTCCTCCCGCCCCTCGATAACAATATCCCCACCACCAACGCTTACAACACGCATGGTTGCTATTTGCAATCCATCTTTATAAGCAAAAAAATCAATGGTATTGGGATGAGGCAGAATAAAATCAGCATTAGTAATAAATGCAATCTCAGTTGGAACTGGTGACATAGCTTTAATAATGGCCTTGTCAGTCATATGACCCTTGCCCGTTTTTGCAAGGGAACCATAAATCAATACCTTAAAGCGTTCTGCTCTCTCATTTTCACTTTTAAAGATTCTAGCGGCTTTTTCCGGCCCCATTGTATGGGAACTAGACGGTCCACTGCCGACTTTATATAATTCTTTCAATGATTTCATATCACCTTTTTCCCCTTTCTCTGCGCTTTTTGAAGTTCAAGCGACCTTCTTTCTTCATGACCCATACATTCAACTAATTGCAGGCCAGTTCGTCGAATCGGACAAAACGAGGAAATACCATATTCTTTTACCGAAAATAGCCAATCATTCATTCTCCTGAAAACGTTCCTTGATTTTCATCAACCTTTCAAGCACACCCTCTTCATCAATAGACATGTCGTACATCTGATGTGCAAGTTGGAATCCCTGATCACTGACAAGAGCTTTTTTCCATGGGCGTGATATAATCGAATGCGTAAGATGTCTCGTAGAGCGAGGTATCTGCATTATCATCTCTGCAAGTTCCCATGCACGGGGAAGAAGCTTTTCATGAGATAGTACCTCACTAACTATACCCAAATCTAATGCTGTCTGTGCATTCATATTCATACCCGTATATGCGCAAAATGCCGCTCTCTTAATGCCTATCAAATTCTGAAGTGCTAAGATGATTCCATCACCAGGAGAAACGCCGCCCAGGTAATGTGCATCGAAAAAATCTGTGTCTTCAGCACAAATTGTAATATCACATAATATTCCCATTTGCCAGTGTGATCCTGTACCATTAATCACCCCAATTGTAGGGATGTCAATACAAAAGATCATATTTTCAATCATTCTCAAAGTTTCATGATACATGTCCAGTTTATCCTTCTTCGGCCAGTCCATGAATTTTGTTTTCCAGATTTCAGGATTTGCCACCTGCCATTTATCGCCCGTTCCCGTGAGAATCATTACTTCGTTTTCAGGATCACGACCAATATCTGACCATGCATTTCCATATGCGGTCAGAACTGGCCAGTCAAACTGAAGCGATTCCCCCCGCGTGTGCATACGTACTTCGAGTATGCCATTGCGGCGGGTCATTAAGAAAAACTCTTTATACTTTTCCGAGTATTCTTCGAATCTTGTAGGTCCCACCATACATCTCTCTGACATTTCGTTTCCTCTTTTTCTAAAATTTATGCCTTTCATAAATAGAATTAGCAAAGGGGCCGCCTAGCTTTCGTGTTACAGCGCAAGTCGGTTTAGCCCCTCTGCCATTATGTCATTGCCTTGAATAGCAGATAACTGCCAGTGGCTTTATTTGCCCGTTAAACGCTCTTTCATTTTCGTCAGTCTTTCAAGAACACCTTCTTCATCTATCGCCATATCGTACATCTGGTGAGTAAGATGGAATCCCTGATCGTTAACTAAGGCCTGTTTCCAAGGACGAGATAAAATGGAATGAGTAAGATGTCTGGTGGAACGAGGTGCCTGCATTATCATCTCTGCCAGTTCCCATGCACGGGGCAGCAGATCTTCACGGGGCAGCACTTCACTGACGATTCCAAGGTCCAATGCTGTCTTTCCATCGATATTCTTACCAGTATATGCGTAGTATGCTGCTTTCTTAAAGCCTAACATATTCTGAAGTGTAAGTATCATTCCGTCACCAGGAGGTGTACCACCTAGAAAATGTGGATCAAAAAAGTCCGCGTCTTCCGTACAAATAGTAATATCACAGAGCGTTGCGATTTCGCAGTGTGTTCCCGGTCCATTGATCGCCCCGATTGTAGGGATGTCGATACAGAATATCATATTTTCAAGCAGTCTCAGCGATTCATGATACTGTTCCAGTTTCTTTTGCTTCGGCCAATCCATAAATTTAGTGTTCCAGACATCGGGGTTTCCAACAACCCATTTATCTCCTGTTCCAGATATAATCAAAACCTCATTTTCAGGGTCACGGCCGATATCTGACCATGCATGAGACCATGCAGTATGGGCTTCCCAATTATGATGATAAGGCCCCCCGTCGGTGTGCAACCGCACTTCAATTATTCCGTCACGACGGGTCATTAATAGAAATTCTTTGTACTTCTCCGAGTACTCTTCAAATTTTGTTGGTCCAATCATACGTCTCTCTGTCATTTTAATTCCTCCTTGTTTTGTTTGGATATTATCTATTACTTTCAAGCCAGTCTCTGGCGAAAGCAGCGTAAGCCGCAGCTCCTTTATAAAGCACATCATCCGAGAACATTACCTTTGGATGATGCATAGGGTAGCTATAACCTTCTTGGGAATTGCCTGCGGTAATAAAAACTGAGGTACTTGGCACCGCTTGTGTTACAAATGCGAAGTCTTCCGATCCCATTAATTTACCACCGGGTATCAATTGTGTCAGATTGATAAACGAACTGGCGCCAAAGGTGTCTGTAATAGTAGTTCTCATTTGATGGTTAAGTCCGCTGTCAATTTTTACCTCAGGACAGCCCCTGGTATAAATCACCTCTACCTTTGCATGATATGTTTCCCCAATACCATTAGAAATTTCGTGAATACGGGTTTCAATTTTATTACGCAATACGGCGTTAAATGTGCGTACACTGCCTTTCATTCTGGCAATATTGGGTATCACATTATTCGTACTTCCACCTTCCATCACTCCAATTGTAAGAACTGCACTCTCAATCGGAGAGATTTCACGACTTATGATACCCTGCAGCGCCAAATGAAGATGAGCAGCTACATTTAAAGGATCCACCGCGGCATCGGGCATTGCTCCATGCGCACCTCTTCCGTGGATGATTATTTCGAACCAATCTGAAGAAGTCGAAATCGCTTCTCCAGCCTCAGGAATTACAAATTGCCCCGCAGGAATTGGCATTCCAGACAACACATGGAGCATCATTGCCGCATCCACTTTTGGATTCTCGAGAATCCCATTTTCAAGCATCATCTTTGCCCCGTGCAGGGTTTCTTCCCCTGGCTGAAACATAAGTTTGACCGTGCCGCAAAGCTGCTCTTCGTTTTCCTTTAGTATCTCCGCAGCTCCCAGCAGCATGGAAGTATGCAGGTCATGACCGCATGCATGCATATTTCCATTCAATGACGCAAAGGAAATATCCGCTTCTTCTTTTATTGGCAGCCCATCCATATCCGCACGGATAAGAATCACCTTTCCGGGGCGTTGTCCGCCAATAGTAACCATTAAGCCTGATTCTCCCACAGGAGTGGGTGTAAGACCGATCGACTCCAACATCTCTTTTACATAAGCAGTCGTTCTGAGCAAACTCAGATCAAGTTCCGGAATCGCATGTAGATGATGCCTGTACATAACCAACTTTTCCTGCAGCTGATTGGCCATACTCAAAAAGTCTCCGTTTTTTTCGTTCACAATTAACACCTCCTATAACACAAATCGAATTAGCGAAACAACAGAGTAAAATTGCCCGCTTTTATATTTTAAGACATTTTAGGAACACTTTTATTATACTTATAAATCTATCTGCTGTCAAGAAGAAAATAAGACATTTTAAGAACACTTTCTCCCAGTTCCTGAGAGATTGAAATATCACATACATTATGATATAATTCTTACTATTGAATTTGTTTATGAAAGGAATCTACCATGAAAATTAAGCTGGGTATAATCACGCCTGAGACCCATATGGACTATTTCCGCGCCATCGAAGAAGAAATGCGGTCGATATGTCAGTTTCGGTTTCTTACAATAAGCAGCTTCCGAGAAACAAAAGACGTCTATTTGAATAATTTAGGTTCGGTGGACGGGTTTGTTGTCAGTGGCAGATTGCTCTACGAGTCAATCGATAAGGAATGTTTGGATGCAAAAATACCCACTCATATTTTGCAGGATAATGAAAACCTTCTTTATAGAGAACTTTTCCGATTACTGGTCACAGAACCTGAGCTTGATATATCCAGGATTTATGTGGATTATGCATATATTATCGATTCTTTCAGTGAATTTCAAAAATATCTGACTCATGAAGGGAAGCCTATTGACAGCGACGATCTTTTCGAGCGAGTGGAAACAATGCTCGAGAACCATATAACTCTGTGGGAAGAGAAAAAAACAGACTTGTCTATCACAGCGTTCGGCCACTTTGTTCCGGAACTCAAAAAGCACGGGGTAAGGTATATCTTAATACGTCCCACTTTGGAGAACGTGAAAGAGACCATTAGAGAGATCATCAATGAAATCACCATCCTTAAGCTCAAGAACCAGAGAGCCGTCGTAGCATGCTTATCGACAGAAACGGCTTACCCGCCGACTAAAGAACAGCTTCATGAGCTAAAAGAACTTGTCGGCGGTTTTCTACGCAACGTAAATCTTGCAGACACGGCCCAGATCTCGGAAGGCTTTGTCAGACTTTACACCACCTACGGAAATTTTATGAAAATCACCTCCGACGCCCATAACTGCACCCTGCTGGAATATCTGGAAGAGTGCGTAAGCCACAAGGTGAAAGTCGGCTGGGGCTCTGGGCATGAATATTATCAGGCTAACGAAAACGCCACCAAAGCTCACAGACAGGCAAAAGCCTTTACGGGCAGCTGTAGCTTTTTTATAAACGAAGATCAGAAGGTGATCGGCCCAATGAGAAGTATAAATGTCATACAGTTCTCCGAACAAGGGGATCCGGAAATCATTGCGTTGGCCAAAAGTATTGGAATAAACAACATTAATTTACAGAAAATTATGTCCTATGCAGAAATTATGAGAACAAATAAATTATCATCTGAGGATGTATCTCAATGCCTCTCCATCACCATCAGAGGCGCAAACCGTATTCTCAACAAAATAGAAGAAAAGAACTATGCACGGACGGTATTTGAAAAAAGAGAGGCCGGCAAAGGAAGACCCCAAAAATACTATGAGTTATTGTTTCTCGATAGTGAAGGAAGTAATTTAGAAGGGTAACCACGATCTTCTTTGACAAAGCTTTATAGCAAATGCACCCAGTACAGGCTTTTCCTGTATCAGACGCTAATCTTTTCTTCTTTCCGGAGAAAGGACTTCCAATTTATTTTCTATTTCGAAGAACTGATTGATATATTTGATCACCACGTCCGGTATGGCAGAATATACTTGCTCTTTTAAGCCTAATAAAGATGTTCTTTCTCTGTAGATAAGCTTTCTTAAAATGAGAAGTTACCCTTCACGGTTCACCATGAGCCCTGGCATGGTTCACTGAAAAGGCAGACGATTCCCTTGGCGGAACGGTCTGCCTTTTTTGCCTCTTTTTATGCATGAATTTTAAAAATCTGAATGTTCTCTTAAGGCGGCTCACGGCTCAAAAAATAAAGGTTACTGCTCTTCCCCCCATTTTCCCTCCAGCGCTGTTCCTTGCGAAGATAACCTTGTTTTTCCAAATCGGTAAGGGCACGTTTTACTGTACTGCGGGATAAATTCAGTTCCCTGGCAATGGTACCAATTGCCGGATAACATTTACCATCCTTATCAGCCCTGTCATGCAAATACATATAGATGGATTTTGCCCGGTGCGGCAACTCTGATTTGTATACAGATGTAAAATAAGCCACATGTTCACCTCCCTGGCCTTTGCTTCTGCTCCATGGGTTCCAGATTAATGGCAGGAGTTGGGGTATGCACCATTCCTCCCGAAGGAGCCGATGTATACTCTATCTCCTCCGGCTCCGGTTCAAAGGCAGCATTGCGCCGTATGATTTCTTCCTCAACCTTGCGCCGGTCGGCATATTCCACCTTTCGTGCAGACTGCTCTGCAATCTCAAAAACTTTTCCAAAAATAATACCCCATTCGAGGAATAGCTTTAGCCGGGTACGCATGGGATAGGTTCCAGTCTTTGTGACAACAAATCTTCCTTTGGGCATGGATTTCAACTCATCGGCTGTCATGAGTGGCCGTTCAATCATCTGCAAAGACTGGCTGGGATCGTTTTTCCCGCGGCTGATAGAACCGCTCATAACTGTCTGATTACCCAGTGCCTTTGACAAAATCTGCGCCGATTCACTGTTGGGAGCAAAGCCTCCAAACACAGTATCCTGACAGTTATCAATAATGATGGCGGCGCCCTCTTTCCCATAGTTTTTCTCCAGCTGAGCGAAGCTTTGAATAATGGCGACAATGGATACACGCCGGGAACGGCTAGCCGAGAACATCATCTCCGCTGATTCAATTTTGGGTATGGTTCCGATTTCATCAAGAAACATCATTACACGGTTTGGAAGCTTCCCGCCGTGCTCATCCGCCACGGAAAGAATCTCACGGTAAAGCTGCTGAACAATCAGGCTGATGATGAAATATTTCGTATTATCTTCCTCTGGCATAACAAGGAAAACAGCACTTTTCTGCTTACAGAACTTTTCTGCGTCAATGGCAGTGTCAAAGCAAAGTATCTGCTCCAGCTCCGAGTCGAGAAAGGCATTAAGCCGGGACAGGGCTGTAGATAAGACACTTTGCATGGCCTGTTCGGCAGAGTTTAGCGCAGCGCCGGCAAACCACTTGGTTTTATGATCATCAGGTAGGTGTGCCAGCAGCATTTGGAAGAGTGTCCGCCCCTTCACACCACTAGGCGCCAGCAAATCCTGAATGAGCTTAAATACGGATACGATGTGCCGCTCTTTAGGTTCACAGTATTCTGCAATCAGTAGAATAACTGAGGTCAGCAGTCCTTCCGCAGCATCATAGAAGAATGCATTCTGTCCTGCAGCGGAGCTGTCAAAGCCCCCGGAACTGATAATGGTCTTAGCGGTTATTTTCGCATACTTCTCCGCTCTGGCCTTATATGCCAGACTCTCCGGATGGGTAAGGTATAAATCCATATAGCGGTTTACCAGATGAAGCAGATTGTTCCCATCTGAGCGGGTGGGATTTCTAAGGTCAATGACTGACACCTGGTAGCCGTAGTAATCCTTGGCAATCCCTGCATAGTTACGGTAAAGGTCACCCTTTGTATCGGTTGTGATAAAGCTCATGCCGGAAGCGCAGGCATACTCCAGGTTAGGATAGAGAAAATTAGCAGTCTTACCGACACCTGCAGCGCCGATCATCAGGCAGTGGACATCATCGTCATCCACTAATGCATAGCCATGGGGAGCGGTTTTATCGAATAGGGATGCCTTTTGCCAGCCCACAATTAACCCTTGTGCCGTCGGGAGATTCTCTCCCTTCCGCCATTTTTCCGGCTCATACCGGACTGCCGTATATACTGTCTGTATTTCCTTTTTGGTTGCCCATCTTGCTGTACCATGCTGACCATCACCCACGGTTTTTGACTTGATGCCGTTTAATGTATAATAGTGAGCAAGCAGTGATAAAAAGCCGATCACACCGAACATGGTCAGTCCGGCAGCAAGCAGCGTTACAAGCTGCGATGTTTGCACAGTCATCCCTCCTTCACATCGTCATGGTAAAATTTACAGTTTGCTCCTGCTTGGGTGCCTGCTCCTGCGCTTCCAGCACAAGGAACATTTGCGCTTTCACACAGCTAAGCGCCAGTGTAAGGCAGGAACGCATAAAAAGCTTCTGTTCGTCTGCCGTGCGGATACCAGGAGTACGGAGGCGGCTGGAGACATCCCTCACGGCAATTCGAATATCCTCCGCTTTGGAGCGCAGCCAGCCCCTATCTTCATGAGGTTTGTATTCAGCCTGCAGCCATCCGGTTACACGTTCCATGGATACCGGAATTTCCATCTGTCGGCAGGTATTCTGAATGGAAATCAAAGCACAAGCCACTGTCTGGCGGCATTGTTCCTCTAATACGTTTCGCTGGAGACTATCTGAGCGCAGCAGGGGAGCCAGCTGTTCACATTCATTCAGCAAGCGGGCATTAGCCTCCTGATTCACAGACTGCATTCGACAAACCTCCAGCACTCCCGAACACACCTGCTGCAAAAGCATCAACTTCGGATGCTCCTGTGCCGGGATGGGTTCAATACCATGAATCGCTTTTAAATCCTCATTCCAGTCTTTAAACTCCGATCTGAGAACGGAAATGTCCATATAGGCGGGATCGTAATAATTCTTCTCGCAGAGAATATCCTTGAGCCGGCCGGTGGCTTCAATCCCTGCCGCGTCATGGTCCAGACATAGCACTGGGTTTTTTAGATGTGGATGCAGCTCCAGTTGGCGCAGCAGGGCATGCTCCGATACACCGTCCAGCGTCACATAGCTGTGCTGCTTCCAGTCCTGCTTATTCAGGGTAATGAAGGACAGCATATCCACAGGCGCTTCAAAGACATAGAGAGTGTCACTTTCCCCGATCCAGTGGAAGCTATAACAGGGATCACTTCCCTCCACATTTCCCTTGTAAGGCTCGCTCTGCGTATAAGTACCTCGTTTATGGGCGTGCCTGGCAACTGCATTCTCATCCAGCCCTACAAACACGGCGTTATGATACTGCTTATCCTCATAGATAAGCTTTTTGTGTGCAAAATGGGACAGGACGTCCCGGTCGATGAAACGCTGCTTGATGAGATAGGCGAAAACCCTCCGCATGTCCGGGTTTTCCTCCGGCAATGCAAATTCCTTACGAGGCGGAGGGGCGCTCTTCTCTGTCTGGTTCCATTCCACACCGGATTCCCCACCAAGCAGAAAAGAGACTGCATCGGGGAAGTTCATATCGTAGAATTGCTGAACAAAGTCAATGGCGCGGCCGCCCTCCTTGCGAGAATGACGGAACCATTCGTTGCCCCGCACAGTAACACTGTCATACCGCTTCCAGCGATATTCCCGACCGGAGCGAACCAACTGCTCGCCTTGCCGCTGGAGGAAGTCCACCAGATCCACTGCGTTGGCCCGCTGCTTTTGATCATCCGTAAAATATACATATGCCATGCCGAAGCACCTCCTTTATCGCTTGCGTTTCCCGCAGCGCATGTGCCCATGGCGGACACAAAAAAATGCCGCCCGCTGATGAACGGACGGCTTGGGATACAATTGTTTTTGCTGTATGGAGGGCAGCTGTTTCGTCTGCCCATGAGATTGTTTTCGCATGGAAACCTCCTTCACATTTAATAGGCTGTGAATTTTTGTTCGTGATCGTCCGGAGCAAGGCCCTGGGCGATCTTTTTCTGTCGAAGCTTTCTGCGCAGTTTGCTATCCGTCTGCATACCGGGGGCACCTGGCAGTCTTCTGGCCTCCTCCTGAAATATCCGGCTGGCGTGATGTAAGAGCCGGGTGACAGCCAGAAATAAGGAAGGGTCCCGGAACGAGTCCAGATGATCAAGGAAAAACTGAGCATATAGATTGCCCTGTTCCGCAGAAAGGGTGAGCCACCTCACAGCGGCCTCCCGGTCACGGGGGGTATCCCGTCCCAGCAGATAAAGTTTACCAAGGGCGTATTGCGCATACTGGTTACCTTGTTCCGCCGAAGCGGTTAGCCAGCGTATGGCAGCTTCTATATTCTTAGTAACATCTTCGCCAATCAGATACAGCTTCCCAAGCTGGTACTGCGCATATTGATTTTCCTGTTCGGCGGCAGCGGTCAGCCAACGAATGGCCGCTTCCATGTTTTTTGGAACATCCTCTCCTTTCAGATACAGCTTACCGAGCTGGTACTGTGCAAATTGATTGCCTTGCTCCGCTGACTTTTGAAACAGCTCCAGCGCATTGGAAATGTTCTTTGGCACATCCTCGCCAGTCAGGTACAGCTTCCCAAGCGCATATTGCGCATATTGGTTGCCAAGGTCAGCAGATTTTGTCAGCCACTTTAAGGCGGCGCCCATATCCTTGGGTATGTCATCTCCCTGCAGATAGAGCTTTCCCAGCGCATAAGCGGCATAGGAATTATCCTGCTCTGCTGCCTGTGTAAAGAGTGCAATTGCTTTTGATATATCCTTATCCACATGATTTCTATCCCGGAAAAGCTTTCCGAGAGCATACTGTGCCAGTGCATTGCCGTTATCCGCTGATTTTGTGATCCACTGGATGGCTTTCTCCGCATTAAAATGCCCGCTGTCCGCATCCAGAAAAATTTTTCCCAGCATATATTGTGCGTGGATATTTCCCAGCCGGGCAGACTTTTCAAAATAGCGAAGAGCCTCATCCACATCTTTTTCTGTTCCGGTGCCGGTGTAAAGCATCTGTCCAAGGCGATATTGCAGCTTATCATCACGACTTTGCCGTTCCATCTGCCAAAAGCCATGGAAAGCGGCCTCAAAGTGCAGTTCCGCTTCGTTAGCATTTGGCGCTGTTCCAACTCCGTCCCGGTACATCTTTGCCAGCTCATAATCCGCATAGGGCATTCCTTGAGCAGCGGAGTGTTGGTACAGGTTGAATGCCATCTGAAAATCCTGTTCCACACCCTGTCCCCGGTAATATAAACCGCCAAGGGAGTATTGGGCGTATTTGTGACGTTTGGAAGCCGCTTGCTGAAACCAGTCTGCCGCTTCTGCGTAGTTCTGCTCTGTTCCAAGTCCCGCTGCATACAGCTTGCCGATACGGTATTCTATATAGCTATGTTCCTTTTTGGCTTCAATCGCCAAAAAAGCGGCAAGGGTCTTTCCGTACCAGTCAAAGGCAATATCTGTATCCATCCCTGTACCCAGACCGTCTGTGTACATTCTTCCCAGATCATGCATGGCAAGAGCATTGCCGTCCTCCGCTTCCAGCAGGAACAGGGCAAGAGCCTGTTCAAAGTCCGGCTCTAAAAGATCACTGCCGTATAGGAAAGCTCGGACCTGCTTATAGCGGCTGTTCCATGCGATATGTGGTTTCCCGCTAGATGACGCTGTATCCGCACTGTCAGAATGTCCGGCGGTCGATTCGAATTCCTGATCGTTATCAAGCCCGGACTGCAAGTCTTCTGCTTCCTCAGTCAATTCCTCGTCAGGCACCGCATCTGGCATCATTTCGAGATCCTCCGGAATGATCGTTTCATCCATGATAGGTTCATCCTCCGGAGGCGGTTCAGCCTGATCATCCCCCTCAAAGGTGAACTCCTGATTGCCCAGCCGGACTGCTTCCGCAATTACCATATTCTTTATCTGTTTAAATTCCTTTTGCTGTGAAAGAGGGAGTGGTGGCGGAAGCTCATCCCTGTAAGTACGCAGTACCTCATTGCGAAGCTCGTACCATTGGGCGTAAGCTACTGCCACACGTTCTTCCTTTGCCAGTTCATCCACGATCCGGTTCACCAGTCGCTTGAGCGGTGCTTTCAGATAGCCATATTGTTTTTTACCGGTGGTATGCCGAAGCCGCTCCGCAAGCTGGAACAGCATTTCCTCCAGCACCGGATTGTCATAGGCGTCGGTCTGCATTTGCACCAGAAGTTCCTGCAGGGCATCCCGGCTCTGTGTGGTCAGCGTATTTCTACGCTCGGTCTGCTCTGCATAAATCTGGAGCAGATCCTGCTGAAAGATTTCCCACGCCAGACTGCTCCGCATGGCTTCAATGCCCGGCTTCGTTACAAACCCCTCGCGGGGATCGACCGAATACACGATCATATGGCAGTGAGGGTGATGTCCCTCGTCATGATACGCAGCGTACCAGCGCAGGTTCTCCGGGGTGATTTTCATCTGCTGGGCAAAGACATTCCGTTGCTTGCGCAGCAGTGCCATCCATGCGGCGGCATTGTCGTACCCCAGCCGGGTGGCATCTTCTCTCCGCAAAGATATAATAGGTGTCCATATGTTTCCGGTATGTGCCGCCACCTCCTGCGCCGTCCGTGACAATACCAGCGGAATATCCTCATCGGAAAACAAGCCGTGGGTATCCAGTTGTTCGGCATGAGGGCGGGTGGCGATATAGTTGACATAGACTTCCTTGTGTGCCAGCTGGTCAAGGTTCTGATCCAGCACCGCGGAGATAAATTCCGAGGCATTTTCCATGGTCGGTTTCGTCAAATAATCCTCGTATTCAAACAGCCCTGTGGAATCCGGAAACCGCTCCAGAATATCCGATACCAGCTGCTTTTGCTTCTTCGTTGCAGGACGGTTTCGCATCCGCTCCGGGAGCTTTTCTACGCCATCCCGCGTGGCAACATAATTCACCAGATTTTCCGCATGAGCCGCCGCGTTTTTTAAGTAGCAGCATTTGAAGATAATTCGCGGCATGATCAGTCACGCCTTTCCCGCTTCTGGAAGCTCACTACATCTTCAAAGGTCACGGAGCCCACCGAACGTTTTACATCCTCCACGCATTTGCCACGGAGCTTGCGCAGGGTATTTTCATCGTAATCTGCATTGACGGCGAGGATATTCATCATCATGCTCATCTCCACCGCCAGCTTGAAGGTAAGTCGGGCCATGCGGTTTTCCAGACCATCCACCATACCGGTCATAGCCGAGGTGATGGCAGCCGGTAGAAAGCGGACACCTTCCTCTGCTGAGATATAGCCGCAGTAAAAACGTATTGCCTTTTCGATGAATTCACTTTGACTCTGGCAGTTATCCCTTTTGTACCAATCTGCCACCAGCTGTCTGGTTTCCGGATACATCCACAAAGGGAACTTCTTTTTGTTTTTTTCTTCTTCTGACATAGTAAACCTCCGTTTCTAACCAAAAAGGGCTGCAACGCCTGTCGCAACCCCTATGAAAAGCCTTTGTTTCCGGCATTTATCGGTGTTTTGTTTTCTTTACAACCCCGTAAGCAACCCCAAGGGTATTTTTACGACCCCGGTTAAAAAACCGTTTTTCTCCCCGCATTGCGGGGAGATATGAGCCGGAGCGGGGCGTTTACGACCCCGCTCCTTTAACCTGCATCGTTTTCGACCCCATGGTTCACCACGATTTTTCTTGTTTCGCCAGCCGTCAATCTTCTGCGCACACGGCTCCAACAAGGGGCTACGCCCCCTTATGGTGTAACGTGCCACCCCAGCCGGAAGAACGCGACACAGGGGCACACGGGCGGCAACGTGGCGTGTCTACATCTGCTGCGTGGCTGGGCCTGTCAGCGGCTCGGATTCCTCCTGCAGCTTGAGGCTGTAATCCTCCAGCGTCATACCCTCCTGCTTCATGCAGTAGTCCTGCATTTTGCTCAGCAAAAGCTCCTTTTCATGATCATCCAGCTGATAGGCCAGTTCTTCGCAGGAGCCATCCCCACGATTCAGGACAATGTCCAGGGTATCACGCACCTGCCCATGAACGGTATCATAGTTAGCATAGACATTGATCCAGTCATCGTTATTCGCTGTTTCCACATGGGTTCCGAATATCTCGTCCACGTTGAAGGGGACATTGATATAAAAATTGAGGCGCCCATCCGTTTCCATAATCTCGTCTGAAAAAGAGATATCACCTTCCTCCAGCTTGCGGCAACCTGCCGTGATCAGTGGAGCAGACTGTGTCAGCTCACGCCCTTCGAGATGTTCAAGAAAAATAGGCCAGCGCTTATCCTCTGGAAGATAATTGGCACGGTAGGCGTAATAGGCTGCAGTGCCGGTGTCCTTCATGGAATAAGCCTTCCAACCATCCATGATATTGACTCCGGAAATCATTTGCCCGTCAAAGTCAATGTCAAACACGCCGGTGATCTGACCGGTATTGTCCATTCGCTTTTTCACGTATTCTTCAAACTGTACTGCGTTGATGGAAACAGAATTCCGGAACAGGGCTGTAAACCTCTCCGGCTGATATTTCAGCTCACCGCGCTGGTATCTGCGTACCAACAACGCCAACTGCATCAGCTCCAAGCAGTAATCCGATTCGAAGCAATGACTGTCGCCGTTTTCTGTCACATGGTATACGGAAAGCCGTCGCATCTCCTGTACGCGCTGCTCAGCAGCAAAGCGTTCTGTATTGATCCGGTTCTCAAATTCAATTCTCTCCTGTTCGGGAACGGTTTGTACATATAGCTCCACCAGCTTTTCCTGCATGACAGCTTTTATGTCAGTGCCTTTTTCATAAAGGATATCCGACAGTGCGGTATATTGGTATTTATTGAGCCAAAGCTCGATTGATTCGTCACCCATTTCAATCCTCCTGTCATTTTAGAGTTTGAGATTCATATCATCCACACACTAATTTTCGCAGCGCGAACCTCAGAAAAAAAAGAGGCAGCACTCACACTACGCGCCGCCTTCCACCGCTGCTTCAATTCGTTCCCGCACATCGGAGGGAACATACTTTTCATAAAGCGCAGGAAGAACTGATTCAAGTCCTTCCTGCAGCTCTGCTTCTGTCCGATACTGCCGGAGGGCCTCCAGCCTTTCTGTGCTGTAACAAACAGAAATTACCGCTGTTTTCATTGATAACATCTCCTTTTCATAGAATTCTTGAATAAATAAGTGAGCCAAGTTGGTGCATACCGTTTACACCCATACCGAAAAACTGCGCCAAATTGGTGCAAGTTATTTTTTGCCTTAACAGGTATTTGGCAGGGAAGTGGAGTCTCTACAATTCCTCCAACGCGTGGATCAGGCTGTCAGGGAGCTCTTCCAGATGCACAGCGGCCTCCGGCACATTTGTCGAAGAAGGGACTGTTACCCGGAGCTGATTCAGTTCTTCCCGAACAGCCTGCCGCACCACCTGTTCCAGCTGAACATTTTGCTCTAAGGCGAGAATACTGGACACCACAAATTCTGTGCGCTGGCGGCTGGCCTGCTGCGTGAACAGCCGCTCCGCCTCCCGGTGTCTGGGATCGTCCATATCAAAGGACAGATAGTAACGCTTGCGCATATTCCTAACCCAGAAGGAGCATGTATCCGTCTGCATTTGCAAACCGGTTCAGCACTGCCACAGTATTGAGCCCATTCCCGCGCAGCCGAGATTCCAGAAGTTCAGCACCGCCGCCTGCAAACACAGTGGGGAGCCTCAGATCAAGTCCCCGTTCCCGGAGTGCATTAAACAGCTCTTTGCAGTAGACCGATACTTCTCGCTCGACAGTTTCTCCGATCTGTCTGCTGGCAGTATGCTGAATATTGCCCTGGATAGCATCGGTTATTAAGGTGTCTGAAAGCAGGATACCGCTTCGTTGAAGGGCATCCTGAATGCGACTGTATAAGGTTATGGTTCCCATCCGAAGGCTGGCACAGCTGGATCTATCTAGTCTGAAATTGTGGACGGTAAGAACATCCACCGTATAACCGCCGATGTCAACGAGGGTAATGCTTCGGTATTCCTTCAGCTGATGATAATAGCGGCACAACGCTGCATGTCCCTGTGCGAACACCTTACAGTCTGTAATACGACACCGGTAAGGTCTGCCCTCGAACACAAAGGAGACATTTTCCCGCAGAAAATACCGGCGGAATGCCTCCTTTTGTGTGCCGTAGCTGTCAATGGGAAGCCCCACACCCAGCATAATATCGGTACTACTCACACCCACGCGCTTCATGGCTTCCGCAATGGCCGGCAGGGTAAGCATAAACGTATCCTGCTCTCTGGTTTTATCCTGTTGAAAGCGCAGGCGACGTTCTCCAATCGCGTAAAAGCTACCCTCATAGAACATCTGCATTTCCGGCGTAATGAATTCCCGGTCGCTGACCGCAAAGCCGGAGGCATAAAGCATCCCCTCCGAGGATTTTGTATTATAATTTCCGTTGTCTATGCCAAGCTTAATCATGACTAACACCTCCTTGTTCTTTTTCTGTTGTTACATACTCATGTTCATGCTTTGGGTTTCCTGCGGCGAATCCTCCAATGGTTCTTCTTGAGGGGGAGCGTCCATTTGAGATTCTGCAGCAGTCTGCTCCCGCTGGCGGCGGCTTTGGCGTACCGGACGTTCTCTAACCGGGGGAGGCCCCTGTGTTTCCTGTGACACGGGCCTCTGCTCCATGCGGCTCTCTACATATTCCCGCACCTGCGCCGGAACTGCCTTTTCATAGGTTTTATCCAGATAATCCTGCAGCTCCTGTTCAATGGTAAGCTCCTTTTTATCCATGAAAAAGCGGAGGGCTTCCAGCTTTTCCGTTGGGAAGGACAACTTCAATTCGGTTGTACTCATGGGGTAATTCCTCCTTCTTTTACAATTTCAATTCCATGCCGGGAGTATCCTCCGGCTCTCTGACCCAGCGGTCATAATCCTCACAGGGACAATCCCCCGCAAGCATCCGGGTAAATTCAGTCAGGCTCTGAGAGGATACTCCCGCACACTCCGCCTGCATGCCATAAATTCCGTGAAACACTCTGAGCACCTGTGCATTCAGCACATCCTCCCATGCCTGTTTTCCTTCCTCTGTCAAGGTGGCAGAGTCAAGATACACAATGGTGGAAGGGTTCATATCCACCTCGTGATGCACAAGGTGGAGGTTTTCAAAAGGTACACGGATCAGTTCCTTTAAGCGCAATGTTTGATCTCCGGCATCTCCTTCACTCAAAGTGTCATTCTCCAGATTTGGGCAGTAATCCAGATAAAAGGTCATGTCCAGACCGTCCTCTAACAGCTCAATTTCAGCCATTTCCTGCCGAACCGAGAGAATGTTACAGAGCATCGTGCTGATATATTCGCTGTCCTTTAGATTCACACCGTACTGCTCTTGTATCTCATCAAAATAAATGGCCCATGAGCCACTGGTGGTACTTTGAGTACCTTCCCTAATAATCCGGTTCGCAAGCTCGTTTAATTGGGTGGTCAGATAATCTCTTGCCCCCGGAAGATAACTGGAATACCTGGCATAGTCATATCCCTCTGCTTCAACAAGAACACCATCAGACTGGTTTTCTCCCAACACCAGAAGACAATGATATGTTTCGTTTTTCTCCATGTACATGGAATCGGTGCTCTCTGAAATAAAGGGAGCGTCCCGAAGCATCCCGGAGCGGAATCGGCTGTATTCCGCTTTCGGAAGCTCCACTGCCTTTTCAATCACACATTCCCTTAAAGGGAACTCCGATACCTTTCGTTCAAATATTGCCTGTAGCTTCAACATAGCGTACTCCTTTCTTTTCTGCCTATGGCAGATAGCTTCTTGGGTTTTGGGCCATTCCGTTTATCCGCACCTCAAAATGCAGATGGTTCCCGGTGCTTCGTCCGGTAGAGCCCACCTTCGCCACAATTTCCCCGGCCTTTACCGTCTGTCCCTGCGTAACGAGCAAGTCCGAGCAATGTCCGTACAGTGTAACCACTCCTCCACCATGGTCAATGGTCAGATAATATCCGTATCCGGTACTGCCATAGCTGGCTGTATGTACGATTCCAGCGGCAGCTGCACGGATCGGCGTCCCTTTAGACGCCCCCAGGTCAAGTCCGGAATGCCCCGACCATGCTCCGGTGATGGGATCTGTTCTTCCGCCAAACTCTGAAGTGACCATGGAGCGCCAGCCGTTTCCCAACGGGGAGTTCAAACCAGAGGAAGATGCCTGTGCCTTGTTTTCAACATAGGGCCTTGCATACAGCACCTGCTTATCTGGATCAAACAAATTCCGGTATACCACCTGTCCTCTTGAAGAGGAGGCATCTACTACCTTGCCATCACCTGCATAGATGCCGACATGGGTGATATTGAGATAACGTCCATTTACCTTGTGGCTCCAGAACACCAGATCACCGGGTGCAAGATCGGACTTTGAAATGGTAAGTCCATTGTTCACACAGTATTTACCTTGCTCGGCGGCGGTACCGGGGAACTTGACTCCCAGCTGGCGGTATACCCACTGCACC
This sequence comes from Clostridium sp. HBUAS56010, assembly GCF_007115105.1. Lineage (GTDB taxonomy): Bacteria > Bacillota > Clostridia > Lachnospirales > Lachnospiraceae > Lacrimispora. The sequence goes on from NZ_SULJ01000005.1 coordinate 162,158, forward strand.
AGATAGCTGCAGTCCGTATAATCGCCCTGCCCACGACGCTCCTGTGAATAGGGATCTCGCAGACGGGACAGTGCAAGCTGAACAGCCCCAGCTCCACTCTCACCCACAGGCAGATCATACGTCAGACCAGAGAGCTGGTCCGGCAGCCAGTCTACCCACTGGTCAAAGCCATCGCCTTCACCGGGTGCGCCGGTTCCATGCAATGCCCGGTAATAGATTTCTGATGCATTCGCCTGCTTCTCATAGGAAATATACAGACCAAGCGTTTCTTCCAGTCTTGCATAAATTTCCGGCAGAGAGGTAAGGGGAACCGCTAGGGTATAGGTTTCCTTATGCTCCACCTTATCGTCGTCTGTCCAGGTGCGGGTTCGTTCTTCATAACGGACGAAGCAGTCTGCAAATACCTGATAATCCATTCCGCGCAGAGAATTTGCGCCGAAATACAGAGCATAAAAAATGGCCTTGACCTGCGTGGAGTCAAGGCTTCCGTCCTCTATCAGGGGAGTTATTTCTGAGATTGCCGTGTCCAGTTCCGAAAAGTTTTGTCGCATGTCCTCAATGTACTGCCGATAGTCTTCCGGCACCTGACCGGATATAACGCCGCCGTGAAAGGAAAGTGCAACAGCGGCATTGTTGTGGTTTGCGGTTCCTGACAAAATACTTGTGATCATGACGATGACTAGAATAAAGGGCATTAATATGGTGGCGATGAGAACAGCCACCGCCTTCCATGTTCGTTTATCAGATGCGGCCCCAATTGCCGCTTTGACAGCAAGTGTGATAGTTGCAGGATCTGCCATAGATAACCTCCTTTTAAACACATATACCTTCCGGAGAATTCCCGGAGGGCATATGTGTTTTCCTCATTCAATTAATTGATCTTGTTTCATACCAAGCCGGCTGCGAAAGTCTAAATGCTCCTGTTCCAGACGCTTCCATTCACTGTCTGCCTCTTCAAATTTTGCAAGAGCTTCTGCAATCTGCGGAGAATCATAGGTTACCTTTTGCTCTACCAGTCTGCGCAGCTCACTTCTGTGCTTTTCCACCGTGTGTCCCAGCAGGTATAGCCGCCCTGCTTGCTTGATCAGCTTTGCTTTTTCCTTTGCTGTCATTCTTTCGTTTCCTCCATTCTTATTTCTTTTAGTTAGCATTAAGAGATATTATAATTCTCTTAATGCTTATTTCCAAGTGAAACAGGAAACTATAAGCTAATAATAAAAGGAGCTGATAGAGATGGATAACAAATTACAAAAGGGTGTCTTGGGCTCTGCGCTCCGGGCGGCGCGGCTGGACAAGCACTACACCCACGAAGCATTGGCAGAGCTGGTCGGTATTACGCCCACGCACTTAAAGCATATTGAGAGTGAACACCGTAAGCCCTCCATTGAGGTGCTGTATCGGTTGGTAACCGAGCTGAATTTCTCGCTGGACACACTATTTTATCCAGAAAGGAATGACGATTCCTTTTGCCAGACCGAGCGGCTCATGCGCCGATGCAGTGACAGCCAGCTGCGTATTCTTTACGCAGCTATGGAAGCCATGCTCAAGGAAGACGAATAGAACAGGTCGTACCGAAAGGTACGGCTTGTTTTTTTACCACCATCTCTGTCCAAACAAATTGACCTGTTCCGGCTCGGCTTCCTTCTGTTCCTGTGCCAGACGAATGGACTTTTCCACCGCCTGTTCCAGAAAATCAGAATCAAAGCCTGCAGATTTGTAGCCTTCCAGAATCGTGTTGAGATAGTAATCCGATGGTGCGCCCAACGAATGTCCATCATTCATCACATACACCATGGCATTAACAGATCGTCCGCCCAGCTCCACGGGAAACAGCTCCTTGCGGTAAAAATTCGGATAGCCCTCATAACGGTCAAGTGCAAGCTCATCCTTGGGCCGGATCTTCCACAAAAGCACCGGAACACTGGAACCCGCAAGCGGTTCCACAGTTGCAACAGCACTTCTGCGACTGCCGCGGAATAATAGTTCATAGTCCTTGATTTCGCTTACCCCTACCACCTTGGCAGTGGGGCATCGAAAAGACATCTGCGGCAGATTCAGGTTACTGCCATAGGCAATATACAGGGTTTCATTTTTCATATTTGAATACCTCCTTTTACATTGACATAGAAAGGCCGGGGCTTTGCTCATCAACCCCGGTCTGTTCCTGCTCATTTTCAATTGTTTGCTCTAATTGCAGTGATGGTGTATGTGTTGCTTCCTCTAGAGCCTTTTCTTTTTTCTGCCTTAATCGTTCCTTTTGCTGCTGAGCCTGTGCAGGGTCCTTCCACGCGATACAGCCATCTAAATGCTCCAGCAGGTGAAGCCTTGCAGTCTTAAATTCATCCCCGATGAGTCCAAGGCGCAGAAGCCAGGTGCGAAAGGTGTATTTTTCATTGGTGCTTTGAGTCTTTGTACGGCTGGCGCACTTCTGATTCAGGGCTTGTGCAGAAATTGCCATACACAGCTGAATGTACGACTTGATCTTACCGGCATGGGTGGTGCTGTTGAATAAACGGAACTCAACCGTACCTTTCTGGAACACACTATGAAGGTTAAGGCAATGATAACGACTATCGTGATAATGCTCATGGCGGGCATCCTCTCCGTCGTACCAGATACGGCTGACCTGTTCCAGCGATTTGGGTCTGCGGCGATTGAGTTCTTCCAGAAAACGATTGTCCACCGGCTTGCACCAGCGGTGCTGTCTGGCTACAGTTACCTGCAGTGCCTTGTAAATCATATCCTCCTTGGCAGCCATGATGTTGGTGATGTTTCGCAGGGTATTGGCATCAAAGGGGGAGGCATCCACATGCACATGGATGCCACAGCTGGAGTTTGCGATGGCACCGGCATCTCGCAGCTTGCGGATCAGTTCCTGCACGGTTTCGATATCCTCCCAACGGCAGATTGGGCTGACCATCTCGGTTTTGTATTCATCCGAAGCTGATATGGTTTGACGCCCGGCCTTACGCTGTGGCGTGATGCTGGCATCGCTCATAAACTTCCACTTCCGTCCCTGTGAATCCAAAGCTGAATAGGTATTATAATAGGTTCCGTCATAGTGGCTGTCGGTCCCGAAGTATTCCGCAGCAACCTTTGCCGCCTGTTCGCGGGTCACGCCGGTCATCTCTATCTCAATGCCAAAGCGCTGCTCTCTCATGTCCATAGACTATCCTCCCTTCGTCCTATATTTCGGGTGATCATTAGCGGCCTCCAGCTTTTCCGAACAGCTTTGCCTTATGCTCTGGGGCATGAACCATCAGGTTGTACCGCTCATTGCCGCATTTATAAAGACACACACCCTGCTGGGGATAGCGAATCAGCTCATATTCGGATTTCTCCAGCTGGAGCGTATCCATGTAAAACTTTGCATCTATGGAGCCTGCATTGAACAGGAACTGGTGGGTTGGAATGGAGAATAAGGGCTTGGTCAGCTCACGGATATGCTCTACGTTGAAATCCTCCAGATTCTGTGATGCCAGGATAACGGCGCTTTCTTTTTTTCTGACTCGTTTCATGAAGTTACGGATGTACTCAATGGCGGTGAGATTCGTCAGGAACAGGTATAGCTCGTCGATGCTGGCTGCAGTATTTCCGGTAGTCAAAAGTTCGTTGCTCATGTAGGAAAGCACATTAAACAACAAGGCGTTACGCAAATTCTTGCTTGCATTTAGCACACCCTTGACACCGAAGGTAATAAAATCATTGCTGGTGATATTGGTATGGCCGTTAAAAAACTTGGACTCCGCTCCTTTACACATGGAGTGAAGTCCAAGGCAGATTTTCCGAAGAGAATCCGCTGTATAGAGCTGGCGGTGGCTTTCATCGAAGCCCTTATATTCCTTTTCAATGAGGTCGTACAGATCAGATAAAATCGGGTAATCCGAATGATTTAAGCGGTCAAAATTGCTGTGGTCCGTGATTCCCCATTTTTCATAGAGCTTTCCCAGCATGATTTCAATGGTGTCGATCTCCCGGTCCGTAAAGTCCTTGTAGGTGCGGAAAAAATCCTTTAGAAAGCTGATATGCTGGCTGAGCTTGCTGGTCTGGCGGAATGCCTGGGGTGCGTCCATATCCTTGGGATCACCAGTTTCATCCCAGCTTTTTGGCTCCAGCACATTGATGATGAACTCGCCGGACATGAGGTCAATAAAGCAGCCCCCAAGATTGATGGTCAGATCCTCATACTCCATTTCCGGATCTAACCCGATAATATGCATACCAGATTCACGCAGGTTGCACAGAATCAGCTTTAACAAGTAGCTCTTGCCTTGACCAGAGTTTCCGAGAATGAGGATGTTGGCGTTGGTCTTGTCGTCGGCGCGGCGGTTAAAGTCGGCCAGAATATTACTGCCGAACTTATCCCTGCCGAGGTAGAAACCATTGGGGTCGGTTTTTCCAGAGTAATTAAAGGGATAGAGATTTGCGACCGAGCTGGCTGGCAGCACCCGTTCAAACTGATCCCCAAACACGTTCCAACCGGAGGGCATGACGCAGATAAAACCTTGCTGCTGGCGCAGCATCAACCGATCCACATTCAGTTTGGAGCGTACCAACTCTGTCAGAACTTCCGTCTGCAGGAGCTTCAGCTGGTCATAATCATGAGATGTCAGCTCAATATATACAGCGGCATGGAGCAGAGGCTCCCGGCTCCGATGCATCTGTGCCACAATAGTGGCCACGTCCTGTAGATTTGACTCTGCTGTCACGGTCTGCTGGAGATCCTGCGTACTGGTTCTCTGCATCCGGTTTTTGTTGGCAGCGTTTGTGATGATTTTCTTTTCCTCCACTGGGGTGACATGTCGGGTATAAAGGTGCAGGGTAACGCCATCCTTCTCCCCAAGGTGCCGGAGGATAGCCTGTTCATCGGTTGCAGTAGGATATTCCCGGAGCGCCCAAACACAACGGTAGGTATTGCCGCAGATGAAATGGTCGGCATTAAACTTGATTACTGAAGGGGCGATCATATCCAGAAATTCTTGTATCCGCACCTCCTCTTGCGGCTGGGCTTTGGGTTTCACTTTTCTTGCCATGGGCTTCTTCCTTTCTGAGTTTGATTTTGGGTATTGAAAAAGCCGCCACAGTTTGTGACGGCTTAAAAAATAGTGATTAGGAAATGGAAATCAAGGTTTTACTAATTATAAAATCAATTTCATATTGACACTTTTCGATTTGGTGCATATAATAGTCATATCGAAGAATATAAATGTGAGGTACCAATATGGAAAACTATTTGGAAAATACAAAAGTGTTTAAGGCGCTGGGCGACCCCAAAAGGGCTATGATTGTTGATATGCTCTCTTGCGGAGAGCTTTGTGCCTGCATGATTTTAGAGAAATTTGAAATGTCCCAATCTACGCTGTCCCACCACATGAAACTTCTATGTGAATGTGGTCTTGTCAAAGGCCGAAACGAGGGCAAATGGACGTATTACTCTTTGGACGAGGAAACCATCGGCAAAACAAAACAATTTTTCTGCTCCATCACCTCTGATAAGGAAAACTGCATCTGCAAAGAAGATACAGGCTGCTGCAAAGGATGTGATGACAATGAGTAAGGAGAAAAACACTGGTATCGGTTTTTTTGAAAAATACCTGACCATTTGGGTGCTGATCTGTATGGCTGCGGGAATTTTAATCGGCAAGTTCCTGCCAGGTATCCCTGAATTCTTAAGCCGATTTGAGTACGCACAAATATCCATTCCGATTGCTGTACTCATTTGGGTGATGATTTACCCCATGATGATGAAAGTGGATTTTCAGTCTATCAAAAATGTACGCAACAATCCGCAGGGGCTTCTTATATCCAGCGGAACAAGCTGGCTGATTAAACCATTTCTCATGTTTGGTCTTGCCTCCTTCTTTTTCTACGTTGTTTTTAAGACGTTCATACCGACCGAGCTGGCACAAAGCTATGTCGCTGGAGCCGTTTTGCTGGGTGCAGCCCCCTGTACCGCAATGGTGTTTGTTTGGAGCAATTTGACCAAAGGCGACCCTGCCCATACCTTAGTGCAGGTAGCCGTCAACGACCTGATTATCCTCGTTGCGTTTGTTCCCATCGTATCCTTTCTGCTGGGTGTAACAAATATCTTTGTGCCGTGGGATACGCTGATTCTTTCCATTGTTTTATTTGTTGTCGTCCCTCTCGTGGGTGGCTTTCTTACCCGATATTTCATTGTAAAGAACAAAGGCGAAGAATATTTTACACAAAGGTTTATTCCTAAATTTGATAATGTTACAACTGTTGGACTTCTCCTGACATTGGTTATCATCTTCTCATTCCAAGGAGATGCCATACTGGAAAACCCCTTACATGTCCTTTTGATAGCTATTCCGTTGATTCTGCAAAATGTCCTCACTGCCGCCTTTGCTTACTGGATGTGCAAGATAACAAAGCAGCCCCATAACGTTGCAGCTCCTGCCGCACTCATTGGTGCATCGGACTTTTTTGAACTGTCGGTGGCTGTAGCGATTGCACTTTTCGGGCCAACTTCACCGGTGGTGCTGGTCTGTACCGTTGGCGTTCTGACAGAAGTGCCGGTTATGCTCTTTCTTGTACGATTTGTCAATAAAACGAAAGGCTGGTTTCCTCAAAATGAATTACAAAATTAGAGAAATGCAAAAAGGCGACTGGAAATCAGTCAGCGAAATCTACCAGCAAGGTATGGATACCAACCTTGCAACATTTCAAACGGAATGCCCCACTTATGAAGAATTTGACCAGTCGCATATCAAGCAATGCCGCTTTGTATTAACCGATGGTGATGTCATTGCCGGTTGGGCAGCATTAACTCCTGTGTCAAGCCGCTGAGTTTATCATGGCGTGGCGGAAGTCAGTATTTACATCCATGATACCCATAGAGGAAAAGGTGCGGGGAACCAACTACTGAACTATCTGTCAAAGCAATCTGAAAAAAATGGTATCTGGACACTGCAATCGGGAATTATGGCTGACAACAAAGCAAGCATTCGTTTGCATGAAAAATGCGGATTCCGTCAAGTCGGATTCCGTGAACGAATTGGGCAAGACCGTTTTGGACAGTGGCGTAATACCGTTTTTATGGAACGAAGAAGCAATTTAATATAATCATATAGAAGGAGAGACTTATCATGAAAAAAATGCAAATATTTGAACCCGCCATGTGCTGTGACACCGGCCTTTGCGGTGTAAGTGTTGACCCGGAGCTGCTCCGCATTTCCACTGTTTTGAATGCACTGAAAAAGAACGGAGTGGCGGTTGACCGCTTTAATCTTAGCAGTGCGCCAATGGCTTTTGTCAATAACAAAACAATCAACGGCTTTATCAACGAAAAAGGTGTTGAGGAGCTGCCTGCTGTTATGGTCGACGAAAAAATCGTGATGACAGGCCGCTATCCAACCAATGAGGAACTTGCATCTTTGCTGGAGGTTCCCGCAGGCTATTTGACCGAAGCTAAATCCGCAAAGCAAAGCGGTTGCTGCTGTTCTGACGGGAACTGCTGCTAAATAGGAAAGGTGGTTCCTCAATGCAAATCTTTGACCCAAACAAAATTACATTAACAAAATATTTATTTTACACAGGTAAAGGTGGTGTCGGGAAAACATCTGTAGCGTGTGCAACGGCGGTAAATCTTGCGGACAGCGGCAAAAGAGTTCTTCTTGTCAGCACAGACCCGGCTTCCAACTTGCAGGATGTGTTTGACACCCCGCTTTCAGGGAAAGCCACGCCCATTGCAGAAGTACCCAATCTGGATGTAGCAAACCTTGACCCTATGCAGGCAGCGGCAGAATACAGGGAAAGCGTGCTTTCGCCTTATCGTGGTAAACTTCCGGAATCAGTCCTCGCTAATATGGAAGAACAGCTTTCTGGTTCCTGCACAGTAGAGGTTGCCGCTTTCAATGAGTTTTCCAACTTCATTACCAATAAAGAGATGGAAGAAAAATACGACCACATTCTTTTCGATACCGCGCCGACCGGGCATACCCTTAGAATGTTGCAGCTTCCCTCTGCGTGGAGCAATTTCATCAGTGAAAGCACACATGGTGCCTCTTGTTTGGGACAGTTATCTGGGCTTGAAAGTAAAAAGGAAATGTATAAAGCTGCGGTTGAAACACTGACAGACGGCGCACAAACAACCTTGATTCTTGTAACCCGACCCGAAACAGCTCCCCTCAAAGAAATACAGCGGGCTTCTTACGAATTAGCGGAGCTTGGTGTACGCAATCAGTCTATGGTAATCAATGGCGTATTGGCAGATTATGATGATGCCATCTCGGAGAGCCTTTACGATAAACAGCAAAAAGCCCTTGTGAATATACCAAAATCGTTAGAGGAAATCCAAACCTACATGGTTCCCTTGCGGGCATACAACATTACTGGTATGGAGAATGTCAGGTCACTGCTCACAAAGGATAGCTATGTCATCAGCGATGAGACCATCAAAGCAAAGAGCATTCCTCAGCTAAAGGATGTAATTGATGACTTATATCATAGCGGTAAAAAAGTCGTTTTCACAATGGGCAAGGGAGGTGTTGGCAAAACCACACTTGCCGCCGCTATTGCCTTAGGGCTTTCTGAAAAGGGTAAAAAGGTGCATTTAACCACTACTGACCCAGCAGCACACTTAAAATTTGTTCTCGATGAAAACAGCGGCATTACCATGAGCCATATTGACGAGCATAAGGAACTGGCACGCTATCAGGAGGAAGTTTTAACAAAGGCACGGGAAACCATGTCGGAAGAAGATATTGCCTATATCGAAGAAGACCTGCGCTCTCCTTGTACACAAGAAATTGCCGTATTCAGAGCTTTTGCGGAAGTTGTGGAGCGTGCCGAAAATGAAATTGTTGTCATTGATACCGCACCTACAGGGCATACACTTCTGCTATTGGATTCTACATTGAGCTATCATAAAGAGGTTCAGCGGACACAAGGCAATATCCCTGATTCCGTAAGAAAGCTGCTGCCACGTTTGCGAAGTGCTGAAACAGCAGTCGTTATTGTAGCCTTGCCTGAAGCTACCCCGGTTTATGAAGCCTTGCGGCTGGAAGAAGATTTGAAACGTGCTGATATTGCAGCAAAGTGGTGGCTTGTGAATGCCTCTCTTTATCATACAAAAACAACAAACGCCCTGTTGGCCGCAAAAGCCAGCAATGAAACTCCATGGATAAATAAAATAGCGGAACACACAAATGGCAGCTATGCTTTAATCGCTTGGAGTGCAGATGATATGAAGGGCGATAAGCTACGGGAGCTATAGAAGGAGGCTTTTATGAATAAGGAAGTAAACAAACCCAAAGCAGCATTTATCTGTGTCCACAACTCTTGCCGCAGCCAAATTGCGGAAGCTCTCGGCAAGCACTTTGCCGCTGATGTGTTTGAAAGCTATTCTGCCGGAACAGAAACAAAGCCACAGATCAATCAGGATGCCGTTCGGTTAATGAAGCTGCTCTATGGCATTGACATGGAGGAAACACAGCATTCCAAGCTGCTTTCGGAAATTCCTCCGGTTGATATTGTTATCACTATGGGCTGTAATGTGCAGTGTCCTTTTTTACCCTGCAAGCACCGTGAGGATTGGGGACTTGATGATCCGACAGGCAAAGGTGATGACGAGTTTATTACGGTTATAAAGCAGATTGAAAATAATATATTATTGCTTATAAAGAGAATTCAGGATTTGTAATCCGTTGTTACAAAACTTATCTGCTTAAAATTAAGTTACACAATTTTAATATGTTTGTGGTATTCTCAACATGAGCAAAATAGGAAGCTATGTGCAATCCATGGCTTCCTATTTTGTATTTCTTTCACCAGCAAAATTGGAGTCATAGAACCCCAAGGTCTTTTAAAAAACGCACACAATCTTTCGCTCCCTGCATATAAAGATACCCTTCCTGCATCCCTGAGATATCCAACGTTATTTCAAAATACTCCTGAAAAAGTTGCTGTTCCGGCTCACTAAGAGTAGAAATGCACTGTTCAATTCTTCCCCGCACATCAATGCGCCGCAGTATCTTTTGGTCCAGTGCCTCATCCTCCTCACGCTGCACGCTGAGCGCACGCTGAGTTAACTCCGCTGTCACCATATCCATGATTTCCTCATATTCCATTTTCATCACCTCCCGTGTATTACACAAGACAATAACCGAATACCTCGCACAAGTCTAGATGCAATACCCAACAAAAACCGGCGCGTTTACTCCCCGAAAATAACCCAACGTTCACCGTCAAAGTCCTCGAACTTTTCCGTTGTAACATTCTGCTCAAAATAGACGGCCAGAAGCCGCTTGATGTCCTCACTGCCTGCGCGCTTCGCGATAAAGCCCTGCTCCCGCAGGGTTTTTTCGATGCGGCTTAAGTAAGGGAACACCTCGCTATCCTTTTCATTTTTGAGCCGGATGATAACGAGGAATTCCCTGGCTGTAGCCATCTGCACCTGAATACGGTCAAGATGGAGAAGATCCTGCTCCAACAGCTTTCGCACAGCCGTGTTGTCTTCTTGTTCCATACGACTTCGCAAAAACCGCTTATTATCTTCGTAGCTTTCCCGGCTGTTCAGACACAGAAATTCCAGCTCCGCCATGCCCTTGAGAACCGTCATCAGTGCATAAATCCGCGCTGAGATACTTTCCTCAGATAACACTGAGATATTAGTGGGTTTAATCATAAAATACACAAGCCGATCGCCGCGATAGGTATCCAGACTGTAATCTGTCACTTCTCTGGTTCCAATGAGCTGGCGGGTAACCTTACGCTGTTTTTCTGTTTTCTTTTCTGTTTTATTCATCTTGGCAGATACCCCCATTCGTAGACCTGCTGCTTGGTCAAAAAGAATGCGCAGGCATATTGGATAAAGTCAAGGATACTGGTATCGTCGAACCGTATGGTTAAAAACGCGTAGAGGGCTGTGATGACAATGGGCAGCAAAAATCCCAGCTGCGCCAGAGCAAACACAGAGATTAAAAGTCCCACGCCAATGATGCCGATATCCCGGAGCTGCCAAAGCCACAACGTGGCTTTTGATTTTAGGTTGTCGGGGTAGATGTACATTCTGATTCCTCCTGTTCCAATTTGAATTTGCGTAAAAAATAAGCGATTCCCCGGAGCACATGCACCACACAGGGAATCGCCACACTATTACCAAGGGCTTTATATCTCGCGCTGTCCGAAGCGCCGGGGATATCTGTCCAATAATCGGGATACCCCTGGAGTCTTTCACATTCCAGAGGCGTCAGCCTGCGGATCAACTTACCGATACGAATGGGATGCACATTGTTAAGAGAATAGCCTCCATTCGTTTTGGATTGCAGGGTTCCGCTTAAGTCGCCGTTTTCCACTCCATTGCGGCAATCCAGTCCGGCCACATCCGCCTCACATATAAGGTCTGTAGCATCCTTATACTGTCTTGCACTTTGCGTGCTGACTACCTCATTTGGCGCATATTCACCGCTCCGTTGCTGCGAAAAAACGCAATGACGGTCTGTGGATGTCACGGTATAGCTGATGTCCGGCTGAACGCCAAGTCCATTGCCCCCATTGTGATCCTGTCGATCAATGATATTTCCGGCAATACAGTAAGTCGAATCATGTGCCAAAACTTCACCGGGCTCCCCGGCAAGAACAGCTGGCTGGGAAATCAGGGGCACATTGTTGCCGCCGGTTCCATAACGGGCAGACATTGTCGGAGCTACCGGGTGAGGCCCGGTATAGCGCGAGTCAATGCCATGATTCTCAAACAGCTCCGGCTCCGAGTCCAGGATCAATGGCTGATGTCCATGCTCCTGTGCTCGAAGCGTACCAGTCTGGTTTTCAGAACAGTACATCTGCCCGCCGCCCTGGTCGTTCAGGCAAAGGATGGAGGGCACCATATTGGTTCCGCTCTCTGCTGCCTTCAGTGTCGGAGAAATTTCCTCACTGTAACCAATTCCTCCCGCAGCAGGGCCTGCTCCTGCACAGAAGCCAGCTGTTAGCACGCAGAGATATCCCTGTCCAGCCTGCCCACCGCCCGATGTGAGGGATGTGTGCTGCTCCGGGGTCAGAAAGCAGTCTCCGTTTCCTTTGGTAACGACGCCTGCGGAAAACACCAGTCCGCCCGGATTCCGTCCACCGCCTCCATCTGCACCGGCCAGTGTTGGTGCAATGCCGTCCTCTGTAAAGATCCGTTCCTGCTGGGTATCCCATGGGGTCAGGCAATTTGGCTGCTGAACACCGGATTCTTCCGGAAATTGCGCCACAAAAGTCTGCTGTTTCATACCGGGTTGAGCTTGGATTGCCCCGGATACATCATTTAGGTTCCGTACCTCATCCCGCTGGTTACAGGCAAAGGCGATGGTTCCGCTTTCAGTTGCAGAATGAAATACAGCATGGGAGTGCGATGCCTGGAGGGTAAAGGCGGGATCATCAGCGGCTCCTATCCCAAGACCTGTTCCTTCTCCTAAACGCTCATGCCTTGTGGCTATCTGTGTATTGATTGGAATCGTTACAGGTTCACTTTTTTCTTCTGTTATATACCCATGTCCTCCGCCTTCGCCGCCATACAGAGACGGCCATACACCATCGCCTTCATAAATGCGGCGGCTTTGCACATCCCATGGTGTCAGGCATTCTCCGGAGCTTCCTCCAACGGCTCCGGAGCTTCTGCCTGGATCTCCAGCGCTCGTTTCAGAACAGGCGGCAGTTCCTTGCCGCGTTTCCTCGCTCTGCGCAGAATCCCCAAGCAGGCGGTCTTGCTCAAATAATATTTGTGATGCGGTGTGGCCTCCAAAATCTGCGACAAGGTATATACGTTTTCTTCTCTGGGGGGTGCGGGGCCAGTATTGAGCATCGTATACTCGCCAAGCAACGGAGAATTGATCTCCCAGTATGGCCCCAGCAGATTTCCATACCCCTCCCGGAGGTCGAGGTATAGATACGGTACTGTCCGCAATTCTGCAGGTTTCCTCAAGTACCGCCCGGAAATCCTCTGACTCAGAGGAGCTGAAGGCTCCGGGGACATTTTCCCAGCACATATACCGAGGTCGAACAGCGTCAGCTGACCTTCCGTTTGCTTTGTCATAGGCTCTCATCTCCTTGATTACACGAACCTGCTCCATGAACAGGCCGGAGCGCTCTCCCTGTAAGCCGGCACGCTTCCCCGCAATGCTCAGATCCTGACAGGGTGAGCCCCCGCAGATCACATCCACGGGCGTAAGCTGTGCACCATCAAGTTTTGTAATATCGCCTACATGGCACATTTCAGGAAAGCGCAGCCGGGTCACCTCGATAGGGAACGGTTCAATTTCGCTGGCCCAGACAGGCCTAAAGCCATGTCCGACGCCTGCCAGCGGAAATCCGCCAATCCCGTCAAACAGGCTGCCGAGGGTCAGCGGTTCGGTCAATACTGCAGTTTCATGCCAGAGAAAGGCGCTTCCTCCAGCGTGATGTCCATTCCTTTTGCATAGTAGGCTACATTAGGCGTGCGGGTATTTTCTATCAGCCGCCTGGCTTCAGAGGCCGCTTCCTCATAGGTATCAAAGGTCAAAGGTTCTCCGTCCTGCTTTACCCAGGCTTCCGATGCTCCGCACACTGAGACGGCACTCCTGCACGCCCATATTCCGTATTTCTCCATGGTATGTCCTCCTTGTATTTGTTCTGCGGATATCCGTCTGACCGGAATACCCAGCCGTTTGGCCTCCGCAATCTCACAGCACATTCCATTGCTGATCCGGGAACCGCACACCCATAGTTCCTCGCAGGCCGCCAGTACCCGAAGTCCCATTTGAATACCGGCTTCCCGTTCTTCCGGTACAGCATCATTTAGCAGTTGGGGGTATAACAGATGCACAGCCACCGGCGCACAACACTGCGATATAGCATAGCGGCAGGCATCCTGCGCAAACCTCACGTTTCGTTCAATTTCCCCTGCATAGGGGGAACAGATATAGACCATCTTCATTTTGCTGCCACCGCCTTTACAATCGTCCTCGTAATGTTCATGGCAGTCTGCCCGGCATAGACAGCACTCATAAAGTTAGCCCTGGTGCTGGTATCTAATCCGAAAGCTCCAGCGATTCGGGGAATTTCTCCCGCCGCCAGCATAAGCCCCAGTCCAAGCAGAGCCTGATCCTTCACAACCATCAGCCCAGCTATGAGGATGGTAGATTGTAAAAAGGCGGTCAGACACAGCCCAATAATCTGCTTGCACCAGCTGGTGAAACCGTCCATGTAACCACGGGGAACGGAAAACATATACAAGCTGCCCACAGCGATTTGAATGAGCAGGATACCGCCGCGTTTGAGATTTGCAAAAAACACCTTAATTACGGCGTAGCCCATCAGAATCAGGATAAACAGCATCATAATCGGACTGGTGATCACTCCCAGCCCGCCAAAGACGTTCAAGCTACCAGCGCTTTCTAAATTTCCGGCTGCTGATAGCTCGTTGATGATATTACCTGCAAGGGTATCCAAGCCGCTTCCGTAGCCAGTGATTCCCGCCGTCAGACTACTCTGCAGTGAAACGGACAGTTTGTACAGTTCTACGGGAACGGTGGAGAATAACCCCACTGCCATAAATCCCTTGATGGCATTCAGTGCGGCATCCCGGATGCTGCCCCGTCCGGACTGGTATTCGATTGCACATTCAAAAACGGACACCACCAGCCCGGTTCCATACAACGCCCAAGCCAAACAAACAAAAAACAGGACGATGGACTGTACCCAGCTCATTTCGAACAGGTCCGCTCCCATGCCGCCCATTGCGGAAAAGAAATTTCCAAGAAAGCCGATAATCTGACCGTAAATCCAATCAAGAATCTGACCCAGCACGGTATCGGCTACAAAATCCCATATGAACATGGGCATCACCTCCAATAAAAAAAAGCTCTCGCATAAAATACGAAAACCTTTTTTACTGATTTTTATTTAGTTCCTTGAGGAAAACATATCTTTCCTCCAATCAAACGAACAGGACAACTCCCTTTTATAATGGCTGTCCTGCCCTTATATCAGGTGTAAAAATTTGAACCAGTTGCGTCTGGCATTGCCTACAGCGAATGCCATCCACCGTTCATCATCTTATCTCGCCCATAACCGGACCGCTCATCTGCTCCTTAGACGGGATCAGTTCATTCTCCTGAGACATAAGAATTGAATCCATGCGACTGATCAGCATGGACATATGCTCCTGCCAGCCGTTCCAGTCTTCTTCCTTAAACCAGCCACCCCATTTTCTATCGGAATTAGCTGCCAGCTCCGCTTCCTCCTTGATACAGCCGAGTGCGTCAGCAAGATAATTCCGTAGCCATTGAACGGACTCCCCGGTAACGGTAAAGGATTTGACCTTGCTGAATTTGTTTTGGTTTGCCGCCCATCCCCCGTCATAGTCCATATCGCTGATATCCTCATCCTGGAATTTTACAATCATTTCAGCCAATGCCATCGGTCCGGTGTGCGATGCTAAATCCGTGACTTCGGGCACACACCATTCTTTCTGACGCATCTCCTCGATGATTTTTTCAAGCTCCAGTACTCCATTCTCCGGCAGTTTACTTCTGATGAAATCCACTGTATCAAACCCGGTGTCAGACTCGAACGCCGTTATTCCCCAGCATCCCATAAGTTAACTTCCTCCTTTTTATTTTATTTCCATAGGCTTACATACCAAGGATCTGCCAGATGTACAGCGGGCAGGTCAGTGCAAACACGAGGCAGGCGAACAGAATCGCGGGCGCGGATAGTGATAGGTAATCCCTTGAAGTCATCGCAGGATTTTCCCCCACTCCACACCGTACGTGAGAGTTTCCCCTCATACGGCGTTCCATCGTTAAGGGTTTTAAAGTAATTCACACAATTTCAAGTAGCTTTAACCGTTACTTGGATATTTCATTTAGACAAAGGATAGCTCGCAATTTATTGACCTTTTCCAGTTGCTTTGCGTCCAGTTGCAGAGATGAGAGGTGTTTCCCAATCGTATTCTCCTGAGTGGCGTGAACGAGAATGTGAACATCAACGTCAATCAAGATTAGATTTCTATAACTGTCATCTCCGCCAAGATAGGTCGCCGTTTTATGATGGCAATGTATCCTAGCGATTTCTAAGAATCTGCCTGTAACAGCACATTTTCCTTGCTGAGAACAGTATAGAGACAGCCTGTTGTCGTTGTAATCCACGCTCCTGTCACGGACAGGATTCCGCATGAGGTAATGGAGAATAGCCACATTGACAGTTGCCAGCTTTTTGTGTATTTCAGCACGTCCTTCGGCAGTATAGCTGTTAATGCTACGCTTTTTGTCAATGGGATTTTTGTGCCGCACATAAGCAATGGGCAGTATCGGTGTTTCTCCAATAAACCTCATTTCTCTGCTTTTACTGTATTTAATATAAATTGGACTGGTAATCGGCTTTGCGATTTTCTTCTTCATCTGTTGTTCGAGCTTGCCTTTTGCAGACGATTTGACCAAGAAAGCAATTTCTCTAAAATCACGGCTGACATGTGTTGCATATTGATAGTAATTATGCCAGCCCATGACCAATGCATTGTATCTTAAAATGGTATTTCCTTTTGCGTCTACTTTCTACAGCTCATTTACAGCAGAAACAGCCTTTTGCTTAATTTTCTCTTTTGCCTTATCAGAAATATGAGATTTCACAACATATTTGGTTTTACCGTTTGACTTCTTGCCCTTCTTGACCGCCTTCATTTTGAACCCTAAGAATTCGGAATACTGTCGTTTCAGATTGACTATCTTGGATTTTTCGGGGCTAATTTCAAGCCCCAATCTATCGTGTAGCCAGCCTTTTACAGCTATGAATATCTTTTGGGCATCACTGCGGTATCGACAAAAGATTTTAAAATCATCGGCGTACCTTACGATGTAACATTCCTTTAACCCAGTATTTCTAAGCTCCGCATAGACATTGCTTTTATCCAGAGTGCCATTTTTCAGCACCCTGCATTTATACGCTACTCGTGTAGGCAGAGTTTCCCATTGGCTTGCCACCCACCAATCCAATTCATTCAGGACGATGTTTGACAGCAAGGGTGAAATAATCCCACCCTGCGGCGTTCCTTTTTCGGGGAAGCCAATGCCTGCCACCTCTGCTTTTAGCATTGCAGAAATAATAGACAGCAGCTTTTTATCCCGAATACCAATCGACCACATCTGTTTCAGCAGTTTTCCATGACTGACATTATCGAAAAATCCTTTGATGTCGATGTCTACCACGAAATGAAGATTTTGCCCTTGAATACATTTGTAGGATTGGGAGATTGCATGTTCCGCACTCCTGTTTGGGCGAAAACCGTTGCTTCGCTTGAAGAATTTTGCTTCGCAGATGGGTTCAAGGACCTGCCGAATACATTGCTGTATCAGCCTGTCCATAATAGTCGGAATGCCAAGCGGTCTTGTTTTTCCGTTGCCTTTTGGGATTTCCACACGGCGCACTGGTTGAGGAATGTAATTGCTTAGTCTTTTCTGAATATAGGCTATGAGCTGTTCGTTTTCCCATTGCTGTAAATGGGTAATGGTCTTTTTGTCTACTCCTGCGGTTTTACTTCCACTATTTTTCTTGATGTTCCGAAACGCAAGCAATATATTTTCAGGACTGCAAATCAGCTCTGTCAGATTTTTAAACTGACAGCCTTTCTCGCTATCCGCATACAGCTTGTCTAAAACATTTTGAAAATCATAATATTCCGCATTGCGCAGGGCAGACCGCTTTGTCGGTTTTGCTCTTGTCAAAGTCAGCATTATCCTCACTTTCGAGGGATTTTGCTTTTCTTAGTCATACTCGAACCTTTGAGATTGTGTGTTTACTTGTTTTATTCCTTAACGACTCGAGCCCTTCCCTCCACGGCTTATTATCACCGCTTCATAGGTACCACGGCTCTACTTTCAGTTGGATAAATGCAGGTTATACGGTTTTAGATACCGTTTTCCCTGCAAATGCCTCATAGCGCTGTAATCCGCTCCACGTTCCAACCTTTCCACGTTCCGATATTCCTATCATTTCATATCGCCCTTAGGTGTCCCTCTAAGCCTGTATGCTGGATGCCGCCTGTAACGGCATAAGGTATTTCATAAATGGTATTTTACTTTACCTCACATACCCGCCAGTGTTGGCGTATGCACATTTCTATGCACCATTCGTTTAGACTTTTTATATCGGGTGTTCGTCTGTGAACCACTTTTCACATACTCACCATAGGCAATTTATTGACCCCCGGCATATAGGCAACACCATTCACCTCTGAACAGCTTTCGTGCAGACAAAATATCTTATCTGCTTACGGTTGCTCTCTGCCGACTTCACCGAGCTTCGTACAGCACAGCTATTACACGCCGTTTTGCACGTCGGAGTATCAAGGCAGGCGTTTCAGGGCGTTACCCCCTCATTCCACCTGTCGGAATATCAGTTCTCCTAAACTGAACATTTACACGTTCATTATTTAGTGCCTAACCTTTTCAGTTAGAAACGTGTCGCACCCCACTCAAATTGCCCGTGCTTGCGGTAATCAAAGTACGCCATCGCAAGTTTAGCAAAGAAAAAGACCGCCAGAATCAGGTCGATTGCGGGAAATACGACCTTATTCACCACAGTCTTAATTTGTCCAGATGCATCTCGCCACGTTCCTTCAATTGCTCCTGCCACATCGCCAGAGCCTGCCGCATACGCTGTCGTACCAAACAGTCCGATAATCAGCAGCATGATACAGAGCATAGACAGGATTCGTTTCATTTTCATAGGGTTACCACCTTTCATTATTGGTTTTGGTGCAGAAAAAAAACCGTGAAGTTTTCACTCCACAGCCTTGTTGTTTTTCTGCTGTTGTTTGCTACATGGAAAGCCGGGGCTGCTGATTTTGTTCCAACAGCGGAGTGACCTCTAACACCTCTGGATTTTCCTTAAATTTTAAGTCACCACGGAAACCGACCTTTAACTGGCTGAATTCCTGTCCGCCGCCAGCAGCTCAGGAGGACTGTCGTGGGGCATCTCCTGATTCCAGCGAAGTACAGAACCAGCATTCCCGGTCACCAAACCGGCGTATTCTGTCATCCTGTAGGATGCTGTCTAACTGCGCTCGTTTTGTGTAATGGTATAAGCTGCCCTCTGGTTTTTCAATGCGTTCATATGCCATATCACACCTCTCAGTCCGGTTTGACAGGCGCAATGTGCCAGTCATCCCAAACGCTTCCCTGGATATTTACTGAGTCGGTCAGATTCATAGAAAGCATTCCCGAAGGTGTCCAGCAATCTATCAGCCATGTGTAGGGAGTATAGCTTCCGTTCGGCATCCATACGGGGGTGAAGTGTGTTCTGCGTTTGTAGGTAGAATACTTATTAGAGGCAAATTCAAACTTGGAGCTATAGCCGGATTGGGTACGCTCTAAAAGCCGCCAGTACGTCTGATACTGGAACTCTGGAAAATAGGTGACTGCATTTTGTGCATCGGTCACCGCAGAGGATTGATTGGTACTGACATTAGCAGTGGTGCTTTGATTAATGCCATAACCGCTTCCCATAGTTTTTCCCGAGGCGGTCGGTACCTTTGAATCGGGAGTGATGCTTATAGATGCGGAAAGACTGGCATGGTATGCGTCCCAATCGAACTCCCACCATCCTTCGTCTTCCCACCAGCCATCCTCATCGTCACCGCTGTGCCAGACCCAATATTCATGCCACCACGGGCGCCAGACACCCCAAGATGCCGAGGTCTTCTGTTCCTTACTCAGCACGGATGGTTTTGTATAGCCGTCGTTCCGGTCATCTGCCACAGGATTGGGCGGATCATTGCCGGATAGATCAACGATTTTAGCTGTAATGGTACCCTTGCTGGCAGAACCGCTGCCTGATACCGACACATTAATGGTCATGGTCTGTGGTGTGGAGGGTGTCCTCCAGAGCACCCATACCAGCTGGCTGTCTCCCTCTGGGTAGTACACACCACTGACGGTATAGGTTCTGCCTCTTATGTTAAATCGTACTGTTACCGGATGGTCAGGATCGGACTGTCCACCGCGGACGGTGACTGAGGTGATGACATCGGTATTAACGCGGTACTCATAATCCCATGCAGTCACTTCGGGTTGTTCGTCCGGTTTTTCCTTAAACCTGACAACACCAATTCCGAGAGACGAAATGATATCAACATTAGAGGCCGATGATGATCTTGAGCCTGACCATGCGGGATAACCGAGATCCGATACCTCTAAAAACATTGCTAAGGGCAAGTTTTTGTGGCTAAGCGACACCATCTTGCTTCGCAGTCCACCACCCAGCTGCTGATCGTAGAGAGCCGCTTCAGTTGCTGTCATTGCCATCTTCATTCCCTGGAAAGTCATGTATGCAATAGGCTCCAACATAAGTTTGTAATTGCCATTTATAAGCACATCATAATCCATACCTGTGACTTGAGCAATATACCGGATAACAAGTTCATCTGTAAAGTAACTTTTAATTTGTTCAATACTTGCCTGTCCGCTGCCTGAACTAATGATACGTGGCAAAGCCTTACCGGGATTACTGTATGTGTATCCACCCATTTTAACCGATAGACTACTACCGCTATTATACTGTATCTTGCTCACTTTTCCAAAATGAACAAGACTATTTGGCTGCGTTTTATTTGTAAAATCCACGGGAGTGGTGACTGTAATTCTATCTTCTGCTCTGACTACTGTGATACGGACTCCTTCATTCCCAGAATTCCAATAGTTTTCACTGGTGCCACTACCCATTCCACCGCCTCCATGGTCAATGTTTCCTTCTCCTTCGGCGTAGGCGGTAATGGGTGAAAATACAGAAATCAGAATCACCAATATAAGAAAAAAGCTAAGATATCGTTTCATATGATACCTCCTAAAACAGTGAAAGCACCGGAAAATCCGGTGCTTTCACAAGAATTATTTTATACTATAGTGCTAATCCATCTCTCCTACTTTATTTCCAGTAAGCTCGTCATCATCATTGCCTACTTTTGTACCAACATTCTCACCACTGTTATCTACCCAGCCAAAACCAGGTACCCACATCTGCCCCTTATCATTTATAGTGCCTGCAGCCGGTTCCTGCGGTGTTGTCTTTACCGTGCCCTCCGTCTTATTCTCGGAAGTCTTACTTGGGTTAACAGTAGGATTTTCTTCCTTTGAAGTCGAAACTTCCGTTTTAGGTTCCTCTGTAGGAGCAGGTGGTTTCGTAGGCTCTGCTTGGATGCTCTGCTCGGTACCGGTGGATTTTCCAGTATCCGCGCCCTCCGCCACAGCCGGCGTTTCTGTCGGATCAATTGATGGTACACTTATCTTCGGCGTTTCCGAAGGCAGCGTGGAAGGGTCCGGAATATCTACACTTGGGGTGACCTCGCTGGACACCGCCTGCATTGGCAGTATCTCCGATTCGTTGGGAACCTCTGTTTTAAACTGTGAGGCAATCGCTATTACAAGGGCGATGCTCACAACACCGAGTCCTGCAACTGTAAGTCTGCGTTTTGTTTTTTCTGTCAGTTTCATATAGGATGACCTCCTTTTCGTGAATGGTTGATGGTATGTTTTTCAATGACACACCATACTACATAAGTTTCCGGAAGTCTATGGATAATCCGAAAACAGCTAAAATAAAGGCATATATTTCGCCTGAGTTTTGAGGTTGATCACCATCGGCGGGAGCAGCTTGCCCCCAAATCGTACCGGAACCTCCAATCGAATCACTGCATCAGCCAGAAATCCACGGCTGTTGTTCGGGCTGCCCGGTGCCAGCGGCATATTTTCTAAGTTCACAGATAGTCGTGAGAGTTTGAATTCCAAGCCTTCTCCGGCATATTTCACATGATAGCCGCCTTCGTAGCGTAGCCCCAGCAGATCGTCCAGATACCCGTAGATGTCACCGTAATCAAGGCTTTCCTCAAATTCATCTGCAGATGGCATATACGCTCCGGCATAACCTTCACGGACACCGTGATATACATCGTCATAGCTGTCGTTCACGGTGGAAATTACTGCGGATTGAACCGCGTCCCGGACGCCCTGGGCAATGATCGCCAGTCGGATATACTCGGCGGCTCCGCACAGCACCATCAGCAGCACCAAGGCTACTGCAATAATTAAGGGAAACGAGGTTCCTTTGTTATCTTTCAGAATAGCATATTTTTTTCCATTTGTCACTTCCAATACACCTCGCTTTTCCCGCTGGCCTGTGCTTTCAGTGTGACAGGGAAGCTTCCGAAACTGCCAAAAAGACCGAGATCCGTCTGCGTGGTCACTGTTACGGTGAATTCCTGATTTAGCTGAATTTTTCCGTTTTTCGACCATGAGATATCAGGATTAAGTCCTGTCTTTTCGGTCAGTACCTGCGCCCGCAGGGTGGTTTCACTGCCCACACGTCCGGCGATTTCCGCTTCCCGGCACAGCTCGGCGGCATAGGTGTCCAGCTTATTCTTTGTAACGAATACAGGCAGGACGCTGACTGCCACCGCGATGACCAGCATCACGCACAGCACCAGCACGGCTACGTCAATATAACCTTCACCGCGTCTGTTTTTCAGAACTTTCTTCAGCACAGGGTCACCCCCTCCATGGGAGTCTGCTCCTGCTCCATATCCATATCATGAATGTAATCACTGAGCATATGCCATGCACCATCACTGAAACGGGCATTTACAACCTCCTGTTCCAGCAGTTCTTCTGCAGGAATTTCCAAAGCATACTCTGGACTTCCCGGATGCCCCTTAGTGCTCTGCCCGTCCAGCAGGAGTTGTGCCTTTTCCGGTGTCAGATACACATATCCGCCTGGCGTCATCATATCATAGGCAACGCCTTGGTGCTTTTCAATGAATTCTCGAACAGTTACAGGGCGATCCTGGTCAGGAGACGACTCCACTTCTTTTGCCAAAGCATAAAGGCGCTCCGTGTCCGGGCAGTCCATTACCGCCCATAGCGCATGGGAAAAATCCTCATCATGCACCATCTCCATACCGTTCTCTGCAATCCATCTGTCGCGCATGATTTCCAGAGGATTTTCATAACATAGCAGCCATGCTGCCTGCTGCTCATCCACACAGCTCATGAGGTGTTTTTTTGTCATCTGAACCGCATAGATTTCCTCTACTTTTTCAATCAGTTCCTCCGGTGCAAGTGCCGCCCATTCTGTGGTAAAAGCATTATAATTTTCCTGTATCCGGTCAAACAGCAGGGCTTGATTTTTGTTTTCCATCGTAACACCTCCAATCTAAAACATAGTTCCAAGTGAATTTAAAATCTCCACAGCGATGATGGCGAGATAGGTAAAAAGAAAGCACATCAGCATAATAAAGGAGAATATCCGAATCTTTGGCGGGATCTTCTGTGCCTGCCCCTTGAGTCTCTGAAGCTCCAGTGCTTTAAAATCATGCGCCAGCATCTGAAAATAAACAGCGCTGTCATCACCGCGCAGTACGCCAATGAGACCTCTGACGACATCAGAAAGCATGGGCGAATTTAGCCTTGACTCAAACCGGGTGAGCGCCGCTTCATAGCTAGAGGAGCGCATGTCGGCGGTCAGAACATCCAACTCATGGGCAAAGGCAGGTCCGGCATTCTTCTTGTAGGTTTCAATCATCGCCAGCACATCCCGGCTGGCCTTTAGCGTCTGCTCAATGGTTGCCACAAATCGGGGGAGCTCACCTTCTACCTGCTCTCGTTTTTCCCGAAGCTGTTCGTCGGCACGTTTCGTTTCCTGAAAATAGGTCAGCACTGCCAGTATCAGCAGTACTGGAGCCAGCAGCGGAAGCAGGAACAGGCACGGCAGCGCACCAAGTGCTATGGCACCGGATTTGGTAATAGCATAGGCCGTATACACCTCCGGTGTCATGGAAATGCCGGAAGCTTTCAGGATATTTGTCATCCGGCTTCGCTTGTACTCATCCATTCGGATGTATTTCGAGAGCTTTACGGCACCTGTCATCAGCCACGCTTCCACTGTTTTAGCAGCTTTCTTATTTTCCTTGCCGGCACCCAGCATGGCCTTTCCGGCGCCCATGGCGGGAAGCTTTAGTACATCTGCCAATATCAGAAATAACCCTGCGGCAATTAGGATTCCGGTAAAAAACAACTTTGTCATCATCCCGGTCACCTCCTGTACTCAATGGGCTTGGTTAGCCGTATCACAAATGCCGCAGAAATAAAGATAGCGGCAGCGCAAATTGCCAGAATGATCTGCCCCACCATAGTGTGCATCAGCGTATGATACCAGTCCCGGTTCAGCATGTACATAATGGGGATATTGCCCACCACCAGCATCGCCATAATGATAAATTCCTTGCGGGGCTCAGATACCAGATACTCCAGCTCCGCATTGACAATCTGCATATCGCTTAGCTTTGAGACAATGGGTGTCAGCGTGGTTTTTAGGCTTCTGTCATAGCGGCAGGAGCTGATGGCATCCACCCATTCGTGGAACACATCGTTCTGAATCTTTGGCTTCATGGCATGGAGTGCCGCTTCCACATCCGGGTCAATGAGCTGGGTTTGTGCCAGAAATTCTGTAAACACATTTTTTACCGGCGGGTTCAAATACTGTACGCTTTCCTCAACTGCGGTGAGTATATCCTCGTTTCTTAGATAAGAGGTTGTAATGATGGAGAGCGCGGTTTCCAGCTCGGCCGCCACCGCCTTTTTGTAATGGGACGCTGTCAGCCGGATGTACCAGAAGGGCAGGAACATCAGCCCCGCCGCCAGCACTGGCACCAGAAACACATTGTTTAGCAGAATAGCAAAGGCCGCCCCTGCCGCGAAAAGTAACAGCGATACCGCGCAAACCATCGAAAAGCGGCTTGCACGACCAGTAAGTTTTAAGATCTCCTGCACTTCAATTATCTCCCGGCGCAGAAAACGGGCCTTTTTCCGGTTCGTGCTTTCATTGATCTGCGCACGGATGCTTTGATCCTTTCGGGTCAGAAACCCGAACAGACCATCTGTAAATTCCAGAGGAGATAGGCCGAGGATGAGAAAAGCGCCTGCAATCAAACCGATGCAGGCAGTTAAAAGGATTCCTGTCATGCGGCACCTCCCATCGCAAGAATGCGCTTCAATGTACTTTGCGGCATGCCGTTCTCCAGCAGCCTTCTCTGCAGACTCTCTGAGATGCCCTGCACGATCTCATGGTGTCCTGTAATGATGAATTTCCCGTTATCCATACGGTTTTCGGTAATGTGGTACTGGAACAGCGGCCGGAAGTTTCTTGTGCCGTCCGGCAGAATCTCGCATTCCATGATTTCCATGACGCGCCGGGCCTTATTCTCCAGCTGCTTGCAGAACACCACCAGGGGATACGCTTCTGTCACATAGGACATAAGGGTTTCATCAGACATATCCACCGCGCGCTTGCACAGGGATACCATTCTGCGCCATGTGGCCTCACAGCTGTTGGAGTGAATTGTGGTCAATACCGTGATACCGGTTCGGGCTGCTTCCTGGGCTGCGTTTGCCTCAGCGCTTCGCATTTCTCCCACCACCACATAATCCGGGTTAAAGCGCAGAGACATATCCAGAAGACTGGTCTGCGTAATCCGCTGCCGTTCATTTTCACTGTCGCGGGTCAGTGTGTGAATGACGCTGTTTACGACTTGCCCATCTTGGCGCCTTACCAATGCAAGCTCGCGGGAGCCGTTTTCAATGGTAAAGATGCGCTTTCCATCCGGGATGGTGGTCAGAAGCCATCCTGCCAGCGTGGTCTTGCCGGAGCTAGTGGCTCCGGCCACGCAGGTGGACACCCCGTATCGCAAACATTCCGATAAAAAGTCCAGCATCGGCTCCGTGGCTGTACCGCCTCCGGTAAAGTCATCCTTTTGCATAGACTGCGGGTTTACAATACGGATAGAGGCGGCTACGCCGACATCCTCATCTACCACTGGGGATTTGAGAACCGCAATACGGATATTTTTGCTTAAATGTCCCAGAGCGGTAGGGCTGGCATTGTCAAGCACCATGCCGGACACATGCAGCATGCGGCGCACCACGTTGATTGCGTGTTCAGGACTTTCAAAGTGTTCTTCCAGCTTTCTGGTGATTCCATTGCTATACTGGACCTCCACATCATCCCAGGCATTCACGTCAATTTCCTCAATGCCCTCCCCGAAGATGTACTTGGTCAGGAAGGAAAACTCAGCCATTTCGGTATAAATCGCGTCGGTGAGCTGTTCCTCGGTCATTTCCGCCACAGCTAACCGGTTATCCTGGAGGTACTTTGAAATGTAGCGCTTGATCTGCTCCTTTCGTTCACCATTGCTGCCATCTGTAATGAGCCCCGCATATTGGGAAGAAATATGGGCCTGAACCTCCCGGAGGACTGAACCAAATTCATGGGTATTTGAGGATGAAAAAAACAGGCTCTGAGAGCCTGCCGCAGTTCGTGTCTTATCTATTTTCATAACCGGAGCAGATACCGTCTGCCGGTCTGCTTTTCCAGGCTTTTTTCGGCTCATACGCCAAACACCTCCTTTGCTATTTTTTCAATCTCTTTGCGAAAGCCTCGGCTGTCCTTGAGGCTCAGCTCCCCAAACAGATTTCCGCACAGAGCCAGATTTTCCAGCTCTTCAGAATGCGGAAGCTGAAATACCACATTTCCCAGCAATTGTTCAATATGCTCTCCCGCCTGATTGGAGCGTACATTGGATGCCACCTTATACTGCTTATCTGCATCCCATTTCTGATCCTTCAGCAGGGGAAGCTGGCTGGACAGATAGCTGATTGATTTTAAGTCGCAGTTTACTAGGCGTAGAACGGAGTCCGCCTCCAGAAGAGAAACCACCGACAGAATATCATGAGCAATATAGCTGCCACAGTCGATAATGATGTAGGTTGCGATGTCTCGCAGGTGATCGATCAGTTCCGCCGCCAGCTCCTGGCTGTAGGGCGGATAGGTAAACACATTTTCTCCCTTGAGCATGCCAATCATGGTGAGGTTCCCCATTTTCTTATGGGTCACACAGTTCTGTTCAATGAGTAGATCGCTTATATGGGTGGCGGCAAGGATGCTGCCAAGAGAGCGTTCACACTCCAAGTCACCGGGAAGGCAAATGCAGGGAAGCATGGGGGCGGTCATATCACACAGCAAAAGCGCCACATTCTTTTTATGTTCGGCAAGGTATTTAGCAAGACGCACACTAACGGTGGTCTTGCCGCTGCCAGGGCTTCCCCATACTGCCAGCACCTGCACATCCTGTTCCGGTTCCTCCGGCAGGGCTTCCTTTTTATCTCGGGAGAACAGGCTTCCCTTCATAAAGTTCAGCATCTTATTCACCTCCTGCTTCTGTGGCAGGAGCCTCCGTTTCAGCAGATGGTTCTGTGCCGGAGGGCTGCGCTGCTTCAGTATCGTCCGATGCTACCGGTACGGGATATAGCTTGGTAATAACCTCATCCTGCAGCTTAGTAAACTGAGCGGCATTTTCCTTGGAACCCCTGAAAACAAGTGAAAGATGGAGCTTTCCGTCTGCTTCCAACGCTGCAAGGATTTTTGCTTGTTCGGGCGATACCAGCAGTGTCACAGTAGAGGGGAGCTCCTTTTCATCTTCCTCTTCAGAAATCTCTCCGGTATCTGTGTCATAGCCGGTGCTGGCCGTGACGCCGATCACCTCTACATACGTCAATTCCGGGGGGATGACTGTGGCTCCCTGTTTTTTATAGTCCGGTGCAATAACCGAGACAATATCACCTGAGATGAGCTTGCCGGAAAGCCCTTGGGCAAAGTTTTTGATGCTGACCGAAATGGCCTGCTTGTCACCATTTAAGCTGTACAGATAGGCATTTTCAGCAGCTGGAACGTCAGAGAGCTTATCGGTAAGGATATAATCTCCGGGAAACAGATCCGCTTCGGCATATTTGCCGATCACCGATTCAGGCTGGCGCAGTAAGTTCTCCGGCAGATTATATCCACCCACCTCCACCGTCTGCACGGTATCCTTTGTGATCTGGTCTCCGGCTTTGATCTCCTTTACCACCCGGACAATACTTGTTTTCTGCGATACACTTTGGTTAAACAGCGGAGTAAGCGCAAAGCAGATGAGTAACGAAAGCACGATGCAGAGTCCCCCCAGCATCGTGCGGTTTTTTAGAAAACTCATAGAGACAATTCCTCCTTCTTTCTATTAAAATTCGGATTAGAATCAAAAAAAGCGACGGTTTCGGAATCTGCGGATAAGTAGTGCTGTAACTGCAACAACCGGAACTGCGATACAAGCGACAGTAACTAATGTTTTTTTCATGGGATAGCCCTCCTTTAAAATAAAAAAAAGGCTGCAAGGCAGCCAATGGACAGAAAAGGCGCGAAGGGGTATGCCCTTGGCACAGTCCTCCCGCGCAGTTTTTGGATCATAAAACATAGCGCATGAAACAGAAGAAGCAGGATAAGTCCTGCCACTAACGCTGTCATTCCGTTGTAAAAGCCCAGCACCAGACCGGAAGCCGCCATAAGCTTGATATCCCCGCCGCCCATGCCGCCCCATAACAGGGCGGCACTGAGCAAGACAAGGCTGGGAATCAGGCCAAGCAGTTTTTCCGGCGTGAAATCAAGCAGAGCGATCAGGGCGATGCATAGGCACAGCATGTCGGGGACGATCCGTTTGCAGATATCCCAAGCGGATACCGCAGCCAGCAGGATAATAAAAAAGCCGCCCTGCAGCAGGAGCGACGGATCAGCCACCATAATTGAACATATCAACGATACGCTGTTTTAATGTAGGTAGGACGGTCTCACCGAACAGGGCATACAATCCGGCCAGCACCAGAGCACCGATGACAACAGCCATAAGGATCTTGATGGCCGTGTCGACGAAATTTTCCCCATCCTTTCTACGGAGCAGAGCCTGTGCTTCCAGTGCCTTTGTGGTGAGCTTATTAGTTACCTTGGATACAAATTTTTTCATTGAAATGACCTCCATTTTATTTGATTTGGTTTTTAAGATTGGTGAATGGGTGACATGGCAAGACTACAGCCCTGCCATCTGCATTCCGGGCTGCTGTTCCGGCTGGGACGCCTGTTCCATCAGCTGTCTGCCCTGAGTCTGACTCTGTGTCAGTGCCTGCTGGTAGGCATCGACAACCGCTTGATTCAGCTGTTCGCGGAACTCCTTGGTGACCGGGAAGCAGATATCCTTGTACTCGCCATTGCCCGCCTTATAGCTGGGCATGGCAATAAACAGCCCTTTGGTGCTGTCCACGATTTTAACGTTGCGGATGGCGAAGCAGTCGTTTAGGTTGACCGATGCGTAAGCCCTGACATTGCCATCCGGACGAATGGAGCCGATTTTTACATCGATCTTCATGGGGAGAGGCTGTTCGGCGGCGGTCTGTGTTGCTTTCGGTGCATTTTGCGCTTTACTCATGAGTGATTCCTCCTTCTTCAGATTCATCAACTTGCAGGGTCTGCTCTCCGGCCTGCAGGAGTGCCTGTCGGTATGCTGCCAGTACCGCTTCATTGATCTGCTCCCGAAGCTCTTTTACGATAGGAAAGCAGGTGTCCCGGTACTCGCCGGAGGTACTTCTGCGGCTGGGCATAGCGGCAAACAGACCGGTGGGCGTTTCGATGACCTTCACGCCCCGGACAACAAAGCAGTCTGCCAGCGTAATGGATGCAAAGGCTCTTACCCTGCCATTTAAGTGAATCGTATTGATACGGGCATCGATTCTGCTGGGTGTTAATTGCTGGTTCATGTGTTTTCCTCCTTCATTTTTAGGCAATAAAAAACAGCCCTATGGCTGTGTTGTCTGTGGCTACAGATTCATTTGCTGCCCCTCAATTTGTTCCTGCTCCGGCGCTTGAAATGAGATTTCCTTGAAACCGAAGGTATCACAGTAATGAAAGGTGCTGCCGCTTTTATCATACAGCTCCAGCACATCTGACATAGACAGACTGTGCCCTTCATAGCCGGGTGGGTGGTCAACATTAAATTTGGTACAGAGTGCTTCCAGATCATTGGTGTCCACCTCGCCGTCGTACACCACCTGATAGCTGGCGGGGTCCGGTTCTCCGAAGCGTCTTGTAAAGTCATCATAGCTGATGAATTTCATCATCACATCCGTTTCAGGTGCAATCTGCCACACACGGCAGCGCCTTAGCAGTGCAGCGTTGCCCTCCTGATCGAGGGTTCCCGCCGTCAGACGCTCGAAGGTGCCAGGTGTCCATTCCACTTCCAGTCCCTTTTTTTCTGTGAGATAGGATTTCAGCTCGTCGGTTTGGAACATAGGATCAACCACAGCATTTTCCCCGGAGAGATAGCCTGCCGTGTTTCCGTAGTACAGAATGCGGTTATTTTTAATCTGAATGTTACTCATGAAAAACCCTCCTTTCCAGGTGAGACTGATTATTGGAAGTAAAACTCCACACTGTAGGTGATGTTTGATTTGTTGTAGGGTAGGCAGCCAACGCCACGCCATATTTCTATGGCAGGTTTTTGTCTGCCCCCCTCCGAACCGTACGTACACCTTTCAATGTATACGGCTCTCCAATTGTTTCTAAATCATTTTCCGCCATGGATATCCCAGTGACAGTCTTTGCATACGATTAAGGTCTTTCTGTTCATTTTTGACATTGTTAAAACCCAATTCGGTATATGCCTGCCACGTTTTTTATACTTGTCTTTGATATCCTTAAGTTTTCTTACATGATGAACTTCAATATTTTCAGTACTTCCGCACAATTCACATTTGTTTGCATTTAACCTTGTAATTAGCTGTGAGTTAAAGGAGATATCATATCCAAAGCTGTCATAAACATTAGCCTCTGGAAAGTCTTCTTTCACAATCCGGTCATTAAAGTAAGTCATTGTTTTCTCGCCTTTTTTCGTATGGTATTTTACTCCAACAATCCGGCGTGTTCCTGTACCATCTTTAACCGGCACATCAATTCCATATTTTTTAATGACCTTTTTTACAGATATATTTTCTTTTCTTGCAATGGTGTGCACCATACTGAAATAGTGATAATACTTAAATTTGTACAGCCTTTGACTTACATTGGTTGCCAGACAATAATAATTGTATAGCCCTCTGATTTCTGCATTGTACTCGTTAATGATATCAAGTACAGGCAATTTTAGTCTTGGCTTAAAAACGCACGATTCGCCATATTGAGTGAATTCTCTGATTTTTTGACTGATTACTTTATGTGGCACTAATAATTGAATCTGACCATTTACAGAACGTCTTCTGTTACCCCGTTTATCCTTACCCATTTTGGTGTTGCAGTGTGCTTTCGTAAATTCATAGCCTAGAAAGTTTGCTTTTTCATTTCCGAGATTCGTAATTAAAGTTTTTTCTTGATTTAATTCAAGACTTAATTTTTCTTTCAGAAACGTAGCTACATCTTCCTTAATAGATTCTGCCATTTCTTTACTTCCAATTACCTCAATTACAAAGTCATCGGCATAACGCACATACTTTACCCTCGTAAAGCTACTGTCCATTGAATCTAATGACTGTATGCTCTGTATCACCTTTGTCAATCTTTTGATTTCTTCAAGATTCCCATTTTTTATCGCCGTATATCTTTTACCGCGCAGTCTTTGATATTCAGGATTGCTTCTTCTTTTCTTTCCCTTGGTGTTTTTATTGATGATTTCGTCCATGTATTTATCAAATTCGTTTAGATAGATATTTGATAAAATGGGACTAATAATTCCACCCTGAGGACAGCCTGATAAAGACCTGTGCATTTGCTTAAATTCAAGGTATCCTGCTTTTAAAAATCGTCTGATTAACTCAATAAATCGACCATCTTCTATCTTCTGAGATAAAATATTCAGTAAGATAGTGTGGTCAATGTTATCAAAGCACCCTGTAATGTCTCCCTCTATGACCCAGTTTGCACCTCTCATTGTGTTTTTTATTTGACACAAGGCGGTATGACAGCTTCTGTCCGGTCTGAACCCGTGTGAATTGTCACTAAAAATTGGTTCATAGATTGATTCCAGGAGTTGCCTAATGACTTCTTGCAACAGTTTGTCCTCAAAGGACGGTATTCCAAGCGGCCTTGTTTTACCATTCTTTTTCGGAATATAGGTTCTTCTAACGGGTTTGGGATAATACTGTTCAGTTTTTAGCTTTTCAATCAGAGTATCAATCATTTCATATTTAAAACCGTCAATGGTCCGGTTATCAATACCCTCTGTCATATTTCCTTCTTTGGATTGGATTCTGGCATAGGCATTGACATAAAATTCCCGGTTGTACAAATTCCTATATATTCTTTGGAATACATAGTGTTCATCATTCTGCGATTTCTGATTTAGCATTGATAAAATCGTGTTAGCGTTCTGCATTTCGCATACCTCCATTCTTTATCAATAAAACAATCTGCTTTCCTTCGCCATGTACAAGGCTTTCCCTTGCTCAGACTACTATGAAAGCTCCGTTGCCATATTAGATATTCAATGTCATCTCTCTTGGTCTTATCCTTGAGATTTATCACCTTAAAGGCATTACATATAGCCGTTTTGACGGCATTCTAACTTAGGCAATCTCCGTTTAAACTCCATAGTACTTTTTGGCGCAACTTAGGCTTCCTTTTCGTTTCTTTTGCGTACTTATCGTACACCGGGATAAATCAAAGAGTATGAAGACAATGTACAGATATCTTCATAGATTTATCCTCAAACACATAAGTCAGAGTGTGTTTGCCCAACGTGTTAAAGCGAAGAAACTGGGATTGAAGCAGTATAGCTTTAGCCATATTGCGCTGTGGTCTTGCATATCTTGCTTCTTTCTGACTTCAAAACAAATATGCTTTTCCGACGTGCTTTGTTCCCATTGACCTTTCGGCTACTGGTAAGTCGGCTGACCAATTAGATTTCTCTTTAATCTAATGCTCACACACGAGCGATACTATAGAGTCCTTGCGGACGCACATACATGCAATCATGATTTGTAAAATAAAACATCTCCAATTGACTGTAGATGCCGGGCGAAAGGGAACGACTGAAGGTTATGCCGTTGGTGGTAGTTCCGTAGTCGAGCTGATCCCACTGCCCGGTCAAGGTATTGTATCCGCGGACACGTCCGTAGTCGCTGCCGGAATGCCCGGATACAGGGGGCACAGTGAAGGTGTAATTGGTGATGGTCGCACCGGAGATTCCCTGCTCTAGGATGACTGATTCCGGTCCTGTCAGAGTCATGCCGCCACCACGATTCGGGTCGGCTACAAAGAAAACGATTGCGGCCCAGGGAGATTCGGCTCCAGTGGCGTCCACGGCTTTCACGCGCACCACGTTCTTGCCCAACGGGTAGGCAGTACTTGTCTGTGCGGGACGCCCTTCCCAAATATAGGTGATGGCATCTCCATCCGGATCACTGCTGGAAGCGGTTATGGTGATGGACACGCCCGGTGCTATGCTGTTGCCGTTTGGTGTGCGGGAAATCACCGGAGTGCTGGGTGCAGAATTGCTCACAGTGAAGGTGATATTCGTCCAGTCAGAATATAACCCCCATGCATCCTTGGCACGGACTTTCACTGTGTGGGTCCCCACGGCATAATAGCTGTCGGCTGTGTTGCCGAAGTATTCCAGTGTGACAGCATCTCCATCCGGGTCGGTAGCCGATGCAGTAAGATTCACCCGTAGCTTGCTGTTTTGAGCCGTGCGGGTAACGGAAGCGCTTCCGGTCGGTTTGTTCGGTGCATTGTTAGTAATGGCGACATTTTGAGCATAACTAAAGACGCGCCCTGTGCTGTCTGTGGTGCTGGCAGTCAGATTATAGCTGCCTGTGGCACTGATGGTGATATTGCCGCCACTATTGGTGAGACTCCCGGTGTAAGCTGCCGGACTGCCGCCCTTAGTCAGCGCCCACACGAGGTTTCTGCCATCCAGTCCGGTAGCTGCCGGCAGGGATACATTAAAACCAGCGCCAATATGAACAGAGGACGGAATGGTAAACGGGAAGCTGGCAAGAGGCTTGATTGTTCCTGCATTTGAAATAAAAGTAAACTTGCGTCCGTTTATATCTGTTGCTTCTGCAATCATCTTCACGGTGATTGTCTTATTGGTCGAGATATGCAGATTTCCTCCGCTAGACGATAGGGTCCCTGATGCATATTCAGCATAAGGTCTGGCGGTACCGCCATCGACAGAAAGAAGCCATGCCATGTCCATTTCCGCAAGCTCGGAGCCCGAAGCGGTAACCGCCATAGAGTCCCCGCTGTAGGTCAATGCAGGAACACTGATGCTCATGGTCGGGATAGGATATACAGTAAAGTCCCGGTTTTTTTCATAGGTACGGCCGGCAGGGTCTATCATGGTCAGAGACAGCTTATAGGTTCCCTTTGCGAAAAAGGTGAGGGAGCCGCCCTCTTCTGTCAAAGAACCGGAAGCATAGGCGCCATAAGGCTTGGCTTCGCCTGCATCCTTGCTGACTGTCCAGTTGGCGGTGAGGTTTTCCAGATCGGTACCAGTGACACTGACCGCTCCGGCTTCCCCGGAATACCACACCTGCGGCGCACTCAGCGAAACAGAAGGTACCGGGTAGACGGTTGTAACCGCACTATACGAAAATACACGGTCAAGAGCATCCGTCATTGAGGCAGTCAGAGTGTAGGTTCCGACATCCTTAAAGCGAATTTTCCCGCCGTATGCATTCAGACTGCCTTCCAGCGTTTCGGTAAGCTCCACCGGCTCCCCATCTTTTGTAAGTACCCATACTACCGGCAGCGTATTGTTATTGCCG
The DNA here is from genome assembly GCF_007115105.1 of Clostridium sp. HBUAS56010. GTDB lineage: Bacteria > Bacillota > Clostridia > Lachnospirales > Lachnospiraceae > Lacrimispora. The sequence goes on from NZ_SULJ01000005.1 coordinate 196,798, forward strand.
CGGGTACGCAGGTCAAGGGTGCGGTCGGTATGGATGGCATACGGCAGCTCGAAAGAAATGGTCAGCACTGGCAGGACTTCGATTTTCCCGCCTTCCTCATACAGGAACACACGGCCGGTTTCGTCGGTAATCCGGGCAATGAGTTCATAGATTCCTGCATGCTTGAATCGGATCGTCCCTCCGCTATTTGTAAGCGTACCGTCAAGATAAGTCGCAAGATCCTGGAATCCGAAGCTGTTCTCCAACAGCCATTCCACCTTTAAGCCGTTCAATTCCACAGTTTGGGGAATCACTGACACAATGGAATCTGTATGGGCGGTTCCCGGCAGCTGGTAGGTGATACCCGGTACCGGATAGACTTTAATGGGTGCAGTATAGCTGTAGCTTCTGCCTGCAGGGTCTGTAAAGGCGGCTTTCAGCACATATTCGCCCTTTTCCTTAAAGCGCACGGTGCTGTCGGTACCGGTCAGATTTCCTTCCACATAGTCCGAGAGCGTGACCGCATCACCGTTTCGAGTCAACGACCACTGGATTTCAGCAGTCCCAAGATGTTGGAATGATGCCTGCACCTGAACACTTTTGTCTGTATGGGAAATCTCCGGCAGATAGAAGCCAACGGCGCCCACCGGGTAGATGGTAACAGCCTGTGATGCTTCAAAGGTTCTGCCAGTTTCATCCGTCAGCGTTCCGGTAAGACGGTATACACCTTTGTCCTTGAAGCGAACTTTGCCGCCGGCATCGGTCAGGGAACCTTCCAGCTCCTCTGCGATTTCAGCCGACTCTCCATTCTTCATAAGGCTCCAAACCACAGGCATGTTATCTGCATTCAGCAGCGTGGTGGAGATTTTAAGCTCCGTATCAGTATGGGCTGCTTCAGGAAGCGCAAAGGTAATCTCTGCTACGGGATAGGCTATTGTGCTTTCCGTATGGGTGAAGCTGCGGCCAGTCTCATCGGTCAGGGATGCTGTAAGTGTCTGTTGTCCTGAACTCTTGAACACAAAGGTGCCGCCCTCATTTCCAAGCGTACCATCCAGCATATCGGTAAGAGCTGCTGCTTCACCGTCTTTTTCTGCCGTCCACACGATGTCGTGTCCATAAAGAGCTTCCAGCGCATAGGACAGCGTCACCGATTTGTCTGTGTGGGTGGTTTCCGGCAGGGCGAAGGTCAAGTCAATCACCGGATAGACCGTCACCGTTTTGGACAGCTCAGTTTCCTTTCCTCTGACATTTTTAGCAGTTGCGGTCAGGGTATATTTACCCGGCTCCTTAAACTGGAGTATACCTCCCTCCAGACTGAGCGTGCCGGCATCTGTCAGTTCTGCCGTCTGTTCGGAGCCGTCCACGGCAGTTTTACTCAACGTCCATGTAAAGCTCTGCATATATTTCCATACCGGCATGACCTTGATTTCAGTATCGGTATGTGCGGTTTCGGGAAGCTCAAAACGCACCTGCGCATCCGGGTAGGAATAGGAACCTCCCCCAGAACTACCACCGGAGCCACCGCCGGAGCTTCCTGAATCATCATCGTCATCCGAATTTCCGCCGGGTGTCGGTGTTGGTTTTACAGGTGTTGGCTTCACAGGATCGGGGGTATTAGGGGCGGGGGTTGGCTTGGGTATTTCCGGTGTGGGGGTAGGTGTCGGAAGAGGTTTCGTCTTATCAATCAGATCCTTGGCCTCGCCTTTGGTAACTGGATCATTCGGCTTCAATTTTCCGTCGGCATTTTCTCCCGTAATACCTTCCTCCTTGCCAATGATGACATAGCCCTTATCGCCATCCTTGATGTCCTTGTCATCGTCATAGCCGCTGTGTCCCTGGGTATTTTTCGCTTCCTCATCCTTTCCGCTGATACGCACCAGCATCTTGATGATTTCGGCACGGGTGATGGGATCATCGGGATGGAAGCCATCCGGATAGTCAGCAGGATCAATGATACCTGCATCAATCAGCGCCTCAATGTACTTTTCCGACCAATGTCCGTCAATATCAGGGAAGCTGGCCGGGTCTTTCTCCACATCCTTTGTATCCAGCGGGATATCCCGTACCATAATAGTAGCGAACTTACCACGGGTGAGGATCTCATCCTCCGGAATAAACAAATCGGGACGCTGTTCCATAAAAACAAAAATCCCGCCGCCGATCAGCAGCAGGAGGAGAATAAGGATGGCGATTACGCCAACCTTTCTCTTTTTCTTTTTCTTTTCTGCCATGAGAATACCTTCCTTTCAATTTTTGTATAAAAGAAGCCAAAGTCTGCAATGCGTTACAGCTTCAGCTCCATGCAGCCATTTTGCTCCTGTTTTTTGCGATGTGCATCCAGTATTTCCTGCGTTGGATAGATGAGTTTACCATCCACCATTTCAAAAACGCAGGAATCATCCCGGTCGCAGACCATGATTCGATGCTGATATTCCTTCTGCAGGTCGATGTAGTCCTGCACCTCCTTGGGGCTGCAAAGCCACACACCGGAGGTATAGCGGCCATCCGGCAAAAAGCAATAACCGCTGTACTGAGGCTCATGATTTTTCAAGTCCAGCGCTCCTGCCGGACGAATCTGTGACAGCTGGAGTCTGGCATGATCCGTAAGAATTTCAGGCTTCGCAATGCCGAGAATGTCACTGCGGTTCCAGCGTATCTGTTCGCCATCTGCCAGAGATACGGCAAAGACCGCACGTCCACTGGGACTTTGCTTACTGCCAAAGCCACCGGTACAGAAATACAGCTGATGCTCTGCACTGCGATGGGATTTAGGTAGTGCGGCCGCACTCAGCACAACCACCTTTCCCTCCAGCGAGATATCATATCCTGTCTGCCGGCAGTCCTGCGAAGTTAAAAGCTTTTTTTCTTCCACGAATTAATTCTCCTTCCTTTGCCTGAGCAGCTCCGTTAAATCGGTGATGAGACTAAGCTGTGTATCATCTGGCATACGCTTGATAGCAGCACGGACATAAGCTTCCACCGCTTCAGGTGACTGGTCTCCTACCTCGATAAGCTCCACCTTCTGAATGGACATTCAGCTTCACGATATCGCCGTAGTCCAATCCGGATGCAGAGCGCATGTCCTTGGGAATCAGCACTCTGCCCTTACTGTCGATAATGCGGTATGTGTTTTTAGCATTCATACAAGGTAACCCTCCTTTCTCATAACCTCCCGAACGGTATCGGGGTGAACACCAAGCTCTTGAAAGAGTCCGGTCAGTTCCTCCGGCAGCTGATATAAAATATCTGAGGCCAAAATGACAATGGCACCGTCACCGCAGATGATCTCCAGATCGCTGTCGGCGGAAATTCCGGCATCCTCCAGCAGCTCTACTGGCAGATTCAGACCGTCCTCGTCATCTGGTTCTTCGTCCGCATCTAGTGCATCCGCATCTGCCAGCGCGTACAACGGCATGGCAACCTCAATGCCAGTTTGGGTAAGAAAAAGCAACGGGGCTGATTCCTCCCCTTGGGATGCAAGAACGACATCGACCTGTTCACCGGGTGTCAGCCCTGCGGGAATTGCAGGAAGCGTCAGAAATCCATGGGTATCGACGACCGCTTTTGTTTTCATAATTTTCATAGGATGTTTCCTCCTTCATAAATATCCCTTGCGGGAGTTTGGTTACTGGTCAAAGAAAAGACCGGCGTCAAAAAGATTGAGCTGTGATGGCATATCCAGCAACCTTTCGCCGGTATCATAGTTGGAAATCAGCACCTCGGCGTACTCACTGCCATTGTCATAGCGCTGTGCCAGATTATTGAGTCGGCTGACCGATTCAATCTGAAAGTCTTTATACAGCTCCCGAATGAATTCGCAGTCATTGTAGCTGACCAGAAACTTACCCTTGCAGGCTGTCAGCATATCCCGCAAACGGTAATGATCTTCCTTTCTGAATTCTACGGCATAATGTCCTTCTGTCTGGTAGTAGGGCGGGTCACAATAAATGAAAGCATTCTCTCTATCGTACTGTCGGATGAGATCTTCAAAGTCCTTGTTCTCTATAACCGTATCCTTTAAACGAACATTGGCCTGCCAGAGCAGGTGGAAGGCTTTCCGAATATCAAAGGGCTGACAGCCGAAGCTGGTGCATCCGCTTCCGTAACTGTATCGAATGAGTTTATAGAAGGCGGCGGCACGCTTGACATCATTCATGATTGCTTTCTCTGTAAGAATCTGCCGGATGTCTTCATACTCAAGTGGGGTGAGATATCGCTCGGCAAGCACTAACTCCTTTGCGAGATACTCACTAGTAAATTCCTGCTTCTCCAAATATCTGCGAAGCACACCAAACTCATCCCGCCCATTCAGCGGCAGGAAGTTCAGTTCCTGAATCAGTGCAAGGGTTTGCTCCTTAGCACACCGGAACATGTTTGTGAGGTCGTAGTTAAAATCGTTGTACACCTCCATGGCGGTGTCAACCGGCCGCCCGAACAGCACCCAGCCACCGCCGCCGAAAACCTCAATATACCGCCCGAACTCTTTGGGTATTCGCTGATAGATCAACTCCCGCAGTGCTTTTTTTCCGCCTACCCAGCTGATGATGCTGTTCATTTTTTCACCTGCCTTTACTGCGGCGGTTGATGGCATCAACATCCGTTTTCATACAGGTTCCATCCGGACTCCAGCAAATGAAACCGATACGGGGATAAGGACAGCCCTCGCAGCGGGAGCGCTCAGCTGGCAACGGCACGCCATAACGTTTTGGGGGACCGGTTGCTCCCGCACCCGGCTTTTCTAATGGATTTGCTTTTTGATTCATGGTTTATGCTCCTTTCGCTGAAAACAAAAAAGGCGCCGCCTTTTTCCAAAGACGACGCCTCATGTTTTCTTATTCTGTTGATAATAGTTAATTCAGGAAAAAGAAAAAGCACCCTTCAGTTTAATTAATACCGATGAGTGCTATATACTAAATTACATCCCATGATCGGGATAGAAAATGGCGAAGCGTGAGGGGTGCAACTCTATCGCTTCACCAGTTTCAATCATTTCACGATGCAGGGCAATCCAACTTAAATCCTCCGCATCAGCAGGCTCGGGAGGGCCGTGCCCGTAGCGAAAAGATTTGACGATCACTGCGATGCATTCGGATGCACCGCAGTCCCAGGTAAGCTCCTGGTATAGATTGGACCGTTGTATGTCCTCTACCTCCGGAATACCGCTCATGATTCCAGCATCAAGAATTCCTGCATTGGTTTCCAGACCACTGATATGAAAAATTTTGCTCATGATGAATTTAACCTCCTACATTTTATATTTTCCGTATAATAAAAATGGGATTAAAAAAAGAGGCTAAGTCTGCAGGTCATTTAAGTTGACCTGAAACTTAGCCTCTTAATTTTCAACTGAAAATATATTTACTTCTGCAATCAATGCAAAATTTCATTTCATAGTTGTGTAAGCTCTGGACCATTTTTTGAACGCTCCAATCCGATAAAGGAAAGCGGTTTGCTCATGACAGACCACCCATCACCAGTCCGTCCTGCCCTTGGTCCATCCTAAACTCCTGCTCTGTCTTAATCATGTAAGTGTTACTGTTGTGAAATCTAACGTAAATCTCACAATCCGGTGTGTTGATACGACGCCGCTCGAAATCCTTCCCCCAGCCGTCACGATTTTGTCCTTCGATCTGCGAAATTAACGTTGCTGTTTCCTCTGATGTGAGGGCAGTGTTTAACTGAACCGTCATCACACCCCAGAGTTTGTCGTCAAGAACTTCAACGGAGGGACTAAGGCTTCCCACCTTTTTCTTCAATGTACTCTCAACAAGAAACTCCTCAATGTGATAGTTTTCTTTTTTGATAGCTGCAAGGATTATATCCTCATAATTCACTGCTTCTTCCGTTGAAAGCTCATCACGATCATCCTCTGAGTAGCCAGACTGCGGATAGCTAATAATCTTCAATGGAAAGAAGATGTACATGGTTTCATTTGACATTGCAATGCCCTCCTATTTTATTTAAGGAATAATTTTCAGGTTTCTAGATTTATTCAATAAATTAAACCTTGAACTGTCTTAAGTGGTATTGCATTCATGATGTTTTCAGGGTTTATTCTCTTTTATATATCTCGTAATACTCCACTGGTTTTTGGGGTAACATCTCTCCAACTACACTATGTCATCTGTGGAATGGGCAAAAAAACGGGGGCAAAAATCGCATTTTTTGAGCTCTGAAATCGGTCATTTTTGAGCCAAAAACCACAACATATTGTGGTCTAACCCTTAGTTTTCTTGTCTGAACCACAATACGTCATCATTATCACTGCTTCAACATGATTCGTAAACGGAAACAAATCCACCCCCCATCCCTTTCTAGCCTCATACCCTTTCTTCCTAAACACTTCCAAATCCCTAACCAGACTATCCGGTCCGCAAGAAACATACACCACCTTTTCTGGTCCAAGCTTTGCTACAGAATCTATAAACTCCTCACTGCTCCCTGTTCTTGGCGGGTCCATAAAAACCACATCTGCCCGTTCTCCACTTTCAGCCATTTTTACCATAAACTTTCCTGCATCATTGCAGAAAAATTTTATATTTTTAACACCATTAATTTTTGCATTTTCAACCGCATCCCGGACTGCGTCCCGATTAAGTTCCACGCCAATCACTTCTTTGGCATGAGAGCTAGCAACGATCCCGATGGTGCCAATTCCACAATAGGCATCAATGACCCGTTCTCTGCCCTTCAGCCCAGCCGCTTCCATTGCTTTTTTATATAATACCTCTGTCTGAACAGGATTTATCTGGTAGAAAGATTTCGAAGAGATCCGGAAACGATATCCGCATAACAGATCTTCAATATATCCCTTTCCATACAACACATGCTCCTTGTCCCCCAGAACCATACTGGTATCACGGCCGTTGATATTTTGAATGATCGTGGTGATCTCCGGATGTTTTTGTCTCAAAGCCTTAACAAAATTATTCTTTGAAGGAAAGATCGGAGATGAAGTCACGAGAACCACCATAATCTCTCCAGTTGTAAATCCCCGGCGGATTAAAACGTGGCGAAGGAGCCCATAGCCCGTATCTTCATCATAAGTACGGATTTTAAAAGATTTAAGCATTCCCCTTATGGTTCCAATGATTTCATCCGCTTTTTGATCTTCAATCATACATGTCTCTATGGGAACCACACGGTGGGATTTCTGTTCATAGACACCAGAAACAGGATTTCCTTTTTTGTCATGATCAAAAACAGCATGTACCTTATTCCGGTAATAGTAAGGTTCCTTCATTCCGATAATAGGCTCTACAAAACAGTAGGGTTTCAGCAAATCCTCTAACTTTTTCTGCTTGTGGGCAAGCTGTTCCTCGTAGGAAATATCTAAGAACTGACAACCACCACATTTAAGGAATACAGGACATTTTTCGGTTCCTTTTCTTAATCTTTTGCGGAATTCAATTGTTTGAATTGCTTTTCTTTCTTTTAATTTTTGTTCTTCATTTTTGGCTTTCTGATCTTTGTTGTTCTGATCTTTTTGTTTCACCAGTCTGTTATCTTTGGCAGAAACACCTTTACTTTTTGGTCTCTTAAAATCTTCTTTCGATTCTTTTTGTTTTCCCCAGCCACGGTTTTTATCTGCGTCTTTTACACTTTCCCTTGCTTTTCCCTTATTCGCCCCCTTGTAGGATTCACCGCTTTGTTTCTTTTTACCTTCGGTTTTTTTCTCTGTTGCACCGCCACGAAATTTCTCTTTTTTCAATCTATTATCTATCATAAATAGAAACCGCCTTTTCTCTCTGCTTTTTACATAATAAATCCCGGTTTTTAAAAAACAGGGTGATTTCTGTTCTTTACCGGGTATCTGCCTTCCTATCTTTATTATAATATACTTTTTCTCATAAAACTATCAAAATTAATCAGATCAGCAAAAAAGCTTGCATTTATCATCTCCCATAGATATAATAATTTCTAAAAAGAAAAGGATATTTTAAAAATCTTTCTTATGCTATCCACTGCCAGTACACCGTGGTAAATTTACCTTATGATTAAAACCTGTTTTTACGTCATTTATTCTGTAACTCAAATAAACGGGAATCCTGTAAGATTTCCCGTTCTGCCTATTAATATAAACGTTAATTATTCTTTCAGCCCCATATCCCGAACATTATTATGAAAAAATGCAATCCTGCTCTTTCCCGCATCCTTTGCCCGATACATGGCTCTGTCTGCTCTGGAGAAAAGATACTGATAATCTTCCCTGCGTTTTCCTGAACAGGTTACAATGCCAATGCTTACAGATATCCGGCCGTCTTCCTCCGGGACCATCTGCTCCACTTGCTCCAATAAATACTTTGCACGATCATAAACATCCGCTGTAGAGGTAAAAACCACGAATTCATCTCCGCCTACTCTTCCAATCAGATCCGGTTCCGGGAAGATATGGCAGAGCATTCTCCCTACCTGTTCCAGAATCCGGTCTCCTGCGGGATGCCCAAAGCTATCATTAATCTCTTTGAAGTTATCAATATCAATCATTAAAAGCCAGCCTTTTTTGCCGCCTTTCAGTCTTTCTTCTACCCGGTATTCAAACGCTGTCTTATTGTATACACCGGTCAGCCCATCTTTTATGGACTGCAGCAACAGTTGTTCTTCTCTTGTTTTTAGCCCTGTGATATCCTGCAGTTTTCCTACCAGGCTTACCGGATGATCCATCTGGTTTTCCCATTTTGCGCAAAGTTTGCAGCTGCACCAGTAATAAGGCTGTCCTATTTCTCCAAGGCATATTTCAAATGACTGAATCTCGCCTTCTTTGGGAGCATGGTCTTTGTGTTTCTCCAAAAAAAGGGTAAATGCTGTTAAATCTAACTGCTCTTTCGCATTGGATGACAGATATAATTTATCTTCCTTGTAAAAATATTCAAATAGCAGGGTATCTGAAAAAAGACTTATATTTCTACACAACTGATCTGTCTGGCTGTACTGGAAAGATTGAAATACACGCAAGGCATTTTCTCTTTCCAATTCCTTTCCTGAATTTCCAATCATCATGCTTCCCCCTGTGCCCGCAAAATCTTTTGTTCTGCAGCATTTTCACTCCTATATGATACATGATAACGCTTTTTAAACGTATATGCAACTTGTTTTTAGACCATTATTACGCATACAATACATAACATTTGAATAAAATATCCTTTATGATTAACCGGAGGTGATAATATTGGATGAACAGTTTGTAAGAAATCGAATTACGGAACTTCGTCTCAAAAAAGACATTTCCGAATATCAAATGAGCCTGGATTTAGGGAAAAATAAGGGTTACATTCAGGGAATCTCTTCCGGACGGTCAATGCCTTCTATGAAACAGTTTTTTGAAATCTGCGATTATCTTGAAATCACTCCCAAAGATTTTTTTAATACGTCAAAAACAGAACGGCCGCTTAATAAAGAAGCTGCTGCTTTAATGAATGATTTGACCGCGGAGGATCTGGAAGCAGTACTTCCCATACTGCTGCGGCTAAAAAGGCGCACAAACCACCACAAAGGTGCAGAACCATAATTCTATGATCCTGCACCTCTCATAACTAAATGGCCTTTGTATTCTCTTCCAGCCATAGGGCTTCTTCATTTGACAAATAGGGTGAGATCTTTTCATAAACAGTCTGATGATAGTCATTTAAAAGTTTCACATCTCTTTCTGTCATGATAGATGGATCAAGGGCCTCTAAATCAATCGGTACCATTGTTAAAAATTCAAACTCCATAAACTGACCAAATTCATTGCATTCTGCTTTCCTGCACACAGTCAGATTCTCTGTCCTTACTCCGTGACTTCCTTCTATATAGATACCAGGTTCGTCAGAAGTGACCATACCTTCCTCCAAAACACAGTTATCCTGCCTCTCAGGAACCATGCGCCACCGGATTCCATTGGGGCGTTCATGGACATTTAACAAATATCCCACTCCATGACCCGTTCCATGATCAAAATTAAGCCCTCTGCTCCAAAACGGTTCTCTTGCAACATAATCCAGGGACAGACCACGGCATCCATACAGGAACTTCACGGCTCCCAGACGGAGCATACTGATTACTGTAAGGGTAAAATGCTCCCTCAGTTCATCAGTCAGGGGACCCACTGCAATCGTTCTTGTTATATCAGTAGTTCCTTCATAATACTGACCGCCGGAATCTACCAGGTAAAGACCTTTTGGCTCTAAAACCGTATCATTCTCCGATGTTGCTTTATAATGACACATCGCAGCATTGGCACCATAAGCTGAAATGGTATCAAAACTAATGCCAAGATTCCCTTCCTGCTCAGAGCGAAGCTGATCCAGATATTCCTGTGCACTTACTTCTGTGATCCGTTCCTTTCCCACATGATGCTTCAGCCAGTAAATAAATTTCACCATAGCTACTCCGTCTTTTATGTGGGCTTTTCTCATATTTTCAATCTCAGTTGGATTTTTTACCGCTTTGGAAAGTGCCGTGGGATTCATTTTGTTAATAAGCTGATTGGAATCTCCAATGCTCTTTACAATGGCATAATTTGCTTTTCCGGTCTCTAGAAGAATCCGCTCTCCTTTTAACTGTCTTACAGCCTGGTAAATGCCATCATAAGCGCAGACAGTTACTCCAAGACTCTTTAAGTAATCTCTTACGTTCCCATTTAACACTTCTTCATTTATAAACAGATAAAAACGATCCATGGTAACCAATCCGTAAGAAAGAACTACAGGATTGCACTCCACATCATTGCCTCTGATGTTAAGAAGCCATGCAATATCATCTAAGGTCGTAAGAATATGAACGGTTGCTTTTTCCTTTTTCATCTTACAACGCAGTTCTTCAATTTTTTCGGCAGAAGATTTCCCTGCATAATCCTCTTTTAAAATCCACGCCTGCTCTGCAGAAAGGTCAGGACGCCCCTTCCATATCTGTCCAACCAGATCCTTGTCATAGGCTATGGTCACATGCTTGTCTTCCAGCAACGCTTCTAATTCCCTTCCGGTCTGACCGTTTATCACCCGCCCATCAAATCCCAGGCAACCGTTTTCCGGAAGAGTCTCTTCTAAATATTCTTCAATTGTTGGAACCCCCGGCTGTCCCATCTTACGAAGCGTAATCCCTGTTCCATCCAGTTCTTTTCCTGCCTGAACAAAATAGCGTCCATCCGTCCAAAGCCCTGCTTCATTTTTTGTAATCACCGCTGTACCAGCAGAACCTGTAAAGCCGGTAATAAATTCACGGCATTTAAAATAATCTCCTACATACTCAGATTCATGAAAATCCGATGTAGGAATCATATAGGCATCCATATGATGCTCCGCCATTAAAGCTCTAAGCTGTTCCAGTCTTTCTTTTATCATTGCATTCTCTCCTTTAGTTGAAATTGCTGCAGAATTTAACGGATCAGCCCCAAATGCAGGCAGGCATTCTTAATTCCATCTTTATCAATGGGGTCTGTTACATAATCAGCCGCCCGCTTTAGTTCTTCCATGGCATTTCCCATGGCAATCCCTTTTCCTGCCGCTTTTATAATGTCATAATCATTCATGCTGTCTCCAAAGGCAATGGTCTCTGATAAAGGTATCTTAAAATATTCACAGAGCCTTACTAATCCCACCGCTTTTGAAGCCTTTCGCTCTACCACATCGGCTCCCTTTTTATCCGCAAACATATGAACATGAATCTCAGGGAATTGTTCTTCCATGGCCTTTGCGCCTTTCTCATCTCCCATATATGCCATTGTCCTGACTTCCAAATCCAGAAGCTTGTAAGGTTCTGCAAATCTCCTGCCGCATTCTCCCCAAAGCTCAATATCACGGGCTTTTATATTCTCGGGATGAGTATAGTAATCAAAATCTCCCACTGTAGTTCCTACGCTGTAAGGTGTTGTCTCTGCATATTTTAAAACTTCCTTCAATAACACCTTATCAAATGTATGTTCATAAATAATCGTTTCCCCAACCGTTACTTTCGTACCATTAAGATGGATGATCGCATCAGGTCTCACCTGATCCCGTATAGCTGTACTGAAAATGGAATCCATATCTCTGCCTGTAGCAATTACAATGGTATAACGATCTCTCAGCCGCTCTATCGCCTCCATGGCACTGTCTGGAATCGTCCAGTCTTTATGGTCAAGCAACGTCATATCTACATCAAAGCTTACGATTGGCTTCATCTATTTTCACCTTTTTCTGATCTGAATTTATCTTGTCCTTACCATAATAGCCTAAATTTGAATTTTTTTCAAGAAATATACTTTACCAAATCAAAAGTTTCTGCTATAATATCATAGTGTTGAGGAAACGGAGTATGGCGTAGCTTGGTAGCGCGCTCGGCTGGGGGCCGAGAGGTCGCAGGTTCAAATCCTGTTACTCCGACTGATTGAATACTGACCCAGAAGCTGAATTACATAGAGCTTTTGGGATTTTTTTTGCTATACTTTTCTCCATATCCGAATACCCAATGGAAATTTTGCTTCTTGTTTTATAAAAAAAAGAACAAAGCCTTAGCCTTGCTCTTCTTTCTCATCCTCTTCTTCTTTATGTTCCTCACTTATTTTACTGCTCAGGTAATCTTCTCTCAGACGTTTTAAGGTCACTCCCACAATTGCCACTCCCGATACTGCAAATAAGCCAATAAAGAAATAGGCAGACACTTTCCATATGCCAGAAAACTGACCAGCCTCTCCAATCAGTCCATAAGCCAGATAAACCAGGTAAACTCCACATAAAATGCGGAAGGTCATGGTAACCTGATTTGGACGGGCAACATTATTTCCCCTGTTTTTCATCATGCAAACTCCTTCTCCTGTCAATTCGCAGAACATTTCTTTTTCTGCGCTTACTATTTGTGAATATACTTTCATTTTACCATTATTCATTCTGGATTCATAGTCACTTTTACAAGAAATTACCCATTCAGCCAGACAAGATGCAGCTTGTTCACACATACAAGCATTCTACATATACTAATATTACAGAACAACTTAAAACTCAAAAGCAATGGTAGTCTGGCTGAGCAAAACTGCCGCATACCGCCTTACTTCTGATAAACAACTCATTCTTTGCATAGTCTTTTGTATCATTGCTGTTCTGAGATGTTCTGTAAAACTGCCCGATCATAAGTATGAAACCTCAAAAAGGTGGAAACCAGCGCATCCTGGCTTCCACCTTCTTTTA
>NZ_SULJ01000005.1:210168-248491 GCF_007115105.1 Clostridium sp. HBUAS56010
ATCCGATTTTCTTTTTGTATTGGGTCCCATGCCTTCCCTCCGGGAATTATGGGTCTGATTCTGATTGACTGTCTTACCCTTTTCTCCGGTTCTGGCAGTCATTTCCTGTTCTTTTTTCCCTGATTGCTTCTCAAAGTCCTTATGTTCCATCTTCATCACCTCATTCTTAGTATGGCTGAAATGAAACTTTTTATGTTGATTCTTTTCGTGTATAATCCACCAAAAGCTGTACACCATAACCATGAGGTGATGACCATGTCCTATATAGCTCCTGCCGTTCAGGCAAAATTTGAAACTCTCTCCATTGATTTAAAAAATCAGATTTTGGAGCGGAATGTTCAGATTAACACCATTTACGATCTCATTCGGGTCCTGGAAGATATCGTAAACGAAGGAAATTGACTTTTCTCCAAAGAAGATGCCGCCAAATGCTTAATTAAGGGTATGAAGCGGCATCTATTCTTTCTTTTCAGACAAGCCCTAACTGAAATTCATCAAATCCAAGCTTTAATGCTCCCATGATTCCCTGATTGTCACAAAGACCTGGACGAACGATATAATGCTCCATATCCCCGATTTCTTTTGTTTCAATGTATCCGCCAAGCTGCCGCTTAACTTCCTGTCTTATGAGAGGCAGCAACTGCTCCTGGTGCATCACACCACCGCCAAGAACGATTCTTTCCGGGGAAAGGGTCATAATATAATTCACCAGTGCCTGACCAATATAATATGCTTCCAGCTCCCACACTTCATTTTTTTCTGCCAGTTCTGCGCCGTTTTTCCCCCAACGTGCAAAAATAGCAGGTCCTGCTGCAAGTCCTTCCAGACAGGTCTTGTGATAAGGACATGCTCCTTCAAAAGAATCATTGGGATGTCTTGTCAGAAGCAGATGTCCTCCCTCCGGGTGGAGCATTCCATGAAGAAGCGCCCCATTGCTGATAATTCCGGTTCCTACACCCGTTCCTATGGTAATGTACATACTGTTTTTCAATCCTCTGGTAATTCCCCAGGTTGCTTCTCCCAGAGCAGAACCATTGACATCGGTATCAAACCCCACCGGAATATGAAGTGATTCCTTAAACGCTCCCACAATATCATAATTTCTCCAGGCAAGTTTCGGAGTTGTAGTTATAAAACCATAGGTTTCGGAATCTCTGTTTAAGTCTATCGGTCCAAAACAGCCAATTCCCATTGCCTCAATCTCTTTATCTGCAAAATAAGAAATCAATTGCGGCATGGTAATCTCCGGTGTTTCCGTGGGAATTGTAATTTGCTGCAAAATCTCCCCATCCTCATTGCCGATTGCACAGACCATCTTTGTGCCCCCGGCTTCTAACGCCCCAATTCTCATGCATTTCCTCCCGTACTATTGCGGATTTGAACAGATAATTGACATGTTTCCTTCCAGACTGTATTCCCCGCTTCCGGCTGGAACGATGAAATGCTGACCTGCACTTAAAGAAACCCCATTAACAGAACCATTCCCGCTTATAACACTTACATTGGTAAAATATTCAGGAAGTCTCAGAGAGCACGAACCGGTTATGTCATATTTATCCACAGAGTAATAATCACAGGTTACCAAATGAGTATGATTTGCTCCTGGAATCAATTCCACAACTGGCTTGCTTTCATAAGGTTGAAAAGGAGCCTTTATAGTCTCAATGCTCTGTTTTACATGAAGCGGTCTAAGCTTCCCATCAGAAAGGCGGTCATAATCATAGACACGGTATGTAACATCACTGCTTTGCTGTGTCTCCAAAATCATAGTTCCGCCCAGAATTGCATGAACACAACCTGGTTCGATCTGGAAGAAATCTCCTTTATTCACAGGTACTCTGCGGATAAATTCTTTCCATCTGCCTTCCTTTATCATTAATTCCATCTCTCTGTGATCTTTTGCATGATGGCCGATTACAATCTCTGCTCCAGGCTGACAATCCAGAATATACCAGCATTCTGTTTTCCCAAGAGAGCCATCTTCATGAACAGCAGCGTAACGGTCATCGGGGTGAACCTGGATGCTTAAATCCGCTTTGGCATCAATGATCTTTATTAAAAGAGGAAACTGTTTTCCCGGATAATGACCAAACAGCTGGGGATTTTCATCCCAAAGACTGCTCAGTTTTTTCCCATCATAATGGCCGCCGGATATTACACATTCTCCGTTCTTATGCCCACTGATTGCCCAGCATTCCCCGGTTTTATCACTCGGTGTATTATACCCATATACCTCCCGGAGTCTGCTTCCTCCCCAGATGGCTTCTTTAAATACAGGCTCTAAAAACAGTAGTTCCATGGAATTCCTCCTTTATTCTGCTTCTTTCCCGTATACTTCAATCTGGGTGAGAGCCGGAAACGGAGATGGAGCATCCGATTTTATTAAATTGCTCAATTTTACCCAGGTGATCTGTTTTCGTTCAATGGAAAACACATGGGGCTCGCTGCTTTTTTTCATTTCTACCACTTCCGATGTCTGATCTGAGAAAGTAAAAGTAGCCCTGACCCACCAGTTGTCGTGAGGGAAATCAGAACGGGTATAAAGAACAAGACGGTCAAAATCCACGGGACGTCCAAAATCCAGGGTCAGTTCTGCATCATCCTGAGAATTAATTCCCCAGGATTCATAAGGCCATTCTCCATGGGACTCACTTGCTAAAATTCCATCAATGGCATTGCGTGCTGCAAATACGGCTTCTCCTCTTGTCTCCACATTGGCACAGGCATGAGGAAAACAACCGGTATCTCCATGCTGGTCCATAACATTCTTTGCCAGATTCCTGTAATTGTTCCATTCGAAAGGCGCTGCTTTGCGGATGGTCAT
The DNA here is from genome assembly GCF_007115105.1 of Clostridium sp. HBUAS56010. Taxonomy (GTDB): domain Bacteria; phylum Bacillota; class Clostridia; order Lachnospirales; family Lachnospiraceae; genus Lacrimispora. Next base: position 212,993 of record NZ_SULJ01000005.1, read on the forward strand.
GTAATGCCTGTTTCCTGTAAATACCTTAGGATTAAAAGAAACCTTTTTCTCGTCAAATGGAATGGCATAGGTTACTTCTTCTTTTGTTATATAAACAAGAGACTCATCCATTGCATCATCAATGCGAACCACATAATGAAGATGGGAAGGATCGGTTCTAAGAACAATCTCATCTCCGGCTTCATATTCACCTTTAAATACAAGGATTGCCTGATCCTGTCCGGATGCAAGGGCCTTTTCTCTGCCATCTTTTCCCTTTACTGCTATTGATACGCCAGCCATTAGATATCCTCCTGCTCTTCCTGTTCAAAATAGTCTTTATATTCTACTTCTATCTGGTATTTCATTCTCTTCATACTATAATACAGATGTTCTCTGAGGGATCGTTCCAATCCTGCAATATCCTTTTTCTCCAGAAGTTCAAACAGCTCTGTATGTTCTCTTATAATTCTGGTAAAATCCGTTTCCGTCACAAAATCAAGCATACGGAATCTTGTGTAATGCAACTGTCTCGCCTGTATCATATCCCAAAGTTTTCTTTTGCCTGTTGCCCGAAACCAAATGGCGTGCATGTCAGCATCAATACGGTAAAACTGTTCCGGTTCAAACCCTTTTTCCTGAATGAGAGCCTGCTGCTTTCGGATCATATAACGAACTTCCTCAATCCACATAGGAGTTGCCATATCCATGAAATCTCTCATAACCATGGTTTCAACAGCAACTCTCATATAGATCATCTGTTTGATATTATCCAGATTCAAAAGGGTCACCTGGGTACCGGAATATGGCACTGAAATAACAAATTCCTGTTCCTGCAGACTTCTAAGCGCATCCCTTACCGGAGTTCGCGAAACACCAAAACGTTCACATAACTCATTCTCGCTCAACATCTGACCAGGTTTTAATTCCAGATCCAGGATTTCCTGCTTTAAAGTCTCAAATACCAGTTCGCCACGGTTTTTATAGGTTTTTGTTTTTCCTTCCATGGAACACTCTCCGTCTTCTATATTATAAGCATGAAAAAAATATGCCATGACATCCCCTGGTGGCAGACGTCATGGCCCTGTTTTCTCATGAAGTCAAACTGTCAGCATCTTACTTCACATGAAACCCTAAAGTATTACTGTGGCTGTTTACCAATGTAAGCTAAAATACCACCGTCAACATACAGAATATGTCCATTTACAAAGTTAGAAGCGTCGGAAGAAAGGAATACTGCAGGACCTGCCAGATCCTCTGCTTCTCCCCAGCGTCCTGCTGGTGTCTTAGCAATGATGAACTGGTCAAACGGATGTCTTGATCCATCAGCCTGCACTTCACGAAGAGGTGCTGTCTGAGGAGTTGCAATATATCCAGGTCCAATTCCGTTACACTGAATGTTAAATTCACCATACTCAGAAGCAATGTTCTTTGTAAGCATCTTAAGTCCGCCCTTTGCTGCTGCATAAGCAGATACAGTCTCACGGCCTAACTCAGACATCATGGAGCAGATGTTTACAATCTTTCCATGGCCCTTTTTAATCATTGACGGGATAACTGCTTTTGCAACGATAAATGGTGCGTTTAAGTCAACATCAATTACCTGTCTGAAATCTGCTGCAGACATGTCACACATTGGAATACGTTTGATAATACCTGCGTTATTGAATAAAATATCAATTACGCCTACCTCTTTTTCAATCTGAGCTACCATAGCATTAACAGCTTCTTCGTCGGTAACATCACATACATATCCATGTGCAGAAATTCCTTCTTCTTTGTAAGCAGCAATTCCTTTATCTACTAATTCCTGTTTAATATCATTAAAAACGATGGTAGCACCCACTGCTGCAAGAGACTTTGCAATGGCAAATCCAATACCATAGGAAGCACCTGTTACTAAGGCAACCTTTCCTTCAAGGGAAAACTGGCTTGTTAAATAATCCTTATTCATAATTCCATTCTCCTTTACTTGTGTTTTGGTCAGTTATCTCGTCATCACAGCGTATTTTGTATTCAAATTTTAATGTTTGTATACAAACTCAATGACTTGTATATATATTAACAGATTGACCGTATGATTTCAATATACATTTTTACCAAACAACCCTGATTTTATTTAGCTAATATTCTGGAATTCCTTATTTTCCAAACAACAAGAGCAAAATCCCTGTCTCCAAAGGGAAACCGGGATTTTGCTCCTGTTTATATTTTTTGTGAGATTTGTTTCAGACAGGCTTAATACAATTATCTGCATCCACAGTTGGAATTTGTATCTCCCATCACTGCATCATTATAATTCTTTCCACAACTATTGGCGGACCAGAACCCATCCCGGAATCCAGTCTCATATCCATCTTTGAACCCTGCTGCATAGCCTTGACGGTAACACATATTCATATTGCCGCTTCCTGCTGTATCACTGACTTCACATTTGCAATTATTTGTACTGCTTGGTTTTGTGCAGTTATTCCAATTATTACAACTCATTCTATAAACTCCTCAATTATCAGGCTTGTAATATATCTTATGTGTTTCTAGCTGCAATGTGAGGTTTTATGGGTATTTTTCTAAACTTATACCTGATAAATCTTAACGCTGTCTCTGTTATGTAACTCCTGTTGAAACGATCCGCTCTCTCCGTTGACTTCCAGCATTACCTGTCTTGTTAAATTTTTAAAGTCCAGACCAGAATACTCTAAAACGTCCATAAGATAATAGGGATTCTGGTCTGGCTTTGGAGGTAAAACAAGAGGTTTCTCATTAAGAAAAATAGTTATTCCCTCTATAAGTTCAGACCTATGTGCGGAAGCTTCCTTCTTTCCACCCTGATGAATACTCATAGAACTCATCTCTGCCGGAGCAAGTAAAACCCCTGAATTCTGCATCTGTCTGACTGTAGTACTCTCATAAGGCTCTCTGCCTTCACTGACTTTTTTCACAGAAACCTTCTCCGTCTCCAATGTCTCTTCCCGTTCAGCCGATTCTTTCTCCTCTCCTGTCTCTATGGTAATACGGTCTCCTGTTTTTAAAACCACGTCCCCGTGAACGGGTTGGTCATTGATCTTTACCACTTTACCGGAACCAGGCTCTGTGACATCAGATAACTTTGCCGCCGCACTCTTTCCATGGGTGGCAGGAACAAATACAATCCAGTCCTCCGCATTGACAGGGTCGGATAACTGTGCCTGTTCTCCGTTGAGTTTTAACACGGAAGGTTCTGCTTTTTCTCCGTAAAAAACAGTCCTTTTACCATTGACATGAACAATCAGATTCTGACCGGATCGTCCAATCATATCCTGATAATTATAGCCATTCATCATCAGAATGTCCATCACCGTAAAGCTTCCATTTCTGAATATCTTGGCTGGACGATCATTTAAAATAACACGGTAACTGTCATTGACAATATTAAACCCGGCAGAGATAACAATGCCAAGAGGCGTTGCATATTCTGGATTCTCAAGATTGTAGTCATCCGAATAAGCGTTGATCTTAAAATTATTTCCCGCAATTGCCACTCTTTTCGGGTCAATCTTTAAATGCTCCACAATTCCTTCTTTTAATCCTGCTAATCTGCTTCCTCCGCCTGCCAAAAATACTGCTGAGGGCACTCCTCCATTGATCTCCACGATCTTAGAAGAGATCTCTTCACACAGTCTGGAAGATGCTTCCTTAATACTTTCAAAAATAGACTCTCTGGTTATTGTCTGCTCAAATCCAAGAATATCTGTAAAATACAATTCTTCTTCCTCGTCAATTTCAGCCTTTATCTTCTCTGCCGTATCAAAATCCACCAGATATTCCTTCATAATTGACTCAGTTATCTCATCTCCCGCAAGTATTGCCATGGTATATCCAGTCACGCTCCCATCCCGGCAGACTGCAATATCAGATGTTCCTGCCCCGATATCCACCATTGCCAGATTAAGCAGACGGATATTCTGAGGAATTGCCGCATTGATGGCAGCAATCGGTTCCAGAGTCAGGCTTGACACCTCCAGATCAATCTTATTCATAGCAGCATAAAGACTTTCTACCACTTCTGTAGGAAGAAACGTTGCAATAATATCTGCTTTTAAAACACGTCCATGATGGTCCACCAGATTAGAAATTACATAATTATCCAGATAATACCTGCTCACCGTATATCCGACCAGATAAAACTGTCTGTCAGACTCCTTCCCTTCCCGGTTCATAAACATCTTCTCGGCTTCACTTATAGCACCTGCCTCCAGCCTGCTGACAGACTCCACATCAATCTTCTGAGCCCTGGACAGTTCCATCTCAAAGGTGACGCTTTCCGTTCTCAGCGCCCTTCCTGCCGCTGCCACGCACACCTTCTTTAGTCTGCATCCAAGCTTATTCTCAAGCCGTGTCTTTACTTGTCCGGCGATTTTAGCCACCTGATCGATATCTTCAATCTGACCGTCCACCATGGCTCGTTTCGTATGCTCCGCCCTTTCAATTGCAACAATATGTATTCTGTCTCCGTCTGGCATCCCCACCATTCCAATAATGCTGCGGGTTCCGATGTCCAGTGCAAAAATAGCCTGATCCGGAAGTATATCTGTCAAAACACCATTTCTGTTATCCATAAACAATGCCCCATCCTTTTGTACATTTGTTTTTATTTTACTAGTATAACCGGTCTCCGTCAATCGAATAAGGGAAACTTTTGTTGAAAAAAGGAGGATTGGTGCAGAGTTATAAACCCTTTGACATATAAATCTATGTGATTTATAATAAATTTATAAAAAAAGAACAAGCTTGTAGTGAGAATATTACTTCTATATAAGATTGCCATATGAAAGGAAAATAAAATGGGAAAATTTGAAGATGCTGAAACAATTGGATTAAGAAATAAAAGTACTGATAAAGTCATGGCAGTATATCCGTTCAAAGCAGAAGGAACTGATGAAGAAATTACAAAAAAAGTAACAGACTGGTACTATATGCAGAATTGTGCCGCAGAGGACGAATTGAGAAGCGCATATGTAGATGTATTAACAAAAGAGGAAGCAAAGTCTTTTCAGTAAAGAATTATAACCACTCAGGCACAGAAGGCGGGTCCGGAACATTGGATACCCGCTTTTTTCCTAAAAAAACAGGCCACAGTATAAAATTACACTGCAGCCTGATACAATCAGCATGGTTTTCTGATATCAAAACTAGGATTAAATGCGTAGAAATTCTTACTGTCCAGATTATCCTGGGTGATTCGCAATGCTTCTCCAAATCTCTGGAAATGAACGATTTCCCGTTCTCTTAAATAGCGGATTGGATCACAGATCTCCGGATCAGTTATTACACGCAAAATGTTGTCGTAAGTACTCCGGGCTTTTTGCTCGGCTGCCATATCTTCGACTAAATCAGTAATGGGATCACCCTTGGATTGGAATTCACAGGCATTAAAAGGAACTCCTCCTGCCGCTTGCGGCCAGATTCCCGTTGTATGATCAATATAATATGGCCCAAATCCTGATTCCACAACCTGCTCCGGGGTTAAATTCCTGGTGAGCTGATGAATAATTGTGGCAACAATTTCCAGATGGGCTAACTCTTCCGTTCCAATATCCGTCAAAAGTCCTTTACATTCCTTATAAGGCATTGCATATCTCTGAGAGAGATAACGCATGGATGCTCCCATCTCCCCATCTGGTCCGCCTGACCTTAAAAACAGATAAATAAAAGGAAGCCTTTCCAAAAAGCCCCCTTTTATTTATCATCTTAGTTCTTTTCTTCATACGCTTTTCTGTTTTCTTCATATCTCAACGTATTAGGTCCCAGAAATTTCCCAGTCTGCCAGTGATCATTGTAAGTCTCTGGTCTTTTACTTTCTTCTTTCTTTCCTTCTGTTTCCTTGGATGTTTCATCTTTTTCCATTCTTATCACCTCCGTCTTAATGTACCCGGATGAGAGGAAAATATGTAACTTTAAAAAGCGTTTCCCTGTATCCGATTGCTCATAATTGTCAAAACCTATCCATATATTATAAAAACCATCCTTTTATGAGGCACTTATGCAGACCATATTTAATAAGACATTGACGGATAACTTGCTTTATCAGAATATCCCGGTTCTTACCTACACCATTCATTATCCCTGTTTTACCACCACCTGCAGTTCTTCTGCCGCCGAACGTATCAATAACTTTTACAAATATCAGGCAAGACAAAAAGAAATTTACTGCCGGACCACACTGTATAAAGAAGCTGTGGAACAGGCAAAATATGCAAACGAAAACCAGTTTCCTTTTAACAGCTACGAATTCCTTTCCGTTTTTGAAGTCACCTATAACCAGGACTGCATTGTAAGTCTTTACACAGACCAGTATACCTATCTGGGAGGCGCTCATGGCAATACACTGCGGGATTCCCAGACGTGGGATTTCCAAACCGGAAAGCAATTGAGTCTCTCTGATTTTTTTCCTGGAAATCCATCATTCGTTGAGGATATTCTTGCAAATATTAATACGCAGATTGCCACAAGGGAGGCAGCCGATCCCTCCACCTATTTTGAAGATTTTCCATCTCTGGCACAGGGGAATTTTAATTTGAAGGGATTTTATGTGAAACCAGAAGGAATCGTAATCTATTACCAGCAATACGATATTGCACCGTATTCAACGGGAATTCCTGAATTCCTGTTTCCTTTTTAGAACTGCAGAATTGATCGTCCTTTAAGAGATGCTCTGATTGAACTCATGCCAGAGCATCTCTACCTTTTATTCCATGGCCGGAAAGAACGAATCTGACGAAGCAGGGAAGACGGATCACCTTGAAAACATATTGCCCGGTCATCAATGTAACATATTGCTGGAAGTTTTTGTGATGTTACCGTATCTACCTTAATTCCATTGTTTTCTAAATAATGCTCAATTGCATTTTTTCCTTCCTTGCTTGCAGCTCTGGAAGATACAACCGCAACTTCATATCCTGATTTTCTTATTTCTGAAATCGCCTCTTTGATTCCTTCCACTGGTTTGTCGGGAATGTTCTCAGCACCTTTCCAACCACTTATATAACTGTGTATCACTCCGTCAAAATCAAAAACTATGGTTCTTTTCAATTTTTTCTCCTTATTTCTTATAATATCGGGATGCTATGTTTCATTTTGACCCATTTTCCTGGATCCTATTCCAGAAATGGCTGTCCTGTTCCGCTTTTATGGTTCTTTGGATTTAGGAATACGCATAAATCCTGCCGCTTTCATCAGTTTTGCTTCTATCCGTTCACCAATTTCTTTTTTTCTTTCTGCTGACAACCTGTTTAAGAGAATCTCTTCTCCATCTATTTCTATGTAATTTTCAATTATTGGAGTTTTTAACATATTTTATTCCCCTCCCTGGTAAAATGTATGTGACATGGATTGTACCTGTTTCCTCATTTCTCCATGCTACAGCCAAAAGGAAGTGAACATTATGCAAAATCCCCTATCCCCCATTGGAGCTGCCTATGTACGGGTGAGTACCAACGATCAGACCGAACTTTCTCCAGATGCCCAGGTACGGGAAATCAAAAAGGCAGCCAATGCCGATGGAATCTTTATTCCGCAGGAATTTATATTTATAGAAGAAAAGGGAGTCAGCGGGCGCCGTGCGGATAACCGGAAACAATTTCAGAGAATGATTTCCATTGCAAAATCCCAGCCCTCTCCCTTTCAATACCTTTACCTGTGGAAATTTTCCCGCTTTGCGAGAAATCAGGAAGAAAGCACCTTTTATAAAAGTGTTCTACGGAAGAAATGCGGAATCACCATCAAAAGTGTATCCGAACCCATTATGGACGGGATGTTTGGCAGGCTTATTGAAAGCATTATTGAATGGTTTGATGAATATTACTCTTTTAATCTGTCAGGAGAAGTCACCAGAGGTATGACAGAAAAAGCTTTGAGAGAAGGATACCAGACTTCCCCCTGTCTTGGCTATGAGGCAGTTGGAGGAGGAAAGCCTTTTATAATCAATGAAAAAGAATATCCGATTGTAGAGTTTATTCATCAGTCCTACCATAATGGTCTGGATCTGTCCTCCATTGCCAGAAACGCAAATCAACGGGGATATTTAACAAAAAGAGGAAATCCATTTGACCGGCGTGCCATTGAACGGATCTTAAAAAACAGGTTTTATATCGGGATTGTCACCTGGAAGGATATCTCTTTTCATGGCTCGCATGAAGTAAGACATTCTGTTTCAGACATTTTCCAGGATAATCAGGAACGCTTAAAAAGGGAATACCGTCCCAAAAGCAGGCGGGAAGTTTCGGACTGCAAACACTGGGCTTCCGGGCTCTTAACCTGCGGTTATTGCGGTGCCAGTCTTGGGTTTAATACAGGCGGTTTCCAGTGTTGGAAGTACGCCAAAGGGCTTCACAGGGAATCCTGTTACATCTCGGTGGAAAAGGCAGAAACACTGATTCTCCAATCTTTAGAAAATGTCCTTTTCGATTCCTCTCGCCAGTATAGTTATACAAAAAAATCTGCTCCTGACAAATCCAGGGAATTGGACTTTTTTAAAACTGCACTTTTAAAAAACTCTGGGAAAATGACACGGATTAAACAAGCTTATGAAAATGGAATTGATTCTTTAGAGGAATACAAAAACCATAAAGAGCGGCTGGAAAAAGAGCGAAAAGAATTGGAAACGACTCTACATCAGCTAAATATGAAACAAAAAAAAGAAAAAAAAGAGGATGAACTACATCACTGCCGCTTACAAAATGCCTATGATCTTCTATCTGACTCTTCTATTGATCAGGAAACAAAAGGGAATGCACTAAGAAGTGTAATTAAAAAAATTGTCTATGACAAAAAAGAGGGAAAGCTGAAATTTTTCTATTATTAGATTGTTGAAATGATGACTTTAACCGGTAGGTTATACTACCGCCTTACTATCTGCTTCTGCCATAAAGCCCACCGTACTGACTCATAATAAAAGTAGCAATCTTGGGATTGGAAGTGGTAATATTTACAGGATACTGTAATCTTTTTTCATATACCCACATTAACCGCACACTCCTTCCCAGGGCCATGGATCTTGAATCCAGGTCCAATAGTTATCAGCCATCACTGCATCTGCAGTTAATGGTCCACATTGTTTTTCATAAGCTGCCACTGCCTGATTTCTCAAGTCCTGAACATAGCAGTAATAATTCAGGGCATCCTGATCCTCCGGATGGGTATCAAGATATAATACCACATCATCAACAGCAAAGCTGGCAAGATATACCTGTTTCAATAAAGCATCACAATCCGATTGACATTTCCTACAACTCATGACCGGCACCCTCCCATCGTAAATGGCTTAAATAAATCAGGGAAAATGGTTCCCATGCTTAATGCTACATCAACAGAATAAACCTGCTGCCATGTCTGCCAAGGTACATATGCCATTCCAATCGGATACTGGTCAATGCACTCAGCCGCCGGCTTTGCCGCAGACCCCGGATTCCAGTTCCCGCAGGTTTCAGCCGGTTTCTTACAGGAAGGCTTCGGACAGGATGGTTTTTCGCAGGATGGTTTCATGCACGATGGCTTCTCGTACGATGGCTTTACACAGGACGGTCTTTCATACGCCGGTTTTGCACAGACTGGTTTTTCACAGGATGGCTTCTCGCAGCAAGGTTTTTCGCAGACTGGCTTCATACAGGAAGGTCTTTCATAGGCTGGTTTTACACAGGTTGGTTTTTCATAAGCTGGTTTCACACAAGATGGTTTTTCATAGGCCGGCTTTACGCAAACTGGTCTTTCACAAGCTGGTTTTACGCAGGATGGCTTTGGACATGCCGGTTTTTCACAGGATGGTTTTTCCCTGGCTGGGCTTACACATGCCGGTCTTTCACAAGAAGGCTTCTCATAACAAGGCTTTGTACAAGATGGCTTCTCATAAGCTGGTTTTACACAGGTTGGTTTCGGGCAGGAAGGTTTTGCACAGGAAGGTTTTTCGCAGGAAGGTCTTTCATAGGCTGGTTTCACACAAGAAGGTTTTTCCGGACATTTTTTAGGCATCGGGCAGTCTTCCATAGCACTGTCCGTTTCGGGACACCAGGGTCTTCGAACAGGATACCAGGGATAAGAACCTCCTGCTGTATCCTGACGGCTCATAGGGAGGGATGATGAGAGCGACTCATCAGATCTTGCGGGGCCGGAACCGAGAGGCATATCAGGACGAATGACTGTCCCCGGGCTCATTGACATATCAAGACCCATGATAGCCTCCCATGGGGATGTACCGGCATGATTGTAATCACCGGGATATCCTTGTTTTTCGTAACGATCCATAGGATTTATGACTCCTTTCAATTCTGGGAAGTTTCTAATATCAATCTATGAACGGAATACTCTGTTGTGCAGGGCCAGAAGATATTTTTCCATTAATTTCAAATCCAGAACCATGGCAGGGGCATTCCCATTGCTTGTCATACTTGTTCCATACCATACGACAGCCAAGATGGGGGCAGCGGACAGCTCCTGGTCTGGCTGCTAAAACCAATCCTTTCACGGACTCCATACTCTGCCCTGCAAACCGATAAGCAGATGCTTTTATATGATGCCTTTGGGGTGAAAAGACGTGATCAAAGGCTGTCTTTTTTCCAATTATCTGCATACTTAATATCTTTGCAGCCACCATGGAAGAACTCATTCCCCACTTTCCAAATCCGGTGGCAACATGCCACTGCGGACGAAGGCTGGAATAGGTCCCGATATAAGGAATGGAATCCAATGTCATACAATCCTGTGCCGTCCATACCCTTTGTTCATCTGCCTGCGGAAAGAAATGTGTCCCCAATTGTCTCATTTCCTTAAAAGGACTCTCAGATGGCGCCTTTCCAGTTCTGTGGCTTCCATATCCAATCAAAAGGCTGTCCCCGTATTTCCGGAAGGAATAAGCCTTTTTATCCACTCCCAGATACATTCCATCAGGGAAATCCACAGGCTCCAGTTCCAGCACATAACTTTTTTCCTGATACATTCTGGTAAAATAAAATCCAGGGAAATTAACAAATGGGTAGTGAGAGGCAAAAACTACATGATCCCCCTTAATCGCACCCCGGTCTGTTATCACTTGATTTCCCTCAACTTTAATCACCTTTGTCCGTTCATAGACCGTAATTCCATTGGAAATGTCCCTCAGAAATTCCAGGGGATTAAACTGTGCCTGACCAGTAAACTGTACAGCTCCGGTAACAGAAAAAGGAAGCTTTGTTTCCTGAACAAAAGAAGCAGGAAGTCCAAGGCTTCTGGCAGTTTCCGCTTCACGTTTCAGCATTTGGGGGTTCTCAAGCGTATACAAAAAAGCATCCATAGGCTCATAATGACAGGATATGGAATATTTTTCAATTAATTTTCCATACTCCTCCACTGCCAGTTGGTTTGCCTTTCCATAAAGCCTTGCAGTTTCTTTTCCCACTGTTCGAACCAGTTTGTCATAAATCAGATTATGCTGGGATGTGATTTTTGCTGTTGTATATCCGGATTGACCGCTTCCAATCCGGTTCGCTTCTAAAACAACCACATGAACCCCGTGCCTTTGCAGATAAAATGCGGTCAACATTCCTGCCATTCCTGCTCCAATCACAACTACTTCTGTTCTCTTATTCCCAGCAAGGGGATTTCTTCTGGGAATTTTTGCAGTTTCCATCCAAATTGATTTCACGTCGTCACCTCACACTTTCTTCCATACAGTTATTATTCCCCATTGTTAAGAAACATGCCATATACCTTCCTTCCAATTATTTCATATATGATAAACGCTTAACCCATCTTGTGTTTTTCGAGAAAAACGAAACAGATAGTACAAAAAAGACGTTTCCCACTAAAAATATAGGAAACGTCTTTTTATACTATTCAGTTTTTAAAAGCGTCTGGATTCTGGACGACGGCTCTTGTACATCCTGGGACTTCTGGTAGAAATAGCGGATAATATCCTTGCGTGTAATAATCCCAATAAAGTTCTTCTGATCATCCACCACTGGGACAAAATTCTGGTTCAGCGCTTTATCAATCAAACCTTCCATATCTGAATCGGCAAATACCGGCCGGTTATCGGATCTTCTGTCAATTGCAGCAACTGTCACATGTTCCGCTTCTTTTAAGCTTAAATTAAATTGGTTCTTAATCCCCCAGAGCATGTCCCCTTCTGTTATGGTTCCAACGTATTTTCCTGTTTTGCTGATTACAGGTATCGCTGAGTACTTATGATATTCCATCTTCTCCAGCGCCTGGCGCAGAGAATCATCTTCATAAATATAAGCGACTTCGTTTTTTGGTGTTAAAAAAAATAATATGTTCATAGCCACACTCCCCGTTTATTCTTCGGATTCAGTATAGCAGGTGACTCTTAATCGCTTATGAACAAATTATTATTTTTTTATAACTTTTTTTCCTTATCCTTTGAATTTTATTTCATCTGGTTCAGTGGATCAATGGCTTTGTCCTCATGAGTAAGTTCAAAGAATATGTTGGAACCTTCTACGGAATAATACTTACTGGGTTCGGCTACATAGCCAAGAACCTGGCCTTCTTTCACGTATTCATTTTTTGTTACCTGCAGTTCTTTTAACTGACCGCAGACAGCCGTATATTTGTTGCCCATATCTAAAACAACGTAATTACCAATTTCTTCATTTGAACCAATCTCAGTTACCTTTGCATTGGCAGGAGCAACAACAGGTGTGCTCACATCGCCCTGAATTACGACTCCCGGATTCACTTTATACTGATCCAGGGTTGGGAAATAGATGGTGGAATCCATGCTATAGTCCAAAAGAACATTTCCCCGTACCGGCCATGTCATTCTGGTCGCGTCAGTAAAATTAAGTACCAGAGATTTGGCAGCATTTTTGTCTGTTCCGGCTTGTGCTGCCGGAGCTTGTGTTTCCTGTTTGGCAGTTGCTTTTCCAGAATCTACTGCCTGCATTTCTTCTTTACTTTTTGTTGCATTGGAATCTCCTGCAACAGCTACTTGTGTCTCCTGGGGAATTGACTCCTGAACAATCATATTGCTCTGGTCCGGCACTTTAAGATAAGGGCTTTCTCCTCCACCATTTCCTCTTTGAACAGTAATAACTCCTGCTGCAGCTACTATAGTCAGCAGGCCTAGAACTAACAGGACAAGGAATACTTTATCCTTGAACATTTGACCTATTCTCTCTTTCACGTTTATCACCTCGCTAATATTCTTACCAAGAGTGAAAGAGTTATACAGGAATAAGAAAAAAATTTCTCAAGATTCAATGATGCAAATAAACCTTTAAACTTTTGAAAAAGAGTTTAAAGGTTTATAGACTTTGAGATCATTATATCATATGTTAATTTTCATATTTCTTTTTCTTGCTTGAGTAAATCTTTATAAATATATTGATTATTTTCATCTAAATTATATTCTCCAATTTTTTTGGTTATTCCAGAATCGGAATCCCAATCACCATATTCCCCATATTTATAATGATTAGAAAAAACAATTGCCGTATGATCTTCAAATGAAATTACAATATTATCATACATTTTAGTGCTTATTCTTACAAATTCTACAAAATCAGAATTAGTAATATTGGAAAAATCCTTCTTTTCTATATCTATACGAACTGACTGTCCATATATGCCTTTTCCATATTTGTATTCAACATCAGTATAATGAGCCGTATATTTATTTAGCTTATTATCCGCTGATATGCTTTCAATCTCCACATTTGTTCTATTTTCGTTCCTTTGCTCATTTTTACATCCTGAAACACATAATACTGCAAATATTAATGGAATTAAACGTTTGATTTTCATAATAATTATACCTCTCAAATAATGGCAGCCGTACCTTTTCCATCCAAACAGGTATTCCTATTGGGAAGTTTCATTTCTTCCTTGTATAGCAAAATATGTACTGACTTTATCGTTTATCGTAAATGCAGATAACTGAACTGTTCTTAACCGGGTTACTTGATTAATATAACAGACATTTTTTACCAGATCAATGCAAAACCGTTAAATTACGAAATAATTAATTATAAACATTAGTACTTATACGGAACCTACAACAATATTTTTATAAAAATAAGGGAGAATCTTTTCTGCAGTCCAGCCCTCTTCCGCTTTGCATTTGGCTCCGAACTGGCTGAGACCGTACCCGTGGCCGATTCCCTGACAGACAATCCGGACACCCCCATTATATTCTTCAAAAGAAAAAGCGGAAGAAGGAAGGCTGAGTGCATGCTGAATCTCTTCGCCGATATAGGTCTTTGTCCCGATCTGAAGCTGGCTGACGTATCCTCCCTCTTCCCGGCTGATGATCTGTATGCTTCCTGGAATCTGGTCTGCTTTTACAGGCGTATCTCCTGCTATCTGGTTGATTTTACCCGCAAAATCTTCTTTGCTTAATTCCACTGCTGAAAGATAACCCTCCGCTTCCATATCCCGTTTGCACTCTGCCGGCTGTAAATACGGGTGGCTTTCATCTCCAGCCCTGGTCTTTCCTGTACTGGCACGGTGAAAGAGGGGATCAATCAATGCATCATTATAGGTCATAACCATTTTGGCAGTCGAACGCACCGCTTCCTCAATTGCCCCGTAGCTTGCCACAAAGGACTCACTGCCCCATAGCTTTTCCATCTGCTTCTGTTCCAGATATTCCATATGAAGTTCTGATTCCCTGATTTCATTCTGTCCGTTCATTTTTCCATAAATGTATGTCCGGGCAATAATTGCCTGGGCTCTTAAGGCTTCCTTTCCGTAATCAGCAGGAATCTGCTTTGCCACCACTCCAGGCAGATATTCCTCTACATCCATGGAAGATTGTATGCCTTTTCGGTCAAGAATGACCGTTTTTCCGCTGGACTGCATGGGGAGATCTTTTTTTTCTTCAATTTTTCCGGTCCATGCCAGAGTAATAATATATGGAAACAACAGCGCAAGAATACATGCCATAATCATTTTTTTCATCATAATCTTTCACCACCTTTGCAACCTTGTTCAATATATGCAAAAAAACGCCACGGAATCACTTCCGAAGCGTTTTTTTAAATGTTAACTTTCTTTTAGTTCCACCGTTACCTTTTCCAGGTGCCAGATGTCTCTTACATATTCTTCTATGGTACGGTCTGAGGTAAATTTGCCGCTGCATGCCACATTTAACATGGCAGCCTTTGCCCACCAGTCTTTATCCCGGTATGCCTGATCAATCCGGCTTCTTGCATCTGCATAGGAGCGGAAATCTTTCAGAATAAAGTAAATATCCGCACGGTCACTGCTTAGGGTATTTAATAAGGAATTATAAATATCCCGGAACAGTTCCGGATTCTCCGGTGAATAATATCCGTTGATCAACTGCATCAAAACCCGGCGGATCTCAGAATCGCTGTTGAAAATTTCCATAGGATCGTATCCGCCTTCTCTCTCATATCGGATGACTTCATCGGATGACATCCCAAAGATAAACGCATGTTCCGCCCCTACTTCTTCTACGATCTCCACATTGGCCCCATCCATGGTTCCAAGTGTCAAAGCGCCATTAAGCATAAATTTCATGTTTCCCGTGCCGGAAGCCTCTTTGCTGGCTGTGGATATCTGTTCACTGACATCAGCGGCTGCAAAAATAATCTCAGCGTTTGACACCTTGTAATCTTCAATAAAGACAACCTTGATCTTTCCTCCGATGCTGCGGTCACCATTGACCACCTCTGCCACAGCGTTGATCAGCTTGATGGTCAGTTTGGCTCTCTTATATCCTGCTGCAGCCTTAGCACCAAAGATAAAGGTCCGTGGAACCATATCCATTTCAGGATTATCCTTCAGTTGATTGTACAAATACATGACGTGAAGAATATTCATCAACTGACGTTTGTATTCATGAAGACGTTTGACCTGTACATCAAAAATGGATCTCGGATCCACATCAATGCCGTTGTGTTCTTTGATATAGGATGCCAGACGGACTTTATTCTGATATTTGATATCCATAAATTCCTGCCGGCATCTGGGATCTTCCGCATAAACTGCCAACTGATGGAGGTGTGGAAGATCAACGATCCAGCCATCCCCGATCTTGTCGGTGATCCACTTTGCAAGAAGAGGATTGCCATGGAGTAGAAAACGTCTCTGGGTAATGCCGTTTGTCTTATTGTTGAATTTATCCGGCATCATCTGATAGAAGTCTTTTAACTCCTGGTTCTTTAAAATCTCCGTATGAAGCCTGGCTACACCGTTTACGGAAAATCCTCCTGCAATGGCTAAATGGGCCATACGGACCTGCCCGTCATAAATGATGGACATACTGCGGATCTTATCCTGATTTCCCGGATACATCTCCGTGATCTTCTGCTGGAACCGGCGGTTTATCTCCTCCACAATCTGGTAGATTCTTGGAAGCAGCCTGGAAAACAGATCAATAGGCCATTTTTCCAGTGCTTCCGACATAATGGTATGGTTGGTATATGCACAGGTTCTGGTGGTGATTTCCCATGCTTCATCCCAACCTAACCCATACTCATCAAGCAAGATTCTCATAAGCTCAGGAACCGCTACAGTTGGATGGGTATCATTGAGCTGGAATACCGTTTTTTCATAAAACCGGCGAATATCTTCATGGTTTTCCATGTATTTGATTACCGCTCTCTGCACGCTGGCAGAGATAAAGAAATACTGCTGTTTTAAACGGAGTTCTTTTCCTGCATAATGATTGTCATTGGGATATAGGACTTCTACGATGGTCTTTGCAAGATTTTCCTGCTCCACTGCCTTTTGGTAATCGCCTCTGTCAAAGGAATCCAGACTAAAGGTATTGATGGCTTCCGCATCCCAGATACGAAGGGTGTTTACCACATTGTTTCCGTAACCGACAATGGGCATATCATAAGGAACGGCACGGACAGACTGGTATCCTTCCTGGACAAAACGTTCCCTTCCATTCTCCCAGACCGTATTCACATATCCGCCGAATTTTACCTCGGTGGCATATTCCGCCCTGCGGATCTCAAAAGGATAACCATTCCTCAGCCAGTTATCCGGCACTTCGATCTGATAACCATCTTCTATCTTCTGTTTGAACATGCCATAGCGATAGCGGATTCCACAGCCGTAAGCCGGGTATCCCAACGTGGCCAGAGAATCTAAAAAGCAGGCGGCAAGACGT
Source organism: Clostridium sp. HBUAS56010 (assembly GCF_007115105.1). Classification (GTDB taxonomy): domain Bacteria; phylum Bacillota; class Clostridia; order Lachnospirales; family Lachnospiraceae; genus Lacrimispora. The sequence goes on from NZ_SULJ01000005.1 coordinate 230,091, forward strand.
CCAAGCCCCCCGTTCCCAAGAGCCGGATCCGGCTCCTGATCTTCGAGGGCATTTAAATCAAAGCCCAGTTCTTCCAAAACTTCCTTTACTTCTGGCTGTGCCATGATGTTAATGATATTGTTGCCAAGAGCGCGGCCCATTAAAAATTCCATGGACAGATAATAAAGCGTCTTTACATCCTGTTTTTCATACGCCTTGTGAGTTGCAATCCATTCATCAATGATCACATCTTTTACCGCATAGGCAACTGCCTGATACACCTGCTCCGGCGTTGCATCGTCTATGGTCCTGCGAAACACATTCTTCATATTAAACAGAACGCTCTTTTTAAAGGTTTCTTTCTCAAATCCCATACCCATCCCATAAACCTCCTCAACGTTTACTTATATCTTTTCCACACCTAAGGTCACATGTTCTCCGTTAATGTTCCATTCTTTTGCATATCCGGAGGTTTCTCCAAGGATTATTTTTTCCGCAAGAACTTCATTTTTCACTTCATCCTCGTTGTCCTTTAAGATGGCTGCAATCGCATCGTTATCTTTGCTGTATACCATAATATGATCCATGACTTCAAAACCTGCTTCCTTCCGCATGGTCTGAATCTTACTGATGAGTTCCCGGACAAATCCTTCTGCCAGAAGTTCTTTTGTTAAATTCGTATCCAACACAACGGTTATGGTGTTATCCCCCTCGGATACATATCCTTCCATCTGTGCGGTATCAATTAATAAATCTTCTTTTGCCAGCACAACTTCTGTCCCATCAAAGGTAAAGGTAAGAGCACCGGATTCATTGAGCGTATCCATGGCTTCATTGCCATTGATCTCGGAAAGTGCCTTTTTTATATTACCAAGCTGTTTTCCGTATTTGGGTCCCACCGTTTTTAACTGAGGCTTAAAGCTATAAGAAGTGAATTCCCTCACATCATCCGTAAATACTACCTTTTTCACATTTAACTCTTCTTCTATGATCTCCTGATAAAATACAGGAAGACTGTGAGGTGCCTTTACAAACATCTGTCCGATGGGCTGGCGGTTTTTGATATTGGCAGTATTTCTGGAAGCACGGCCCATAACCACTATTTTTAATACTTCATCCATATTTTCTTCTAACTGTTTATCAATCCATCGTTCTTCCACAGCCGGATAATCACATAAATGAATGCTCTCTGGTGCAGACTGATCCACGCTGCAGACCAGATTCTGATAGATCTGCTCTGTCATAAATGGAATCAGAGGAGCCGCAGTTTTGCTTACGGTCACAAGAGCGGTGTAAAGGGTCATATAAGCGTTAATCTTATCCTGCTCCATTCCCTTTGCCCAGAAACGTTCCCTGCTTCTGCGGACATACCAGTTGCTCATATCATCAACAAATTCCTGAAGAGCTCTTGCGGATTCCGGAATCTGATATTTCTCCAGACAGGTATCTACAGTTTTTACCAGAGTGTTCAGCTTTGACAACAGCCACTTATCCATAACCGGAAGCTTCTCATAATCCAGACTGTATTTTGTAGGATCAAATTCATCAATGTTTGCATAGAGAACAAAGAAAGCATAGGTATTCCATAAGGTTCCCATGAATTTCCGCTGTCCTTCCATCACCGCTTTTCCATGGAAACGATTCGGCAGCCATGGGGCGCTGTTTACATAGAAATACCAGCGGATTGCATCTGCGCCATAAGTCTCAAGTGCGTCAAAGGGGTCCACTGCATTGCCTTTTGATTTACTCATCTTCTGACCATTCTCATCTTGTACATGACCAAGAACAATAACATTCTTATAAGGTGCCTTGTCAAAAATCAAGGTTGAAATTGCAAGGAGGGAATAAAACCAGCCTCTGGTCTGGTCCACTGCTTCGGATATAAAATCTGCCGGGAACTGCTGTTCAAATAAATCTTTATTCTCAAATGGATAATGGTGCTGGGCAAACGGCATGGAACCGGAATCGAACCAGCAGTCAATTACTTCCGGAACACGTTTCATCTCTTTGTGGCATTTCGGACAGGCAATGGTTACATCGTCAATATATGGACGGTGGAGCTCAATCTCTTCCGGGCAGTTGGAGGACATGCTCTTTAACTCTTCAATACTTCCCACTGCATGCTGATGTCCGCATTCACATTCCCATACATTCAAAGGAGTTCCCCAATAACGGTTTCTGCTGATGCCCCAGTCCTGAACATTCTCCAGCCAGTCCCCAAAACGTCCTTTTCCAATGCTTTCCGGAATCCAGTTAATGGTATTATTATTACGGATTAAATCCTCTTTAACTGCGGTCATCTTGATGAACCAGGATTCTCTTGCATAATAAATTAACGGAGTATCGCATCTCCAGCAATGAGGATAACTGTGTTCAAATACAGGCGCTGAGAATAAAAGTCCCTGTTCTTCCAGATCAGAAAGAATCATAGGATCTGCCTTTTTACAGAATACACCTGCCCACTTGGTTTCCTTTGTCATCTCACCGGCTGCATCTACAAGCTGTACAAATGGCAGATCGTACTTTTTGCCTACTTTGGAATCGTCTTCACCAAACGCCGGTGCAATATGAACCACACCAGTACCATCGGTTAAGGTAACATAAGAATCACAGGTAACGTAATAAGCCTTCTTATCCGGCTTTACAAAGGAGAAAAGAGGTTCATATTCTTTATATTCCAGGTCTTTTCCTGTAAAAGTCTCAAGGATTGTATAATCTCCTTCTAAAACCTTTTCACATAATGCTTCCGCCATATAATAAGTATAATCTCCGTTTTTCACCTTGACATAGGATTCAGCCGGATTTACACAAAGACCAACGTTGGAAGGCAGAGTCCAGGGTGTTGTGGTCCATGCCAGAATGTAGGCATCTTCCCCTTTTACCTTAAAACGGACAATGGCAGAGCGTTCTTTTACGTCTTTATACCCCTGGGCAACCTCATGGCTGGAAAGAGGAGTTCCGCACCGGGGACAGTAAGGAACGATCTTAAAGCCTTTGTATAAAAGTCCCTTTTCCCAGATCTGTTTTAAAGCCCACCATTCCGATTCAATGAAATTATTTTCATAAGTAACGTAAGGATCATCCATATCCGCCCAGAACCCTACGGTTTTGGAGAAATCTTCCCACATCCCTTTATATTTCCATACACTTTCTTTGCAATGCTTGATAAATGGCTCCAGACCATATTCCTCAATCTGTTCTTTTCCATCAAGTCCTAACTTTTTTTCCACTTCCAGTTCCACAGGAAGCCCATGAGTATCCCAGCCCGCCTTACGAGGCACATCATACCCTTTCATGGTACGGTATCTGGGAATCATATCTTTAATAACACGGGTCAGCACATGACCGATATGAGGTTTTCCATTGGCTGTGGGCGGTCCGTCATAGAACGTATAGCTTTCTGCCTCTTTTCGGTTTTCCATGCTCTTTTTAAATATCTCCCGGTTCTCCCAGAAGTTTTCAATTTCTTTTTCTCTCGCAACAAAATTTAAGTCTGTAGGGACTTTCTTATACATCTCTTGCGGCCTCCATTTCATTTTTTCCTCAGAAAGAGTCTGACTAACCAGACTCCGGCGCTGACGCGCTGCCACTTTTGTGACATCTTCCTTTTCATCGTTATGTGCAATCTGCACGGAGTACTTTTCATTCATAGAAACATTCACCAAACCTTTCTATGGAATAAAAAAAGCCCCGTCCCGAATCAGGACGAAGACTGCACTTAAACTTCGCTATACCACCTAATATCACATACAAACATATGCTTTTCTTTAACGCAGAAATTACGTCCTGACCTACTAAATATCCGTTCAGCCGGAAACTCCGGAGTGATCTTCATTCTCTGCTACTCTCACCAGGATTCCACCTTCCCCGGCTCTCTGTTCATTTCGCATAAGAACTACTGTCTCCATCAAAGTCTTTCTTCTTATATATAAGGGTACTTATATACTTCCCAATTATAGGGATTAAAAAATAAAATGTCAAGGCTATTTTAACGAAGAACGGGTACCGATTCATTTTCATGAAATTCGATACCCGTTCTACATGTCTTCATCCATTGGTTCCTTAATACCTTTCTCTATTTTTTTGGTAATCGTTGGATGCTCTATATGAATTTGTTCCGTTCCCTTTTGCTTTTCTTATGATTTATAATCTTTCTTTGCTGCATCTTTTTTCATTCATCTATCCGGTTTTCACCGATTGCAAATTCTGTATCCCGCAAACCATCTTCGATAATCTGTAGAATCACACGCTCCGGTTCATCCTGCGATAGGCATAGGTGAGAGTATAAATCTTCTTCCTGCAAGAGGATAACGGCTGATCCTTTTGCCTGAATTCAAAAACAGAATCCGGCGAAAATAATATCTGTGGTGGAATCGACCTCCTTTTTCCTGCCATCTTTCGCAAATCAAATGAAAAATGGATTTGAATTCTTATCTTTTGTGATGTCTTTATTATATACTGTTTCTTTTTATTTTGCAAGTCTTTTTTCATTTTTTATTGTTATAAATTATTAATTGTATTATTGTATGTATTTTTTTAGATAATTAATATTTTTTATACAATTAATCTATTTCTTTATTCGAGAAATACTGTCAGAAGATAGTCAATCATTGTCAAAATTGTCTTAGCACAAAGAACTGGCAAAAAAGATCGTTATATTTTTATCAAATCCATTGTGTTTTTGAAATGTTATGGTATAATCCTAAAAAAGCAATAGAACTTTTACTTACATAAGATTTAGAAATGCCGCAAATAATTTATATCACGGCTATCCACTCTGCCAACGATTTGGTATTATGTGCGAAACGAACGTGCTAAAGGAGAAAAACTATGAGCCAGCGCAATTTGACGTTATTAACAGACCTTTACGAATTAACTATGATGCAGGGGTATTTCAAAGAAAAAGATGCCAATGAGACCGTAATATTTGATGCCTTTTACCGAAGCAATCCAAGCGGGAACGGATATGCAATCTGCGCAGGCTTAGAACAGGTCATTGAATATATAAATGAACTCCGGTTTGAACCGGATGATGTGAATTATCTACGGTCTACCGGGTTATTTGAAGACGATTTTTTAGAATACCTTTTAAGATTTAAATTTTCCGGTGACATTTATGCCATACCAGAAGGCACTGTCATTTTTCCAAAGGAACCTCTTATTAAAGTAATTGCTCCGATTATAGAAGCCCAGCTTGTGGAAACGGCTCTCCTTACTATTATTAACCACCAGAGCCTGATTGCTACCAAAACTGCCCGGGTGGTCTACGCTGCTGAGGGAGACGGCGTCATGGAATTTGGTCTTCGCCGTGCCCAGGGTCCTGACGCCGGAATCTATGGTGCCAGAGCCGCCATGATCGCCGGCTGTGTGGGAACTTCCAATGTACTGGCAGGCAAGATGTTTCAGGTTCCTATTAAAGGAACCCATGCCCATAGCTGGATTATGAGTTTTCCAGATGAACTGACTGCCTTCCGCAATTATGCAAAGCTGTATCCCACTTCCTGCATTCTGCTGGTGGATACTTACGATACCTTAAAATCCGGTGTTCCAAATGCCATAAAGGTATTTAAAGAGATGCGGGATGCGGGAATTGAATTATCCGGTTATGGAATCCGTCTGGACAGCGGAGATCTGGCTTATCTATCTAAAAAAGCAAAAAAGATGCTGACAGAAGCAGGTTTTCCAGATGCTATCATATCCGCTTCCAATGATCTTGATGAGACACTCATCAACAGCTTAAAGATACAGGGGGCAACCATTAACTCCTGGGGTGTTGGAACCAATTTAATCACCTCAAAAGACTGTCCTTCCTTTGGAGGCGTCTATAAACTGGCGGCTGTTCTGGACCGGAAAACTGGAGAATTCACTCCCAAGATCAAGCTTTCTGAAAATGCAGAGAAGATTACAAATCCCGGCAATAAAGAACTCAAACGAATCTACAGCCGGGAAACAGGAAAAATCATTGCTGATCTGATCTGCCTTCATGGAGAGATCATAGAAGAAAGCAATTCCCTTCTCCTTTTTGACCCCATTGAAACATGGAAGAAGACTTACCTTGCACCTGATACTTATTGCGTACGGGACCTGATGATTCCGGTATTTAAAAATGGAGAATGTATCTATCATTCCCCATCGGTTATGGATATTCAGAAATATTGCAAAAAAGAGCTTGATACCCTGTGGGATGAATCCAGAAGACTTGTGAACCCCCATGAAGTCCATGTGGACCTGTCAAAAAAACTCTGGGAGATGAAAAACCAGCTTCTGGACAGCTACCACTTTACAACGGTCTGATCTTTAATGGTTATTTAAGTAATGGTAAAGCGCCCCGCGAAGGTTGGAATCGTTATAATACCGGCAGGCAGTGATCTCAGGTTTCTTTACTGCCTGCCCGATATTATTGCATGGATTGATGGAAAAAATATGATCCAGTTCTTTTCTGATTCCTTCAATCAGCAGGGGCTGCTGGCTGATTCCTCCGCCTACTGCGATAACTTCCAGATCCAGAATCGTCTGGAAATTATAGATACTTCCTGCCAGTCGTTTGGTGTAGCTCTCAAATATCCCATATGCCTTCTCATCTTTTTTACGGATTTTCTCAAACATCTGGAATCCATCGGTAGGTTCTTTCCTATTGCCCGTTTCTTCATCATAGATTCTGCCAAGAGACAGGGCAGAGCAGGAAACAGCCATATAGTTGGACGGATCTTCCGGTTTTTCTCCATCCAGCATGTAAAAGCTGATCTCTCCCGCCGTACTGTTATACCCCCGGTACAGCTTTCCATTTAAAATCAATCCCATTCCCACTCCGGTTCCAAGAACGATTGCCGCACCGTTTTCCACATCTTTTAAACTTCCTCCCCATTGTTCTGCCATTGCTGCACACTTCCCGTCATTATCCACAGAAGAAGGCAGGTTATACCGGGTTTTCACTTCATCACAGAGATTAATTCCTATGAGATAAAGAAGTCCTCCGGCTGTATGCAGATAGCCCGTTTTTGCATCAACCCGTCCTGGTGTGCTGAAAGCAATTCCTTCGATCCCCTGTTTCCTTGGCAGTACAATGGAATCCAACAGTTTAAAGTAATCTTCTGCCGTCTTTTTCCCATCCGGTGTGACTTCTTTTCCCTTTTCCAATATATCCCCGGATTCATTCATGACTGCATATTTAATATAAGTTCCCCCATTATCAACCACCAGATACTTCATCTTTCTCCTCCTTGCTGCTTCCCCATTTAAGTCCTATCTTATTATTTTAAACCCAAAAACGCAATAGCTTTCAGACTGATTTTTTACAAATTAAAAACTGCTGTTCACACAAGATTCCTATGCAGACAGCAGTTTTGATTTTATAAGGATTTTCTATATTTATTGCATTGCAGCCGTTACGTGGTTTAAAAACATCTCCTGTACCCCTTTGTAGGAGCCCATGCCTTTTAACATACATTCTACCTCATAGCCCTCCGATACAAATGCAGTCTTCCAGGAATCTTCTTCATCCCCTGCCATATCATTGTTGGCATGATCTCCTGCCACAATCATCAGAGGAAGCAACACAACTCTCTTGTAATCTTCTTTCTTCACCTCAGCAATCACATCTTCAAGAGTGGGGGTTGCTTCTACGGTTCCGATATAATAATTAAAATGACCTGACTTTCTTAGCTGAACATTCAGGCGTTCATAGACTTCATTGGCATGGTGTTCCGTACCATGACCCATACATACAAATGCTGTCTGATCTTTCTGAAAAGATTCCGTCTCGTATAGAAGAATCTGAATAAGACTGTCATAATCTTTTTCTTCCCCTAACAGAGGCTTTCCGTACTTTACAGAGGCAAACCTGTCCTCATAAGGTGCTGCTGCCGCCATCATCTTATCATACTCACAGCCATTCATGACATGGGTCGGCTGAATCACAACACGGTCAAATCCATCTTTCACCAGGCGGTTCATTGCTTCTTCCATATTATCTATGGAAACTTCATCCCTGCGCTTTATCTTATCAATTACCATCTGACTGGTAAATGCTCTTCTTATCTCATAATCCGGATAGGAATCTGCTATGTAACGTTCCACCGCACCGATGTTCTCTTCCAGAGATTGTCTGTAACTGGTTCCAAAACTGACTACAAGTATTGCCTTTTTTTCTAACATGTCCACTTTTTTCTCCTTTTATCTCCGTTGGTTCCTGGTTATAATATAGTATTTTTTCTCAAAAAGCAACCTGTATTTCCAAAGAGTTCCCTTTTTACAGAAAAAGAGACCTGACTTTCTCAGATCTCTTTCTCTTTTAACACTATAAGAATAGAATCATGACTCCTGTGCATCATGAAGCCTGGCATAAATCCCAGCCTTTTTAATCAGTTCTTCATGTGTACCGACTTCTGCAATCCCCGTTCCTTCCAGAACTACGATCTGGTCCGCATGACGGATGGTGGACAGCCTGTGGGCAATGACCAGAGTAGTGCGCTCCTTTGAGACTTCATCAAGTGCCGCCTGAATCTCCTGTTCTGTTTTCGTATCCAGTGCTGAGGTTGCCTCATCTAAAATAAGAATAGGCGAATTTCTTAGAATCGCTCTGGCAATGGACAGTCTTTGTTTCTGTCCGCCGGAAAGGCGGATTCCACGCTCTCCAATTACCGTGTCATATCCACGCTCCATAGTCTCAATAAAGCTGTGGGCATTGGCTGCTTTGGCAGCGGCAATCACTTCTTCCCTGGTGGCTTCTCGCCAGCCATATAAGATGTTTTCATATACCGTTCCATTAAATAAGAAGGTATCCTGCAATACCATGGAGATATTATCCCGCAGACTGGTCAGTGTTACATCCCGAATGTCTGTCCCGTCAACCAGCACTGCCCCCTTCTGGGGATCATAAAACCGGTTCACCAGGTTTGCAATGGTACTTTTTCCGACTCCCGTTGAGCCTACAAGGGCAACCGTCTGACCTGCCTGTATGGTGAGGTTCACATTCTGCAAAACAGGAATCTCATCATTGTAGGAAAAGGAAAGGTCTTTTAACACAATCTCTCCCTTTACTTTTGGGAGCACCATTGCCTGTTCCTTTTCTTTCACATCAGCAACTTCATCAATCACTTCAAAGACCCGCTGACAGCCTGCCGCCGCTTCTCCTGCTTTCTCCACAAGACCGGAAAAACTTTTTACCGGGCCGTAAAACATGGATAAATACATGACAAATCCCACAATATCAGCAATGGAAACGGTACCGGTACCGACCAGATGCCCTCCGTACGCCACCACAATCACCGTACCAAGGGCTGTGATAAATGCCAGAAGCGGATAAGTTGTCTCAAAAAAGAAGCTGGCACGAAGATAAGCCAGACTATGTTTCAGGGATAAAGCGGTTACTTTTTTCTCTTCCTGCATCTGCTGGTTAAATATCTGGATCTCCTTGATTCCGGATAAGTTATCCTGTACTGTTCCTGCCAGTTCTCCCCGGACTCTTGAGTTTTCTTTCCAGACAGGGGAAACATGATAGCTCTGCCAGATAGTGATTCCAACCAGAAAAGGAACCGTTATCAGACTCATAAGGGCAAGACGCCAGTTAATAGAAAAAAGCAAAGCCCCCACTCCTAAAAACGTCAGAATATTGCTGATAAAATCAGGCAGCACATGGGCAATCAGAATCTCCGCATCCAGCGCATCTGCTACCACCCGTCCGGTCAAATCCCCGGTACGGCTTTTGTGAAAATATTTTAAGCTCATATGCTGGAGCTTTCTATAAAATCTGGTCCGCAGATCTGCCACATAATGGAGTGCTGCATAATGATTTAAATAACCGGAAGCAGAACTGCCTGCTGCCTGGAGAGCGGTTGCCCCCAGTAAAAATAAACCGATACGAAGTGCTTCCTTTCCAAAATCGCCGGTCCCCTCTGTAGCAAGACTGGTCAGCTCCCGCAATGCCCATGGCATATAAAAACCTGCAACGGTTGATAAAACAAGAGAAAATAATCCGGCAGACAGGTAAATCCAGTATTTTCTTGCTTCTTTAAATATCCGAAGGGAGGTCTGCATTTCTTACACCTCCTTTTTTTCTTCAGAATCCGGTATAAAAAGATCATACGTTAAGCAAACCGGCCTGTTTGTCTTTGGTTCATGAACAATCTGGGCATCAATGGAAAATGCTTCCTTTAAAACTTCCGGCACCATCACTTGGTCCGGGCTGCCATGTTTAATCACTTTTCCTCCCCGTATGGCAATCATATAATCAGAAAACCGTGCGGCAAGATTTAAATCGTGAAGTACCATTGCAATGGTGCAGCCCTGTCTGTGGTTTAAATCATACAGAAGTTCCAGCACCTCTAACTGATGGGCAAGATCTAAATAGGTGGTCGGCTCATCGAGAAGAATTAAGTCTGTCTGCTGTGCCAGAGCCATGGAGATCCACACCCTTTGTCTCTGTCCCCCGGAAAGGGTATCAACCTCCCGGTGCTCAAACTCAGTCAGTTTTGTCACGGAAAGCGCCCACCGGATAATCTCTTTGTCTTCTGAAGTCAGTTTCCCGAATCCTCTCTGATGGGGGAATCTTCCATAAGCTACCAGTTCGCTTACGGTCAAACCGCTGGGTGCTGATGGGGTCTGTGGCAAAATTGCCATCTTTTTGGCTATTTCTTTTGTAGAAAGCGTTCTGATATCATCTCCATTTAAATAAACCAGTCCGTTTTTAGGTTTTAATATGCGGCCCACTGCCTTTAAAACTGTAGATTTCCCGCAGCCGTTTGGACCAATAATGGAGGTTATCTTTCCGTGAGGAATGTTTATATCGAGTGCTTTTACAATTAACGCTTCTTCATAAGCGATATCTAACTTCTCAGTTGTAATACTGTTCATTGTTTCTCCTTCCTTTGTCTCATTACCAGAACTTTATCCGTTGGATTTTGCTAAAAGATATAAGAAATATGGGGTACTGAGAACGGTAATAACGATTCCGGTCGGAACATCCGTACCGAGACTGATGGTTCGGGTAATGGTATCGGCAAGCAGTACAATAATGGCTCCTGAAAAACAGGAGGCAGGAATTAAAAGCTTATGATTGGGACCCACCAGTTTTCTAGCCATATGAGGGGAAATCATTCCTACAAAGAAGAAATTTCCGCCAAGAGAAACACTGCCGGAGGATAGTGCAACCGCTGCTAAGGAAAGTCCCAGGAATTCCGGCTTTACCGCAACCCCAAGCCCTGTGGCTGTTTCATTTCCAAGGTGCAGGGTGTTGAGCATACGGGATTTGTAAATCACATAAAAAAGGAGCAGCAGAGTCCAGGGTGCCAAAATGGCAAGATACTTCCAGTCATCTCCCCACAGACTTCCGGCACTCCAGCGCTGCATAAAGTCCATCTGACTCTGACTTAGCTTCAAGGTCAGAAGCGTGGTAAATGCACCATATCCGCTGGAGAGGGCAACTCCTGTAAGAATCAGTCCGGTAGGGGAAATGTCCTTTCCTCTCCGGTAGGAAAGTAAAAAAATCAGTCCTGCTGCCGTCAGCCCTCCCACAAAGGCAAGCAAAGGCAGTGCAAAAACGGAAAAAATCCCTTTTGCGGAGAACATTAACACGAATATTAAAACAAACAATCCGGAACCAGAGCTGATGCCAAGGGTTCCGGGACTTGCCATATCATTTCTGAGAAGGCTCTGCATCATGCATCCCGATGCTCCCATTCCAAATCCCACTAAAACAGCAAGAATGATCCTGGGCAGACGAAAATCGAAAATAATAAGATTCTGTTTTTCCGTTCCTTTTCCCAGTAATACCTGAAATACCTCAAAAACGGATAGCCCCATCTTTCCCGAATTGATGCTGATCACAGCAATTATAACAATTAAAACGAGCATCACAAGGAGAGTCATCATGCCCCGCTCCATGGAAAAGCGCTGTTTTTTCATTCAAATTCCCTCCTTTGTTTTCTTGCAAGATAAAGGAAGTAAGGAACTCCGATCACAGCAAAGATAACGCTGATGGGCGTTTCATAGGGTTTATTAATCAGCCTTCCTGCAAGATCAGCAAATACGGTTAAAAGGGCACCGTACAGTGCGCAGGCTGGAATAATATAGCGGTAATCCACGCCGATTAAATACCGCACAATATGAGGGGTAATCAGTCCTACAAATCCTACTGGTCCTACAACAATAACCGACAGTCCCGTAAGAACCAGCACCACCAGGGTGGAGATCCCTTTGATCACACCGGTTTTCATTCCAAGTCCAGTAGCAACCTCTTCTCCCAGACTCATAACGGTTACAGATGGAGAAAGTGCTACTGCAACAAATACTGCTCCTAAAAAGAATGGAGCTACAATTGCAAGTTCTTCCCACTTTACTCCGGCGGTACCTCCTGCAGTCCAGTATGCCAGTGCCTGTCCAAGATGAAACCGAATGGAAATGTACTGACTGAATGCACCAAATAACATGGAGATGGAAATACCTGCAAGCACCAGCCGCTGGGGTGTCATTCCTCGTTTCCCCAAAGATGCGATGAAATAAGTCATAAACGTGGTCACAGCGGCTCCCATACAGGCAAAAAACATGGTCTGCCCGTAGGTCCGTCCAGGGAAAAATGCCATGGCAAGTGCGATTGCAAACGTAGCACCGCTGCTGATTCCCATTAAACCGGAATCAGCAAGAGGATTCCTGGTTGTTCCCTGCATCAGGGCACCGCATACTGCCAGACTGCATCCAACAATCATATCCGCTACGGTCCTTGGAAAACGAAGGGTTTTAATAATCTGGTGTTCCGTCAGAGATGGATCAAAGCGAAAGATCGCTCCCCAGGCAGTTGACAAACGCATATCGGCTGCACCAAAGGAGATCGACGCTGCCGACAGCAAAATCAAAAGTCCCACTCCCACAGCCATATACAGCGTAAAGCGTGCCCCGCCTTTTCGCTTATTGGGGAAATTCTGCATAATCTTATTCCTTTCCAGTCTATTTTCCTGTGGAGTTGAGTGCATCAACAATATAATCCAGTTGTGCCGTCAGACTAAGAACATCGGAATAGTAAAACAATCCAATCATCTTCCCAGGTATGGTAACTACCTGTTTTGACTGTACTGCAGGAATGCTGTTCCATATGGTACTTGTTTCATATTCGGAAGGTACATCTTCCTCTGAATCAGAGTGACGGAACCAGATCATATAATCTCCGAAATATTCTGCTGCCACCTCATAGCTTAGACCTCCCCGTCCGTCACCGCCGTCCTTCATGAGCTGTTCCATCTTTTCCGGTTTTTTCATCCCCAGATATTTGTACAAGATGGTGCCTCCCCGTGATTCTGTTTCATAATAGACACCGTAAGAACCAGAACCCCAGTCCTCTGTAATGCTGAAAGATTTGTCTTTAAAACGATCTCCTTCCAACTTCTCTTTGCTGGCTGCAAGTTTAGTTTCAAATGTCTCCACCACTGCTTCTGCCTCTTTTTTTCGTCCTGTAGATTCTCCTAAAAACAGAACCCGTTCCAGAGAGCTTAAATCATTTTCCGGCGCTATAATAACAGGTGCTACTCCTTTAAACTTGTCATAATCATCTGGTTGGTAGGAAATGATAAGGTCTGGTTCCAGGGTCATAACCTCTTCCGGTTCCCAGTTTTTAATTTCCACAGAAGACTTCATCTCCTTATAAAAAGGCATTGTCTCATGACTCCAGCCAGAATAACCAACTACGTTTAAATCAAGGGCAAGGGCATCTCCAATATACCAGTTGACCACCACTCTCTGAGGATCTGCCGGGACCTCCACATCTCCCATTATCGTATGTACTGTGCGGGTTGTGCTCTTTTCCTCCGCCATAGTCTCTTCTTTTTTCTGGGTTTGAGCCTCAGACTGGGTCTGCTCTTTTGAACTGCTCTTTGTGTTTTGACATCCGGCAGCCGCAAATACCACTGCCATTCCTGCTATGCCTAAAAGAAGCCTTTTGCTGTATTTTCTCATAGATGAAATCTCCTTATAATAGTTTAATAAAACATCAGTTAGACATTGCTAACTCTCGGCGATATTCTATCATGTCCTTTTTTTTCTGTCAATCAATCCAAAAAAGAAAAAGAAGACCCTGTTTTATGGATTTTCATTGTAAATTTGCTATATTTTATAAGGAAAACAGAAGCATCTTCTACCTTTTATAGATTTCATTCTGGATTACTCTTATCACATTTTGGATTATATTTGCTTGAATTTTCTTTTATAGCCATGGTATACTTTCTTCATTATGTCAGGGAGGAATTGACTGTGGAATATACGGATGAATACAGACTTGGTTGGGGAGCGTTTGCCGCTCATTTCGGATTTGCCTCAAATCAACAGGAACACTATGCAGGATATACCTTTCCAGGCAACTGGGAGAATGGGTGGATCAGTCAGGTCCATCCTGCCGAGGGACTGTTTGTTGCCAGTGCCTGGTTTACAACAAAAGAAACGCTTGATTATACCATATACATGGAAAAGCCCTGTCTGTTTGTTCTGTGCATTGACAGCGGCACAATCACCCTGAGCCAGAAAGGGAAGAAAGCCCAGAAACTGGGTTCCTTTACCCACTTAATTATCAGTGACGGAACCCCCATCCGCATGACCATTGAAGCAGGAATGCACCTATGCTTTACCAGTATGCTTATTTTTGATTGCTGCATCCAGGATTTTCTTTCTGCCACCGGTTTTTCCTATCCAATCCGGGTCACAGATGCAAAACAATGGAAGCCCAAGCACGTTGATACCCCTAACGTTATGCTTGTTCTGGAGCAGATGCGTTGGGGAGTGAGGGGCAACCGTCTGCCGCCTCCAGCTTATTTATGTAAAGCCATTGAACTGTTATGCCTTTTTGCCCATAACCTGGACAATGAAGAACAGAAGCAGGAGCGAAGAAATTATGTCACATGGAATGATGAAGTAAAACTTTACCGCGTCAAAGAACGGATTGATGAATCCCCTCTTAATCTTCCTTCTACAGAGGAATTATGCAAAATCGCACAAATGGGAGAAAGTAAACTTCGTATTTCTTTTAAAAGTTTATATGGGAAAACACTTTATTCCTATATACGGGAATCAGTTATGAAACGTGCCATGCAGATGATGGCAGATGACGATCTTAACATAAAAAATATCGCTCATTTGTGCGGATATGAAAATGCCGCAAAATTCACTGCGGCATTTAAAGAGATACATGGAATTACACCAAGCCAGTTCCGTAAAGGATTTGGCTTATGATCCGGTTATTTATTTGTTAATCAGTTCTTTCATCAGATAGTCCAGTTGTATGTTGGAAGAAAAAAGAATCTAATGTTCATAATCTGGTCATAATCTTTTTACAAGCTGGTCAAACTATCTTCATATTTCTCCCGTATACTTACTATATCAGATAAAGATGTTGCCAACATACTTTAAGATTTTTTTTCATAATTGCCGGTGTTCCTTTTGGAATACCGGCTCCTCCCTTTTTACAGGGTCTTTTACATCTGTTTCTTCACAATGGAGTACTCATTTGCGAATTTAAAATGAGGACACTTCTCATAGGAATTGCTTAAAAGCCGCATCACTTCGTCTTCATCCATACGAATCCCACATTCATAGCACTCATATTCCTCATCATATTCATAATACATACAAGATTCACAATTGCTTCCCTGAGCCATTCCCGTTCCTCCTTATTAACCATTTCCAGATATGATCTGCCACTTTTTTTAACAGCCTTACAAGGGTTTCATCCATCACAACTGCCACTGCCAGAGAGATGATAAAAGTAAGGACTGTTTCGACTAAAAACCGGGGTACGTAATAATGCCGTATCCAGATTTTTTCTGTAATTCCCTTTACAACCTGTCCCAGCACCAGATAATGAATCAGATATACCGAATAACTGTACCTGCTGATCAGACCAGCCGTTTTGGATAGAACAGGCAATCTGATATCTCCGTAAAATTCAAAAAACAGAAAGATGGAGACAGCCATGGCAATCATGGGAAATGCCATGTCATGAATCCCGGGAGCAAAAGAAGGAGTCACGATCTTCTGAAACAGTGTCACAAAAAAGCCGGCTGCTCCCAGCAGGGCAAACAACATATAAGAGCGTCTCCTGCACAAGCGGATACAGCTATATCCCAGAATAAAGTAGATGAACCAGCCTTTAAAGATCATATAATCAAAACCTGGTCCTACTATAACTCCCAAAGCAGGCAGATAGGTAGCAATTCCCTGAAACAAAAGAGTCACCACCAAAAAGGCCTTTAATTCCTTATCTGACATGGCATGAAACATTCGTGCCAGAAAGGGCACACACACATAGAGAGCCATGATCACATACATGAACCATAAGTGAGGAGCCATTGGGACAGTCTCGGTAAACAGGGCATTAAAAAAAGCCGGAATATGTTTATACCACAAAACAGGTTCTAAAGAAAGATAACACTGATAATACCAGTAGTAAATACCTGCGTAACAGACAAAAGGAAGGACAATGGAAGAAAACCGTTTCCAGTAAAAATCTTTAATGCTCCTAATTCCTGATCTTAGATGAAACATGCCGCTTAACATGAAATAGATACCCACAAATGCTAAGAGAACAGGTGTGACAGCTGATGAAAAAAGCCACTGCCTGTAATTATCTGTCTCAGCAGGAATGGCATGTACCATAATAATGGCAAAAACCGCAAGGGTTCTTAAATAGTCATATTTTATTTCACGTTTTCTTTGTTCCACCGTTTTTTCCTCCTGCCATTTTCTAAGGAAGAGTATATCATAAAATATAAAAATATGACAATTTTTTTGTTTTATTTTAAAAAAAGTGTAGACAAACCAGATTTCCTATGGTATTATTATGAAGCTGTCGGTGACGGCAGATAAGAAAGGCCTATTGGTCAAGCGGTTAAGACACCGCCCTCTCACGGCGGAAACCCGGGTTCGATTCCCGGATAGGTCATCATTCGTACACGGTGTGATCCTTGTGTTTACTGGGATTATGCCGTGTTTTTTATTTTTATAGATTAATACATCTGACTACAAATCCCGGTTTTAAAAAGAGTCTTTGATCATCTGCAAAGTCCTCTCTTTCGGAAGCGGGTTATAGATGTAACTAAGTGTAGTCATTGTATTTGTATGACCTAGTAAAACCCTTATTTCATCAATGGGTACGCCATTTGCATTTAGTCTACTAGCAAATGTTTTTCTTATTTTATGAGAAGATTTTCGTCCTAATCCGCTTGCCTCACAAACTCTCCATAAAGATTGATTAACCTGCTCCTTATTTAAGTAAGATCCATTTCTCATAAATAAAAAAGTCTCTTTATCAATAATTTTACCACGTTCATTTATTATTTTTAATAATATATCTTTTGCTTTCGGTATCAATGGGACAAACCGATGATTATATGTTTTGGTGTGTTCTTCTATTGCCCATTCATAATTTTTACTACCATCTGAATTAGGTGTAATATTTTGAACAATCTCTCTTTCTACTGATATATGATTGTCATCCAAATTTACATCCTTAAACTTTAACCCCGTCAGTTCACCTACTCGCAGCCCACAGTAGAAATTAAAAATTATTGCAAGATAAACTTCATTTTTTGTAAGTTCGTAATACTCATTACATTTAACTATTATTTTATCTAGCTCGTCGCCAATGAAAACTTCTTCTTCGGGAGTTTTCTTATTTACTTGCCTAAATCTAACGGTGATTTTGACCGATTCCCAAGGATTGATCTTTACAACGCCCGTTCTAAAAGCATACGTCCAGATACCGTTTATAATAGTTTTAAGATTTTGCCACTCTTTTCTCGTAAGATTATGATCTTTGATTAAGCTGTTTGCCCACGATTCTAGCAATATCACATCAATATTTGTCATAGATTTCTTTACAATTTCTGTTCCCTCAAAATACTTTTTCCAATGGTTAATATGTCTTTGTATTGTATTTTCGGAATTTGTAATTGATCGCTTATATGGTATCCATTTTTTAAATACTTCGGACATGGTTTTAGAAGAATTAATTGTATCAATAATATTGTAATGTTCTGCTAATTTTTTATATAGATCATTTTTCTCTGCGGCTTTAATTATTTTACGTCCATTCTTTTTACTGGTATCTAATACGTATGTCTGCCAACGCTGATCATTTTTACCATTCAGCTTGGTAATTTTAAAACTATGAATCTCATCTACTTTCTCAGTTAATTTCATATTTGCTTTTTTAGACACTTCATCCATGTTAATCATACCATTATTAAGGGCATATTTCAATAATTCCTCTTGGGTCAACTATATTCCTCCGTTTATTTTTAGAAATACCGCCCATTACAGGCGGTTCAAATTAATAACAATATGTATGCCACTTAGTTTTCAGATAGACACCGTTCCCCTGTTTCCCTCTTGATTGCCAAATCACATAATCAGGCAGTATACTTCCATTCTCAAGTACCCACTTTGCA
>NZ_SULJ01000050.1 GCF_007115105.1 Clostridium sp. HBUAS56010
TCTTCAAATCTGCCATAAGCACCTTGATGTCCTTGTAGGAAACAAACCGGGTAGAATTGCGGATCTGATGGATAATACAGTGCTGCACCTCGGCTTTCGGAAAGACAGCTTCGATTGCCTGTGGGAAACCAGTAAGGCCATCAATGCAGGCAATTAAGATATCTTCAACGCCACGGTTTTTTAGCCCGTTCATAATGGAAAGCCAAAACTTAGCACTTTCATTTTCACCAACATACATTCCCAGGACGTCTTTATGCCCGGTCATGTCAATACCGATTGCAATGTAAACGGCCCGCTTTACAATGCGTCCTTCGTGCCGTACATGATAGTGAATGGCATCCATGAAGACTACCGCATAGATTT
Source organism: Clostridium sp. HBUAS56010 (assembly GCF_007115105.1). Taxonomy (GTDB): domain Bacteria; phylum Bacillota; class Clostridia; order Lachnospirales; family Lachnospiraceae; genus Lacrimispora. The sequence goes on from NZ_SULJ01000050.1 coordinate 364, forward strand.
CTTCCAGAGGACGTTCCTGCCATTCACGGACAATGGGCAGGATTTTATCCGTGATCCGGCTGATGGTGCTGTCTGAGATATCAATGCTATAAAGCTCACGCATATGACTTTCGATATCTG
>NZ_SULJ01000051.1 GCF_007115105.1 Clostridium sp. HBUAS56010
ATAGATTAGAAAATAACAACTAGGATACCGGTATCCTTCAAACATACAGATGGAGGATTAATGAATAAAAAAATTATTACTGTAGGCATGTTATCAGTATGTCTCACCCTTACTATGCCCGTGGCAACATGGGCGAATAATATAGAAGAAACCGTAACAACGGCACAGTTCGAAGAAGCATTACCTTATGTAACAGATATGATAACAAAGTACACCCAAGCAAACGTAAACATAAGAAAAGAACCAAATATTAATTCGGAAATTTACGGTCAGACATTACTTAATACAACTGTTGACGTAATACTTGAAATTGATGGCTGGTCAATGATATATGCTGAAGACTGTGAAAACAATCATGCTTTTATTAAATCAGA
>NZ_SULJ01000052.1 GCF_007115105.1 Clostridium sp. HBUAS56010
ACCTCGGATGTCTTGATATTGTCTTTTTGCAAAGACTCTATCTAGATATATTTCAATATGTGGTTTTCAAGGTACATGCGCGATGAGAACAGAAGCGTGCACAATCATGTAGAAAACGGTGTGGAAAGCTTGCTTTCCTAAGGAGTTTTATATTTGATTGTATAGGCGTAAAACGCCGTGACTGAGAAAAGCAAATGCTTTTCGAAGTGCACCTTCATGGCTCCACCACTCTGTGACTGAAGTTTATCAGTCATTCGAAAGCTCGATTCACTCAAACTCACGAATCACTGGTAAAAACCAGTTATATAAAACAGCACTTCCCTGCTGAATCAGGTTAACACATTCTTTC
>NZ_SULJ01000053.1 GCF_007115105.1 Clostridium sp. HBUAS56010
ACCTCGGATGTCTTGATATTGTCTTTTTGCAAAGACTCTATCTAGATATATTTCAATATGTGGTTTTCAAGGTACATGCGCGATGCGAACAGAAGCGTGCACAATCATGTAGAAAACTGTGTGGAAAGCTTGCTTTCCTAAGAAGTTTTATATTTGATTGTATAGGCGTAAAACGCCGTGACTGAGAAAAGCGTTAGCTTTTCGAAGTGCACCTTCATGGCTCCACCACTGTGACTGAACTTTATCAGTCATTCGAAAGCTTGATTCACTCAAACTCACGAATCACTGGTAAAAACCAGTTATATAAAACAGCACTTCCCTGCTGAATCAGGTTAACACATTCTTTC
>NZ_SULJ01000054.1 GCF_007115105.1 Clostridium sp. HBUAS56010
AACAATGATGTTCAAGTCAAGAATGGTACCGACGTCAACTCTGTTATGAGAGATATGATGTCTGTACTGCTGGAAGGTGTTCTGGACGAGGAACTGGATGAAGAATTAGGTTATTCAAAGTATGATTATCGGAATAAGGATACCGATAATAGCAGAAACGGACATTCTTCCAAAACCATGCATACCTCTTATGGTGATATGGAGGTGGCAATTCCACGTGACCGAAATGGGGATTTTGAACCCCAGGTTATTAAAAAGTATCAAAATACGGTTACCCAGGACATGGAGGAAAAGATTATATCTATGTATGCCAAAG
>NZ_SULJ01000055.1 GCF_007115105.1 Clostridium sp. HBUAS56010
AAATGTAAAAAAGATGTTGACATTTGTCGGAAAGCTTGATATGATATAACTCGCCGCTGAAAACGGCGGCAAACTTCTTCTAAAAACACATCGTAGAAGCGATGAAAAAGTTTTGGAGAAAAAGAAAAAAATGGTTGACAAAAACAACCAGAAATGATAAGATATAAAAGTTGCTTCTGAAGCGACGGACACAAAAAGCACTTTGAAAACAGAAGATTGAACAGTATGTAAAACCCTGAAAATTCTAAAAAATCAGTCATGTTTGATGACTGTGAATGA
>NZ_SULJ01000056.1 GCF_007115105.1 Clostridium sp. HBUAS56010
TTCAGGGCCCGAATGACAGATTAGGAATATATAATCTGGGGGACAGGGAAGTCCCCGACATAATTCAAGGAGGTACTACAAATGAGAATTCAGCATAATATCGCAGCATTAAACTCTTACAAGAACTTATCAAGCAATAACAATACCGTATCCAAGAGCCTGGAGAAGTTATCTTCCGGTTACAGAATCAACCGTGCAGGTGATGATGCAGCAGGACTTGCTATTTCCGAGAAGATGAGAGCCCAGATCACAGGACTTGAGACAGCTCAGAAGAA
>NZ_SULJ01000057.1 GCF_007115105.1 Clostridium sp. HBUAS56010
TCCATCTCCATTGGCTGAAAGCAACTTAATGAAGACGAGCTGAAAGGCGAAGGCTGAATTTAGTGCGAGGCCGTTCACGAACCTTGACGAACGAAGTGAGTTTAGTTGAGTGAACATATAGTATGTACCTTGAAAACCACATATTGAAATATATCTAGATAGAGTCTTTGTAAAAAGACAATATCAAGACATCCGAGGTGTTACATCAAATGATGTAACCAAACAAAACTCGTTCAAATATCGTAACGTACGATAA
>NZ_SULJ01000058.1 GCF_007115105.1 Clostridium sp. HBUAS56010
CCCATCCCGAACACGATGGTTAAGACCTAAGCGGCCGATGGTACTATGCTGGAAACGGCATGGGAGAGCAGGTGGGTGCCAGATTCCTTAAAAAAAACCACTCGAAAGAGTGTTTTATATAGAACGGACACGTTCCAATGGGTGGAAAACAAAATGAAGCCTGTGTGAAAGAATGTGTTAACCTGATTCAGCAGGGAAGTGCTGTTTTATATAACTGGTTTTTACCAGTGATTCGTGAGTTTGAGTGAATC
>NZ_SULJ01000059.1 GCF_007115105.1 Clostridium sp. HBUAS56010
TAATTATAAAGTAAAAGGAGCTAAGCCCATGACTGTTGAAAGACGCCCTCGCCGTACCTATACGGACGAATTCAAGAACCAAGTAATACAATTATATAATAATGGAAAACGTAAGTGTGACATTATCCGAGAATATGATATTGCCTCCTCCTTGCTGGACAAATGGATTCAGCAAGCCAATAATAGTGGTTCTTTTAAAGAGAAAGACAATCTTACATCGGAACAAAAGGAACTTATTGAGC
>NZ_SULJ01000006.1:0-424 GCF_007115105.1 Clostridium sp. HBUAS56010
AATGAGCCAGTTTCATTGACATGCAAAGAAACAGCGTTATAATACAAACAAGGACAGAACCTTGAAATAATTGTTCTGTCCTTGCATAACTATCAACATATCTTATATCAGTTTTTACAGTTTACACAAAACTTGAAACTCTCTCTTAAAAATTTCTTTTAGTTTTGTTAGAGTAGTAAAAAAAGCATTTTTCATTAATAGATAAAAGAAAACATTTATATGCTTTTTTGCAATACATAAGAAAAATAATAAAGGTGCGCAAACAGACAAAACGCTCTGTTAGTGTGTCTTTTTTGATTCTCAAAAATGTTTCAAAAAGTTTTCTGGAAAATGTAACAGATATCACTCCTCCGGTGAGAGTCAGTGCGAAAGGGGGGGGGGGGCAAGAGAAACCAAAGTTTATCTCCCTGCTAGCCGCAAAAGG
>NZ_SULJ01000006.1:497-245405 GCF_007115105.1 Clostridium sp. HBUAS56010
ATGAAATCATCTTCTTTCAATTCCATTCCGGTAAAAGAATTAACGGAGCAGGTCAACCGTGATTTCCAGACAACCATTCAGTATCAATTTGATTGTTTGGCAAGAAAGGTCATGATTCGTACACAAAGCAACTGCCGCGGTACTTCCGGAAGAAAAGCGGAACATTCTTCTAATGTTTTACTTTCTGGAAATGTCCGACGCTGAGCTTCACGCAGCATTGCTGGCTATACTAGCAATCAACATACTTCTATCTATCACAGAAAAGTGGAATAAATAATGCAATCGTGATGCAATAAAAAAGAAAAAAGCCGCTAGACCCTTGTGTTTACGGGCTTTGCGGCTCTGCTTCAACTATTCAAACTCAATAGTAGCCGGCGGTTTCCCAGTGCAATCATACAGCACCCGGTTCACACCTTTTACTTCATTTACAATTCTTCTTGTCACAATTCCAAGTACTTCCCAAGGCAGTTCTGCTGATTCTGCAGTCATGAAATCAGAGGTGAGTACTGCACGAAGTGCAATGGCATAATCATAAGTTCTCTCATCTCCCATGCATCCTACAGAACGCATGTTGGTAAGGGCTGCAAAATACTGACCAAGTTCCTTATCAACTCCAGCTTTCGCAATCTCTTCTCTGTAAATTGCATCTGCTTCCTGAACAATCCTTACCTTCTCAGGGGTAACTGCTCCTATAATACGGACACCAAGTCCTGGACCAGGGAATGGCTGACGGTATACAAGATACTCAGGAATATCCAGTTCCAGACCAGCCCTTCGCACTTCATCTTTGAAGAGAAGTCTCAAAGGCTCAATAATCTCTTTAAAGTCTACATGCTCTGGAAGACCTCCAACGTTGTGGTGGGATTTAATCACTGCTGACTTTCCAAGACCGGACTCAATGACGTCCGGATAAATGGTTCCCTGAACAAAAAAGTCCACTTTGCCAATCTTCTTCGCTTCATCCTCAAATACACGAATAAACTCTTCTCCAATGATCTTACGCTTTTTCTCAGGATCTTCCACCCCTTCCAGCTTATCATAAAAACGCTGCTGGGCATTGACCCGGATAAAGTTTAAGTCATATGGACCCTCAGGTCCAAAGACCGCTTCCACTTCATCGCCTTCATTCTTGCGCAGAAGACCATGATCAACAAATACACAGGTAAGCTGTTTTCCTACTGCTCTTGCCAGCATAACGGCAGCAACAGAGGAATCCACACCGCCAGAAAGTGCACAGAGAACTTTTCCTGATCCTACTTTTTCTCTGATTGCCTGAATGGAGGTTTCCACGAAGGAATCCATCTTCCAGTCACCAGAACACTGGCAAACATTGTACACAAAATTGGAAAGCATTCTGGTACCTTCCTGAGTGTGCATTACTTCCGGATGGAACTGCACTGCATAAAGTCCACGTTCTTCACATTCCATGCCAGCAACCGGGCATACTGGAGTGTGAGCGGTAACACGAAAACCCTCTGGTGCTTTCTCTATATAATCCGTATGACTCATCCAACAAATGGTCTTGGAACTTACATTCTCTAAAATTCTGCTGTCTGGTTCTACATCCACTTCCGTCTTTCCATACTCACTGACTGGGGCTGTGGAAACCTTTCCGCCCAGCATGTGTGCCATTAACTGGGAACCATAACAGATACCCAGAATCGGGATGCCCATTTCAAAGATCTCTTTCTCACAGCGAGGGGACTCTTCCTTATAAGCACTGTTTGGACCACCAGTAAAAATGATTCCCTTCGGATTCATTTCTTTAATCTTGTCCAGGGACAATGTATGAGGATGAACCTCACAGTAAACATTGCATTCTCTGACCCTTCTGGCAATTAGCTGGTTATATTGTCCGCCAAAATCCAGAACGATAATCATTTCTCTTTTCACGGGTATTCCTCCTAATTTCATCTTCAACAAATAACGCTTTGGGTTACATTATATTCTACTTCCATGGGCTTGACAAGTATTTTCTTGTTTTCAGTCGAAAGATGTAAAAAACAATACTGATTATTGTGTATTTCCATCAGATGAACATAGAATAGAAAGGGAACACAACGGAACCATCATTGTAGAAAACTTACGGAACTGGATTTACTCACTCCAGATATTTCTTCACATAATAACCGGTATAAGAATCAGCACAAGCCGCCACTTCTTCCGGTGTCCCCTGTGCAATTACTGTTCCACCCTTATCTCCGCCTTCCGGACCAATATCTATAATATAATCTGCTGTTTTAATAACCTCTAAATTGTGTTCAATAACGACCACCGTGTTCCCGCCGTCAGACAGTTTTCTTAGAATCTCTACCAGCTTGTGGACATCCGCAAAATGAAGTCCTGTCGTTGGTTCATCCAGAATGTAAATGGTCTTACCAGTTCCACGTTTACTTAATTCTGTTGCAAGTTTGATTCTCTGTGCCTCTCCGCCAGAAAGCTCTGTGGAAGGCTGTCCCAACTTAACATAGGAAAGCCCAACTTCATTTAAAGTGGATATCTTCCTTGCAATGGAAGGTACATTTTCAAAGAACTTCACTGCTTCTTCCACGGTCATGTCCAATACATCGTAAATACTCTTTCCTTTGTATTTTACATCCAATGTCTCACGGTTATACCGTTTGCCTGCACAGACTTCACAGGGAACATATACGTCGGGCAAAAAGTGCATCTCGATCTTAATGATACCATCTCCGCTGCATGCCTCACACCGCCCGCCTTTCACATTAAAACTAAAACGTCCCTTTGAATATCCTTTCGCCTTTGCATCGGAAGTTGAAGCGAATAAGTCCCTGATTAAATCAAATACGCCCGTATATGTAGCCGGATTTGACCTGGGAGTACGCCCAATAGGGGACTGGTCAATCGCAATGATCTTATCAAGCTGTTCCACGCCCTCCAGAGATTTATGTTTTCCTGGGACAGTTCTGGCACGGTTTAATTTCTTAGCCAGGGATTTGTAGAGAATCTCGTTAACCAGAGAACTCTTTCCTGAACCAGACACTCCAGTCACACAAGTCATAACGCCTAAAGGAAATTCCACATCAATGTTTTTTAAGTTATTCTCGGCTGCTCCCTTTACTGTGATGAATCCAGTAGGCTTTCTGCGTTCCTTCGGAACTGGTATCTTAATACGCCCGCTTAAATAAGCACCTGTCACAGATTTCTTATTCTTCATGATCTGCTTTGCATTACCGACTGCAACTACATTACCGCCGTGTTCTCCTGCTCCAGGTCCTATATCTACAATATAGTCTGCTGCCATCATGGTATCTTCATCATGTTCCACCACAATTACACTGTTGCCAAGATCCCGAAGGTGCAGAAGGGTCTTTAACAGCTTGTCATTATCCCTCTGGTGAAGACCAATACTGGGTTCATCCAGAATATAAGCTACTCCCACCAGTCCGGAGCCAATCTGCGTGGCAAGACGGATTCTCTGTGCTTCTCCTCCTGAGAGAGTTCCGGTTGCGCGGCTTAATGTCAGATAATCAAGACCTACATCTATCAGAAAAGAAATTCTGGCACGAATCTCTTTTAATATCAGATCGCCAATGGCATGCTGCATAGGAGTTAGTTCCAGCTGGTCCATAAATTCACGGGAACGGACAATGGACATATTGGTGGCCTCATAAATGTTCTTACCACCTACCGTTACTGACAAAGACTCCTTTTTCAGCCTCATTCCACCGCAGGCCGGGCAAGGAGTTATTCTCATGAATGTCTCATACTCTGCCTTTGAAGATTCTGAATAGGTCTCCCGGTATCTTCGTGCAACGTTCTGAATCAGACCTTCAAATGCCACATCATAGATTCCTTCTCCCCGCTGTCCTTTATAATAAACCTTCACTTCTTTTCCATTGGTTCCGTGGATGAGAACATCGTGAATCTCTTTGGAATAGTCCTGAAAAGGCGTGTCAAGCTGAAAATCATAGGCCTTGGCGAGAGCTTCCAAAACTGCTCTTGTATAACTGCCCTTATCCGTACAGGACTGCCAGCCTAATACAACAATAGCTCCCTCATCAATGCTAAGACTTTTATCCGGAATCATCAGATCCTCGTCGAACTCCATCTTATAGCCCAGTCCAAAACAATCAGGACAGGCACCGAAAGGGTTATTAAAGGAAAAACTTCTTGGCTCCACTTCATCAATGCTGATTCCGCAGTCCGGGCATGAAAAACTCTGGCTGAAATTAATCGGCTTACCGTCGATGACATCAACTACCATTAACCCGTCCGCAAGTTCCATAACAGTCTCAATAGAATCGGTCAGACGCTTTTCAATTCCTTCCCTTATGGCAAGACGGTCTACTACCACTTCAATATTATGCTTAATGTTCTTATCCAGTTTAATCTCTTCAGAAAGTTCATAAATACTGCCGTCAATACGGATTCTGACATATCCGCTTCTCCTTGCATTCTCTAAAACTTTTGCATGTTCGCCTTTTCTTCCTCTTACCACAGGAGCAAGAAGCTGGATCTTGGTCCGCTCAGGCAGTGCCATAATCTGATCTACCATCTGATCTACCGTTTGTTTACGGATTTCTCTTCCGCACTTAGGACAATGGGGAATTCCGATTCTGGCATAGAGCAGCCTCATGTAATCATAAATTTCCGTTACGGTTCCTACTGTGGAACGGGGGTTGCGGTTGGTAGACTTCTGATCAATGGATATAGCAGGAGACAGTCCTTCAATATTCTCCACATCCGGCTTCTCCATCTGTCCCAGGAACTGCCGGGCATAGGAAGAAAGGGACTCCATATAGCGTCTCTGCCCTTCTGCATAAATCGTATCAAAAGCCAGAGATGATTTTCCCGAACCACTCAGACCAGTTAAAACAACAAGTTCATTCCTTGGAATATCCACGGAAACGTTCTTTAGGTTGTGCTCATTGGCACCTCTTATCTTAATATACTGTTTTGCCATAATGTACTCCTGTAATAAATTGACAGCCATACCGCTGCTTCAAAACACACTTCTATTATCTATCTGGTGAAAAAATATTTGATTCTTCGATTATATCACATAATAATTTCATTTGCAAACATTTGTTCGATTGTTCTTTTGTACAAATTTTTTTCTAAAAACCCCTCTCCCTTAATCTTTTTTACTCAAAATGCTGCTGAAAGACCAGAGGAACAAAAAAGAACAACAGGTCTATTATATAACAGATTTTAAATAGAAGTAATACTGAAATCTCATCCAATCGCAACAAAAATTTACGATTAATTCTCCTCTATTTCCTGGACGTGTCGGAGTACTTCCTGTTTCAACAGGCTCGTTACATTTTGTGTAAGATTTGTTCCGGCTGAAAGGGGGGTAGTGGGTAGTGAGCTGCACGAACTAAATTTGATGCAACTATACTGCAAACTGGGTCGTATAAATGGAAGCAATGAGTTTTCAGACATATCATAAAATTCTGTTACCAATTATAATGACTCTTCAACAGAAACGGAAGCAGGATAATAATGATGTGGAACATGAGAAAATGGTTTTTAAAACTACCTGTTTCAAAAAATAAACAGATTTCTTAAAAATTATGTATAGAAGAAGATCAGCATAACCGAATTAGAAGTAAATACACAAAAAATCAAGAATACCGATTGTGGCATCAAATCTTCAGACGAGCTTTAATCAATAACTAAATTATTATGTTTTTACTGTTTTCATAATATTTAAGTAACTATTAACAAGCTTAAAAAACATTCTTATCCCCCTATCTGCTATAAATATCTTTATTTTAAAACCGCTTCCTGGTATGTATCTTGAAAACCATTGCATCATTTTCATCTGAAACAAATTTTTCCCAAAATGTATAGCACCTCTTGAAGCAGATGGTTTTCAAATCTTCCCTAATAAAAGCACAAATCCATGAGATTCAGAGATTTTAGACAATAAATTATAACAGAAACATTTGCTTTATAATTAACACCCGCCTATCAGTAACATAGTGAATTTAATATTATTAGAGGCTGTGACAAAATGAATCTGAAATAACCGTTTATACAAACATATGATACAGATAACATGATGATACACTTTGAGACAGGACGTTAAACTGACTTGATTCTTGGCAAATTATTCTTATAATATCTTGCCCTACATTCTGGAGCGTGCAGAGATTTAAACACAAAAAATCCTCCTAAAGTGGATTTGGTTATTTACCGCATCTACTTTAGGAGAATCCTATTACCTCCTAAATGCCTTGATACAGGTGCACCTGCATCAAGGCATACTTGTATTAGGTAGCTTTTGGGAACTTTTATTCTATGGGAAAACTTTCCGACTTAAAATTGGAATAAAACCTCCCTGCACTTGCCGTAAACTTTAAGACACAATAATCCGGGTCTGTAACACCTTTGGAGTAGTATTGTGTGTCACCTTCCTGCCAGATCATTTCTTTAATTGCAGCATCCTCCAGCACTTCCACCATACCGATTAGCATTACTCCTCTAAAAAACCTTTTATCACAGAAATAGATACATGCTTTCGGATTCGAGCGATACTGCAATACTCTCATAGAAGAAACATTTGTTGAAAAATAAAAGGTTCGAATCCCCTCCCTCTTTCTCGGAGGAAGCATCGCCTTTGTATTAGGAAATCCATCTTCATCTACAGAACTAATAAAAGAAACACGCTGATTATCAATCAGATTTCCTATGGTTTTCTCCTTATCTCTTAACACTCCTGTCACCTCCTACTCTTCTTCATCAAGATCTTTCATCAGCTCAGGAAAACTTTCCCGTTCAAATTCCTGAATGGATATGGACTTTTTATTGGGATTTGCAAAAACAAAAGTCTTATCAACGTTTTCCACATAATTCTGGATTTTATCATTGGTTGCACTGATGATTGCCTGGAATCCCAACCCGCGGATCAGTTCAATACAGCTTGCTACTTTCTCTGCATCCATCTTGGAGAATGCCTCATCGAGCACCACCAGGCGTATGGTTGGATTCCTCTGTACTTTCGGGGATAAATTAATCCGGTATGCCTGGGCAAAGCTTGCTAAAAGGGCGACATAGAGAGGATTCTGTCCCTCGCCTCCGGAATTCTTCTTAAGCATTTTGCTTAACCGGATTTTAATAACCTCATCATCATTCTGAATGATCTGCTGCATATCAAAAGACAGATAGGTACGATAATCTGCATACCGATCCATATTGCGCTTTGCCTCTTCCATCTGCTCTGGAGTTGCATTATCCGGAGGAATAAAAATATGAATTAAGTCGTTAATAACCTCTCCATACTGATTCTCATGTTCCATGGTAAACAAATTCATCTGATCATGATCTCCATCCGTAAGATGGGATGGATTCACGTCCAGAGAATCATCCATGAACATGTCAAAATATCTTCCGTCCGGACCTTTGTTTTTTCCAATCACAAACTGGTATTTATCCTTTCCAAAATCCAGCCGGCTGATGATCCGGTTCAGCTCATCTCTTCTTTGCAATGCATCTTTAATTGCACTCCTTATCTTAAACATAAAATCATCTTTAAAATGCAGAACGGCTGATTTTGCCTGCTCCGCTGCCCTTATTTTATATTCCTCCAGATTTGTGCACTCCATAATTTCAAGTAATCGGTCATATTCCTCATTCTCCTTTGCAGTCAGGGAACAGTTTCTATTGGGATACCGTCTGGCATACTCTCCTCTGGCAGACATCAGCACTTGAAAAGCTTCTTCTCTGGATTCCTCTTTTTCTTTTACCGCAGAAAAAAATTGGTCCTTTAACCTGTCATACCGGAGTGTTTCTGAAGTCTCGAACCAGGCTCTTCCTTCCTCTTCCAGATCGTCACAAACCTCCAGAGATTTTGTCTTCCATGCCAGTTCCTCCTCAATCTGTAAAATCTCCCTTTCAAATCCTTTGATTCTGCTGGTGCATTCAAACATCTGACGTTCCACAATCCTCTGCTTCTCTCGCTTCTCCTCGCAAACCTTTAAAACAGCATCTCGTTCTTTTTCCCATTCACTGACGTTCTGTGCCTTGATCTGCTCCAGTTTTTGTTCCAGCCTTCTTTTTTCCTTTTCCTTCATTTTTAAGGAAGAGATATCCTGCTGCCACTCCAGATAGACCAAAACGTCCTCCCCAAGTGCCTCCATGGAAAGAATTCTTTCGCATTCTTTTACCGTTGTCTCAGGTTCCTTTTTTTCCTCTTCCATTGAGACAAGACTCTTTTCCAGAAGACGGATTCTTCTGCGCACACTGTCCTTTCCAATATAGGCATACTTTGTATAATGGTCGGGATTCATATGCTGCAGACGAAAATTGTGATAAAGCATACATTCTGGAGTTACACCAACTTTACTGTTTCTCAATTCCATAACATTCTGGCATTTGACAACACGGCCAAAAAGAAGATCAATATAAGGCTTTAAATAGGATTCTCCTGCAATCACTTCCTCTGCCAGTGAATGTTCAACGGTTTTGCTGGTGGTGTCAGAGGCCTTTTCTGTATCCAGAACTGTAACGTTATAATATTCATTCCGATCCAGTTCTTCATATATTAGTAAAGCGGTCTTTGCATAAGCCGGAGGAACTACCAGAGAAAGCTTATTATTACCCAGATAACCTTCTACTGCATTTCTCCAGGTGTCATCCCTGATATCCAATAAATCAGCTAATACATGAACCTCCACTGCTTTTTTCGTCTCTTCCAGCAGCCGCTTTTGTATGATTGATCTGGCACGCTCCAAGTATTTGGGATAGGCTTTATTACCAGCCTTTAATTGAAGCAATTCTTCGTTGGTCTGACGCTCTTTTTTCCGGATATCCCGAAGAATTCCCTCTGCTTCTTTTTTTGCATCTTCCATTTCTTTTTGCATTTCAGCAATCAAACGTTTTAACCGGAGTATTCCCTCTTCATCCACTTCCTTTTTTTCAAAAGCTTCAATATCCCAAATGGTCTGATTGGAGGTGGTCTCTTCTTCAATCCATTCTAACAGTCTTTTAGCGGTCTGAGTCCACTTGTCTGCACTTTTCTGTAAATGAATGACCAGTTCCTGTGTGGAGTCAAGCTGATTCTTTAAATCCTCATATCCGGTGGAAGAAATTCTCCTTAGTAATTCCTCCCCCTGACCTGTCAGCTCCTGAATCTGAACCTCCAAATCCGACTTTTCTTTTTCCTGACGGCTTAAATCCTTCTTTGCCAGAAATACCTTATCAGCCAATGCCTTTATTCTGGTCTGAAGGTCTAACATCTCCGCTTTCTGGAAAAAATACTGATTCTTTCTGATTTCTTCTTCTAACTCCTGAATCACAGCATACTTTTGGGAAATATCCTTTAAAATACCGATCTCAACAGAGGTATCTTCAATCTTCTTCCGCATTCGCCCGTACTGCATTACGCTTTCCTGCATGTCCTCAATATGAATATCCTGCTCCATACAGATATATTCCCTGACAAAATCTTCCAGTCTGATATTCATTCGGAACGGGATGGCACGTTTGAATAAAAGAGGGAATTTTTCAGAATCCAGACCTCCCAGATACACATCGTAAAGTTGTCTGCGGAATCTTTCATTATGGGAAGTTGCAAAATAATCTTCTTTCCCATAAAAAGTCTGGAGATAGGACATGACCTCTTCTATTGCCATGGCTCTTTTCTCTGTCCGGTATTCATTCTCCCACAAAGGACCTTTATGCCAGAAAAACTTTCTGGAAATCTGATTGGTGGAAGTCTCCACATCAAAGACAACACCCACACACTGGCAATCCTCTGTATCCGTCCGTTTTAATTCCAGAACAATGGTAGTAGAAAAGTTCTGATTTCTCAAATAGGCAAATTCATTATTCTCCCCGATGTTTACCATTCCACGAAGGTATTCAATCAGATTCCGGTCTGAATCATCTGCTGCCGCTTTATTAAAAAAACCTCTTCCGTCTGTATTGGCATAAAGAAGAATCTGCATGGCGTCAATCACCGTTGATTTTCCACTGCCGGAATGTCCGGTGAAAAAATTGATCTCCTGGTGAAAAGACAATGTTTTCCGGTTAATATAATGCCAGTTGTTCAGAAGTATCCTGGAAAGAGCTTCAAATCTCTGGTTCGTCATCGCTGTCATCTCCTTCTTCAAATGATTCTAACAGACCTCTGGCATCATCACCGAACAGCACCACATTAATGCAGGGGTAGATGATGAACCGGCTGTCTCCTTCCAGATCTTCCAGAAGATCCAGAGGTTCAATAACCTGGTATTTTTTTAACAAACCGATGGTACGCCGTATTTCTGTAAGGGCAGGCTGCTTTTTAAATAAACGGTAACTGCCAAGCTTCTCATGAATGTCACTTAAGGTGGTATACACATTCACGCTGGTCGATGCTTCTGCCATCCGTTCATCATAGATCAGTTTTAAAACCAGGAGGTAGAGAGTTGTCAGTTTAGGAAGTCTTTCTCCCATTGTAGTCTCTCCCTGAATGTAAATAAGCCCGAGCTGACTGTTTTCCAAAACCCTAATGCCGATTACGGCAAAATATCCGCGGATAAATTCCAGATGTTTATTGCAGAATTTAAATTCCTGGTTATAGATGAAACGCCCGGAACGTTTGTCATATTTGTGTTCTAACATAAAAGTCTGTCCCAGAAGACGCTTTATGCTTTCTGTTACTTCTTTCTTTTCTTCCTGATTTAAGGCTTCAAAATAGGGAATCTGTCCCATGGCGCCAGCCGTTTCCTCATAAGTCATCAATCATTCCTCCTTACAAATACCAGCCTGGGATAGCGGTATCTTCCATTATCTATCACTTCCGGTTCCATCTCTTCCACCTGATAAAGGCTTTTCTGTCTGGTGGAGTAATCATAAGCCAGAATCAATTTTTCAAATTCCTCGGGAGAGTTTACCGTGTGTTCTGTTACTGTCATACGGCCTTGTTCGAAATGGGATGTAATATAGTTCTCAATCTCTCTTTTACTGTATCGGTTTTTTAAACGGTTCAGATTTAAAACCTCCTCGGTACTCAGTTCCCTGGATTCTTCATCTGCCATCAGATGTTCTTTAAATACAGATCTTGGTTTTCTTTTTTTATAAAGTGCCTGTTCCGATAGAACGGAAACCTGTGACAGATTCATCCGGTTTCCCATCTCCTTAATCGCCTCATCCTGATCCTTGGCGGCTGAAAGATGATTCAACAGACGAATCACAAGCCCTTTCATATTATCTTCCTGATTCAGAAGATAGTTAAGTCTTGTCACCGTTGCCCGAATGTACCTGGAATGTTCCCGGTCCATATTGGCAATCCTGTGCTCAATGTCATCAAATCCTCTTTCAATCTGATCCAGTTTCTCAATAATCTGGGCAGTTGCCATCTTATTCCCGCTGCGTCTGCTCATCTGTTCCAGCCACTCTGTGTCATCCCTCATACCCGCAAGCCAGCCCTTAATATCATTTTTATACAGATAAAAGTTATCAGAGGTCTTTAAAATATGGTATTTCTTCTTGACAATCTCCTCTACATAGCCTTCCAGATGCTCTTTTAAAAGTTCCCCATACGCCTTTTGTTCCAGCAGACTGGAAAAAAACTTATCCATATTATGAAGCATATCCTGCAGCGTCTTATTCAGTTTCTTGGTGTTGACATAGGCTGTATTCAACAGACTGACTCCCGCTCTTTTATCGTTCTGCAAAGAAAACAGAATGGCATACACATTCTGGATATAAATCTGGGTCTCATCCTCTTCATCATTGGTAAGTTTAAAAAACGCTTCAATCATGACTGCTGCATAATCAGGAATTACAATATGCACTGCCATGGAAGCATAATCATCCACTTTTCGAAGCCACCCGGACCTTAACAGCCAGTTCAACACCCGGTTTGCAGGCGGTTCCATCTCGTCCTCTTCCTCTTCCAGATCGTCATTCCAGATTACAAACCTTTTCTGGTTAAAATAATCTTCCAGCACCTGAAGACAGACTTCCCGGCTCAAAAAATAGTTGCTGTATTCATATTCCTCATTAATTCTCAACAAAGCTTCTATGTAAGTAGACCGGTTAATGGAACGGAACAACCCCCAGAACCGGTCTGGTATTTCATTCATCAATATCATTTGTCTTTCGCTTCCTCTCTCCTCTTTCTGCCATAAGAAAATCCTTTCGGATACACCAGATGTTCCGTAGAAATAGACAAAAAGAAACGGCTATCATCATTCATGACGCCGCTGTAATCTAAAGGCTTCTCCTGCTATTATACCAAAGATGTCCATTTCTTACAATAGAAAAACCGCTTCAGGCATCTATCCTTCAGCGGTTTTAAACCAATGTTAATCTTTAACATTCCCAAGTCCCAGATCAATCTCTTTTGCTTCTGTTCTTTCTTCTGACCAGTCGGAAAGGATGTCCCCGTTCTTGAATTCTGCTTCTTCTCCAGAAGTTTTATCTTCCTTCTCTGGCTCCGGAATTCCTTTTGCTTCACGGAATATCTTCATGAATTCCTTGCCTGTAATCGTCTCTCGTTCAATGAGGAATTCAGCAATCTTATCCATAACATCCCGATTCTCTTTGAGAAGGCTCTTTGCTTCTTCATATGCTTCCTTGAGCATTCTCATAACTTCGTCATCCACCTGGGATGATGTGGCTTCCGCACAGTTCATCACTGTCCGTCCGCTTAAGTACTGGTCTTCCTTGGCTGCCAGACCTATAAGACCAAACTTCTCTGACATACCGTACTGGGTAATCATGGCGCGGGCTACCTTGGTCGCCTGTTCAATGTCATTGGCTGCACCTGTGGTTATGGAATCGAATACGATCTCCTCTGCCGCCCGTCCTGCCAGATATCCAACCAGCATGGCATGAAGTTCCTTCTTGGAGTTTAAAAACTTCTCTTCTTCCGGAACGTGCATGACATACCCCAACGCTCCCATGGTTCTTGGAACAATGGTGATCTTCTGGACTGGTTCTGCATCCTTTTGAAGAGCGCTGACTAAAGCATGCCCCACCTCGTGATAAGATACAATACGCCGTTCTTCTTTGTTAAGCACACGATCCTTCTTCTCTTTACCAACCAGCACTACTTCCACTGCTTCGAACAGATCCTTCTGAGATACTGCATGGCGTCCGTTCTTCACCGCTAAAATAGCACCTTCATTAATCATATTGGCAAGATCCGAACCAACTGCACCGGAGGTTGCAAGGGCAATGGCATCCAGATCAACGCTTTCATCAAGAAGAACGTCTTTGGAATGAACTTTTAAAATATCCACACGTCCTTTTAAATCCGGTTTATCGACAATGATTCTCCGGTCAAAACGGCCTGGACGAAGAAGTGCCGGATCAAGAATCTCCGGACGGTTGGTTGCCGCAAGAACTAAAAGTCCTTTGGAGGAATCAAATCCATCCATCTCGGAAAGCAGCTGGTTTAAAGTCTGTTCTCTTTCGTCATTGCCGCCGCCAAACTTTGAATCACGGCTCTTACCAATGGCATCCACTTCATCTATAAAGATAATACAGGGTGCTGATTCCTGTGCCTGCTTAAACAGATCACGGACACGGGATGCACCGACTCCTACAAACATCTCTACAAAATCAGAACCGGACAAAGAATAAAATGGAACATGGGCTTCACCGGCAACTGCTTTTGCCAAAAGTGTTTTACCTGTTCCTGGAGGTCCTACTAAAAGGGCACCTTTTGGAAGTTTTGCACCGATCTTCGTATATCTGCCGGGATTATGAAGGAAATCAACAATCTCTGTCAGCGATTCCTTTGCCTCATCTTCTCCGGCTACATCTTTAAATGTAATTCCCGTCTCCTTCTGTACATAGACCTTTGCATTGCTTTTCCCGACTCCCATTAATCCACCGCCGCCACCGACCCGGCGCATCATGAAATTCAGCAAAAACCCCATAGCTGCAAACAGAATCAAGTAACTGAAAATGGTCTGGATAAAAAAATTACTGTCACGGCGGGTTCTCACTGTCTCAACGCCTGCATCATGGAGACGCTGTACAAGAGTCAAATCATTGTCCATCCGCACTGTATAATAGGAAACTCCCGGCTTATAACCCTCCCAGGTCTTCTTCGGGGTGATTGTAATCTTTGTATCTTCCACATGGACTGATACAACCTGCCCGTTATCCACCATATTCATAAAGGTGTCATAACTCAGCTCTTTATTGGTCCTTGTTGTAATCGCATTGTGCAAGTAAGAGATTCCTGCTACCGCAATCAGAAACGCAAAGATCCATATGCCGATTGCCTGAGCATTCTTCGGCATCTTATTTTGATTCTTGTTATCCATCTGTGTAAAGTCTCCAATCCGGATAGTTTCTACCCATTCTATATCTCTATCATTATAGTGTCAGTCTCTCCATAAATCAAGAAAAGAATTATAAAATCCTTATAAACAGCCGGACTGGTTTAATTTCTCAGTAATGGTTTTACCGGTCTTCCCGGAAATATGGCTGACCCAGACTTTCCGGTGGCTGGTGCTCTCTTTTTTTCCTTAAACTGGAAATAATTAATACGATTATGGTAACAACATAAGGCAATGCCTTAAATAATTCCTGTGACCCACGGCTTAAGCCGGGAATGTATAAATAAAGAATATACAACCCGCCAAACAGCAGAGAACCCCAGATGGCTCCCACTGGTTTCCAGAGTGCAAATATAACCAGGGCAATTGCCAGCCAGCCTCTGTCACCAAAACCATTATTTGTCCAGGTTCCTCCCGAGTATTCCATAACGAAGTACAGTCCGCCCAGTCCGCTTAATCCACCGCCAACGCATGTGGCTAAATATTTATATGCAGTTACAGGAATGCCAGCCGCATCTGCTGTTGCAGGGCTTTCCCCTACTGCTCTCAAATTAAGTCCCTTTCTCGTTCTATTTAAGAAAAAGCCAAGTGCTATGGCAAGAATGATTCCAAGGTAAGTCAAAAATCCATAAGAAAATAATGCCTGTCCCAAAGCTCCCAGTCTGGAAAGACCTGGAATAGGTCTTTTAAATGCTTCTCCTGTGACAGCAACGGAAATCTGTCCCACTCCGCCTGCCAGTTTTGATAAGGAACCTCCGAAGAAGTTGCCGAATCCAACACCAAAGGTCGTCAGCGCAAGCCCGGTAACGTTCTGGTTTGCCTTTAAGGTTATGGTCAGAATGCTGTAAATCAGACCTCCGAATGCGGCGCAGAGAAAGGCACAGAGAAAGGATATTAAAACTCCTGCAAATCCATTTGGCGCTGCTGCAGAATTTTCATATAAAAATGCACCAATCAGTCCTGCAATGCCGCCCATATACATCATACCCGGAATTCCCAAATTTAAATTACCGGATTTTTCCGTCAGGATTTCTCCAAGCGCACCGTATAAGATGCCAATTCCCTGACCAATGACTTTCTGAATAAATATAACCAAAAATTCCATGGTGGTTCTCCTCTCTATTCTGCAGTAGACCGTTTGCCGACCCGGAATCTGACCTTATAATCAATAAAGAATTCACAACCCAGAATGAAAAACAGAATGATTCCTGTGATGACATCAGAAGCATTTTCATTCAAATTAAACTGGGATGCGATCTGCCCCGCACCTTTTTGCATAAACACAAGGAAAAAGGAGACTAAAATCATGGCAAATGGATTAAATTTACTGAGCCAGGATACGATAATTGCTGTGAAACCGCGTCCTCCTGCAGTGCTGGTTGAAATCGTATGGCTGGCACCGCTTACAATAATAAACCCGGCAATTCCGCATAAGGCACCTGACAGGGCAACGGTCCTCATAATTACTTTTTTCACATTGATTCCGGCGTAACGTGCTGTATTGCCGCTCTCTCCCACTACAGAAATCTCGTATCCCTGTTTGCTGCTTTTTAAGTAGAAAAACATGGCAATTGCCAATCCCAACACAATTACCAAATTCCAGCCGTATTCCAGACCAAACAGTTTTGGAAGCCAGCCGCCTTTGGTTGCGGAGTTAATGGTTCCCACTGAATTGGAACCTTTGGGATTTTCCCAAAAAATGATTCCAAAGGTAATCACCTGCATGGCAACATAATTCATCATCAAGGTAAACAACGTCTCATTGGTATCCCAGTATGCCTTGAAAAATGCAGGAATAAATGCCCATATCATGGCTGCAGCAGCACTTCCCAAAAACATGAGGGGAAACAAAATGAGCGGAGGAAGGGTATTTCCAAAATAAATCATCATGGCTGCAGAAGTCACTCCTCCGATGAGTACCTGTCCTTCTGCTCCGATATTCCAGAATCTCATTTTAAATGCAGGGGTAATTCCTACTGCAATACAAAGAAGAACCAGGGTATCCCGGACTGTCATCCAGATTCTACGCCTGGTGCCAATGGCACCTTCTACAATCCCTTTATAAACTTCCAGGGGATTTAATCCCGTCAGTGCTACGATTACTCCTGCACAGACCACCAGAGACAGAAATACCCCCAAAAGGCGGATGACCCATGCGTTCGCCGGTTTTATGGATTCCCGCTTTGCCACCTGGAAAAGCGGTTCTTTTCCCTTTCTCATTCCTGCTTTCCTCCTGTTTTCATCATCAGTTTTCCGATTTCTTCTTTTGTAGCTGTTCTTCCGTCCACAATGCCGCTGATGGTTCCGCCGCACATGACAAGAATGCGGTCACATAATTCCATCAGCACATCCAGATCTTCTCCTACACAGATTACAGCGGTTCCCCGTTTCTTCTGCTCATTGAGAAGATTGTAAATGGTATGGGAGGAATGGATGTCCAGCCCCCGGACCGGATATGCTACCAGAAGAACGGCAGGAGCCGATGCAATCTCACGTCCCACCAGCACCTTCTGTACATTTCCACCGGAGAGTTTTCTTACTGGAATGGCAGTTCCTGGTGTGGCAATTCCCAACTCCTGAATCAGCTTCTCCGCAAGCTGTTTTGGCGATCTTCTGTCTGCAAAGAAAGAACGTCCCCGTTTATAACTTCTCAGCATAATATTATCTGTTAAATCCATGGTTCCCACAAGTCCCATTCCAAGACGGTCCTCCGGTACAAAGGACAGGCGGACTCCCGCTTTTGCAATGTCCGTGGCACTCATCTCCGTCAGTTCCCGTTCTCCCCCTTCGGGTGGGTAATAAACGGCAGAACCAGAAGCGGCAGGCATTAAACCTGCAATGGCTTCCAGCAGTTCTCTCTGTCCGCTTCCAGCCACACCAGCAATTCCAAGAATCTCTCCGCCGTTGGCAGTAAATTCTGCATGATCAAGCGTTTTTACTCCTTCATTGCTGATGCAGGTAAGCCCTTTTACATCCAGACGTTTCACTGGTGAAACCGGATCAGGGCGTTCGATGTTTAAGGCAACTTTCTTTCCCACCATCATCTCTGTCAGAGATTCTTCGGTTGCATCTCTGGTATCAATGGTCCCGATATATTCCCCTTTCCGAAGAACGGACACACGGTCGGACAGAGACAGGACTTCCTGAAGCTTATGTGTGATGATGATGATGGAATGGCCTGCTTTGCGCATGTTCCGCAAAACGGTAAATAAACGGTCCGCTTCCTGAGGAGTTAAAACAGCCGTAGGCTCGTCTAAGATCAGAATATCCACACCCCGGTATAAAAGCTTTACGATCTCAACGGTCTGCTTTTGGGAAACGGACATGGAATAAATCTTCTGGTCCGGATCTAAGTCAAATCCATACCGGTCTGTCAATTCCTTTATTTTCTCCGTAACAGCCTTTCGGTCAAGCAGCTCTTTCCCAGGCAATCCAAGAATAATATTCTCGGCTGCTGTAAACACATCCACCAGTTTAAAATGCTGATGAATCATACCAATTCCAAGATCAAAGGAATCTTTGGGAGAGCGTATGGACACCTCTTTTCCATTCACGCTAATCTGTCCTTCATCAGGGAAATAAATTCCTGAGATCATATTCATAAGCGTGGTCTTTCCACTTCCGTTTTCACCCAGAATCGAAAGAATCTCTCCCTTTTTCACAGAAAGGCAGACCTTGTCATTGGCAATGACGTTGCCAAAGTGTTTGGTAATATTTTTCAGTTCAATGGCGTAATTTTCGTTCACCGGGGTAACCTCCATTTTTTCCTGTGTTTTCCATCCATATTATAATAGGAAAAAGCGGGGCCAGAATTCCTGGCGCCGCTTTTCAGTCTGACTCATCTCCGTCTGAGCATTTATTTGTCAATGGTTGTAATACCATCAATCAAAATATCAAATGCCGGTGCAGAACCGTATTCAGACTCATGGAAATATCCATCAGAGACATATTCCACATCACTTCCATCTTTTTTATAGGTTTCCAGCTTCTTGCCGTCTACGGTAAAAGTAGAGGTATCAAATACATGAAGGGTTCCTGCTGTTATAGCTTCTTCCACTTCTGCTACCTTTTCCTCGGTTCCTGGAACGACTACATTTTTATTCAGTTCTGTAATAGAAACTGCCCCGTCTTTGTAACCCTGACACCAGTCCGTGTCAATGGCAGTTCCATCAATCACACTCTGAACAGCGTAGGTTACATAAGGTGCCCAGTTGATGGAGGCAGATGTAAGTGCTGTCTTAGGTGCAGTTGCAATCATGGAAATATTATAGCCTACATCAGGAACACCGGCTGCCTCACAGGCAACAGGAGCGCCTGTTGTATCTGCATGCTGGCTGATCAGTACACAGCCATTGGAAATCAGCGCATCAGCGGCTTCCTTTTCCAGATCAAAACTTCCCCAGCTATTGGTAAACTTCACTTCCATGGTTGCCTGAGGGCATACAGAACGAACGCCCAGGAAAAAGGAAGTATAACCGCTGATTACCTCAGCGTAAGGATAAGCTCCCACATATCCGATCTTTACGGCATCTTCTTTTACTTTGCCTTCTTCGATCATCTGATTTAACTTAAGACCGGCTACCACACCGGAAACATAACGGGATTCATATACATTGGTAAAATAATTGTGCATGTTACTCAGACCGCTTGATTTTGCCTGAAAACCAGTTGCATGACAAAACTGTACATCAGGATATTCTTTGGCAGCCTCTATTATATAAGATTCATATCCAAAGCTGTTGGCAAAGATAATGTTACATCCCTGGTCTGCCAGATCCATAGCTGCATCTTTTGCTGTTTCATCTTCTGGTACATTCCACTTTACAATGACCTGATCATCAGAAAGTCCAAGAGCTTTCTTCATCTCCAGGGCACCATTGTAATGGGCAGCAGTATAACTTTCGTTCTCATCTCCGATGTAGATAAAGCCTGCCTTGATATTCTCTTTGGCAATGGGACCGTTTGGTTCACCGGCTTTTGCATTTTCGGATTCTGTTGCCTGATTCTCTGTTTTTTGTGTACCTGTAGCGGATGGGGAACCGGATTTACCGCAGGCGGTTAATGACAGGGCCATAATGCCTGCCAAAGCCAGACCAACCAACTTCTTTGTTTTCATAACCTAATCCTCCTCGAACATGGGCATCAGTTGATTTTAAAATGCGCCAGATACTGCCTCTGGCATACCTGACGCAATTGTCAACTTTTTATGAATGATAAAAATTACACTACTCAGTATAACATTCTTTTAATGCTTGTCAATACGAATTATGTCATTTTTCCTGGTATTTTAGCAGCCCATTAGCCCCTTTAATCAGTGTTCATAAGCGTTGATTATAGCAGGATATATGACAGCGCCATTCTCCCCTTATTGTCTGACTTATTTTTAATTAATATACATATATCTGCCTTTTGTAAATCTTGTTTTATCTTGCTCCTGCATGGGCAGGTGCAAGAGGTGTCAGCGTGAGAAGACCATGTCTGTCAATAGATCCATCCTCCCGCCGTTGCGGTTCCCGTTTTGTATCCAGACTTTCAAACATATTTTTACGGATGACCTCTCCCCGGCTGTTGGCAGATTTACCGCCCTGGTACAGGTAGTTGCTCTCTGTATAAATCTGACCGGCTTCCTGTCCGTTTAAATCAATCTTTTCTTCCACATTGAGATATTTATCCCTAAATGAGATGATTCCTTCTGCCTTAAATCCTGTTTTGGTTCCCTTATTGCCATATAGTGCAACGTTGGCACCTTCATTGTTATAGGATATGGAATTGTATACTTCAATATCCGGGCAGGAGTTGGAATCAATTCCCTTGGCTTTGTTTTCATAAGAAATACTGTTTTTTAACACATGATGTCCGGATAATCCGGAACCGCCCATCTTAAAACCGTTTCCATTACCGGCATCAATGACTTTGCCGTCCCGGATAATGTATCCGTTTTTATATGCCACACAGTTTTCAATGGTAACAGCACCAATGGTTCCGCTTCCTACCTTTGCAAAGAAATCCCAGCCGTCATCGGCATTATAACTGGCAATACAGCCATCAAACACATTGCCTTCCCCGCAAGTCAGCTTTGCCGCAAATCCATCGGCATCTTCCATGGCTGCATCAGAATTGTTGTAAGAATTACAGTTCTTAATTAAATTATAAGAAGGCCATTTTTCAAAAGATTCCGCTGAGGTTCCGCTGATCTGGATTCCAGTATTTCCATTGTGATGGGAATTCACCAGTTCAACGATATTATGACTGCCTGCAACCTGTAAACCTGCTTTTAAATCCCTTGTTCTGGTGATGTCAATATTTTTCAGATGCCAGTAATTTCCCCATAACTGAACGCCGGTTCCCTGTTCCTGGAAATCAAATACAGCACGTCCCTGTTTTGCAGGATCGGTTTCTAATGTAATCATATTGTCAGCGGTTCCGTTAATTCCACGCTCTATAATCAGCTCTCCTAAGGAATAAGTTCCAGGCGCAAGGTAGATCTTTTGTCCAGGTTTTGCATACTTTACAACTTCTGAAATGGACAGAGGTTCTTCACTGGTTCCTTTTCCTTCTGCAGTTCCCTCTGGAGATACATAAATAACATCATCAGGGTAAGACTTGTAAATAACCGTTTTTTCTACTGCTTTTGTGGTATAGGAACTGAGTTTTGTAAAAGCAGCCGGCTCATAAGAACCAGAAGGAGTAAAGATCATGGTAACCTTATTCTCTCCGTTATTAAGATATAAAGGCTGAACCACCTCTTCTCCTGCCTTTACCTTTCTGGAAGGCATGGACAGCTTATTGAGCTTTGGTGTCACCCAGCCATCTGCATTTGCCTTAAATACGGTCTCATAGGTGCCTGTTGCAGAGCTGGAAGCGGAAGTGATCTGGTAGTCCGGTTCCACATAAGTAATTGGATGAGCCATTGCCGGAGGATCGGTCTTTTTATCTGTCACTGTAAATTCTATATTGGAAAATGTAGCATTACAGCCTCTTGCCACGGCAAATCCCACATAAATATGATCTTTGTCAATCTGACATAAAGGGTCCGGCATGCCGTCAAAATAATAAACCTGTTCCACATTCTCTCCTTTTTTGTTGATGTAGGAAACGTGGTATCCGGTATTGGTTCTTTTTAATGCCATTGTATAGGTTTCTCCTGCCTTCACCAGCCTTGATGGATCAAGGGCGCCATCCTGGACTGTAAAACTTTTTCTTGCAGGCGCTTTATCCGTGGAAGCAATTCCTGTGAAAAAACGATACCCCAACCCGTCTTTTAAGGTTTTTGTATCGCCCTCCTGGGTATTATAATTTAGTTTGGTGCCTATGGCTGCCATGGAATTGGTATAAAAAGCTTTGTTGCTTACTTTATCTTCTCCAATGCTGTCTCTTGCCAATAAAGCAAATCCCTCCTGACCATCTGGAGATGGATTGATATAATTTATGGTTACATCTGCTTTTAAGGAGAAATTCTCTTTTTTAGGATCAATGGTTGTATAATAATAGGATATTCCATCGTAACCATCGGTGGATACGAATTTCCCCCCCTTTTTATCAATACTGCCATCTTCCCTGATGGAGCAGGAAGTAAGATCAACCCCTGTTTCAATGGAACTTCCTTCCTTCATGGTATTAATACTTTTGTTCGTCGAGGTTCCGAAGAAAGTAAAGTTCCACTCTTTTTTATTCCCCTCCGCCGTGGGTTCCGGTGCTGACGCCCAGGCAGAGCTATTCGTTGCTGCAAGTGTTACCCCACACAAACAGCATAGAGCCAGGACTTTTTTTAAACTGTGTTTTCTCATTTTAATCCCCCTTTTTTAATTATATAGGTAATTTTTTTTGTTGATACATTGATGTAAGCGCTTACATTGTGCAACATATCCTATTTTAGCACATTTAATTGGGTTTTTCAATACAATATACCTAACACATTTCTATTTATTGTGTTTTTATCTGTTTTTATTATCTTATTTAAAGGTAAAGTATAATTTTTGCACAAAATCTTTTCTAGACTTTACTATCTTAGTTTTTTTTTTTAATACTGGATTTTTCTTTTATTTAGATGTATAATACTTTTTTTGAAAACATCCCCATACCATCACCACAGAAGGAGGTTACACTGTTATGTCAGTGAAATACGTATTTGTCACCGGAGGCGTCGTATCCGGACTTGGCAAAGGTATTACCGCAGCATCGCTTGGACGGCTGTTGAAAGCCAGAGGCTACAAAGTCACCATGCAAAAATTCGATCCCTATATCAATATTGATCCAGGTACCATGAACCCGGTTCAGCATGGAGAAGTTTTCGTCACGGAAGATGGAGTAGAAACAGACCTTGACCTTGGTCACTACGAGCGTTTTATTGATGAAAATCTGACCCAGAATTCTAACGTTACAACCGGTAAGGTTTATTGGACCGTATTAACCCGTGAACGGCGGGGAGATTTCGGGGGAGGCACCGTACAGGTTATCCCTCATATTACAGACGAAATAAAGAGCCGTTTTCACTGCAACCACAACTCCTCTGAAACAGAGATTGCTATTATAGAGGTAGGCGGAACAGTGGGCGACATAGAAAGCCAGCCTTTTTTAGAAGCAATCCGCCAATTCCAACATGAAGTAGGCCACGAAAATGCCATTCTCATTCACGTGACCCTGGTTCCATATCTAAAAGTTTCCGGAGAACTGAAAACCAAACCAACCCAGTCCAGTGTAAAAGATCTCCAGGGAATGGGAATCCAGCCCGACATCATTGTATGCCGTTCCGAACTGCCCCTTGATGACGGAATCAGAAGCAAAATCGCACAATTCTGCAATGTCCCCAAATCGAATGTAATCCAGAACCTGGATGTGGAAGTCTTATACGAGCTTCCATTAGTAATGGAAGAAGAACATCTGGCACAGGTTGCCTGTGAACGTTTAAAACTGCCATGCCCCGAGCCGGATTTAACCGAGTGGTGTGCCATGATTAACAACTGGAAACATCCAGAAAAAGAAGTAACCATTGCTTTAGTAGGAAAATACATCCAGCTTCATGACGCTTACATCTCTGTGGTCGAAGCATTGAAACACGGCGGCGTACACAACCGGACAAGCGTAAACATTAAATGGATCGACTCCGAACTGGTTACCGACAGCAATGCAGAAGAATATTTCCATGATGTAAACGGAATTCTTGTTCCAGGCGGCTTTGGAAGCCGTGGAATTGAAGGAAAGATCTCTTCCATTCGATTTGCCCGTGAACATAACATTCCTTTCCTTGGCATATGCCTTGGCATGCAGATGGCAATCGTGGAATTCGCCCGCCATGTGGCTGGATTTTCTGATGCCCATACCGTGGAGCTTGATGAGAACACCACCCATCCGGTGATTCATCTGATGCCGGACCAGAACGATGTGGAAGATATCGGCGGCACTTTAAGGCTTGGCTCCTATCCCTGTATTCTTGACAAAACTTCCAAATCCTATGAAGTCTATGGGCAGGAACTGATTCATGAACGGCACAGACATCGTTATGAAGTGAATAACGACTTTAGAGAAGATCTGGTAAAGGCAGGAATGAAGCTTTCCGGCATCTCTCCTGACGGACGGATTGTGGAGATGGTGGAGATTCCAACCCATCCTTGGTTCATTGCCACTCAGGCTCATCCGGAATTTAAATCAAGACCAAACAGACCTCACCCACTGTTCCGGGATTTTATCCGGGCGGCTGCAGAAAACAAATAATATCCATACATTGAACGAAGGAGTTCAGGTTTCGGTAAAAAGAACCTGGCTCCTTTTTTATTGCATACTGCAGATGTTTCCTTTCATTTATTAATTTATTTCAATTTTTTCTTGCACTTTTTTCATCTTCTGCTATAATATAATGCAACGTGTGTCCACAGGAAAGACAGTTGTATTTGTTGGAGATACATATAAAGGAGGATATAGTTTATGAAATTAAAAAAGGTATTTGCGCTCACTCTTGCAGCTTGTCTGAGTGCCAGTCTTATTGTGGGATGCAGCAATTCAGGCTCTGGTACAGCATCAGAAAAAGGTGAGAAAATTATCAGGATTGGTGTCTTTGAACCAACCACCGGTGAAAATGGCGGAGGCGGTTTTCAGGAAGTTTTAGGTATACGGTATGCTAATAAGGTTCATCCAACTGTTAAGATCGGCGAGGAAGAATACACCGTTAAATTAGTGGAAGTAGATAACAAATCAGATAAGACAGAGGCAGTCAATGCTGCTCAGAAGCTTGTAAGCCAAAAAGTTTCTGTTGTTCTTGGCAGTTATGGTTCCGGAGTTTCCATTGCAGCGGGACAGATCTTTGCAGATGCCAAGATTCCTGCCATCGGTGCTTCCTGTACCAACCCTCAGGTAACCCAGGGCAATGACTATTACTTCCGTGTGTGCTTCCTGGATCCATTTCAGGGAACTGTAATGGCTAACTATGCCAATGACAACGGTGCAAAGAAAGCAGCCATTATCACCCAGCTTGGAGATGACTATTCCTCCGGTCTTGGTTCTTTCTTTAAGACTTCCTTTACAAAATTAGGGGGAAGCGTTGTCAGCGAAGAACAGTTCCAGACGAACCAGACAGATTTTAAAGCAATCCTTACTAATATTAAAGCTCAGAATCCTGACATCATTTTTGCACCATCTTCCATCACCACAGCACCGCTTATCATCAAGCAGGCACGTGAACTTGGAATTACTGCAACCATTGCTGCCGGAGATACCTGGGAAAACTCAACCATCATAGAAAACGCAGGTGCTTCTGCAGAAGGAATTGTCCTCTCCACCTTCTTTGATGAAGCTGCACCAGCGAACGATGAAGCTGCTTCCTTTGTTTCCGGATTCAAAACATATTTGAAAGAAGAGAAACAGGCTGAAATTATCCCGGCAGTTTCTGCCCTTAGCTATGACGCTTACTTAAGTG
Source organism: Clostridium sp. HBUAS56010 (assembly GCF_007115105.1). GTDB lineage: Bacteria > Bacillota > Clostridia > Lachnospirales > Lachnospiraceae > Lacrimispora. Next base: position 25,659 of record NZ_SULJ01000006.1, read on the forward strand.
CCTTGAAAGCAATCGAAACAGCAGGTTCCACAGATGGAGCCGCTATCAAAGACGCATTAAAGGGTGTTACCATTGAAGGTGTAACCGGCTCCATCTCTTTTGATGAAAACGGGGATGCAAAAAAGGATATGGCATTTATAAAGACAGTCGAGGATGGAAAATTTAAATTCTTAACAACTACAACTGTAAAATAATCGGGTTAGCAGCAACATATAATATCACTGGATGAGTGGGGCGATTTACCTTCCCCACTTCTTCCATTTTTAACAGGAACTTTTATCACATACCTTACAGATAGGAGGCTTTACGCCACATGAGTTTTTCAACCTTTTTACAGCAGTGCCTGACTGGTATTTCCTTAGGCGGTGCTTACGCGCTCATAGCCATTGGCTATACTCTGGTTTACGGCATTCTTCGTCTTATTAATTTCGCCCACGGCGATATTTTTATGATGGCTGGTTACTTTATGATCTTTGCGATGGCAAGTTTCCCATGGTACATCTCCATTCCCCTGGTTTTAATTATAACCGTTGTTCTGGGCGTATCCATTGAGCGAATCGCTTACCGCCCTCTCCGTACAGCTCCCAGAATGTCTGTTATGATCTCTGCCATTGGTGTCTCTTACCTGCTGCAGAACCTGGCTACATATCTGTTTACAGCTTTGCCAAAGGGCTATCCAGAACTTCCGGTTTTAAAAAAGATCTATCAGATCGGCGGACTTTCTGCTTCATTTGTCACTTTTTTAACACCAGTTCTTACTTTGATCATTGTATATGTACTGATCACACTGATTAATAAAACAAAGATCGGTATGGCAATGCGTGCAGTTTCAAAAGATTATGACACCGCTTCCTTAATGGGAATTAAGATCAACCGCATTATCACTTTTACCTTTGCTGTAGGTTCTCTGCTGGCTGCTGTAGGATCTATTTTGTACTTCACAGACCGTATGACTGTTTTTCCCTTCTCTGGCTCTCTGCCGGGATTAAAATGCTTTGTGGCTGCTGTATTTGGCGGAATCGGAAGCATACCAGGTGCCGTCATCGGCGGTTTTATCCTGGGACTTGGGGAAACGGCTCTGGTCGCTATGGGGTATTCTACCTTTAGCGATGCGTTTACCTTTATTCTGTTAATTGTTATTCTTCTGATCAAACCTACGGGATTGTTCGGTGAGAAAACAACCGATAAAGTGTGAGGTGTCTTTTATGAAGAAAAAAGCAGTATCCAAAAACAAACTTTATACTCTGATTGCCCTTTTATTCCTCATCGGCATTCTGGGTATTTTACAGGCGAACAGCGGGAAATACAGCTATCAGATTTCCATTCTGGAAAGAAGTGCCATCTATGCGGTAGTTGCTGTTTCCATGAACCTTCTTACGGGATTTACCGGGCTGTTTTCCTTAGGTCAGGCAGGATTTATGGCAATTGGTGCCTATACTGTCGCCATCTTAACCATACCGGTTGATGACCGGGCAAGCGTTTACTATGTGCAGGGAATCGCACCTGGTCTTGCTTCCCTGCAATGTCCATTCTGGGTTGCCCTTATTATTGCAGGATTGATTTCAGCCGCCATTGCCGCACTGATTGGTATTCCGGTGCTCCGGTTAAAAAGTGATTACCTTGCCATTGCAACCCTTGGTTTTTCCGAGATTATCCGGGCTGTCATTGCAGCTCCCCAGCTGGATAAGATCACAAATGGTTCCTACGGTCTTAAAAATATTCCAGGCTTTCCAAACATTTTTGTTGCCTTTGGTTTATGTGCCCTCTGCATTCTTTTGATGGTTCTGCTGATTAATTCCTCTTATGGGCGGGCTTTTAAAGCTCTTCGGGAAGATGAGGTTGCAGCACAGGCAATGGGACTTAATTTATTCCGTTACAAAGAACTGGCATTTGTCATTTCCTCTTTCTTTACAGGAGTGGGCGGAGGTCTTCTGGCAATCTTTATGCGTTCCATTGATTCCAAAACCTTTTCCATTAACCTGACCTATGATATTTTGCTTATTGTTGTTCTTGGAGGAATCGGCAGCATAACAGGAAGCGTTATCGGAGCCTTTTTAGTAACAGCAGGAAGAGAATGGCTGCGTTTCTTTGATAATCCATTAATCATTGGAGGCGTTGATATTCCATTATTCCGTTCTGGTTTCCGTATGGTCATCTTCTCCATTCTTCTTATGGCAGTGGTACTCTTCTACCGCAGAGGTATTATGGGAAGCAATGAATTTTCATGGGAAGGACTTGGACGGCTGATCCGCAGCATTCCAGACCGGCTTAAGAAACGAGGAAAGCAGAAGGGAGAAAACGTATCATGACAACAGATGTTAAAAACCGGGCAAACGTCCTTCACATGCAGGATGTTACCATGCAGTTTGGTGGTGTTGTGGCTGTCAATGGTCTGACCCTTGATGTAAATGAAGGGGAAATCGTTGCCCTGATCGGACCCAACGGTGCTGGAAAAACTACTGCATTTAACTGTGTTACCGGTATCTACGAACCAACCTTTGGGCAGGTAGACTTTATGGGTGAAACCATTCTCTCCAACACTCCGAAAGGAAAGATGCAGAAGATGTATCTGGGAGAAATTCCTGCAAGACCAATTCCAGTAATCCGCAATTCTCCCGACAAAATCACACAAAAGGGAGTTGCCCGTACCTTTCAGAACATCCGGCTTTTTGGAGAGTTGACCGTTTTTGATAATGTTCTGATTGCAAAACATATGAGAGCAAAACAGAACGTATTGTCTGCCACTCTTCGTTTAAACTACAAGGAAGAACAGCGGATGAGGGCAGAAACCAATGCGCTTTTAGAAGAACAGAACCTGCTTCATTTAAAGGATGAAATCGCATCTTCTCTTCCTTATGGCTTACAGAGAAGACTGGAGATTGCCAGAGCGCTTGCTACAGAACCAAAGTTTCTGCTTCTGGATGAACCGGCTGCGGGAATGAATCCTCAGGAAACCCAGGAACTGACCGATTTCATCAAACAGATCCGGGATTCCTACCATCTCACTGTATTTATGATTGAGCATCATATGGATCTGGTTATGCAGATCTCGGACCGCATCTATGTACTGGATTTCGGAAAGCTGATTGCCCAGGGAACACCAGACGAGATTCAGAATAATGAACGGGTAATTGAAGCATATCTGGGGGTGAGCGACGATGCTGAAGATTGATAATTTAAGAGTGAATTACGGCGGTATTGAGGCTGTTAAGGGAATCTCTTTTGAGGTTCCGGATAAAAGTATTGTAACCTTAATCGGTGCCAACGGTGCAGGAAAAAGTACTACTCTGCGTTCTATCGTTGGGCTTGTAAAACCTTCTGCCGGAAGCAGTATTACCTTGGACGGGGAAGAGTTAATTGGAGTGGACACCACGGAAATCGTTGCCAAAGGAATCGCCCTGGTTCCAGAAGGACGTCATGTATTTCCAGATATGACCGTAATTGAGAATATTAAAATCGGTGCTTATTTAAGAAAAGACAGCCTGGAGGAAGATATCAACTGGGTCTACTCTCTTTTTCCACGGTTAAAGGAACGAAGCTGGCAGCTTTCCGGTACACTTTCCGGTGGAGAACAGCAGATGCTTGCTGTTGCAAGGGCATTGATGAGCCATCCAAGAATTCTAATGATGGATGAGCCTTCTCTTGGGCTTGCACCGCTGATTGTAAAGGATTTGTTCTCTATTATACGGGAGATTAATAAAAAGGGCGTTACGGTCCTGTTAATCGAACAGAATGCAAATATGGCACTCCACACAGCCGATATTGGATATGTGCTGGAAACTGGACGGGTTATCATGTCTGGAGCTGGAAAAGAGCTTCTGGCTGATGAATCTGTGAAAGCAGCTTATCTTGGAAAAAAGAAAAACTAAATGATAAAAGCAAAAAAGCCCTGGAAGAAAATTGGTATCTAATCAATTTTCTTCCAGGGCTTTTCTTTCCGCCAGGTTCCTCTTCTATGGAATCACCCGGCGGATGGTCACTGGTTTTCTGTAATTCCAGGTGGATATCTTGACTCCGCTTCTTCTGTTGGCAGCATGGACAATCTGACCTTTCCCAATATACATGGCTACATGGTCAATCTCGCGGCCGCTGGAATAAAACAGCAGATCTCCCGGTTCCATACTAGAGGCTGGAATTGCCTCACCTTCTCCTGCCTGCTGCCTGGAAGTCCGATCCAGACGGACGCCTGCTCCATGTTCCATGACATACTGAACAAAGCCGGAACAATCCGCTCCTGTATTCGGGTCAGTTCCTCCCCACCGGTAAGGTTTTCCTACAAACTTTACTGCATAATTTACAACCTGGGTTCGTATGTCATCATTTTTGACTGCCTCTGGTATGGTATATGCAATGGTCGCATATTCCGGTACAAACGCATAGGCAGCCTGTCCCTGATACTCAATCTTTGCCCAGCCGTCCTTTGCGGAAATGTACCGGTAGGTTTCTCCTTCATGAATTCTTCCTACAATTTCAGAATCCGTACCTGGCTGCCGGCGGACCCGGAGGGTATCGGTATCTACCCTGAGCATAAGCCGCATATCGTAATATGCCATGGCTCTTGCTTCTTTTCCGGTCGCTAAATATTTTCCATACACATAACCGGTTACCTGACCTGATTTTATTTTATACCAGCCATTTTCTTCCGACAGCACACTGGCTCCGGCATGGCTTTTCAGTTTCCCTACAATTTCCGCGCTATTCTTTGGTTCTTTTCTGATATTCAGAGAATCTTCCACGGTTGCTACTCCAAGATTTTTAAATATTGTGTGGAAAGTCCCATATCTCATTTTCTCCTGCGTAAGACTGGCCCCAGTCTGTTCTGACTTCTGTTTTACGGATTCCTGATACTCATCCATATAGACTTCCATACCGGCTACCGGAGTACCGGCAGTCACAGTCGTCGTCTTCCCTGCGGCCTGCACATCTGCTGCTCCTATCCATACGGCACTGCCGCATAAAAGGACGAAGCCCAGCATTTTCCATGCTTTATCAGTCATATGCACGTTCCTTCGCAAGTTATTAATTGTGAACCTGGCGGATCTACCGCCTTTTTCTTATATTTCGGTTCTTACTGCTCTGACAGTTGTTCCAGATACTGTTTTCCGTAATCCCTGTCTTTTTCTATTTGCACTTTTAACTGCTCCAATCCGTCAAATTTCCGTTCCGGACGGATGAAGTGCAATAGCTGTACTTCTATATTCTTTCCATAAATATCCTTATTTATACCATAAATGTAAGTTTCTATTCCTACAGGGGAATCTCCTTTTACCGTTGGCTTCTTCCCCAGGTTCGTAACCCCTCCATAATATGTGCCGTCAATATAAACTCTGGAGACGTATACCCCGAATGCAGGCAGATGTTTTTCCGGTTCGGGTATGATGTTGGCTGTGGGAAATCCCAGAACAGGCCCTCCTAAGTGGTTGCCGTGAACAACAACGCCATGAATAGCATACGCTTCTCCCAGAAGCTCATTTGCCTTTTCCATGTTCCCGGCATCCAGCAGTTCCCTAATATAGGTACTGCTGATATCCCTGTGATCATCCCTCTTTTTGGGTATCACAATCAGCTCATACCCATAACGGTCTTTCCACTGATATAAATGCTCTGCTTTTCCAGCGCCCTTATAGCCAAACGTACAGTCTGTTCCTACCACAATGGTTTTTGCATTCATCTGCCGGATCAATATATTTCTGACAAACTCCTCTGGCTCCATACGAGCCGTCTCATCTGTAAATGGGTATTCCACCAGATAATCAATTCCAATCTTCTCCAGATTGTTTTTTCTTTCCAGATTGGTAGTTATGACTCTCTGGGGACCGTTTGTTCCCAGAGAAAGAGGAGCCGTATCAAAGGTAAAAACCGCAATCTTATATCCTTTTTCTTTCTTTACTTCCGCCATCTTCTTTAACAGTTTCTGATGACCGATATGCCGTCCGTCAAATTTTCCTAACGTTACTACTGCCGGTTCTTCTATGTGAAATTCTCTGGTTCCGGTTATATACTCCATCTTTAATTTCCTCCCAGAAATACCTTTTGAGGCTTTAGTAAGTCCCGTTCTTTTCCCGGCTCATAAATTCCTATAAACTGTCTTAAGCTGTCATAAACTCTCACCGGACCCTGTTCCATCTCATAATCGCCCAATGCCTGATGCCTGTAAATAGGATTTCCATTATGAACCAGCTTATCATAACTCTCATCCATAACCAATAGGGGATACTCTTCAAACACCTTGTCCACCGCAAGAATGTGTTCTTCCAGTTCCCCTCTATCCCGAAGCTCTTCAATCTGAGAGAGAGTCAGACTTTCTTCCAGAGAGAAGTTGGAAACGCGGGTCCGGACAAGTGATTCCATACACCCTCCGCATCCTAATTTCCTTCCTATATCATAACAAAGTGTCCGGATGTAAGTTCCCTTGGAACAGGTTACCGTCATGGTAACCCTGGGGAGTTCTATCCGGTTCACTTGAATTTCCAATATTTCCACTGGTCTTGCTTTTCGTTCGATTTCTTTTCCTTCTCTTGCTAATTCATATAACTTTTTTCCGCCTACTTTCAAAGCGGAATACATGGGCGGTATCTGATCGTAGGGACCTAAAAAGCTGACAACCGCTTCCTGTACCTCTGCCTCGCTTACTTCTACTGCATATTCTTCCAAAATCCTGCCGGTCACATCCTGGGTATCGGTTTCTCTGCCTAAGAGCATAACGGCTTCATAGGTTTTGGTTTTGTCAGTCAGCATATCACAAAGCTTGGTTGCCTTTCCCAGACAGACAGGAAGCACTCCCTCTGCCATCGGGTCCAGGGTTCCTGTATGCCCTATCTTTTTCTGCTTTAAAATACCTCTCATTTTCGCTACGACGTCATGAGAGGTAAAACCTTGTTCCTTATAAACATTGATAATGCCGTCTGCCATTGCCTGATCTCCTAATTAAGCTGTTTTACAATCTGATCGGACAGATTGTTGATTACATCATGAACATTTCCTGCCATCGTGCAGCCAGCAGCCTTTTTATGTCCGCCGCCGCCAAAATAGACAGCAATCCTGCTCACATCAAGATCTGTAGTGGAACGCAGGCTTACTTTGTATTCCCGACAAGCTGTTTCATACATGAATATGGCACATTCCACTCCCTGGGTAATCCGGAGCTGGTCAATGATTCCATCCATATCTCCGCTGGAAACTCCATAAAAATCCATATCCTTTTTCCCGATTACGCTGAAAATACAGCGGCCATCATGAAACGCAATACTCTCCAGCAGCGCTCTTCCAAGAATCTGGTTCTGAATGTAAGTCTTTCGGTAAAAACTATCATCTATAATCCTGGAAAAGTCGATTCCCTTTTCCATCATTTTTCCTGCAATCTCCATGGTTCTTCTGGAGGTACAGTCATATTTAAATACGCCGGTATCGTGAATGATTCCCGTGTAAATACATTCCGCCACATCTTTACTGATCTTTTCTTCTTCCAATAAACCAAACAGCACTTCGCAGGTGGAACTGGATTCCACTTCCACAAAATTCTCCTGTGCATATTTAAGATTGGTAATATGGTGATCCACACAAACACTCTTTTTTGCAGCTTTTAAGTATCTGACTGCTTCCCCAAGCCGAAGGGTATCACTGCAGTCAAGGCAGATACACAGATCATATGTCCTGTCTTTTGAAAAATCACTGACAATGCGTTCAAAATTCTTTAAGTACGCAAATTTCTCCGAAGGAGTCTCTAAATATACCACTGCCTCCACATCGGGATAGTTCTCATTTAAATAGTTGTAAACCGCCAGACAGGAACCAATGCAGTCCCCGTCCGGGCGGATATGGCCGATAATAGCCGTATTCTTTACATCTTTAAGGATTGTATCAAGGGTACTCAAGGTTGCACCTCCTTAATCTTTGATGTCTTTTGTAACCTCGTCAATAAGCTTTGACATGTTAACGCCATACTCAATGGACTGATCCAGAATAAATTTAATCTCCGGTGTATTGCGCAGATTGATTCTTCTTGCCAGTTCCCGGCGAATATATCCTTCTGCACTTTTAAGACCTTCAATCGTTGCTTTTCCTGCCTCTTCATTTCCTAAAATACTGACATAAGCTTTGCAGAATTTTAAATCTGGAGTGACTTCAACGGATACAACGGTTGTCATCGGGTGGATTCTCGGATCCTTAATTCCCAAACGGATAATCTCACTTAATTCTCTCTGAACTTCCATATTGATTCTTGTATTCTTTATACTGTTTTTACGCATATTATTCCTTTCGCACTTCTGACGCATATTCAAAAAGATCAGCCCGCATATACGGGCTCATCTCTTTAAATTCCACGAGGAGTTCTTAGCGGGGAACTTCTACCATGGCAAATGCTTCAATCATATCGTCTTCCTGAATATCGTTAAATTTCTCGAATACAAGACCACATTCATAACCGGTTGAAACTTCCTTTACATCATCTTTAAATCTCTTTAAGGAAGCCAGCGGTCCTTCGTAAACTTTCTCTCCTGCTCTTGTGATGCGTACGCTGCAGCCTCTGGTGAACTTTCCATCCATTACATAAGAACCGGCAATTGTACCTACACCGGATGCCTTGAATGTCTGGCGGACAATCGCATGACCGATGATCTGTTCTTCGAAGATCGGATCAAGCATTCCCTTCATGGCTGATTCCACATCTGCAATTGCCTGATAGATTACCTTGTAGAGTCTCATATCAACTTTTTCCCGGTCCGCAATGGATTTTGCCGTCACATCTGGTCTTACGTTAAAACCGATGATAATTGCATTGGATGCGGAAGCCAGGGATACATCAGATTCATTGATGGCACCTACACCACCATGAATCACTTTAACCATAACTTCTTCATTGGAAAGCTTAACAAGACTCTGTTTTACTGCTTCTACAGATCCCTGTACATCAGCCTTCACAATAATCGGCAGTTCTTTTATATTGCCTGCTTTGATCTGGCTGAATAAATCATCCAATGATAACTTAGCTTTTGTATCTTCCAGTAATTTATTCTTTCCTTCGGAAATAAATGTCTCAGCAAAAGTTCTTGCTTCCTTTTCATTCTCTGTTCCAACTAAAACTTCTCCTGCATTGGGAACATCGTTTAAGCCTAAAATTTCTACCGGAGTCGATGGACCAGCTTCTTTCACTCTGCGGCCCTTATCATCCATCATGGCACGCACTTTACCATAACAGGAACCAGCAGCGACAGTATCACCTACATGAAGAGTACCCTTCTGTACCAGAACGGTAGCAACAGGACCTTTTCCCTTGTCAAGCTCTGCCTCAATGATCAGACCTCTTGCAGTACGGTTTGGATTGGCTTTTAACTCTTTTACTTCTGCTGTAAGAAGAACCATCTCTAAAAGCTCTTTGATTCCTTCTTTTGTATGAGCAGATACCGGAACAAAGATGGTGCTCCCGCCCCAATCTTCTGCAATCAGTTCATGCTCAGATAATTCCTGTTTTGCACGTTCTATATTGGCACTTGGTTTGTCAATCTTATTGATTGCAACAATGATTTCAACTCCTGCTGCTTTGGCATGATTAATTGCCTCAATGGTCTGAGGCATAACACCATCATCAGCAGCAACCACTAATATTGCTATATCAGTAGACTGAGCGCCTCTCATACGCATAGCGGTAAACGCTTCATGTCCTGGAGTATCTAAAAATGTGATCTTCTGTCCGTTAACTTCTACTGTATACGCACCGATATGCTGTGTGATACCACCAGCTTCTCTGGAAGTTACACTGGTCTGACGGATCGCATCAAGAAGAGAAGTTTTACCATGATCGACATGCCCCATAACGCAGACAACCGGCGGTCTGGAAACCATATCCTTCTCATCTTCCTCTTCCTCTTTTAACAACTCTTCAATTACATCTATTTTAATTTCCTTTTCGCACAGAACTTCGTATTCCATTGCAATTTCTTCTGCCTGCTCAAATGTAATATCAGAGTTCAGTGTAACAACTTTTCCCTGTAAAAACAGTTTTTTTACAATTGCAGAAGGCTGCAGTTTCATGCTTTCTGCCAGCTCCTTGATTGTTAAAACCTCTGGAATCGTAATTGTTTTGATCTCTTCTACCTTCGCTTCTTTATGAACCGGAGGATGAATTCCTGCCTTTAAGCCTTTGCCTGCTGTCTTGCCTTTTGTATCTTCATCTTTATCTCTCTTATCAAATCTGCCGTTCTTGTAAGAGTTCTTTACGCCTCTGTTGCTGGTAGGCTTTGCCTGGATTGGTGTATCAAAATTCTTTGGTGCACCATCTCTGCCGGTACGAGGACCACCCTGACCCTGTGGTCTTCCTCCACGGTTATCACGGTTGCCCTGATAGCCGCCCTGCCCCTGCGGTCTTCCGTCACGGTTACCCTGATAGCCGCCCTGACCCTGTGGTCTGTTGCCCTGGTAACCGCCCTGACCCTGTGGCCGGTTGCCCTGGTAACCGCCCTGGCCCTGCGGTCTGTTTCCCTGGTAACCACCCTGGCCCTGCGGTCTGTTTCCCTGGTAACCACCCTGGCCCTGTGGTCTGTTTCCCTGGTAACCACCCTGGCCCTGCGGTCTGTTTCCCTGGTAACCACCCTGACCCTGTGGCCGGTTGCCCTGGTAACCACCCTGGCCCTGTGGTCTGTTTCCCTGGTAGCCACCCTGGCCTTGTGGTCTGTTTCCCTGATAACCGCCCTGACCCTGTGGCCGGTTGCCCTGGTAGCCGCCCTGGCCTTGTGGTCTGTTTCCCTGATAACCGCCCTGACCCTGTGGTCTTCCATCACGGTTGCCCTGATAACCCTGACCCTGCGGTCTTCCGTCACGGTTGCCCTGATAACCCTGACCCTGCGGTCTTCCGTCACGGTTGCCCTGATAGCCCTGACCCTGCGGTCTGTTTCCCTGATAGCCCTGACCCTGTGGTCGGTTGCCCTGGTAACCCTGACTCTGCGGTCTGTTTCCCTGATAGCCCTGACCTTCCGGTCTTGCTGTTTCAGAACCAGGCGCATGCTGTACACTTCCGGTTTCTCCCGTAGCAGGTGAGGCGGACTGCTCTCTTACCTGTGGATTCCTTGCAGAATAATCTCTTTGTGATGGGTTGGAATTCTGAGCTGGTCTTGTATTTCCTCTTTGTCCCTGAGGTTTCATCTGTGCATTCTGTGGACGGAATACTGCTGCGATTTTCTTCTTTGGAGCATCTGGATCTTCTCCAGCCTGTGCCTCAGAATGTCCCGCAGAGTTACTCTTATTATACCCGCCAATTTCCTTTTTTACAATTGATGCCTGCTCTTCCGAAATATTAGAAGAACTTTTTAAATTTATACTATGCTTTTCCAAAATATCCAGGATCTCCTTACTACTGTCTTTTCCAAGTTCCTTTGCCAGATCATATACTCTCATGTTTTCCTCCATTCTGTGCGCACTCTACAGCACATGCGGTTAGAGGTGAAGGTTCTTTTTTACACTCACTACCAACCATTGTATTCATTAGTTTCATGACTGCCTTAGCAAATCCATTATCCACGATAACAAGAGATGCCCTCATCTCTTTTCCCATGGCGCGGCCCAGTTCATTCTTACTTGCAAAGAAGTAGATAGGAATCTGATAATAAGTACACATGTTAGTAAACATCTTTTTCGTATTTTCTGAGGCTTCCTCTGAAACAATTACTAATGATGCTTTTCCTGTTTTTACAGATTTTTCTGTCATGAATTCCCCGCTGGCAGTTTTTCCTGCTTTGGTTGCCAGACCAATCAGATTCAGGATCTTTTGTCTGTTATCCAAACTGTTCCATCTCCTTTTCCAATGATTCATATACTTCTTTCGGAATCGCCATCTTAAAGGAGCGCTCCAAACCCTTATTCTTCACTGCCTTCTTAAAACATTCCATAGAAGGACAAAGATAAGCCCCACGCCCGTTCTTACGTCCTGTTGCATCAAGAATAATCTCATCTTCCGAGGTTTTCAGCACACGAATCATCTCTTTTTTATTTTTCATCTCACCACAGCCGATACACTGTCTGAGGGGTATTTTTTTTGTACTCACGCTTCCATCACTTCCTGTTTTCTTTATTCCTGGTAATCGCCGTTCTGGCTGTTGTCCTGATACTCTACCGGGTAGTCTGATGTCTCCCCGTCACCGCCTTCCTTATAGTCACTGCCAACTTCTTCATATGGTGCACCAGGGTCCTGATACTCCAGTCCCAGTTCTTCAAAAAGTCCCAGTTCTCTTGCCTGTGTTTCGCTCTTAATGTCAATCTTAAATCCAGTCAGTCTTGCTGCAAGTCTGGCGTTCTGGCCTTCCTTACCAATCGCAAGAGATAACTGATAATCCGGTACAATCACCTGCGCTTCTTTTGATTCCTCATCCGCAACCACACAGATCACTTTTGCAGGGCTTAAGGCATTCTCAATCAGATACGCCGGATTCTCATCCCAGTTAATGATATCAATCTTCTCGCCTCTTAATTCATTGACAATGGAATTCACTCTGGCACCATTTAATCCGACACATGCACCCACCGGATCAACATTGGCTTCATTGGATTTCACTGCAATCTTGGTTCTGGAACCTGCTTCTCTTGCAATCGCTTTGATCTCTACGGTTCCGTCCTTTACTTCTGCAACCTCTGATTCAAACAGACGTTTCACAAGGTCCGGATGGGTTCTGGAAACAGAAATTCTTGGTCCTTTTGGTGTATCCTTTACTTCCAAAACAAGAACCTTGATTCGTTCTGTGGCTTTAAATACTTCGCTCTTAACCATCTCGGTTTCATTTAAAATGGCATCGACTTTTCCCAGGTTAATGCTTACATTTTTGCCTAAATATCTCTGCACAATTCCAGTAACCACTTCTCTTTCCTGGCAATACCAGTCATTATAAAGAGATTTTCTGCCTTCTTCCCGGATCTTCTGCAAGATTACGTTCTTGGCATTCTGTGTTGCAATTCTTCCGAACTTTTTTGAATCAATCTGGCAGCGGATCACATCGCCTAAATCATACTTGGGATCTGCCATCTTTGCATCTGCAAGGCTAATCTGCAGCAGAGGATCTTCAACTGTTTCAACCACTTCTTTTTCTGCAAAAACATGAAAATCACAGGTATCATGATTGATGGTAACCTTAACATTATCCGCTTTCCCGAAGTGATTCTTGCACGCTGTCAGGAGAGAATTCTCAATTGCTTCCAGCAGGGTTTCCTTACTGATGTTATTCTCCTTTTCCAGAATATTCAGTGCTTCTAACAGTTCCTTATTCATTTTTTTATCCTCCTAATATCTCTTACTGTTTAGAAATCAAAGGCCAGCCGGATTAATGCGATTGCCGGACGGTCAAACACGAGTTCTGTTCCATCTTCCTGGGTGATTGTCACATGCTCTTTATTATATGATACAAGTGTACCTGTAAAATCTTTTTGCTTATTCATTGGGCTGTATAATCTGATATCGACCTCTTGCCCAATGCTTCTGTCAAAATCTTTATCTTTTTTTAAGGGTCTTCCAAGTCCTGGAGAACTTACTTCCAAAATATAGCTGTCTTCAATAAAGTCTTTTTCATCAAGCCATTCTCCCAGACGGCGGCTGACAATCTCACAATCATCAACGGTAATTCCGCCTTCTTTGTCAATGTATGCCCGTAAATACCAGTTTCCTGCTTCCTTAACATATTCCACATCAACCAGTTCAAAGTTATTCTCTTTCATCAGAGGCATCAAAAAGCTTTCTGTCTTTGACTCATATTCTTCTCTTTTTGCCATGATCAACCCACCTTTCCAAACAAATTGAAAGAGTGGACTTTCGCCCACTCTTCATCAGTCATACTGTCTTGTTATCCTAAATAGTATAGCACCAATTATTTCTTAATGCAAGGGGTTTTTCTATCTTTTACCTGTTGTCAACTTTCTCCGGATAGAGATCGTGATTGGACAACCTGGTAAAAGCCACATTTTCCCATGGTGTTCCTGGTCTGCCGTAATTGCAGTAAGGATCAATGGAGATTCCGCCTCTTGGAGTGAATTTCCCCCATACTTCTATGTATTTGGGATTCATCAGCTCAATTAAATCATCCATGATGATATTGACACAGTCTTCATGAAAATCCCCATGATTGCGGAAACTGAACAGATAAAGCTTTAATGATTTGCTTTCCACCATCTTTTCCCCGGGAACATAGGAAATAATGATATTTGCAAAATCAGGCTGTCCGGTCATGGGACACAGACTGGTAAATTCGGGGCAATTAAATTTGACAAAATAATCCCGGTCCGGATGTTTGTTGGAAAACGCCTCTAAAATCTCTGGTGCATAATCCATGGCATATCTGGTGTTCTGATTTCCTAAGAGAGTGATCTCTTTTTCTTCGTTCCTGTCTCTTCCTGTCATCACGCTTCTCCTTTTATGGCTGCTGCCGGATCCATGATTTCGTTCTTTTCAAATGCTGCTGCCCGGTCAATACAGGTTCCGCAGACTCCGCAAGGCTCTTCCCCGCCTTCGTAACAGCTCCAGGTCAGTTCATAGGGTACATGCAGCTCCAGTCCTTTTTTTACTACATCGGCTTTTGTTGCCAAGACAAATGGAGCCTCCAGCCTGACCAGGTTTCCGCTTCCTATATAAACTGCCTGATTCATGGCATCCTGAAATTCACTGCTGCAATCGGGATAGGCATTGCCAGCCGCATCATCACCATGAGCGCCGTAATAAACCACGCTGCAGCCTTTTGACAGAGCAATGCTTGCTGCCGTTGATAAGAACAAGCCATTCCGGAAAGGTACATAAGTAGAAACAGGACCGGTCTGGTCTGAATCAATCTGTTCTGAATAGGATTTGTGAGGGATCTCCTTTTTAGAATGTTCCAAAAGGGAACAGTCGCTATAGGAAAATATCTTTGACAAATCCATGGATATCCATTCCACCTGGTAATGCTCTGCTATTTTCTTTGCTGCTTCTAATTCCTTTGTATGTTTCTGTCCATAAGATAAGGAAAGAGCACATACCTGTTCCTTTCCATATAAAGAGACAGCCATACCAAGACAGGTTGTGCTGTCAATTCCACCGCTGAATAATACCAATGCTTTCATTTTTTTCTCCGTTTCTTCTATATTATATGTGCGTAAAGCTCCGGTTCTGTCTGAAATCTTCCTCTGAGGGTACGGGTATGGGTTCTGGCAGAAGAATTCCTGATCCCCCTGGCGCTCATGCAGCTATGACTCGCTTCAATGAATACCGCCACATCCGGTGAACCGGTCACCTCTTCCATGATTTCTGCAATATCCGCACCAATTCTCTCCTGTAACTGAAGACGCTTGGATACCATATCTGCAATCCTTGCCACCTTACTGAGACCGATTACCTTTCCTTTTGGCAGATAGGCGACGGACACCTTCATATCGTACATCAATGCCATATGGTGTTCACAATAACTGAATACCTCTATATCTTTGATGTAAACCACATCATTACCATTCTTGCCATTGAAACTGTCCTCTTCAAATACAGAAGAAAACATCCGGGCAATATCATGATTGGTATAATTCATTCCCTCAAAGACCTCTTCATACATGCGGGCTACCCGAAGCGGGGTATCTTTCAGTCCTTCCCGTTCCGGATCTTCTCCTAATGCCGCCAAAAGTCCTTTAACATGCTTTTTTACCGCTTCTGTATCAATTGCCATTTCCTGCTTCCTTTCTTAAACACCCCTTGCTTCCGGTTCCCAGATGATCTTATGAAGCTGTAACTGCAAATTTACACCGTTCATCCGTTTTTCTTTCATGTATTCTACGACTTCTTTCAAATCCAGTTTTCCAAATACTGTGCTGATATAAACCCGGCAGTGATCCGTCAGTCGGCGGATTCCGATGATCTCTCCGGCTTTCTCCAGATCTTTTCTGCTTCCTGCAACAAACTTCACGGTATCCTGATCTGTGAGAAGTTCAAAATTGGATAAACACATCTGTTGTTCCATCCCACTGTCCGGCAGTTTATAGTCCATGGTAAGGGAAGGGGCGTTGGAAATGGTTTTCACCTTGGAAATGTCCATGCTCCCATTGGTTTCAATCTCCACTGACAGACTTCTATCTCTGGATAACCGTTCCAGAAGAATGAAAATCTCCGGCTGGCAAAGAGGTTCTCCTCCAGTCAGGGTTACATTTTTATATCCGGTCTCTTTAATGGCATGATAGATCTGCTCTTCCGTCATAGCCATACTGGCTGCCGAAGATTCATTTGCCCATGCCGTATCACAGTAGCTGCAGCGTAAGTTACAGCCTTTAAACCGGACAAACACTGCCAACTGACCAGCAAAAGGTCCTTCCCCATTAATGCTTTCAAAGATTTCAACCACCTCATAATTCGCCATGAGCGTCCTCCTCATAAGAAGCACAGTTATCCGGTGTTTCATAGACAGATGCCCTTGCTACCTGATATCCTTTTTCTTTCATACGTTCATAAAAATAACGGGAAAATGATTCTGCTGTGGGTCGGAAATTCACTTCAATAAAACGGAAACCGCCTTCTTTAAGAGCTTCCATGGCTGTCTGCTTTAAACTGCCCGCTTCCAGAATCAGCGCATGGTCAAAAAAGTCCGTTTCTTCTTTTATGTCCTTTTTTAACTGGGAAAAGTCTACCACCATCCCTTTTAACTGCCCTTCGGTCCTAAGCTCCCTGCTTTTAATCTCAATGACCACCCGCCACCGGTGACCATGAATATTTCTGCATTTTCCATCATAGTTTGCCAAAA
This sequence comes from Clostridium sp. HBUAS56010, assembly GCF_007115105.1. GTDB lineage: Bacteria > Bacillota > Clostridia > Lachnospirales > Lachnospiraceae > Lacrimispora. The sequence continues at coordinate 42,386 of NZ_SULJ01000006.1, forward strand.
AATGGGCGGAGTCAAAGCTCTGCTCCGATTTTAAATAATACATGATTCTCTTTCCTTTCCTCAAACATGGTTTGGGGCTGACGTAAAAAAAAGCAGGCATCCCATTGTGCCTGCTTCATCTATCTTTATAGAAGATTATCAAAATAATTATGGTTATCTTTGTAAGATATATAAATTCAGCCCTGGTTTTGTTTATAGACAGGATGGTACAAACGAACTGTCTTTTTCTTTCATTTTCTTTGGAATTATAGCACTTTTTTCAGCTTCCTGTCAAGCCTGTTCCTTTTTTCTTCTCCCCTGTCCGTTTCTCTTCACACTCCATGTTTGTATACATATTATAACATTATACCAGATTATTTTTAAGTATAAGGAGGACCCATGAAACCAAAACTGGAAGTTCGGGGGCTGAGTTATTCCTATCATTCTCTTGACGGTGAAACCCTGGCCCTTTCTGATATATCATTTACTGCTGATAATGGGGAATTCCTTGCAATCGTCGGACCATCCGGCTGTGGAAAATCAACTCTTCTTTCCCTGCTCAGCGGATTGCTTACCCCTGACAAAGGAGAAATCTATATCAATGGCGTTCCCCGGGCAGAATCCGGTGTAAATATTGGCTATATGCTGCAGAAAGATCACCTGTTTGAATGGAGAACCATTCTGGGTAATGCCCATCTGGGACTTGAAATCCAACGAAAGAAAAACAGCAATTCCATTGAAAAAGTTCAAAACATGCTTAAAACCTATGGACTTGAAAATTTTGAAAATGCAAAACCTTCTGAACTGTCAGGAGGTATGCGGCAGCGTGCCGCACTGGTCCGTACATTAGCCTTGGAACCGGACCTTCTTTTATTAGATGAACCATTTTCCGCTCTGGATTATCAGACCCGTATATCGGTTTGTGATGACATCAGTTCAATTATAAAAAGCACACATAAAACCGCAATTCTGATCACTCATGACTTATCAGAGGCAATCAGCGTTGCAGACCGGGTGATTGTGCTTACAAAAAGACCTGGAAGATTAAAAGCGATTATTCCCATTTCCTTTGGCGAAGAAGATATCAGTCCTTTGCACCGGAGAAATATGCCGGAATTTTCAGTTTATTTTAACCAGGTATGGAAGGAGCTGCAAAAAACATGAGTGAACATCCTTCATTGGCACAACAGGAATTTATAGAAAAAGAAAAGCTCCACCGTCGCAATGTGCAGATATGGCGGAGTATGCTTTTAGTACTTTTGCTGGCTCTGTGGGAATTGTGCGCAAGACTTGGAATCATCAATGATTTTATTTTCAGTTCGCCTTCCCGCGTGACTATCTGCTTCTGGAAAATGCTGGTGGATAAAAGTATCTTTTTACACACAGGCATTACGATTATGGAAACACTGATCAGTTTTCTGCTGGTCATTACCCTTGGTCTTATGATCTCTGTTCTGCTCTGGGCAAGCCGCAGCGCTTCCGAAGTTCTGGAACCTTATCTTGTTATGTTAAACAGCCTTCCAAAATCAGCTCTGGCACCTATCCTGATTGTGTGGCTTGGAAATAATATTAAGACAATTATTGTGGCTGCTATCTCTGTGGCTGTGTTTGGATGTATTATGACAATTCATACCGGATTTACCCAGACTGACCCGGATAAGATTAAACTGATTTACTCTCTTGGCGGGAAAAAGAAAGATGTATTGCTTAAAGTACTGCTTCCCGGCTCAGTTCCCCTGATTATCAGCAATATGAAAGTCAATATCGGACTTTGTCTGGTGGGCGTTATCATCGGAGAATTTTTAGCAGCAAATAAGGGACTGGGATATCTGATTATCTATGGAAGCCAGGTGTTCCAGATGGACCTGGTAGTAACATCAATTGTAATCCTCTGCATCGTATCGGCAATCTTGTATCAGGGCATTTCCCTGTTGGAAAAGAATATCAGGTTTTAATTTCACCTGATAAAAAAGGAATAAACGATACCCCTTACCCCAAGGATTTTTTGTACAAAAATGACATACCTTTAAATTTTTATTTAAAGGTATGTCATTTCCCTTGATCAGCCCCATATGATGTATGATTTCCTGGTGCCAATCCTTTTTTTATTAACGCTTTCAAGCATAAAAGCTTTTAAATAAAATATATAAATCAAAACACTTAATATAGGGGACCAAAGGTCTCGCATGCACGGTAATCAGCGGCTTCCTGATCCATCCCAAATGCATTCCATACGGCTGGACGGAACACTTCTTCCGGGTCCACGTTATGCATTGCCACCGGTATCCGCAGCATGGAACACAGGGTGATAATATCGGCACCTATGTGCCCGTAGCTAATTGCCCCATGGTTGGCTCCCCATTGGTTCATGACCCCATAGGCAGACCCAAACGGTCCCTGTGTGCTATTACAGCGCGGTACAAACCAGGTGCAGGGCCAGGTATAATCCGTTCGTTTCCAAAGCTGGTCGGAAACCTCCCCCGGAAGCTTAATGGTCCATCCTTCTGCAATCTGCACCACAGGACCAAGTCCCTTGATCAGATTCAGACGAATCATGGTAACAGGCATGGAAGTATCGGTGAGAAATCTGGAAGAATATCCTCCTCCTCTGAAGTATCCGTTGTCCGCCGGGCACCACTGGGTTGCTTTAAGCATTGCCTCCTGATCCTCTTCTGTCACATCCCACCACGGTTTCATAACGGAATTTCCCTGTTTGTCCAAAGATGCCCCGCTGGCATCCAGACAGGCTGCACCGGAATTGATCAGATGAATAAAACCGCCGGCCTTTTTTGCTTCTCCGGTAAGCTCATAACCGGTTGCCTTTTTGACCGCATCTTCTGACCAGAAGGTTCTGACATCCGCAAATAACTGTGCCCGGTTTGTTAACAGCTTCATGATCAGCATACTGATGCCGTTTAGCACGTCATTTTCCGTTGCCACTATGTAAGGTTCCCGTTTTCCGTTCCAGTCAAAGGAGGTATTGCACAGTGCTTCGGCAAAATCAGCATTGGGATAATGGTCGGTCCACTGCCTCTGCCCTTGAAACCCGGAAGCAATGGCATTATGACCCATGGCTTCTTCCGGGAAGCTCTGCTTTAACTGTTCATTGCCATTCATCAGATCCTTAATAATCAGCATCATTTTGACCGTGAATTTCCAGTCCTCATCCTTTTGACTGCGGCTCTTTTGAATATGGGGTGGATTCTTGTCAAACCCTTCTGTGATTCGGCTGCTGACCCATTCCATGGCGGTCTCATATTCCTGTTTATCATAGATTTCTTCCTCGATCCGGCGTAAAACCTCCACTTCGTCTACAGACTCCAGCCGCATTCCCAGATAATCCTCCAGAAAATCACAGTCCACAATGGAACCTCCGATTCCCATACAGACAGCCCCTATCTGAAGATAACTTTTTCCCTTCATGGTTGCCACAGCAACGGCTGCACGGGCAAATCGTAACAGCTTTTCTTTTACTTCCTCCGGGATGTTCTTATCGTCTGCTTCCTGAATGTCATAGCCATAGATTCCAAAGGCGGGCAGACCTTTCTGAGCGTGAGTAGCCAGCACGCTTGCCAGATAAACAGCTCCCGGCCTTTCCGTTCCGTTAAATCCCCACACCGCTTTTAAGGTGTCTTTTTCCATATCCATGGTCTCCGCCCCATAGCACCAGCAAGGAGTTACGGTCAGCGTAATTCTGACTCCCCCACGGCGGAACTGTTCCGCACAGGCCGCGGCCTCCCGCACACCCCCAATGGTAGTATCTGCTATGATTACGGATACTTTTTCTCCATTGGCATAGAACAAATTCTCTTCCAGAAGATTTTTTGCAGCCAATGCCATTCCCATGGTCTGTTCTTCCAGGGAACCTCTCACATCCAAGGGACCTCTTCTGCCATCAATGACCGGACGAATGCCGATGACCGGATAGGTTTCCATATATCGGTTTTCTGCCATTTCAATTCTTCCCTTCTCGTTTTCTTTTTGCTAACTTATTTATTTACTTTTTTTGCTTATGATTCAAATAATCAAATCCGGCTTCTTTCCTGCTTTTTCATGATCTGAATACTGGGTCTTTTGTTCAGCCCATAAAACACGGTCTGATAAGACTCCTCATACTCCTTTTCAGCCGGAGAAAAACAGGCATCATTTGTAGTGACCGGGTGTTTTTCTTTTATATGGAAGGGGCCAAGCATGTTTCTTGGACTTCCGGTCAGTTCAATTTCGATCTCATTTTCTCCCAGATGAATGAATTCGGTTATAGGAACCGGTTCGCCATAGATCCAGGGGATATTTATAGAACTGCCATTTACCAAAACTCTGACGCACACTGCAGTTGGATCCATCAGAAGAAGAATCTGATCCCCTTTTCCATGCCAGAAGAAATGGTACTGATAGGAAACACTTCCGCTATAGTGAAACAGTCCCTGCCTGCACCAGTCTCCCACAGCCAGAGCTTTTACCGGTTTTCCCAGCCTGCGCATGGGGGACACGGAAAAATCACCGGACAGATAGATATTTTCCAGCTCCATGTCATTTCGGTAGGCGCAGAAAAGCTGGATTTCATTGTATCCCTGCTTCACTTTGGGAACGGGAACCGTATGAAAGGAACGGTCTAAGTACCAGTCCTTTTTGCTCTGATCCAGCAAAGCCCCATTTATGTAAATCTCAAACTCTTTTGCCCGCTCCACAACAAGCTGGCACCCTTTTACCGGACAATCGGAATCAAATCCAAATATCAGCTCCAGTTTTTTGCCATCCGCTTTATGAGGGGTGTTTATCCACCGATATCTCTGCTCCATTCCATTTCTGCTGATGGATCTCATGCCAAGGTCTTTCCTTATTTTCTCCTGGGCCTGCCACACTTCCATGAGATTGGATAAGGGGTCATTCTCAAGATGATAACGGCACATATCCAGCGTTAAGACATTGGGACCGGATAAAATGATCTGGCATTGTTTTGGAAGGTCAATCACATTAGACCGGGTCAGGACCGGATCCTTCACATAGGTTTCTATCTGGTTTTTATCAATGAGATAAAGTCTGGAATCACAAGGAGAATAATCTGCTGTCAGTAATGATTTTCCTTCTATCTGACGGATTCCTGACACTTTGTTACACTCCCCGGTCAGAAGATTCATTTCCTTCCAAAGCCCTTCTCCATTCATGCTGATCCGAATGGAATGAGGCTGTTCCCGATCCGTATTGACCACAAAAAGAATATACCCCCATTCCGTTCTCCGAAGCTGGTATAATATCTTTTCATCCGGATTACCGTCAGGGTCTGTGATACCAACGGTCCTATATGGTTCTAATTGTTGGAGTAATTTCTCTTTTTTATTAAGCTGCACCAATTGAGAATGATTCAAAAACCGTTCTCTGATTTCTTTCTTTTGCTCCGATCCATCGGTCAGAAATGGCTGATTTCCCACAAGAAAGACAGTTTTTCCTTCCTCCATCCACTGAATCAGTATCTGATATGTAGATTCCATCAAGGTATCCACGGGAGGGATCACTACCGCATCATAACCTGCATTACCTATAAAAAAACGCCCTTCTTCCACACGTCCGTAGTCCTTTATCAGCATTTCATCACCCAGGTCACAGTCAAAATGCTGCTCCAGCAGATAACGAAGGAACTCCTGAAACCGATCTCCATACTGGTTTAGCTTCGGAACATCCCGTTCCTCACGCCTTACCGGATTTCCATAAGGATTGACCCCCAGCAGAGACCAGACCGTGGACGCAGGGTGAAGAAGCAGGACCTTTCTTACCGGCACACCTTCTTCCAAAGCGGTCCCCAGCCTTGCAAAGTAATCCTCCACCCCCTTATTTTGCTTCCACCAGGTGGTATTGTAATGAAATGACGGGGGATAATCTCGTTTCCTGCAGCCTCTGAGAGAATAAAGGGCCAGGTGCTGGCACCTTCTTGTGACACCTAATACATACTGCCAGTCTCCCATCCATTTCTGTCCCTCAAAGGTAAAGTCCCAGCCCGTGCAGCCATACATTTCCGAAAGAACAAATGGTTTTCCCAGTTGACTCGCAACACTGGTGCACTGCTTGACGGTCAGAAACTCCTGAATCTGTTCACAAAGCATATCAATGCCTGGCACATGCTGATATTGATAATGAGGCATTACCCCGCCGTTGACTCTGGCGCAAAGCCCCATCTTGTCTTCCTGGAGAAAATGCCCGGTAAACAGAAGATGATTCTCTTCACACCAGTTTCCTATGCGCTTAAAATAAGTCTCACCAAACCGCATGGTAAGGGTATACCAGTAATCATGCCGTATTTTCCGGCTGTTTGTTCCGTGAAAATACAGTTCCGGCAGAAACTCTAAAAAGTCATATCCTGTTTTTTCCGTAAAATAGGCTGCAAATCCAAAGGTCCAGGGAATCCAGCCTTTCTTTTCTCCAAAATACGCGTGCCGGTCATGAAGGCTGGGCTCATCCGTAAAGATGCCGGGCACCGTACGTCCAAATTCTGAGCCTGCAAGCGCTTTGTATGTTTCGTGGGTTTTCCGTATAAATGCATCCACGCAGTCCGGATTTAAATTGTCCGGGGGAGCCTCATGATTAAACCACTGGCTTGCTGCCGACACCTCCAGCCGGACCGCCAGAAGTATTTCTCCCGACTCTGTGTGACAATGGTGGTTCAAATCCATTCTCCGGTATGAGGTTATCTCCATATCATGAATCACAGCGGCATACAATGCGGTCAGGCCTGTTTTCCCATCCGGTCCGGCACTGGAATCCATGCTTGTATCTTCCTTTAGAATCTGGTTTAACTGTTCCCGCTCCAGGATCTCCAGGGTCAGACCTTTGCACCGATAGGCATCTCCCATGGCAGTCACCCTGCCCCCAGCCATTCCCGAAGGCCATCGGTCTTCATCATAAAGCCAGGCTTGCATTCCAAGCTTTTCCGCCTCTTTTATGGCAGTCTCAATGGATTGTTTCCATTCTTCCCCCATATATTCAGTTTCCAGCCCCTCTCTGGAATGCATAAAAAAGCCGCCGGCTCCTGCTTCCTTCATGGAATGGATCTGCCGGATGATTTCTTCCCGGTCAAGTTTCTCATTCCAGGCCCAAAAAGGCAGGGAGCGGTGAGACATCTCCGGATTTTTCAGTCTCTCCATAAACTTATTATCCATTATTTAATCCTCAATGGTGAACGAACAGTATACGATCCTCTCCCTGTTCCAGGTATAAGTGATTTTCACCTCATTATGGCTGTTGCAGACAATGGCCGGATAACAGTAATTGCCCCGTTTCTCCTCCAGAACCTTGATGATGGAAAAGTTCTCTCCGTTGTCCAAGGAAATGGCCACCACCAGAGGCGTTCTAGGTCCTTTATAGTAACCCGGCAGATTTTCCCTGGGATTATAGACAAGGAGCAGTCTTCCGTCTGCCATCCGGTCTAAATCAATGCCGCTATTATTGTTTGGAAGTCCCGTATCATAAGCCGTACACCAGGTTCTTCCTCCGTCTTTGGAATCACTTCGAAAGATTTTGGAGCTGGTGCTGCGAAGAAGCATATGTACCTCTCCCTTTTCGTCTTCCCAAAGGGCAGGCTGAATGACACCTTTTCCGTAAATGTCCCGTTTGTCATAAGGTCTGTCAACCATCTGAATGTCAAAGCAAGATCGTTTTAATGGCACCAGCCCACTCTTTTCCCAGGTTTTACAGTCATCTTCCGAACGGTCTGTAAAAGAATCCCATACGGAACCTTCCAAAGATGCCGGGGCAAGCACGGCTCCATCGGATAAGCGGATGGGCTTATTTTTCACCGGTCCGCGGCCTCCCACATCGGAAGACACCAGCTCTTCTGGCTGTGTAAAGCTTTCTCCCTCGTCAGCACTTTCCACATACCAGGTCTGCCATTCGGAAATGGTGGCACCCACCTTGTAAAACAGGATGATCGTTCCGTCCTCTTTCCGGAATAACACCGGATTCCACATGGCAACGCCTCTTACATCTGCCACATTCCTGGGCTGTTCCCACACTCCCCTGATTCTTCTGGAGATCCATATGGCAACATCAGATCCTTTCTCCCAGCTTCCGCCGAACCAGGAAGCCAGAACAGCCCCATCCTTTAATTCCAAAACAGTGGAGGCATGGGAACTGTTAAAATCCCTGTCTTCGTCCATAATAAATTCCTGCGTAAAATCTTTAATTTTCATTCTTCTGCTCCCTTTTGTTCGATTAAAAGGGGCAGCCTCAGATGCGGCTGCCCCTCCAGTTCTGGCTCATCAGCCTGTTATTTCTGCTCAAGAGCTCTCTGATCCGCTTCGTTGTATATTTTCTCAAGTTCTCTCACTCCCATGGATTCCTGCTGGGCAATTACCTTATCCCAATCCTCAATGGGTGCTTCTCCCATAATGTACTTATTAAACTCCTGTTCCAGCATTGTGTTAAGATCCACTAAAATATCATTGACCGTTTCCGTCTCCTCTTTTGTCAGAGGCGGATTGATATGAGGCTGTTCATAGGCCTCATCATTATTGATGATATCCCAGTATTTTTCCGCAAGATCATCCCAGCTTCCGGTCAGCTTCTGGATTTCAAACCAGGTTTTGGTGTTGCATGCCCACAGGCTCCAGTCCAGCTTTGTAATTCCAAGATCCGCGTAAACGGCATAATAATCCGATGGCTGTGCATCCTGAAACTGCATCACATAATCCTTTATAAATTCTGGTTCTCCCTGCTCATTGTACTCAAATGATTTTCCTTCCACGCCGTAGTTGGTGATATCTGAGCCTTCCTTCGAATACATCCAGTCAATAAATTTGATGATTTCCTTTTTATTTTTTGCTTTTGCATTCAGGGCATAAAAACGTCCGGGAAGCTCTGCGGCGTATGCCATGGCCCGTTTCTGACCGAAGCTGTTTTCAGGAATCGGAATAATCTGCATGGCTGCTTCCTGGTTTCCGTCAATCTTTTTCAAAGCCTTTGTATAGTTCTGTCCAAATCCGCTGTTATCCAGGAAGAAAAATGATTTTCCGCTGGAAAGCTTTGATTCCATCTGCTCTGCTGTACTGGTTGCAAAATCAGGATCCAGGACCCCGGATTCATAGGCTTTATTTAAATAGGTGAGAACTTCTTTGAAATTCTCTGATGCAGGTCCGAACACATACGTTCCGCCCTCCAGATCATAATCGTAGTAAAGTCCGTTGCCATCATAACCGGATCCAAGCATATAGGCGGTGGTCTTTAACAGATTGGCGGTTCCTTTTCTGGTGGTCCAGGGTACGCTGTCCGGATATATTTCCTTTAATTTCTTTAGCACCTCAAGAAGCTCATCAAAGGTTTGGGGCGTCTCCAAATTGTTGCTTTTCAGCAGATCTTCCCGAATGACCGGGCCCGGGCCGTTGGCGGATTCTCCTCTGGCAACCACCGGGAATACATAAAGCTCACCGTCTACCAGATACTTCTTCATCTCCGGATACTGCTGCCAGAACTTATATAAGTTTGGCATATCTGTTTCATTGACATACTGGGACAGAGGTTCAAAAATTCCAGAGCCTGAATAGGTAACCACATCGTCCATGCCCTGAAGATAAACGATATCCGGGAAATTATTGGTTCCCAAAAGAATGTTCTTTTTATCCTTGTAGCTGCTGGAAGGAACGATCTGCAGATTCAGCTTTACGTTTGTTTTCTTCGTAATTTCCTCATGAGCCGGAGCATCATTTTTTAAGGGCTGGCTGGGACTGTCCATCAGCATAATGCTGACCTCGATCTGCTTATCGGAAACCCAGGACGGATGGTCCTTGCTATTTGCAGAGCTCTCTGTGCCGTTTTCCTTTGATGTTTTGCCTTCTCCCCCTGTACCGGCTGCGCAGCCGCTTACCCCTGTAGCTGCAACGGTCATTGCAACAAATGCTGCAACTAATTTTGTTGAAAACCTCTTTTTCATATTACCTCTCCTTTATATTTTATTTCCTATAGCTTTTAACCTTTTACTGCTCCTACCATAACTCCTTTTGTAAAGTACTTCTGAAGGAGAGGGTAGACCATTAAAATCGGTATGACAGAAATTATAATGACGGCATATTTATAGTTAGTCGCTACGACATTCATATTTCCCGCAATATCCGCAGATAAATCCCCCTGAATGACGATATCTCTCATAATGACCTGAACCGGATATTTTGCCTGGTCATTCAAATAGATCATGGCCGGGAAATAACTGTTCCAGTGCTGCACTGCGTAAAAGAGGGTCATAGTTGCCATAATCGGTTTCGATAGAGGCAGAATGATCTTTAAGAGAATCTGAATATCGTTGGCTCCATCCAGATAAGCGGATTCCATCAAGGACTCTGGAATTGAGGAAAAGGAGGTTCTCATAACGATCATGTTGTATGTACTGATGGCAGGCGGCAGCACAATGGCCCACATGGTATTAAGCAGGTGAAGCTGATTGATCACCAGATAAGTTGGAATCAGTCCTCCGTTGATAAACATGGTAACTGTAATAAGTACTGTAATAGGACCTCTTCCATATAGATCCTTTCTCGAAAGAGGATAGGCACATAAGGAGGTGCAGACCAGGTTGATCAAGGTACCTGAAATCGCATACAAAAACGTATTTTTATATCCCGACCATATGGCCTTATTTCCAAACACCACTTTATAAGCTTCAAAATTAATGCCCTTTGGAAGGAACGATACCAGTCCCTGATTGATGTACTGGGAGGAACTGATGGATACAATAAACACATAAAACATTGGGTAAAACATGATAATTCCGATTACTGCCAGCAGAATTCCATTCACCACATCAAACGCCCTGCTTCCGATTCCCTGTGGCTTTCTGCTTTTCACTTTCAATTTTAGTTTACTCATATCAACTCTCCTCAGCATCACCACAGGCTGGTATCACTTAATTTCTTTGATACCTTATTTGAAATTACCAGTAACAGAACTCCTACCACGGACTGAAACAGTCCCACAGCCGTTGCATAGCTGAAATCATTATTTAAAATACCTCTCCGGTATACATAGGTAGAGATAATATCTGCTGTCTCATAAGTGGAACCGTTGTAAAGAAGGAGGATCTTCTCATATCCAAGGGTCATCAGCTTTCCTAACTGCATAATCAGCATAATAGAAATGGTGGGTGTAATGGACGGCAGGGTCACATTCTTTATCCTCTGCCACCGGTTTGCGCCATCAATCATGGCAGCTTCTAAAATCTCCTGATCCACACTTGTTAAAGAAGCCAGATAGATAATAGAAGTCCAGCCGCAGGTCTGCCAGATCCCCGAAGCAGTAAAAATAGTCCGGAAGTAACTGGGGATCATTAAGAACTGAACCTTATCAAATCCCAATGCACTGACAAACTGATTGATCACTCCGTCAAGAGACAGGAAATTGACCACCATACCGCAGACAACTACGGTTGAGATGAAATGAGGCAGGTAACTGACGGTCTGTATGAGCCGTTTGTATCTGACATGGGACACCTCGTTTAACATGATTGCAAGTATGATTGGAATGGGAAATCCCCATAGCAAACCGTAGATGTTTAACAACAAAGTATTGCGCACCAGTTTCCAGAAGTAAGGGTCTGTTAAGAATTTTCCAAACCACTTACCTCCCACCCAGGGACTCCCCCACACGCCCTTACCGATGTTGTAATCCTTAAATGCAATCAGTACCCCGTAAAGAGGCATGTAATGAAAACAAAAATAATAGACAAGCGGAATTAACAGCAGTACATATAAATACCTGCATCTTTTCATCTGCTTTATTCTTCTGCCGCGGTTTCCCCCCTGTTTTTTTGCTGCATATAGTTTTGCCACTAATCTGTCCTCCCTCTATTGCCGGCAGGGATCCTGCTGTGCCGGAATCTGATCTGCCTCCAGATATTTCTGCTCATATCTTCTGGTTATGGATTCAAGCATATGCACCTCTGCCTTATATGTATTGGTTAAAAGTTCATGGTCTTTGGTCCGGCTTATGGTAGACATGCCAAGCCGTTCAAATTCCTGTAAGTAATACTTGGCATTGACCGGATAGCACTGCCGTTCAATGAAGGAGGCCAGGGTTAAAAACTCTTGAAGCATGGCAACCTTATCGCCTTCTTCCCTGCTGTGATCACAGAGGTAGGTATAGAGCCTGGGGTGAAAATTTGCCATTACTCCGCTGTAACCAGCGGCACCAAGCTGCAATGATTCCAAAAGAGTTGTGGTATTTGCGTTATAGAGTTTTAATTTTGATCCTTTTACCGCTTCCAGCCGTTCCTTGATCCGTTCAATATCACAGCACGTATCCTTGATGAAATAAAACCGGCCCGTCTCAACACACTTTTTCATATTTTCCAGGGAGAGAAGACGTTTGTATGGATAAGGGCACTCATAAAATCCCAGTGGAATCTCTGAATCAATTCCCTCCATCAGCCGATTGCAGTTGTTCAGCCATATTTCATCATCCTCATCCTCCGCTGCAAGGCGGTTCGTGATCAAAATAAGAGCATCAATTCCTGTCTTCGCCATCTCATTCAGCTCATGGATCTGTTCCTCTAAGCTGTCAGACACATGGCCCGAAGCAATGACCGGAACTCTTCCTCCTGCCGCTTTTACTACCGCCTTTGCCACCTGAATCCGTTCTTCCAAATCCAGGAAAAACATCTCACTGGACTGGCAGACCGCAAACAAACCATTGACCCCATTTTCTATGTACCAGTTCACCAGCCCGCTTAACGCCTCATCATCAACCTTACCTGCCTCGTTATAGGGCGTAAGCATCACCGGCCATACTCCTCCTGGAAAATTCATATTCTGCTCCCTTTCTTTTGTTCATTATTAATGAACTATATTCATTATTATTGTCTTGATTGTATTATAATATAAAACAGATGCACTGTCTATTTATGAAGTATAAAAAATACAAGAGTTTTTTTGTGTATTTTGCACAATATTTTTAAAGTCTCTCTATAAAATGATAACAAAAAAGCCTACGGGGTTTTTATACCGTAGACTCCTTTTTCTGCTTATAATTGATTTTTAACCTGCTTTGCCATATTCTGAAGGCTGGCAGCCAGGCGTTTGATCCGGTCTGCATTGAATCTGGGAGATGGTCCGGAGATGCTGTATGCACCGATCACTGCCCCTTCCTTGTTGCGAATGGGCACTGCAACACACTTGACTCCATATTCATGTTCCATATTATCAATGGAAAACCCGCGCTGCCTGATTTGATCCAATTCCTTCCTTAACTTCTCACCGTCAGTAATGGTATTATGGGTGAAAGGCTCCATTCCCCCTTCCTCTACCCTTTTTATTACCTCCTCATGGGCAAATGCAAGAATCGCCTTGCCAATTCCCGTACAGTAAGAAGGTGCAGTCACTCCAGTCATATTCCGTCCGCCAGTAGATGCCGTCGGGAATGCGGCATCAATATAAACCACATCAAGATCACTCATAACCGCCAGATAAACGCATTCCTCCTCCTGATCTGCAATCTTCTGCATAAAAGGTTTCATTACCTGACGAATGTCGTTGTTCTGATAGAATTGATTGCTCAGTTCCAAAACCCGGACTCCCAGGCGGTATTTGTTTGTTTTCTTATTTCTCTCCACAATTCCGCAGGTCTCAAAGGTGGACAGGATGTTGTGTATGGAGCTTTTTAACATTCCGCTTTTTTGGGCAAGCTCTGTGACCCCCAGCTCGTCTACTTCCCTTGTAAAATAAAAAAGGACCTGCATTGCCTTATAAAGGGATTTTACTTTTACACCTTCCGGTAAATTCTCGTTCATGCTCATCTCTTTCATTATTAATAAACAGCTTTCATATTTTTTCTTTTAGCTTATTTTATATAATAAATGATAATTTTTCAATCCCTTTTCCTATTAATCTGTGAAATTTTTGAATTTCCCTTATTATCTTCCTGATAAACCTCAATCAATAAAACAAAACGTCTCTATTACTTTTTCACAACACTACCGTCTGGATAACGGGCAAATCGTCCTGTCTCTCTTTCATGAACCGGCTCATCATCATTCCATGGCCAGCCGCCAAACCGGGTATTCTGATAATCTTCATATGCCTCTCGTATCTCTTGTTCAGAATTCATGACAAATGGTCCATATTGTGCCACTGGCTCAAGAACTGGTTCTCCTTCTAATAACAGAACATAACTGGTTTGATCTCCATTTACCACAGTAATCTCCTCTTCTCCGGAAAGCCTGATTCGGGAGGATGGATCAATGGTTTTACCATCTATCGTAATAGAACTGCTTCCCTGATAGAAATACAGGTTCCGGTTTAAGGTTTTAGAGCCTGCCTGAATGTAAAATTCTGCCTCAGGTTCCAGTTCCACAAGCTGGATTCCCACATGGTTTTCTTCCTTTGCTGCCCATGAATCTTTTGTCGGCTCCAGGCTTTTTTTATCTTCATATTTGCCTGCAATTAACCGTATGGTTGCTGTCTTTCCTTTTTCATTGGTATTTTTTATCACTGGAATTTCTTCTGCCCATAACATCTTATAATCCGGGTCTGTGAATTTACTTTTTGCAGGTAAATTCAGCCAGATCTGGAATAATTCCAGGGGATTTTCCTTATCCTGATGAACCAGCGGGAACATCTCTACATGCTGACATCCCGATCCGGTTGTCAGCCACTGGACATCTCCATTTCCATAACGCCCTTCTGCTCCCTTGGAATCAAAATGGTCAACAATTCCTTCCAATACAACGGTAACCGTCTCAAAACCACGGTGAGGGTGAACCGGAAATCCAGGAACCTTCTCTCCATGATACATACTAAAACCATCTTTTCCGGAAAAATCATTCCCCATCCTTCTTCCTGCTAAAGAGACTGCAGGCCCTTGAACCTCATTGCCTGCCGGAAATTGGTCGTGATGGTGCATACATGCCAGAAACGGACTGTCCATTCCCCATTGAAATCCTATTTTTTCAATTAATTTAATTTTTTTACTCATACTAATTCACTCCTTGTCTTGATTTTTTTTAACAGATGCAGTAACATTTCTTTTTCCTCTTCATAAAGTCCGGTAAAGCTCTCTGCTAAATCTTCTACATGCCTGGGAAATATCTCTTCGATTTTTTCTCTGCCCTTATCGGTAATCGCAATAATGCAGGATCTTTTATCATTGGGATTCGGCTGCCTTTCTATCATGGCATCTTTTTCTAAATTATTAATTACCACCGTCATATTCCCGGAGGTAGAAAGAATACTGGCAATAATCTCGCTAATTGTCAAATCACCTTTATGGTACAATGCCTCCAGCACAGCAAATTGCGCAGAAGTAAGACCTCCCTGGTTAAAGATCGCACCTGCTCTTCTATGAAGTCCCTGAGTTGTCCTGCTTAGTCCAATAAATGCTTTTAAATTAAGATCATTTTCTTTTCCATAAGATATTGTGTTTTTCTTCATGATTTTAATATATCACTAATTAGTGATATTGTCAACTGCACTGTCATTGAAATTTAAGACAGTCCCGCTTTCCATTTATTTTCCGGAGTCTATATCTTTTAATCGTTTCAACCATTTTGCAATAGAACCACTTAAAAAAAAATCCAGCAATACCCCTTCACAAAACCTCTCAGCCCGAATAGCTCCTACGATAAGAGCCATGATACACGGGGCATCTAATAACCGGACTTCTACATCCTTTATGGAATCCATTTCCAAATTAATTCCATTTTTATTCAAAATATCTCCATAGCGTTTTAATTCCATCTCTTTATTTTCATCTATAAAAGCATATAAATCATGAATAAAAGTTCTGACTAAATTGGTGTAATTAACAAACGGCATCTGAATCGGATTTTCTGCCGTACCATCATGTTCTGTATCAATTACCCAACTGCCATACAAACAAGGAGCTGCTTTTCAATTAAGAATAGCAGCTCCTCATAAATCATAGAATTATTTTATTTTTCTTTTAACTGCACTTCGATACAAACATATCTTTTTTTCTTCTGCGTTTCTCGTAAATCCGATATGCTTTATCAACTTCCGTAATCAGTAAAATGATTAATCCGGTAGCAAATGCAATCCCCCATTCCCGAAGGGTAAGGGCTTCTGTCTGAAATGCCTGCTGCATAAATGGAATATAAGTAAACGCCGCCTGGAGCAAAAGCATGATTCCGATAATGAGAAATGCTTTCGGGTTGGTAAACAGGGCATCCGATAGTGCTGGTTTTGAAGTACGGATATTAAACAGATAAAAAATCTTGCTGATAACAATGACATTAACCATCATTGTACTTGCCGTCTTCTGATCTAACCCGGCACGAATCAGCCAGTCTTGTGACACTAAACTTATCACCGCTATCAAAACGGATACATAAGCCATCTGAATGATATCATGGCGGTTCATTAATCCGCTTCCTGTCTTTCTGGGAGCACGCTTCATAATTCCTGGTTCTGCCGGTTCAAAAATAAATGCAAACTGGATCGTAATTGCAGAAACCATGTTGATCCACAAAAGCTGTGTTGCCTGAAGCGGCATGTCTCTTTGCATCAAAAGGGTAAATGCAACAATCAGACCTTCTGCAAACGAGGTAGGCAGTAAGAATAAAATACTCTTTTTAATGTTGTCATATATGCGCCTGCCTTCTTTTATGGCAACAGACATGGTCGCAAAGTTGTCATCGGTTAAAATCATATCGGCAGAATCTTTTGCAACATCCGTACCTTTCATTCCCATGGCAACTCCAATATCAGCTCTCTTTAAAGCGGGAGCATCGTTTACCCCATCTCCTGTCATTGCCGTTACCTTTTCACTTGCCTGCAGCGCTTTTACAATCTCTAACTTATTCTTTGGTGTTGCTCTTGCAAATACCTGGTGAGTAAGAGCCGTTTCCTTTTTATCCTCTTCCGTCAGTTTATCCCATTGGGGACCTGTAATAACTTTAATATGGTCCGCAAGACCTAACTTCTGTCCAATGATCCTGGCTGTTATAGGGTGGTCGCCGGTTATCATCTTTACTTCCACACCGGCTCTTCTCATCTCTTTCAGGGACTCAATTACCTCTTCCCTTGGCGGGTCAATAATTCCTGTTAATCCAAGGAAACACATTCCCTCATGAAGCAGGGTATGGCTGACCTCCTGGACATCAGAAGAGACTTCTTTGTACCCAACAGCAACAACCCTTTTTCCCTGTTCGGATAAAAGCTTAACCCGCTGATTCCATATATTTATATCAAAAGAACTATCGTATGCCTGAGCCATTGGAAATAGTTTATCCGGTGACCCTTTGATAAATACTTTCCTTTTACCGTTCTGATCCTCTACTAATTTTGCTATATAGCGGTAATCAGAGTCAAAGGGCAGTATATCTATTTCCTGGTAATGAGGTTCTGAATCAACCGGAAAAACTTTGTGGTAAAGCGTTAAAAATGATCCATCGGTTGGCTCTCCGCTTATGTTCCATTTTCCATTTTCCTCAATTAACTGTGTATCATTTGCCTCATAACCGGCTTCCAGAAATAATTGGAGCTCCGGTGATAGTTCTGCTGGTTTATTGTTTTCTGTTATTTCTCCTTTTGGTTCATATCCGGTTCCGCTTACCTTGTAGACATGATCGCTAATCATAAGGTTTTTTACGGTCATTTCATTCTTTGTCAACGTACCTGTTTTGTCTGTTGCGATGACGTCTACGGAACCAAGTGTTTCAATTGCGGGCAGGGATTTGACGATGGTATGTTTTTTCTTCGCCATATCATTGACACCCATTGCAAGAATTACCGAAGTCGTAGCAGGCAGACCTTCCGGCATGGAACCCACAATCATGGTTACAACGGCTAAGGAAAGCACAGGCAATGAGTAAATCTGAAAGATCATTCCCAGAGCAAACAATAGAATGGACGCAATAATTACTACGATGGATACACCTTTGCCAAGGTTATCAATTTCTTTCATCAGAGGAGTTTTTCTTTCCACAACGTTATTTACTTCCGTTGATATCTTACCGATCTCTGTATGTTCACCCGTTGCAACAACGACTGCAACTCCACTTCCGCTGGTTATAGAGGTGGAAGCAAAAGCTATATTCTTCTGCTCTGCCAATGCTACATCTTCGTCCAATATGGTTTCGTTTGTTTTCTCTACGGAATCAGACTCTCCTGTTAATGCAGATTCCTGAATCTTTAAATTATCGCAATCCACAATACGCAGATCTGCCGGAACGTTATCTCCTGCTTCCAAAAAGACCACGTCTCCAACGACGAGCTTTTCAGCAGAAATATCTTTCCGGATGCCATCCCGGTATACGGTGGCTTTGACCGAAAGCATGGCTTTGATCTTCTCCAGTGCATCGGATGCATTGGCCTCCTGATAGTAACCGATCAGGGCATTGGCGATAATGACCAGTCCGATTATAATTGCATCGGAATGATGTCCCATTATGATGGTCAGCATTGCGGCTACAATCAGAATATAGATAATCATGTTGTTAAATTGCTTTACAAACAGCTTCCATTTCTGCACCTTCTGACCTTTTAATTCATTTGGTCCAAATTCAATCAGTCTCTTTGCCGCCTCTTCTTCACTTAATCCCTGTTCAAAATCCTGTTCTAGATAATTCCCTGTTAATTCTTCTAAACTTATTCGATAATGTTCTTTTTTCTGTTGTTCCATTGTTTTCTCCTATTATTTTTAAGTACGCAAAAATAGCACCTTGTTAAAAACAACGTGCATCACAAAAATTACTTATTCAATTTGGGGAAAACAATGAAACGTATTTAATGAGTACGTATGTATATGCGTATCATCCGAATCATCAGACATCAATTACACCTCCTTTTCTGATGTTAATTTATCAGATTTTTCGACATAATTCAAGTGAAGAATTATTATTTTATACTTTTTTTAGAATTATAAACTTTTTTTATGCTGATAATGACATTTTTTCTCTGTTTATCCGTCTTTTAATTATTTGTTACCAGCCTCAAAATCCATTTCCTACTTCCATATCTATACAACTTTTCTCAACTAGCCCTTTTTCCTAAAAAAAGCCCGAAACACACACACCTTCTACACATAACAATTATATATAGTTGGAAGGCTTACCAAAGTTTAACGAAAGGATACCATCATAATGATTTTAGACCTAACCAGCAAAAAACCATTATATAACCAGATATATCAGCAGATCAGACAGGATATTCTTACCGGTGTTATGAAGCAGGGGAGCAGGCTCAAATCAAGCCGGGCTCTTTCTTCGGAACTGGGAATCAGCAGGAATACGGTTGATCTTGCCTATGATCACTTATTTGCAGAAGGCTTCATCACAAGCGTGCCGAGAAAAGGCTATTATGTAGAAATACCTGATATGCTCCCTGTACCAGACAAGGGCACTTTTAAGGAAACCTGCTGCTGTTCCAATAAAGAATCTCATCATGATGACAAAATTTTATATGACTTTCAATCGGATAAACTGCTCATAACAGAATTTCCCTGTCATCAATGGAAAAAACTGCTTTTAAGATGCATCCATGAACATTCTGAAGAATCAGAAGAAGCTTCCGTATTTGGCAGTCTGGGGCTTCAGACGGAAATCAGGCGGTTTTTACATCTATACAGCAATGTGGAATGCAGTACCGAACAGATTTTAATAACAACAGGGAGGCAGCATTGTCTGGAGCTGGCATGCCGGCTGATTAAAACCGTGGATTCCAGACCATACATCGCCTTGGAAGATCCTGGCTTTGATCAGTCCCGAATTACCCTTCAAAACAATGGATGTCAGATCTTCCCCATGAAACTGGATTCCCTTGGGCCACTGATTCCTTCCATAGAGAAAACAGCCATTGGGGCAGCATATGTTACACCATCCCATGAATTTCCAACAGGCATTGGGATGTCTCTGTCCAGACGCAAGGAATTCTCCCGTTGGGCTGACACAGCCAGTACCTATCTCATTGAGGATGAATCCAACTGCTTTTTTCACCACAATTTAAAACCTTTTCCGCCTCTCCATCACTTAAACCCGGAAAGGACCTTTTATCTGGGTGGTTTTTCTGATCTTTTATACCCATGTGTGGATGTGGCCTTTCTGGTGGTTCCTGCTTCCCTTGTTACTGCCATGCACAGGCTGATTGACCAGCATACTCCATTTGTGCCTTACCTTTCCCAAAAACCACTGGAACTGTTTTTAAAGGAAGGCCACTGGGATGCCCATATCCGGAGAGTGAGAAAAATGAAAAAAGAAAAATGCAGACTTCTGATTCATGCTTTAAAGCATCGGTTCGGGCATCAGATTCATATCTCCGATTTTCAATCCGGGATGTACATTCTGATTCAGGCAAAATGGCACATCACGGAAGAAGAACTGGTAACACAGGCTTATGAAGCAGGAATCCTGGTATGCCCTGTATCCAAATCCTGGTATGAGCCCGAACCGTGCCAATCCCCGTCTCTGCTTCTTCATTACAGCCACATCTCTTTCGAAGACATTGCACCTTGTGTGGACCGGCTCTATGAAACGTGGTCTGCTGGACTGGAACCATAAGAGAGGGCGACTCTGGCTCTTTTCTCCTTTTGGAAAGGCCGATAATATAAAAGAAAAAAGCAAAAAGGGGGATATTATGCTTTTGTCACTGGCACCCATTGGGGAGTTAATTCAAATCAGCGGAATCTGGGCGGAGGAAGAATACACTGCCCTCTTAAAGGAAGCTGGGATCGTAGTAAATGCAAGGGTACGCATTCTGTTTAAACCCTCAAAAGAAATATTTGTTATCGGAAGCAATGGAAGGCGTATCATGATTGATGAATTTCTGGCAAGAAAAATTATTGTGCACTGTTAAATCTCTTTTTTATGCTTGTCTGGCACCATGAGTATTTTCAAATCTGGCACTTGTCTGTTTAGTTAGTTTGAACTAACATGAATGCGGTATATAGATTTTACGGCTTACAGCCGGTATACCTAAACTTTAAGAAAGGAGGAAATAAAGTGCGCAGATTATTATCCATACTTATGTTTGTACTTGTTCTTTTCAGTACATTTCCAACTGCCGCCTATGCAGAATCCGCCCATGACACATGGAACGATGTGGTCGATGACATGGAAGCCATTCTATTGGAATCTTATGATCTTTATACAGCAGGATCTCCCAAAGAGGCGAAAGCCAAAGTAGACGTGGCATATTTCTCTTACTATGAGAAACTGGGATTTGAAAAGACAGTTATGGCACATATATCCGGCAACCGGGCTGCTACCGTAGAATATCAGTTCAGCTTTGCAAAAAAAGCAATCAACGGAGACAAAAGCAACGAAGAAGTAAAAGCTTCCCTTGATGAACTGACCAAACTGTTACGGGAAGATGCAAACCAGTTAGATGGAAAGCAGGAAAGTGCACTGGGTGTCTTTCTTGGTTCTCTTTTAATTATTACCAGAGAAGGCTTTGAAGCGATTATTATTGTGGGTGCAATTATCGCATATCTGGTCAAGTCCGGTCATAAGGACAAAACAAAAGCCGTCTACGGCGGTTCTGTCATCGCTCTGGGAGCAAGTGTTATTATGGCTTTTATTTTAAATGCTCTTTCTGGGGTGAACGGAGCCAATCAGGAGATTACAGAAGGTGTGACCATGCTGATTGCCGTTGCCGTACTTTTTTATGTCAGCAACTGGATGGTCTCCAAATCAGAAGCTCAGGCATGGACTCATTACATTGAAGGCAAAGTACAAAGTTCCATTACAAAGGGAAGTCTCTTTTCACTTGCTTTTGCTGCATTCCTGGCTGTTTTCAGAGAAGGGGCTGAAACCATTCTCTTTTACAAAGCTTTGCTTGCAGGAACCCAGAGTTATTATAACATGGTCTGGCTGGGACTTGGAGTCGGATGCATCATTCTGGTTGTGATCTATCTGTTGATCCGCTTTATGAGCATTAAACTGCCGTTAAAGCCGTTTTTCCTCGGCACCAGCATTCTGCTGTTTGTAATGTCCATATCTTTTATCGGTTCAGCCGTAAAAGAATTGCAGGAAGGCAACCTTGTGGGCGTAACACCGGTACCTGGAGTTACCTCCATCAGCATCCTTGGAATCTATCCAACCCTGGAAACCTTAATTCCACAGGTAATTCTGCTGATTCTGACACTTATTACATTTGTAATCCAGATCCGCAAAACAAAACGATCTAAAATAATCCATTCCAAGTGAGAATGGGACAGGCACTGATGAATACCATCATGCCAAGGCTACTTACATAAAAGGAGGATTTCATTATGAAATTAAAAAGTTTAACGAAACTCACATTTGCTCTGGCGGTAGGCGCATCCGTTGCAATCACCGGCTGTGCATCAGGCGGTAATTCCACAGCAGCAAACAAAGACACAACCGCTGCTGGTGCTTCCGCAGAAGGCGCTGAAACCACCGCTGCCATTGCTGCTCCCGGAGATGCCGCAGGATTTGAAGAGTTTCCAATTGGGGATGACATTGAACTTCCGCCACTGAATGTTGCTGCTGTGTATTTTCAGCCGGTAGATATGGAGCCTACAGGCAACAGCCTTCCTGCTTCCGAATCTGATATGCACATTGAGGCTGATATCTCTGCATTAAGCAACGACCTTGGATACGGTGTTGGAGACTTCGTTCCCAACCTTACCGTAAAATACGAGATCACAAGTGAAGACGGAAAGACAAAAGTAGAAGGTACTTTCATGCCGATGAATGCAAGTGATGGTCCTCATTACGGCGCAAACATCAAGTTAGGAGATGCCGGTACCTATAAAGTTCGTTTTATGATCGAAAGTCCTGAAGCCCAGGGATTCCTGCTTCACGTTGACAAAGAAACCGGTGTTACCGGACGCTACTGGACTGAGCCGCTTGTAGCAGAGTGGGATTTCGATTACGTTCCAAGAGTCTGGTAATTCTTTAACCAGGTGATTTGGAACGCGCCATGATAGTTCGCGTATAGGTGCGGGCTGTCATGGCGTTTTTATTTGTCTGAAGTTGGTAAACAATACTTTTACATACCAGGAGGTGGTAACACCATGCTGAAATATCTGATACAAGTCATACAAAGTTCGCTTTCCACAGGAATCCTTGTGGCTATGCTGGTTTCTTTTTCACATTTACAAAATAAAAATCCAAAGAAAAAATGGGTGTTGTGGGGACTGGCTGCAGGATCTGCACTTGCCTTTATACTGGCTGTCTTAAAATCTACTACCGTACTGATTAACCGGGAATATGTGAACATTGTCCTTCTCACTTCTGCCCTTGTTACAGAACTGGTTTTCTATGGATTTTTATTTGGAACCAGACAAAAAGTACAGACTGAATTTCAGAAACACGCCCTTCATTTTTTAACCGCTTTTATTACTGGTGTACTTGTGCTCTACTGTCTGCCGGATATTTTTCTCTATCCAACAGAGTTTGCCGCTATGGGAACCAGTATGATCAGCACTGACGTTCTGTTTAAATCCATTGGTTATCTGGCTGGGCTGGCTGTGACAGGGATCTCTGTCTTTACCCTGTATCAAATAGGTTCTTCCTTATCCGGCAGTCTGTTAACGTGGATTCTGTCTCTGGGCATTGGAATCAATATGATTCACCAGCTTGCAACGATTTTACAGTTTCTTCTTGCAAGAAGAATGATCCCAATGAAAAAATGGCTGTTTGAATTCATTAAACTATCCGTTAATTACTATAACTTTTTCCTGTACTTCATTCTCCTGCTCTCTCTTTTCCTGCCGGCCATCTTATGGATCAGAAGCCTTCGCAACGACCAAAGCTATGATAATCCGGCACAGCACAGAAAAATCCGTTCCCTGGCACGCCGCCAGAGACGCTGGTGCAGCGTGGTCTGTTCCGGATATGTACTGGCACTTCTGATTCTGACCGTAGGAAAAGCCTATAATGAGAAAGAAATCGTCCTGTCTCCTGCTGAACCAATGAATCTGTCTGGAGATGAGATTATGATTCCCTTAGAAACCATTAATGACGGACATCTTCACCGCTTTGTCTATACAGCTTCTGACGGAACTGATGTTCGCTTTATTGTTATTAAAAAGAATGCCAACGCGTTTGGTGTAGGTCTGGATGCCTGTGACATCTGCGGAGAAACCGGATACTACGAACGAAATGACCAGGTAATCTGCAAGCTCTGTGATGTTGTTATGAATAAACAGACCATTGGCTTTAAAGGAGGATGCAACCCAGTTCCCCTTACCTATAAGCTCAACGAAGGAAACATGGTAATCCAGACACAAAGCCTGGAAAATGAAAAACACAGATTTTAAGGAAAGGAGTGATCATATGTTCTGGAGAATGGTAAAAGGTGCCCTTTTCCGGCAGAAAGGGAAAATGCTTATGATCGCATTTACCGTCGCACTGGGCGCTTCCCTTGCTACAGCCATGCTGAATGTCATGCTGGATGTGGGGGACAAGGTCAATCAGGAGCTGAAAACCTACGGTGCTAATATTAATGTTCTGCCAAAAGGCGCCTCAATTCTCGACGACCTTTACGGAGTGTCAGAAAGCTCAGGAACTTTGGACCAGTATTTGTCGGAGGAAGAGCTTGCTAATATTAAAACCATCTTCTGGGCTCATAATATTGTGGATTTTACTCCATATTTAAACACCAAAATCCATTTAAATGACCAAAAAGAAGATGTGAAACTGGTTGGCACCTGGTTCAGCCATCAGATGGATCTTCCTACAGGCGAATCCCTGCGCACAGGCATGGAGAATCTGAAAAACTGGTGGGAAATCAAGGGAGAATGGCTCTCTGATGATGACAGGAATTCTGCCATGGTAGGAAGTATAACAGCAGAATTAAACAATCTGAATCTTGGTGATACCATCGTGATTCAAACCGAAAAAGGAGAAAAAAAGTTAACGGTGAAAGGAATTTTCAGTGCCGGAAGTGATGAAGATGAAAAAATCTTTGTCTCCCTGCCGGTTGCACAGGAACTGGCAGGATTAAAAGGGGCTGTAAGCAGCATGGAAGTCAGCGCTCTCACTACGCCAGATAATGAGCTTGCCCGCCGTGCCGCTAAAAATCCTGCCAGCCTCTCCATCAAGGAGATGGAAACCTGGTATTGTACCGCATATGTCAGTTCTATTTCCTATCAGATTGAAGAAGTGATTACGGATTCCGTTGCAAAACCAATCCGTCAGGTGGCGGAATCGGAAGGTGCCATCCTGGAAAAAACCCAGCTCTTGATGCTTCTCATTACAATCTTAAGTCTGGTGGGCTCTGCTCTTGGCATCTCCAACTTAGTAACTGCCAGCGTCATGGAACGAAGCAGAGAAATCGGGCTGTTAAAAGCAGTAGGTGCCCATAATTTCCCCATTACCGGGCTGGTTCTGACCGAGATTCTGGTAACCGCCATTATTGGAGGTGTGGGAGGATATTTTGCAGGGCTTTCCTTTGCACAGATCATCGGTCAGTCCGTATTCGGGTCTGCCATTGACATTAAACCAATGGTAATTCCTCTTGTAGCAGTTCTGGTTTCTTTAGTAACTCTGGCGGGAAGCATTCCGTCTATCCGATTTTTACTTTCACTGCATCCAGCGGAAGTCTTACATGGCAGGTGATAAGATGAAAAGACAAACAATGTATTTTAAAATGATAACAAGTTCCCTGATTCGACGGCGTTCCCGCATGTTGGTGGCACTGCTTGCAGTTGCAATCGGAGCCACCATTTTATCCGGACTTGTAACGATTTATTATGATATTCCAAGACAGATGGGACAGGAATTCCGTTCTTACGGTGCCAATCTGATTCTGGTTCCCAAAAAGGGACAGACAGCCCTTACCCCACAGACTGTGGAAGTGGTCACCGCTCTGATCCCATCGGATGATGTGGTTGGAATTGCGCCTTACCTGTATGAAACCATTAAAGTCAATGAGCAGCCCATGATGGCAGCAGGAACCGATTTGGAGCAGGTAAAAAAGACAAGCCCCTACTGGTATGTGACAGGCGAATGGCCAGAAGAGGAAAACTCTGTACTGATCGGACAAGAGGTTGCCTCTCTGATCGGACTCTCTCCTGGAGATCCGTTTACAGTGACAGGAACCGATGAACATGGAGGCAGTCTTACCCATGAGTATACCGTATCCGGCATTGTACAGACCGGCGGACAAGAAGAAGGCTTCCTCTTTATGTCTCTTGAAAGCCTCAATAATTTCATGGGCACCAAAAACGGATTTGATGTGGTGGAATGCAGCATCTCCACTTCCCAGGAGAAGCTTTTGTCTCTGTCGGAAGAAATCAGCCAGCAGGTAGAGGAAGCCGCCCCCCGTCTGGTGAAACGGGTCACGGAATCGGAAGGTACGGTTCTGACAAAGCTCCAGGCTCTGGTATATCTGGTAACCGCTGTTGTCCTGTTGCTGACCATGATCTGTGTCGCCACCACCATGATGGCAGTTGTGGCAGAACGGCGTAAGGAAATCGGACTGAAAAAAGCCCTTGGAGCTGCCAATGGAAGTATTATTATGGAATTTCTGGGAGAAGGACTGATGCTTGGCGGACTTGGCGGACTTTTAGGGTCCTGTTTTGGATTTGGATTCGCCCAGACAGTCAGTATGAACGTCTTTAACCGGTCCATATCCTTTCAACCCCTTCTGGTTCCGCTTACTATGATTATCTTTGTGGCAATTACCGGTCTGGCATGTCTGCTTCCTGTCAGAAGTGCCACAGAAGTAGACCCGGCAATTGTTTTGCGCGGAGAGTAAAGGAGAAGAACATGAATTTATTGGAATTAAATGATATCTCAAAAATATATGGAACTGTAAAAGCATTGCAAAATATCAACCTGACGGTCAAACAAGGAGAATGGATTGCCATCATGGGTCCTTCTGGTTCTGGAAAAAGTACCATGATGAACATTATCGGCTGTATGGATAAGCCCACAAGCGGCTCTGTGATCTTAGATGGAACCAACATCTCAAAGGAAAACTCCAGAAGCCTGACAAACATCCGGAGGGATAAAATCGGACTGGTTTTCCAGCAGTTTCATCTGGTCAATTATTTAACAGCACTGGAAAATGTCATGGTAGCCCAATACTACCACAGTATACCCGATGAAAAAGAAGCAAAAAAGGCTTTGGAGCGGGTCGGACTTTTAGAACGTGCAAAACATCTTCCCAGCCAGCTCTCAGGCGGAGAACAGCAGCGCGTCTGCATTGCAAGGGCACTGATCAATTACCCCATGCTGATTCTTGCCGATGAGCCTACGGGCAATCTGGACGAAGCCAACGAAGGTCTTGTTATGGATATTTTCAAACAGCTTCACAAAGAAGGCAGTACGATTGTGGTTGTAACCCATGACCCGGAAGTTGCGGAGGAAGCCCAGAGAACCATTGTTCTGGAACATGGACGGATCGCAGGAGTCGAAGAAAATAACAAATAAGGAGGTTTTTTATGAAACGTTTTACCACTTTCATTCCTTTTATTCTAATTCTGAGCATCGTCCTTTTATCCGGATGCAGTAAAAGCACCGGTCAGACTGCTTATAAAGATGGAACCTATACCGGAAAAAGCAGTACGGACGACAGAGGTGCCTATGGAGAGGCGTCAATCACGATTGCAGATGGGAAAATTACGGAATGCACGTACATAACCTGGCAGGAGGACGGAACGCAAAAAGATGAAAATTACGGAAAAGTAAACGGGGAAGTCTCCAATCCGGATTTTTACAACAAGGCTCAGACAGCCGTTCATGCCATGAAGGAATACGCAGATAAACTGGTAGAAGTCCAGAAACCAGAAGAAATTGATGCAGTTTCCGGTGCAACCGTTGCTTATAATCAATTTAAAGAGGCTGTTTCCCAGGCACTTGACAGTGCAAAGCAGTAACTGAAAAAGTACTTCTCTTACCTGTTTCATTGTGTAAGAGAAGTACTTTTTTTGCAGACAGGGCAGATTATGTCAACTGCTTTGCACCTGTATATAGTTCATAATAACGGCCTTTTTTTGAAATCAATTCTTCATGATTGCCCCGTTCCATGATCTCCCCCTGGTCAAGAACCAGTATGACGTCTGCATTGCGGACCGTGGATAAGCGGTGAGCGATGACAAATACCGTCTTATTTTCCATAATGGCATCCATTCCCTGTTCCAGCAGTTTTTCCGTACGGGTATCAATGGAACTTGTTGCCTCATCAAGAATCAGGACTGGAGGATTGGCAACGGCTGCCCTGGCAATGGCAAGAAGCTGCCGTTGTCCCAGAGACAGATTGTCTCCGTCATTTTTCAGCATGGTATCATATCCCATAGGAAGTCGGCGGATAAAAGAATCCGCATTGGATAACCGGGCGGCTTTTCTCACATCTTCGTCTGTAGCCTGAAGATTGCCATAGCGGATATTCTCCGTAATGGTTCCCGTAAACAGATGGGTATCCTGTAATACCAGGGCAAGACAGGATCTTAAATCCTTCTTTTTCATATCCTTAATATTAATTCCATCGTAAGTAATGGTACCGCTCTGAATATCATAAAACCGGTTAATCAGATTAATAATGGTGGTTTTTCCCGCCCCTGTTGCCCCAACAAAAGCAATCTTCTGTCCTGGTTTTGCATAAAGGCTGATCTTCTTTAATATGGTTTTACTGGAATCATAACCAAAGGCCACATCGTGAAATGTGACTTCTCCCCGCACAGGAACCAGGTTTTTGCTTTCAGGCATCTCCCAGGCAGAACTTTCCCTGGATAAAACCACCTTTCCTTCATCTGTTTCTTTTTCTAAATCAAAAACGTGAAGAATCCGCTCCGCTCCTGCCATGCCGGCAAGAAAGAGGTTGATCTGCTGAGTGAACTGATTGGCTGGCACAGAAAACTGCCTTACAAAAATCAGATAGGAAGCCAGTGTTCCAAGATCCAGCAAATTTTTGATCACCATAAATCCCCCTGCACAAACAGTAAACGTATAATTCATGAATCCAATGCTTACAACCATAGGTCCCATAATACTGGAATACGTAAATGCGTTGGTGGAAGCAACCCGCAGCTCTTCATTATAAGTCCTGAAATTTTTTAAGTTTACTGCTTCACGTCCAAAGACCTTCTCAACCTTCTGCCCTTCGATCATCTCCCGGATAAATCCATTTAAAGCTGCCATAAAGGTTTGTCTTCTGCCATAATACTTCTTTGATCTTTTTCCATTATCGTAGATTACAAAGACCATGGCGCCCAGACAGACAAGCGTGAAAAATGTCAGGGGAATGTTTAATACAAACATCATAATAAGAGAACCAAAGACTGTAATAAAGCTTTGTGTCATAAGAGAAAAGCAGGTATTGAGTGCATTCTCAATGGTATCAATATCATTGGTAAAATAACTCATTACATTACCGTCGCTATTGGAATCAAAGTAAGAAAGAGGCAGGGAATTCACATGTCCAAACAGGTCCTTTCTGAGCGCAGTAATCATCTTCTGGGTTACTCTTACCATGATCTGACTGCTTATAAAATTAAATAAAACACCAATCAGATAAATCACAATGAGCGCTGCAACAGACATTTTAAGTCCCCTTACATCTCCCGGAAGAATGTAGCGGTTGATGATGGGACGCAGCAGATAGGAACCTGCAATTCCAGCCAGTCCGCTGATTCCCGACAGGATAACCACCAGGATCAAAAAAAACCGATTGGGTTTAAAATACGCTTCATACCGTTTTAGAATTGCCATCATACTTTTCTGTCTGGATGATTTAGTCATTGAGAACGCCTCCCTTCTGTTGAGAATAATAAATCTCCTGGTAGATCTGATTATGGGAGAGCAATTCCTCATGGGTGCCTGTCTCATCAATCATTCCGTCATTTAAAATGACAATTTTGTCCGCATGGGAAACAGAAGTAATACGCTGGGCAATGATAATCTTTGTGGTATGCGGATATTCCTCTTTCAGATTTTCATACAGCTTCTTTTCCGTATTCATATCCAGGGCAGACGTGGAATCGTCAAAGATTAAGATCTTTGGTTCTTTCAGCAAAGCTCTTGCAATACAGAGTCTTTGTTTCTGTCCTCCGGAAAGGTTATTGCCCCCTTCCTCCACATGGAATTCATACCCGTCTTTTTTCTGTTCAATAAATTCACTGGCACAGGCAATGTCACAGGCCCGTCTCATCTGAGAGACTGTGGCATCTTCATTGCCCCACCGTAAATTTTCTGTGATGGTCCCGCTAAAGAGGGTATTTTTTTGAAGCACCATGCCAACCTCTTCTCTTAAATGTTCCAGAGAATAATCTTTTACCGGAATATTATCAATCCATACCGTTCCATCAGTGGCATCGTAAAGCCTTGGAATCAGTTGTACCAGAGATGTCTTGGAAGATCCGGTTCCGCCAAGGATTCCAACGGTTTCTCCCGGCTGGATAAAAAGATTCACATCTTTTAAAACAAACTCTTTTGCAGACTTGCTGTATTTAAAGGAAACATTCTCCATTCGTACAGAGCCTTTTGTTATCCGGTTTTCCCGGCTGCCTTCATCCCCTAACTCAACCTCCTCTACCAACACTTCATTGATCCGGTGAAAGGATTCCCTTGCCTTTGTCAGATTAATAAAAACTGCAGAGATCAGCATAAGAGAGTTTAATATCTGCAGAACATAGCTTAAAAAGCCCGTAAGCTGACCAACCAAAAGCCTGTCTGCAATTATAAGATTACCGCCAAACCAAACAATTGCAATAATGGTTCCATACATCACAAACTGCATGATGGGGGAGTTCATCATGGACAGACTGTATGCGTGAATGGATGAATCTTTTAAATCCTGGTTCACTTCTTCGAACTTGACCCCTTCATAAGGCTCTCTTGCATATGCCTTTACCACCCGAATCCCCCGTAAGTTCTCCTGTGTGACCCGGTTTAACACATCAACTGTTTTTTGCATCCGATGATAAACAGGAGCCAGATACTTAACCACCAGATAAAGTAAAAAACCTAAGATTGGAATGGCAATAAAGAAAACCACCGCCAGTTCTCTGCTTAAAATCACTGCCATCACAACACCGGATAAAAGCATAATCGGCGCCCGAAAGATAGACCGGACTCCAGGTGTGACCGCATTCTGTATGATCACCACATCAGAAGTCAGCCTGGTAATCAAAGAGGGATTGGTAAAGTGATCCATATTGGAGAAGGAAAAAGACTGTACCTTCTGATAAACCTTATCCCGGATTTCAGCCGCAAATCCATTGCCGAACTTAGAAAAATTATTGCTGCATCCCCTGCCAAAAAGAAAGGATAAAATGGATAAAAGTAAAATCACCCCTCCAATTCTCAAAATATAACCAAAATCCTTTTTGACAATTCCATAATCAATAATCTTTGCCATAAATGTTGGAATCATGATTTCAAATACAGCTTCCAAAATACAGCAAAAGAAACCAATGCCCCACTCTTTCTTGTACTTCCCCCCATACTTTACGAACTTTCTAAACATCTTCCTTCCATCCTCGCCTTTGTTCTTTGGTTATTCCGTATAATTGTAAGCGCTTACAATTTCTATTATAATCCTGAAAAAGGAAAAATACAAACACAATTTAAAAAAAGACAAATTCACTTTATTTCCAATGAATTTGTCTTTTTTTATTATGTTTGATAACAGGTTCTATGCTTTTTTAAACAGACGGTTATAGTTTTCCCACACTGCCGTTTCCAATACCTCTGAGGGGATTTTTCTCTGTTCACAGATATATCTGGCTACATGGGATACAAAAGCTGGTTCATTTTGTCGATCCTGAACCGGCACTGGTGTCAGATTGGGTGCATCTGTTTCAATCAGAATACGATCCAGAGCAATCTCTCTTACTGCCTTCTGGGTCTCTGTATCCTCCAGCTCAAACGTAATATTTCCGGAAAAAGAAAAGTACATGCCCAGTTTTTCAAACTCTTTTACATAGGAGTATCCGGCACTGTAACAGTGCATAATTCCACCTGTTTTAGAGTATTGTTTCATAAGTTCCAGCGTATCATCGGCAGCCAGCCGGTTGTGAATCAGAATTGGTTTTTTCACCTTTTGGGCAAGTTCCATCTGCCGGATAAATGCTTCTTTCTGAATGGAACGGGGTACGTCATCGGAAAAATAGTCCAGACCGATCTCTCCCACCGCCACAATCTTTTCATGCTTCACAAACTCTTCCAGTAATAGAAAATCTCTTTCCGTAAACTTTAAGATATCATTGGGATAATACCCTACTGCCACATCATACAGATCATCTTTCTCCGCATATTTAAGAGCTGTCTCCGCCTCTTTTAAATCGAGACAGACCGCAAGAATCTTTCCCACTCCTGCGTCCTTCGCCGTTTTTGTGATCTCTTCCAGTCTGGGAAATAAAAATTCACCAAACACATGGGCATGACTGTCTATTAATCTCATACACTTCTTCTCTTTCTGCAGATATACAGGTGTTTTGTCTTACTCAGCCGCACTCTTAATCAATGCAGAAATATCATCTGTTGACATGGAAGCTGCTGTACTGGAAGTAATGCTTCCATCAGCAAGCTGAGACTGAATGTCTTTTAACTTCTTTACATTTTCTTCGCCGATTGCAGCAGTTAACTGATCGTTGTATACAATTCCAACACCATCAATTTCCAGACCATAGGTAATCTCTGATCCGAATGGCACGCTGTTTTCATCTGCTGCATACTGATTAATAATATTGATAAAAGCATTGCCCAGGTTCTTAAGAGCTGATGTCATAACTGCTTTTTCGTATCCGCTTCCAGCTAATGTAACTGACTGGTCTGCATCCACACCAATTGACATAACGCCATCGGCTTCTGCTGCTGCTTCAAGAACTCCGTTACCAGAACCTCCTGCACACTGGAACACCACATCAGCACCTTCTGCAATCTGAGCTTCTGTGATGGATTTTGCATTGGCTGTATCTGTATAAGAACCATTATAAGCAGTTAAAACTTTAATGTCAGATCTTACACTTTTTGCTCCTTCAATATATCCTACAAGAAATTCATTAACAACGATAGAGTCCTTACCGCCTACAAAAGCAATGGTGCCGGTTTTGGAATAATAAGCCGCTGCTGCACCAGAAAGATAACCGGACTGGCTTGAGTTAAATAACACGCTTAACACATTTGGAAGATCTCCAGCGGAAAAATCAAGGGGCTGGTCAAATAAAATCCATTTGATGTCCGGGTATTCTTTTGGAAGATTTGCAAATGTCTCTGCATTCTGATATCCGGTTCCTACAATCACATCATATCCAGCATCGGCTGCTTCATAAAATGCATCCACCCATACGGTATCATCGGTTCCTATTTCAACTGGTTCCACATCAACCGTATCGCTGCTCTCTTCTTTCAGCTTTACTGCACCTTCATAAAGAGACTGGGAAAAGGAGTTGTCGGAAAATGTACTCAGACATACTTTCACTTTCAGTTTATCTTTCTTTGCAGTGCTGTCAGCACCTGCCTTTGTTTCTGCACCGGAAGTCTCATTGCCGGTAACTTCGGTTTTGGACTGGCTGCCGCCACATGCTGCTAAGGATAATACCATAGCTGATGCCAGGGTAACTGCCAAGATCTTCTTAACTAATTTCATAACGATTTCCTCCTAAAATAATTCACTGTGTTTCTATATAAACGAGATACCAGATACCTCTATTTAATAGCAATTAAAAACTTTCTTTTTCCTTATTGCGATGTTTATAATAAGCGCTGAATATACCATAAAATATAATAATCAGGATAAATGGCACCAGACTCACCAGATAGCTGTCCACATTCTTTAACTGGAGATAGATCGCAATCGCGCTTCCAAATCCATAAAGTAAGGAACTTAACATTCCTAAGAGAGCATTTCCTGCTGCAATCGCATTGGTTGCCAGAGCAATGTAACCACGGCCTGAAACCATTCCGGTTGTAAACTGATGGATATATCCCATGGAAAGATAACACCCTCCAAGGCTTACCAGTGAACCACTGATGAACATTGCCTGATACTGTATCTTTTTAATATTAATACCAACTGATTCTGCTGCTTCTGGTGATTCTCCTACTGCCCGGACTTTAAATCCGAACTTTGTCTTCTTTAAAAGAATGTAAATCAATACAGAAACTATAAATGCTAAGTACGTCAACACATTATGCCCGGAAAAAACTCTTCCCAGTATAGGAATGTTCGCTATAATCGGAAGATTTATGTTTGGAAAATAAAGGGATGCAAGAGAATTGCTGGTTGTCTTGTCACCTGTAATGGCAAATAGAAGTAACGTACAGCCGCCTGCCGCTGCAAGATTCATGGCAATACCTGCAATTACCGCATTGGTCTTCATACCAATAATACAATAGGCAAGGATCATGGCAAACACGACTCCGCAAAGCCAGCCACCAAGCAGTCCCACAAAAAGATTGCCGGAAAAAGCGCTGAATAAAACGCCTGCAAGTGCGGAAACCGACATGCCTCCCTCCATACCTAAATTTAAAATTCCTGCCCGGCTTGCAATCACAGCCGCAATGGTGGCAAATAACACAGGGGTGGTTGCCTTAAAAACCGTATACCAGAAATCCACTTTAAAAAACATATCCATCTCAACTGCCTCCTTACGCTGCTTCCTCTGCCGATGTAATCTGATTCATCAATGCTTCTTTTTCTTCCCTGCGTTTTTTCAGTTGGTAAAGGAAACGCTCCGAAGCAATCAAAAGAATAATAATTGCCTGAATAACGGACAGAATATCTTCGTCTGCATAACCGCCACGGGACATCAGCCTTGCGCCGATTCTGATGTAAGATAAAAAGAATGCGGCTGCCGGAATCAATGCAGGATTTTTTCCAGCCAGCAAGTTGATTAAAATTCCATCCCACACATAGCTGAGGGACTCCGTCCAGGAAAACTTATTATATCTTCCTATCATCTCCACTGCGCCCCCGATTCCTGCAAACGCACCGCCGATGATCTGAGAAGAGATGATAACGGCACTTACGTTAATTCCTGCATATTTGGCAAACTTTTTATTGGAACCTGTCACCTGGAGTGCCCGTCCGTAACTGGTTTTATTAATAAGAATTGAAGCAAAAACCACCACGAGAATCATAATTACAAATCCCCAATGGGTGCTTGTACCCTTTACCATGGTTCCAAGTGTTGCAGTAGGTTCAAACTTTACAGAGTAAGAGCCATTGGAACTGTCCAGATAAAAACGCCGGATAATAAAGTATCCGCCATTGAAAAAGATATATCCCATCATCAGGGAAACAACCATCTCACTGGCACCTGTATATTTTTTTATTAAAACCGGAATATAGCCAATCACCGCTCCCACCAGAGCACCTGCAAGAATAATGAGAAGCTGGTGAAGCCCGTTTGGAAGCTGGAACTGAATGGCAATCGCAGCCGCCGTTACACCAGAGAAATAAAAAGCACTGTCTGCTGCCAGAGAAAACAATCCTGATTTGTGCATAATATTAATAGAAAGCCCTGCAAACACAAGGGGAATCATAGTCTCAATAATATTAAAAAATGTTCTTCTTCCAGAAGTAAATGGCCCTGCAAAAAATTTAAAAAGGGCTTTATTCCAATCTGCTCCCGCACTGATACTGATAATAATTGCTGCTATAATAAATGCAAGTCCCACCGCAGCGGTGATTCTTGTAATACTATACCAGTTCTTATTCCAGAATGCTTTGATTTCCTTCATCTCATGCCTCCATTAGCTTCTCTTTTGAATCTTTCTTTAAACCAAGCATGTAGTATCCCAGTTCCTGATCACTGGTATGTTTTACATCTTCAATCAGCCCTGCTATCTTTCCTTCACTAAAGACAATAATCCGGTCACTTAACGCCCGAAGCCGTCCTAAATCCCCGCTTACTAAAATCATGGACTTTCCCTTTGCACGCATGTTTAAGATCTCCTGATAGATGAAATCCTCTGCACCTACATCCACACCACGGGTGGGCTGGTTCAGAATAATGACCTCTGCCTGATTGGTAAATTCTCTGGCAATAATGGCTTTTTGAATATTTCCGCCGGATAAACTTTTGATAGTTGACTTGCTGCTCATGGTCTTTACTTTAAAGTCTTTGATACACTGGCTGCAGTATTCTTCAATTTTTCGTTTATTTAATACTGCAAATCTGCTGGTAAACCGCTTTAAATTGGTTGCAATTAAATTGTCCTCTACACTCATATTCAAAGAACAGCCATCTGTATCCCGGTCTTCCGAAATATGCCCGATTCCAAGATCCCGGATCTTCTTAATGCTGCATGAGGTCAGATCTGTTTCCTTAAAAATTACGGTCCCCTCATCAGGTTTCATATTGCCGGTAATCACATCCATGGCTTCTTTCTGACCATTTCCCTCAATTCCTGCAATTCCAAGAATCTCTCCTGCCCTTAAAGAAAAGCTGACTTCATCAAGTCTCCTGGTTCCAAACTTGTCGGTATAACGAATGCCATTGACCTTTAAAACAGGAGCACCTGCCTTAATCTCATCCTTTTCATAGTCAAAAGAAACATCCCGCCCCACCATTAAGTTGGAGATCTGTTCTACCGTGACATCTGCCACTTCATAGGTTCCAACAGACCGCCCGCTTTTTAAAACAGTCAGCCTGTCGCATAAATATTTTACTTCATTGAGTTTATGAGAGATAAAAAGAATGGTATATCCTTCTTTTTTCAGATTTAAAAGCTGCTCAAAAAGCTCCTGTGTCTCCTGAGGTGCCAAAACTGCCGTAGGCTCATCCAATATAATGATCCTGGCTCCCCGGTACATGGTCTTCAATATCTCCAGCTTCTGCTTCATCCCTACGGAGATATCCCGTACCAGCTTTTGCGCTTCAACATGAAGATTATACCGTTCTGCAATGTCCATCGTCTCTTTGATACACTTCTTTTTATAAACAAATCCCAGCTTATTGGGTTCAATTCCAAGTGTCAGATTCTCAGCAACCGTCAAAGATGGAACCAACATCATGTGCTGGGGCACCATTCCGATTCCTGCTCTGATGGCATCCTTGCTGGAATGAAAATGAACTTCCGATCCATGGAGATAAATCTTGCCTTCCGTAACTTCCTCCACACCAAACAACATCTTCATTAATGTGGATTTTCCTGCTCCATTCTCTCCGACAAGAGCATGGATCTCCCCTTCCCTTGCGCTGAAATTAATCTTATAATTCGCTAATGTACCTCCGGGATAGATCTTCGTCAGATCCTCCACTTTTAATATCTCTTTTTCCATGTCGACCTCTCAATTATTCGTCTCACGCAGCCAGTTTTTTAAATAAAATTCTTTTCGTTCTTTATATGATTCTGTTTTTACCTGATACTCCGGATTCATAAATATATCGTAAATCGTGCCTGCCATCACTTTAATGACATCGCCGTAAACAAATTCTTCCTCCACAATCTCGAAATCATGGCTGTGGAATCTTCCCTTCATTCCAGAAAAACCAAACTGAATGGTAGGAAGTAAATACCCCACATCTCCAATATCTCCTGCCGCACCGGATATTACGTTGCGCTCAATTAGTTCTTCTTTGCAGTATAGCTTCATATTCGCAAATACGGCTTCATTGATCTTTTCCGACTGTTTTAAAGGCATATAGCCGATGGTGTCAATGATATCACAGGTCAGACCAAGCGCTTTTGCACATGCGTTTACACAGCAGTCAAATTTTTCTTCCAGTTCCAGCAAAGTATCGGTCTGATTGGCCCTTAAATCCGATTCAATCACCGCTTCATCCGGAATGGCATTGGAAGAAACTCCTCCTTTTGTAAGCAGCGGATACAGTCTGATTCCCTGTTCCGGTGCAAACTGGTCTGTTAAGAAAGACAGAGCCTGTATTGCAAGAGTTGCCCCATGAAGGGCATTGCGTCCAAGATAAGGTGCTGCTCCTGAATGAGCCGCCTTTCCATGGAAAACCACCTGCTTTCTCGTAAATCCTGCCAGGGTGGAATTCACATCAAAAACCCTTCCTTCCTCTCCATTAATATGAGCAGACAACACACAATCCATGCCGTCAAAGACACCTTTTGCAATCATATCCTGCTTCCCGGAGAGATAGTTTACTTCCCCTGATTCCACATAACGCTTCCTGTCCTCCAGACAGATGAATTCTTCTGCCGGAGTGAATAAAAAGGTTAATTTCCCATTTATCTTATCCATAAATCCGCTCTCGCTGAAAATAAGAGCAAGAGCCATCAGCATGGTTACCTGTACGCTGTGACCGCAGGAATGAATCTTCATCTCCCCTTCCGGTCCTTTGACCAGCATGGCATCCATGTCTGCCAGCACACCGATATGATATCCGCTTCCGCTTCCCAAGGTGACTTTTATCCCGGTTCTGCTGATGTGTTCCTCATAAGGAATCTTATGGGCATTAAAAAAAGAAGCGATGAGTCGGGCCGTATCCTGTTCACAAAACCCCAATTCTGGTGTTGCAAACAACATGCGCCCTTGCATCCTCAACTCTTCCTTATATTTATTTACATATTCTAATAATCCATTCTTTGTCATATGGTTGTCCTTTATGAAAATAGTTATCCCCCTATGATACTATATCACCGCCATTTAACAATATCTTAACATGACTAATACTCTAACATAAAACGACAAAAAATTCAATCGAATTTTCGCACATTTTATATCTGTCGAAAAATGTCTTATTCTGTCATTTTGGTAAGAACCAAAATCCCCCGTACAGAAGAATAGAGCGGGATTCTTTTGAATCCCACTCTAAGTATTATTGCCTTTATTAAAATTAATAATCAGGTGATTGGCGCAGGGTTAAAAATACATAGATCATTATGGAATCCATATTGATCACTATAGGGTCTTTTTCTTCCTGATGCCACATCAATCATATATTCAAACAGTTCTGTTCCCACTTCTGCAATGGTCTTCTCTCCGGTTGCGATCTTACCGGCAGAGATATCAATCATATCAAACCAGTGCTCCTTCATCTCTGTTCTGCTGCAGACTTTAATGACTGGTGCCAGTTCCAGTCCATAAGGAGTTCCTCTTCCTGTCATAAACACCTGAAGCCCTATTCCTGCTGCAAGCTGGGAAGGACCGCAGACAATATCAGATGCAGGAGTTGCACAGTATACCAGACCGTGAGTGGATGGCCGTTCTCCAGGTCCGATCACTTCCACAATAGGAGCTGTACCGGATTTTGCAATGGAGCCCATGGCTTTCTCCACAATATTCGCCAGTCCTCCCATCTTATTGCCTGGAGTTGGATTGGCATCCCGGTCCACTCCTCCTTCTGCCAGATAATCATCATACCATTTCATTTCCTGTGCCAGACGGTCCCTTACCTCTTCATTCACACATCTCTCCGCCAGCAGATGAACGCCGTCACGAACCTCCGTCACTTCACTGAATAATACCGTTCCACCGCCTCTTACCAGCATATCGGCAGCATAGCCTGCACTTGGATTGGCTGTCAGACCGCTGAACGCATCGCTTCCTCCGCACTGCATTCCCACTAACAGCTTTTTTAAAGGCAGTTCTACTCTGCGCCGTTCATTCAGCTTCATTAACTTCTTTTCAGCCATATTAAGAATCTGCTTCATCATCTCATCATGTCCATGGCAGTCCTGAATGGTGAGGCAGTTTTCCGGTGTGATTTCTTCCGGCTCCAGAAGCTGGTCATAAGTCAGCTTTTCACAGCCAAGTCCCAACAGCATGATCTGTCCGCCAAAGTTTGGATGCCTGATGATATTTCTGAGCGAACGAATGGGAATCTCCGCCCTGGGTGCCTTGATTGCAACCCCACAGCCATAAGGATGGGTGACTGCAATCACATCTTCTACATTGGGGTATTTGGGTAGCAGTTCTTTCTTTATTCTTTCTACTGCAACTCTTGCCACGCCTGCCACACACTGGACGCTGGTCATTATCCCCAGTATATTTCTGGTTCCCGCATATCCCTCTCCATTGTCATATCCCATAAATGTCTTAACCGGAGGCTCTGGCAATTCTTCCATTGCAACCACATTGGTTCCATAGGGCATGTTGTGAAGTTCTGGAGATTCCGGCAGAATGAGCATATGCTCATTTACCCATGCTCCGGCTTTGATATCCTCCTTCGCATAGCCAAGAACCACGCCATAACGCCGTATGGGTTCTCCTTTTTTAATCTCACAAAGGGCAATTTTATGAGATTGGGGAATTGGGGAAAGGGTAAAAACTCCAGATACAATCTCCGTCCCTCCTTCCAGATCATGAATGGCGATCCCTACGTTATCCTGGGGTTTCACCTGAATAAAAAGCGGTTTTTCCATCATCCATTACCTCCATCACTGTTTTTTGGATTTTTGTCTATTATTTTTTCATTTTACACTTTTCTTTTATGCACTTTTATTATATAAATAAGGTATATAAAAATCAACTTAATTAAAATAACATAATGTTTAGTTTTTCTTAACTTCATTCCAAAAATCAGGAGGATATCAAATGGACACAAAATTAATTGAATATATTCTGACTATTGCCAAGCATCAAAGCATCTCCCGTGCAGCCGACGAATTATACGTTACCCAGTCTGCACTGAATCAGCAGCTTCTTAAACTGGAACGGGAGATGGGTTCCCCTCTTTTTATTCGGATCAGAAACCACTGGGAACTGACGGAGATCGGAAAACTCTACGTGGAAAACGGCAAAAAGATCTTAACCATTAAACAGGAAACCTACAAACAGATCCAGGACTTATCCAGACACTGGAACAGTTCCATTGCCATCGGTCTGACACCGGAACGAGGTATTCAGATGTTCACTGCCATCTATGAAGACATTCATAAAAAGTATCCGGACACTGTTTTTCTGCCTATCGAAGCCTCTGTGGATTCTCAGGTGAAAATGATGGACAGCAATCGTCTTGATCTGGGCTTTCATACCATTTCAGATCACAAGTACAAACATTTTACTTACGAACACATTTTGTGGGAACCCTTTTACCTTTGCGTCCCTAAAACCCATCCGCTGGCGCACTCCTTGAGTAATACCGATGAAAAATATCCTTTTCTGTCTTTGGCAGAATGTAAAAACGATGTTTTCAGTCTGGTTAAAAAAACATCAACCATGCGAAGCATCATAAACCTTCTCTTTGAAAAAGCAGGATTTTCTCCTCAGGTCATGTTTGAATCAGACAGCATGAGAACCCTGCGTCATCTGGCTGCAAACGGACGATGCTTAACAATTATTCCAAGATGCTATGCCACCAAAAGAGAGGATGTCTCCTACTTCTCCCTGGGAGACAATGCCACCTGGGAGCTTTGTGCCGTTTATCCGAAGAATACTTATCTGACCCTTGCAGCCAGAGACTTTATCTCCATGGCTTCTGCTTACTGGAAAACACATTTATATATAGAATAAACAGGAACACCTAATGCTGATGCAGTCCCTTATGTAATTCACCAAGCAATTCTCCCGACGGGTCCTGGCTCAATTCCCATACCATGGCCCCTCCCAGCTTTTTCGTGTCAATAAAACCTGATTTATAGGAAATGGATTCCGGGTCCTCATAACTGATAAAGATTGTTCCATTAAATAGCCAGGGGACTTTTGACTGGGAATGAAATGATCTGGTGTATCCGGACTGATTGAGATAATTATTTTTAATTGCCTGATAGCCAATGGAGCTTGCTCCCCCAAACCTCTGGTATACTCCCTGGTTTAAATCGGTAACGGAGGAATAGAGATATCCATAAAACGGAATTCCCATTACCAGCTTTTCCGATGGAAATTCCGCCTCCAGCCAGGCATTGACGCCCTGCTCCACACTGGTTTTGTACTGAGGGGAAGGATCATCGTTGCTGTAAAGGGGTGCAAGAAAATCCGTATGTAAATCCCAGTGACCATGAAGATCATAGGTCATAAGATTGGCATAGTCTAAATAAGGTGCAATCCGGGCTAATTCAACCTTATTGACATAAGAACTGTCCGCTCCCCCTGCAATGGTCAAAAGGTAATGTCTGCCATCCTGGCTGCCTCTTGTATCCAGCTTCTCTCTCACCGTTTTTAAAAGCAGAGTGAAATTTTCTTTATCTTCTTGGCGCTTTCCGTTGGTGGCTAAGCCTCCGCCAACCGGATACTCCCAATCCAGGTCTACACCGTCAAATCCGTATTGAAGAATAAAATCCACACAACTGTCAGCAAATGCCCTTCGGTTTTCCTCTGTCAATGCGGCATCGGAAAATCTCCCTGACCAGTTCCAGCCTCCTACAGAAAGCAAAATCTTTAAATCCGGATTCTTTTCTTTCAAAGACATGAGCTGTCTGATGTTCTCCCCATCTATGTCCGGATACCCAAGAGCCAGTTTGAAATCGGAATCAATGTTGGCAAACGCATAATTAATATGGGTCAGCTTGTCTGCCTGGATCTGATTGGGAGTAAACTGGGAATAGGCAGCCCATGCCGCGTAATATCCCACGATCTTTTTTTCCGGCACTTCCTGGGTTTCCGTTAATGAAACCGGCTGGGAAGATGGAGCTGGTTCATTTTCCGCAAATACGGGGGAACTGCCCTGGGAGATACTTACGGTTAACAGAAATGCAGAGATCGCAGCTATCATCGTTTTCATCTTACGTTTCTTCATTTTACCATCCTTCTTATACCTGTTTTTACAAGTATATCATATGGTTTTTCCTTGCATAGAGAGTAAAATATGGTTGAAATTCCTTATATTGGATGAAAAAACCGGAGCAGACACAACTAGGTCTGCTCCAGTCTTTTTATCTTATTTTCCCTTCCGGGCCCTTACTAACAGCAAGAGGGATAGTAAAAGTGCTCCAAAACCGGTAGTCATAAGAATGATTCCATAGATTGCTCTAGACTCCATTCCCACTTCTCCTGTTTTAGGAAGTCCTTCTGGATTCCCCCATTTTGCTCCTTTGGGAACCTGGTCTGATAAATTAACGGTTTCTTCCGGTTCTGTTGTAATATTACCAGCTGGAACCTTATTAATTATGTCAACCAACTCTTTCTTTGGTTTTCCGGGAGAATTACTGGTTCTTTCATTTCCGCCGGAATTTCCGGGTTTTCCGGGTTTTTCTGGCTTCTCTGGCTTTTGGGGTTTCTCCGGCTCTGATGGAGTTCCAGGAGTAAGTTCTCTGGTATTCATAAAAGCCGCTGTCTGAACTTCATCTGCCTGGATTATTCCCTGGGCGCCTGAACTGGTGCTGGTATAACCATCGGCACTGTAGTCTGCTTCTGTAACCACATAACCAGTATCCTTCGGCACTCCCTGTATGGTAATGCTTTCTCCGTGAGCAAGAGAAATCTTGCCGCCGTTTGATATGACTCCATCTAAAACACCATCGCCTACATAGGAATAAGGACCTGCTTTTCCATCAAAGGTTACGGTAAAGTCAAATTTTTTCCTGATGTCAG
The DNA here is from genome assembly GCF_007115105.1 of Clostridium sp. HBUAS56010. Classification (GTDB taxonomy): domain Bacteria; phylum Bacillota; class Clostridia; order Lachnospirales; family Lachnospiraceae; genus Lacrimispora. Next base: position 85,645 of record NZ_SULJ01000006.1, read on the forward strand.
AGCCATTACCTGCTACTGTTTTTGTAATTTTCAAATTTCCGACCGTACCATCTTTATGATTTTCAATGGTTATGGCATTGCTGTTTTCCCCCTCTTTTCCATCAATAGAGGCAGTTACCTTTTTGCCATCCCGTTTCACAACCAGGGTATGGGCTGTGCCGTCTAATACATATCCGGCCGGGGCAGCAGTTTCCCGTAAGATGTATTCTCCATCAGGAATCACTTTCATTTTTAACAATCCATCACTTCCTGTAACACCTTTACGGATTATGGTTGTTTTATCTTTTGCAAAGAGGGTAAACGCCGCACCTTTTAACGGATTTCCTAATGGGTCTGTTTTCGTAATGGCAATCCATCCATTTCTCTTCATGCTGGCTCCACCGTCTGCATTGGTAATTACATAAGACTGGCTGGTTTCCACACTATGAGAATCCTCTCCAAACAGCAGGACCTTGTTTGACACATTTCCCGGCTCTCCGGTTACATCTGTAATGTAACTGAAACGATATGCAGTTTTAGGGTCTGGAATATCAAATCTCAATTCCCTTGCCGTATTGTCATAGAACAGATTCTTTCCTGGCTTTAATTCTACCTCGGCACCAGGAGTGTAAGATCCGTCTGCCTGAAGAATCATTTCGTTGACTTTAAAATTATCTTCCTCCCCATCGTTCATGAGAAGCTGACCTGCCTGATTCATACGGACATCAATTCCCGCAGGTAGTGTATCACGCAGGCTGAGAGCCATTGTTGAAATCTCAGAAGGTTGATACTCCACGGTCCACAGCAGAACTCCTGGAACTGGAATCGAAGAGGATTTGTTTAACAATCTGCTGATAATCTGTACATCACGGGTAACCGATACCTCCGGAGACCGCTCTGTGGTCAATGACAGCCTGTTTGTTACCGTAGTTGTCTGATTGTCATTAAAATATCCTTTCACCGTGTCTGCATCTGGCTTTGCTTTCACAAGGATTACATAGGGTTTATCCAGGTTCTTAAAGGTGAAGGTAATGGTAGTGTTATCTTCACTGATCTCATGAGTCAATCCTTCCACCTCTACTGCTTGTGAGGGACTGGCAGTAATACTGCCATTGGAATCACCTGATTTTTCTCCGGTAAAGATGAGATACGGGGAACCTTTTTCTATCTCTTCCAATATCCAGCCTTTTGGCAATGTATCTTTTACCGTAACGGAACCCATCATGGCACCTGTTCCATCTTCCTTGTGGGATAAATCCAAACCATTTGCATTGACATTGAGACGGAATATAACTGATTTTTCTTTGTAGTCAAAGCCTTCCGCAGAATTTTGGGTTTTGTTATTCACACCTGACTGAGGGTCTTTGACTGCCTCCCGTTTTAACATCTCTTTCCATAACATCCGGCTGTTATAGGGAACCCGGGGGGTGTCTTCTTTCAGCTTTATATCTTTGCTGAAAAGAGCAGCCGTATTCTGAACCGATGAACCGTTAACAGAAGTAAACACAGCCGGATTCATTACCTCAGTTTCGTAAGTAAAACTGGCTTCTGATGTTTCATAACCAGTGATTTCCAAAAGGTCTCCGACCCGCTCTTCTCCCTGTAATATCGGAATAACCTTAAGTTCTAAACCAGAACCGTTAAAAGTGCCGGCTTTATACTTTAAGCCATATCCGGCTTTTAGATCCTGATTTTTAATACCTTTTGGAATTCCGGTTAAAGAACTGAGATCAACCCCACTATTCTCGTAAATGAGGAGATCGTATACCTTTGCATCCGGAATGATCTGACCTTGAGGCTTGACTGTTACAGTCCATGAAACAGTCCCCTTTGAAGGATCTGCTTTTCCAGTCTTATGAATGGCATCGTATCCAATTCCTACTCCGATTTTTCCTGTTCCTACCCCTTCAGCTCCCTCCCACTTCATGGAAGCTTCATTGTAATAAGTAGTCTTTCCTGCAGTAATTTCATCATTGGGAACTTTTGTAACAATGGTCAGCCGAATCTGAGATTCAATATCTCCGATTTCATATTCGCCCTTTTCGTTGGGTTCTATCTCCGTGGAATTTTCATAAGAAGAGCCATTCCATATTTCCCAATTTGCAGAAGCAAACTCAAGCTTTTTACCTGACTCCCTGATTTCCGGAGAAAGTACATCGGTAATAACTACACCCTTTAGGGGAACGCCGTTTTGATTGGCTATTATGGTCCAGGTAATGGTTCTGTCTTTGGGATTATAGATGCCTTCACTTCCCTCACCGCCTGGTTCTCCCTTCTTTTCAATCCACTTGGGCACCCAATAAACAATTGCTTCATCATCTTTTTTTAATTCATATTCTTCATTATAAAGCTCTGCCTTATTGCGAATGGTCTGTGGGGTGAGAGCATAATAAAGTTCTTCCGGAACCTTTGTCTCAAAAGTGATAATCTGCTTCCCCACCGATTCTGCAGGAAATACATATTCCAGCTTATTTTCCTGGTGCACAGGGGTTTTGGGTTCTCCACCTATCTGAAAGGAATCGGTAAGATATTCTCCAACTGTCTTTAAATCATCTGAAAATTTATATCCTGCCAGATCAACCGCTTCTCCGCCCTGACTGGCACTCACCTCAACCTTCCATTCTACAGAATGATTTTTCATATTGAAATTGCCGGACTTTTTCACTTCATATACAATTTCAACAGGAGGTATCACCACTGTGTATGACTTATCAAGAACATAAATCTGTTTCTCCCCTTCTTTTTGGGGAATATCTGAGGTATCTAAATCAAAGTCCAAATGAAACCAGCCGCTGACTGTATTTAAAGTTCCATCAAAAACTTCTTCGTCTCCATCAAAAATAATATGAGCAGAAACCACTTTTGTATCAGGGTTCAAAGAAATTTTGGCATGACCGATTACATTGGTTCCGCTTTTTTCTTTTAATTCAACTGTTTTTCCTTCTAAAAGCTTAAATCCATCACTTAAATCAAATTCTGCCGTATCATTTCTGTTTATGATTACAGGAGGCGTGGGTTCATCGCCCTCTACCGGAACATCAAAAAAGATATCAACAGAAACCTTTTCTTTCCCGTTTAGTTTTCCCCCTTCTTCTATCTTGTCTTCACCCTGTTTTAATTCAGCTCTAAGGTTTTCCAAAGCCCCCGTCTTGTCTTCACCCATTTCATTTTTTAGTGCGGTGGCAGGTGTTGCCATAGGGTCACCTGGCTTGATTTTGCTCCTGTCAGAGACTTTCGCTGCACTGGAATGGGTTGCCTTTTTGGAAATGCCTGTTTCCTTTCTCGCACTGGAAGGAGATGCCAGATCTGTTCCTGCCATCTCCGCCCCGGCTCCCATCTCACCTGCATAAACAGTATGAACAGGCATTATCATATTCCATATAATCATCAGTATTAACATCCAGCTTATGTATTGCTTTCGCTTCTTTTTTTTCACTCATTGTCCTCCTATACTCTTCTTTCGAGATTATTTCCAGATCATTCCAGTAAAACCTCAAAAAAATTATACCCAGTATGGAAAGTTCATGCTTGAAAAAATGGGAAAATAAAGTTACAATACATAGTAAAGTTCAGAAAAATTATGTAACTATTTTTCCAGGATAGGAAAAAACGGGAGATATTCTATGAGAATTGGTTTGTTATTAGAAGGACTTATTAATATTGCGCAGACAGCTAAGACTGATTTTGCAATCAGTATGAATATGACCCCAAGCGGGTTAAGTAAAATTCTAAAGGGCGGCAGACTGCCCTTTATCAAAGAGAAGAGACTCTTTAGCAGACAGGCGGCAGCATATTTTGCAGAAGTGTTTTACAGTCACCAATGTTACACAAAACTTTTTTCTTTATTTCCAGTCATCTATGATTTTAATTCCAAATATGAGTTGGAGATATTTTTGTCCTGTGCTATAGAACATGCCATTGACAAAGACTTTGAAGATGAAAATGACGGAAATCCAGTTCATCCAGACCGGGAAGCAACCTTTTTGGGGAAGAAAAATGTTTTGAATCTGTTCTGCGTCATCGTATCAGACTACCTGACTGATGGAAATAAAGAACCATTGGAATTCTACAGCACCCTGCCTTTTATGGATCATCAATATTCTGATATCTTTAGCCGGATCAGAATCACCGATTCAAAAAAAGACGAAAACATTCCATTTTATCAGTTTCTGCACTTTTCCGCACTGGAATCGGTTCAGGAACTCTACCATCTGGACACGATTTCCTCCATTGCAAACGTGCAAAAATACTTAGATTTAAATCTGCTGGATACTCAGGAGGACACCGGCAACCCCTTTTTACTCCTTCGTGGACAATACCTCCTGCTTTTTGGCATTCAGCTTGACGGAACCCCGATGATGACCTTTATTACCCAGAAAAGTTATCTCAACACCTTTTACACCGCTCTGATGCGGAAAGGCAGAAAAAAGATCAGCTACAGCGGAGAAGAAGCAAAAGCATTGCTTTCCGCCGATTCCACCCTGCTTTCCAGGCTGACCGGCGGTTCCATTGATGCAATATATAATTTTATTCCCATTGGATATCTGGTTCGAAAGGAAGAATTAATTTCCGATTCCGTCGACGATCCTCTAAAAGATACCATGCTTACATACCTGCAGAACATTTTAACCGAAAAAACACGTTTTTATTTTACCATTGATTCCACCGTTGTTTTTCAGGCAAACGGACTTACGATTATTCCCTTACTCGGTACAACCCAGATTCCCCAGGAGGAACGGATTGATTATTTAAAGAGATTTAACCCTTATATCAGCCAAGGGCATTTTCATCTGGTTAGCAGAGACTTTCCTAATATTGCAGTAATCTGCTCCAAAGGAATGAGTATTGTTTATCTGCATGACAATGAGCAGGAAAAAATCCACTACTTTCAGACAGATATTCTAAACCGGATTTTGAAGAAGGAAATTGCAGATAATACCACCAAATCAGTGGATTTTCATGTGGATTTGTGGAATATATTCCTGGATGAAATGTCCAAAGATAATCGCAACATCGCCTATTGAATTCATTATATCAGACAATAAAAAAGCCAGAGACTTCCGGTTTTTCCAACCGTACAATCTCTGGCTTTTTTACTGTCTGATACAGGCATTTAAGGACTCTTTTAATTTCTCTTCCTCTAACTGCTTTCCAATAAATACAATCTGACTGCCCTGTTCTGAGTCTTCAACGGAAGGAACCGGAGTGATCGCAACACTGTTTCCTGCCTGTTCAAAAAGAATTGTCTCTTCCGGTCTGTCAAAAAAGCGGATATACCCTTTTGCTCTTATAATTTCCCTTGGATAATGATTCTCAATCCAGTCATAGAAACGGGCTTCCTCAAACCCTTCCTCTCTCTCATAAACAAAGGACTTTATTCCATAATCATGGTCATGCTCCCCGTCTGCCAATGCTTTATTCAGTGCACAGGCTCCATGGAGACGGTCATAATCATAGAGTCTCCGGTTAAATATTTTGTGAAGGGGTACTTCACTGTTGGTTGTCTTAATCAGTTCCGCCTCCGGAGACAATATTTTAATGATGGACTCCACCTGCTCCAGTTCCTTCGATGTAAGAAGATCACATTTATTCAATAGAATAATATTAGAAAACTCGATCTGCTCCATAACCAGATTTATCACATCTTCTTCCTCTGTTTCATAGGAAGTCTGATATTGTTCCAATTCTTCCAGAAATTCAGAAGCAATCCGGTTTCCATCGGCTACAGCCACCACCGAATCCAGATATGCTGGAAATTCTTCTCCCTCTTCCTCAAACCCATCGGCAATGCTCATGGGACTGCTGACACCAGAAGCCTCCACAACAATTGCATCTACCGAGTCATCCATGGCAAGCGTTCGGATGTCCTGAATAAAATCTTCTTTTAAGTCACAGCAGATACAGCCATTTGTAAGCTCCAGCACCGGATTTTGAAAATCCTGCCTGCTTTTGCCCCGAAGCAGCCTGGCATCTACGTTAACGGCTCCCAGGTCATTGACAACCACAGCAAGACGTGTTTCCTGTGCCTGGTTTAACAGATAATTTAACAACGTTGTCTTGCCCGCTCCCAGATAACCACTTATTAATGTAACTGGTTTTTTCCTCATGATTCTCCTTCTTATCTCTGTCATCAGTAAGGATATACATATTCCTCAGACGGTTTCTCCGCCTCCTTCATATCCAGTGCATCAATCACCGCATAACCCTCTTTCACTTTCACGTTTCCTGTGAGGGTAATCCAGTCATTTTCTTTGAAAGGCATATCTCCCGGAACCTCTGTCATAAGCCCCATTGGAGCCATATCTGCCGCACAGCACCACATGGATAAACGGACCAGAGCAAATTCATTGTCCTTCCGGTCCTCTAAATCCGTCAGCACCAGTCCTTTCATGGTAATCGTATATCCTTCATATTTCTGGGGATTCATTCCCAGTTCATTTACCCATACCCCAAAGTCTTCATCACTGACATCAATGGTTTTTGTCTCTTCATTCAGTCCCGGAATCTCAAAAGAAGGTGGTGTAGTCTGGATCACCGTTCTTGTCTTTTGTTCTGGAACTTCCAGATCGTTTCCTTCTTCCACCTGTTCCGGCTTTTCCAGATTCTCTTGTCCATAGTATTCATAATCTTCCCTGGACTCTTCCGGAATCTGATATCCGCCGGAAGATGAGGTAATACTGGAACTGGAAAGCCCCTTTACCATGGCACCAGCTGCTGGAGGTGCCGGCGGAACAGCAAAAAGCAGAATGGGAACCACCAGAACCAGACACCGCTTCACTCTTTTTTTATACTGGGGGCGGAACAGGTTTTTTCCGTTGACTCCTGCCCACAGTATCATCAATGCGGATAATCCATACAGATAAGGCTTCATGCGAGGAGTTACATAATTAAGATATGTGCCGGTAATTGTAAGGCGGAATAGAAGCACACCAAAAAGAAAATAACACCCCGACTCTATAAGCACCTGGGGATTCAACCCTTTTCCTTTTAATTTCATACTCTGATTCCTCCGTTTTCAAATACTGAAAATGCCAATACCGTCAAAAAACAGACGACAAAAACACTGACCAGCAGTCTTAAAATAAAAGTCTTTCTAAAACCCGATAAAAGCATGGCTACATTTTTTATATCCATCATGGGACCAAAGACAAGAAACCCGATGACTGCACCTGCCGGAAAGCTTTGAGACAGACTTCTTGCCACCACTGCATCTGAAGAAGAACACAGCGATAAGACAAATGCCATTGCCATCATGAACAAAATTGCAGCCCATAACGTAATTCCTGCCCCGGAACGGACCATAGCCGGCTGAAACTGCTGGAACAGGCTGGAAATAAATATCCCGGTCAACAAATACTTACCTACATTAAAAAATTCATTCTGTGCATGACGCATCAATAGAAAAAAGCGGGAAGTTCCCTTTGTCTCATTTCCTCTGTTCCAGTTATCCTCCCAGTCTTTTGCTTTTACTGGAAGTATCTCTGCTCCAAACACTGCTTTGGGTGGAACCAGAAGATAGGTCAGACCAGTGACCACCGCACAGAAGATTCCAAGCCCTAACCTGGCACCGAGAATCTTTATATTTCCCTGAAACGCATACCAGGTGGAGAGAATCACAACCGGATTAATGACCGGAGATACCAGCATGAATGTTACCGCTGCTGATATGGGAACCTTTTTCTTCACCAGACTTTTAAAGATGGGAATGGAGGCACAGTCACAGACCGGAAGGCAGAAACCGGCAAATACCGCAAATAACTGGGCAAGAACTACGTTCTTTGGAAATCTTCTCTGAATCCAGCCAGGGCTGATGAACACCTGAATGGCTGATGAAAGCAAAACACCAATGGCAAGAAATGGAACCGCCTGTAAAAACACTCCTAAGAAAACGGTCAGAAATACATCTACAGAAAAGCTTGAACTGCCAAGAGCCGGCTTCACAATCAAATACAAAATTACTGCAACAGATATGGATAAGAGCCACATCTGAGGTTTTAAATCATAGTGAAACAATTTCCTTCGAAGCTGTTTCCATGAATTTTCCGTATAAACAGGAATTCCGGAAAGGACCTTTAAGCCCTTTCCTTTCCTTCCTGCTTCTTTTGTTACATAAACACAATCACTGGCAGCAATCTGTGACATGGATATGGAACCGGAATCTGCGATCTGACGTTCCAGGTTCTCTCCTGCCGCTGCATAAATCACCTTTTCTATACTGATAACCGGTCTGGCACAAAACTGCAAAAACATCTGTTCCAGAGTATGAAAGTGCTCCATCCCGTTCCACTCTATCAAGACCAGATCAACGGGATGCGCTTCCAGCTCCTCCCATATTCTTTCACTCACCTCAAAAGGTGTTTCTTCTATCTGAGTCTTTGAACAGGCAAAAGACCTGACCTGATCTGATTCCAGTAACGGCACATCCCCTTGCTCAAACTGAATTACAAGAACCGTCTGCTCCTCAAGTTCTTCCTTTATCAACCGGTTTATCAGCGTGGTTTTGCCGGAATCCAGCAATCCGGTTATTACCCATGCCGGAATAGTCATATAATTTCTCCTTCAAATAACAATTTTATTTGTTCTTCTTTCAGTCCAGTTCCGATGAAACAGAGATAAAAGCCTTCTGCGCCAGTGGATTGTACTTTAAGCATGCCTGGTATGTAATGAAATATTAACCTTCCATTCGGACTGTTTATGATTCCTTTTCCACGCAGAATCATCCCATCGGCTTCCTTTATAACCCGGTTAATCTTTTCCCTCAATTCTTCCTCTGTCAGCACGTTCTCATATTCCAGTGTTACTGAGGTAAAGATTCCTTTTACCAATTGAAAGGGAGAAGAAATCCGGTTGGCGATACGCCCCATCTTCGGCACCTGACGGCTTTCATTTTCTAGCACTTTTACAGCGTTCACCCTCTCCCCGGAACAAAATACTTCCCCGGGAATGCTGTCCCAGAAGTCTGCTTCGATCCGGGCTTCCTGATTCAGTTCTCTTATTTTTCCAATGATATCTTCCGTCTTTGCCATATCTCCGCTTTGATGGCTTAACAAAATCAGATCCGCATAACAGATCTGATCCACATAAAATTCTCCGTAATTTTCCCTGTATTTATCAAATCTCGTTTCATCTACAACTGCAATACACCGTTTGATCTGAACAAGATCCTTTCGTTTCAGACATGCCCGGATAATATCAGAAAGCTTTCCCACACCAGATGGTTCTACCACAATTACATCAGGCTCATATTCTGCTGACACGAAAGAAAGGGATTTATGGAAATCCCCTGTCATGCTGCAGCAGATACAGCCTGATTGAATGCTTGTAACTGTAATCTCACTGTCTGTTAAATAGCTGGAATCAATTCCTGCTTCTCCAAAGTCATTTTCAATGACTACAATTTTCTTTCCCTGGAACACAGTACCGGACATGGTCTGTATCAGCGTAGTCTTTCCTGCTCCCAGAAAACCAGATACAATATAAAGGTCTGTCATATTCTACTCCTTATGGTTCCTACCCCTTCACCCCGGATAACTTCTTCCAGATAAAACAAAGAAGAAGGAAGACAACTCCCACGAGAACAATGGTCCCTCCCGGCTTTAATCCAAGATAATAAGCCAGAACCAGACCAATCATCATAAATACCACATCAAAGCACACTGCATAAATAACTGTCTGTTTATAATTGTTTCCAAACTGCATGGCACAGGCAACGGGAATAACCATCATAGAAGAAACGATTAACGCTCCTACCGTCCTTGCAGCAATGGATACAGTAACTGCCGTCAGAATGGTAAAGATAAAATTCACTCTCTTTACAGGAACTCCTGCAAGCCGTGCGCTCCGCTCATCCAGCGCAATGTAGAACAGTTCTTTATATAAAAGGAAGAACAGAAGAAGAACGGTTAAGGACACTCCGATGACAAGATACATCTCCAGATCACTAATGGCAACAATGCTTCCAAATAAAAAGCTGTTAAAGTTCGCCGAATTCTTAACAAAACCGGATAACACACCGGCAAGCCCAATGCCGGCAGACATCATAATGGCAATGGACATCTCAGAATAACGTGGCAGCTTTCTTCGAATCCCTTCAATACCAAAAGCCGCAATAATACAGGCGGCTGCTGCACCGGCAACCGGATTGATTCCAAGAATCAATCCAGCCGCCACCCCAGCCAGGGAAGTATGGGAAAGCGCATCTCCAATCATGGACAGCCGCTTTAACACAATCACAACACCAATGCAGGGGATGACCATGGCAAGCAAAATGCCTACTAAAAACGCCCTCTGCATAAATCCATAACTAAGCATTCCCATGGCACATCTCCTCCTTTTCCTGCGATACCTGTCTCATGATTCCTTCTTCCAGCTCCCACACATCATCAGCAAGACCTGCCAGACAGCTTCTGTCATGAGTTACCATAAAAACAGTCACTCCTGCCTTCTGGTTAAATTCTTTAATCAGGCGGTAAAACTCTTTGGTATTGGCTTCATCCACTCCTGAAGTCGGCTCATCAAAAACCAGCAGATCCGGACTGTTAACCAGTGCCCGTGCTAATAAAACCCGTTGCTGCTGCCCTCCTGAGAGTTTCCCAATCAGCCGTCTTTTATAAGATTCCATTCCAACCTGACAGAGTGCATCATACACCAGTTCTTTCTCCTTTTTCCCGCCAAAACGGAACAGACCGATCCTGCTGTATAAATTCGCCTGAACAATTTCCTCTACTGATGCCGGAAAATCCTTATAACCAGCCATTCCATTCTGAGGTACATACCCCACCCGGCTCCAGTCCTTAAACTGTTTTATCTCCTGATCCATCAGCTTCATGCTTCCAGACTCTCCTGTTATAGGCAGTTCCCCTAACAGTATTTTTATTAATGTACTTTTTCCAGCACCATTGGCACCGATCAAAGCGGCGAACCGCCCCTGTGGGACCACCAGGTTAATACCCTTTAAAACAGGTGTATCACCATAGGAAAAAGTCAGGCTTTTTATATCTATCGCATTCACAATCCTTACTCCCGTCTCTATTTACTCAAGTGCTTCTTTTAAAGCGGCAAGATTCTTTTCCATAATGGAAATATAATCTTCTCCTGCCTTTATTTCTTCATCGCTTAATCCCTCTACAGGATTTAAAACCTGGGTTTTGGCTCCTGTTTCCTTCGCAACCACTTCTGCTACTTTAGGGCTTACCAGCTCTTCAAAAAAGATGGTCTTCACCTGATTTTCTTTCACGAAATCAATGATCTCAGCCATTCTTGCCGGATCCGGTTCGGAATCTGGTGTCAGCCCTTCAATTCCCATCTGGGTTAACCCATAGGCACTGCATAAGTATCCGTAAGCTTCATGGGATACCACAATCGACTTGTTGGGAAGAGCTGCCAGTTCTTCCTGAAAGGACTTGTCAAGAGCATCAAGCTTTTCTGCATAAGTTTTATAATTGGACTCATAATAATCCTTATTGTCCGGGTCTGCATTTACAAGCGCATCCTTAATATTCTCCATCTCTTTTTTGGCATTTTTCGGGTCCAGCCAGACATGAGGATCAAATTTCTCCTCATGATCTCCATCTTCTTCTTTTTCATCTTCCTCATGACTATGACCTTCTCTCAAGGTTATTCCTGTAGATGCTTCTACCACGATCAGATCTTGATTGTTCAGACTTTTTAAAACATCCTCTGTCCAATGCTCCATGCCTGCTCCGCTGTATACAAATACATTGGCAGCTTCCAGATTGACAATATCACGGGTTCCTGGTTCCCAGTCGTGAGGTTCCATTCCTGCTGGAACCATATTTGTTACATTGACCTTATCCCCGCCTACTTTTAAAGTAAAGTCATATACAGGGTAAAAACTTGTCATGACATTTATTTTATCATTTTTTGCTTCGCTTTTCTTCTCTCCCGTACAACCGGAAAGCATGGCGCCTGAAACAAGCACCAGAAGAGCCAGCATACAACCGGTTTTCATCTTATTTTTCTTCATCATTCATTCTCCTGTTTTCTTCCTCATTTTTCATCTGATACGCCTTTTCATTTCCTATATGCTTCAATTATTTAACCGCACCTTCAGGCGTACAAGGGAAAACGGACGAAGATAAAGACCTGCAAAGTAAATTCTCGCAAGATTTTCCGCACTGATCAATGCGACAATCATGCTTAATCCCAGTCCTATCACTCCCGAAATCAGATGAATGGTTCGAATACAGGTCTGAATCTCTGCACAGACATGGCAGCCTGTTCCAATACAGTCATGTTGAAAGTGAGTCAGTACAAAAAAGGATGAGAAAAAGAGAGTGACTGCCAAAAGCAGAGCCAGAAGAAGCGCTCCGCTGCGCCTGCTGTTTTTTAAATACTTCATGTGTCCCTCTCTCTCCTTTCTTTTTATTGGCTGCACTGACTGCAATAGCCGTAAAGTACCATATGGTGCTGATCCAGTTGGAATCCATGATCCTCATGAATATGTTCATAAAATGCATCCAGTCTGGAACATTCCAAAGGAATAATACTGCCGCACTTTAAACACACCAGCTTTCCCACATTCCAGCTTAATTCTTCCCCTATATAGCGGAATTGTGCCTTGGACCCGTCAACCGATGGAATCTTAACCACCATCCCATCCTCTGTCAGACGTTCCAAAGCCCGGTAAACCGTAGTCTGCCCAACATGAATCCCATCACGGTGAAGGCTTTCCATAAACTGTTCTACTGTGCTGAATCTTTCTTTTTGTTTTTTTAAACAGCTAAGGATCAGTTCCTGCTGTTTTGTCCGGTATCTGCCTCTCTCTGCCATTTTCTTCCCTCGTTTCGAAATCAGAAATCATTTTCATATTATAGCACTCTCCCGGAGATTGTCAAGTTTCTTATTGACAATGATGGAAGAACCTGCTATTATGTTCATAAATTACTCATTAATTATATTTTTGAACAAAGGAGAGTGTCATGCAGGCTATCATTCTCGCTGCCGGTATGGGGCGCCGGCTCAAGCAATTAACGGAACACCAACCCAAATGTATGGTAAAGGTAAACCAGGTTCCAATGATTGAACGCATGTTAAAGCAACTGGATCATTACCATTTCAATAAGATCATTCTGGTAACTGGCCACGAAGGAGAACAATTAAAATCATTTGTCCGCTCTCTCGCCATACATACCCCAGTCACCTTCATTGACAATCCGGTCTACCAGACCACCAATAACATTTATTCCCTTTACCTGGCAAAAGACCATCTGCTTGAAGATGATACACTGTTGCTGGAATCCGACTTGATCTTTGAACAGGAGGTCCTGACCCAGATCATCAATGACCCCTATCCCAATCTGGCACTGGTGGCTCATTTTGAAAGCTGGATGGATGGAACCGTGGTTCTTTTGGATCAGCAGGATAATATTATGAAGTTCCTTACCAGGAAGGATTTCCGCTTTGAAGACATTCATTCCTATTATAAAACAGTAAACATCTATAAATTCAGCAAAGGATTTTCGTCTACTCACTACGTTCCTTTCCTGGAAGCTTACAGCAAAGCTCTTGGGAATAACGAGTACTATGAGCAGGTATTGAAGGTAATCTCTCTGTTAGATGATCATGACTTAAAGGCAAGCCGCCTGGAAAACAGATTCTGGTATGAAATCGACGATGAACAGGATCTGGACATTGCAGAATCCATTTTTACCGACTCCCAGAGCCGTTTTGCCAGACTTTCCAGCCGATACGGAGGCTTTTGGCGCTATCCCGGACTTTTGGATTTCTGCTATCTGGTCAATCCCTACTTTCCCAACAGCCGCCTGATGGGAGAAATCAAAGCAAGCTTTGAAGCACTGTGTACCAGTTATCCTTCCGGGCTTGATGTCAACAACTTACTTGCCGCCAAATCCCTGGGGCTTGAGAAAAACCAGGTTCTTACCGGAAACGGAGCCGCCGAACTGATTAAACCTTTAATCCGTTCTTTTCCCAAAGGGGTGGGTGTGATCAAACCTTCCTTTGAGGAATACGGCAACTGTGCCCGTTTCCCCGTTCCATTTTTTGTCTCCACACCTGACTTTACCTATACAACCAGAGACATTATGGACTTTTATCAGGATAAAGAACTAAGTGCCATCGTTTTAGTAAACCCGGATAATCCTACCGGAAGCTATTTAAAGAAGTCAGAAGTGCTGGCTCTTGCCGCCTATTGTAAAAAAAGAGATATCTGTCTCATACTGGACGAATCCTTTTTAGACTTTTCTTCTGCGGAAGAGGAACCTTCTCTCATGAATCAGGAGACTTTAAATGCTTATCCCAATCTGGTTTTAATTAAGAGTATTTCAAAATCTTATGGAGTTCCAGGACTCCGGCTTGGAATCCTGGCCTGCAGTGATCCGGAGATTGTCCGTCTGGTAAGAGAAGAACTGCCGGTATGGAACATCAATTCCCTGGCAGAATATTTCCTTCAGATCTTTGAAAAATATCAGTCCGACTACAAAGATGCCTTAAAGAAATTTAAAACTACCAGAAAGAAGATGTATGAGGACCTTTGTTCCATCCGTCAGCTCAAGCTATATCCCTCAGAGGCAAACTTTATTCTCTGCGAGATCACAGACGGCTGCTCTGCTACACAGATTGCAGAACTGCTTCTAAACCGCTATAACATTCTGATCAAAGACCTGTCCCAAAAAACAGGCTTGGAAGGAAGAGAGTTTATCCGCATCGCAGTCCGTACTCAGGAAGACAATGAACGACTTGCAGATGCACTAAAACATATATTACGCTAATAAGGAGGCTATTAAGATGAATGCACAAGAAACAAACAAAGAAAGCTGGAAACAGATCTGGACCCGGAAAGGAAAAGCAGACGGTTCCATTACCGATCTTCTGGCTTATGACGGATACGAAGCCACTCATGTGAACATGGAAGAAGTATCAAGAGAAATCATCAAAAGACTGGATATCCGCAAAGAAGATAAGGTTCTGGAAGTCGGTTGCGGAGCCGGTGCACTGGCACAGTATCTGGATTGTGACTATGTGGGCATTGACTATTCTCCCACTCTGGTAGAAAAGCACATTGAACTGTTACATAACTCTGTTTTGACAGGGGAAGCCGCAGATCTGCCTTTTAAAGACAAGTCTTTTGATAAAGTGATCTGCTACGGTGTTTACCTTTATTTTGAAAATAAAGAATATGCGGCTGCCGCCACAAAAGAACTTCTCCGTGTTGCAAAAAAAGGAGTGTTAATCGGAGAAATCCCCATGCGTTCCCATAGAGACGAACACCTCTTATTCCAAAAAGATGAATTTGACGGCTGGGAAATCAGCGACGGCTTTTACGATCCATACCGAAAAGACAGATTTAATGCTGTATACCGGTTCTCATTATAATAAGAAGAAAAAGGCAGTAAATCCACTTATGGATTGCTGCTTTTTTTATTTTTTCTACTCTTATAATTCTTACCGTTTAAATGGTAAAATTTAGGTATGGTAAATTTTAGAATAACGATTATACTTAGATAGACATATCTCAGACAGGCGCAGTTTAACTAAAACCATGTCGCAGTTTTTGGACAAATTTCGACATTATAGATTATATAATACTCGATTATTGTTTGTCAATCCTAACAAAAATTGTATTGATGATAGAAATTAAACACATATAAACAAAAAATGTAAAGCATTTTAAGGCGATTTTATTGTAATCGCCGTCAAAAATTACGTCAAAAGGAGATAGCCATCAATGCCAAGAAGAGGGGAAAATATATATAAGAGAAAAGATGGACGGTGGGAAGGCCGTTTGTTAAAACCAGAAGGCAAATACCAGTACTTCTACGGAAAAACCTATCGGGAAGCAAAGGAAAAGATGAAACTCTTTCTGGAAAACAAGCCAGCGGCTCCAGATATAAATTCCAAACCAGAGACAAAGGCGGCAGACCTGTTTCTGTCATGGTTAGAATGCAGAGCCATCCACAGGGTAAAACCTTCTACCTATGAAAGTTACTATCACTGCATCCAAAAATATATCATACCATTCTATCAAAATGACGGTTATAGAGATATATCGGAAGATACCGTTTCAATCTTTAGCATAAATATAACCAAAGATTCTTCTCTATCCGATGCTTATAAAAAAAAGATACTGACTGTTTTTAAAACGGCACTGCGCGAAATCCTTCTCGACCAGAAAGAAGCTTCCGTTATTCTTCAATCCATAAAAATGCCCAAAACAGAACAGAAAGAAGTACCAATATTTACCAGAAACGAACAGCGTCTGATTGAATGGACCGCCATGAATGATGGAGATAAACGGGCACTTGGCATTGTACTATGCTTTTACACAGGAATTCGGCTTGGAGAACTTTGTGGTTTAAGATGGTCTGACTTTGACCTGGAGGCGGCAACCATGTCTGTAAAACGCACGGTTTCCAGAACTAAGAATTTTAAGAATTCAGATAAGAAAACAATTCTTCACATAGGAACGCCTAAGAGCCGGACTTCGATCAGAAAGATTCCGCTCCCCGCTTTTCTCATTCCCATTGCCAGACAGTATGAACTGACAGGCAAAAAGGAGGACTGTTACATATTATCGGGCAATGATACCCCTATTGATCCGAGAGCCTATCAAAAGCTATATAAAAAAATATTAGTAAAGGCAGGAATGAAAGACCGAAAGTTTCATTCCACCCGGCATACCTTTGCGACAAGAGCACTGGAACTTCATGTTGATATTAAAACAGTCAGTGAAATCCTTGGACATTCCAGTGTAGCAATTACCATGAATGTTTATGCACACTCACTCATGGAACAAAAAAAAATAGCCATTGATAAGTTCAACGACATGTATATTGCCAGCACCGCTCCCCAGCCATTCGCCGTCACAATCCCCGTCACAACAGTTTTACCCCCTTTCACTCCTTAAATATAGTAAGGCAGGCACAGTCTTAGTTAAACTGCGAATCCCACATGCACAAAACCAACACCCTTTTGCAGAAAAATGGAAAAATTCATACAAAAGATAAAATCTCAGGAGGTTCTCAGCATGAAAAATTTTAGGGATTTCAGCATTGGCAAAAAACTGCTAGCCGCTTCTTTCAGCATGGTATTTATGATGTTTATCATCGGCGGTGTAGGAATTGCCGGCATGATCCGAATCAATCAGATGGATACATACTTGTACGAAAACCGTACAGCCCCCATCAATGAGCTGTTCCATGCCACCAAAAACCTTTATAAACTCAAGGTAGATCTTAATGCCATGGCGAATCACACCGGCAACCAGCAGGAACTGGCAGAAATAGAAGGACGCTATCAGGAAGAGAAAAAACTCTTCAAAGATTATGCAGTTGAATACAGAAAAACCCTGGCAACAGACAAAGGAAGGGCATTGGTCGATGACTCCATAAAACTCTTTGACCAGTCCTTTGATCCCACCATAGAACGATGTCTGGAGGCAGCAAAAGCGGGTAATACCAAAGCTGCTTTATCCGCACTTGACAGCGAAGCCGAGAACATTGAAAAAATCTATGATAATATGGATCAGTTAATCGAACTGCGTATGAACAGCGCCAAAGAGACCAGCCAGAGCAACGATTCCATTGCAACGGTTATTACCGTGGTTCTATGTCTGATTCTGGTACTGGGTATTGTAGTTGCCCTCTATTTAAGCCTTAGAATCTCAAAGATGATCAGCACTCCTATTGGACAGGTTGTCTCAGCCGCCAAGAAAATCTCCATGGGTCATGTGGATATTGATTTAAATGATATTGATTCCAAGGATGAAACCGGCGAACTTGCGGCTGCATTCAACGAGATGCTCAAAGGAATCCGGGAACAGGTACAGATTGCAGAAGACATCAGCAACGGCGATTTTACACAGGAAGTTCCCGTCCGGTCCGAAGAAGATGTCCTGGGACTGGCTCTCCGTAAGATTGAAAATGACTTAAATCATACCATGGTTTTAATCCGTATGTCTGCCGAAGAAGTCAACACCGGTGCGGAACAGGTTTCTTCTGCTGCACAGGCGCTTGCTTCTGGTTCCACAGAACAGGCAGCAACCGTAGAAGAACTGAACGCCTCCATCAATACAGTCACAAAACAGGCGGAGGACAATGCCAACAACGTCCGTCTTGCAACCACTTATGTACAGGAAAGCGGCACAGGTATCGCTGCCAGCAACGAATATATGGAGAAGTTAAATACCTCCATGGCAAGAATCGGTACCGCTGCCACAGAGATCTCCAACATTACAAAAGTCATTGAAGACATTGCATTCCAGACAAATATTCTGGCCCTCAATGCTGCCATTGAAGCTGCCCGTGCCGGAGATGCCGGCAAAGGATTTGCAGTGGTTGCCGATGAGGTGCGCAATCTTGCCATAAAATCAGCAGAGGCTGCAAAAGAAACTGCAAACCTGATCAACCATTCTGTAGAGGCTATAACAGAAGGGGAACATATGGCTTCGGAAACCTCTAATATTCTAAAAGAAGTTTTCACCAAAGCACAAATGGTTGATCAGGCGATTCAGGAAATTGAATCCTCCTCTTCCGGTCAGGTTCTTGCCATTGATGAGATTAATCAGGGACTGACACAGGTATCTTCTGTGATCCAGACCAATGCTGCAACCGCAGAGGAAAGTTCTGCTTCCAGTGAAGAACTGGCTGCACAGGCACAGACACTGATGCAGGAGGTTTCAAAGTTCCAGTTAAAACAGATATAATAATTGTGATTGGAATCAACTGAATCAGGGATTGCTTAAAGCGTAGAATCATGACGAAACCTCTCGTCTGCTTCTACGCTTTTCCTACTCCCTCTCTCCCTCATAAGCGGCATCAAACCACTCCATACACCATGTTGTCCAGTCCTCCCAGGCATTGGTCCGTTCCAGAATTAACTTCTCGTACCGTTCTTTCTCCTGCCAGACCTCTCCTTCCCAGAATCCGGAAGAATTAACCCACTCATTTTTCATCTCTTCCATCTCATCAGTCAGCCTCTCCACCCGCTCTTTTGCAGGCAGAAGCTTTAAAAGAACAAGCCCCAGTTTCCAATCCAGGTAAGCATCCTCCGTAGAAATCTCCTTTAACCGGTGCCGTTCTGCCCTGGGAACCGCCTTCATTCCGGCAATCAAAGCCTGCTCCTCTGCCTTGATCCTGGCTCCTATGGATTCTCCGCTCTCAGCGCTACGGCTTCTCTCCAGATAATGTTCATAACCAAATGGATAATAAAATACAGACTGATCCTCAAACAGCAGAATGGATTCTGCTACTCTGTTAAGAAAATAACGGTCATGAGAAACAAAAAGAATGGTTCCCGTATAATTTCTGAATGCAGATTCCAATGTCTCTTTTGCCTGGATATCCATATGATTGGTGGGCTCATCCAGAATAAGAAAATTCGGTCTGCTCTGCAAAAGTTCCATAAGAACAAGTCTTGATTTTTCACCACCAGACAGCACATCTACTGATTTCTCCGCCTCTTTTCCACGAAACAGGTAAGACCCCAGAATACTTCTGAGCTCTTTTTCTGTCAAAGAAGGAAAAAGGTCATGAAAATGTTCTACCACTGATTTTTTGGAAGAAATCTCCGATGAATGCTGATCAAAATACCCTATTGTAATCTGGTTTCCCAGACAATATTCTCCTGATATTTTCGGAAGAAATCCGGCAACTGTCTTTAAAAAAGTAGTCTTGCCGGTCCCATTAGCTCCCAAAATCCCAATCTTTTGTCCTCTCCGGATTCTCATGGTAATCTCCGTAATCGGCCGGTCATAACCAATCTTTAAATGTTCTGATTCAAAAACCCACTTGCTTCCCAAAACGGCTGGTTCAATAGGAACCGTAAATGTATGAGCTTCATCCTCTCCAGGCATTTCTACCAGCTCAATCCGTTGGATTGCTTTTTTCTTTGCTCTGGCAAATGCCGCCTTTCGCGGTTTCTGTTTAAACCGTTCCACCAGATCATTTAAACGGTTAATCTCCTGCTGCTGCCTTTCGTATTCCTTTGTCCGAAGTCTTATAAACTTTTTCTTCTCCTCCCGGTACCGGGTGTAATTACCGGAATACCGGATAAGCTTTTTTTGCGATAACTCATAAACCACGGAAACCGTCTGGTCCAGGAAAAAGCGGTCATGGGACACCATGACAACTGCTTTTTCATACTGCTTCATATACTGTTCCAGCCATTCAATGGTTTGTACGTCCAAATGATTGGTAGGCTCGTCCAAAAGAAGAATATCCGGGCGTTTCAGCAAAAGACTGACCAAAGCAATCTTTGTCTGCTCTCCTCCTGAAAATTCTGAAAGTCTACGGCTTTTATCCGCCTTTCGAAACCCAAATCCTGTAAAGAGCCTGTCATATTCCCGTTCATAAGAAAATCGTTCCATGGAATAGGAATCCTGATAAGGACAGGAGGATAATAATTCTTCCTCCACTGTTTTGTCCTTATCCGAATATGCCTGCTGCTTTAAATAGCCAACCGTCAACGATCTGGAACTGGTAATTCCGCCACTTTTCCGCTTATCATCCCGATCCAGGAATAATTCCCCTGCAATCAGTTTTAACAGCGTGGTTTTCCCCGCCCCGTTGCTTCCCACCACTGCAATCTTTTCATTTCCTTTAATCTCAAAATCAATATGGGATAAGATCACATTTCCGCCGGCACTTACGGTGCCGTCTTTGATCTGATATAGCATGGCTGTGTCCTCTATTTCAATAATTTCTTATATTGTAACACAACTCTGCGGATTTTTTTACTTTATTTTCATCTCTCTCTGTTTTCTCTTCTAAAAATTTTGGTAAGCTGAATCACGAAGGTCGGCACCACACCAAGAGCATAGACACGGGCAACCTGACCGCCGTCTAAAGGAGTCACAGAGAAAAGCCCTGACAAAAACGGCACAAACAGCACCAGATTCAATAACAGCACACCAGCTGCAAAAGCTGCCAGACTATACCAGTTTGTTGAAAAACCAATTTTAAAAATAGAATATTTGCTTCTGCAGTTAAATCCATGAAATAACCGGGATAAGGTCAGAGTTGCAAACGCCATGGTGCTTGCTGCTGCAGGGTTTCCTGTCTCTAGTCCCATATGAAAAGCAGTCATGGTACAGGCAGCAATCAATGTTCCCTGTAACAGCAGTTTCATCAGAAATTCTCTGGTAAGAATCCCTTCTTTTGGATTTCTTGGCTTCTCTTCCAGAAGATCCTGCTCCGCAGGTTCCATACCAATGGCAATTGCCGGAAGAGAGTCTGTAAGCAGATTAATGAACAGCAGATGAACCGGAGCAAAGGGAATGGGCAGTGCAAACACTGAAGTATAAAGCACGGAAAGAATCCCGGCTGTATTGCCTGAAAGCAGAAATTGAATGGCATTTTTAATATTGCGGTAGACATTGCGTCCATTGGCAACTGCTTTCATGATTGTGGCAAAATTATCATCGGACAGAATCATGGAAGCGGCATCTTTGGAAACTTCCGTACCGGTAACTCCCATTGCTACTCCAATGTCCGCTTTCTTCAATGCCGGTGCATCATTGACCCCGTCTCCTGTCATGGCAACAATGCTGCCCCGCCTCTGCCATGCCTCCACAATGCGTATCTTATTTTCTGGAGAAACCCTTGCATAAACCGAAGTTTTTGTAATCTTCTGATCCAGTTCCTCTTCTGACATGGCATCCAGTTCAGTTCCAGTCACCGCAAGATCCCCATCTAAGAAAATGCCGATCTGTCTGGCAATAGCTGTTGCCGTAATCTTATGATCCCCTGTAATCATAACAGGGCGGATTCCTGCCCGTCTGGCATCAGCAACTGCTGCCTGAGACTCTTTCCTTGGAGGATCAACCATGGAAACAAGACCAAGGAAGGTAAAATCAGCCTCCGAATGAAACGAAAGCACATGATCTTGTTCCACTTCTTTATAAGCAAAACATAGAACACGAAGACCCTGCTCGGAAAAACTCTGATTCTGCAGGATAATTTCTTCCCTGTCTTTTTCTGTCAGTTCCCTTACCCCCTCCTGTGTACGGATAAAGGTCATTCGGTTTAGTAAAACATCCACTGCTCCTTTTGAAAGAACTGTAGGCACTCCATGAAGTTCATACTTTGTACTCATCAGTTTCCGCTGGGAATCAAAAGGAAGTTCTTCCAGCCGCTTCATCACATCTCTTAAAAAATTGTGATTTACGCTTACCCGCTCCGTCATTTCCAAAAGGGCATATTCCGTAGGATCACCAATCCCTTTTCCTTCTGCAAAAACAGAATCATTGGTCAGCACCGCATCGTAAATCAAATAACGGTGAAGCTGACTGGTAATATCTAATTCCTCTGGTTTTAAAATCTTCCCGTCAACGTATATTTGTTGTACCGACATCTGGTTCTGGGTAAGAGTTCCTGTCTTATCGGAACAGATTACCGAAACACATCCCAGACTTTCCACCGCTTTCAGTTCTTTCATAATGGCATGTTCCTTTGCCATTCTCTGGGTTCCCATGGCCTGTACAATGGTTACAATAGAACTTAAAGCTTCCGGAATTGCTGCCACTGCCAGTGCCACAGCAAACATTAGAGAATCTAAAACCGGCATGTTCCGGAATAAACCAAGTAGAAATACCAGCCCGCAGATGATCATAATTCCCACAGAAAGCCGGCTGGAAAACTGGTCCATACTCGCCTGCAAAGGTGTTTTCTTCTCTTTTGTTTCATTCATTAACCTGGCAATTCTGCCAATCTCTGTATCCATTCCTGTCGCTGTAATTACTACAACTGCTCTTCCATAGGTTACCAGACTGCCCGAATAAACCATGTTGGTCCGGTCAGCCAATGGTACCTGTTCCTCAATCACCTCCGACTCCTTATCTACATTGGCAGATTCTCCTGTGAGCGAACTTTCATTGACCTGTAGGGAATAATTTTTAATCACTCTTCCGTCCGCCACCACAATATCTCCTGCTTCTAAGGATATGATGTCTCCAGGAACCACAAACCTGGAAGCAATCTCTAACTTCTGTCCAGCCCTTACTCCCTTTGCACTGGGAGAAGACAAGGACTTTAAGCTGTCGAGAGATTTTTGTGCCTTTCCATACTGGACAGTTCCTAGCACTGCATTGAGCAGGATCACCGCCATAATTACAATGGTGCTCTCCGTATTTCCAGAAAACATGGAAATAACAGCCGCCACAATCAGTATCATAACCAGAAAATCCTTAAACTGGCCTATAAATACCTGCAGCATACTCTTTTTTCTTTCTTCCGAAAGAATGTTTTCTCCCTTTTCCACAAGAAGCTGCGCTGCCCTCTCAGGGCTTAATCCTTCCTCTGTGGTGCCAAGCTCCTTTAATACTACTTCTTCCCTCTTCTGATACCATTCCTTCAATTCTTCCTCCATTCTGCTGTCCCATGGATCAGCCTGAGAAAGAGTCTGACCGATCAGACTCTGGTGCTGATTCGCTGTCACTTCCGTGACCGTTTCCTTTAAAGCAATGTACATCCGGGAGTGTTTCTTTCTTTTACAGAAAATCCGCAGAACTTTTCCTACAAAAGAAAAGACTTTCAATGTACATATTCTGAAAAAACTTCTGCAGAATATGCACATTAAAAGTCTGGTAACCATCATATGGTATGCACTACCAGTCTGCCACAGGCATCCGGATGTTGACAGTGCATTTAAACTACTCCCTTTTAATGAACTATGTAATTGTTGTGTTTCGGTTTTGCTATTATACTTGAAATACTACCCCTTTGTCAATACAGGTAAAAATGAGGTCGAGAAGAAAACAGGGGAATATTTTTTTCAAATCAGCAGATAATAGTAGGAATCGAATAAAAATGTATCGAATCTAAAAATATTCTTGCTATATATAAGGAATATGATAGGATAGAATTACTTGAATATCTTAAAACAGGAAAGGATTTCAGCTTATGAATGACACTGCCGTCAGAATCAGTGAAATTGAAATATCAGGATTTAAAAACACCCAGTATGGGCGTATTGAAATGCCCTCCTCTATTGATAAAAACCATTTCTCCAACACTGCCGATATCCTTGGAATCTATGGACAAAACGGCTCTGGCAAAACAGCAATCATTGAAGCCATGTCCGTCATACAGATGCTTCTAACCGGCAATTCCCTTCCCAAAGAGACAAGCCATTACATCTCAGAGGACAAAGACTCCTGTACCATCCGTGTTAAATTCATGGTACAGTCTCCGGAAAAAGCCGCTCTGGCAGAATACACGGTACAGTTTGAACGATCAGAGGAGCAAGGACTGGCAATCTCCAGGGAAACCCTGACCTCTTCTTTGTGGAACGGGGAAAAATTCGAGACAAAACGTAATTTAATTGACTATTCCTGCGCTTCTAAAGGTCCTTTGTTCACACCTAGATACCGCTTTGAGGACTTGATCCGCACCAACGAAGAAAACTGGATTAATCTAAACGTTGCCAAAAGACTGGCGCAAAAAAATATGGTTTCCTTTCTATTTGGTCCAGAAGGAAAAAGTGTTTTCTTATCGGCTCCAGACCGGATCTCCCAGGACTATGCCTATTTAATAGACGGGCTGTCCCAGTATGCAGGCATGAACCTGTTTGTCATTACCAATGCCCATTCCGGTTCCATCAGCATGAATTTCATGCTTCCTTTTGCCTTTCGTCTGAAAGTGGGACAAACCATCACAAAAGGAGAACTTCCCATCCGTCTGGAAGGTCCATCGGTCATCACAAAAGAGCAGTATGACATTGTGGATCGGATTATCACAGATATGAACACGGTTCTTTCCGCCATGATACCAGGGCTCACCATCGGCATCCATAACTTTGGGGAACAATTAAACGAAAGAGGAAGAGAAGGATACAAGATACAGCTCATATCCAAACGGGATCACTTGATTATTCCACTGAGCTATGAATCAGAGGGAATCATTAAGATTATTTCCGTATTAAATGTGCTGATGTGCATCTACAATCATCCCTCCATGTGCCTGATTATTGATGAGCTGGATTCCGGAATCTATGAATATCTTCTGGGAGAACTGCTGTCTGTCATGGAAAAAGGCGCCAAAGGGCAACTGATCTTTACTTCCCACAACCTCCGTGCTCTGGAAATGCTCCACAAAAAAAGCATTGTTTTTTCCACTACCAACTCTTCAAATCGCTACATCCGTCTGCAGAATGTAAAAAGCAACAATAATTTAAGAGATTTGTATCTGAGAAGCATTACACTTGGAGGACAACGGGAAGAAATTTATGCAGAAACCGATACAGTAGAGATCGGAAGAGCATTCCGCCGTGCCGGGAAAGGGGTTTTTGATGGCTTTAAAAAGTAAAAAAGTGATTCTTTTTATTGCAGAAGGTCCTACCGATGAGGACACCCTAAGCCCTATACTCAAAAATATTTTAAAGGATCAGGAGATTCGTTTTCACATTGTCCACGGAGATATGACCAGCAACTGGTCTGTATCCGTAGACAATGTGGTGAAAACAGTCTGCGAACATATTGAAATCGAACGAAAACGATATGGATTCCAGAAAAACGATATTTTAAAAGTGATTCATCTGGTGGATACCGATGGAGTATTTATTCCCGATGACAGGATTATAAAGAGTAAAGGAAGAGATATCCGGTATTACGATGACCGGGTGGAAGCTTCCGTCCCCAGACGGGTTCTTGAACGGAATGAACGAAAATCCCAGATATTGTGCCGTCTAAGGCAAACCGGAAAGGTGGATACCATTCCTTACCGGATCTATTATTTTTCCAGAAATTTAGAACACGTTTTCCACAATAAAACGGAAAATCTGACCACGGAAGAAAAAGTGACTTTTGCAGATGAATTTGCAGATTATTACAGCTCCAATCCAGACAGTTTTCTATCCTTCTTATCCCATAGTGATTTTACAGTTACCGGAGATTATAAGGAAACCTGGGAGTTCATTGAACAAGGACTTCATTCCCTGGAACGTCACAGCAACTTCCATCTTTTATTTGAACAATAACAGCAGGAACCCAAAACAGGCAGCGTACAGAGCCATCAAACTCTGTACGCTGCCTGTAAACTTCCATCGGCTGCTTATTCTGCTGTTTTTGTTTCTTTTGTCTCTTTTTCTTCTTTGGACTCTTCTGCTTTTGCAGTTAAGTCTGTTGGCTTCATGCTTAAATTGATACGTCCCATCTTATCCACTTCCATAACCTTTACGGTTACTACATCGCCGATGTTCACTACATCTTCTACCTTTGCCACTCTCTTCTCAGAAAGCTTAGAGATATGAACCATACCGTCTTTATTCGGTGACAGCTCCACAAATGCACCAAAGTTCATGATTCTGACTACCTTACCTGTCATGATCTGACCTGCTTCAATATCAGTTACAATGCTCTTAATAATATTAACAGCACGGTCAATCATAGTCTGGTCGGTTCCGCACACGGATACGCTTCCATCATCAGAAATGTCGATCTTAACACCAGTCTCTTCAATAATCTTATTAATAACTTTGCCCTGTTTACCAACAACATCACCAATCTTCTGAGGATCAATGCTGATCTGGTCAATCTTAGGAGCATACTGTCCTACTTCTTTACGAGGTTCTTTGATTGCCTTTGCCATAACCTCATCCAGAATGTAAAGTCTTGCCTGTCTTGTGGTGCGGATTGCTTCTTCAATAATTGGTCTTGTTAAACCGTGAATCTTAATATCCATCTGAATGGCAGTAATCCCCTTATGGGTACCGCCTACCTTAAAGTCCATATCACCAAAGAAATCTTCCAGTCCCTGAATATCGGTAAGAACGATATAATCATCATCAGTATCTCCAGTAACCAGACCACAGGAAATTCCTGCGACTGCGGACTTAATTGGAACACCTGCTGCCATCAATGACATAGAGGAAGAGCAGATGCTTGCCTGAGATGTGGAACCGTTGGATTCCATGGTCTCAGATACGGTACGGATCGCATATGGAAATTCTTCTACAGAAGGAAGAACGGGAACCAATGCCCTCTCTGCCAATGCTCCATGACCAATCTCACGGCGTCCCGGACCTCTGGAAGGTCTTGTCTCTCCAACGGAGAAGGACGGGAAATTATAGTGGTGCATATAACGTTTGGAAGTCTCCATATCATCAATGCCGTCTAATCTCTGGCTCTCAGATAATGGTGCAAGAGTACAGATGTTTAAAATCTGTGTCTGTCCACGGGTGAACATGGCAGAACCATGAACTCTTGGAAGCATGTCAATCTCTGCTGCAAGAGGACGGATCTGATCCATGGCACGGCCATCAGGACGTTTATGGTCTTTTAAGATCATCTTACGGACAGTCTTCTTCTGATACTGGTAAACAGCCTCTCCCAGTACTTCAAGCCATTCTTCCTTGTCCGCAAATGCTTCTTGTAACTTGTCTGTAATCTTACGGATATTTTCTTCTCTTACCTGCTTCTCGTCGGTAAATACGGCAACTTCCATCTCTTCTGGTGTTACCACCTCACGAATTGCTGCAAATAATTCTTCCGGTACTGCGCAACTGGTGTAAGTATGCTTTGGCTTTCCGCATTCTGCTACGATGGTATCAATGAACTTGATAATCTCCTGATTCATCTGATGCGCCTTAAAGATAGCTTCAATCATGGTGTCTTCCGGTACTTCATTGGCTCCGGCTTCAATCATGATTACTTTTTCTCTTGTGGACGCAACGGTAAGTGCCATATCTGATTCCTGCTTCTGTGACTGGGTCGGATTCACCACAAGCTCACCGTTCACAAGACCGATCTGAGTGGAAGCACAAGGACCGTCAAAGGGAATATCAGAAATGCAGGTAGAGATTGCAGAACCTAACATTGCAGTCAGTTCCGGGCTGCAATCCTGGTCTACAGACATTACGATATTATCCAAAGTTACGTCATTGCGGTAATCTTTTGGAAACAGAGGACGCATAGGACGATCAATGACACGGGATGTCAAAACCGAATTCTCGGATGCTTTTCCTTCTCTTTTGTTAAAGCCGCCTGGAATTTTACCTACGGCATAAAGTTTTTCTTCATATTCCACACTGAGAGGGAAAAAATCAATTCCATCTCTCGGTTTGTCTGAAGCAGTTGCTGTGGACAAAACCACAGTATCTCCGTAGTGCATAAGCACTGCACCGCTCGCCTGCTTCGCTACTCTGCCAACGTCAACAGTCAGGGTTCTGCCGGCAAGTTCCATACTAAAACTCTTGTACATACTGGATCTCCTTTTAAATCATTCATTATTTATATTAAACTGCAGAAGCTGCCGAAACTACTGATCTGCGCACAACCAGCCGTCTGTCATGAGTACATCAGCGGTCTCGGGGGATACTCCTGCTTTTAACACTCTTTTCTTAATAGACAGATAGGGTGGAGAAGTTCTCCACCCTAAATGGTTTATTATTTTCTGATTCCTAACTTCTCAATTAAAGCACGATAGCTGTCTAAGTCTGACTTCTTCAAGTAATTAAGAAGACCTCTTCTCTGTCCCACCATCATCAGAAGACCTCTTCTGGAATGATGATCTTTTGGATTGTGCTGAAGGTGATCAGTTAATTCTGTGATTCTCTCTGAGAGAATTGCAATCTGAACCTCTGGTGAACCTGTGTCGCCAGCTTTTCTTCCATATTCAGCAATAATAGCTGCTTTCTTTTCCTTTGAAATCATGTTGATTTCCTCCTTTAAATAATAAGTCTCACCACATGCCAAGCAATGGTTGGAGTATCCGAAATACCGGGCATCGGCGCAATTTAATACTTGTACAGTTTACCACAGTGGCATATCATTGTCAATTATTTCTATGACCTCATTTACGCCTGTCTCGCCAAAAGCTGAGTCGCCAGTTCTGCTGGTGTTAAACCATTTTCCTTTGCATTTTCCACAAACCTCCGTACCTCTTCCCGCTCTTTTGCGGCAACAAGCTGTTCTTTTCTTTCCTGAAGATCGTGAATAATGCAATCAATCTCTCTGATCTGTTCTTCCAGATTTGTTTTTCCTGATTTCTTTCGCATTGTCATTACCCTTTTTTGTTCATATTCGTTATTACTTCGGACTGGCAGTGAGGCACAGTTCCTATAAAAATAGCTGATGCAGTTCTTTTGCCGTATCTGCTCCCATAAACCTGCCATAAGCACCTTCATCTGCAAAAATGACAGACAGATCCCTAAGTACCTCCAGATGACTGTTTCCATCTGCACTTGCCAGGACAAAAAACAGATTGGCATATTTCTCTTTTGTAAAATAAACCTTTTCCCTTACTTTTAACAGGGACATGGACGCCGTCCTGACACCTGCCTGGGATCTTGCACTTGGAAGTGCGATTCCAGGAGCCAGCAAAATATAGGGACCAAGTTTTTCAATGGATTCAATCATGGCATCGGTATAGGAAGGTTCAATGCTTTTTTCTTCCTCCAACGGCTTTGCGGAAAGGCGGATGGCTTCCTTCCAGTTATTTACAGAATCTTTGATCCTGATCCTGTTCTCTGTCAGTAAATCCTTCAACATCTGGCTTTTTCCTGCCCCATAATTTATTTTCACCCTGTTTATCCTAAAATATTCTTCCATTTTACTGCGCAGATATATCTGGTCCCCTATATTCATAAATTCCTCTGACATTGCGGAAAAATCTTCTAAAAATCTCAACAGATCTTCATCCTTTGAAATCTTATGTTCTGCCAGTTTTTTTATTCGTTCTTTCTCATGATCTGTAAGAAACGTATTCACAACAACAACGGGAATTTCATGAAACTCTATGGGAATGGCGGATACGATCATATCCGCGTACTCTGAAAATCTGATTAGATCGTGAAACAAAGAAGCCGTCAGCACCCTTGCTCCCGGCAAAAGGTTCTGAATCTGACCTTGAAGCAAAACAGCCGTATGGGAATTTCCGGCGTATACCACCAACACATAGGGTGCCCGCACTGCAATCCGCTTTGTCTTATACATACCCCCTAAAAAATTAAGACTAAATAAAACACAGTCCTCTTCAGTGAATGTCCCCAAAACACCGCCTACATCTTCTACGGACTTCTTAGTCAGCCTGATGATATGAATGTAATGCTTTTCTACCTCCTGTATTAAAGGATTAAATACTTTAATACCATATCTCCTTCTAAGCAGAATACATTTTAAGCTAAGGGTCACGGCTTTTTCCAATTCCTCTTTGTCTTCAAAAAAGATTCCTATGTAAGTCTCGAATTTTTCAATAATCTGCCTGGCATAAAAATTCAGATTCTCCCTTTTTACAGGAATAGAAATCAGATCTGTGCCAGATTCCCCACAGACACATACCAGCATACGTGCCAGACTCTCTGCCATTCCATGCCTGCCTGAATCAAGATAAGGAACTTTATCATAAGAATGTTCCTTTCCGCCTAAAACCGTATTTACAATTCCTGACTGATAAAGAATACTGCGAATCCGGCAGTTGTAAATACTCATCCGGTAATAATCAGGAATCATATTGAGGGAAATCGTGTGTCCCTGCCGGATTCTCCGCGATATCAGGGTACATACGGCACCAAAAGTATACACTGCTTCCCGGCTGATAAACAGATGAAAAGACTCTGCCGTCACAGTAAACATCCGACGCACAGCTTCTACATCATTCCTGGAAAATTCATATAAGGACATTGCCATCTCATAATTCTTCGGATAAAATTCCAGAAAAATCTTAGAAACTACCCATAAGCTGAGCCTGTGGACATTGTATTCTTCTCCCACAAGAGCATAGCCATGGTTTCCAGCCATATACCCAAGCTGAAAATCTCTCAGAATCCGATTAACCTCAGCCAGGTCCAGAATACAGGTATTTCTGCTAATCCTGAACCGTTCCATGATGCTGTGGGTGGATAAATGCCTTTCACGGATCAGCAGGACAATAAGATAAATTCTTCTTTCTCTTGGTGAAAAATCAAACTCTTCATAACTGGCCTTTGACAGTCGTTCTTTCAGCCTTTTCTTTAACTCCCCCTTCTTTATATAAAGTTCCCGCCGCTGTTGTGAGGAATCCTCCTCCAGCCGGTTTTCAATCAGCCAGATCCGACAATTTTGTATAAGAAGATATGCTGCGCTCTTTGATATATCCAAATATTGCATTACCTCGTGTACGCCAAAGGGTGTATCACTATTTTTTGAGGCATCAAGAATAACCCCCATTTGATAATTCAAACGCATAGTTTTCCTCTCCAGGGTCCAAGTCCAATACATGGTTATGGATGATTTTGTACATTACATCTACAATAATGTTATATTCAAAACTTTCGTTCGTCAATATTATTCCATCAATTTGTTCGTTTAACTCAAAATATGTATTCCATTATATATTTATATCATTTTTACTTACTTTTTTATCCATTTCGTCCAATTATTACTTTTATTTAAGGGATTATGTCATTAGATGTCTAATTTTCGGGAATGTAAGATTCTTTTTTTATAACTATTAAAAAAACCCGAAAGATTCACATGCTTCTGTGACCTTTCAGGTTTCTATGATTGAAATACTGATACAATCAAAATTGAAATCAGCAGAAATGTGATATCAGTTCATTCCTCCAGCAATCTGCTGAAGCTTAAAAACTGTATCCCCGTCCAGATCTGCACTGTAAGCCACACCTTCCGGAGTCTGGTCAAATAAAGTCTGATACAAAACACAGGCCGCCAGATAAGTTCCTTCTAAAGACGGATGACTTTTATCCTCGTCCCACAGCTCAATCTCCGGATATGCCTGGGCACATCTCATAAATGCAATCCCCGCAGGAGCTGTCAGAAGATCCAGTTCCTCTGCCGCATTGAGATAGTTTTGAGCCATTCTGGTCTGCATCTCTTCTCTGGTATTCTTATTGTTAATTCCTAAAATCTTATGGGAAAAACCATCCTTATGAGCCCAGGTCATAAAAAGTACAGACTCTCCTCCTGCCCTGCGCACCAGCTCATCAAGGGTCTCCACAGCAGAAAGCATGATGGTATCCCCAACAAGAGCCATTCCGGTATTCTCCTGCATCACCACATAATCCCATGTATGGTCTGAAAGTGCTTCATATGCCTGTGCCCCTAACTCATCCTGGGGGTCTGCAAACTCCTGCAGGGTATAATAGCCTTCTGTCAGTTCATACACATCCGGATTAAATCCGCCGCTCATGCTTAGCTGTGCAAAAACACCTGGAAGCTGGTTGGAATACGTCATACTGTTTCCTATAAATAATACTGTCGGGTCTGTCTTTATCTCCGCTGGCTTTTTTAAATTCAATTCCTGGCCGAAATCCATAGCCTGGACTTTGCCGCCCGATATCATGTTAAAAAACCAGTAATACAGACCCCCAAATAAAGCGCAGAGTAAAATAATAATTCCTATTATAACTTTTAATACAATTGACTTTTTCATACTCCTCCTTAAAAAAATTGACTCATTTAAATATCGGACTCCCCCCAGAAAACTATAGCAAAACAGTTGTTAATTTTACGTTAATTTAGAGCCGGTCTTATGCCTGACTGTTTTTTGTGGCAGCTTCCCGGATCAATCCATAGACCGTCTGAGGATCCATGCCACTTTTTTTACAGATTTCCCTCACACTTTCATATTCCGGGTAATAATACACCTGGTCCTTCCAAGAGCATACCTTAACTTCTGCCAGTCCCCAGGAGGTATTTACCTGATGCTTTTTCCTCTGTAAAATAGTTCTGGATACAGAGTGCTTTCTGATTCCAATGGTAGTCGTCTGTACAAATATAATATTTTCCATGGCTTCTACCTGATCTTCTTCACACAAAACAGAAATCTTATAGGCAGGGCGGTTTTTCTTCATATATACAGGAGTATACCAGACATCTGCGGCACCCGCTTCCAATAGAGACTCCATGGCCATCCCCAATATCTCCCCTGTGCAGTCGTCAATATTGGCCTCCAGTTCCCACATCTGTTCTTTTTTTACTGAATCATCTTCCAGCATCATGACACGCAGTACATTGGCATGTTTAAAATCCTTTTTACCCGCACCAATTCCAGTCTTTACAATCCGGCAGGAAGAAGGCAGTTCTTCTCTTGTCCTGAGGGCTGCTGCAATTGCTGCTCCAGTGGGAGTCACCATCTCTCCCTGATTATCCGTCAGGCGGAGTTTCAGTCCGTATCTGGAAACAATATTAACCGTGGCAGGAACAGGAACCGGTATGATTCCATGCTGGCACCGCACACTTCCAAATCCTTCGGTCAAAGGGGATACCACAATCTCCGTCACTCCCAGATTATCCAGACAAACGGCAGTTCCAATGATATCCACAATGGAGTCAATTGCTCCTACCTCATGAAAATGGACCTCATTGACAGGCAGACCATGAGCCTTAGATTCCGCTTCTGCCACAATCTCAAACATTCGTTTTGCCATCTGTTTTACCCGGTCATTGGATTTTAAACGGTCAATCACTTCATACACAGCCTGTAGGTTGCGGTGAATATGAGAATGGGAAGAATCGTGATTTTTATGGTCTTCGTGCCCATGACTATGGACGTGTTCGTGTTCCTCATGCTCATGGCTGTGAACGTGTTCATGTGCTTCATGTTCATGGCTGTGACTCCCATGGTCTTCATCCAGATGAACATGGAAATCATAGGCATCCAGCCCACACTTTTTTGTTCTCCCGAAATGCAGATGATACCCGCCTAATGACAGGCTGTCAAGCGCCTCTGACAGTACATTCCGGTCCGCTCCAAGATCTAAAAGGGCACCAACCGTCATATCTCCGCTAATACCTGAATTACACTCAAAATATAAAATTTTATTCATTTGATTTCACCGCCAGTCGATTAATTTGTGTTGCTGTATATCCGGCTCCATAGCCATTGTCTATATTGACAACAGAAATTCCGTTTGCACAGGAATTAAGCATGGTTAAAAGGGCTGACAAGCCATGAAAGCTGGCTCCATATCCGACAGAAGTAGGAACTGCAATCACCGGGCAGTCAGAAATCCCTGCAATCACAGTGCCCAGCGCCCCTTCCATTCCTGCCACTGCAACAATGCAGTTTGCCTTTTCCAGACGATGACGTTTGGATAAAAGCCGGTGGATTCCCGCCACGCCCACATCAAAAACCCGATCCACATAACAGCCAAAATATTCTGCTGTCTGTGCGGCTTCCTCTGCAACAGGAATATCCGCTGTTCCTCCGGTACACACACAAACCCAGCCTGTACGCTCTTTTCCCGGCTTTTCCACCTTTAAGATTCTGGAAATGGGATCGTAGGATATGAAGGGTATCACGGACCTTACCTGCTCGTACTGCGCCTGGCTTGCCCTGGTTCCAAAAACTTCCCCATCCCTTTCATAGAGTTTTTTATAAATCTCCACCAGATATTCTTCCGGTTTTCCCTGACAAAAAACAGTTTCTCCAAAGCCGGACCTGAGCTGCCTGTGATGATCCAGTTTTGCATATCCCAGATCCTCGTAAGGAAGATCCTTTAAAAGCTGCTCGCCTTCTTCAATCCCCATCTCTCCGGATTGGATCTGCAAAAGCATGTTCTTAATGTCCATAACCGCCAACCTTTCCTATAAAAAAAATACCAGAAACAGACCTACGCATTCCGTGGAATACCGGTACCTTTCTGGTATTTGCTTTGATTTATAATGCCTGATCAATAGAAACCGGACTCTGTTCCATTCCACTTAAGCTCCTTAACACTTTTTACCGGGCTTTTTATATCATGTCCGGATCTCTTAGCGCTGAAATAATTATAAGAACCGGCACAAAGAAACACCACAATCAAACAGAACGTCAGCAGCATGATCTTGTTATAAGTTTTATTATCTTTCATACATTCTCCCCTCTATATGAAAACACTCCAGTTGTGCTGCACCTGTGTCTTTCCCAACACCTCCATTATACCGTTTTTTTTGTGAATCTTCAAGCATTATCACTGAAAAGCTACCATCTGTTCTGATACAGTTTCCACTTCTTCTGCCGAAAGATAGCCACAGGCTTCCATTCGGGAAATCACTTTTTTCTGACGCTTCTGCGCCAGCTTTAAATTTTTAGTAGGCGCATATTTAGAAGGAGCATTGGGTACTCCTGCTAACAGGGTACTTTCATAATCCGTCATCTCCCCGGGAATCTTTTCAAAATAGCCCTTGCTGGCATCCCCTACACTGTAGTACCCATCGCCATAATAAATGCAATTTACATACAATTCAAATATCTCATCTTTCGAATAATTTTTTTCCAGTTCAAATGCCATAAATACTTCTGCCACTTTTCTTGGCAGTTCTTTTTCCTGACTGAAATACAGATTCTTTGCGAGCTGCTGGGTTATGGTACTTCCGCCTTCTACATAGCGTCCTGCCTGGACATCGTGCAGGATCGCCCTGCCAATTGCAATCACATCAATCCCGCCGTGCTGAAAGAACCGGTGATCCTCCACCGACACAACGGCATTCACATAGATATCAGGTAAACCGGCAAAAGAAGTGTAACCCTCTTTCTGCTGCACCTCTCCCACCCGTTCTAAAAGACTTTGCGTCTCCAGAGCGTTCCGGTAAAGTTCATAACCTTTATACGTCACAGTGAATCCGGCTAACAGACAAACCATGACAAATAAAAACAATATTTTTCTTATCAGGTGATTTGATTTCATCCGCTCACTGCCTCCTTTTTCCTATGGTTTCCTATGTTACTTCTTTGATTGTATCATAGACTCCCATTAAAAGCAGGAATAATTCCTTATATTTCCCTAAAATTTTCGGAATATTTCTGACGATTTTTTTACTATTTCTTACAAATATTGCCAGATAATTAGAAAACAGACAGTGAAATCGGCTGATTTTCGCTGTCTGTTCCATTGAATTTTCATGAATAGTAATTGATTTTCAGAGATGAAATGCCGAAAATAGAAAGGACCAGATGATCCGGATAGATCAACCATATCACCGGAACTTTCCTATGGCAACGGGCTTTGCAGTTTTTGTCTGATTTGTTGCGTTTATTCCGTATGTATCTACAAAATTCTACAACTTCGCTCTAAAAATTCCTGATATCTGGTTTCAAATATTTTTTTCCTACTATCATTCACATACAGACAGTCTCCATTCTGCATCTGTACTATCCCAGCTTTTACATTTCTTATCTGCTGCATGTTAATAAGATTGTGCTGGTTGATCCGGATAAAACTTTCTTTTGGAAGCCTGTCCTCTTCTTCATTCAGTTTTGCCCGTATCCGCATCCTTCCTTCCTGTGAGATCACACTGGTCTTTCTGTAATAAGATTCCAGATAAAGGATCTCCCTGATATCCAGAAAATAAGACTGACCGTTAAAGGACACCCTATACTTTATCTGTGTGCAGTTCAATGTAAAAATAAATTGTTTATTCAAAAAAAAGACAATTATCACCTCATAGTTCCTCCGCTGTTCATTTCATTTTCCCGGCATGACTATATTTTTCCGCCAGGCAAGGTATATAACGAAGGAAAATAGTGGTTATAACGCATCTCATGGTTTTGGCAGTGTCATGAATAATTACGATGATTTTCCGAACACTAATTTAAACCGTCAAAATACAGCAAAAAGGAGAACCAACTATGAAATCAGAAAAAAGCGAAAATAAAAAAGACAAGAAACCATCTGCAACAGCAAAGAATAATTATGATGTAGATATTCAGGCATGCTCTGCCATGGACTGCACCGGACTGATTCCTTCTGCTCCAGAAACAGAGGATGAATTGGAAGCATATGAGGATATTTATCCTTATATTACTCATGCCAAAAAAGTAAAAGATGATAAAACAAAATAAAAAATGAAGCATAAAAACATCTGTGCTGTCCGTTCATGGTTTTACCATAGGGGATAACACAGATGTTTTTTATTTAGCGAATGCGAAATTTACTCATTAATTCATTTAAATTCTCTGCCTGACTGGAAAGTTCTTCACTTGCTGCCGCACTTTCTTCAGCAGTTGCGGAATTACTTTGTACCACTGAGGAAATTTGCTCAATTCCAACCGTAACTTCATTGACTTTCTCACTCTGTTCTTTTAACTCTTCTGCCGACTGCTTAATGGCAAGAACCATGCTCTTTGTTTCTGAAAGGATTCCGTTTAAGGATTGTCCTGTGGAAGCTGCAATATTGGTTCCGCTGTTGACTGCTAAAATAGTATCTGCAACCAGGCTTGAGGTATCCTTTGCCGCATTGGCACTTTTTCCTGCAAGATTCCTTACCTCATCTGCCACAACTGCAAATCCTTTTCCTGCCTCTCCGGCTCTTGCGGCTTCCACTGCCGCATTCAGTGCCAGAATATTGGTCTGGAAGGCAATGTCCTCAATCAGCTTATTGACCTTTTCAATCTCTTTGGATTTGCGGTTGATCTGGTTCATGGATTCCAGCATCTCCTGCATCTTTTCATTTCCCTCTTCCATGGCTTTTCCTACATTTCCTGCCTGCTGGTTCATTCCCTCTACGGATTTTGCCGTATTCATCAGGCTGTGGGAAATCTCATTGACAGAAGAAGAAAGCTGTTCCACGGCTGCTGCCTGCTCCACAGCACCCTGACTCAGGTTCTGGGCTCCCTGAGAGACCTGTGCACTGCTCTTTGCCACTTCGTCTGCAGAATCACCGACCGTTGTCATGGTCTGGGAAAGCATCTCTTCGGTTCTGTTTATAGCCTGCTGGATCATCTCGTAATCCCCTTTAAAATCCGTTATCTCGGAACGGGTAAAGTCTCCTGAGGCAATCTTATCCAAAACAGTTACAATGGTCCCATTGATATTTCTTACGTTCTCAACATAATTGGAAGCTTCTTCCGCAAGGATTCCAATTTCGTCTTTCCTGTTGACAACTGGAATCTCACTGGTTAAGTCTCCCTCTGACAACAGTTTCATCCGTTTTGCAATCGCAGAAATCGGTGCTGCTATAGGTGCTGCAAACCGGAATGCCATCAGACAGCCCGCAAGGATGGATGCCACTGCCAGAATACACATTGCGGCTGCTACGGTGTAAATGGAGGTGGTGGTTTCATTAAGCGGTGCAACTACTCCGATTGCCCAGCCATCGGTACCCGTCACAGGAGCATAGTAGCAAAACCGTTTTACCCCTTTATAATCATAGGTTCCAATTCCTGTTTTACCAGTCAGCATGGTCTGATACATGCGGGAAGAGGATGCATAAGATTTATCGGTCTTTGCCATCTCAATGAAATTCTGACGCTGGCTTACCACTTCCGGATAAATGCAGGCGATCATGGTTCCTGTATGGTCAATCAAGAAAGCATTGCCTGTTTTGCCGATGCGCAGATCCTTGATTAAATCACTCAGTGCAGTACCATCGTAAGTTGCCACTAAAATCCCCAGATCATAAGGGGCTGCCACACGGATCACCAGTTCATTGTTTGCATCAAACTCTGTGGTGGAAACCGTGGTTGTACCTTCTAACGCTTTGACTATGTAATCCCGGTCTGCATAACTTTCCCCTTCATGATTGCCGGTCGCACTGCGGGTAACAATTCCCTGATTGTTTACCACTTCCAGATCTTTGTATCCGTAAAGACTGCATTGGTTGTTCAAATATTCCGTAACCACTCTGGAGTTAATGGATTTCAGACTCCCGCCCTGGGTACTGGCTTCAATATTGGTTTTCATCTGACCTAAATTCTGTACCACCAGACTATTAACCAGCTTTCCGGTAGACTCCAGATCGCTTTTTACCACGCCTGTAATTCCCCTGTAACTGACTGAGATACTGATAACCATATTGGTCACTGCCAGGACCAGAATAATGGAAATGATGAATACAAGCATCTTCATCTTCAATGATTCCAAAGTAACGAATGCCCTAAATGGTGCTCCCCTTCTCCCTGATTTCTTATTCTTTGCTCCTTTCTCCACTTTGGCATTTCTCTGAATCCATTTCTTTTCCCCCGATGTCTTCATAGTTTTATGCTCCTTGTCTTATCATTGGTAAATGAAACCATTACATATTTTTATGGTTTTCATTATTATACGCTATTTTGTAATATTTTGTCAACTTATCCGTATAATGACAATATTTTTATACATATCTCACAATTGACAAAATTCGACACAACAATACAAAAAAGAGCCCCTTTATATTTTAATTTAAAAAGGATCTCTTTTTGTGCAATTTATCAATTTGATTTTCAGAGTCTTTCTATGCTCCCAGGGGATTTACCCGGATTAAACGCCTGAGTAAGAAGAAAATCCGCCATCTACCGGAAGAACCACGCCTGTAATAAATCCAGCCGCCTGATTATTTAATAAGAACAGCAATGCTCCGTTTAACTCTTCTGCCTCTCCAAACCGGTTCATAGGTGTAGCAGACAGAATCTTTTTTGTCCGTTCTGTGGGAGAACCATCTTCTTGAAATAAAAGCTTTTCATTCTGTTTTGTAACAAAAAATCCAGGTGCAATGGCATTAACACGGATTCCTGTCTTTGAAAAGTGAACTGCCAGCCACTTGGTAAAATTGCTGATGGCTGCTTTTGCACTACTATAAGCAGGAATCTTTGTCAATGGTGTAAACGCGTTCATGGAAGAAACGTTTAAAATGCTGCATCCTTTCCGTCCAATCATATCTTTTGCAAAGATCTGACAGGGAAGAAGGGTTCCAAGAAAGTTTAAACGAAAGACAAATTCCACACCAGACTGATCCAGATCAAAAAATGATTTGAGATCAGATTCAATATCTCCTGGCTCAAAATATTCTTTATCTGTATTGGCACTTGGATGATTTCCACCAGCTCCGTTAATTAAGATATCGCATGGACCCAGTTCTGCTAAAACTCTGGCATGAACGGTTTCAAGACTTTCCCTCTCCAGCACATTCGCCTGATAAGCGGTTGCGGTATGACCTTCCGTTCGAATAGATTCTGCGACTTTTTCTGCTGCGTCTATATTTAAATCAAGAACAGCAACCTTTGCTCCTGCTTTGGCAAGAGTTTTTGCAAACATTCCGCATAAAACACCGCCTGCTCCTGTTACCACTGCTACTTTTCCACTTAAATCTGTTCCAAATGCGAATTCCATCAATATTTTCTCCTTTTATCTGCTGGTTTTTTCAATTGCCTCCCAGAGGCCGTTCAAATAGGTAGCACCCAGGGCGCGGTCGTAAAGACCATAGCCTGCCCGTCCGGTCTCTCCCCATATCATACGACCGTGATCCGGGCGCACATAACCGTCAAAGCCATTATCAAAAAGAGCTTTTAAGATGGCAAACATATCAAGGGAACCGCACTTAGACAGATGAGCACGTTCCTCAAATCCTCTGTCATTATCAAGAACTTCTACGTTTCTGGCATGAACGAAGTGGATTCTTCCCATGGCTGCATATTTTTCTGCCATTTTTACCACATCATTTTTATTAGAACAGCCGTAAGAACCGGTGCAAAGTGTAATTCCATTATGAGGATCATCCACTAACTTTAAGAAACGGTCTACATTTTCCTCGCAGGTAATAATTCTTGGCAGACCAAAGATGCTCCAGCATGGATCGTCTGCATGAATTGCCATATTAACTCCACATTCAGCCGCTACCGGAATGACCTTTTCCAAAAAGTATTTTAAATGATCCCACAGATCTTCTTCTGAAATCGCCTGGTATTCCTTTACCACCTGTTGTAATTCTTCTCTGGTGTAGCTGGAATCCCATCCTGGAAGAGTCAGATCCCCCTCTGTCTCCAGAGGATTTACCTGATCCACCTGATCCTGATAATATACCAGAGTGGTAGAGCCATCTTCTAATACATGGTCTAACTGAGTTCTTGTCCAGTCAAAAACAGGCATGAAATTATAGCAGATACACTGAATTCCCGCTTCTGCCACCCGTCTGATATTCTCGCAGTAATTTTCAATATACTGATCTCTCGTCGGTTTGCCAAGCTTAATGTCTTCATGGACCGGAATGCTTTCAATGACTTCAAAAGCAAGCCCTGCATCTTCTGTTTCTTTTTTTAAGTGGGCAATGGATTCCCTGCTCCATACCTCTCCAACCGGAACATCATAAACTGCTGTTACAATCGAATGCATCCCTGGAATCTGACGGATATTCTGTAATGTAACCTTGTCATCGTCTCCATACCACCGAAATGATAATTTCATAAGAAACCTCCTCTTTTTTCATTTATTCGTATGGGTTTAGTATAAGCAAAAGAAAGAGAGATTACCATGGATGAATTTGCCGATCACATTGCAAATCTTGCGGCAGTCAGTTATAATGCTTGTATCAATGAATGATTAAGAAAGGAAAGCCTTATGAAAAAGGAATTGTCTACTGGTTTTAATGAACGGCAGTATATGAACTCGGGAGAATTTGAAGTGTTTTTTTATAAAGATATTCATTTAGATCATGTAATAGATCACAGCCACCCTTACTATGAGATTTACTTTTTCCTAAACGGAGATGTGACCTATGAAGTGGATGGGAATGAATATCGTCTGCAATATGGAGATTATCTGTTGATTCCCCCCGGTGTCAAACACCATCCCGTTTTTCATTCCCAGAGAGAAACTTACCAGCGCTTCGTTCTATGGATCAGCAAGCCATATTATGAATCCATGTGTTCCTGGTCCGAAGAATTCGCCTACAGTTTCCACTATGTACAGGAAAAAAAACAGTATCGGTTCCGTACGGATTTCATCTCTTTTCAAAATATTCAGGGGCAGCTTTTAGATCTTCTGGAAGAGCTGCACGGAAAAAAAGCATTCCATAAGCTTCATGCAGAACTACAGGTTCATTCCTTTCTTCTGCACTTAAACCGCATCACTTATGACATGCTTAACGCGGTTCCAAAGACTTATGAAAATGCTCTTTATTTAAACGTATGCGATTATATTAACAATCATCTGGAAAGTAATCTGTCCTTAGACCACCTGGCGTCTTTCTTCTATTCCAGTAAATACCACATCTCTCATGTGTTCAAGGACAACATGGGGATCTCTATTCACCAGTATATCGTCAAAAAACGCTTAAATGCCAGTAAAAATGGAATTCTCTCCGGCATTCCCTTAAAAGAATTGTGCCATCAGTACGGATTTTCTGATTATACCAGCTTTTACCGTGCTTTTAAAAAGGAATTCGGTCTTTCTCCAAAGGAATTCCGGGAACAGAAAGGGCTGCCAGAGGGGTATTAAACCATCTTAATGGAATACAGTCTGGATCAGAACCATGTAAAAGGCAGTTCCTGCTCCGATGCTTATCAGGGAATTGCCTTTCCAACAGTGGAGAAGGATAACCACTGCAATGGATAGAAACTCTGCTGCCCCATAAGGAAATGCAGAAAATATCGCCCCTTTTAAGCAATAAACCACCAAAAGACCAATGGTGGCATAAGGAAGCGTCTTTCCCAGGTAAAGAACGTATCTGGGGGTTTGCTTTCCTGCCGGAAATAAAAGAAATGGAAGGAAACGGGTAATAACCGTAGCCAGAATCATCACTGCTACGAGAATTCCAAATCTTATAGTCTCCTGGTTCATGACTGTCCCTCCTTTTTCTTTTCTCTATAATATCCTGCAGTGATCACGATTAAAATAAGAATCATCGCCGGCACAATAAACACACTTTGTCCAAATACTTTCAGACAGATGACAGAAGCTGCAATTCCCGTCAGCGCAGACTTATGCCCCTGACCGGATTTCCACTGATCTGTGAATATAACCACAAACAGAGCCGTCAGCGCAAAGTCCATACCCGCCGTATCAAAGGGAATCATTCCTCCTGCTATGGCACCCAGCAATGCCCCTAAAACCCAATATATATGATCCAGCAGGGAAATAAAAAAATACACCAGATTTTGATTCACCCCTTCTGGTGAATTCTCATTACATACAACAGAAAACGTCTCATCTGTCAGGGAAAAAATCAAATATGGTTTTAATCTGCCGGAACCTTTGTACCGGTCAAGCATGGATATGCCATAAAACAAATGCCTTGCATTGAGCATCAGGGACATAAAAAAAGCATAGAGAGGATTCACCGCTGCTATAAAAAACGTAATTCCAAGGTACTGAAGGCTTCCAGCGTATACAAACACGCTGATGAGAAGGGGCCACCAGATTCCATACCCGTTATTCCTCATGAGAA
The DNA here is from genome assembly GCF_007115105.1 of Clostridium sp. HBUAS56010. Lineage (GTDB taxonomy): Bacteria > Bacillota > Clostridia > Lachnospirales > Lachnospiraceae > Lacrimispora. The sequence continues at coordinate 128,654 of NZ_SULJ01000006.1, forward strand.
TGCCATATGCCGCTCCTAAAACCAGGTATCCTGCCATCACTGGTATGGTCTTTTGAAACCCATGAGAAAGGGCTCTTTTCCAGGCGTCTTGTCCGTTCTTTTGTGTTTTTTGATCCTTTAAGCGGATCGGTTCCATGGTATTCATACAATCTCCTCTGATTGGGCAAGTCTGAAAACTGCTTAATTCCGGGTATGCGTCCGCTGTCTCTGATTCCGGCACGGTCTTCCTGCTTCTCCAAAACAGAGTGGAAAAACCCTGGCCACTGGTATATAATTTATCTTGACACGCAACGCATAAAAACCCATTGTTTCTTATAGTAACGTACAACAGTCACTTTGTCAATGACAGGAGATCTCCATGAATTATAAATATCTATACGAATCCTGCACGCTCTGTCCCAGAAAATGCAGGGTCAACCGACATACCATAAAAGGTCTGTGCGGTTGTACTGACACCATAAAAGCGGCACGCGCCGCACTTCATCACTGGGAGGAACCTTGTATCAGCGGCTCCAGAGGAAGCGGTACCATATTTTTCTCCGGCTGCACGCTGCGGTGTTGCTTTTGCCAGAACCACACCATCAGTCAGGAGGGGGCGGGTGAAGAACTTACAGAAGAAGAACTGGCAGACATCTTCTTAGACCTCCAGGATCAGGGTGCCCACAACTTAAATCTAGTCACTGCCACCCAGTATCTGCCCTCCATTTTAGAAGCACTGGATCTGGTGAAAGACAAGCTTACCATTCCAGTTGTCTATAACTGCGGAGGTTATGAATCCGCTTCTATCATAAAAGCCTTAAAAGACTATGTGGACATCTGGCTTCCAGATTTAAAATATCAAAGTCCAGAGCTTTCTTTCCGATACAGCAAAGCTTCGGATTATTTTGAGTCTGCTGCAGAAGCAATTCTTCAAATGATTGACCAGACCGGCGCTCCCCGGTTTGATTGTAAGGGGATCATAACAAAAGGGGTAATTATACGGCATATGATCCTGCCTGGCGGAAGAAAAGATTCCATCAATCTTCTCCACTGGATGAAGAACAACCTGCCGGACGGAATGTACTACATCAGCCTTTTAAGTCAATATACCCCCTTCTTTCACAGTAAGGATTATCCGGAGATCAACCGGAGGATTACGACTTATGAATACAATACCGTTTTAAAGGAAGCCATAAACCTCGGTCTGGATCAGGGATTTATGCAGGAAAAGAGCAGTGCAAAGGAAGAGTATACCCCTGACTTTGACTTAGAAGGCATTAAAAAAAAGAACCAAAGCAGGTTTCAGCTCTGATTCTTTCTTTCCTTATATCGCTTCTCTGCGGAAGATTTCCATGAATTCTTCTCCTGTAATGGTTTCCCGTTCCAGAAGGTATTCTGCGATTTCATGAAGCTTTTTTAAGTTATCTTTTAATATCTGGATGGCTTTCTGATGCTGTTCTCTGACAATTCGTATGACTGCCTCATCAATCTTTCTTGCAGTCTCCTGGGAACAGGCAAGAGAGGTATCACCGCCTAAATACTGATTGGTCACAGTCTCTAATGCAACCATGTCAAACTCCTCGGTCATACCATAACGGGTTACCATGGCTCTTGCGATTCTTGTCGCCTGTTCAATATCATTGGAGGCTCCGCTGGTCACGGTCTCAAAGATCAGTTCTTCCGCGGCTCTTCCTCCTGTAAATGTTGCAATCTTATTCAATGCTGCTTCTTTTGTCAGAAGGTGCCGTTCCTCTTCATCCACCTGCATGGTGTAACCAAGGGCACCTGAGGTTCTTGGAATAATGGTGATCTTATGAACTGGTGCGGAGTGGGTCTGGGAAGCTGCTACCAGGGCATGTCCTACTTCATGATAGGCAATAATCTTCTTTTCTTCCACATTGATGGAAGCGTCTTTTTTCTGGTATCCTGCGATAACCACTTCCACGCTTTCCTCCAGATCTCTCTGCATAACAGTTTTTCTTCCCATACGAACCGCTCTTAAAGCTGCTTCATTGATAATATTGGCAAGCTCTGCGCCACTGGCACCTGATGTAGCCAGTGCAATTCCATGGAAATCCACATCATCAGACAGCTTCACGTTTTTCCCGTGTACTTTTAAGATTGCTTCTCTTCCATTTAAGTCCGGAAGTTCCACCGGGATTCTCCGGTCAAACCGGCCCGGTCTTAACAGTGCCTTATCCAGAGAATCCGGACGGTTGGTTGCTGCAAGAATCACAACGCCTTTCTTACCGTCAAATCCATCCATCTCAGCCAACAACTGATTTAAGGTCTGTTCTCTTTCATCATTGCCGCTGAATCCGCCTCCGTCACGTTTCTTTCCTATGGTATCAATCTCATCAATGAAAACGATACAGGGTGCTTTATCATTCGCCTGTTTAAATAAATCACGGACCTTTGCAGCTCCCATACCCACAAACATCTCTACGAACTCAGAACCTGATATGGAGAAAAACGGAACATGTGCTTCTCCTGCTACCGCTCTTGCAAGAAGGGTTTTTCCTGTTCCGGGAGGTCCTACTAATAAGGCTCCTTTCGGCAAAGAAGCACCGATGTCTGCATACTTCTGAGGGTTGTGAAGAAAGTCTACGATTTCCTTTAATGCTTCTTTTGCTTCTTCCTGTCCAGCTACATCACGGAAGGTCTTTCCCGTTTCTGACTCCGCATAAATCTTTGGATTGGATTTTCCAAAAGACATGGCATTGGAACCGCCTCCCATGCGTTTTTGAAGCTGTCTGGATAAAAAGTTACCCAGAAATACAAAAATCAGAATCGGAACAATCCAGGTAAGTAAAAAAGTAAGCAGAGGAGACATCTGGGTTACGATGGTCTTTTCAAACTGGATATTATGGGCGACCAGTTTGTCTTTTAAGGTATCATCCGGCCATGGACCTGTTTTATAAACCTTGAATACCGGTTTCCCTTCCCAGTCCTTTGTCCCTGTATCGGATTTAAACTGAATCTCGGATTCTGTTCTTGCAACCGCCTGAACTTTTCCCTCATCAATCATCTCTAAAAATGTGCTGTATGGCACCTCTGTCATTGTCTTAGACTGCATCCACGGCACTGCCATGGCATTGAATATGATCATGAGTATAATCACAATAGCATAGTAATAAACAAATGACTTATTGGGCTTTTTACCAGAATCATTATCATCTTTTAATCCCATCTTACTCCTCCTTTTCTTTCGTTACCAATGTCAGAACAGACCGGACAAACCGGCTGGCATTTTCCAAATCTTTCTCATTGGGGTGAAGCATTGCATCTTCATAAGCAGAAATTAGTGTTCTGATCTGGGGCGTATCATTTACCGCCTGCATCTGCCTGTATTTCTCCAATATAGCGGGGCCTAATTTTCCTCCGCATAAAAAGCAGCCAAGGTATTCATTATCCTCTGAAAGGAACGCAGACACCTGCCGTTCCACCTGTTTTAAATAATCACTGTTTCCCATAAGTCCGCAGGTTCCAAACAGTGCAACCCGTTTCCCGTGCAGACTGGAAAGGAAATCCATCATCTCTGTCCTGCAGGTTCCCCGGTTATTCCAGAATCCCACAAAATAGGTGTCCGCTTCCTCTTTGTTTAACTCCTCCAGACTGACAATGTCTTTGGATTTTCCTGGAAGCGTCTCAAATATTTTCATGGCTACCTTTTGAGTATTTCCGGTTTTGCTAGTATATACAACCAAATAGTCCATATATTGAGCCCTCCTCTAAGAATAAAATATACCAAATTCGATTATTTATCAATAGATATTTCAAATGTTAATACAATTTATGTAATTTTTAGAATTCTACTCAATTTGGACTCTATTGGCTTTTTTAGGACATAAAAGAAACAGGCTGGAGTGTACGGGTTCGTACCAGTCTCCAGCCTGAATCATTCTCTTTACAGGCAATTTACAGCCCCTTTTTTTATAATCCTACAGGTTTTTTCAATATCTTCCTCCGTATGAGCCGCACACAAAAACAGAATCTCAAACTGGGAAGGAGCCGTATAAATCCCATGATCAAGCAGATAGTGAAAATACCTGGCATATTTTGCCGTATCTGAGGTAAGAGCTGTATCATAGTCCACTACAGGAGTTTTTGAAAAGAATACGCTAAAGAGAGAACCTGCCTGATTGATGCAGGTATCTGGAAGTGTTTCCTTTAATGCACTGGTCAACTTTTTCGCCTTTTCCTCTAAAGCCGGATAGATCTCCGGATGTTCCATTAACGCTTTTACCGTAGCAATTCCGGCGGCTGTGGCGATTGGATTGCCAGAAAGAGTTCCTGCCTGATACACATTTCCCACAGGAGAAACTGTTTCCATAATCTCTCTTTTTCCCCCATACACACCCATGGGCATACCTCCGCCTGCAATCTTCCCAAGAGTGGTCATATCGGGAATCACCTTATAATATCCCTGTGCTCCCCCAATTCCCATACGGAATCCGGTAATGACTTCATCAAAGATTAAAACAGCTCCATAACGGGTGGCGATCTCTCTCAAAAATTGGAGAAATCCGGGTTTTGGAGGAACCAGCCCCATATTGGCAGCAACCGGTTCCACCACAATGGCAGCGATCTCATCTGGAAATTTTTCAAATAAAGTCTTAACGGAATCTTCTCCATTGTACTGGGCAAGTAAGGTATGTTCTGTAAAGGAAGCGGGCACTCCGGCACTGTCTGGTGCAGAACCGGTTAATGCTCCGGAACCAGCTTTTACCAACAGTCCGTCAGAATGTCCATGATAACAGCCTTTAAACTTGATAATCTTATCTCTTCCGGTAAATCCTCTTGCTGCACGAATGGCACTCATAACCGCTTCTGTTCCTGAACTTACCATGCGCATCATCTCCATGGAAGGAATACATTCCTGAATTAATCTGCCTAAGGTCAGTTCTTTTCTGGTTGGTGCTCCAAAGGATAAACCAGACAGACAGGCTTCCCGTACCGCTTCTATTACAGGCTCATATCCATGCCCCAGAATGCAGGGTCCCCATGAGTTTACATAATCAATATATTCATTGCCGTCTTCATCATAGATATGGGAACCGGATGCCCGTTTAATAAAAACAGGAGTGCCGCCTACGGAACCAAAAGCCCGTACCGGACTGTTAACTCCTCCAGGAAAATAATCTCTGGATTCTTCAAATAGTGTTTTTGATGTTTCAAACTTCATGATCACATTCTCCCTCTTCTGATTCAGATTTCCCAGACTGGTTATAATCCCTGCAAAGAACTTCTGCCAGACCGGAAATGCTGTATTCTTCTGCAATTAAATCTGCTTTTCTTCCATATCCATTTAGTTTTGCTGCTGTGATATCACCAATACACACAATCCGCTGCTTCTTTAACGCTTCCATTTCCTTCCATGTGATTCCTTCAAAAAATGCCTCTGCTCCAGAAGCACTGGCAAAAACAAGATAATCCAGCTTTTCTTTTCCATCCTTTTGTCTGAGGTGAGTTCTGTCACCGCATACCTCGTAGAGAATCACATCATCATAAGAAACCTCTGCCTGATCAAAGATCTGGTTTAATTCTCTGGAACCTTTTCGTGATCTTGGAATCAAAACCCGGTCTTCTTTTGACAACCGTGATACCAGCCCCTGGGCTAAATCCTTTACCTGATACTGCCTTGGGGTAAAGTCAGACCGGAATCCATGTTTTAGCAGCTCATCTCCGGTTCCTTTTCCCACAGTTGCAAACTTCACAGCACCAACTGCCCGGTAATCTCTGCCCCATTCCATAAGTCCGGTAAAAAATTCCCTTACCCCGTTGGCGCTGGTAAATACAATCCAGGTATAAGCTGACAGACTCTCGTAGATGGACTTCATGCAGCTTTCTTTCCGATAAGTTTGTAGGGAAAGGGTCAGGCAATCCCATACCGCCGCACCAAGAGAAGTCAGTTCCTTTCTCAGTCTCTGGCGAAAAGAGGCAGTTCCCGTTATTCCCACCCGGCAGCCATATAACGGTGCCTGGAAAGTAGAAGAAAAATCAAGAGAGGCTACCTCGCCCACCACAATAATCGCAGGACTTTTAATCTTTGACTGTAAAACCTTTTCTTCTATATCCAATAACGTGCCGCGAACCACTCTCTGTTCCAGAAGGGTGCCGCTTTCTATGACTGCAGCGGGAGTTTCTTTTCCTTTTCCCTGCTGTATCAGTCCCTTTACAATCAGAGAAAGATTGCCAAGACCCATGAGAAAAACCAGGGTTCCAGAGAGTTTTGCAAACGCATTAAAATCAGGAGGTAAGGTTCCTTCAGAAGACAGAGTATGTCCGGTCATCACATGAAAACTGCGGCTTAATCCCCGATGGGTTACCGGAATTCCGGCACTGGCAAGTGCTGCCACTGCAGAAGTCACTCCTGAAACCACTTCATATGGAATTCCTTCCTCCGCAAGAGCCAGAACCTCTTCTCCGCCCCGCCCGAACACAAAAGGGTCTCCGCCTTTTAAACGGACAACATTGTGTCCCTTTTTAGCCAATTCTACCAATAACCCGTTAATCTCTTCCTGTTTCATGGAATGGGAACCTGCCCGTTTTCCTACATAGATCTTTTCACAGTGATCTGGAACCTCAAGAAGAAGACGGTCTGATAAAAGAGAATCGTAAACAACGGTATCGCAGTTTTTCAGTCTCAAAAGTCCCTTTTCCGTAATCAGTCCCGGATCACCAGGACCTGCGCCTACCAGATAGACAACTCCTGTTTTATTCATATTTCCTCCTTTTATAAAAGACCGTCAGCGGCTTGTTCTGCCAGTTGATCCAGTTCATCTATACTTCCTGTCAGGTGAATCTTCTTTGTCTCTTCCCCTCTTTTGCTGATTCCAAAGACTTCCATCGTTTCCTCCACAATCCTTGCATACACTCCAACAGGTTCATGACAGCCTGCATTTAACAGCCGTAATATGCTCCGCTCCAAAGAAAGACACGTTCTTGTCTCCTCGTGATCCACAAGTTTATAGACCGGTTTCAGATCTGCATTTACACAGCCTTCTACTGCCAGGATTCCCTGTCCTCCTGCGGGAATAAATGATTCACAGTCAAAACAATGGTAATGGAAACGCTGATCTTCCCAAAGCCCCAGCCGTTTCAGTCCTGCCGCCGCAAGTAGAATTCCATCGTAATTCCCCTCCTCCAGTTTTCTAAGACGGGTCTGGACATTCCCCCGTAAATTTTCACAGCGGACCGTTACGTCCGGCCAAAGACGTTTTCCTAACTCCTCAATCTGGATCTTTCTCCTTAAACTGGAGGTTCCTATGACAAATTCCTTTTTTCCGGATAAGGTGCTGCTGGAACGAGTGACTAAAACATCTCTGGGATCTTCTCTTTCAAGAACAGCCACAATATCCAGCCCCTCTTCCAGTTCCATGGGCATATCTTTTGCGCTGTGAACAGCCAGATCAATCTCACCACGCAAAAGGGCCTGCTCAAATTCCGTCACGAACACGCCCTTTCCCCCAAATTCCAGAAGAGGCTTATCAAGAATCCGGTCCCCTTCTGTTTGCTTTAATACCAGTTCTGTTTTAATCCCTTTTCCAGTTCTAGAAAGAGCGTCAGCCACCAGTCTGGTCTGAACAACCGCCAGCTCACTTCTCCTGGTTCCGATGCGTATGGTTTGTTCCTTCATCTTCTGCAAGTTTCCTCTCTATCAGCTCATTTGCCTGTTCTCTGGTATAAGTTCCTCCCTGCCGGATTCCCTCTTCCACCATGGTTTTAAATATATCCGTCCGTACAGAAACATCTGCCACTTTCTCCTTTACAATCTCCCGGTAAGACTTCAGCTGCTGTGCCAGATCGCCAAATCCTTCTGGAACAGCCTGTTTGAATTTCCGTTTTAAGTACTGGGCAATGGTAGGGGAACTGCCTCCTGTAGAAATGCCTATGGTAATGTTCTTTTCTTTGATCAAAGCGGGAAAAATAAAACTGCATTCTTCCTGAACATCCACAACGTTAACAGGCATGTTCCTTTCTTTGCAAAGAGAAGAGATCTTCCGGTTTAGTGCTTCATCTCCGGTGGCAGCTATGGCAAAATCCATTCCTTCCAGATCCGATGCTTCAAACTTCCGGTAATCTAGCTGAAGCTTTCCACCGGATTCATGATCAAGTTCTTCCAAAGAAGATAGAATCTCCGGAGCAACTACCTTTATCACTGGTCCGTACTCCATCAGAACACACACCTTCCGGTATGCAACCATTCCTCCTCCTGCAATCAGACAATTCTTTCCCTCCAGATCCACAAAAAACGGAAAATAAGCCACAACTTACCCCTCCTTTATCCACTGCTCCAGCCCGTCAAGGGTTCGGAGCACCACTTTTAAATCCTCACTGTTTACGTGATCCCTGATCTGAAATAACAGAGTATCCAGACCTTTTTTTCCAAAAGCTTCCTGTAATTCATTCATACGGTGGATATAAGGATGAAAGACCACTTCCTTAATTGCTCCATCCAGATCCTCTTCCATAATCGCTTTTGCCCGGTCCAGTTCCTTTAACTTGATCTTTGTATTATTCTTAGAAAGGGTATCAAAATAATCAATATCATAAAGGGTGATCCCATAAAGTTCTTTGATCAAAGGGTCCATATCAACGGGAACTGCCACATCTATAAATAACCGCTTCCGATCCTTTGAAAGGGCATTGGAAAGTTCTTCTTTTGTCACTGTATAATGGGGGCCTGATGTGGCACTGATTACCACATCCATATCATTCATATATTCGTATCGTTCCTGATAATCCACCACCTTAATCTGGTCACTTTTTACATTGACTGTCAGACAGGAATTATGTCTTCGTACAGTTCCGGTCACTTCCATTCCCGGCTTTGCAATAATATTCCTGGTTATGATGTTTCCTATCTTCCCGCTCATTCCTATGATCATGACCTTTTTTCGATCTGTACCATTGTCAAAGTGAAATACTTCATTGGCAACTAAAGTGGCGATGGATAAGGGAGTCTTAGAAAGATTGGTATTGGTCTTGATCCGCTTGGCGCTGGTCACCGCTTTCTGGAACAGAACATTCATCTCATAATCAACGGCTTTGTGTTCTTTTGACAACTGGTAAGCATCTTTTACCTGGCCAAGAATCTCATCTTCTCCAAGTACCATAGAATCAAATCCACAGGTAACTTTAAAAAGATGGGCAATTGCAGTCTCTCCACTATAAATATTTAAGTATTTTAACAGTTCTTCCAGACGGATTGTTTTATAATCTGCGATCTCCTGCTGCAGTTCTCCAATGGCATCTCTGGTTCCGGATACATAAACTTCACTGCGGTTGCAGGTACAAAGAATCACAATACCGGTGATTGATTCTTTTTGTAAAATCCGTTCCATAAATTCCTTCTTTTCTGCTTCGTGAAACGCAAATCGCTCACGAATCTCCACAGGAGCCTTTTTGTGACTCACACTCATACAGTACATCATTTTCTTTCAGCCTTCTTACTATTTTTCTCTCAATACAGATAAACTCTTCCCTATTCTAACATAATTTTACAAAAAAGGGCAATGATTGTTCGCATGAACAATTGCATTTCCGGATGGTTATGATATAATAAGTAAAATTTAAAGGAGAAGAAAGCAAATGATAATCAGACAGGCAGTCCCGGAAGATGCCGGAGAGTTTTTAGAACTGCTTCGACAGTTGGATCATGAAACACAATTTATGATGATGGAGCCTGGAGAACGAACTTCCACTTCTGACGACCTAAGAAACCAGATCATTAATCTGAGAAACTCTGGTTCTGTACTTTTGCTTCTTTTTGAAGGGACCCATGCCGCAGGATTTCTCTCCGCTCAGCGCAATACACCTGCACGTATGAGACACTCAGCCTATCTTGCCATGGGAATCCGACAGGAATATAGGAGAAAAGGATATGGGGAATGCTTATTGAAAGAACTCTTTTGCTGGGCAGAAAAAGAAAATGTTACAAGACTGGAACTAACGGTTATGACTCATAACCAGACAGCATTGCATCTGTATCAGAAAATGGGATTTCAGATAGAAGGAACTCTGATCCGTTCCATGCGCATCAGAGATTCATGGGTGGATCAATACTCCATGGCAAAACTTTTTTAAACTGAAAACAGAGAATGCTCCCAGGGTTAACCACCGGGAGCATTCTTTTATAATACTTTACTTAAAAATAATTTTAACCTGTCATTGCGTGGACCTGCAAAGAATTCCGCCGGATTATTCTCTTCCAGAAAATATCCGCCGTCCATGAACATAACACGGGTTGCCACTTCTCTTGCAAACCCCATCTCATGGGTAACAACCACCATGGTCATCTTCTCTTCTGCCAGTTCCCTCATAACACTTAAAACTTCCCCTACCATCTCAGGATCAAGGGCGGAAGTTGGTTCATCAAAGAGCATAACATCGGGATTCATGCACAAAGCACGAACAATGGCAATACGCTGTTTCTGACCGCCGGAAAGCTGGTTGGGATACGCATCAGCTCTATCCTTTAATCCGACTTTATCAAGTAATCTTAAAGCCTGTTCTTCTGCTTCTTTACGGCTTTGCCCCTGCAGCTTCATAGGTGCAAGAGTCAGATTATTTAAAATTGTCATATGAGGGAATAAATTAAATTGCTGAAATACCATTCCCATCTTCTGGCGGTGCTTGTCAATATCAGTCTTCTTATCCACAATGTCCACACCTTCAAAGAGAATGTGTCCGCCAGAAGGTTCTTCCAAACGGTTTAAACAGCGAAGGAATGTACTCTTGCCTGAACCGGATGGTCCTATGACACAGATGACATCACCCTTATAAACGTCAACAGATATATCTTTTAAAACTTCCAGATCTCCAAACTTTTTTCCAAGGTTCTGTACCTGGATCAGCGGGTTGTTTGTCTTTTCATCGCTCACTTTTCCTCAGCCTCCTCTCCAGTAACTTCACAAGGTGGGAAAATACCATAACCATGACCAGATAAATAGCAGCCACGGAAAGCAGAGGCATAAAGGCAGAATAAGTCCTGCTTTTGATAATGTCGCCGCCTTTTGTCAGATCCTGCAGTCCTATGTATCCTGCAACAGATGTTTCCTTTAAAAGTACAATAAATTCATTCGCCAGTGTGGGAACCACATTTTTAAAAGCCTGAGGCATGATAATGAACCACATGGTCTGGGCATAATTAAAGCCCAGGCTGCGTCCTGCCTCAAACTGTCCCTTCTCAATGGAACTGATTCCGCTTCGGAAAATCTCCGCCACATAGGCACCGGAGTTAATTCCGAATGCCAGAATAGCTGTAAAGACCTGTCCAAAATCATGGAACGAAAAAATTACGAAATACATGATCATAAGCTGTACAACTACTGGCGTTCCCCGGATAATTGTTAAGTATACGGTGCAGATAGCATTTAAAATTTTTAACTTATGAGTATTCTCATAAGTGGAACGAATCATTGCAACCAGAAATCCCAGCACAATTCCGATCATTACTGCAAAAAACGTAATCTTTAACGTGTTCTGCAAACCGTCCGTAATATACTTCCAACGGTCGTCCGTGATAAAATTCAGGTAAAAATCATCTTTTAGCTTTTCCCACATGGCTCTCTTTCCTTCTCTTATTCTGCAGTAATATACTTATCTATAATCTTCTGCAGTTCTCCGGATTCCTTTAATTCCTTAATGGCTCCGTTTATCTTTTCTACTAACTCGGTATTTCCCTTTTTCACTGCAATTGCGTATTCTTCTTCGGTAAAGGCTTCGTCAAGAACCTTTAATCCAGCGTTGTCTTTTACAAATACCTTTGCAGGTTCACGGTCAATGATGACTGCATCAATCTTACCTTGTGTCAGAGCCATAACCGCATCCATGCCCTTATTATAACGGTCCACTGTGGCATCTTTAATATCATCTGCGTAAATATCTCCGGTGGTTCCAGTCTGAACTCCAACTTTTTTCCCTTCTAATTCATCGGGAGTCTTGATCTCACTGTCCTCTTTTACAATGATTACCTGTGCTGCTTCCGCATAAGTATCTGTAAAGTCCACATTCTTCTTGCGGTCTTCACTGACGGTCATGCCAGCCGCTGTAAAGTCTGCCTTACCAGACTGAACAGCAGGAATCAGGGAATCAAATGCCATATCCTTAATCTCCAGCTCCACGCCTATTTTATCTGCAATGGCTTTCGCAATGTCTGCATCAATTCCTACAATCTCGTTATTATCATGAAATTCATAGGGTGGAAATTCTGCATTGGTTACCATAACCAGCTTCTCACTGGAAGTTTTGTTCTCTGCTGCCGGTGTTGTCTCTGTCTTTGCCTGTGTTCCGCCACATGCTGTTAAAATCGCTGCCATACAGATGGCTGCCGCAAGCACTATTCCATTCTTCTTCATAATGATTCCTCCTTGATATGCACAAATTTGCATAATTATAAAATCAGGTATTAGATATACATTATATAATATTTTCGGAATTAATCAAGTACTTCCCCGTAAGAAAAGGCTTAATTTATACAGGAAATCATTTGCCTTGCATGTTTTTTGCCCATCCGATATAATATAATTTAAATCAGAAGCAAGAAAGAAATGAAGGTAATAATTGATGAAAGAATTTCTTTTGAAAACAGCATGGCCCATGAATCCGCCTGTACCTTATTCCCTGTTTCATATTCTGTTTACTGCCCTGGGGCTGATTGCCGTCGTTTTACTGGCTTATTATACAAAGCGAAGAATAAATAATCAAAAACTTCCCATACTGCTTTCAGGCTGCGGCATCATTCTTGCAGGAGCAGAGATATGGAAACAGTTATTTTTATATTACATTGTCAATGGGCAGACCTACAACTGGTGGTATTTTCCATTTCAGCTTTGCAGCCTTCCCATGTATTTCTGTCTTCTGCTCCCTTTTATAAAAAGAAATAGCCGGAAAAGAAAGTTATATACCTTTATGCAGGACTTTAATCTGCTGGGAGGGGTTATGGCTCTGGCAGAACCTACGGGATTGTTCCAGCCTTACTGGATGCTGACGCTTCACGGGCTGTTCTGGCACCTGCTGTTAATCTATATCGGACTGATTATCGCTTTTTCCCGCTGTTCCGATACAACATGGAAAGGATTTGTGGAGACTCTGCCCTTGTTTTTATTCTGCTGCATCGTTGCTTCTGTAATTAACCGTACAGCCAGGCCTTTAGGGCAGGCGGATATGTTTTATATTTCCCCATATTACCCTTCTGCCCAGATCGTTTTCCATGAGATTGCTGTGACTTATGGCATAAGAGCAGGAAATGCAGTGTATCTGTGTGCCACCTGCCTGGGAGGATTTATTTTTCACAGTATTTTCAACCGAATTCATCTGCGTTCAATCCGGATGGCATCGTAATGCAATTCTATTATAGCACTGAGGAGGAAGATTCACATGACAGAAACAACAACAGAAAAAAGAGTGAAAGAGGCTTTAAACAAACATGCAATGGGTTATAACTGCGCACAGGCAGTATCCTGTGCATTTCTTGATAAAACAGACTTAAACGAGGAAACTCTGTTTCGCATTACAGAAGGCATGGGACTTGGAATGGGGAATATGGAGGGAACCTGCGGAGCCATTGCTGTTGCTTCCATTCTTTCCGGTTTAAAAAACAGTACCGCCAATCTGGAAAGCCCTGATTCAAAAAAGAGCACATACCAGATCTCCAGACAATGCTTATCCGATTTTAAAGAACAAAACGGCAGCGTAATCTGTAAAGATTTAAAAGGGATTGAGACTGGAACCGTTCTTCGCCCCTGCAATGACTGTATTGCAGATGCAGTGAAGATCATTCATGCAAATCTTTATGGAGCGGAATAATCCGTGGCATATGAAGGCTATAATCTTATTATAGCTTCACGGCTTGTCTCAAAGCTGTCTCGTTCAACGATTGGAACCGTAAATGTTAACACCAGGGTCAGGAGGTTTATTATTTTAAATTTATTAAAGAAAACAACAACCAAACGTTTTTTATCCCGATTGCTATTGGCAATTTTGGTCATTATCTCATATAAACTGATTATGCACATGGCTGAGGTTATAACATGGCTGAAAGCGGGTTTTAAGATTTTAACCCCATTTTTATATGGATTTGTCATTGCATATCTGTTAAATATGCCCTGTTCCGCTTTGGAACGATATCTAAAAAAAGCAAACGGGAATTTCTTAAAGAGAAGAGCAAGAGGAATCAGTGTTCTAATTGTGTATATTTTACTAATTATTATTATTGTTGTAACAATTAACACTATCATTCCTTCACTACAGAGAAATATATCCGATTTTATTTTGAACTTTAATACTTACTATAATAATGCAGTAGAGGCAATCAAACAGCTTCCTCTTGAAAATACCGAAGAACTGGATCTGTTTTTTACCACACTGCTAAACAAAGTCAGCTTGAAATCTTTACTGGAAACCATTGGTTTTACCAACATTGTCACATCAATGAATGTGATTTTTGGTTTTACTTCCGTGATCTTCAACGGGATTATCGCCATTATTTCTTCTATCTACCTGTTGCTGGAAACACACAATGCGAAAAAATATGTGATTCATCTGACTGAAATCTTTTTGTCTGAACGAACGAAAAAAGTGGTATTCCGGTATAGCCAGATAATAAGTGACAGTTTTAAGAAGTTCATCTCCTGTCAGCTTCTGGATTCCTGTATTCTGGGTGTTATCACAACGATTGAATTTACCATACTGGGTTCCAGACATGCTATGGCGCTTGGGGTCATGCTTGCTGTTTTAAACATTATTCCCTATTTTGGATCTATCTTTGGAACCATCATTGCCATCCTTGTGATTGCCAGCACCAACGGCATTGGAACCGGACTTGCAACTGCAGTGGTTCTGCTTATCACCCAGCAGATCGACGCCAATGTGATCCAGCCAAAACTTATGGGCAATTCTTTTTCTTTAAGTCCTGCTTTAATTGTAATCGGCATTTCCATCGGCGGAGCTGTGGCAGGAGTATGGGGCATGATTGTCGCCATCCCTATTATAAATATTATAAAACAGATTACCGATGATATTATTAAAGCAAGGGAAAATTATCTCTTGGAATCCTCTCTGCAAAAGGAAGAATAAATTTCTTTTTAAAACAGCAATCAGCCGTCACATTCCTGTGGCGGCTGATTGTTGGTTTTATTCCAATTCCTTCATTTCTTTTCTTGCCTTTTTCACATCCTGCAGGAACAGCTCCCACTGATCTTCATGAGCCACAAAATATCTGGGACAATCCTTGCCTGTGGCATCATAATGACGAATGACATCTTTTTCCGTAAGCTTCAGATTGTTACATAACCATGCGGTAAACTGAACCAGAGAACCATATGTATCTTCATTAAACTTGCCGGTTTCATCGGGATGACAGCATTCAATGGATACCGTATTCACATTTTTCTCTTTTGAAGTGGCATATGCCATCTCATAAAGAGGAATTCCCTGAACAATCTCTCCTTCCAGCCCAATTATAAAATGACTGCTTGCGGATATTTTTTTCTCTCCGGTCTGATCCTTTAAACTATCAAAATACGCCATGTTCTGCCTGGCGGTAGTTCCTGGATTGGCTACATAGTGAATGACAATTTCTTTAATCTCTGTCATCTCTGTCTGAGGTCTGGAATAACGGTTCGGGGTGATGAATTCCTGACTCACCCACTCCGGCATCTTAACCTTCTTTAAATCCACATAATTGTACTGAAATATAAAACTTATCCCCATTAACAGTACAGCCAGGGCAACTGTCAGCATCAACACATTTCTTACTATGTATATAATTCGTTTTCGTTGTTGTCTTTTTTTGTACTTTCTTCGCCGCTCTCTTTCACGATTTCGTTGTTCGAGCGTTTCATTGTTTTTCTTCGTCTGTCTTTCCATGCCATAAACTCCTGCTCTGCCTTTCTAACAGTTTACGTCTGTTTGTAGGAAAAAGTCAACTAAAAGACAGGATTCCTGCTGTATTCATATTTTTTATTCTATCTTCACAGTTTCGCACACCTCTTCTATAACATCATGAAGCTTTTTTTCAACGGATTCATCACACAAAACTACAATCTTATCTCCTGCTGTCAAGGTTGTTTCCCCTGTTGGAACAAATTCTCCATCATTTCTCATAAGCGACACCAAAAGACAAGACACCGGCCAGAAAATTTCAGAAACCTTTCTCCCTTCTGCGTGACTTCCGTGATAAATCATTCCTTCTACCAGAACTTTATTTCCTGAGCAGATATTTTTTCTCTCAGGATTTAACTTTTTAAGAAGGCGATGAAGAAGCTGATCGTAAACAGGAGCACAATGGACCATGTCCGGAATCACATAAGCAACTAATGACACAATAGACAGCGTCAGCAAGTGCGAAAATCCCCCTGTCATTTCACTAATCAGAATAATTCCCGTAATCGGGGCTCGGACGATGGCAGAAAAATATCCAGCCATCCCCAGTATAATAAAATTGCTCAATAGACCATTTAGTGAGCCTGTCATCTGATTTACAATCTGAAAATAAATATTTCCAATTACAGCTCCCAGAACCAGAAGGGGCAAAAATATTCCTCCTGGTGCACCGGAACCAAAGCTTATCATGGAAAAACTGAATTTCAATATAAAAAGGATGCAGAGTGCACCTGCCATTATAGATTCTGATGTCAGACTTTCAACTAAGGAATGACCTCCTCCCAAGATAACAGGATAAGTAAAACCAAAGATGCCAGCAAGCAAAAACGGTATAAAAATCCGGACAGTACCATTCGAAATTTTTTGAAATAAATCCTGAGTTTTTGAAAGACAGGTATTGTAAACAATTCCCATTCCTCCAAGAATGAAACCAAATAATATTACATGGCCATAGGTGCTTAAAGGCATCATCTGAGTAATCTGAAAATGAAAGACAGGTTGTAGTCCAAAGACATTTCTCGAAACAAAATCTGCGGTAATTGAAGCTGCCATGGTTGATAGCAGTACTTCTGCCGAAAAATGTTTATGTATTTCTTCCAGGGAAAACAGGACTCCTGCAATGGGCGCATTAAAGGCGGCGGAAAGGCCTGCACTGGCTCCGCAGGTGATCAGAAGTTTTTCTTCGGTCCTTGCCCTTTTTGTTATCCGTGAAAAGCCCTTAGCTGCCATGGCTCCCAACTGAATGCTTGGACCCTCTCTGCCCAGGGACAAACCAGAACCAATCGACAAGAGTCCGCCGCTAAGTTTTGCTAAAAGTATTTTCCACCAGCAGGGATCCAGTTCTCCAATCATCTCTCCCTCCACCTGCGGTATGCCGCTTCCCGAAATAAAGGATTCCCATTTTAAAAGCCCAGCCACAACCATTGCCATTGCCGCCAGGCAGAAAAACCATATAGGAATTACCCATAAATGAGTTTTTCCATAAGCCAGTCCCGACCGAAGCATTTGATCTGCACAGGTTAATAAATATCGAAAAAGCACTACCACAGCTCCAGAAACAGCTCCTGTGGCGATTCCTTCCAATATTAGCACATAGCGAAAAGTTCGAAAATGATGTATGGTGTTTTTTATGGAATGATCTTCTTCCTGCATTACGAATCCTCCTGTTTCATTTATTACTTTGGTACATTTTCTACGTAGACAATTTAAAATTATATTCCTAATTATTACAGTTTGCAAGGAAAAGCAAAAACAAAAAAGCCAGTCTCGTTTTAATAAATAAAACAACACTGACCTGTATTCGAAAAATAATCTGTATGCTAAGCAACGTTTCCCACCAGTTCTTCCGGGCAGGCGGCTTCATTATGACAGATGATTTCCACCTGTCTTCCGATGCCAATGACCATAACTCCCATAAGAGACTTGCCATCTATAACCAAATGGTTATAGATAACATCAATTTGAAAATCGCACTTTTCTGCTCTTCCAACAAATGCAACCAACTCTTCTACCGTAGAAAATGTGTACGTTATATTCCGCATCTGGCACCTCTTTTCATGAACGATTTTGGTTTTTTTAATTCTATCAAGTCCAAACAAATGGGTAATCGGTTTATAATATGTAGATTTTGTATTCATCTCTATTATTTCCATAGTATAGAAATTTATTCCCCAAAAATATGAATTTTTCATGAAAAGCACTACCCAAAATCATTATCATCGTGTATAATCATATGGTTCACTCTTTTATAGAACAAGCATTGGTGCTTTGTAATGGATAAGCGTCAGTCCTGGAGAAGTATCGAAGTGGTTGTAACGAGCCGCACTCGAAATGCGGTTGTCCGCAAGGGCACGTGGGTTCGAATCCCACCTTCTCCGCCACAAACCCGCACAGGGACACGCTCTGTGGGGGTTTTCCTTTACTCTTTTTGCTCTTTGTGGGCGGCTTTTTCTCGCTTTCTTCTTTCTGCGGCTCTGCTTTTTTAGGCTGTAACGCCTTGTGACGCAAATCATGGAAACGAATGCCATTGGAAGGCCCTTAAAAGCGCGCATTTAACCAACCTCTACATAATCGGTTGGATTATCGGCAGTTTAATTCAAATCGTAATATTTTGCTATTGGTCGACCAAGTATTTTATGAAATTAATCCTTTGTCTGTCCATCGATCTATAATACCTTTATATCGTGCTTTATTTCTAATAGCATGTGGCCTTAATATAAAATGAAACGCTATATAATTTAATATCCCCCCTCCTAATTTGTGTTTTACATTACATAAATCTTTATAAAATTGTCCTGTTATTACTTTTAATTTGTGAGTTGTTTTACTATCAATTTCATTCTTATTGTGTTCCACCTTAATTTTTAATGAACCGCTTATATGTCCCCCAGACACCTTAACTAATTTTTTTAGAATTGATAAAGCTGCGCCTCCTTCGGCATTTTCATAAGTAGTAAGTGTTATGCAGGGTTTGTTTTTTAAAAGCTGTTCAACCAGCAAATGAGCTCGATCTACAAATACTTTGAATTGTCCTGAAACATTACTACCATAGGTAGGGCTACCAAAAATAACTCCGTCACTATTTTCTATTTTTTTGCTAATATCCTCTATGCCGTCTTCTTTTATATGACAAAAGCCTGTTCGATAACAACTTAAACACCCATCACAGAATCTTGGCTTTATTTCCCCCAGATTATAAAAATAAATCTGAATGGAATTATCGGTAAGCATAAGATTCTCTTTCATCATACTCAATATTTTGCCAGTAGCCCCTTTAACCCTAGGACTTCCATTAATAATTACTATTATCATAATAAATCCTCCTATTATGTCTTGAATATATTTCCAATGTCTTGTTAATGGTGCGGCACATAATTGTCACATGTGAGATTAATGTCACACTTGTGCCATCCGTTTGTTTTAAGTATAATAGATGTGAATAACCAAGGTCAATAGTTTTGAATTAAGTGCTACATTTCAAACACAAACGTGACATTTATAAGGAGCTAATATATGACACAAAAAACGAATCCTCTTATCATAAAATCTCAAAAATGGCTGGTAGATGCTTTGTTAAGCTTAATGAAACAAAAAGCTTTTAACCAAATTACTATAAAGGAAATTGCAGAGAAGGCTGAACTTGACCGCAGAACATTCTATCGGCATTTCTCTTCTAAGGAAGATATATTAAACCATTATATTGACAATCTATACAAAGAATATCTCTCCGACCTTACCAAAGCACCTGAACTTACGGTTTACTCTATTTCAAAAATATATTTTGAATTTTGGGAGAACCATCTTGATTTTTTATTAATTATAATTCAAAATCATTTGCATTCTTTTTTATTAAGCAAATACAATGAATATTTACCACAGATTTACAATTCGTTTGAAACTGGGAAACCTTTATCAACAAATTCGATTCCCTTTCAATATGCTCTTGCTTTTAAATCAGGTGGTTTTTGGAACATATTATTTGAATGGGCTAAAAATGGTGCAATGCAGAAACCTCATGAAATGGCAAATATAGTTTTTAAGCTGGTAGGGAATAACTTAATGGAATTAGCAGATTAACGAAGCTGATAACAGGTAAAAACTACCCCAAACCCGGCTTTTGTTGCGTCATTTCGCTGACGCTCATTCCTTATTTTACTTCGGGCCACTTGGCCCGAAGTTCCCTAAACGCTCAAAGTGTAACAAGTTTTGCAATGTGTTTTAAGAGTTCCGAATATTGTTTCCATAGCTCTGCATAGCCACGAGTTTTATTTCCACATATAGGACATAAAACCCATTGAATTTCATTCATAGCTCCCCCCATTATCTAATTGTATTTTATGTGGTCTTTATCAGTCGGAATACCATTAATTACCGTTTTCCAAGTGCCGTTTTGTAACAACTCGTATTCTTCAAAAGCACAGGGCAATCCATTTGCAGTAGCTATGTTACTGCTATCCATGAGTTGAAAATGCAGATGAGGAGCAAAGGAGTTTCCAGAATGACCTACTCTGCCAATAACCTCACCTTTTTTTATATCTTGACCAACTGAAACTTGAATAGACGCTGTTTGAAGATGTACCAATGCAGCATACACATTATCTCCGCATTCTATAATAATGTAGTTACCTGCAACCGATTGAACATCATCTGTTTTGGGGTCGAAATAATGTGCATTTTTATAAGCATTAGCCATATCGGAGCGTAAATTTGTTCGTTCACGTTCTTCATATCCGTCTTGAGCTTGAATAACAGTTCCATCGCAAGGGGAGTATACTTCCTGTTCCCAACAATAGTATTCTTTCAATGGCATTCCATGCAAAAGATATTGTGCTAAACTGCCACGATAAGCAGGAAAGCCAAACCTTTCCCAATCCACTTGGATAAAATCATACGCATATCTTGTTCCTAACTGGTTTGTTCCGTGACTTGGGATTTTTGTCCCCGGGGTGTTGGGCGAAAGCCATTCACCTCTCAGAGGAAATCCTACAATAATTGGGTCTTTCATTTCATTCATTATCCTCCGTTTATTTTTCCATTGATTAAAAGCAGGCACTATTGTGATTGCAAGCAGTAACAACACAAAAATTATAGTCCTATTTCTTTTTCTGATTTTATTGTCATTTGCACTTTGCAGTCCTCTATTCATTACTTGAAGTGTAAAACACTTTTTTTAGTTCATCAAAATATTCATCAAGCGTTTGTAGGATTGTTTGATAATCTATTTCTTGATTCGAGCTATTGTGAATATCAGCTAATATTTGATTTGTAAATCCAATATTAGCCCATAAAATAAATTGCTTGCATTTTTCAACATCCAATCCCTTTCGGAATTTAGTTGTATCCATTGTGTCGAATAACTGGGTACTGCATGATGATAACTTGCTCCTTTTTTTGAGCTCCTCATTTAATTCATCAGAGTTAGTTGTGGCAGAAAGTTTGCTAAACTCAAAAATCCACGGATACAGTTTTAGAAACTTGATTTGAAGAATATATGATTGCCTTAATCTGTCAAAAATATCTTGTTGAAATAAGTCCAATTTTAAGTAATATTCTTTATCAAGCAAGTTAAAAAAATAATCATATACGCACAGGAAAAGTTCCTGTTTCGTACCCACATAATGGAACAATAGTGGTTTGGATATTTCAGCATCTTTTGCAATTATATTTGTGGATGCTTTATCAAATCCTTTTAATGCAAATTCCTTTAAGGCCGCATTCAAAATGGCGTTACGCTTCACTGGTTCTAAAGACATTAGTTTGCTTTTCATAAGTCCAGTCTCCTTTTTGACCTATTAGGTCAATGGTGGTTTTTTTAGCTTTCAACTTTTCTAAAAATAAAATTGCAGAGTTAATATCCTCTAAAAGATACTATTTAAATATCTCTAAAACCTTTTCAAATGTCATAATTTTAATCCATTCCTTTTAATTTTGTTATTATGATTTTTCTTTTAGCACTCCCATCATAGTGGAAGTAAATCATTTTTAAAGGATACGGATGACCATCCTGCAGATTACTTTCAGCCACGACAGTCTGCTGCAAATCAATGGTATTGGATTTGTTCAGCCGGTTTTTATTGGCGGCATTGCTAATGATTTTCTTTTCCTCCACCGCCGTAAGATGGCGGGTATAGATGCGCAGAGTTATGCCGTCCTTTTCTCCCAAGTGGTAGAGGATTGCCTGTTCCTCGGTGGCGGTGGGGATGGGGGCTTTCTTTTTCTTGCCATTGGCGTTTCTTCCTTTCTGGTTTGGATTTGGGGTATAGCAAAAGCTGCCACATTTCGTGACGGCTTGAAGTAAAATGATTCACTTTGATAGAGAAGTGAGGTATAATTATCTTCACAATTAGAAGAACGGTATTCAAAAATACAAGTTATTTATTATGCTTCATAGGAGACCTTATGAAATTAAGAAAATACAAACCGGAGGATTGTGTTGTGTTGGCAGAGCTTTTTTTCACCACCATACACTCCATAAATGCGAAAGATTATACCAAACCTCAGCTTGATGCTTGGGCAACAGGAAATGTAGATATATCTGCTTGGAATAAATCTTTTTTGGATCACAACACAGTTGTTGCGGAAATAAATGGTATTGTTGTCGGCTTCGGTGATATGGACGATAAAGGTTATCTTGATAGACTTTATGTCCATAGGGCTTATCAAAACAAAGGTATTGCAACCGCTGTTACAGATAGTTTGGAGCAGCAGGCCATTCTTGATGGTGTTTCTCTTTTTACCACCCATGCCTCTATTACTGCTAAGCCTTTTTTTTAAAGCGAGGCTATCGTGTCGTCCATGACAATATAGTTGTTCGTAATGATCTAAAACTTACTAATTGCATAATGGAAAAGAACTGTGTGAACGAGCAAGTGAAACAGTTAAGGGGGGGATGACTATGCGTAAAGAAATTGAAATACAAGGTTGTGTAGAAATTCCTAAAAGCCTCTCACTTGATGAGTTTTATGATAAATTTATTGCCTTTATAGAGGCAATAACTGGTCATTTGGCGGTGGAATGAACGAAATCGTTGACGGATTCTATATCAATTCCGATGGAACAAAAGGAAAACAAGTTTTAGATTAATCTGAGGAAAAATAATTTATGGCTCATTACAAATCATGGGCAGGACTCAAAAAACAACTAAATGTTAGGGTCTTGCACCCATCAGATATACGCCCATGCGAGCGAACCATAAGAGAAACGCCCATCTTTTCAGACAGACGTTTTCGGTAATGTGCTGTTTAGAAATTCATTTTATAAATACGGAAGCATCTTCTTTACCGCCGAAATATTCGAATTATCCACATAGGCTGCCGTATGCAATCTTCTTTTTTGTCGATTCGTCTTTCCAGAAGCATTGTGTTGGTTTGCATGTGCCCGTTTTATCTTTCCGCTCTTGGTGAGCTTCACCCGCTTTTTTAAACCACTATGGGTTTTCATTTTTGGCATAACTGTATAGTTTCCTCTCCATAGTTTAATGTGTCTGGAATATTAAATAAAAGGGTAATCTCCTTATTAAGCCTAAGTTTTCGTAACTTTTGTTTTGAAATGGTTGAAACTTTTTCATGTTCAATCAAACTAAGAAGTTCGTTTTGAGACAACTGTAATTTACTTTTTAAAATTACAGACACTTTTACTGGAAAATAATAGTCGCTCCTTATTTGTAATTCCACTGGTTCCGTTACTTTGAAATCTTCACCTATAATTTTGTAGGTAGGAGATTCGACCTCTGCGCCATTCCCCCTGAGAAGTTCATTGTCCATTGCATAATCCTCAGCAAGTACCGCGTCATTTAAATGAAAACGTTCTAATAATTCTCTACTTATGCTATTGGGATTGACACGGGAATAAATGCTTACATTCCAAGTACTATCACATGTTGCACACTTATAAATCAACCAAATGTCCAAAGATTTTTTTTGCGCATTCACACGAAATTGTCCAGAGCTTACATATTCGGTTTTTTTTCCACACTTTTTACAATGATAAACCGCTGGCGGCGGAGAAACACATTGAATATCCCAAACAATTTTTTTCACTATTCTTTCCTTTCTCGAAAGTCTCATATTACAAAGAAAAAACAGGTGGAATTTCACTAAATCCTCTCATACCAAGCCCTCCTTTCTTTATTGCTAAAATTGCATGATGTTTTCCAAGCGTAAAAGCTGGTTGCTTCTAATTTACTACATAAAAAAGAGACTTTCTTCAATTGAATTATCTAACTAAGATAATTCTTATTTTAGAAAAAAGTCTCTTATAATGCTTCTGAATTCTTGCTCTTATCGTATAGGTATGCACAAACTCATAACAACATAGCTGTTGTCCCAGTCAATGTGATGGTACACGTTTATTCCATATCGTTTAACCATTTCATAATTACTTTTAGGAACCCAAATACTAAAAACTCCCTGCAACGCTTCAAAGATATCTTTTATATGCCCTGAATAATGATACACTGCCCATTTACCACCTTCAATTTTCGTCACATTGTCCATGTCTGCGCTTGGATCAATAGTCATGCATATGTCATATATGCACTGTGATAAATCCGTGATGGATGGATCATGATAAAATCGTTCAAGTAAAAGTGTTTTTTCTTTGAAGTGGGATTTGTTTTTATCCAAAAACTTACGCCAATTTTGTGCCAATTCAATATAGTTGCCAATGTGTCGTTCGTAAAGAACGAAAAAATCATCCATTTTTTCTATACGAATGCAAGCATTATAATCTTCAAATGTTTTAAATTTAACACTTTGCCCTGCATGAAACGGAATCTCTTGGCTTGTATTCATAGTGGATTGTCTGAATTTTACTGGAGAAATATTGTGATGTTGACTAAATACAGAACTGTAATTGGAAGAGGTATAACCATAATTAGAAGCTATTTCAGTAATCGTTTTTTTGGGGTTCAACTTCATATCTATGGCGCTCTGGTCGATTTTGCAACGTTTTATAAAAGCGTAAACACTCTCTCCGGTTTCTTCTTTGAATATACGGCTAAAATGATATTTTGAAAAATGGAATTGGTTTGATATATCATCAAGAGTTAATTCTTCGTCTAAATTCCACATAATATAGTCAATAACTTGATTTATAAGTTCTTTTCGTTCCATTCAAACACCCCTTTTTTATTAAAGAAATTATAGCATTACGTTATTCAATTATCAATTGTAATATGATGAAAATAGGCTTGCCGCAAACCGGCAAGCAGGGCAAGTGCACACACACTTGCACATTTTGAAAATTTTCTCTTGCAAATAAAAGCACTCTGATTTTGGCTATTCACTTCTGCCATACGCTCCCGTATTGTCGCTAATTCGTCTTAGCTTACCATGATGTGAAGTCGCAAATCACGTTCTCTTTTCCTTTTGTGGGTGGCTTTTTCGATTTCTTTTCTGGAACAGCCATTACCTTGTCATATGGTGGAGTAAACGCAACAATAAGCATTGTCAAAGCTACCACACAAAACAAAATGGAAGCCCCGACAATCGGATTGTATGTCATACTCTCTTGTCCTGTGTACTGAATAATTCCAAGTCCAGCCGTAACAGGGTAAAAATCCGTCAATCTTCTTCCTGCGACAAAAATGCCACAGAACCCATAGAAAAATGCAAACCCAACACCCGTAAAGAACCCATTGCGTTTCCGGGCAAACCAAGCAATTACAGGGGCAACAGCTAAGAAATTGAAGAAACCTATCCCCACAATTTGATAAAGTGACACCCAAAGCAGCCTAGGCGTAATGTCTGTAACATGTAGTGCAGTTACCGATAAAATAACAGTACATACAAAACTAAAAACTGCAAATAAAATGGTAAGAATACCCGTAACAATTAGTTTTCCAACAAGCATTTTCCGAAAGGAAATTGGTACGGTCAATATAGTTTTAAGCGTATTGTCTGTGTATTCCCGGTCAATTAGAAAACCACCAATCAATACAATCATAAAGGGAAACACTAAACTAAAATTATTCCATATAACGTTATTGTAAAAAAGCTGATACATTGGAGCGTCAAAAGTACCCGTTTGAAATGCCGCCACAACCGCGGAAAAGAATACGGTTACTACCCCAATCCAAAGAATACTGTACCGTTTCAGCTTTTCAAATTCTCCAATTAGAATATTCATCATGTTGTTCCACCCCCTTAATACTCTGTACGTTTATAGAAAAACGAAGAAATCATTGTGAAAACAGTGCCATATACCCCCATTATCCCAAAACATAGCGGTGTTGTAATGGTATATGGGAGAACGTAAGATAAGGCTTCTTCTACGGGAATAATACCTAAATACCATTTTATTATGATAGGAATAGGCAGTATTGACGCTATGGAGTTGACTGCTTCGGGGTTTGTACTGAACATCATTGTGATAGCAAAACCAACGATAGCATAGGCGAAAGAAATGATAACGGAAAATATATAACTTTTGTTTTTCGCCACAATAACTACAATGACAGGGAGTGTTGCAATCAGCACAAAGATACCAATAAGCAAACTAATAAGCAGACGATAGAGAACCCCCTCCACATTTCCTACAATCACACCGCCAATCAGAGTAGCCCCCAATCCTGCAACGGAATATAACACCGAAAGGATTAGTAGAACGGATAGTTTTGCAAGTAATATTTTTGTCTTTGACACAGGAATTGTGAGTAGATTTTTCAAGGTATCATTATCCCTCTCCATAAAAAAAAGCATAGAAGCGACAACACCTAATACACCGGGCAAAAGGAGCAAGTCGCCCATAAGCATATTGGCTCGAAATAACTGGTCAAATGCCATTTTATCCTTTGCCATTAAAATGGTAAGCGGAATTGGAAACAGAAAAGCTGCTGCCAATGTAAGCTGTATGAATTTCTTCCGCTTCAATTTTTGAAATTCGCAGCGAATCAGCTTAAGCAATCCCCACACCCCCCGTTACCTTTTTGAAGTAGTCCTCCAAAGTATCTTGACAAAGGTGTACTTCTGTAATATCAAGCCCATTTTGGAAGAATGTACGGTTTATATCCGCAACAGGCACGTCAATATCATAAAGCATAATATTATGACTATCTACAATCTTGAAATGATTCAAGTGGAATTTGCTTTCAAGTAACCGGGCAGCCTGTGCGGTATCGGAAACGGAAAAGTGAATATACCTGCTGTTTCTGCTCTCTAATTTTTCTAAACTTTCTTCTTCCAAAAGAACACCGTGATCAATAATCCCTATGTCGTCTGCCAATAGAGAGATTTCCGACAAAATATGACTTGATATAATAATGGTTTTTCCCCGTTCTGTACTAAGGTTGCGGATAAACTTACGTACCTCCGCAATTCCGATAGGGTCAAGTCCATTGATAGGCTCGTCCAAAATCAATAGTTCCGGGTCGTGCATGATGGATAGAGCAATCGCTAACCGCTGTTTCATACCAAGGGAATACTCGGAATACAGCTTTTTATCACCATAGGAAAGTCCGACGATTTCCAATGCATGTTTTACTGCATTGCGATTTGGAACACCACGCAAACGGGCAAAAATCTTCAAATTTTCCGTACCTGTAAGGTTAGGATAGAAACCAGGGGCTTCTATCAGACAGCCTACACGGGGAAGTATTTTCTTTGCGTCCGTTTGAATATTCCTGCCGAATAATTTTGCTTCGCCGGAAGTGGGAGCAATTAGACCAAGAAGCATTTTCATAGTCGTTGTTTTTCCTGCACCGTTGCGTCCTAACAATCCATAAATGCGCCCTTTCTGCACATGAATATTTAAGTTTACAACACTCTTTTGAGTGCCATATTCCTTTGTAAGATTTTTGGTTTCAATAATATAACTGTTCAATGAAACAACCTCCTTTGTTTTCTAATACACATTTTATCATGCCAACCTTGCATGAACCTTGCCGCAACCTTGCATGAACCTTGCAATAAAAGATAACTCCTTGCAAAGAGCAAGGAGCTAAAGAAAGAACGATATTCTATTGTACCGAAGAAAATTTAATTGAAAATATCGTACCTTCTCCCGGCTCACTTTCAGCGGTAATACTGCCCCCCATTTGTTCCACAAGCTGCCTTGCTATGGATAGACCAAGACCACTGCCTTTTTCGGTGCGCCCTCTATCGACTTTATAAAGCCTGTCAAAGATATGTCGCAAATCTTCTTTATCAATTCCGATCCCGTTGTCCGCTAGGGCTATCGTGATATTTGGTGTATCAGACATAACCGTAAGGGTAATTCGGCTTGCGCTGCTGTGTGCAATTACATTTTGTATCAAGTTATTAAGAACACGGGTATAACCCTCTAAATTTATATTTGCCGAAACAGGATATTCGGGAATTTCAAATTCATATTCAATGCCCGTTTCCTCTAATATCGGAATCCAATCAATGATAACATTCCTTGTCAGTTCTGCGATTTCTATTTTCTCCATTTGCATAGAAAAATCATTAGAATTGAGTTTGAACCAATCGAAAAGCGTATCAATATAATCTTTCAAATCATGGGCTTTGCGCTGTGCAGTTTTTATATAATTTTCTTTTTCCGTACCTGTTACAATCCCTTTGCAAGCTGCGTCTAAATACCCAAGCAACGTAGTTAAAGGTGTTCGTACATCATGGGAAAGACCTGTCATAAGTTGCTTATTTGTTTCTTCCATCTGATGAAATACAGATAGTTGCTTTTCGTAGGACCCAATGATATCGTTCAATTCATAGGCAAGAGAGGCAAGCAGTTCCCCTGTTTCAGCCAAAATACGCCTGTTTCCGTTTCCTCTTTTTACGTCCTCTAATATTTCCTGCATTTCCGATATTTGTTTTTTTATGTGGGATCTAGTATGGATTGCATACCATAAGGAAATAACCGAAACTCCCCCCAAAGTGAGAGACAAAACAAGCTGTAAAGACATAATCAGACCTCCTTGCTAAAGCGGTAGCCGATTCCCTTTACGGTTTGCAGAAACTTAGGATTACCGGGATTGCTTTCTAATTTCTTCCGTAAACGGCTGATAATCGCCATAATATTGCTATTATCATAAACATATTCTTCGCCCCATACTTCTTCATAAATCATTTTCTTTGTTAGTATTTTCCCTTGATTTTTCGCACAATAAAGCAATAAATCAAATTCTTTTGGCGGCAGCTCAAATGTACCAAGCTCCGTCGTAATGGCGTGACTATCTATGTCTATGGTTAGCCCCTCATAAATAAGCTGCTGTAATTGTCTGCCGTCTTGATTAAAGCGGGTAAACCGTCTGATTAAAGACAGCACACGAGCGATTAGCTCGTCCATATCAAAGGGTTTTGTCAAATAATCGTCAGCTCCCGTCCGCAATCCCCGCACCTTTGATGCGCTATCGTTTTTGGAAGTGAGCATAAGAATAGGAATATCGCTTATTTTTCTAATCTGCTCTAAGGTTTCAAAACCGTCGATACCGGGCATCATCACGTCCAATATAATAAGCTGATAGATATTCTCTTTTAGTTTTTCCAAACCAGACTTGCCGGAATAACAGCAAGTCGCCTCTATATCTTCCTGTAAAACGCTTTGCTTGATTAAAGCGCACAATTCTTTATCATCATCTATGATTAAAACTTTAGCCGCCATTGGTTTTCCTCCCATATCGTTTATCTTGTGGCTTAACGGCGCTTTTAGTGATTCGCCACGTGTTGCCCATTTTTATAGCTCCGTCAATCCGACCGGACGTACCATGATAGAGTACCACTCTATCGGTAATATCCCTTGCGGCAGTGGCTTCTTTTGTTGTTATATAATCCATTTTCGTTTCTCCAATATTTCTATTATATTTCTTTTGCCCGAAATATGAAAGGCTAATTGTGAGTTATTTTGCTCAATTATATGTCATGTATAATTACTTACTGTTATTATTTTTAATTGATCCTAACACCAAGGTTATGTCTTTTTATATATCGAAAAGTATGATACGATAAGTGCAGACTTTCTGAACTAATTAATTTAGATAAACAGCAATCTGTGAAGTAGAGAATTTTTATTAGGCGAAGGAGAAGGTATATGGAGGTATTAACGAAGAGATTAATCATCCGTAGCTTGACTGATTCAGATTTTCCTGAATTTGAAAGAACGCTAAACGAAATCCAACGGACTTGTATGGGTGATGCAAAAGCGTTTTTTAACTGGCTGATTGCTCAGTACGTAAATATGGATATTGTAAACGACTTAATTTCTCTTGGTATCTTTGATAAGATAACAGGTGAATTGTTGGGAACAGTTGGAGCTGGGAAACATGATGATTTAAATGAGCCTGAGATATTTTACGAATTACTGCCGGAGCACAGAGGGTATGGATATGCGACTGAAGCCGTAAATGCTGTGACAAAGTGGGTTTTTGAAAATTATACAATTCCATATTTGATTGGAACGGCTGGAGTGGATAATATTAAATCGCAGAAAGTTTTAGAGCGTTGCGGTTATCGTTTTATTGATGAAAGAACATTGTTGGTGCATGTAGAGGGTAAGCGGTATGATTTCAATTATTACCGATTCTATCCCACCCTCACCTTATAAGTATAATCTGCATTTGAAACCAAAAATCTTTTTTGCACTGTTATTCCATAAGCCCGCACAGGAATGCGTTCTGTGCGGATTTTTCTTTGTTACCTTGGCGTCTCAGAAGAGCGCTTAGAGTCGTATACACAACATGAAAAAACGACGGGAAATAAATCCCGCCATTTTTTATCAATTGTCTAATTCGAAGATTTCTTCAACAGGCGTTTTTAATAATTTTGCAAGCTTCATAGCCAGTTCAAGAGTTGGATTATACTTATTGTTCTCAATTGCATTAATGGTCTGACGTGTAACGCCCAATTCTTTTGCCATGTCCTCTTGTCTTAAACCAGTCTGTTTACGCAGTTCCTTGATTTTATTTCTCATTTTCATTCAGTTTCCATTTAAGAAATTTGCTGATTACCAGGTAAATCAGGTTTTGTGTAATAAGCAAAAAGAATGCGGGCGAATTAAAATCTTCATGCTTAATATACCCATATACGGTCCATACAAATAGAAACAAGACAGTATAAAACCACGCCCATTTCATTGCTCGTAAAGCAACAGACAATTCCATTTCGTTCATCTTTCTCATAGATATGCCTCCTTTAAATTAGTAGTTTGCCTACAGCTACAATCAATGCTGAATAAATAAAAGTACTAAGCAAGAATTTTTTCATAGTTAATCTCCTCGATAAATGTCAAACATATTTTACATTTATAGTATAGCACAGCCAGCTCTAATGTCAAGAACATTTGACATTTATACTTGAATAAATTGAGGACATCTACTTTCATTCCACTCTTCTGTAGTCAATTATTCTTTATCTATAACTACTATGTCTAGCACTCACGGATCGTCTGAACGCACTAACGGGTGTTGCAGCAAATATAGTAATCCGTATTAAAGTTGATGATGTCTGGCGCAATTATCTATTTCTTACCATCAGCGTTTCTTCTTATCTGTTTTGATTTTTGATATAGGAAAAGCCGCTACTTCCGTGATGGCTTAGTATAAATAGTTCACTTTGGTACAAGGTTGAGGTATACTTGTTATAAGATAAAAAGTATATAGCTCATGGCATTGCTTTAGCTGTTACAAAGAGTAACGTCGGCTAGATATATAATTTAGCCGACCAATGGGTGCTTACGGAATCTGAAACAAGATTTTATTATGGATACTGATAAAATAAGGACATTACTGGGGTACAAAGAAACAGATTCTCTGGATGATGCCTTGTCAAATACGATTCAATGGGAACAAAATAGTCATTAAATTGCTTAAAAAGGGTATAACCCAAAACTTAAATTCAAGTGGTGCTACTATGGTAAAAACGAACAATGTCGCCTCCTAAAATCATATTCAAAACTTTAGGAGACTAATAATTATGAACTTTATTGAAATACCAATGGAACAATGGACCAGAAAAACTCACTACGAGCAATATAAAAACAATGTGCGGTGCTCCTTTAGCGTGACTGTGGATATTGATATTTCCAATCTGCTCACACGATTAAAGGAACGAGGGCTAAAATCTTACCCCGCACAAATCTATATGCTCTCCACCATTGTGAATCATTTTCCAGAGTTTCGCATGACAACCAATGAAGATGGGCATTTAGGATATTGGGATACGACGTATCCCATGTATACAGTTTTGAACTCTGACACCCAAACATTCTCAGCGGTGTGGACAAAGTATGATACATACTTTGAAAAATTCTATCAGGCATATTTGCGGGATTCGAAACAGTATGTCAATGGAGAACTTTTTCCGCAAAAGGACACTCCCCGGAATGTTTTTAATATATCCAGTGTACCGTGGCTGGATTTCACAGCGTTCAACATAAATGTTTTTTCCGATGGCAGCTATCTGCTACCCATAATCACCATTGGAAGATACAAAAAGCAGGACGACAAAACATTGATGCCTCTTGCTATCCAGTGCCACCATACCGTTTGCGACGGTTATCATGTAGGGAGATTCGTAGAAGCCTTACGCAACATGGCGTTGAATCCTGAACACTGGTTATAAGGTGGCAGTTACAATAAAAAAGAAATTGAAATACAGGGTTTTGTAGATATTCCAGAAAGTCTCTCGTTTGATGAGTTTCATGCGGGTTTTTCTTGGTTATATGGTATGTTAAAGTTGCTTTAATATTCTCATTGAAACTTGTCCGCAAATAACCCGAAATTGTTTTGGGAGCAATTCCACGTGGGGTCGAATCCCACCGTCTCCGCTAGAAAACCCAGCCTTGAAACGAAATGTTTTAAGGCTCTTCTTTTTATTTTTGTTAAATCTTTTGGAACGGTTGCATAAGCCAAATTAACACCTCTTGAAAAACATTTTAATTACTTATTGAAAAAATTTTTATAAGCTGTTAGTCTTGAGCTATCCCACACGAAAGGACGATATAAATTGAACATTCATGTTGAACATATCCATGCCAGTAAAATAGTGTATATGCGCCGTACCGGCGCATATGGTGAGCAGAATTATAAGCTCATGCAAAATATGAAAGAATGGATACACAGTCATAATCTTTGGAATGAAAACAGCGCTGTGTACGGGATCGCCCAAGACAACGCTGCGACTACACCGCCAGAACAATGCAGATATGATGTTTGCTTTGTTACCGACAGCTCATTTAATGATACTGCTGTCCATCACGGAGAATTGCCGTCAGGGGCATACCTTGTTTTTGAAATTCCGCACACCGCAGAAGAAGTCGGACGCTTCTGGGACTCTATTGGTGAAGCACTGCAAAAAGAGGACAAACAGATTGATGAAAGCCGCCCCATATTGGAACGCTACCAAATTGTACTTGTTGAAAAAGGACACTGCGAATTTTGCGTTCCCATCTTCCTTTAGTATACCGTAAACAGGCTCTTTGCCAGGCTGATACGTTCCTGCTTCAATATACGATACAGTTTGATACCGTTCTGTATATAAAATAAGGGGCTGCATCTGACAGCAGCCCCTCACTTATTTTAATAATAATAAATTTTTTTTCTTATGGCATACTCTGAAAGAAAATACTCCTCTGCAAGTTGTTCAAAAGAAATCATACTATAAAATTTCCTGATAATTTCTCTGTTCCTTGCGTCTTTCTCTTTTCTATATCTTTTTTAATTCTTCAATATTCCCTGCTTGTATATGTGGTAAACCATGAGATAGTTTCTCTAAAGACCAGTCCCACCACCTAAGTAAAAGTAATTCAGCGATTATTTCATTGCTAAATCTTTTCTTTATGGTTTTTGCTGGTATCCCACCTACTACAGTATAGGATGGAACATCCTTTGTCACTACGGCACGAGTACCGATAATCGCTCCATCTCCTATGGTTACTCCCGACATAATAATAGCTTCATATCCAATCCAAACGTCATTACCAATCGTAATGTCGCCTTTATTGTCCCATGCGGCTGCAATATCTTTTTTATCTAACCCCCATTCCTCATAAAACAGAGGAAACGTATAAGTGGACAGTGACTTCTGTGCATGGTTAGCACTGGTGAATATAAATTTTGCACCACACGCAATGGAACAAAATCTGCCTACAACCAACCTGTCTTCGTTAATTGGATAATGGTATAGCACATTCCTTCTTTGAAAATTCCTTGGGTCATTATAAAAATCATTATAGATCGTATACTCACCGATTTGAATGTTGGGATTATCAATCACATTTTTCAAATATATGGTTTGAGAATCATTTTTTCTCGGATAAATTTTTTTACTATCTGGAATAGTCATAACTTTTCTCCTATCGTTTTATACTAATGTTTCATAGACTATCCCAGTAATTACAATGCAACGCCTCATTTTAACCACCTTTCAAAAAGAATATAATGTAAATTATAGTATATTTGCCGTAGCAAGCATAGAAATCACAAATCTGAAGATAAGTTTACGCAGCCATGGCATATGGAAACCCCTTTCTTTTCTCTAATTCTTATAGTAAAATAAATTCATACTAAGCTGTGGGGGAAATACTATGGAAAATTATAAGCCTGAAGAATTAACCGAAGCACTCCGTGCCATCAATTCCATCATTCATAAATGTGAAATTGCGCAGAAAAAGTTCCCGGAGGGAAAGTCACAGCATACGCTTCTGAAAAACAGATTAAAAACAATGTATATTTCAAAAGCATTGATTACCGAGGCACTGTCTAAAATAAAGCCATTCGCTGAACAACAATCGTTATCTGATAATAACTGCAATTCTGATCTGCTGCTTTCAAACTTGGATCATCTGCATACCACGGATTTGGGAGCCGAGCGTATTCGGAAGAATCTACATTTGGACACAGATGATGTGGTCGACTGGTGCAGAGAAAAGATCAAAGCATCAAATGCCAGCATCACAAGAAAGGGCAAGAACTGGTATATCACCGTGGACACCTGCAAAATTACTGTAAATGCCTACAGCTACACCATCATCACCGCCCACTGACGAGGTTTTTCAATGATGTTTCTTGACACATAGAAACCACCTATTCGCTGTAAGTTGACAATTTTTAATAGACCAGAAGCCCTGTTTTCTTTTGCTATAATATTATATTTTAGTTTTCGTACAGCATAGCAATCTCTTGTATTCTGCGTTTCATATCCGTGCGTATATTAGAAGGCTCTAAGCATTCACATTTATTTCCAAATACGGTCCTATCGTTCTGTTCCCCAGCCAGGGATTAAGATCTATATCGATCTGATTTACTTTAAATTCTATGTCTTTCGCTTTATCGGGTGGAATAAAGCTCTTGACTTTTGCAAGGGCATTGACCACTATATATCTAATTAGTTGTAACAAAATTTCAAGTAAAGACTAATGACGCCGTACATCGAGAAAACCTTATAATATTAAGCAAAACGGCTACTCACCAAGTAGCCGTTTACACTTATTTCGTTTCCTTTTCCTTGATGGGGATTAGTAAATCAATTTGCAATATAGCAGACGGAGCTTTATAAGCATCAGGCATTTTCCGCCATTTGAAATAATTCTGCGGATTAAGGTGTTCTTCCATCATGCCATCCATATCGGCTGTTTTATCTAAATTGAAATCAAACCTATTGTTATTTTCAATCCATTGCCATAATAGGTTCCATCTATCCCATTCACCCAACATGATACCATGCGCAGCATAAAGCCCGCCGGAAAAGTGCTTTTTTGTCAACGGCGCAGAAACATCCATATTGTCAGGGATCGTGACCCAGCGTTCATAACCATGATCGTCAGCAGGCATACCGTTATTTGAACCGTTGGGACTGTTAAATCCGTAATGCCTTAAATCAGGTTTAATTTGGAACAGATTGGTTTCTGAAATATACTTCTCAAGAATTTCATCTGTTTCCAGTTCCGGCGCATTGCCGCCAATGACGTGTGCCGATGCCACTG
Organism: Clostridium sp. HBUAS56010; assembly: GCF_007115105.1. Taxonomy (GTDB): domain Bacteria; phylum Bacillota; class Clostridia; order Lachnospirales; family Lachnospiraceae; genus Lacrimispora. Next base: position 164,417 of record NZ_SULJ01000006.1, read on the forward strand.
TTGCCGGTGGTAGGTATACAATCCTCACATCCCTATCGGTGAGCCTATTCAATTTTTCATCCGCTTGTTTTAATTCATCCATTGTTGCGCTCTCCTTTATATAATTTTTCGATAGAGAAAGTGAATTGACAATAGACAGCACAGATGAATCCATCAGCGTGCCGATTTCCAAATGGACATGGGCTTGTCTTTGTAATTCATCGGCAAGGCTAATAAGAATATTTTTTATTATAGAGAGTGCATTTATCTCGTCATCAAGCTCACTGATGTTCTGCCTAAATATCTCAATGGCTTCCGTTGCTTTTGGGTTGGAAAGGATTATGCTTATTTGCTTCATAGAAACACGCAGCTTACGTAGAATAATGATTTGTTGAAGTCGTTGCAGAGCGATTTCGTCGTACACGCGATATGCGTAATTTTCCTTTCGTGAACTCTGAATAAGCCCAACTTGCTCATAATATCTGAGCATACGAGCAGATATTCCAAAGTCTTTTGACACTTGATTGATTGTCTGCAATTCCATTGTTTCACCTCCCTTCAAAAAAAGTATAAAGTGCGACACGGTGTTAGAGTCAATGGGTAAATGAAAAATATTTGAGATTTTTTTGAAAAATTCGTTCACCAATCCCATGATACAATAAAAAAGCAAACAAAACAACATGACACATTGAGTGGAGGAAATTTATGATTACAATCTATGTTTACATTCTTGATACTTTAGCCGACTGGGAATTGGGATATGTTACTTCGGAGCTGAATTCCGGTCGTTTTTTCAAAAAGGTCGCACCGGACATATCTCTTAAAACGGTTAGCTGCTCTAAGGATCCAATCCGTACAATGGGCGGATTGACTGTTGTGCCGGATTGCTTGATTGATGATATGGTTGTGAATGAAACAAGTGCATTGCTACTGCCGGGTGCAAATACCTGGAACAACCCTAATCATGGAGCTATCATCGAAAAAGCGAGGGAGTTCCTTTCTGCTGGTGCATTGGTGGGTGCAATCTGCGGTGCCACTGCTGCACTTGCCAATGCAGGCATTTTGGACAACCGTCCGCATACCAGTAATGGAACTGGATTTCTTGAAATGGTTTCACCTGGTTATAAGGGGCAACGTTTTTATATTGACGATTCGTCTGTCGCAGATAATAATCTCATTACCGCCGGTTCTACCGGAGGTTTGCTGTGGACAAAGCAAATCATTAAGCATTTAAACGTGTTTCAACCCGATACATTAGAAGTATGGTATGATTACTTTCACACCTGAAATCATGAACATTTTTTTGCGCTGATGCAGACTTTGCCATCTGACAATAAACGTTGATACCCCTTATGACATTGAGCCAATGCACGTTTGTCGGTGCTCCTTCAAGCACAACACCATGCTACCGTTTTATGAAAAAAAGCAGGAGAATGAAAGCGCACTCTGCACTTCTTCTCTCTGACTATTTAAGTTGGGTTTAAGATGTTGAATTTTAGGGAAGTATAGTTTTTATAAGTTATAACTTTCTAATATATTATTTATAACTTGAAATCAATCCATATCTGCGATAACATAAATATCAATTATGGCAAAGGAGGTCTTTCTTCTATGATTAATCGAGAGTTATATATGAGCCGCATACGTCCTTTTATCGGAAATGAGCTTGTTAAAGTTTTAACCGGTATCCGCCGCAGCGGAAAGTCCGTTATGCTGGATTTGATCAAGGAAGAGCTGGTCGCCTCCGGTGTGAATGAAGATCAGTTTATTTCTTTTAACTTTGAAAATATGAGCAACGCACACCTTTGTTTTGCCGAGGCACTGCATGAGGAGGTCACTCGGCGAATAAATGGTATAGACGGGAAGTCATATCTTTTTTTTGATGAAATTCAGGAAGTCGCTGGCTGGGAAAAGTGCATCAATTCCTTTCGGGTAGAATTTAATTGTGATATCTATATCACCGGCTCAAACGCCAAACTGCTTTCGGGCGAGCTGGCCACATACCTTGCCGGGAGATATGTAGAATTTGTAATTTATCCCTTTTCCTTTAGAGAGTTCTCGGAGCTGTATCATACCGTTTTTCCTGATTTTGATTTGAGGGCAATGTTTACCCAATACCTTACCGATGGCGGGATGCCGTACTTGAGTAACCTCCGCTATGCCGAACAGCCAAGCCGTCAATATCTGCAAGACCTCTATAATTCCATTGTGCTGAAAGATATCGTAAAACGCAACAGCATCCGTGATGTTGACCTGCTAGAGCGTATCATCGCATACATTACAGCAAACCTCGGAACTACTTTCTCCGCTACGGCGATTTCAAAATATCTTAAAAGTGAGGGACGCACTGTTGCACCGGAGACTATCCTCAACTACATCAAGGCCTGCGAGGACGCCTTTCTATTTTATCGTGTCCGCAGACAGGACTTGCAGGGCAAGAAGATTCTCACCGTCAATGAAAAATACTATATTGCCGACCACGGAATCAGAGAGGCTGTTTTTGGTGGAAATATGAAGGACATCAACCTCATTTTTGAGAACATCGTGTATATGGAACTCCTGCGTCGAGGGTATAAGGTTACCGTTGGAAAAGCAGGAGAAAAAAAGATTGATTTTATTGCTGAAAAGCAAACGCAAAAGCTCTACGTTCAGGTAGCTTATCTGCTGGCATCCGAGGAAACCATCCAGCGTGAATTTTGCGCATATGATACGGTCAGGGATAATTTCCCCAAGTACGTTGTGTCTTATGATGAATTCGATATGAGCAGGGACGGATTGAAGCATATGAATATTCGTGAGTTCCTGTTGTCTGAGCAATGGAATTGAGTCTCTGCTCTCTCCATAGAAATAAAAAATACCCGTCATGGTTTACTTGCAATGACGGGTATTCTTCTACTGTCAAATCTATGGTATTTCATCTTGAAATTTTCGGGATAGTGTCAAGATTATATGGCAAAACAAGATGGCAGTCAATAAAGCGGATAAACATTCAGTACTAGTTTCAATTAAGATACCTTTTAATGATAGAGTTATCACTATGTTCGGCTAGAAAATCTTCAAACCCCACAATGGGATTCTATTTACTAAAAATGGATTAGTAGTTTTACATACGATCTGTCAAAAGTGATGGTAAAAAGAGTGAACTACGTCAAATATCATTTATAAATTAGAGTTTTTTTGCAAATCAAGCCATTTTACACCCAGCTCTGGTGGAGTGTATGCCATCATTTTCTCTAAAAGATTATCAGGGTCACTGTCTATCAGAAGAAGCTTTTCATTCGAGGGGTTCATAAAGCCTTCCTCTATTGCTCTATGAATCATTTCAATGAGAGGATCGAAGAAATGTGCCACATTTAAAATACCTACTGGTTTCTTGTGAATCTTTAGCTGTGCCCAGCTAAGTGCTTCTAAGAGTTCTTCGTATGTTCCAACACCTCCGGGCAATGCAATAAAACCATCAGACAAGTCTGCCATTGTTTTCTTTCTCTCGTGCATATCTGCAACTTCAATAAATTGAGTCAGATTTGCATTGGCAATTTCTTTAGGAAAAAGATCTTTCGGCATTACACCGATCACCCTGCCATTATTTTTAAGTACCTGATTCGCTACTTCCCCCATCAGACCTATTTTAGAACCGCCATAAACCAATTCAATTTTTTTATGTGCCAGTATTTCTCCAAGCTGTGATGCCGTATTTTTGTATGCCGGGTTGTTTCCCAAATTAGAGCCTGAATAAACGCATATTCGATTCATTTTTTTCCTCCTAATGAATTAAAACTTTTGTATCAGGGTTACTCCTGCTATCAGCAGAGCCACCCCAAAGATTCTTTGTGGACTGATAAGATGGATTTCATTTCCCATAAAACCGAAATGGTCAAATATGATTGATAAAATTATTTGACCGCAAATTACCAGACTAAACATATTTGCAAAGCCTATCTGGCGGGAAGACAGTATGGTGACAAAGATATAAAAAGCTCCTAAAAGTCCTCCACAAAACATCCACCATCGAATTCCTCTGAGTATATTTGTGCTATCTGATAATGAATAAGAACCTCTCAATACTGTATAAGCAAGCACCAGACCCAGCCCTATGGTGCCAACTAAAAAACTGATAAAAGACGAGAGAACGGGACTGCCCACTTTTGAACGAAGCTGTCCATTGAATCCAGCTTGTAATGTCAAAGCCAGTCCAGATACCAACGAAAGAACATAATAAAGTAATACCATATTTACACCTCCTTTTCCATACACGATTGACTCTATTGTCTGCACCTATTATAATAAAAAACAAGATATAAGTAAAATCGCAAATCAATATAGGAGGTATATTGTAATATTATATGTTAATTAATTTAGAACTCTATCGGATTTTCTACACAACTGCCAGACTTGGAAGTATCTCCAAAGCAGCAAAAGAATTATATACGTCACAGCCAGCAGCAAGCCAGGCAATTAAGCACCTGGAACAAAAGTTAGGCGGAGAATTGTTTTTTAGAAATGCCAGAGGTGTTTCCCTGACTGTTGAGGGAGAGGTTTTGTATCGTTATATTGAACAGGGTTATAACTTAATACAGGCAGGAGAACGGAAGTTTTTTGAACTTAAACAATTGACAGCAGGACAATTGAGATTAGCGGTTTGCAGTGCCGTTTGTAAATATGATTTACTGCAATATATCAGCCAATATAATCTTAACTACCCTGACGTTTCTTTATCTATCACAGATGAATCAAGTTATAAAATTATACAATTGCTGGAATCGGGCGAGATTGACATAGGAATCTTGAATCCTCACAATCTTGACAGGAGTAAATTTCATACAATAAAAACGTTAGAAATACACGACTGTTTTGTTGTTGGGGAGAAATATAAAACCTTATGTGATGCACCAATTTCTATTCATACCCTATCACAAAATTATCCTTTTATTATGCTTCAAAAAGGCGGCAATACAAGAGCATATATTCATGAATACTTTTTATCTCACGGAATTAAGTTAGCGCCGCAGATTGAGTTGAGCAACTTGGATCTGATTGTTGAATTCACGATGGAAGGATTGGGTGTCGCTTGCGTCATAGAAGAATATGTACAAAAAGAATTTAAAAACAATACCCTATTCAAACTTAATGTCCAGGAAAAGATACCCCTTAGAAAGTTGGAAGTTGTGGTTAAAAAGGATATGCCGCTTTCCACAGCCACCAGTAGATTTATCGACTTAATCGGTGTATAATAGATCAACACAGTCTATTGAAATTGCCAAGAAAAAATCAAAAGAATTATTCCATAAACAAAGGAGGTGTTTCCTATGCAATATGGACCTGATCCTAATGCTGTCTACCCCAATGAGGCGATTAAAAGTGTGTGCTTCATAAAAAATGTGGTAACACACCCTAATATCATCATTGGAGATTATACCTATTACGATGACAAAAACGGTGCTGAAATGTTTGAGCAGCATGTCACACACCACTATGATTTTATTGGAGATAAACTCATCATCGGCAAATTCTGTGCCATCGCAAAAGGGATTGAATTTGTAATGAACGGTGCAAACCACCGCATGAACAGTGTGACCACCTATCCATTTAACATCATGGGAGGCGGTTGGCAAAAAGCAATGCCAGCCTTATCAGACTTACCTCTAAAAGGGGATACCGTAATCGGAAACGATGTATGGATCGGACAGAACGTTACGGTAATGCCTGGTGTCCACATTGGAGACGGGGCAATTATCGCTGCAAACTCTGTTGTATCAAAAGACATTCCTGCTTATCACATTGCAGGCGGTAACCCATGCAGAGTACTGAAAAAGAGGTTTGACGATGACCTGATCAAATATCTTCTTGCCATCCGCTGGTGGGACTGGAATGTCAAAAAGATATTTGAACACCTTGAAGTTCTCTGCAGCGGCGACCTTTCTAAAATCAGAGAAATTAAATAGCATAAAACTGCCCCATCGTAAATCAGGATTTGGAGGAAACTTTATTCACCTTGCCGTTTTCAACCAGGATTGCTTCATGATTACTGATAGGCAATAGATTCAATGTAGAAGAATACGTGTCTGCTATTTTATGTGCAGTCTTTTTGAAAGGTACATTGGTATAATGAGGTACCGTATAAAAGTCCACCAGGTTCAAACCGCCAAATCCAGTTAGCCTGGGAGCTTTTTGAGCTTCATCCATCTCTTTTATATATTCAATATCCGGAGATACAACAATGGAACCTGCTGATTCTCCGATGTAGAGTTTCCCGGCATTTACTTCTTCAATCATGGTCTTGTCTGCTCCTGTGCGTTTTAACTCCTGCAGAAGGAAAAAAGTGTTGCCGCCTGTCACATAAATAAAATCATTGGATTTTAATTTGGTACTTATTTCGTCTGAACCTGCTGTAGATATCTCTAAGACGTCTACAGCCAGACCTAATTTTTCAAGAGCCTTTTTCCCGGCATTTACAAAAAAAGTGACATCTTCAACAATACTTGCAGTTGGTATAAATGTTACAGTCTTCCCTTTTAAATTCCCCTCAAAATCTGCTAAAAGACCGGATACATCTTTAAATGATGATGTTAAAAATAATCTTTTCATATCTTGTTCTTTCTCCTTTTTTATCTTTGCTGATTATAGTATAATTCAAAAAGGTGTCAGTTAACGATACCTTTTAATATATTTAACTGGTGAGGATTGGATTATGAATAAATCAGAAAGAATTAACGATATGATGCTGTTTCTAAATGACAAGAATTCATTTCATTTAAAAGATCTAATGGCTCGGTATAACATTTCAAAAAGTACGGCACTGCGAGATGTAGAAGCCCTGGAACGAATCGGTATGCCTATCTATTCCCAGCATGGCAGAAATGGTTTTTATGGAATACTTCCAAACAAGCTTTTATCACCGATTGTGTTTCATATGGATGAAGTATTTGCATTATACTTTTCTATGCTCACCTTGCGGGCTTATGAAACCACTCCCTTTCATCTGAGTGTGGAACAATTAAAGAAAAAATTTGAAAACTGTTTGTCTGCGGAAAAGACCTCCCTGCTTCACAGGGTTGAAAAAGTTTTCCGTTTAGGCACCACCCTTCATAGCAATGAATGTCCTTTTTTAAGCGATATTTTAGGATATGCCATCGAAGAAAAGGTATGCACCCTGACCTATGAAAAAAAAGATACACAGAAGACATACTGCATTCAGTTTTTCGACATTTCCTCCGCTTATGGACAATGGTATGCCACCGGATATAACTTTAAGACAGAAAGACCCCAGGTTTTCCGCTGTGACCGGGTTATAAATATGGAAGAATGCCATGACATTGCTGCAAAGCCACTTTCTGAATTTATGAAACCGGCTGACCAGTTATATAAAACCTCTGATGCGGTGGACTTTGAAATCGGAATCTCTGCAAAAGGAGTTGACCTGTTTTACAAAGAACATTATCCTTCCATGAAATTTTATTCTGAAAACGGACAATATTTTATCCGGGGATTTTTCAACAAAGGGGAGGAAGACTTCATTACAACCTATTTTATCAATTATGGAGAACATATTCTCTCCGTAAAACCAGATTTATTAAGGGCACAAATTGCAGAGAGGTTACACAAGCTTACAAGCTATTTTTCTGTACTGTAAATGACACAGACCCAGTGCATGTCTGATTCAAAATACCGGCATCACTCACCTTGACAATTTATCATCCCTGAATTCAAATGGTGTCATTCCATAAACCTTTTTAAATACCCTGGAAAAATTACTGCTGTTGCTATACCCGATCTCACTGGCAATGTCAGACACACTCTGATCCGTAGCTGCTAAAAGATTGACTGCCTTTGTCATTCGCAAAGAACGCAGAAACTGACCGATGGTGCTGTGATAATAATGGGAAAATTCCACACGCAGCTTCTGCTCATTCAAAAACACCCTCTGGCTCAGTTCCTTAATGCTTGGAGGATTGCTAAATTCCGCACATAAAATATCATGGGCCTCGTTTAATGCTTTAATATCCGAAGAATTCAGCCGGAGGATACGGCTCTTGCCAACGGCTATCTTTCCATAATTCACTTGAAGGCTGTCAATATGATTCTTACTTACTGCCACTGCCGATGTCAGAATGGAAAGACATTCCAAGACTTTGCTTTCCAGGAAAATCGGTTGAATTAAACGAGTTTCCATATGCCCTCTTATGGTTTCAATAATCCTTATCATTTCCTCCGGCATATAAAAGTAGGTACGGTTTTTCTCAAACTGATCCATGATCTGATTTTCTGGAGATATGGATTTTATTACGTCTCTGAAATACGGTTCGTATACGGATATTTCAATTCCGTATAGATGCTGTCCCTTTTTCCACCTCTGTGTTCCGCTGACAGCACTTTCCATTACACAAAAGGACGATGGAGTGGAACGGATGGTTCCCTCATGTTTTAGTTCTACTTCTGTCTTTCCTTCGTAGAATAACCCGAATTTCAAAAATGTCATGTCATGAGAAAAAGGCAGCACAAAATCTTCTGCTACCGTATAATTTCCAATACCAATGTTGTAATAGTCTGCCCGGTTATACTGCAGGCTATATCCCAGTTCCGGTCTGTTCCGGTTCTGATATAATATATAATGATCCAAATATTCCGGTGTAAAGGTCAGATGCCTTAAAACATGATCGGAAAAATTCATATCCATATCCTTTTTCATAAATAAATACTCCGTAACGGTGTAAAAACAATCAATTTAATTTCAACCATTGAACATATCCGATCAGAATGCTATACTCGCCCTCGAGGTTAGCATAGGCTAACCTCAATTCAATGATTGTTTTATTATACATGATAAGGAGGAATTCATCAAGTGATTCAGAGAATGAAAAAACATGCACTTGCAGTAGGAACTGCACTTTTCTGTGTTGCAGTCAGTTTATCAGCCTGCGGTGGACAAAATACTGACCGCTCAGAAAGCACCAGCCCTGTGAAAGCAGAAAGTACCAGTCCCGTGAAAGCAGAAAGTGAAGACAAAATAACAGTTACCGATGTCAGAGGTCAGGTGGAGATTCCAGCCAATCCACAACGGATCGTGGATTTAAGCGGAAACAGTGACATTTTACATATCTTAGGCTATAACGTGATTGGAACCGCAAATTCTGATGCCTATGACCGTACAAAGCTTCCGCCATTTTTAAAAAATGAATTAAGTGGTGCCAAGATTGTAGGATTCAGTTTCCAGGATTCCATGGATATTGAGGGAATTCTACCTCTGGAACCGGATTTAATTATTCTTTCCACCCGTCAGGAAAAGATGTATGATCAATTAAAAACAGTTGCTCCTGCAGTCATGATTGAACTTGCACAGATTGACTGGAAAGATGACATCCGGCAAGTGGGAACCATCTTCGGTAAAAGCAAAGAAGCAGAACAATGGATCAGCGATTATGAAGCCAAGGGAAAAGAAAAAGGGGAAGAGGTGAAGAAAACCTTCGGTGAGGATACCACCTATCTTTCAATTCTTGCCAGCGGCGGCAAGCTCTTTGTCTTTGATGCAGCAGGCTTTGGAAGCATTCTTTATGAAGACATGGGATTAAAACGTCCCTCCGGCATGCCAAAACAGGAAAATGTCAGCCTTCCAGTAATCAATTATGAAGGATTGGCAAGTATTGAAGCAGACCGGATTCTGGCAGTTGGTACAGAGGAAGATATGGCGGCGCTGAAAGCAGATCCCATCTGGAACAGCCTTCCTGCAGTAAAGGCAGGCAATGTGGTAGAATTACCTTCCAGTCCCTATTTCAGCCAGTCTTATAGCTGCATTGGAAGAAGTCTGCTTCTCGATGAGATTTCCTCTCTTTTAGGCAACACAACACCATGAAAAAAAATATAATCTTATGTCTTTTGTTGCTTCTGCTGGCAGCGGCAGGTCTTTTGACTGCCGTCTGTGCAGGGGCAAAATCCATCCCTCTGAACGTGGTGGCAGATAGCATTCTGCACTTTGACGGAGGACTGGAAGCCTTACTTGTAAGAGATTCCAGACTGCCCCGTGCCTTATCTTCTGCTCTGGTAGGCGGAATGCTGGCTCTGGCAGGCGCTCTTATGCAGGGAATTACAAGAAATCCTTTGGCAGAACCGTCCATTATGGGTATGACCCAGGGTGCCACTCTGGCAGTTGCCATATCAAGCGTCAGCCTGTCTGTTTACTCCACGCTGGGAAATACAGCGGCAGCTTTAATAGGAGCTTTCTTCAGCGGAATCCTGGTTCTTTTGTTCAGTTTAAAAACGGTAAGGTCCACCAACATCACCGGACTTTTAATTGCCGGCACTGCCATAAGCACATTTTTTATATCCCTGGCTTCTATTATCGCCCTGCTTGGAAACCGCTCCCAGGAGCTCGCCTTCTGGTTATCCGGCGGATTCCGTTCTGCAAAATGGGATTCTGTATTCTGGCTGTTTGTTATAGGAAGCTGTGCTCTTCTTTTCTCCATTTTTATGGCCAGGAAAATCAATCTGGTCTCCTTAGGAGATGAAGTTGCTCTCGGTCTTGGAGTAAAACCGGCAAGAGTCCGGATTTATTGTCTGGCAATGATTGTTCCTATCTGTGCAGTCTGTGTATCCGTCGGGGGAAACATCGCCTTTGTCGGACTGGTGATTCCCCATATTATCCGCCGGGTCGTTGGGAATAACCACAGCATTTTACTTCCGTTTTCCTTTCTGGCAGGAGCCGTTCTCATGATATGGGCAGACATCGCAGCTAAGACTCTTAACAGCCCTTACGAAATACCGGTAGGATTGTTCAGTGCGTTCATCGGTGTTCCATTCTTTATCTATTTAGTACGAAAGGAGAAGACTTCATGAAGCACGGCAGTTCTATGAAACCAGCCTTTATCTTCTTTCTGATTCTCCTGATTGCCACTTGTTTCTTCGGATTATATTATGGTTCCTACCAGATGAATCTGGAACGGATTCTTAACACAGTCCTTGGTCATGGTACGCCCAGTGAACATCTGGCAGTCTGGGGCATCCGTATTCCAAGAATTCTGGTCGCCATTTTTGTGGGCATTGCACTTTCCTGTGCAGGCTGTACCATTCAGACTGCAACGAAAAACCCTCTGGCAGAGCCAGGAATCATCGGAATCAATGCCGGCGCCACCTTAGGCGTTGTTTTGTTAATCAATGCACAGAGTTCCGCTTATTACAGTGCTATAAAGACAGGCACCCTGCTTCTTGTACCTGTCGTTTCTTTGACCGGTGCCCTTATAAGTTCCAGTCTTATTTATCTCCTTTCCTGTAAAAAAGGAGTACTTGGTACAAACCGGCTTTTACTTGTGGGAATTGGCTTTAACATTGGCATCAATTCCATTATCACCCTGTTTCAATTAGCCATGAATAAAGGAAACTTTCAGCAGGTATTAAACTGGACCAACGGAAGCTTGTGGGGAACCGGGTTTGCCTATCTGTTTCTTATTGCTCCCGTAACGGTTGTGGTATTTATTATTCTGCTGATTAAAAGCAAGACTCTGGATCTTATGGCACTGGGAGATGCTATGGCTCTTCATTTAGGTGTTTCCGTGGAAAAAGAACGAAAACAGCTGATTCTTCTTGCTGTTATTTTAAGTTCTGTTTCGGTTGCGGTTGCCGGAAACATTGCATTTGTAGGTCTTTTGGGTCCCCACATTGCACAGCGGGTGGCGGGTGCTGCCCACCGCAGGAAACTTTTACTGGGAGGGCTGATCAGCGGAACGTTAGTGGTCTTTTCCGATACGTTATCCCGCAATCTCTTCTCTCCCATTGAGATCCCGCTTGGGATTGTCCTGTCCCTCATCGGTGTTCCCTATTTTATCTTTTTACTGCTGAAACAAAGGAGTTCTATATGAATCTGACACATGCCATTGATATCGGCCAGCTTCAGGTCGGTTATGACAAAAAAATCATTATACCAAATCTGAACCTTTCTATTCCGGAACATCAGATCACCATTATCATCGGACCCAATGGCTGCGGAAAATCTACTTTACTGAAAACAATTGGTCAGGTCCTCCGTCCCCAGAAGGGAACCATACAGGTCAACGGCATTTCCATCAAAGAGCAGTCTCCCAAAGAACTTGCCAGGCGGATGGCAGTTCTGCCCCAATCCCCCCAATGTCCCGATGGATTAACGGTGCGGGAGCTGGTGAGTTACGGAAGATATCCCCATCTGTCTCTTATGAGCGGACTGAAAAAGGAGGATCATGAAATTGTAAATCAGGCGATGAAACAAACAGGTGTGGAAGAATTTGCCGATCATTTTGTTTCAGAACTTTCCGGCGGACAGAGGCAGAGAGCCTGGATCGCCTTGGCTTTGGCACAGCGGACGGATATTTTGATTCTGGATGAGCCAACCACCTACCTGGATTTAGCGAATCAGGTGGAAATCTTAAACCTGCTGCAGACCTTAAAAAATGAACGTTCCGTAACCGTTTTAATCGTCATGCACGAGTTAAACAATGCCATGAAATACGCCGATCATCTCATTGGAATGAGAGGCGGACATGTCCTGTTTCAGGGAAAGCCTATTGAAGTGATTCACGAGAAGAATTTAAAACAGCTCTACGATATCCAGGCAACCATTACCAAAAGTGCCAACGGAAAATATCCGATCTGCGTAGACTATGAGCTCTAACCTCACAATTATTAAAATAATCTGCTATAGAATACCCGTTTTACACAAAAAAGTCCTGCATGGAATTCATCTCCATGCAGGACTTTTTTGTGTAACTTAAACCGGTTATCTTGAAGTTGCCTCCATACCTCCATCCTGACGGATGCAGGCACCGGTAATATGTCCGGAACGGGCAGAAGCCAGGTAGATTGCAAGATCTGCAACCTCTTTCGGATCAGCATAACGTCCATCCGGATAAGCACCACTGAATGCTTTTTTCGCATCTTCTATGGAAACGTTTTCTCCTAAAAACTTCTTTTCAATGGAACGCATCATGGCAGTATCAATGGCTCCAGGGCAGATACAGTTCACACGGATATTGCTTGCAGCAGTCTCCAGAGCAACACATTTGGAAAGTCCTGCTACTGCATGTTTGGAAGATACATATGGAGCCATACCGGCTGCTCCCACAAAGCTTCCGTTAGAAGCTATATTAACAATAGAACCGCTCTTTTGTTTCATCATCTGACGTACTGCATATTTCATACCGTACATAGGACCAAATAGATTAATATTATAAACTTTCATAAAGTCTTCATAAGTCTGTTCTGTAATTGGTGCATTACGGCCGTCATATCCAGCATTATTCACCTGTACATCCAGACCGCCAAAGGTTTCAACGGTTTTATCCACCATCGCCTGGACCTGATCTTCTTTCGTTACATCTACCACAAATGTGAGCAGATGGTCTGCCGGGAGATTCAACAATGGAACGAGCTTGTCCAGTTTTTCCTGCTTTGTAGAAGATATGGCAAGTTTACAGCCTTCTGCTGCAAACGCTTTTGTCAAAGCTTCACCTACACCTCCGGTTGAACCAGTAATCATAACAACCTTATCTTTTAATTCTAAATCCATAATATCACATTCTCCCTTCTTTTCTAATTTTAGGTACTCTCTTAAATCCAAGTACTCTGTTCCTTATTATAACACAAAATGTTAAAGAAAACCATTTTCTTTTCAGGAGAGAAAGACGGGAATCTGTATTATTTTTTCTTCACCAAATAGTATATCTTGTTAGCCCAATCAGAAGCCAAAGCTCCATTGCGTTTTGTATTTTACCTTATGCTCTTTGAAACAGAATTTGTCAACAGAATTTCAAACCCTTTTCCAACCACCTCTTTTGCATCCAGAATCGTCATGAATGCCCTGGGATCTTCTTCCATCACAATACGTTTCACTCTGGCAAGCTGTGTCAGCTTAATGACACAGTAAATCATATGCTTATCCGTTCCGGTATATCCTCCCTCTCCATTTATATAAGTAATTCCTCTTTTAGGATTTACCATGATTCTGGCTGCAATCTCCCGGTACTGATCGGAAACAATGATAACGGTTTTCTTCCGGTTAAATCCTTCTATCACGTTATCAATAACAAGATTTGCAATGTATCTTGCCAGTATGGTATAAAGCGCAATATTTAATCCGAATATAAAACCTGCACAGACAATTAAAATTGCATTAAAAACCATGTCAACCGTACCAATGCTTACTCCGGCGTATTTGCTGATGATTTTTCCAAGAATATTCATGCCGCCCAAGGCTCCGTCATGGCGCAGGGCAAGACCAACACCTCCGCCCAGAATCACACTGCCAAATATAATTGCAACAATAATATTATCAATGGGAAGTACTATTTCCTGAGTAAGATATAAAAATACAGAAATTGAACTGATTCCTACCGCACTTTTAATTGCAAACATGGGACTGATCCACTTTATTCCAATCATTACAAAAATAATGTTCAGTAAAAAAGAGAAAAATGAAATACTTGTTCCCAAAGAATAATGCAAAAGCAGCGCCACGCCATTAAACCCTGTACTCAGCAGTTTAAATTGGGTATAAATACTGTTTGTAGCAAATGCAAATAAAAAACCTCCTACCAGAATACAGGCAAAATCTGCTGCCAGCTTCCTGTTTTTTTTATTTTTCATAGCAATCTAGCCCTTAGACGCAATGCAGCACAATGCCAACAGCGTATTTTCGTCCTTTCTGATGATCTTTAACCGGTTCCCTGGTTTCCTGATTTTTTGAATCACCAGAGTTTCCTCGCCTTGGATCGGAATAACCTTCTCATAAAATGCTGCATCAAAACCTCCAGAAAAGGAATAAAGAATGTATTGGGCGCCATGTTCCAAATCAAATTCCCATGAAGTTTCTTTCATCTGCATGATCTGGACTTTCCCCTCCAGTCCCTTTTGAAACATCAGATTAAAATCTTTGCACCGACCATAGCTTGTGATGGGAACTTCACCCCCAAACTGAAACTGCTCCAGTGGTTTTAACGGAATAAGAGGTGTTTCCTTCTGCTGCTCCAATTTAATGCTTCCTTCCAGAACAGTCAGAATCCGGTTATAATTATCTAACTTCGTAAAAGAAGAGACTTCCTCCATTACACTGGCAAGGCTGATACGATATAAAAAATCCTGTTCTTCATATTGTGCCGTTTCCGGATAAATGTAAATCTGGGTTGTGTCTCCCCCGCTCCAGGCGGTTGTTTTATAGTCTATTTTTCTTAAAATTTTTATATTGGCATCCATAATCAGCTTTCTTCTTTTTCATAAACCAACTGTCCATTTTTTATCACTGTATGAACAATGTTTTTAGCAGTATGATAGATCAAAAAACGGTAATCGGGATAATCCAGCAATACAATATCGCCTTGTTTTCCTGTTTCCAGAGTTCCTATTTTATCTGCACGGTTAAGGGCAGATGCTCCATTGATGGTCAGAGCTGTAATGGCTTCTGGCAAAGTCATTTTCATCTTTAAAACTGCCAGGGAAAGCATTAAGGGAATGGAATTGGTAAAGCAGCTTCCCGGGTTAAAATCCGTTGCTAAGGCAAGCCCGCATCCCGCATCTATCATTTTCTTTGCTGGAGCAAAGGGCTTATTTAAGCAAAATGCAGTACAAGGCAGCACAGTTGCAACGGTTCCGCTTTCTGCCAGAGCAGATATGGAGGATTCCGAGATCATCAATAAATGATCTGCCGATACAGCTCCCAGTTCTGCTCCAAGCCTTCCGCCTCCCAGATCATAAATTTCATCTGCATGAAGTTTAATCTGATAGCCCATTTTCTTTGCTTCTGTTAAGAAAATCCTGCTCTGTTCTATATCAAAAGCTTCTTCCTCACAGAAAATATCGCAAAACTCTGCAAGATCTGCTTCCTTTATTTGGGGCAATACAACCTCTGTCATATAGGTGACATACCCGGCAGGATCGTCTTTATATTCCATTGGCACCGCATGGGCGCCCAGATAAGTAGGAACAATTTCAACCGGATGGGTTTCATTCAGCCGTTTCATTGCCCGAAGCTGTTTTTGTTCACATTCCAGATCCAGCCCATAGCCGCTTTTCCCCTCTACCGTGGTAACGCCCTGGGAAAGCATATCGTTTAAGCGCTTTCTTCCGTCAGAAATAAGCTGGTCTTCCTCATAGCTCCTTGTTGCATTTACCGTACTCTGAATTCCGCCGCCTTTTCTCATAATATCCAGATAGGATGCTCCGGACAGACGTTCCATAAACTCAGCCTCCCGGTATCCTCCGAAGATAAAATGGGTATGGGAGTCCACAAATCCCGGCAATGCGGCTTTTCCAGCTCCATCAATGACCTGAATGCCATCAGGAATCTGTTCTATGCTCCAGGCTCCAAGTCTTTGCAGAACGTCTTCGTTTGTGCCCAGAAATAATATGATACCGTCCTCCATATAAATGCTGGCATGATGTATCACCTCTAACTGATCCATCTCTTTGCCTTTTTTTATATGGCTGCCTTTTGGCGTAACAATCTGGGAGCAGTTATATAACAATACTTTGTTCAACGGATTCCCCTTCTTTCCACCTTTTTCTTCTTACTGCCGGAATGTTTTTTCTACTGCCTGTTTTACCAGTGCTTCATCAGCTACATGAGGAATGGTTATCACTGCCTTTCCCTCATAGGTTTTATTAAATTGAACCGACGTCTCGATTGCATTTTCATTTCTCGCCCAGTTTCTTCTGGCAACACCGCCCATGACATCCCAGATCATGGCACTTTTAATAATCTCATCAATCCTCTGACTTCCATCCAATACCAGACCAAAGCCTCCGTTAATGGATTTTCCAATCCCAACACCGCCCCCATTATGCAATGCCACCAGACTCATTCCTCTGGCTGCATTTCCAACATAGCACTGAACTGCCATGTCTGCCATAACATTACTTCCGTCTTTGATGTTGGAAGTTTCACGAAATGGGGAATCCGTACCGCTTACATCGTGATGGTCTCTGCCTAACATAATGGGACCAACTTCTTTATTTCTCACCATTTCATTAAAGCGGAGAGCAATGTTTTTCCGTCCTTCGGCGTCCTGATAAAGGATTCTTGCCCTGGTCCCTACTACAAGCTGGTTCTTTTTGGCATCCCGGATCCAGTTATAATTATCTAAATCCTGATACCTCCGGTCTTTGTCAATGCTTTCCATCGCCGCCTGGTCTGTTTTATCCAGGTCCTCTTCTCTTCCGCTTAAACATACCCAGCGGAACGGACCATAGCCATAATCAAACAATTGGGGACCCATAATATCTTCCACATAAGAGGGATATATAAATCCATCCTTATCATCAATTCCATTTCTTGATACTTCTTTTACACCTGCATCAAATACTGCTTTTAAAAATGCGTTTCCGTAATCAAAGAAATAAGTGCCGTTTTCCACACAGGTTTTTACTAGTTCAATATGCTTTCTTAAGGTCTTATCCACCATTTCAATAAAACGCTTCCGGTCCTCTTTTAACAGTACCGTCCGCTCTTCAAATGTGACACCCTGCGGACAGTAACCGCCTTCATGGGCCGCATGACAGGAAGTCTGGTCGGATAGTAAATCAATCTTAATGTGATGGTCCACTGCATATTGGAGTAAATCAACAATATTGCCGTGATAAGCAATGGAAATGGATTGTTTTTTCTCCATATATTCTTTTGCAAGCTTATAAACAACTCCTAAATCAGAGGATGATTCCTTCACCCAGCCCTGATCCATTCTTGTTTTAATTCTAGACTTATCCACTTCTGCAACAATTCCCACTCCGCCTGCAATCTCAATGGCTTTTGGCTGTGCACCGCTCATTCCTCCAAGACCGGAGCTTACAAATAATACACCGCTTAAATCCTTGTCGTTGGCGATCCCAAGCTGCTGTCTGCCAGCGTTTAATAAGGTGTTGTAGGTGCCGTGGACAATGCCCTGAGGACCTATGTACATCCAGCCGCCTGCTGTCATCTGTCCGTAATTGGCAACCCCCATCTCTTCTGCCACTTCCCAGTCAGCCGGATTATCAAACATGCCAATCATCAATGCGTTGGTTATGGTAACTCTCGGAGCATCTTTTTTAGAATAAAACAGCCCCAGAGGATGTCCTGATTCCAGAACCAGCGTCTGTTCATCGGTTAACAATTCCAGATACTGCATGGTCAGACGATACTGCATCCAGTTTTGAAAGACGCTTCCTGTCTCCCCATAGGTAACCAGTTCATAGGGATACAGCGCAACATCAAAATCCAGATTGTTATTGATCATCACCTGAAACGCCCTGCCTTCCACGCAGTTGCCTTTGTAATCATCAATGGAGCCGCCTTTGATTCCTTCTGCCGGACGAAAGCGGTAGCCGTAAATTCTTCCATAAGTATACAGCTCCTTAAGAAACTCTGGAATGATTGTTTCATGAAGATCCCGATGAATGTAACGCAGGGCATTCTTAAGTGCCGTTACGGTCTGCTCTTTTGTCAGGCGGAAGCCTCTGGAAGGCGCCCTGCGGATTCCAGGTTCAAACACAGGCATTGGCGGCAAAGTATCAATGGTCATTTTTATATTTAATGGTGTCATGTCAGTGTTCTCCTTCCCATATAATCCGCCCCTCAGTTGCATTTAAGGTGATGGTATCTCCGTCTTTTATGGTTTCATAGAATCTGTCTTCTGCCTTATCCACAAGAGGGGCTTCCATAATAATTGCACTTGCAACCAGAGTGGTATCCGGATTTTTAATAATCATTCCCTTTGGTTCCATTCCTGTCATCTTTAACTGGTACATTCCGTCTGCCTGAACCACAGAACTTCCCTTTCCGTTGGGAAATACCAATATTTTATTTGCAATGCACCTGCCGTAGAGACAATGCTGTTTTTCAATTACAACTCCGGTTTTAGGGTCTACCAGATAAAAACAGAAATCATCTTTTGATATTAAAACTTCTCCGGTTACAATTCCTTCGGATATTTTATGACACTGAAATTCCTGCATTAGATTTCTCCTTTCAAAGCGGCTTTTACGGAATCTTCCAAACTGGTTATTACAAACTGCATATCACGCCGTTTGGTATAATAGGCACATTTTGGCGAATCCGTCACTCCTTTTTTTCCATAAAGAAAATGCCAGCTTGGCTGATCCATGCAGGTATCCGCCATTAAATGACCACCTGCCTTTTCGATTGTTTCCCGAAGTCCCATCTGGGTTGCTAAATTCCTGGTTGAGGCACTGCACATAATAAATAAGGGCACTGCCAGCTTACTTCCTTCCACCAGCTCTGCAACCTTTATGATCTGATGAATGGTCAGATGGGGACATCCAAACAAAGCAAAATCAATCTTACCGCCTGCATCTGTTAAATCTGCTCTCATCTGTTCCAGATCCTGATTGGTGATTACCACTTCTTTCTCAGGAGCTTTCCCATGGAATGCAGCTTCCACGGTTGGTGCCTCCGGCGTAAATCCTACAATGTGATAGATGGCAACATTGCCTCCGGTATTTAACTGTGCACCAAGATTCATCAGTGCTTCCTTGGAGGGATTCTCAATACCGGTAAAGACAGGAATTTTAAAGCCGGTGAACTTTGGTGTTACATATCCAAGCATCTGGTAATCAAAATCACTCTTTAAATCAGCCTCCACCCGTACCAGTACTTCCCCTTTCCGGTTCTCATCAAGCAGGTACCCATAATATGGCGTAACCCCTGTAATGGCAGAACAAAGAGCGCTTTGTGCTGCTTCCCGGTTGCTTCTGGCTCCGTACACCGAGTTCACAAATGGGGTTGCACTGGATTCAGAGAAAGAAATCACTTCCCCAAATCTTGGGACATTATGTTCTAAATAAGGGGTACAGTCATAGGTCATAATCGCACCCAGTCTGGTATATGCGGCGTGGGTTCTTTTTACAATCTCCTCATCCATCGGGGCAATGGTTGTAATCTCTTTAAATTGTTCCAGGTTAAAGCTTGGATTTACCGTAGGGGGCACCGCACATTTTGCTCCCATATTAACCAGCTTTTCTGCAAACCATAAGTCTGCCTCCTGATTGCTTAACGCTACATGGGTTCTTGTTACAGGCACCATGTAAGGAGCATCAAAAGATTCCCCTACTGCTACCAATATCTTCATGGCTAATTGCGTACCTGCTCCCATCTTCCCATCCAGCATATCCTGTTCTTTTTTTGTTAACTGCATCCTATGACTCCTTTCATTTATAAAACCGGCTCATGGTATCTTTTACGCCTTTTATCACACTATCTTCTGTGAGTTTTCTAAGCTTTCCATGAGATACGGTGACCTCTCCGTTGACTACTACATGCTTTAACGCGGTTGGTTCCATGGAATACACAATGTTTGGGAGCATTTGTTCAAATTGTTCATTCAACGGCTGCATGGAGAAATCACTTAAATCAATGGAAACAAAATCCGCTTTCATTCCTTCTTTTATTTCTCCCACCGGCAGATCCAGAATCTTCCCCCCATTCACCGTTCCCATGGCAAAGCTCTGGTTATAATTTACACACATGGCATTGCAGGTGCTTGCTTTTTGAAGAATGGATACCATCCGCATCTCTTCAAATACACTGATCCGGTTATTGCTGCATGCTCCGTCAGAACCAAGTCCAATAGTAACGCCTGCTTCCATCATGGCGGGAATGTTGGTAATTCCATCTGCTAAAAACATATTGCTGGAAGGGCAGTAGGCGAGAGATACCCCTTTTTTCCCAAGAAGTTTTATCTCTTCTTCCCTTAAATAAACACCATGGACAATCATCATGTGTTCATCCACCACTCCAATGGAATTTAAGTATTCAATGACGGTCATACCATTATGTGCCAGCCTGCATTCTTCCACCTCAAAGGGTTCTTCTGCAACATGAATGTGAAATTTTGTTCCCAGTTCCTCTGCCAGCCTGTGACCTGCCATAATCATCTCTGTGGTCGCCGCATGAAGGCTGTGAGGTGCCGGAACAATGTTTACCATGTCGTCTTCTTTGTATCTGTAAAAAAGCTCTCTGGTAGAAGTAACCGCTTCTTCAATCGTCTCCACATATCCTTTTGGTGCTCCCTTCCAGTCATACATGGTTCTTGCAAGCACCAGACGGATTCCGACATCCTTTGCCGCCTGTATCACCGCTTCATCGCTTTCCATTCCAAAATTGTGAAGATAAAAGAAATCACAGACTGTGGTCACTCCCCTTTTCATCATTTCTGAAAAAGCAAATACAGCGCCGTTATAGATATCCTCTAATGTCATCTTGTTTGAAAACTTATAAAGGGACTCATCTCTCCATTCCAAAAATGGCCGGTCTGCGCCGATGCCCCGAAGAAGACTTTGAAAACTGTGATTGTGAACATTTACAGTTCCGGCAACCATTACCTGGTCTTTCCAACAGATGATTTCATTAATCTGCTCTTTGTATTGTGCCTCCAGTTCTGCTACGGGTTTTACTGCTTTTATGGTATCTCCCTCCACCAGTACCCCGTAATCCCGGTAAAAGCCTCCATTATAATGGAGCATTTCAGCTCTAAACAGTTTCATTCAGCCATCTCCTCATCTAAAATCTGTACTGCCCTTAACATTGCATTGGCACATGCTTCAATGTCTTCCGGAGTGGAATATTCTTCTTTGCAATGACTTTTTCCATCCATGCTCCGGACAAATATCATTCCGCTGTCAGCAATGGATGCAACATTGGAAGCGTCATGTCCTGCCATGCTGACCAACTGCACCGGCTGTATTCCTGTCTGCTCAATTCCCTGACTGACCGCACGGATCACCACATCAGACATGGGCTGTGCCGGCTGGTTTAAAATAATGCTTCTATGTACCTTTACCCCTCTTCGGGATTCAATTTCTTTTACTCTTTCATTGATCCGGTGCTGCATCTCTGATTTTTTCTCTTCATTGGAAATTCTTACATCCAGAATCATTGCGGTGTGATCCGAAATAATATTGGCTTCATTTGGCATGTTTTTTATATAGCCAATGGTTCCAACAATGTCTTTATCCTGCAATTGCAGCAATATGGCTTCTACTGCAAGCGCAACCTCACATGCACCCAGCAATGCATCCTTTCTGCTGTCCATCATAGTGGTTCCTGCATGGTTTGCCTCGCCGGTTACGGTGATCTGCTCCCGGTAAATTCCTGTAATAACAGAGACACAGGCAACCGGTAAATCCATTTTTTCCAACCGGTTTCCCTGTTCGATATGACATTCAAGATATGCTCCGATGTTTTCTTTCCCCGGCAGCTGCTCCCACTGTTCAATCGCTCCTCCAAGCCTTTTTATTCCGTCCACCAGATTTTCCTTCGTGTTCCTGTGGGAATAATTTTGTATCTGGTCTTTTGTAATTCTTCCTGCCAAAGCTTTGCTTCCAAGAGTAGAGACTCCATAAGGATTTGGTTCTTCTCCGGTAAAAGAAATAATGGTCAGAGGATGCTTTAATTTTATCTTTTGTTCCATGATTGTTTCTGCAACTTCTGTTGCCATCAAAACTCCAAGGGCGCCGTCGTATTTTCCTCCGTTTGGAACCGCATCGTGATGAGAGCCAAGGACAATTGCCTTTTTATGTTCACCGTTTTCCATAGGAAGCCACATATTTGCAATGGCATCCACCTTTGTTTCCCGATGAAATGTTTCTTTCCAGTAATCCATGAGCCATTGTCTGGCAAGTAAATCCGTTTCACTTCCCAGTACCCGGTCAACGCCGCCTTCCGGATTCTCACCTATGGTTCCTAATCTTTTTACATTCTTTATTAAACGGTCAATATTTATTTTATTCATGGTTTTCTTTTTTATTGGTTCCATTCTCCTAATCTGTTTTATGAATAATTTCATTCACATCAGGGTACAGAAAAACACTGTAAATACTTGCCTGGATCTACAGTTTTCTGCTTCCCTATTCTGGTAAAACCGCTGTCACGTCAATGGTCTATCTATAAAATACACCATATTTATTGTCATAATTCTCGATCTTTTCCAGCCTTTTATCCAAATCCGGAATCTTCTTTGATACATCCCGCAAAGTCAGATTGATAAATGCCATGGGGGTGCTGTATAAATCAAAAATAGAAGTGGTAGTAATGGGGACAACAATCGAGGGAATCTCCGCCTGTATGGTGGGAGATACTCTTCGGTCTGTCATGGCATAGATAGAAAATCCCTCTTCTTTCAGCTCTTTTAATTTATCCACCAGTGCCTTGGAATACCTTGGAAAACAGGTGGAGATAATCAGTGCTTGCTCCGGATTTTCCAGATAAAAACGATTCCAGCCACTAGAATCCGGTGTCACAATCTCCACCTGATCCCTTAATTTATCCAGCAGATATTTCATATAGGGCAATAAGGTTGCAGACATTCTGGCTGAAACAAGGAATATCTTTTCTGCCTTTACAATGTCATCCACCATCTTCTCATAAAGACCGCCTCCTAAAACACCGGTCAGCTCCCGAATGTTGCCTGCCTCTTTCAGCAAAATATCATCTATCTTTTTTTTGCCTGATTTGGTATATTGGTAGCGCTGGGGTGCTGTCAATTCCTCTGTCACAATCTTTTGAAGATGTTTATAAAAATCACTGTATCCTTTAAATCCCATTACCATACAGAACCTGGAAACACTTCCCTGACTCACACCACAGTTTTTAGCAACTTCCTCAGCTGTCATAAAGATGATTTTCCGATATTCTTTTTCCAGATAAAAAGCCAGCTTTTTGTAGGTTGCTGATTCGCTTGCCGCTTTCGCCATCGCATGAAACAGTTCTTCAATATTTGAGTATTCTGCTCTCTCCATAGGGGGTCCTCTTTTCGTTATCCTTCATGATTCATACAGTATTGTACCATACAAATTTCTGTATGAACATTTTCATTTTCCCGATAATCAGATCCCCTCTTTCATCAGTTTCATGCTCTCTTCCCTGATTAGTTCAAATGCCCTCATTTTATACTCAATAAATTTCGGAGAGGATTTTACCCGGTAATCCCTTGGTCTGTCTAAATCAATGTCGATGATTTCACGGACTCTGCCGGGACGGGCTGACATGACCACAACCCGGTCTGCTAAAAAGACCGCTTCTTCGACATCATGAGTTACCATCACAATGGTCTTGGGGGATTTCTGCCATACATCCAACAGCAATTCCTGCATAATTTCCCTGGTTGTGGTATCCAGAGCACCAAAGGGTTCATCCAACAAGAGAATACTTGGATCATTTGCCAGGGCTCTTGCAATGGCCACCCTTTGCTGCATACCACCGGACAAGGATTTGGGGTAAAGCTTCTCAAATCCCCTTAACCCCACCAGGTCCACATATTGATCCACAATCTCATTGATCTCTGCACTGGACTTTTCTTTCTTCTGTTTCAGTCCAAAAGCAATGTTTTGCCCGACGCTGAGCCATGGAAACAAGGTGTATTTTTGAAACACCATTCCAACGTCTGCACTTGGTCTGGTCAGTTCTTTATTGTCGTATATAATCTTACCGCTGGTTCGTTCAGTCAATCCCCCGATCATGCGAAGCAGGGTTGATTTTCCACAGCCAGAGGTTCCAAGGAGCGCTACAAATTCTTTCCGGTGAACATGTAGATTTGTTTTTGAAAGCGCATGGACATCACCATTCTTTGTGTGGTAAATCTTCTCAATATCAATGATGTTCAGCCCGTGATTTTCCAGATCCCTATCCATACCAATAAGCTCCTTTCTGATTATTCATTCCATGGAAATAATAACTTTTTTAAATATAATCCCAGCATATCTAAGAACAGTCCAATGAATCCGATGGTTATGATTCCAACAAATATTTTATCTACCCAGAACTGTCTTCCCGCCTGTGAGATCATAAAGCCAATTCCTTTAGAAGCACCAACCATTTCAGCAACAATGATGTAAGTCCACGCCCAGCCCAGCACTACCCGAAGAGTATCAATTACATCGGGCAGGCATTTTGGCAGAATAATCTTCCATAGAACTTCCAACTTGGAAACTCCCAGAGTATAGGATACTTCAATCAGTTCTCCGCTGACATTGCGGACATTATTGGCTACCATAAGAATGATCTGGGCAAAGCTTCCTACTATAATAATTGCTACTTTTGCTTCTTCTCCAATTCCGATCCACAGGATGAAAAGCTGGATAAATGCAGAAGCTGGTAAGTATCTGACAAAAGAAAACATAGGTTCCAGGAATGCAGCACAAGGTGCATAAGTTCCAATTAAGATTCCCAGGGGGATTCCTACCACCGAAGAGATTAAAAAACCGATTAACACTCTTTGTACGGACATTTGTATATCCAGTAAAAATCCTCCTTTTGTAAACATGGTAAAGGCGGTGGCAACAGTCTTAACCGGAGCAGGCAAAAACATCTGGTCTACTTTTATAACATATGATGCAGTTCCCCACAGTAAAAAGATCAAAAGAAACGCAACGGCTGACAATGTTACATATGCAGTTTTGCTGATTGCCCCTTTCGGGGTAAACGAATCTGCTAATCTCTTAAAAAGTCTCATTTTCATTTCTTTCATGGATTCCGCTGATTCCTTCCTAAACATTCCATACTGGCTGATGTTTTATGTCTGTATCTTATTTTAAACGTTCCAAATAATCACCTGTAATCATTTCCCTGGAATCAGGTACCTGGTTAATCAATCCCATATCAATCCATAATTCCGATGCCATATCGGCTATATCGAAGATATCAGACTCAAAATAAGAAGTGTTTTTTGCTTCATCGTATAACTCAAGTTCCGATTCCATAGCTGCCTTTAAACTGTCTCCGGAATCATTTCCTGTATATTCTGCCATAATCTTATACGCATCCTCTGGATTGCTCTTTATGTAATCCAGTGCATCATACCATCCGCTTACAATTGCTTTTATGGTTCCTGGATAAGATTTCATAAAATCATTGTCCATTGCCAAAGCATCCAGGATAACGCCTGGTGTGGCAGAACTGTCGATCATAACGGAGTCTCCTTCTGTTTCTTTTGCTTTTGAAAGCCACGGCTCCCAGGTTACGGCTGCATCTACTTCTCCTGCAATGAAGGCTGCCCCCGCATCACCAGAACTCATATTAACTGCCTGAACATCGTCCAGTGTCATTCCCTCTTTCTGGAGCAGATACTGGAACCAGAAGAAGGAAGCGCCGCCGGTGGTATCCAGTGCTACCGTATGGCCAGCCAGGGATTTTATATCTTTTAAATCAGATTTTGCAATCAGACCATCTCCGCCTGCGGAAGTATCCAGTGCCAGTACGACAGATATATCCATTCCGCTTGCCTTGTTTAAAACATGGGTATCAATGGTTGTTGACATGCCCTGAATCCTCTTTGCTACCAGTGCGCTTTTACTGTCTGTTTTACTTTCAAATAACTGAATGGACACATCAGCACCGTGATCTTTGAAAAATCCTTTCTGCTCTGCCAGATATAGCGGAGCAAATCCAATCCAGGAAGACTGTCCGATAATGGTATTTCCTTCATAAAATGCCGGATTGCCTTCGGAAGCTGACTGTCCTGTAGTTTCAGCGGTTTTGGTTGTTTCCGCCTGACTTGACGGTGCCTGTGTGGAGGCTGTTTCCCCCTTTGATGAAGTGGAACTGCCGCCGCATCCTCCTAAAAGTGTAGTTGTCATTGCGAATACGAATATTAATGCCAGAGATTTTTTCATCCTTTTCCTCCTTGTACCTGCTGTTTTATGTGCAATCTATGATCAGGGGTTTACCCAATCGTCCGGTTCATTTCCTTCATACATACATAACCCGTTTTCTACGGTCCGCCGTTTTAAATCCGCATAGGATTCTGTTGACAAATAAGAGATATGAGGGGTTACAATTATATTTTCAACCGATAATATGGTCTCTGATAACGTTGGGGGTTCATTGGTAACTACATCAAGACAGGCGCCCGCTATCTTTTTTTCTTTTACTGCATCAATTAAATCCTGTTCTGCAACGGTTCCTCCCCTGGATGTATTAATGAAATAAGCCGATGGCTTCATCATTTCAAAATGCTCTTTTTTCAATAAATGTTCTGTCTCTTTGGTGTACTTTACATTCATACTGACATAATCTGCTGTCTTTAATCCTTCTTCCATGCTGACCGGCTGAATGGAATACGCTTTTAACTGCTCTTTTGTAAGAAGTGGGTCATAACCTGTCACCTTAACTCCAAGTAAATTTACCCGATCCGCAATCGTTCTTCCTATTGTTCCGCATCCAATGATGAAAAGGGTTGTTTCAGAGATTCTGGGTGCAATCTTTCTGATTGCCTGTGCTCCCCACTTCCCATCTTTTAAGGATTCTTTGTATTCCGTCAGGCATTTGTTAAATGTGTACATGGCAGCTATGATATAGTCTGCAATATCCTCTGCACAATACCCCTGTACATTGGTGACTTTAATCCCTTTTTCCTTTGCAGCCTTTATGTCCACACGGTCATATCCGCCTCCATAGACAGCAATGCCTTTGCATCGTTCCAGCCTTTTTATTGTTTCAGCAGTTATGGACGTATAAATCTGAGTTAAAATCAAGTCTGCTTTATATCCAAACTCATTTAAATCATTCTCAAACTCATATCCGGAAAAACGGATATCTGCTTCCGGGTATCTCTTTGCAAGAA
Source organism: Clostridium sp. HBUAS56010 (assembly GCF_007115105.1). Classification (GTDB taxonomy): domain Bacteria; phylum Bacillota; class Clostridia; order Lachnospirales; family Lachnospiraceae; genus Lacrimispora. The sequence goes on from NZ_SULJ01000006.1 coordinate 191,956, forward strand.
TACTTTTCTCCTCTTCATAGTCCGGCCATTCTTCGTCAATAATCCAAATTAGTGGGCTCATCGTTCACCTCCTGTAATTAATAATATCATTATATTTCCAATTATAATTGATGGTTTCATTCATGAATGGGTAAAAAAAAACGCTCTGGCTTTTGCCAAAACGTCTTTGTTTGTATTACTATAGCATCAAATAATTAGAGCGTCAATCAATATTTTAATTCTTTTTAATTGAAAGGGTAAGGCTTATAATGTATGGAAATTAGTTAGAAATATATAAAATAATAAACTTTTTTATTTATTAAATAAAAGTTGTCATCATATTGTTCTGTTGCAGATTCTTATCATCGTTTATACCAACAACACTTTTCTATAAACAATTAATTCCTTTCATCTTCATCCTGAAGTTTCTTTTCAATCCGTTCCTGCCCTTTCCGGTTGATCCAGTATAAGCAGGCAGTGCACAATAAGGCGAATATCCAAAAGGACAAAAAGGTAATGAGTAAAACCATGAGGAAATGTCCATCAAACACTCCACTGTATTTATGTCCATACATGGAATAGTTTTTCACTCCATTGACAGCGGTCACCACAAGACTTAAGATCAATACGGCTGACCCGGTCAGGATTTTACCGCCCTTTTTTGTATCCATAATTTCATAACCCAGAAATGCACTTCTTATGATAACATAAATGGCTGTTAAAAGCATGATACTAATCTCCGCTATGAAATGTAAGAAAGAAAGATTCATTACATAATACTTTACAAAAACGGAAGCTGTTAAGAGCAAAAGCGTAAAAAGGTAAGCTTCGCTGCCAATCTTATTACTTAGCTGTATGACACGTTCGTCATTAATTTTTTTAGTTTTCATTATGGTTCCTCCCAAAATAAGTCGTTTAAGGTCTTGTTAAGAGCTTTGCAGATTGCAACACAGAGTTTCAATGTAGGATTGTAATTCCCAGCTTCAATCAAACCAATGGTCTGTCTGGTAACGCCGACACAATTAGCCAAATCTTCCTGACTCATGTCACATTCAATTCTGGCTATTTTGATTCTTTTATTCTTCATGGAAGTCCTCCTTCCTTATCTATATGAGTAATATACACTATATATTATAAAATGTAAAGTATATATTGCAAAATGCAATTAACAATTTTTACCAGATAAAAACAAGTATTTGGGAATCCCCCTTTATGGACACAAAAAAACAGGCAGACACTCCTATCGTGATCAGGAGATTCTGCCTGTTTTCTAATGAATACAGCTAACTGCTCTTTCTATATTAACTATCTAAAATATTCCGGAAACTGATTCACAATTCCGTATGTCATCATGTCTGCCATATCCATGGTCTGACGCTCAATATTGGTGAACGACATATTGCTGTCACTAAAATTACGTGCCATCATATCAGAAATTGCTTTTGTAATCATTTCCAGATGATTCTGTAACATATTCTGGAGGTCATCTTCTGACCACTTGGGGTTAATACTGCTTAAAAATGTTGCCATTTCTTCTGCATTCTCATACCACCGTCTTTCTGCATCCGATGCTCCCGTTAAATCCGCATTCATAATTGCAGTAACCAGTTCAATGGCAAGATTTATATGGTTTGTCAAAAGTTCTGCAAAAGCCGCCGCATTTTCATCTCCGTAAAACGTCTGGAATGCCATCTCAAAATCTTTTGGATTCTGCATCAGACGTTCATTTACAACCTCTGCATCCGGAAGATCAAAAATCATGCTCTGCACTGCCATTCTCAGCCAGTAAATATTCTGCATCCATAAAAAGCGAATAAAGTTATTTAAATTTTGTTCCGCCTTGCTCACCCACATCATCTGAGGCGGTTGTACTCCAGGCCGTGGCATGGGAGCCTGAGCGGGCGGCTCTGGAATTGGCCGGGGCTGAGGAGATGGCGTTGGACGCGGAGAAGGCTGCGGAACCGGTCCGGGCTGGGGTTGAGGGGACGGAGACGGCTGCGGCGTTGGCCGTGGTGTTGGCATCGGCTGCGGTGTCGGCATTGGCTGCGGTGTCGGTGTCGGCTGCGGCTGCGGCGTCGGCTGCGGCACTGGCATCGGTGTCGGCATTGGCTGAGGTGTCGGCATCGGCTGCGGCACTGGCATCGGTGTCGGCATCGGCTGCGGTGTCGGCATTGGCTGGGGGGACGGGGACGGTATTTGTCCTGCTCCATTATTCCAATCCATAGGAACACAGATTACCTGCCCCACAAAAAGATTGGTTGGATTAATTCCCGGATTGGCAGACATCAGGTCTTCCACCGTTGTATTTAACTGCTGAGACAGTCTCCATAGTGTATCTCCTGCCTGAATGGTATAAGAATAATGTCCTTCAGGGCAAAATGACATTTGATTCCCTTTCAATTCCTCATCGGGCTCTGTTCCCTGAATTCGGGGCCATGATGGGAAATTGCCAAACCTGTAACCTGCCGGAATCCAGATTACCTGACCATTGACCAGATTGTTGGGATTTATTCCAGGATTGACTGCCATAATGGTTTCTACTGTCGTGCAGTATGTCTGGGACAATTTCCACAATGTGTCTCCTTCCCGAATCGTATAAGTACGCAGCCCTACCGGGCAATTTCTTGGAGGCTGTGGTTGTGGCTGAGGTTGAGGCTGTGGCCAGGGACGTGCTGCACGAGGGATACAGATTACCTGCCCTACTCGCAAATTGTTAGGAACAAGACCTCGGTTGGCAGACATAATTGCATCAACTGTCGTATTATAGCGCCTTGAAATCAGCCATAAGGTATCACCAGCTTTGATGGTGTAGGAAAACATTCCTGGTGGGCAAGAAGTCATAATATTATTGCCTTTCAATAAAACAATTTGTCTTATGATATGTTAGAAAGATTGAAAAAGTGCATGTCTACCTATAAATAATTAATTTTTTTCCTAGATTTTGGATATTCTTATATAGAAGAAAAAAATGTTGACATACTTAATTTAATTTGATACAATGTAATTGCATAAAATCTTAATCATGCGAATAAAAAGAAACGGAGAGGTACTCAATATGAATTTATATGATATCACTGTCACAGATATACAACACAATCCCGTCTCCCTGTCCCAGTATAAGGATAAAGTTCTTCTTATTGTTAATACTGCCACCGGTTGTGGATTTACCCCCCAATACGAAGGATTAGAAGCGTTATATAAAAAACACAAAGACAAGGGATTCGAAATACTTGATTTTCCGTGTAACCAGTTTGGACACCAGGCTCCCGGCAATGAAGCGGAGATTCAGCAGTTCTGCCAGCTAACCTATCAGGTTTCATTTCCGCAATTTGCAAAGATTGAAGTCAATGGCGCCAATGAATCTCCCCTGTACACCTATTTAAAATCCTGTCAGAAAGGTATGCTGAGTTCTGCGATCAAATGGAACTTCACCAAATTTCTTGTAGACAAAAACGGCAATGTAATAAAACGTTACGCTCCTACCGATAAACCGGAAAAACTGGAAAAGGATATTCTCGCACTCTTATAACTCTCTAATCACCTTTCTAAATCCATGAAAAACCATAATACAAGCCGCACCAAATCTCCTTTCTTCTAATACCATGGTAGTAAGAAAGGAGGTGCGTCATGGATATCTGCAATTTCAATCATCTGACTGGCCGTATAATCACTCCAGAAAGCCCCTGTTACAATGAATTCAGACAAGTTTATAATCAGGCTGTCGACAAATATCCCCTTGTCATCGTTTTCTGTCAAAATGAAACCGACGTCAAAAATGCCATCTGCTGGTCCCGTTCTCATGGCGTGTCCCTGCGTATTCGAAATGGAGGACATAATTATGAAGGGTACTCTACAGGAGATGATGTCCTGATCCTTGATTTAAGTGAGATGAATCATATTGACATAGATGAAGTTTCCCATCGTGTGACAGTGCAGGCGGGGGTAACCAACGGACAGATGTATGAATTAATGTACTCCAGAGGCTATCCATTTCCCGGAGGAACCTGCCCCACTGTGGGAATTGGCGGGTATGCACTTGGAGGTGGATGGGGGCTTTCCAGCAGATATCTGGGGCTTGGCTGTGACAATCTTATTGAGCTTTCCATGGTAAATTCAGAAGGAATGACAATAACTGCCAGCCAATTTGAAAACCCGGAACTATTCTGGGCACTTCGGGGAGGCGGTACAGGCAACTTTGGAGTGGTTACTTCCATGGTCTTTGATCTCCCTAAAAAAGTGGATAAAGTCACTTATATTGACATTCGGTACGAGGATACAGATCAGGAAAAACAATCTATTTTCATACAATTATGGCAGGAATGGCTGGCAGATGCAGATCCCCGGATTACTCTGGTGTCCAGAGTCTTTCATTCCAGGCAGAGCGGACCTGGCATTATTGCCCGGGGGATATTTTACGGCACACCAGAATCCGTTCTTGGAATCATTGCTCCTTTGTTACGGCTTGGAGGTGTAAAATATAACTTAAGATACTTGACATTTTTGGAAACTACCCGCCTGATCGGAGAGTTCTATCCACCTTCTGAGGCATTTCAATCCGTAAGCCGGTTTGCTATGAGAGATTTACAACCATGCGAATGCTGGAATCTGACTGGTATGATTCAGGAACTTCCCTCTGGCTCCACTTACACTGGTCTGTCTTTCTATGCTCTGGGCGGCGCGGTTTCAAGAATTTCTCCTGATGCTACCGCATTCTACTATCGCAATGCCAGATACATCCTCTGGCTGAATACCATTTTTGAATGCTGTCTGCAAAATAACGCATCCTTTATTGCAGACCGTTTCTGCTATTTACAATCTATCACACAGGGATCTTATGTAAACTTTCCTTATCAATGCCTTCCCTGCTGTCTGGAAGAATATTACGGAAACCATGTCTGCCGTTTAAAGGAGATAAAACGCTGCTACGATCCATGCAATGTCTTTTCCTTTCCTCAGGGACTTGGTTTATAATATCAAAATACATTTCATACAAAAAGAAGTACTCTGCATGCCCATTCTGGCAAGTCAAAGTACTTCTTTTTACCGGTTTATTTACCAGGATTCCTGTCGGAACTGCCCAATATCTTATAAAGAAGGTGATACAATTGTTCCGCTTCTTCTTTTTCAAGAGGGACACACTTAGATATCTTTTCCGGTATCTCCACAGCCTGTTCCCTCTTTGCTTCTCCAAGAGGAGTCAATTCCACAATAACACTCCGTTCATCTGCTTTGTCCCGGCTTCGGATCAGCAGCCCGGAAGCTTCCATCTTTTTCAACAGGGGAGTTAAAGTACCGCTGTCCAGATAAAGGATCTCCCCCAACTGCTTCACGGTAAGCCGCTTTCTCTCCCATAGCACCATCATGGCAACATACTGAGTGTAAGTGAAACCAATCTCATCAAGAAATGGTTTATACATCCGTACAATCTCTCTTGAACACGCATAAAGAGGAAAGCAAAGCTGGTTCTCTAACTTTAATTTATCGTAATTCATATCTGTTCTCCGTTCTCCCACTGTCTAGTCTGGAATCTATGAAAGCAATTCCTTAATACTCTCTTCTAATTTCTTCATATCTGCAGTAGGCTCAAATCTTTTCACTACATTCCCCTTGCTGTCCACAAGGAATTTTGTAAAGTTCCATTTAATAGAAGGATCGTTCTTATAATCTGGATTCGTCTCTTCAAACTTCTTCTCCAGTACAGAAGTAAGCTCGTGACCCGGGTCAAATCCTTCAAACCCTTTTTCCTCTACAAGATACTGGTAAAGAGGAATTGCCTGATCACCATTCACTTCTATCTTGGAAAACTGGGGGAAGGTAACTCCAAAACGGCCGCTGCAGAACTGATGAATCTCATCATTAGAACCAGGCGCCTGGTTACCGAACTGGTTGCAGGGGAAATCCAGAATCTCAAGCCCTTTTTCCTTATATTTTGTATAAATATCCTGAAGATCTCCATACTGAGGAGTAAAGCCACAGGCAGTAGCTGTATTAATAATCAACAGAACCTTACCTGCGTAATCAGATAACTTCTTCTCACTACCATCCATTGTTTTAACTGTAAAATCATAAACAGACATATCATATACCTCCTTAAATTTATATTGCTTATTATATTATGCAAAATTGTATTTACTAAAATCATCTTTATTATAAGTTAATTGTATTTCTTTGTCAATACTTTTTTCCTATTAAATTTAACAAAATTAAATTATTTCATATATAATTTTAATTGACAACTGAAAAGTCATGTGCTAACATTTGTATGTACAAACAAAAGAGGTGACGATTTGAATGAGATCCCAAACAAAAAAGGACAGATTTGTAAATTAAATACTTGCCTGTTTTTCTCCACTGCAAAACTATCCAGAGTTTTTGGAAGAATTGCAGAAGAAGCCTTTTTAAAAACAGGACTTTCTCCAAGTCATGCCATACTTCTTTATCTGGTAAACAATAAAGGGAGCATGAAGCAGAAAGATCTTGGGGAAGCTCTGCATTTAACCCCATCTACCATTACCCGGCTGATTGAGAAACTGGAGCACAAACATCTGATCATGAAACAACAGAAAGGCAAACAGGTATCACTGACCACCACGAAAGAAGGTCTTGCTTTACAGGATCAGATTGTGGAATCATGGAATCAACTTAACAGAACTTATGAAAGTGTTCTTACAGAAGAAGAGACCACTCAGTTTATCGAAATCAGCAAAAAGCTTTTAAACCATCTGGAAAACAATTAGGAGGTAAACCCATGCAGGAAATCTTTAACAGAAGGAGTATTCGTAAATTCACCACTCAGCAGGTAGAACCAGAGAAGCTCGACAAACTTCTGCGTGCTGCCATGCAGGCACCATCAGCCATTAATCAGCAGCCCTGGGAATTCATTGTGGTACAGGACAAAGCAAATTTAGAAAGCCTTTCCGATACTTCCCCTTATGGCAAGCTGATCGCTGCTTCTTCCGCAACCATAGTCCTTGCTGCAAATAAGAACTACATCAAGGTTCCTGGTGCAAGGGGCTGGGAAGAAGATATGGGAGCAGCAGCCCAGAATATTCTTTTAGAAGCTGTACATTTAGGACTGGGAGCTGTATGGCTTGGAGTGGCAACCGCAGAATCCATCACAGAAAATGTGAAAAAGTATTTTGACTTCCCAGACCACATCCTTCCATTTTGCATGATCGCAGTCGGTTATCCGGATGGTCAGGAGAATAAGTTTGTAGACCGGTATCAGGCAGACAGAATACACCAGGAAAAATGGTGAACAAAAGGAGAACAACATGATTAAAATTATTGCAATTCATCAAGTAAAAGCTGACAAAGTAGAAGAATTTATCCGTATGGCAACCCCACTGGTTGATGCGACAAGAAAAAAGGATAAGGGATGCATCCGCTATGAACTGGTTCAGGATGTAAAGAATCCTCAGAACTTAACGATGCTGGAAGAATGGGAAGACCAGGATTCCATTCAGGCACATATGAGCTCCACCCATTTTAAAGAAATCACTACCGCTACTGCTGATCTCTTGGAAAAAGCACCAGAGATTCTTATTTGCAAAACCGTTCTCTAAAACATTTATTTTTTATAACGTAAATGGGAGCATCGAAATTACAATCTCGGTGCTCCCATTTTTGTTCTCACTTTGGTTCTTGTACCCAAAGTCTTATATCTCAATTCCTCTTAACTTAATATAATCTTTAATCAGCTTCGCTGTCTGCTCTAAATCAATGCAGCTTGTATTAATAATCAGATCATAGTTATCCCAGTCTTCCCAGCTTTCACCAGTGTAGTAACGGTAGTATTCTTTCCGCTCCCGATTAATCTTTTTTACGCGCTTTGCTGCTTCTTTTTCATCAATCTTATCCACTTCCATGGTTCGCTTAACCAGAGTCGGCATATCCGCGTATACAAAGATCTTAACCAGTCCAGGATTTGATTCCTCTCTGCTTAGAATATAATCCGCACATCTTCCGGCAATAATACAGGATTCTTCCTGTGCAAGCTCTTTGATAACCTGGGACTGGAAACGGAATAAATTCTCCGGTTTCACAATATCAGAATCCATGGAAGGCTTGCCTAACTGAGGTTTTAATCCGCTTACAATCCGATAAAGGAGATTGTTCCCTGCTTTTTCATCTGCAAGCCGGAAGAAGACTTCACCAACTGCACTTTGTTCAGAAGTAAGGGTCAGAATCTCTTCATCATAAAAATTAATGCCAAACTCTTTTGCAAGCGCTTTTCCAACCATGCGCCCGCCGCTTCCGTACTGTCTTCCTATTGTAATGACAAGATTATTCTTCTCTTTCATAATGCCTGCCTCCTTTGCTAGTATTCCCTTCTATTGTACTCTATCCTAACCAGATTTACAATTATTATTGACTCACAACTTCATGAAAACAGATGGCTCCATATGGTCTGATGCTCATCCGGTAAGCGCTGCCTTTTCCCATTGCCTTTTCTATATAAGTAATATATTCTTTTGCCAGACAATTGGGCAGTACGGTCATAATAACTCCGGCAAACCCTCCGCCATGAACCCTGCATGCACCTGCACCCTTTTTTGCAAGAAAAAGCTCTGTAAGAGCAAGTGCGACGGTAATTCCCTGTTCCTGGTAACTGGAATTGGTAAAGCAGTTCTGCAGCCACTTCCACGAAGAATTACCGGAAGCAGTTATGTTGTGAAGGAAATCCTCGAACCGGTCCTCTTTTAAAGCAGACACTTCTGCTTCTACCCGCTTATTCTCTTCAAAGAAATGAAGGGCTCTGAGAACCGGACGGTCTCCTGCATATGCTCTTATTTCGGATAAATTTTCAATGACATCCTCTTCTTTTATTTCAGCGCAGACTTCCTTGCCGAAAAACTGTGCTACTTTTTTCATCTCCGCCGGAACAAGGGAATATTCCTCGCTTAAATCTGCATGTCCTTTGCCTGTATTCACAATAATCAGGCTATGATCTTTGGAGGCAAAATCAAATGCAATCTGCTCTGCTTCCGGAGCGGACGGATCTTTAAAGTCAATGGTAATCAGCCCTCCTACCGCACATGCCATCTGGTCCAAAAGTCCGGAGGATTTGCCCCAGTACACATTTTCTGAATATCTTCCAATATGAGCATAGTCTACCGGGTCAACACTGCCCTCATTAAAAAATGTATTAATAATAGAACAGAGCAGCATCTCATAAGATGCGGAAGAACTGACCCCTGCGGCACTGATTACATTGGAGGTAATGTAGACATTAAAACCACCGATTTGATAGCCGTGCTCCAAAAAGCCTTTGAAGATTCCTTTTGTCAGATCAAGGGTTCCTGCCCTTTTCTCACTGGGTTTGAGATCATCAAGGTCAATGACAAAGTTCTGGTCATAAGTCTCACTGATCAGATTCACAATTCTGCTGTCATTCTTCGCTGCTGCACCTACACAATCCAGATTAATGCTTCCTGCCAATACCTTTCCATGATTATGATCCGTATGATTCCCGCTTATCTCCGTACGGCCCGGAGACGAAAATAAAAGCACATCGTCACTTTCAGGAAATTTCTTCTTAAAGTTCTTTAAAAGATTGCTGTAACGTATTATATTCTCCTCTATGCCATCTTCTCCATACAAAGCAGCCATTAATTGTCTGGATTCTACTGATTCAATCAGATTCATGGTATCACTCATTCTCATGGATTTCTTCTCCTTTTCCCCATTCCATTGAAGTACTTCATTTCATACAAGTATAGCATAAGTCTGAAAACTTCTACAATGGAATATTCTACGAAATCCTATAAAATAATTTGACAGCCCTTCCCTGCTCCCCTATAATAAGACAATGATAAAATTTGGGAGAAAAACATGCACTGGAACGAGAAACCATACCATTCAATTGATTATGAACTAAAACGGCAATACGGACAAAAAATCTATAAACTGGCACTTGACGGAGGCATGACCTGCCCAAACAGAGACGGAACCTTGGGAAAAAGAGGCTGCATTTTCTGCAGCGAAGGCGGATCTGGTGATTTTGCAGAACCTCTTTCCACTCATCCGGACATCATAAGCCAGATCGAAGCAGCAAAACAACGGATCAGCCAAAAGATGAATCTGGAATCAGGACGCTTCATTGCTTATTTTCAGTCCTATACCAATACCTATGCACCTGTTTCCTATCTGAGGGAACTCTTTACCCAGGCAATCAGCCATCCGGATATTGTGATTCTCTCCATTGCCACCCGGCCGGACTGCCTCTCTCCTGAGATTCTTCTTCTATTAAAAGAATTAAACCAGAAGAAACCCGTATGGGTAGAACTGGGGCTTCAGACCATCCATGAATCCACTGCCGCCTATATCCGCAGAGGGTATTCACTTCGTGTATTCTTCCATGCTTATAAGCAATTAAAGGAAGCTGGAATAACGGTAATAGCCCACGCCATCCTGGGGCTGCCAGGGGAAACGAAGGACATGATCTTTGAAACCATAGATTATCTTGCTCATCTGGGAGACAGGGGAATCGACGGAATCAAGCTCCAGCTTCTTCACATATTAAAAGGCACAGACCTTGCCGCAGAATATGAAACCGGGATGATTTCCACCTATTCTCTTGAAGAATACACGGATTTAGTCATTGACTGCATTGCGCTTCTTCCTACAGACACTGTTATTCACAGAATCAGCGGAGACGGTCCAAAAAGCCTGCTTCTGGCACCTCTCTGGAGCGGGAATAAGAAACTGGTTCTCAATACCCTGACAAAACGCTGGAAAGAAAAAGGTATCTGCCAGGGAGACAGATACCAGAAATTTAATTCTTTTATGGATTATTGTGAATGACACCATTTTCATCCACAGTCACACCAAAAGAAATGTCCTGAATATATTGATAAAATTTTAACTTTTCCTGTTCCTCTCCAAGCGTTCTGGTATACCCTGCCTTAGAAGTTCCCGGAACCAGAGATAAAGCTGCGGTGTTCTTTTCCGTACCCACATCAACCCTTAAAAGAGCGGTTTTTGGAATAGAGCTTCCAAATATAAAATTCCCCAGGCTGTAGCAGATGGGCTTTCCATTGTAATACTCAATTCCCTGGAGGACATGGGGATGACTTCCTATGACAATATCGGCACCTGCATCAATCATCTGTTTGCCCAATCCCCTCTGATACTCCTGGGGCTTGTCATCTCTTTCAATTCCCCAATGAATGTAAACCACCACATAATCACAGATTGATTCTGCTTTTTTTATCTCCTCCAGTAAAATAGTCGGATCATAACCACTTACCATCCCAGGCTTACGGCTGTTGGCAACCCAGTCCGGGTCCGGATACACTCTCGATGCCGCAAGAAATCCTATGGTTTTCCCATTGACTTCCATGGTCTCCAGTTGTTTCGCCCGGTTCATGTCAGGACCAGCTCCCACATACCGGATTCCTGCCCCTTCCAAAACATTGCATGTATCAACAAGAGCATCTGTGCCATAATCCAGGGAATGATTATTGGCAAGCGCCACAATGTCCACTCCAATTTCATTCATCATGGATACTCTGGAGGGAGAAAGGCGGAATGTGAACTGCTTGTCCGGTGCAGCACTGCCCCGTTCACTAAAAGGAAATTCCTCATTTGCCATGAAGATATCGGACTGACCAATCTCGGACCGGAATCCTTCATCCAGCACTCCATGAATTCCTTTTGCTTTATCATATGCAGTCGTTACATGATTAGAAAGTAATATATCTCCGGCAAACAGCAGACGCACCAAAGGATTCTGTGGCTCTGTCTCTGTTTCCAGCCCCTGTTCTGTCTCCGTTTCCGATTGCGCCAGAGTCAGCGGTTCTGAATTTTCAGATTCTGCTGCGCCTGTAGTTTCTGCCCCATTGGCAAAATCAGCACTTCCTCCTCTTCCTTTCCATTCACTCATTCCAATCCAGACTAACAGCAACAAAAACAGCAATATGGGGAAAAGAACCAGAATCTTCATCCCTCTATTTGTTTTCTTCATAAGTTCCTCCTGATTGTTAATAATTCGCACATACTTTTCCCTTTTTCATAACGTTTTCCACATTATTCGGGCAGTTTTCCCCTTTTTCGTTCTCAAACGTCAGTTATCCCCAAAAAAGGTCTTTCTTTTACATGACCTTTTAATTATACATTAATGGGATTAATTTCCATTTTATTATCTTACACGGATTCCCTGCTTTTGTCAAATCATTGAAAAAGAGTCAATTGCATGAAAGAGATCTCTTCTTTTCTCTTTTACACAATTGACTCTTCATTCGAGTACTTTCTTAAAGTGTCATAACAATTCCGCCATCATTGGCATATACTGTGGCAACACCTGCAGTCTCTGCAATCATTATATCTTTAAATTCTGCACGCTTCCTCATCTCCTGCTTAACGAACTCCGCCCGTTCCGGATTGTTGCAGTGGGAGATAGCAAGGACCCTGTCTTTGGTTTCTCCTGCATCTTTAATGGCAATCTCCACCATACGGATTAAAGCTTTATTGATTCCTCTCGCCTGATCCAGCTTTATAATCTTTCCTTCTTCGGCTCCCATCACAGGCTTAATATTAAGAGCAGTTGCGAAAAATGCCTGAAGTCCTGACAAACGGCCGTTCTTCTTCAGCGTATCAAGACTTTCCAGAACAAAATAGGTGTGCATATTTTTAATATACTCTTTTGCCTTTTGTTCAATCTCTTTAAAAGGAAAAGAAGCCTGACACAGGGACTGAACATATACTGCAATATTGAGCTGACCGGAGGAGGCGGAATGGGAATCCAAAACTGCAATCTTCTTTCCATCGGTTCCGTGTTCCTCTTCATATAGCTTCTTTCCAAGAACAGCACTGTTATAACTTCCGCTTAAATGCTCAGACAAGGTAACAACATATATCTCATCTTCGTCACACTCAAATGCCTCTTTATAAAGTTCAGGAGAAGGACAGGCTGTCTTTGGACATTCCGGACTGCTCTTAACCAATTCCAGAAACTTCTTCTGGTCAAATGTCTCATCATCAATCACCTGAATATTGCCTACCTGCAAAATAAGTGGAATTATCTGAAAGTGAGGATCTTTCTTTAAATCTGCCGTTAAATCTGTGCAGCTATCCCCAATAATTTTATAGCTCATTGTTCTATTCTTCCTCCTAACACGAAACTTATCATGTAGTATTGATTACCATATATTATAGAGAAACCTGTTACAGTTGTCAATAGGTTGATAGAGAAAAGAACCCGTACCGGAAGTTCCAAAGTACAGGTTCTTTTCTCTTTTGTTATAAAATTGGCATTAAGAAGCGTCTGCCATAAGGATCATTAATTCATTGCTTCTTGCGATAAATTTAGTCATGCGCTCTGGTGTCAGAGAACCGTTACTTAAAGCTGCAAGATCATATAACTGTTCGCAGATCGTATTGGTATGTGTTCCATCTTTATGTCCCAGAACATACTGAACCAGCTTATTTTTATAGTTTAATACCAGAGTCTCACTGCCTCCAAACATAGAAGCGTCCATACCTGGCATGGTATACATCCTCATCATCTCCTGCATACGGCGGGATTCTTCGGAAATGGTAATCATGGAGGACAAATTCTCATTCTTTAATTTCTCAACCTTTACTTCCAGATTCTCTTTTCCAAGGGCTTTGCGGAAAAGCTCTGTGAGGGCATCTGCATCTGCCTTCATGGCTTCCTTATCTTCTTCACTGATCTCTTCTTTAAAGATATCAGATAAGTCAGAATTGATACATAAGAACTTCACATTTTCATTCTTCTGCTCCAGGTATCCCACAAATGCACTGTCAATATTCTGGTTTAAGTAAACTGCATCAATCCCTGCCTCTTTAAACATATTGATGTACTGGCTCTGTTCCTTCTCGTCTGTAATATAGAATACACGGTTTTCATGCTTTTCTTTGTTCTCTTCCAGACAATCTGACAAGGTGAGATACTTTCCTTCCAGATTCTTAAACAGAATGGTATCATTGATCTTTTCTGCAAACTTTTCATCTTTTAAGCAGCCGAACTTAATAAATGGATTGATGTCATCCCAATATTTCTCATAGTTTTCCCGGTCTGTCTTAAACATGCCAGTCAGTTTATCCGCTACTTTCTTTGTAATGTAATCAGAAATCTTCTTCACAAATCCATCGTTTTGCAGCGCACTTCTGGACACATTCAACGGAAGATCCGGGCAATCAATCACACCTTTTAAGAGCATTAAAAATTCTGGAATTACTTCCTTAATATTGTCTGCGATAAATACCTGGCTGTTGTATAACTTAATCGTTCCCTCTAAGGTATCATAATTTAAGTTCAGCTTTGGGAAATAGAGAATTCCCTTTAAATTAAACGGATAATCCATATTCAGATGAATCCAGAACAATGGTTCCTTATAATCTTGAAATACCTTCCGGTAAAACTCTTTATATTCCTCTTCTTTGCATTCATTGGGATGCTTATTCCAGAGAGGATTGGTCTCATTAATCGGAACAGGACGTTTGGCAATCTTATATTTCTCCTGTGCAGGAGAAACTTCCACAACTTCCTTTTCTCCGTTTTCGTTCTCTTTTTCTTCTGTCTTGGCCTCTTCTACAATTGTTTCAATAATTGTATCTTTGTCAGTCAGCTCTTCTTTTGTAACAGTCTCAAATTCCGGTTCTGCAGCCGCATTCGACAGATAGATTTTAACAGGCATGAAAGAACAGTATTTCTCAAGAACTTCTTTTGCCCGGTATTCATTACAAAATTCCAGACTTTCTTCATTCAGGTAAAGCTTAATAATTGTTCCCTGAACGTCCTTTTGACCTTCTTCCATTTCGAACTCTGTGCCGCCGTCAGATTCCCAATGAACCGGCTTTGCTCCCGGCTTATAAGATAAGCTGTCAATGGTAACTCTGTCTGCCACCATAAAAGCAGAATAAAAACCAAGTCCAAAATGTCCGATAATCTGATCTTCATTGGCCTTGTCCTTATACTGCTCAAGGAAATCCTGGGCACCGGAGAATGCGATCTGATTGATGTATTCCTCCACTTCCTCCATGGTCAGACCGATTCCGTTATCCTGGAAAGTAATGGTCTTTTCATTGGGGTCTATGGTTACCTGAATCTTAAACTCCAAATCTTCCGGCTTCTCCCACTCTCCCATAATCTCCAGCTTTTTAAGCTTTGTAATGGCATCACAGCCATTGGAAACCAGTTCACGGTAAAAGATATCATGGTCTGAATACAACCACTTTTTAATAATCGGAAAAATATTCTCACTGTTAATCGTCAAACTTCCTTTTTTTGCCATATCAGAACACTCCTTACAATCTTATATTTTCTATTTCAGTTCCATGACAATCATGGAATTTTTGCAAATTCTTATAGAGAATATTTTAATACGAGGTTATGGAAATGTCAATAGAAAATCAGCACTCATTTTAGTTGAGTGCTGATAATTCTTATTCTTCCACAAACGGAATCTCATTTTGTTTTAAAAACCCCCGGAATGCCTGGTCCCATTCTTCATCAAGAGCCTTGTCCAATGTAAACACGGAGACAGATGTTCCAGTAACGCAGGTCAATACCTCTTCCTCATACCGTATATTTATGTAAAGCCCTGTTACCTGCTCTTCCATCAGCCCCACATTTCTCGATGAAAGAAACTGGCTGATCCCTTCTTTTGCCATCAGAAGAATAATCCGAAAGCTGCCTGGAAGCCGCTTTCCTTTAATAAGGGAAAAACAAAACGGTTTTATAGCCGACCAGTAAGAATAAGCTTTTAAATTCCGCTCCTCCGTCTCTTCCTGGGAGTAATATCCGTTTTTTATGGCTCCATCTATGGTAAATGTATTATAGGTAGAAATCACAGCTTCCTTAACCAGAAAGGAATCAAATACTTCTCCTACATATAATTTGGATGCAAACGACTTAATATCTTCAATTTTCACTGCAATCATTCCATATTCTCCCTATCTTTCAACAATCTCCATTAACTATACACCGGATTCTTCCCTGCTGTCAACGGAGGATTCCCATTGCATTTTTTCTGTGGTATAATGAAAAAACAACATTTTATATGCAGGTTCTTCTGCATTTAGAAAAGAGGAAAACACATGAATTACATCGAACAGTTAGACGCACTGATCTCTGCATCAGTTTCTCCTTATCACTGTATCATGGCAGCATCAGGCCAGCTAAAGAATGCCGGGTTTAAAGAACTGCCACTGGCTGCCCCCTGGAACCTCCAAAAGGGAGAAGCCTACTATATTAATGTATTTGATTCCACTTTAATCGCATTCTCTGTAGGAGAGGAACTTTCTGACGCCCCCCATCTTCGGCTGGCAGCCTCCCATACGGACTGGCCCTGTCTGAAAGTAAAGCCTAACCCGGAAGTCACTTCCCTGGATTATGGAAAACTTAACGTAGAGGTCTACGGCGGTCCTCTTCTTGGTACCTGGTTTGACCGTCCCTTATCCATGGCTGGCAAAGTAACCGTTGCTGGTGATTCCCTTATGGAGCCAAAGACCTTGTTTGTTGATTTTGCGAGACCATTGCTCACCATTCCCAACCTTGCTATTCACATGAACCGCAACGCCAATGACGGAGTTGCCATCAATGCCCAGATTGATATGCTTCCCCTTCTTACCAGAATTACCGAAGAACTGGACCGGGAGAACTTCTTTCTGGAGGCACTTGCAAAAGAAGCCAATAGAAAGAGAGAAGACATTCTGGACTATGAGATCTATATCTATAACTGGGAATCAGGCAATCTGCTGGGATTGCAGGAAGAGTTTTATTCCGCTCCCCGTCTGGATAACTTAACCTCTGTACAGGCGTGTTTAAACGGCATGATAGCCAGTCCGCGCAAAGAGGGCATCCATGCCATTGCTCTTTATGATAATGAGGAGATCGGAAATCATACCAAACAGGGAGCCGCTTCTGCCCTGGCAGACCACATTCTTGAGAAAGTATATCTATCCCTTGGTTATTCCAGAGACATCTTTCTTAATTCCCTTTTAAGCGGTTTTCTTCTTTCCATGGATGTAGCTCATGCCATCCATCCCAATCATGGGGAAAAATGCGATATTAAAAATCAGATTCTCATGGGTGACGGAGTTGCCATAAAGCTTTCTTCCAGCCAGTCCTATGCAACCGATGCCACCAGTACTGCAGTGATCGAAGGAATTCTAAGATCCGGACACATTCCCTACAAGAAATTCTCAAACCGTTCTGATGTAAGAGGTGGATCTACCCTTGGAAGCATCTCTTCCACCCTTTTAACCATGCGTACGGTTGATGTGGGAGTTCCAATCCTTGCCATGCACTCTGCACGGGAGATCATGGGTGTCAGGGACCAGGAAGCCCTTGTCAAACTCTCAGAAGCATTTTTTAAAGCTTAATCCATGTGGCAAACCAGAAATGCCGCAAATCGACTTCTCCAGTCTATTTGCGGCACTCTCTGTCATCTACTCTCATCTGCTGCCTTTCATAGTCTCCGGAATTACCTCCCGGCTGGTCTCCAGGATCTCTCCGGAAGTCTTATTCCCTTCCCAGTAACGATATCCCCAGACACTGAAAGCAGTCAGAATAACAACCACAGCCACTGCAAGCAGGAATACCATACCTCTTTGAAATGCTTCCTGCCTGCGGCTTGATCTGCGTCTGCGGCTTTTTCGCACACTTCCTGTTCTTTCCTTCACTGGCGCTGTCCTGACCTTTCCTTTTTATCAATCGTTAAAATATTTCCTGTATATTTCAAAAAAGTCCGTAGTAGTGGTCTTGTCCTCTTTGGAAAACTGAATATCCTTCCATATCTCATTGCTGAATGTGACTGGATTTTTTTCTTTAAACTCCGTGTAAATCTGATCAAAGGCTTCTTTCTTCCTTTTTTTGTATAAACCGGACTTTCGTTCCTGGGTTGCTGTCTCATCATAATCATTGACACATTTTAAAATGTAATACTTGCCGCCCTCTTCCACCACCGGACTGATCTCTCCTGTCTGAAGATGGAAAGCTGCATCTTCATAAGCACCAGGATTCTCTCCTCTGCCTATATGCCGCTCCACGGTTGACTCTTGGGAATACTCTCTGGCAAGTGCGGAGAAATCCTCTCCTTGTGCTGTTAATCTCTCATGCAGCTCTGCAGCTTTTGCCTGATCAGCGAGAACGATCTGATCCACAGTAATCACCTTTGCTTCGCTGTCGCTGATTTCAAGATTCATATCTTTCGTCAGCTCATTGACCACCTTATTGGACAGCAGATATTCTTCATACATGGTCCGCACATCGTCTTTGGTTGCTTTCATATAGGAAAGATCCTCTTTCGTCAGTGAACCAAAGTATTCCTCAGAGGCTTTGCGCACCTCTTCTTTTTCCGCACCTGTTAACGTTACTCCCCTGTCCTTTGCCAGTAAATTCAATCGCTTCATTTCATGAAGGAATTCTTTTACCTGTTCTAAAAGATAAGTTTCAAACTTCTGATTCCCCGGCAGGTCCACGCCCCAGATCTGATTGGTATAAATCTTCTGATACCGGTTTCTTTCCGTTGCTACAATAATCATGGACTGGGGTAAGGTGTATGCCTTTGTCTCCGTAATCTCTGATACAATTGGAATCTCAGCCCTGCACCCGGCAAGGAACAGCGTAAGCACCGCAGATACCAATAAGAGTTTTCGTCTTGTCCAAGCTTTCACAAACTTCCCTCTTTTCCAGCTATAAAAGCAGCTTCAGTATTTTTAAGACTCCATCATTCACATTGTCATCTGTCTGAAATCTTGCGGCAGCCTTTACCTCTTTCCTGGCATTGCCAACTGCAAAACTGTAATATGCCTGATTTAACATCTCAATATCATTCAACTGGTCACCAAACGTCATGGTCTCTTCCGGTTTAATACCAAGGCTGTCCTGAAGAAGTCTGACTGCCTCTCCCTTATTAACCCCAGGACGCATGCAGTCCATCCACATATCACCTGCAATGGTGATCTTTAACCTGCTGGCAAATGCCTCCTGCAGATCCCTTGTGTGGGATTCCACCTGGGTTTTGCGATAAACAGAAACTTTAATAAACTGGGAGTCCACTTTTGTCAAATCTTCCACCTGTTTTACATGAAATTTATATCCGTGAATCAGCCAGTCTAAAAATCCCTGGTCTTTGGTCTCTAAATACACCACCTCAGGACCGCTTATCATAACCTCCAGCTCTTCCCTTTTCCGAACCTCACGGACCATGTCCATGACAGTTTCGTGATCAATGGGATTGAGAAAAAGATTTCTTCCGTGGCATCCAACATAAGCTCCATTATCAGACAAATAAAAGATCTTTTCTTTTATAGGATTAAAGATTGATTCGATACTTGCATACTGACGTCCGCTGGCGGCAGCAAACTGAATTCCTTTTTTTCTGAGTTTTAACACCACTTCAAGTAATTCCGGATTCAATTCATTATTCCCGTCTGGCACCAGAGTCCCATCAATATCCGACGCAATCAGTTTAATCATTCCATTTCCTCCTGTTCAAACAACTGCTTTATCTCCTGGTAAATTCTTCCTACAGGCAATCCTACTACATTGGTATAGTCTCCGTCAATCCCTTTAATAAAAGCCGCAAAACTTCCCTGTATTCCATAAGCTCCGGCTTTGTCCATCGGATCTTCCCCTGCTGCATAGGCACTTATCTCGTTCTCCGACATGGGATAGACACTGACATCTGTCTTTTCCACAAAGGACCTTACTATTCTGCCCTGTTTTCCACAATAAATGAGGGTGACACCTGTATAAACCTGATGAACCCTTCCCTGGAGCATGGAAATCATCTGGTACGCTTCCTCATGACTGCCTGGCTTCCCAAGAATCTGTCCTTTGGCAGAAACTACGGTATCTGCACCAATCACACAGCTTCCCTCAGCCTGATGGGAAGCCACATCCATCGCCTTTTGACAGGATAATTCCCGGACCACCTCTTCCGGCACCTTTGATGTAATCACTTCTTCTATGGTGCTGGGTTCAATGACCGGAACAATTCCAATCTGAGCCAAAAGCTCTTTTCTTCTTGGAGATGCCGAAGCCAGCACAAGTTTTTTTATCTTTTCCATAAACATTCTCCTGTTTTAGACGTACAAATAAGCGGGACCCGAATCGAATCCCGCCATTCATCAATATACTTTAAGACGACCAATCATTGTTGCATCATCTTCATCACACCCTGACTTTAATTGCAGCCTCATGGTATAAATAAAATCAGCTATGTAAAAAATCAAAAGACTCAGTGCCACCATCCGCTCCAGATGCTCAGGAACAATAAAAGACATCTGACTTACAAATCCATTTAAGTACCGGAAAAAAAAGATTCCTAAAAATCCCCACGCAATGCTGCTCTCCAGACAGATAATGCCTTTATAATTAAATGCTTTTCTGCTGTAATCCCACCAGAAAGAACCAAAGAGCTTAATCATCATGCGGGCAGTTACCAATTCCATAAAGGTTGCCATCATCATTGATGCAAAATAAAGAAAGACCAGATTGTCTGAAAGAGGTTTTAATAAAATCGACGCTCCTACAGCTCCAAATCCATATATAATGCAGAATGGTCCGTGTCCAAATCCACGATTGATCACAAGCTTTTTATTCTCATAACTGAGTACAACACATTCCAGTAAATACCCAAGAAAACTAAACAGGAAAAAGCATATGATCCTATGATAAACAGACATACCCATTTTACCTCCAAATTTGACAATTTTTGAACTTGTTAAAGTATAATATGGATATCTTAAGAAATCAAGGACTATTTTCTTACGATTCGTGGAAACATTTCTTTTAAATTAATAATATTGCCCCATAAAAACTGCGAGCAGAATTCCAAGAATCGCTCCTGCAGCAACCTGCAATGGAGTGTGTCCCACATATTCCTTCAATGTCTCCTGAATCATCTCTCCTTTTAATTTTAAAGGGTTTTCCATTAATATGCTGTTTAACAGCTTTGCCTGTCTTCCGGTCTCCCTTCTGACTCCCATGGCATCATACATGACAATCATGGACAAAACAAAACAAACCGCAAATTCAAAAGAACCGGCACCATAGCGGTAACTGGCGGCGGTTGTAAGTGCACATACCGTTGAGGAGTGGGAGCTGGGCATTCCTCCTGATCCCACAAGCCTCTCCGGATTAAAATTCCTGTTAAGGGCCAGATCTATGAGAGTCTTTAACACCTGGGCTACCATCCACCCGGCAATCGCACTCATTAAAACCTGATTTCCAAGTATATCATCCCAATATTTCATGGTTTCCTCCATCTTATGCAGCGCTTTTCCAGCCAAAGCCGAACATAATCCAACGTTTTAATCTGGACACCGTTTCAATCAGACCGCAGAACTTATCGGAATAAACAATAATCATTCCTTCCCTGCTCTTAGGCGGTATGGGAGTCAGCGGCCACATATGGCGCAGGATCATATCTTTTTCTTTTTCTGTTAATTCAAAGTGTATGACTGCATTGTTCAATGCTGTTCTTGGATGAGTGAAACCATGAAAATGTTTCCCGGTCTCTTTGGCATGGGTATGCCAGTCATACAAAAACAAATCATGAAGAAGACCAGCTCTGGCAACCTGACGGTAATCCAGCCCCAATCTTCTGCAGATGCAGTAACTCATATAAGATACCTTAATGCAATGGGCTTTGCAGGTAGTATCTCCATGCTGCATAAACTTATCCATAGACAGGAATACGGGATGATCAATAATACCTTTTACGCAATCCATGTATACCGGATCTTCACTATAATATTCCCGTTCTGCCCAGGAAGAATCTTCTGCCCATCTGATTGCTTCTTTTTTCTCTTCCTGGGTAATACGCACTTTTTTCATTCTTATTCCATCGTCTCTTTTCTGTAATATCGGCATTTCAGCAGCCGGTGATCCAATCATAAAGTTCTTCATATCTCATAGCTGAAGTCTTCCAGGAAAAATCCTTTTCCATACCCCGGCGGATAAGTTTCCTCCACTCTTTGCCGTTATCGTAATAGATGCGCTGGGCATATCGAAGGATCCCAAGCATCTCATGGGCGTTATAATTAGAAAAGGAAAATCCGGTTCCAGTACCCTCATATTCATTATACGGTTCAACGGTGTCTTTTAAACCGCCGGTTTCCCGCACAATGGGGACGGCACCATAGCGCAGAGCCATCAACTGGCTTAATCCGCATGGTTCAAACAAAGAGGGCATCAAAAACGCATCACAGGCAGCGTAGACTTTATGGGAAACAGCCTCAGAATAATATATGTTGGCTGAAACCTTGTCGGGATACTTCCACGCATAATGGCGGAAC
Source organism: Clostridium sp. HBUAS56010 (assembly GCF_007115105.1). Classification (GTDB taxonomy): domain Bacteria; phylum Bacillota; class Clostridia; order Lachnospirales; family Lachnospiraceae; genus Lacrimispora. The sequence continues at coordinate 214,210 of NZ_SULJ01000006.1, forward strand.
ATATTCTCATAACGCTCTTCTCCTGTACCCAGCACCACCAGTTGTATCTGGTCCTGGCATAGTTCATCGAGGACACACTGGATCAGATCCAGTCCTTTCTGATCCGTCAGTCTGGAAACCACTCCAATCATAAAAACAGTCTCAGACTGGCATAAACCAAGCTCTTTTTGAAGAGCCAGTTTATTCTTTTTCTTCTTCTCCTGGAAATTCAAAGCATTATAACACTCTGCTATCCAGGAATCAGTATCCGGATCAAATTCCTCATAATCAATGCCGTTTAATATGCCCCGGAGACTGCCTGCCCTGGCACGCATCAGACCGTCTAAGCCTTCTCCGTAAAAGGGCATCTTAATCTCCTCTGCATAGGTGTTGCTGACCGTTGTAACGGCATCTGCGTAAACGATGCCTCCTTTTAATAAATTTCCGTCTTTATATGCCTCTAATTTGTCCGGAGTAAAATAATAATCCGGCAGGCAGGTAAGCCTTTGTATGGTCTTCACATCCCATACTCCCTGGAACTTTAGATTATGAATCGTAATAACCGATTTCATATTGCGGAAAAAATCTCCTTCATGAAAACGATCTTTTAACAGAACAGGAATAAGTGCAGTCTGCCAGTCATGGCAGTGTATCACGTCCGGCTGAAATCCAATTACCGGCAGTGAGGATAAAGCTGCTCTGGAAAAAAAGCAGAACTTCTCCAGATCATAAAACGAATCTCCGTAAGGTCTGGAGCCGTTATAATAACTTTCATTATCAATGAAATAAAAAGTGATACCTTCATATACATACTGAAGAATTCCCACATATCTGCTCTGATCCAGGTAATCCATATAAAAGTGATTTACATAGGTCATCTGGTCTCTCAGTTCTTCTTTGATACACAGATATTTGGGAATCATGACTCTCACATCAAACAATTCTTTCTTAAAACACTTAGGAAGGGAACCCACTACGTCGGCAAGACCTCCTGTTTTGACAAAAGGCACTGCTTCCGATGCAACGAAAAGTATCTTCTTCATCCAAAAACCTCCCTTATCCTTTACGCCAAAAAGGCAACTCTGTTACGTTATAGTATACTTCATTTTTAAAAAATAAGGAAGTCTCTTTCCTTTATATTTAAGAAAATTTAGGAAAGTTTTTTATAATCCAGTCTGATTTTATCAGCAATTAATGCAATAAATTCTGAATTTGTCGGTTTTCCTTTCCCAGTGCTTACGGTATAACCAAACAATTCATTAATTGTATCCATCTTGCCTCTGCTCCATGCAACTTCAATGGCATGACGAATGGCGCGTTCCACACGGCTTGGCGTGGTCTGATGCTTCTTGGCAATAGAAGGATAAAGTATTTTAGTGACAGAAGTAAGCATCTCCTGATCCTGAACGGAGATCACAATGGCATCACGAAGGTACTGATACCCTTTGATGTGAGCAGGAATTCCAATCTCGTGGAGCATCTGTGTTACATCATTTTCTAAGTTCTGCTCCATATATTCTGTTTTATTGACATAAGGCTTCACCTTTTTCATCCCCTGTAAACTGGGAACCTTTGTCTTTCTCTGTCCCACTCTTCGTACCTTATCGACGATAATCTCTTTATTGAATGGTTTCATTATGTAGTAATTTGCCCCCATACGGAATGCGTCTTCGGTAATATTCTCGCTTCCTGCCGCAGTTACCATGATAAACGACGGGATTTTTGTAACAGAACCATTGCCTCTGACACGTTCCATCACCGTTATTCCGTCCATTCTCGGCATTATTACATCCAATAAGACAACATCGGGATTTGTTTTGAGTATCATGTTATAAGCGTCCTCGCCATTATCTGCTCTTCCTACAACATGAAAATCCTCCTCTCCCTCCAGTATATCATTCAGCAGATTTAAGGTCTGCAGGTTATCATCCGCAATCGCAATACTGATTTCTGACATATAGATACTCTCCTCCTGATTCTTAGATATAAAAATAAAACTAGTGTATAGCCATTATAATCTTGCCTCAGCTTATGCCGCAATGGGATTCTATCGCATGATTCGACAAAAAATACTTTATGCCACCGGATTTCCATGTTTTTCTATTTCTATTTCTCTGTTGAGCAGAGAAAATGCCTTTGATACCATGGTTTCGTTTTCTCCCCCCTTTTTTGCCTTTGTTGAATTTTGCTACTCCGTGTCGGCAAAAAATCCAATCACTTTAACCCCTACTTTCTATACTAACATATTCCAATACCAATGAAAAGTAGCAATGATCAGAAAAATCCTATTTTGTATGAAAGTTTGTGAACTTTTTGTTAAGATTTTGTATGTTCACATACTTTTGATTTTAATTACGTCAAAAATCTGTTTGGTCTGCTTCTCTTTCTTCTATATTTATTAGAAGAGATAAGATTTCTCAATAGAAAGAAAAGGACGGGACTGTAAAAAAACTTACAATCCTGTCCTTTTCTTTCCATATTCGGTTGATCAGTGATTCAGCATATTTTCGATAAAAATTCCGTATCCTCTTGTTGAATCCTGGATAAATACATGAGTCACTGCTCCGATCAGTTTCCCATCCTGGATAATGGGACTTCCAGACATGCCCTGAACAATTCCTCCGGTTAAAGCTAACAGGTCCGGGTCTGTAACTTTTATGACCATTCCTTTGCTTTTATGAGTTGTGGAATAATCCACCCGCTGGATTTCAATTTCATAATCCCGCACTTTACCGGAAACATTGCTTCTTATATGCGCAACGCCCTTTTTTACATCCTGACGATACCCAATCGGAATGGCATCCTCTTTTATGGTTTGTTTAAAACGGTCATTTACCGTTCCAAAGATTCCTTCTTCTGTATTAGCCGTGATCGTTCCAAGTGTGGAACCAGGACCATAATAAATAACTCCGCTCATAACACCAGGTTTTCCAAATGTGCCCTTCTCAATTCCCATAATTGCAGTTTCATAAAGGGAACCTTCTGTAATCTGAACTACACTCCCTGTATCGCTGTCACTGATTCCGTGACCCAGCGCACCAAACTGACCATTCATATCCACATAAGTCATGGTGCCGATTCCCTGAGTGTCATCACGGACCCACACGCCCAGTTTATAGGTTCCGTCTTCCGTTTCAACAGGATTCATCTTTACATCAATGCTTTCCCCGTTTCGTCTGACTTTTAAAACTGCTTCTGCGGCGCCAATCTTATTTAATTCTCCCATCAATGTCTCCTTATCCTTTAAAGGAGTATCATTGATGGATTCGATGTAATCTCCAGACTGTAGAATACCAAATGCAGGTTCTGCCGTCAGCCCATCTTTTTTCGTAACATCTCCTGTTCCGATTACCATAACACCATTGGATTTTAAGTAGATTCCAATAGGCGATCCACACGGAACTGCGTATTTGGTGTCCACTACATTAACCTGAATGTCTTTTAACTGTATAAATCCAAACAGTTTCAAGCCCAGCTTATAACTGCCCTGATTCTTTGAATAAACAGAAAAAGGCTGGTTAATCTGCAGGTGGATCTGATCAGAGGGAATATTGGATCCATTATTTAATACCACTTCCTCACTGTCAGAATGAAGCGTTACATCAAAAGGCATGGAGAAATGAAACTGTTCCTCTTCCTCTGCTACAATATTCAGTTTGTCAGGGATTACCCGTTTCATATAGAACCAGGAAAATCCAATACAAAAAATCAGGCTGACCCAGAACGCTCTTACGATTAGCCTATGAATTTTGTCTTTACCCATCTCACATACCTCCTTAGAAGAATAAAGGAGACAACTTTTTGGCTCCTTTCATAGTATGTGAGAAATCGGTAAAAACACTCTGTCATATTTTAGTTGAATTCATTTATTTATGGACATTATTTTTTTAAAGCTGCCAGACGCTTCATCTCTCTGGCATTTTCCCGGACTGCTTCGGTTATTTCTGCACCGCCTAAAAGTCTTGCCAGTTCTTCCACCATCTCCCTCTCCGAAAGTGCCCGAATGGTTGTGGTGGTTTTTCCGCTGCCTGCTTTTTTTAAAATTTCATAGTGTGCGTCTGCCATGGCTGCGATCTGAGGCAGATGGGTAATTAATATAACCTGATGGCTGCCGGCGATGCTAGAGAGCTGTTCGGATACTTTCTGAGCAGTTCTGCCGCTGATACCTGTATCAATCTCATCAAAAATTAAAGTAGGGATATCATCGGAATCTGCAAGCACTGTTTTAATGGCAAGCATGATTCTGGACATCTCACCGCCAGAAGCAACGGCACCAAGAGATTTCATGGCTTCTCCCGGATTGGTGGAAATCACAAACTCCGCTTCATCATATCCATTGGAGGTATAGTGGTCCAGCTTCGTAAACTCCATTGAAAATTCCACATCAATAAAATTTAAATCCTTTAATCCATTTTTAATCTTTTTGGTCAGCTCTTTTGCAGTCTGCTTTCTCATATAGGATAATTGTCCGCATAATTGGTCCAGTTTATCCTGAATTTTGCTGATTTCCTGCTCGGTTTCCTGCTTTAAGTGATCATAATCTTCCAGTTCTTCGAGCCTTATCCTTTTTTCTTCCAGATTTTCAAAAATTTGTGTAATTGTTTTTCCGTACTTCGCTTCCAGATTATGAATCACATCAAGTCTTTCCTCTAACTGCCTGTATTCTACCTCATCAAACGACAGATCATCCATATAGGAAGCAATTTCATGATTGATATCATTTAATATGGAGTCAGCATCAAAAAGCTGATCTCTTATAACAGAAATTTTTTGATCATAGGAAGAAACTTTTTCAATCTCTTTTAACGCTCTGCCGATTAATTCTGTATTCACCGCTGAATAAGCCATGGAAAGGCTTTCTGTAATCTTTTTTCCGTGAAGAAAAAGCCGGTATTTCGCCGACAGTTCCTCCTCTTCGCCTTCTTTCAGTTCCGCATTCTCGATCTCTTCGATCTCATAACGGATAAAATCCATCTCCCTGAGTCTTGCTTCTTCATCAAGGGCAAAAGAAGAAAGACGTTCCTTTAACCGCTGATATTCCCGGTAAGTGCCGGCTATATTCTCTTTTAGGTTATGGGACTTTTTATCCTGATAGCGGTCCAGGATCTCAAGATGTTTGGATTTGTAGAGTAAAGACTGGTGTTCATGCTGTCCGTGAATATCAATGAGAAGTCCGGTAATATCCCGCAGTTTTCCTGCAGTTACTGTCTCATCGTTGATTTTACTTAAACTTCTGGAAGGCATAATCTTTTTAGAAATGATTACCGTACCATCACGGTCCGGATAAACATCGAGTTCTTTTAACAGACGGAGTTTTTCCGGGTCACTAACTGTAAAAATAAGCTCAATATAGGCATAATCAGCGCCTTTTCTGATACTGTCTTTTGGCACCTTGCCGCCAAGGGCAATGGTAACCGAACCGATGATAATGGATTTTCCGGCTCCCGTCTCTCCGGTTAAGACATTGAGTCCCTCTTTAAACTCCACATCAGCTTTTTCAATCAAAGCGAAATTCTTTACGTGTAATTCTGAAAGCATGGCGCGCCTCCTTTATCCCGTAATCAGTTTTTTTAGTTTTTCCATCATAAGGATGGTGTCATCAGTTGTCCGGATGGCACACATAATGGTGTCATCTCCTGCAATACATCCTACCATTTCATTGAATTGAAGGGCATCGAGAGCGGCTGCTACAGCCATGGCTAACCCGGAAACCGTCTTAATCACAAGAATATTCTGAGCCATATCCATGGATAAATACCCATCCTTTAAAATCCGTATGTACTTGTCACTAAAAGAATTCTGGTTTTGAAGCACCATATAGCGCTGTTTTCCGGATTCTGCCGGAACCTTAGTCAGCTTTAACTCCCGGATATCTCTGGATACGGTCGCCTGAGTCACTGTAAAACCGGCTTTATTTAAATAATCCGCAAGCTCTTCCTGAGTTTCGATTTCATATTTTCCAATGAGTTCCACAATTTTGCTGTGTCGTTCCAGTTTCATTATGTTTCCTCCTTATATGCCGGTCATTTTATTGCGCAGGTTATCCAAAAAAGAAATGTTTTTCAGCTTTACAAGGATCGTCTTAATCTCTGTCCGGCTAATCTCAATGATATCTCCCGGAAAAAGCTTTGTCTGGGTATCTCCATCAAATACAGCCGCCTGGCATATATGATCCTGCCCCATCATCTCCACCCGGATCCGGTCATCACCAGAGAGCACAATGCTCCTGGTTCCAAGCACATGAGAACAAATAGGTGTAAGAGCCACCATCTTGGAATCCGGTACAAGAATCGGCCCTCCTGCTGAAAGATTATAAGCCGTGGAGCCGGTAGGTGTTGCTGCAATCAGCCCGTCGGCACGATATTCGTTAAAATATTCACCATTTACATAGACTCTGAATTTGAGCACTTTCAGCTGCTCGCTTCTTACAATTACAATTTCATTTAAGGCAATATCCTGAAAAACAGTTTCTCCTTCATGAAATATGGTTCCGCCTAACATCATTCGCTCTTCCAACTGGTAATCCCCGGCAAGAAGAGAAGATAAGGCTTCTTCGGTCTCCTCCATCAGGGAGATCTGTGTCAGATAGCCAAGGGTTCCCCGATTGATTCCAAGAATGGGGATATTACGCCCGGCTAAATCCCTGGCTGCCTGAATCAGGGTTCCATCGCCGCCCAGAGTGATAATACATTCTGTCTCTTCCGGCACCCTTGAGGGATCTGTATAATGGCTGCCTGGAGAGCTGTCCTTTTTGTGGTTGGCTCCAATGATACAGTGAGCGCCCTGGCTTTCCAGATAGCTGCAAATCTCTTTTGCTGTTTCTTTTGCTCCCTCTTTATCAGGATTCATGACTACATAAAAATGTCTCATACGAAAACTCCTTACCTGCCTGCACTCAATTCTGCATGAGCCGCATCAACGACCTTTTGGGGCTGTACTTCTTCTGCCAGCTTTTCTTTTGGACAATTGTTTTTCAAATGCAGCAGATACTCAATATTCCCTTCCGGACCTTTGATCGGGGAATATTCCAGATGAAGGACGGAAAATCCAATCTCAAGTGCGTGGGATATCACTGCTTCAATGACTTCTAAATGAACAGATTTTTCTCTGACTACGCCTTTTTTTCCAACCTTTTCTCTGCCTGCCTCAAATTGAGGTTTGATTAAACAGACCACCTCTCCATCTTCCGTTAAAAGGTTTTTTACCGGACCAAGCACCTTGGACAGGGAGATAAAGGAGACATCAATGGAAGAAAAGGCAATCTTATCTTCTATATCTTCGGGAGTCACATATCGGATGTTGGTCTTTTCCATACAGATTACCCGTTCATCCTCCCTCAGTTTCCAGGCAAGCTGTCCATGTCCCACATCCACGGAATACACTTTTGTGGCGCCGTTTTGCAGCATACAGTCGGTAAATCCTCCTGTAGAAGATCCTACATCCATGCAGACCTTCCCTTCCAGCACAACGTCAAAATGGGTCATGGCTTTTTCAAGCTTTAATCCGCCGCGGCTGACGTATCTCAGTGTACTGCCGCGAACTTCAATGACAGCAGTCTCCGGAAAGCCGGTTCCTGCCTTGTCTTCTTTTTCACCGTCAACGTAAACAATTCCCGACATGATGATGGCTTTCGCCTTTTCCCTGGATTCTGCCAGTCCCTGCTTTACTAAAAGCACATCTAGTCTTTCTTTCATTCCTTTATCTCTTTCTCTGCTTTGTCTTTATCATCTTTATCTTTATAATTTTTCCATTCCGCATTCTGGCGTTCCATATCAAGATATTCCTTTTTCAGCCGCCAGATGACAGAGTCACTGTCAATCCCCAATGCTTTTCTTAAAAGGGACACATTGCCATGCTCCACATAGGAATCCGGCAGCGCAATATTTAAAACTTTAACATGGGGATAGTGTTCATGGATATAACTGGTAACACTAAGTCCATAGCCGCCCTGGAGCACATTCTCTTCCATGGTTACAATCAGCCAGTGCTTTTTGGCAAGCCGGTCCACCAGATCTTTATCAAAGGGTTTTATAAACCGTCCGTTGGCCAGAGTACAATTCCACCCTTCGGCTTTTAGTTTTTCTCTGATGTGCTCGCCTGTACTCACCATACTTCCTACTGCGAGAAGAGCAATATCCTGTTCTTCATAAATCATCTCGCCCGTTCCGTAGGAAATGGGAGCACGGAATTCTTTTAGCCCCTGATAAGCCTCACCTCTTGGATAACGAACTGCAATCGGACCTTCATAGGAAAGCGCAAACTCCAGTCCATCCATCAGCTCCCACAGATTTTTGGGCGCAAATACGCTCATGTTAGGGACTGCAGAAAGAAAGGAATAATCAAAGATTCCCTGATGGGTTTCGCCGTCACTTCCTACAAGTCCTGCCCGGTCAATGGCAAAAACCACAGGCAGATTCTGTATGCACACATCATGAAGCACCTGGTCAAATCCCCGCTGTAAAAACGAAGAATAAACAGCCACCACCGGTTTTAACCCGCCAGCCGCCATTCCTGCCGCACTGGTTACTGCATGTTCTTCTGCAATTCCCACATCAAAAAAACGCTCTGGATACTGCTTCGAAAAACGTTTTAAACCGGTTCCGTCTGGCATGGCCGCTGTAACTGCCACTATGGTTTTATCTTTTTCTGCCAGCTTACAGATAGTTTTTGAAAATACATCCGTATAGCTTGGATTTTTCTTTGTCTTTTTCGGTTCTCCCGTTAAAATATCAAAGGGTTCCACACCATGGAATCTGGAAGGATTCTTTTCTGCCGGTCCATAGCCTTTCCCCTTTTTGGTGATAACGTGGACAAGAACCGTGTGATCCAGTTTCTTCGCTTCCCGCAGTGCTCTTGACAAAGCCTTTACATTATGGCCATCTACAGGTCCCAAATAGGTAATTCCCATATTCTCAAAAAGCATTCCGGGAATTAAAAGCTGCTTGATCCCGTCCTTTGTCCGGCTGATCTTTTCAATGAGAGAATCTCCAACAACCGGAATTCTTGAAAGCACATTGGTCACATGCTTTTTTAAATCCAGATAACCGGCTCCGGTCCGGATGCTGCTTAAATAAGTGGACATTCCTCCCACATTTTCTGAGATGGACATGTTGTTGTCATTGAGAATGATAATAAAATTCTTTTTCATTCTGGCCGCATTATTCAGTGCCTCATAAGCCATGCCTCCGGTTAAGGCACCGTCTCCAATGACAGATACCACATAGTGGTCCTCTCCCAACACATCTCTTGCCTGTGCAAGACCAAGACCTGCCGAAACAGAAGTCGAACTATGCCCTGTATCAAAGGAATCACAGGGGCTTTCTTTTCTCTTTGGAAAACCGCTCATTCCCCCGAACTGGCGCAGATCATCAAAATCTGCCTTTCTTCCGCTTAAAATCTTATGGGTATAAGATTGATGCCCCACATCCCATATGACCTTATCTTTTGGAAGATCAAAGGCAAGATAGATTGCCATGGTTAGTTCCACCACACCTAAATTAGATGCCAGATGCCCTCCAATTGTACTTATCTTTTCCAGCAGAAAATCCCGGATCTCCTGACCAAGGATATCCAGTTCCGGTTTTTCCAGTTTCTTAATATCTTCTGGTCCATTTATCATTTCCAATATCATAGTTATCAGATCCTTTATTTTTCCCGGTTCACCAACATTCGTATCAGTTCTTCCAGAAACTTATTCTCTCCCGGAAGTTCATGAAGGCACATAATTGCTTCTTCTGAAATGATCTCCACATCCTGCTTTGCCTTTGTCATTCCATTAATTGATACATAGGTAGTCTTATGGTTTTTTTCATCACTTAATACAGACTTGCCAAGCACCTTGTCATTGCTGGTCAGATCAAGAATATCATCCTGAATCTGAAATGCCATACCAACCATGGAAGCGATTCTTTCCACCTGTTTTAAGGAGTCTTCTTCTGCTCCTCCAAGAATGGCTCCAATCATCATGGAAGCTTCTAAAAGCGCACCTGTTTTCAGCCGGTAGATGAAATCCAGCTTATCTTTTGGAACCGGCTTTCCTGCAAGTTCCACATCAACAGTCTGACCGCCGATCATTCCAAATATACCTGTCTTTTCTGCCATAAGTCCCATACAACGGGCGATCCGGTCTGGCCGGTCAGAGAAAGGCAGAGCCTTTGCCGCAGTCTCCATGGCATAAATCAACAGCCCGTCACCTGCAAGAACTGCCATATCATAGCCGAATTTCACCCAGGCAGTTGGCATTCCTCTGCGGAGAGTATCATTATCCATACATGGAAGGTCATCATGAATCAGCGATGATGTATGAATCATCTCAATGGCTGCCATAAAAGGAAAGATTTCTTTCCCTGTTCCGCCAAACAGACGATAAGTCTCTTCCATCAGCATCGGACGCAGCCTCTTGCCGCCTGCACGGACACTGTAATCCATCGCTTCTAGCACCGTGCTCTGAAATCCCTCCACTGATGGCAAATAGTCTTCTATAACCTGTCCTACTTCTTTCGTACGGACAGAAAATTCTTCTTTAAAGTTCATGATTTTCACCATTTTCCTCTAAAACAATAATTTTTTTCTCAACCTTATCTATCTTTTCATTGCAGGACTTCACAAGCTTCATGCCTGCCTCGTAGTACTGGAAGGATTCCTCCAGAGAGCTTTCTCCGCTTTCTAATTTCTTAATCAGCTCTTCCAGTTCTGCAAATGTCTCTTCAATGGTTTTTTCTTTTTTTACTGCCATAAACGGACCTCCTTATCTGGGTTTTAAGCGGCGGGGCTTTGGTTCTTTGTCTGGGGTGATATTGGAAATCACCGCTTCCATGCTGCCATCCTGCACCCTTAACCGGACGCCGTCTCCTGGTTTTACTTCTGTTACGGAGTCAATTCTCTGCCCTGTCTCACTGGTTATGAATCCATAACCGCCGCCAATCTTCTTTAGAGGAGACTGTGCCTCTAAACGGCTGCTGAAAAGTTCCAGCCTGTGCCGGTCTCTTACTGCCTGTTTCTCTAAAGATATCTTCATGCGCCTTAATGCTTCCGATAAATCAGCCTTATCCCTTGCAATCCCTGCAAGAAGAATTGTCCTTAATTTCTCTTCGATATCCGAAAGTCTCTGACGGTTTTCCCGAATGGTCCTTCCCGGATCAAAATATTTCAGTCTGAGTCCATACTGACCTGCATGGAACCGGTAACGTTCCATCTTTCGTTCCATGGTTTTGTTTAAGGTATTCTGGTATAACTGACGCTGTTCTTCAAATAACCGGTAATCAAATACCGCTAACTCCGCTGCTGCAGAAGGAGTGGGCGCACGCATGTCCGCTACATAGTCGGCAATGGTCACATCTGTCTCATGACCCACTGCAGAAATAACCGGGGTAGAGCACTGAAAGATGGCTCTCGCCACAATTTCTTCATTAAATGCCCATAAATCTTCAATGGAACCGCCACCCCTTCCCACAATGAGGACATCAAGTCCCATCTGATCCAGAATTTCGATTCCCTTTGCAACACTTTCCTTTGCATTCTCGCCCTGAACAAGAGCTGGATAGAGATAAAGCTGGACGAAAGGATTCCTTCTTAATGCTATATTCATGATATCCCGTATCGCAGCGCCGGTAGGTGCTGTTACAATGCCGATGGTTCTTGCATAGCGGGGAATGGGCTTTTTATATTCCGGGGAAAACATCCCCATCTCTTCCAGTTCATTGCGAAGCTTTTGAAACCGTTCAAATAAATCCCCCAGCCCCTCTTTTGTGATCTCCTGGGCATAAAGCTGGTACCGCCCATCCCGCTCATATACCTCAATACTTCCTTTCACCACAACCTGCTGCCCTTCTCCCAACTGAAAAGAGAGTCCTTTTCTGGAACCGGCAAACATAACAGCTGCAATGGAAGCTTTTCCATCCTTTAAGGTAAAGTAAATGTGTCCGGAGGTATGGTACTTGCAGTTGGATACTTCCCCTTTTACGGAAATGCGGTTAAGGGCAAAATCCTGTGCGAACATGTTCTTAATGTAAGCATTGACCTGAGAAACCGAATATGCACCAGCCATCTTACACCAGCTTAGCCAGAACTCCGTTTATAAATGCCGGAGATTCATTTCCGCCGTATTTCTTCGCCAGTTCTACCGCCTCATTGATGGCTACCTTTTCCGGCACATTCTCATCGAATACTATTTCATAAAGAGCGAGACGGAGTATGGTAAGCTCTGCTTTTCCCATACGTTTTGTCTTCCAGCCCTCTGCTACCTCATTGATCTTTACATCAAGCTCTGGAATCTTTACCATAATCGCTTCTGTCTTCTCTTTTAGCTGCTCCGCATTCTCACTGCTCATGGTCACATCGTGGATGATCTCATCAATCCCTTCTGTGTTCTTGTCATATTCCTGTGGCTGTTCAAAATATTGGATAAGCTGCTCTTCCTTTTCCTCTGCCGGATGGAAATCCGCACAAAAAAGCAGCTTAAAGCAGTGTTCACGCATTTTACTTCTGGTCATTTACCATGGTCCTCCTGTTGGTAATTTTTCTGGACGTTTGGAATCATTATACCTTAATGGGGATTTTTATACAACAGAAATTTTCTCCCGGCTGACTGCCAGTCCAGAAAGGAGAAGCCATCTTCCGGCTTCTCCTTCCCATGGAGTTTCTTTTTATTTTTCTAAGAATCCCTTGATATTATCAAGAACTTTCCTGCTTAATATGCCAAACGCCTGTTTTGTTCTGCCTGCCGATGCATTGACGCAGAAAACCTTTTCATGACTGTTCAGTTCTCCGCTTTCATCTCCGATTGCACCAATTGTGTCACATGCAAAACGGTTATCTCCCTCACCCAGCCATTTTTTTAAAGCCGGCACATCAAAAGACGGTCCAATGGAGGTGTTAAATAAGATCTTTCCGTTTCCCAGTTTCTTAAATTCCTCCTCGTGAAGCAGGATTACATTCTTATTTAAACAGGTAATAATAACTTCATTCTCTTCCAAAAGCAGATGAAGAGGCTGATAGGTTATTCCTTTTTCCTCCGAATCTGTCTTCCGGCTTCTGCTGTAATAGGAAACATTGGCGCCCATAAAATTCAGAGCCTCTGCAACCATTTTTCCAGACACGCCAAGACCAATGATTCCAACCTTTAATCCGGTAAGTTCCACCGGCATATCCTTCCACATGGGTCTGTCGTATCCGTGAAGAAAACGAACCAGTTCACAGATTACATATTCCACCACACCTACATCTCCGTAATCACGGATTCCAGTAACCGTTATTCCATGTTCATCCGCATAGGCAATATCCACATTGGCACTTTCCTTGGAATAAAGGCTGCAGCACATGCCGATATATCTGATATTCGGACATTTTTCTAACACATACTGGTTAATTCTTGAGGTATAACTAAGTAAAACACCGTCTGCATCTCCGATTCTTCTTATGATCTCTTCATCATCCGAGGGAATATCATCGTAGAGCTTTACCTGACGGGCATAGGTAAGAAGCTCTTTTTCTCCCTCTTCTACCAGATTCACCGGTTCAATGGCAACTAATTTTTCAAACATCCGCGCGCCTCCTTAAAATACAATGGGTGAAACAATATTTTGAAGTACTGCAACTACACTCCAGCCTGCGATGGCGCTTGTACTGGAATAAATATCCACCACTGCCTTTACCCCTTCTGTCTCAGCAGTAATCTTATGATCGTCTCCGACCATTCCAGGTACACTGTAGATGTTAACCCGGGTCTTTTCCGGTCCTGTTGTTGCAAGGGAAGCCGCTACTGCAACATTTACTCTGGTGGGAAGAAGTCCAATGGCTTCTTTGGCATTGCCTTCAAATACCATGGTGTCTTCCTGATCCGTCATGAGATGTTCCTTAAAAAGGGGTGTTCCCATTAGTGAGGAAGGACCTTTTCTTGTCTCAATCCCTGATACCGATTCTCCCATTAAAGATAAAGTTCTAAGGACATCAAATCCTCCCACTGCCCCTGATGCAATGTAAACCTTTGCATGATGATTGGCAGCAGTCTGTCTGACTGTTTCATAAAAAGCAGAATCTGCAAATGCACCGATGGACAGCACAATCAGACCGATCCCCTTTTCCAGTACTTTTACAGCCATATCCCGGACAGATTCCACGGATGCAGCTTCTGCGATATAATCTGGCTTTAATTCTAACAACTCATCAATGTCTGCACAGGATCTGCATCCGTTTTCCTTTGCGATTACATCGGTTTTCTCTCTGGTTCTTCCTGCGATTCCCACCAGTTCATACTCAGGCAGTAATCCATCTCTCCACGCCTTGGCAATAATTCCTCCAAGATAACCATTCCCTACAATTCCAAGTCTAAGCTTACTCATGCCTCTCTCCTTTTTTGTTGTAATAAAATCGTTAAATTTTATTATAACCCGAAATCGGATTACATTCAAGGGATACCTGGACAAAGACTGTTTTACAGGCGGTTATTCTTTCACCGCAAACTGATTCTTTCCTTTTTTCTTTGCCTCATAAAGTGCATCGTCTGCCCGTTTTATAATGGCATCATAATCGTATTCTTTTTCTTTTATCAGAGTGATTCCAATGCTGACCTGAATTGTACCGGAAATACGAAACGCATTCAGGATACGCTCTGCAATGACTTCCGGCTGTTTCTTTCTTTTCTCCCCGTACAGCCAGATACAGAATTCATCGCCCCCAAACCGGACAATCACATCATCTTTTCTTGTGCAGGAATTTAATATCTTCCCCACCTCTGTTAAAACAACATCTCCTTCATAGTGACCAAACGTATCATTGATCTTCTTAAAGTCATCTATATCCAAAAACATACAGGCATAAAAGCGCTGATTTTCATTGCCCCTCAGCCCTTTTGCGATTAATTTTCCTGCGGTTTCCCTGGTATAAACTCCTGTGAGATAATCCTTTTGTATCTGCTTTTCCTGCCGTCTGCGAAATCTCCAGAGTCTAAAAAGAAAAGAAACTGCTGTCAGAAGCAGAAATAGAGAACCGGCTATCATAAAAAAGGTCAGCTCTCTGATCCGGTTCCAAGAAGCGCTGTATTCCTCCTGATCAATCACCGATGCCACCAGCCAATTTGCAATTCCAGACGGCTGATAATATAAAAGCTGTCTTTTTTTGTCTTTTTCATAAGAAAGATAACCTGGCTGATTCTCCTTTAGATCCTGTTTTACCTGTGCCAGAGACTGCCCTTTTTTGTAGCTCATCTCTTTTAAGTAGTCTAATATATTTTTATAAGAATTAAGGGCGGAGCCTGCCGCCACCAGTTCTCCGGTTTCCGTTACAATCATATTTCCGCCATAAGGACGCAAAGAGGAATCATCCGCATAAGTCTCCAGTTCCTGTTTTGTATATTCCATACAAACAGCACCGATTACCTGCCTGTCCCTTATAATTGGGGAAGCGAGTATAATCCCATCTTGTCCATCAAATTCCCCTGGAAGAAGTCTGGAAACCGTATTCTCTCCTTTTAACACCTGTTTAAAATAGGAGCGGGATGAGATGATTCTGGAACGGTTGGCTCCATAGTAGATTGTTCCCTTTAAATCAGCTACTCCGATCCGAACCCCGTCTGTTTCCTGCACCTGCGCAAAAGCCTGCCACTTCTCATCTCCAGATTCTTCCGGAACTTCACAGTGCGCAGCAAATAATTCAAGCCACTGAAACTTTTCCTGTATCAGTCCTTGCAAATGGTTTAACGCGCTATCGTTTTGCTTTTCTAAATCATGATATATCTGGTTTCTGAGACTAGTCTGCATTTCCTTATAATAATAGAGATTTAACAAAAAAACTCCTATTACAATGAAAACCGCCAGAGCAAATCCAACCGCCATTCTAATGGAAGCATGGTTTTTATCCCTATGATTGGTCATATCAAACACCGCCCTTGCCATCCTGGTCCTGCGTTTATGGTTCTTTTTTTATCCTGTCCACTTTAGGGGCAAGATAAACGCTTTTGCAGGCATAAGAAAAGCGGGGGCAAGAACCATTCCAGGTTCGCCCCCGCTTTAGACTGCAACATCTAATTATTCTCTTCCAACGCAACACCTGCGATACGGATATTCACATCAAGAACGGTTAATCCGGTCATATTCTCAATGGCACTCTGAACCTTCTCCTGAACCTTCTCGCTGACAGACGGAATACTGTAACCATACTTGATATTCAAAGACAGGTCAACCGACACATGCTCTTCCGTCAATTCTACTTTCACACCTTTGGATAAATTTTTCATGCCCAGCTTCGCCACCAGTTCATTGGTGATGTTGCCTGCCATGGAATCTACGCCTTCTACTTCGGTTGCAGCAAGACCTGCAATGATCGCTACTACATCATCTGCAATCTGCACTTCGCCGATTTTATCTTTTTCATATACTTTGTGAGTATTTCTGCTTTCCAATTCTGCCACAGCAATTCCCTCCTGTACTTAAATTTTCTAGGTTATGGAATCATTATAGCAAAATTGCCAGTCCTTTGCAAAGGCTTTTTATTCTTCCAGTTTCATGAGGGTAATCACGATGCTGTCTGCACCAACCTCTGCTTTTCTCTTAACAATATCTTCGATCTGTGCACGCTGTGGATCGCTGATGCTTGAGGCATTAATCACAACATCTACTTTTCCGCTGGAAATGCTGACAACCGGATCAGAGAAACCTTTTGCAAGAAGAAGGGTCTCGGCTGCACTTTCTTTTTCGGAAATGGCTGTCATATCAATCATTTCCTGAATCGCCTGCTGTTTTGCCGCTTCTTCAATGTTAGGGCTATTAATCAGATTCATCAAAGTCTCTTTGTTTCTGGCTCTTACCTGTTCTCTGTTTAACTGAACGCTGGATATGTAATCGGTTACATTCATTCCGCTTGTAAGAACAGCCTCTCCCGGATTATCAAGACCAGTATCTGCTGCCTGTGTTTCTGCGGCTGCAAGGTCTTTTTCCGGAGTCTGGTCTGGTGCCTGTGTCTCTGCGGCAACGTTTTCAGCTCCTGCATTTTCTGCGGCTGCCTGATTCTGTGCGGCATCCAGTTTGTCAATATCCGAAGCGTCCTGGTCCAGACTTGCAATATCCTGGGTTGTATCACCATCAAGAGCTTTATTCTCAGCTAAAACATCTTCTTCGGATATATCAGTTAATCCAGCCTCATAAACATCCGTTCCAGAAGCCACCTCCTGTTTCCCTGCATAATTTAAATATCCGGCAGCGGCGATCATAACAGCCAGCGTGGTAATGATAATCTGGTTTCTTCTGAACAGTTTCTTCATATCCATTTTCTTTGGGGTCTTCGGGACATTTGGTTCATTGCTTGTTTTCCAACTTTTCATACCTGACACTCCTTTTTATTCCACCCTCTTTAATACTTTTATTTTATGTGGGGGCAGGTTAAATAATGCTTCCATTGCACTGGAAATTTCAGCTTTTACCGTAGGACTGCCTCCGCCCTGGGCACTGATGATGATTCCTTCTATTTCCGGACTTATCTCTTTCTCCACAATTGGAGCGGTATTTTCTCCTGAACCGGTTAAGATTGTGCTCTCCTGCTGCTCTTTACTGGTGATCTTTCTGGTTCCTCCGGAGCTGTCATTTTCTTCGGTAGAGGAGTCTGACGTGTTACGATCGACTCTGACAATCTTCTCTTTCGAAGATTTTAACACAATCATAACATCTACCTGACCAACTCCATCTACAGTCTTTAAGAGCTTTCTTACTCTGGCTTCAAGCTGTTCTTCATAGGTTTTGTCTGCTCCTGCAGCAACTGCCATTCCTTGTTCTGCTGATTCTGTTACGATACCATTTTGCAGTCCGGTCTGACTTTTATTCTCCGCCGTTTTTCCTGTTTTCAGGATCATACCTGAACCGGAGGGGATTGTAAGGATCAGGATTATGAGCCCAACCGCCAGCAGGATCAGCCACTTATCCTTTCCCATCTTCCAATTGAATTTCAACATCCTGTTCCTCCAAATCATAATATTCCGCAATACGTCTTCTAAGACCTGATAATCGTGAATTTTCTTCCTGTCTGTCAGGTTCCTTTTTTTCTGGCTTCGACTGGGTAATCTTAATTCCGTCTACTTTCTGTATCTTTTCAATCGGTACAATCTCTTTTATCTGGGACGCAGTATTCTCTTCATTCTCCTCACGTTCCGGGATCAACAAAAGGGATACTGAGGTGACATGACCAAATAAACGGTTTTCCTGATCCTGGTTAATCTCTGCTTTTGCTTTCCTGCAGCCAAATCCAGCGGATTCTGCCATGGATTTTAAATCCTCCCCCACAGCCTCCTCATACTGGGAGATCATCTTTTGAAGTCTTTGCCCTTCCATTTTGGATATCTCTCCCTTTAGCTCTCCTGCCTCCTTTTTCAGAGAAATAGCTTCAAAATAGTAAGCAAGGGTATCATCAAGCCTCAATCCCCCTGTCACTGGTTTTAAGACCAAAAGAATCAGTACCATTCCCGCAAAAAAGCGAAGGTATTTTTCGTACTTTTTATTGGGCAGCAGATTTAATGCAACTGTCATAAATATCAGATAGTATGTAATACTTCTTATCCATTCAAATAATTGTTCCATAAGCTCACCCGGAAAAATAAGTTACGTTGGTTGATGCACAAACAAGGGCAATGGTAATCACAAAAAGTAATACGCCAGAGGCTGCAATCGACAACAGCATTTTATGCCCTTTGGCTATATCGGAAATACAGGATACAATTCTCTTATCACAGACGGGCTGCAGCAAAGCTGCCACACATTGATAAAGGAGCATGAGCACCACCAGCTTGATTAAGGGAATGGCTGCGATCATAAGCAGAATTACAATTCCAGCAGCACCAATCGTGTTTTTTATAACCACTCCTGAACCCAGAACCATCTGCGCCACAGAGCTGATTCCATTTCCAATTCCGGGAATTGCTCCTACTATTTTCTGAACAGTTCCGGTTTTCATGGAATCCACATAGGGAAGAACCATTGCCTGAATAATCTGAAATCCCAGTACAATTCCTATCAGAGTCTTTAAACTCCAGGAGACAATCTGTTCCAGCAGTTCCGTCATTTTAGAAAGCATGTCTTCTTTTGCAATATGTCCTGCCATAACCAAAAGAGCATAGACCCTGATAAGGGAAAGAAGCACATTGCCAAGAAGCCACTGGACTCCTGCAATCACAAACAGAGTAAAACCGTAAGATGCCGCCGCAGTCACGCTTCCCCCCGCAAATGCGACTGCCAGAAAATAAGCAGGAAGTAATGCCCGCATAAAATCCAGAATCTGACTGAGCACATCCCTTACAATGGTAACGCTGGTAAAGAAGCTGGCAGCCAGATAAGTAAATAATAATAAATATGTAACAAAGAATCCCGTTTCCGAGATCTGACTTCCTGTAAACACACTGGAAAAATTAGAAAATACCGCTCCAATGATTCCAAGTATAATAATCTGTCCCATCATATGTCCGTTGGATTTTATTTCCCCCAATAACAGTTCTTTTATGGCACTTCCTATTTTTCCCATCACCTGATCTAAATTTCCTGCCATAAGATCTTTCATTAAGTCTTTAAAAGAAAGATGAAGCCCGTGCTCCCCATTCATGCGATCTAAAACGGTTTGAATGTCGGTTAAATCATACTGGTCCAAATCGGTTTCCACGGAACTGACACTTGAGCCTAGTTGTCCAGCTTTTGGATCTGGCTGTGCCTTGTTCTGGTCCGCTCCCAGGGCTGTTCCGGAAAGCAGAAGGGACAATATGAGACACAACAGGAACAGGGCAGTTCGTTTCTTTATGCGCTTTTCTCCAATTTGAATGTTATAAATTCTGCTCACATCAACCACCTTTTTACCGGTTTTAACAGGTACCTTTTTCAGGATGGACTATAGGACTCAGGACAATCCCTCCTTTTACCTCAATATATGTGAAGCGGGACAGATTATGACTGGAAAAGTCTTAGTCTGTCCCGCTTCTAAAATTACCTGCCTGTTACGTTCCTGTTTGTATGATGTCGATGGAACAGGGAGCATGAACTTGTATGTTTGCTGCTTTTATGGTAACCGGACCATCCGCCGCAATGGTTATATTCCTGCTGCTGTCTATCAGCATGCCATCTCGGTCTGCCATTGTAACTTTAGACATTCTCCCGTTTTGATCTGCACTTGACAATCCCATGGCAGAAGGGAAAAGAAACAAATTTTTATTACAGTCTGTTTCAAAGCGTTTGTGGGAACTGTCTTTTGTCGTAATACTGTCTGAATGACAGCCAGCATTGTCTGAAATCACAGCTCCCCGTTCATCTGCAGTTAAATACTGCAAAGAAACTTCAGTTCCCTTCTCTGGCATCCCGTACAGAACCTGGCCTGTAATTGGTCTGTACTCATAGCCATATGCTCCCTGTCCCCCTTTCCCATCAATCTCTAATTTAATAGTAACCTTTTCTTTTTCAGTTTTTTCCACTCTGCCTTTTAATGACATTCCAGAACGAACATCCTTATGAATCTTTTCCTGTATCCCAGGCTTTCCTTTTCCAACCCAATATTTAAATAGAAATTCTCCTGCACTTAATTCTCCATCAATCTGATAAATAATCCATTCACAGCCCTCTATTATCACCTTGTCACCAATTTCCATCCCTGGTTCTCCCAAAAACACATAACTGATGTTATGTTTCTGATTGCACCCGGTCTTCTTATACTGGTTATGTATTACTGCTTTTCCAGTAAAATCTGGCAGTTCTAACGGTAGTGCTCCTTTTCGCATTCCAAACCAGAACTTTGGTAAACCAGATTTTACTTCCGGAATAACCGCTGTTTCTGCCAAACTAGCCAGACGCCCGATGAATTCCCAATCAGTTTCTTCGTATTGAATCAAAGGTCTTCCAATTCTTTCTTTTCCCTCTGTACAGATAACCGCACTGTCAGGAATGTCCTTAATAAGTGTTTTTATAAC
This sequence comes from Clostridium sp. HBUAS56010, assembly GCF_007115105.1. GTDB lineage: Bacteria > Bacillota > Clostridia > Lachnospirales > Lachnospiraceae > Lacrimispora. The sequence continues at coordinate 235,112 of NZ_SULJ01000006.1, forward strand.
TTCACCATAAGTCATACCCACTTCTTGGAATGATCTGCTTTTTTTCTCTTCATCCAACAGACAGGTTCCGGTCAATGCCAAGAGCTCCATCTCTTTATATTTACCATTATGAAATACTTCAATTTCCTGTACCACACCTTTGAATATCAATTTTTCTTTTTTTTCTAATAACATAACCAGTTCAATTGCTGTTCCATAAAAACATTTTTCTTCTACCTCTACCTGGGAATCTATGATTCCTCTTATCTCCAGTCTGCCATGCTGATTGGTTGAACGATGAATGCTCAACTTATGAATAACCAGAAAACTCCACTCACCACTAATCCGAATTACAAGATTCAAAGGGTTCATTCTTTATCCTTTCTCTCTGATCAATTTGCTTTTCCGTATTTTCTACTATCTGGTTTTTCCATATTTTTTAAATATCTTTACAATCTCTTTATCTGGACTTTCTTTTGCCTTTTGATAAGCCGTTTTTCCATCTCTTGTTGCAATGGTTGTATCCGCTCCAATTGACAACAGATACTCTACATTTTCTCTTTTCCCACCTTCCACTGCCCAGGATAAACAGGTATCACCATCCGGAGATTGTTTATTAATATCCGCTCCCTTTTCAACCAGATATTTTAAGATTCTATGACTTTTCGCAGAAGCAATCATTGCCGGTGTCGTTTTACTGTCCCATACCGGCTGCTCTATATCTGCTCCTGACTCTACCAATAATTCCACCATCTCAAGTCCTCCCCAATCAATGGCAGTGACTAGCGGAGTATCCTGTTCTGGATCCTTGGGATTTATTTGTACTCCATGGGCTATAAAACATTTTGCCATTTCCATGTCATTATCTTCAATTGCAAAACAAAAACCGGTTGCTTCCAGATAATTAATATCCACATCATACTTTTCCAATAGATATTCCACTGTTTTGATATCACCATTACGAATCGCTCCATCGAAAGCTCCTCCTGAATAAAAATCCGACTTTAATCCCAACTTATTTCCTTCTTCCACTAATAAATCAATTGCTTCCAAATTTCCACTCTCACATGCTCTCTTCAGTGCTTGAGACAATGAACCTTGCTCTAAGTGAAAACCATAGGAAAATAGCTTTTTCATCATCTCAACATCACCATTTTCGGCTGCTGGTTTCAGTTGATTTTCAAATAACTTTTTCTCATCATAAGGCAAAAACTCATATCCTGAATCCATTAATAACCCCACAGCTTCATACTGGCTGTTTTCCACCGCTCTGGTCAATGCAGTATTATGTTCCTGCGAAACAAATTGAACATCTGCTCCGGAACGTAAAAGATAACTCATGGTATCCAGATTTCCCATAGAAGATGCTTCCATTAAAAGAGAGTCATATCCCTGATTTTTTTCATTCCAATCGATATTTTCCTTCCTTTTTATTGCTTCTTCCAGTTTTTCTGCAGTTCCTAATGCTGCAAGATAATGAATGCGGTATTTTCCATCTATGGACCAATCTTCTCCATTCTTTTCACATTCCTTTATTAGAAACTCCACTTTACGATAATCAGGGGTATAGGCTTCCGCTGCCAGACTGACTGTTTCTGCATCTGCCTTGGCTCCATGCTCAATCAAATACTCCAGAATATCAGTTCCTCTGTACGTGGAAGAAGCAGCATAATCCAGCGCATCTAAACCATTACTGTTTTTATACGTTACATCTGCTCCTGCTTCCACCAACATTTTAATCCACTTCAACTCTCGACCTCTGGAAGCGATATACATGAGAGGCGTTCTACCATCCTCCTCTTCAATATTAACATCCGCTCCACTTTTAATTAATTCCTCAAAGATGTTCCATGCACCGCCTTTTAGTGCAATTCGAAAAGGAGTTAAGAGAGCGATACGGTCTTTACTATGAGGCTGATCATATATCTCCACCTGATTTTTTTCATAAATATTTATTTGGGCTCCTGCGGCAATAGCTTCCCTTGCTCTCTCCAGGCTGGAACTTCCAGTTCCAATAGCTGCAAGAAACTGCCAGTCCTCATAGGAGAGGGTGGGATTTGTATCTTCTTCCACCCGTGACTGATATTTTATGTAAGAACAGCCGGATAAAAAAACTGAAATTCCTAAAACTACACTTATAATAATTCTTTTTTTCATATTGATTTTCTTTCCAGTGTTCTCCACTATCTGGTTTTTCCATATTTTTTAAATATGTTTACAATCTCTTTATCTGGACTTTCTTTTGCCTTTTGATAAGCCGTTTTTCCATCCTTTGATTTAATGGTCGTATCAGCACCAATTGATAGCAGATACTCCACATTTTCTCTTTTTCCACTTTCCACAGCTCTGGATAAACAGGTATCTCCCCTAGCAGATTGCTTATTGATATCTACTCCTTTTTCAACCAGATACTTTAGTATTCTATTACTTTTCGTAGACGCAATCATTGCCGGAGTCATCTTCCTATTTCGTACTGGTTGTTCTATGTCTGCTCCTGACTCTACCAATAATTCCACCATCTCAAGACCTCCCCAATCAATGGCAGTAACCAGCGGAGTACTCTGTTCAGGGTCCTTGGGATTTATTTCTACTCCATGGGCTATAAGACATTTTGCCATTTCCATATCATTTTTTTCAATTGCGAAGCGAAATCCAATTGCTTCCAGATAATTAATATCCACATGATACTTTTCCAATAAATATTCCACTGTTTTAATATCACCGTTACGAATCGCTCCATCAAAGGCATCTCCAGAATCAAAATCTGGCTTTAATCCGTGTTTATATGCTTCTTCTATCAGTAAATCAACTGCTTCTAAATATCCACTTTCCCCCGCCCTGCTTAACGCCTGGTTTAAAGAACCTTCTTTTAATTCAAATCCATAAGCAAACAACTTTTTCATCATCTCAACATCACCATTTTCAGCCGCCGGATCCAGTTCATTATCATAAGGGTTCTCATCATCATAAGGCAAAAACTCATATCCTGAATCCATTAATAATGCCACAGCTTCATATTGGTTGTTTTCCACTGCCCTGATTAACGCAGTTTTCTGTTCCTGTGAAACAAACTGGATATCTGCTCCAGAGCGTAAAAGATAACTCATGGTATCCAGATTTCCCATAGAAGCGGCTTCCATTAAAAGAGAGTCATAGCCCTGATTGGTTTCATTCCAATCAATATTTTTCTTCCTCGTTATTGTCTCTTCCAGTTCTTCTGCAGTCCCCAATGCTGCAAGATAATGAAGGCGGTATTTTCCATCTATAGACCAATCTTCTCCATTCTTTTCACATTGCTCTATTAGATATTCTACCTTTCGAAAATCCGGAATGCGAACCTCTGCTGCCCGGTTAACTGTCTTCCCATCCACTCTCCCCCCATGCTCTAACAAATATTCCAGAACATCAGTTCCTTTATGAGAAGAAGAAGCGGCATAATCCAAAGCATCTAAACCTTTACTATTTTCATACGTCACATCTGCCCCTGCCTCTACTAACATTGTAATCTGTTTTAAACCAGAGTTGGATGCAACACACATGAGTGGGGTTTTACCGTCCGCTTCCTTAATATTAACATCTGCACCTCTCTTAATTAATTCCTCAAAGACACCCACCGCTCCGTTTTTTAGAGCAATACGCAATGGAGTAAGGAGTAAAATACGATCTTTACTACGGGGATGGTCATATATTTCCACCTGTCCTTTTTCATAAGAATTTATTTCAGCTCCCGCGTCAATGGCTTCCCTTGCTCGCTCCAGACTGGAACTTCCTTGGGACATGGCGGCCAGTAACTGCCAGTCTTCATAAGAAACCGAAGTGGGAGAATCTTTTTCTATCTGTGAGCGATATTTATGATAGGAACAACCAGATAAACATATTAACAGTCCCATTCCCACGCATATAATAATCTTTTTTTTCATTTATTAATCCTCCATCTCTTCTCCCCAGGAATATTTTACTACATTACCCTTCCTCTCTATTTCTACATGATTATTTATTTGAAACTCCTTTACAAAATTTTTAGCTGCATCTTTATTCCAAAACTCAATCGTAACATCTTTCATAACTAAATCTTCTTTATCCGATACATATCCAGCCCGCATAGTGAGAGGCCACCATCCTTTATCTCCCTCTTGGGAATCATCTGTTGTATCGCGGGAAAAAACCTCCTGGTTTCTTTCTGTATCATATAGCGTATATGACATTTTGCAGTATCTACTTTCAGGAACAACCCGATAGAGAATATCATAGTTTTTTTCATTATTAATATATGGTTTATCCCCGGTTTCATCTATATCCCTTCGATACAACCCAATCTCAGCCCCAGTGGTTCCTCCAAGCCCATAACTCCCTTTCCATAGCTCTACCCGGTATTCATACCCACTTTCTTGAAATACAACAATCTGCTCATCAATATCCATACCAGCCACAGTCCCTATAGAATCAATCCAGTCCGAAAATCCCCCTCCCATCTGCACCATTGGGTCAATGGTTGATTCAAAAACAGAAGGGCGTCCGTCCCCATATTCCACATACTTAAAGCCACCTATATCCAGCCCCTTTTCTATTCCCTCAGCCAGAATGGTTTTCCCCTGATTTTCTTCTATGTATTTTGCCGCATCTCCCATCACCTCTCCCATAAATGTTTTTCTTACCTTTTCACCTGAAGAAAGCCAAGAGGAAAGGTCAATGTGTTCACTTATAATAGAGACAAACTCACTATCATGTTTCCGCAACTCATCATAATGTTTTCCTATTTTTCCCAACCTCTTGCCAGTAATTGTCCGATCATCTACAACAGCTGCAATAGCCTGAGTCACCACATCCCTTTTGGAACCGTGAAACCTGCCACTTTGGGCTCTGACAAAGGTACAGGGCAATGCTGCTACAACTAAGACTATTGTATCAACTCCGAGATTGCCCATATCAACTACAATTCCCTGACAGCTTTTTGCTAAACCTCCTGTCCAGTCAAATAACTCTTCCGATGTTTCAAAGATATTGATCTGCCCTGGAGCGTCATCAAACTTGCTAAAAATATCATATTCTGTTCCATAAATAATCTTCACAGCACTATCTGCCGAAAATTCATTGCTCATTGTGTATGTGGCAGATTCTCCTGCTGATTTCCTTTGTGCCATTGATAACCTCCCTATTCACATTATTAAAAAGTCACGGGATAAGCCCCTGTACTGTCTTCACAACAAGACTGGAAGATAATTGCTCTACTGCCTTTTTCTTATGATAATCAATTGTCCCTTCTACCACTGCATCTATTTTGGACAATACATCCACAGTTTCCAGTTTAAATGCAGACCAATCCTTTTCCACTTCACTCAACTCTGGCAGCTTTTTGATTTGTCCCGATACGACAGGTTTTATAATTCCACCATGGTTGCAAACCAGAAAAGACTTCATTGTAATGGAAGGCACACCTTCTGGATCTTCTTCATCCGCAATAAGAGTCGCTTCATAGGGAATCTCCCACTCCCCAATAATGTCAGGAATACATGGAGGACCGGTTACTACCCCAAAACCAACGGTTTTTCGATTCCCGTTTTCATCAAAAGTTCCTTCCTTTTGAAAATATACGTCTTCTCCTGCCGGAGGATTCCCTCCGCTGCAAACACCAAAAAATGTGATATTTTCCTCTATCAGATTATCCTTTGCATGCACCATAGGTTCATTTGCTCCTACTACAGCTCCATGGCTCTTTAATAAATTCATTTTTCTTTTGTGACTCCCACAGTCACAGCAAAGAAGTGCTCCTCTTACTAAATATTCATCCATCATTCACCTCTGCTCATCTATAACTTCAATCATCTTAAGTCCTATTCCTTTTGCCCGCCTTCGAAAGAGGCTCTCTGCCAAATCCAGCCTTACCACTGTGTACTGCTTCCCTACCCCTTTGATATGAAAAATGGCTTTATCCTTAATATCAGGACGCCTCAACACACAATGCCTTATGACACTTTTATCCAGATTCAATTCACTGGTGCAATCCAGACATTCCACATGTTCCAAAAAAGGCATATAATAAAGTGCCTTTTTTCTATGTACCCGATCCAGTAATACAATTTTTTTAAAAATGGTATCTGGTTCATAAAAATTAATTACCTTATGAACTACATCTGAAACCATTAGAAAAGGAAATGTGATTATATCTATAAAGATTGTTCTTTTACTTTCTTCTATAAATAAAAGTTCCGTTTCCGAAAATAGACTGTGGTTTTCTCTTTTAATTTTTCTTACATCTATCTTTTTAAACCACTCTTTCACGTTGGGAGTATGTTTGTATGCAGGATTTGTTTCCAATAGAAAATATCTCATGTGGCATTCTCCCTGGAAGTTGCTATTATCTGTGTATTTCCCAGATAAGTTCCAAAAAGTACACGTACTTCCTCCCCTTTTTTAACTTCTTCATATTCTTTTAAATGAAATATCTGCCCAGAGCTTTCACAAAAGTAGGAAAAAGCCATTTTGATAAACCGATAAGCATACTCCACTCTAAATTCCTCCAGCTCACTGTTTGTAACCTGTACCATATTTCCTTTAATTACATGGGAAAAACTTACAATATCGTCCTCTATTGATTCAAAAAATAAACACGGAGACCAATACGCACAGATCTCAGTCTTATCCAGATAAAAGTCTTTGTCGTATAGATCAAATCGAAAATCATAAGTTTTTGTAAGAACACTGCTATGAAGCAGAGATATAACAAAATACCCCACTTCTCCCTTTTCTTTTGCACACTGCAGGATCTTTGCCTTTTTTAACAATTCCTGCCACACCTTTAAATACTCCTGATCCAGTTTCACTTTTGTTTCTTTATACTTATCCATTATCTTTTTTAAGCTGCGCTCATAACGTTCCGATAATATAATCTGTCCCTTTAAAGAAATTGTTGTTGTTCTGTCCACCCTTGTCTCCTTAATTTATATTTACCTTAGCCCCTTTTAACGAAATATCTCCTGCAAGATTTAAAAGTGTATCTCCCTGCTTTAGCAGCACCTTGTTTTTTGCAGACAGTGTGATTCCTCCGTTCTTGCTGGAAATATCAATATGATCAGAGGCACTCATTGATACAGCACCCTGACTTTCCACTTTTATCCCGGATTGATCATTTAATTCCAGAGTCATTCCATTATTGTTGGTAAGTCTGATGTAATTGGGAGCTAATATAATCTGTTTTCCTTCTTTATTCATGAATGTTTTGACTTCGGGATTCTTTTGTACTTCCCTGTGGACAGAGCTGTTTGCATAAGCCGTTTTCTCATCCCGGGTAGGACAGTAAAGACGTATGGTATCTCCTTGTTCCGGCATGCAATAAAATCCTGCTCCTGCCTGAGAGGAATATGGAGTGGAATAATCAAACCAGCGTTCTCCACCCCCTGTTTCATTCTCATCCTCATCCAATTTTACTTTTATCTGAGTTCCCTGAACACCGACCACTTTCCCTGTCAGGGAAACACCGGTTAAAGACTCATTGTATGCCTTTGTAACGGAAAATCCCCTCTTACTCTTTAAGTAATAGGTATGACACAATTCCGCTCCCTCTAACTCACTATACATTTTAAAAACATTCATACTCATCCCATTTAAAACGATTTCATCCCCTAAATCATAAATATCCCGCAGTTTTAAAACATAATAGCAGGCATCCTCTTCGGTGAGTTGAGATAAACCATTTTTCTTTTTTGAAGCATATTCCCTTAAAGACTTTTTTACTTGATATGTTTTTGTATGAATCTCCCCTGCAGCTCCCCTGTTTGGCACTCCACAGAAGAATTTCACACCTCCTGTCACGGAATCTGGAATCAACACCGTCTTCATACAACTGGCAACACGTTTTAAAAACTCCCAATCCGATTCTCCATATTGCAGCATAAATCCACATTGCTGATCTGAGGAAGTCATAATCATATTGCTTTTTTCATACGGTTTTAAAATGTTTTTTATCACATCTTTATAAGTCAATGCTTCTTTCTGAAACGAACGGATATGCCTTACACCTTCCAACCGATACGTTCCATTTTTTAATTCCAGGGATAAGATACTGCTTTCCCCATTTTGATCCAGACTGGCATCTGTGATGATTCCGCAAAAAACAATCCTGCTTTCTTCCTCATCGGACACTGTAACGGTAACCCAGGTATCCTGACCCAGCAATGACAAATATTTTTCTCGATCTTCCGACCGGATAAGTCCGGATAACAGGACACTTCCATGAGAATTTACCTGTTTTACTCCACTATATGACAATATATTAACAAAGTGAAACGGTTCCACCTTTATTCTATTTGCTTTCATTTTCCTGCTCCTTTCTCCGGTCCTTAATGGATTTAACAACCTGAATGGCAACATTTTTCCATTCTTTATGAATTCCAAATGAACAATTAAAACCTCCCTGAAAGAGCATTCCATCTATTTCTGCCAGATAAATAAAGTTATACATGGCATCATCAAGAGCATAACTTTTGTAATCAAACCAGATGATGGAACCATTTTCACCCTGTATGGAATCTGATTCATAAAATATATTGGATGGATTTAAACGCTGAATTGCCATTCTTAATTGACGTGCAGACGGAATAAGCTGTGCTTCTGAAATTGGTAGTTCTGTATATTTAAAAGTAAAATTAATGGTTGTATCCTGACTGGTACTAATGAATTCAGGTCTGTTCTCAGCCGGATATTTTTGCCTTGCCGTAACCAGATCCATCTCAACAAAATCGACTGGAAGCATAACACTGATTCGATCCTCAAACAAAAAATTCCGTTCAAAATCAATGAAATCTCCATTCACATACATTCCTGTATAAACGTCAACATGCTCCTTTTTCTTCAGTTCCCTTTTGAGTTCTAAAATAATTTCATCTATATGTTCCATGCGGTTCCTCCTTTTTTCTGCCCTTCATACTCATAGTGTAAAATACTGCATTCCCTCCCCTACAGGATTTCTGCGAAAACAAGGCACTATAATTATACAGAGAAATTACTTTCGTATAATATAAATTCCAAAATTAGACACATTTAGTTCCAAAATTGGACACGCAAGTGTCTGTAACAGGGGGGTATGAGTAAAAAATCAGGGAAGCAACGGCCTATCAGCCATTGCTTCCCTTGCTATTCTTCTTCATTTGAGTCTGCAAAAATCTGTATATACCTTTGCAGCATATGTCACTCCGCTTCACTAAACTTAGAAGGTTTCTTATTCTTTTTTATTAAAGACATAGATTTGTTATTTTAACAAAGTATTTTTTCCAACGCCTGAATATTTGCTAAAATAGAAAGAAAAAGGAGTACAAAATGACATGAATAAATTGAATCCTCTTATCTTAAATTATCTTGTTTTTTGCAAAAACCAAAAAAGGCTTGATAGCAAAACTATCAAAGCTTACAAAATTGATTTAACACAATTTGCAGTATCACAATCAAATAATTCTTTTGTTTCTATAAAACCAGATTCCATTGAAGAATATATAACTTCTCTTCATCAATCTTTCAAACCCAGAACAGTAAGAAGAAAAATTGCTACCTTAAAAGCATTTTTTCATTATTTAGAGTACAAAAATATTATTGAAATAAACCCGTTTAACAAATTACGAATACAATTCCGTTCTCCCGTTACATTACCCAAAATTATTCCGTTACACACCATTGAAGATTTTCTTTCCACATTATATAAACAAAAGGAATACACATCTACTACCTTGCAAAGAAAATACATCTTACGTGATATTGCAGTAATTGAACTTCTATTTGCTACAGGCATAAGAATATCAGAATTATGTTCTTTAAGAGTTACAAATATTGACTTTATAGAAAATAACATTTTAATTTATGGAAAAGGTTCAAAAGAGCGACGAATTCAGATCGGAAATCAAGACGTTATAATTGCATTAAAAGATTATTACAAAAATTTCAAAGAAGAAATTGATAACTCAGAGTATTTTTTTATAAACCGTATTCACAATCGGCTTTCAGAACAATCAGTAAGAAATATGATAAATAAATACGCACATCTTGCATCAATCAGATTGCATATCACACCACACATGTTTCGTCACTCTTTTGCAACATATCTCTTAGAGGAAGATGTTGATATTCGATATATACAAGAAATCTTAGGGCACAGTTCTATTAACGTTACAGAAATATATACTCATGTTACAATGGCAAAACAAAAAAACATTTTAACACAGAAGCACCCTAGAAATACCCTAAAATTCATATAAAATCAGAGGCAACCCTGGTAACAAGGTTGCCTCTGATTTTGTATGAATTGATTGTTGGATAATTCAATATTATC
>NZ_SULJ01000060.1 GCF_007115105.1 Clostridium sp. HBUAS56010
ATAGACACCGTTCCCCTGTTTCCCTCTTGATTGCCAAATCACATAATCAGGCAGTATACTTCCATTCTCAAGTACCCACTTTGCATTTGCCCAATTTCTCTCGGTAGGCACTCTATTTGCATTGCCATCGTACCAAGAAGCATACTGGATTCCCCATTTTCTATCTGATGCAACTCCTATGGCGGTATCTGGAAACTCTTTGTGTTTCATTCTATTTAATACTACAGATAATAC
>NZ_SULJ01000061.1 GCF_007115105.1 Clostridium sp. HBUAS56010
AAGATGGTATAAGCTGTGAAACGTCTGGTTCCTAATTAATTCTGTTTTCATTATTTTAAAGGTTGCTTCTGCTACTGCATTATCATAGGGGCAGCCTTTATGGCTGAGAGAACGCTGAATTTCAAATGCTTTCAACGTCTCATCAATCGTCTGATTCTTGAATTCGTTACCACGATCCGTGTGAAATATTTGAATATCCTTCAGCGTTCCATTTACGGATTGAAACGCTTGTT
>NZ_SULJ01000062.1 GCF_007115105.1 Clostridium sp. HBUAS56010
AAAAATAAAATTCTTAATCTTTTTATAAACGGAAAAACAGGCTTCCGAAAATCGGAAACCTGCCCTTATCTTTTGTATGTAGAGCGCGAGACGGGACTCGAACCCGCGACCCCGACCTTGGCAAGGTCGTACTCCACCAACTGAGCCACTCGCGCCTATTTCTTTATTCTCTTTTTCAGGCATATACCCTCAAAACCACACATTGTTATATATCTTCTTCATCCGTTCTTCC
>NZ_SULJ01000063.1 GCF_007115105.1 Clostridium sp. HBUAS56010
ACAGTCATGGGCTTAGCTCCTTTTACTTTATAATTATATTTTACATGCCCTTATGATAACTGTCCAATTAATTGTAGCCTATCCATCACTAATCTTCCCAATTCCTAACTTTTACTGATTTCTACTGGTTTTTTCTGATTTTTACTGAAAGATAAGTGGTCATTAGTGGTCAGATAAGTGGTCAAAATCTTCCCTTTTAAACCTTGCAGATACTGGACATTAC
>NZ_SULJ01000064.1 GCF_007115105.1 Clostridium sp. HBUAS56010
ATGTACCTTGAAAACCACATATTGAAATATATCTAGATAGAGTCTTTGCAAAAAGACAATATCAAGACATCCGAGGTGTTACATCTAACGATGTAACCAAACAAAACTCGTTCAAATATCGTAACGTACGATAAGCGAACAAACCTAAGACCAGAGATACAACGCTATGTATCTTAGATGAGTAATCCGCACCCGCAGATGAAAGTCGAATTGGTTAAGC
>NZ_SULJ01000065.1 GCF_007115105.1 Clostridium sp. HBUAS56010
ATGGATTGTCAACAGTTTTTTAGACAGTTTTTTTTAGGGTATTTATTCTATACTTCACCGGAGTCAGGTATCCCAGCGAAGAATGAATCCTACGGTTGTTAAACCAATTTACATAATCAGCTAATTCAATCTCAAGATGGTATAAGCTGTGAAACGTCTGGTTCCTAATTAATTCTGTTTTCATTATTTTAAAGGTTGCTTCTGCTACTGCATTATCA
>NZ_SULJ01000066.1 GCF_007115105.1 Clostridium sp. HBUAS56010
TCCATCTCCATTGGCTGAAAGCAACTTAATGAAGACGAGCTGAAAGGCGAAGGCTGAATTTAGTGCGAGGCCGTTCACGAACCTTAACGAACGAAGTGAGTTTAGTTGAGTGAACATATAGTATGTACCTTGAAAACCACATATTGAAATATATCTAGATAGAGTCTTTGCAAAAAGACAATATCAAGACATCCGAGGTGTTACATC
>NZ_SULJ01000007.1:0-68668 GCF_007115105.1 Clostridium sp. HBUAS56010
ATAGCCTGTTTTTGTGGTGATTCGTCACGCATTCTCTTTGACATTATAAAACCTCCAAACTGTTGTAATCATCTTACATCAGTTTGGAGGTTTACACAATCTTTAGGATACTCCCATTTTTAAAAATAATGTACTTCATAGCGGCTACCTCCTTTAGCCACCGTAAGTTCTTTGAAATAACTTTTATATTAGTTGATAGCATTCTTCGATTTTCTTTGAATAAAAACATTTATGATACAAACTCCAATACTGATAACACAAATTCCAATCCACTGTATATACGCATAGGATAAAGATGTTATCAAATTAGAAACAGACCCCATCAATAAATTACAAGCCATGTAGGCTGTTAATGCCCGACTTTCTTCTTTATCATGTGATGATAAAATAAATGTCTGATTTGTTATGTGCTGTGCTTGCATAGCTGCGTCTAGGATTACAATGCCAATCACTAAAAGAATTACTGCTCCGATTATGCTGTGAGAAGAAAAAAATGATGCACCCATTAAAACAAACCAAGAAATTCCTAATACCCACCACGCATACAGAAGAACCTTTTCCCCTAATCCTCTGTCAAACAAGGAACCAGCCTTTTTAGAAGATAGAATTCCAGTTACTCCTGCCAAGCCAAATAAACCAATAGTGAAGCTATCAAAATAAAATGGTGTACCTGATAATAAAAATGTCAGTCCCGTCCAAAGAAAATTAAAAACTAAGAAACTGCTCATTCCGGAAAGCATACGTTTCCTTAAATCCCTTTCATTACGAATTAAACGGATAACGGATAGCAGTAATTTAGAATACTGAATTCCCTCATTTGATTCATTTTGGGATTTGGGGAACAGGAAAAGCCCAACAGTAGAAATGATTAAGCATAACGCAATTACCAAATAAACCACACGCCATGAATAAAGTTCTGTTATACTTCCGCTAATCATTCTGGAAAGTAAAATACCTGATAATACCCCTCCCATGATAGAAGCGGTAACTTTTCCTTTTTTACCACTTTCCGTAATGCCACTTGCAAATGACAGAATCAACATATTAGCACAACTATAAAAACCGATTAACACCCCAGCCAAGAAAGCTATTTGTATGGACGCCGAAAATGCCATTATAAGGTTGGCGAAGATACCAATCAATAAAAATATCTGTGCCAAGCTTCTTCTTTCATACTTGTCAGCCAGTGGAATAACCATAACCTGTGCGATTCCATTGCCAAGAAAAGTCAAAGTCATAAAAATCCCCATTTGAGAAAGGCTTGAATGATACTCAGCAGCAAGTTCTGGCAATATGGGTTGAGCCGCATATAAGCTGGTAGTAATGATAAGGCATACTATGGATAAAAATGTTGTTTTTGTTCTGCTCACAATAAGTTAGCTCCTTTCTATTCTCCATCATTGATGATATAATAAATGATAGATGCTAGACTTAGGTCCATGTCAATAGAAAAGGAGATACTTTATGGAATATTTAATCGGGGACATATCCAAAGAAACTGGCTTTGGTATCCACACACTACGTTTCTATGAAAAGAAGAACTTAATTTCTCCCCAAAGAGATTTTCGTAATCGAAGAATCTATTCAGAAAATGATTTATTTCGACTAAAAATCATCAAAAATTTTAAAATCATCGGTACTTCATTGGAAGATATAGAGTTATATTTCCACTTCTTTGATAATGCCAATGAAGGAAAAGAGGAACGAAGAATATTTCTCTTAGCAGAAAAAAATAAAATCAATTCTCAAATTGAACATTTAAGAGCGGTAGAAAGCTTTATTGACAATATACTCATAAAATGCCACCTTGTAGATTGATATATCTATTGAATATTTTGTAACTTTCGCTGCGCGGGGCATTTGTTGTTATCCGAATACCAAAAGCAATACTTACAATTAAAACATGGCTTGTAATCTGGATTCTTCATGCTTTCCATAATAAAATTTTTATCTGCTAAAAATGGTCTTCCATATGCAACAAGGTCACATACTTTGTTTTCCAATAAGAAATCACCTCGATTCATAGTTCGTATATCGCTTACTGCTATGATAGGAATGTTTATGTTCTTCTTCAAAAAAGAAGCTGTGTACACGGTTTGATTGAACTCATAATCACTTGATAACTCCAAGCTTTTTAGGTGAGGAATACCGGAACATATGTGAATGAAATCCAAACCGCTCTCGACAAGCTCATTTATAATCTCTAAATCTAAAATCAAGTCCCAACTGCATCCAAAACGAAAAGAAATCAAAAAATCATCTTTTAAGCTCTTCTTAATTCCTTCTATTATTTCTTTGATTAGTCGCGCTCTGCTTAATACACTTCCTCCATACTGATCGCTTCTGCTATTTGCAATATCAGAAGTAATCATATTGAGGAAAAATCCATTTGCTCCATGGAGTTCAATTCCATCACAACCCGCTTCTTCACATATGAGAGCAGCTTTTATAAATTCCTCTCGAATCGTAACTATTTCACTTGTAGACAAGTCATTTATACTTCCGCCTTTAAAATAGCTTATACTTGGATATGCTAATTGGGCAAAAAACTGAACCTTGTTTTCATGGCATTTCTGAACAATTTCTCTCAGATAATATTCATGCAAATCTCTATCATATACACATGACCCTCCATCTATGGAATGCTTGTTACTTACCGCAAGAGATTGACTGATTATCAAGCCCATTCCACGGGAAGCAAAATCGGAATAGTGTGCTATCTGCTTTGCACTCATACTGCCATCATCATTTGCTTTAAGATGAAAGGGCACCATGGGAGCCATAACAATTCGATTTTTAAAAATCACACTGGTAATTTCAAATTTTTGTTTCGTATTAATCATTTCCATTCCCTACCTGCTCCTGCTTATCTGCTATCATGTTGGTTACTATTTCATAGATTTTTGGAAATTTTGAAAATCCATCGGTATCTAAGAAATGTCCTCCGGCAGAAAGTTGAAAAATTTTTGCTTCTAAGCTATCTGCTAATTCTTTACTAAATTCAGTGGGAACAATTTCATCATTTATAGCAGTAACAACCACTCGTGAAGTCGTAGCATTAATTATTTTTTTATAATCAAATCCAGTACGAATGAAATCATTAATCTCCGGTATATTTACTAATTTTTGATTGAACCCTGATACAAAAATAATTCCACCAATCTTAGGAAGTTCTTTTAAGGTTTCAAAATAGTCTAATAAAGCAATACACCCTAGACTATGTGCAATAAAAAAGGTGTTCTGGTCTAGTCTTTCTATACTTTCTGATAACTTACCGATCCATTCCTCCAATTTTGGTTCTGTAGGAGATGGCATATCAAGCACTTTAACTGATATTTTATTATCAGAAGTTAGTTTTTGTTTAAGCCAAGGAAACCAGTGCCTACTTGCAGAAGAATTATATCCGTGTATCACATAGATGTTTTTTTTAGTTATCATAATTATCCTCCGAATTTGTTAAATATTGAATTTGCTTAAATTATATTGTAAAATACTACAATAAACCAGTATGCACAATTTCGTATGATACTTACAGAAAGGATAGCAATAGTATGGATACATTATGCCGGAGTACACAAGCTCCTTTTGAATATGCCTTATCTATCGTAGATGGAAAATGGAAGTTAAAAATCATATATGAATTAGCCTGTACAAATACATTAAGATATGGTGAACTGAAAAGAAATATTTCAATAATCACTCATAAAATGCTTACTACTCAATTGAAAGAACTTGAAAAAGATGGAATGATTGTCCGCAAAGAATTTTATCAAATCCCACCTAAAGTTGAATACTCTTTAAGCAAAAAAGGAATGTCGTTTGTTCCAATTTTAGAATCTTTATGTGATTGGGGAAAGTCTCATCAGATGATAGAAAAGGACGGAACAATACTATGAAATTGTTCCGCCTTAAATCATTTGTTATTTCACAATTTTCCAGTTCCCGTTTTTTTCCAGTACCAAATCAAATTGCGATATTTGAGTTGCCTTTGTTTGACTATCGAGATACGTGACCGCCAGCGAAATCGTGACCTGATTCCCGTTTCTAAATATAGATAGAATTTATCAACTCCAAAAAGAAATAGATTTTCCCGGTTGTCTTTAATACGTTGTCATTCACATAATAAGACAGTTCTTTTGCCGTCCCGTTACTTCCTTTTGCTTTTGGCTTATCGCCGGATTTTACAGGTAAGCTGCAAATGGTGGGGTTCTTTGTGATAACCATATTTCCAGAGCCAATCAAGGCGCATTTATTTATAATATAATTTCTTTTTTACTGAATCGATCTTGCACACCGTTTAAGTGTAATCCCATTTTCCAATATCAAGAGTGTCATGATATTGAAAAAGTGCCAGCCATCCCACCTTGATATTTGTCCCTAATTTCCGTATCATAAACTAAGCCACAGAAAACGATTTCATATAGAAACCAAGTTCAAACGATATTCGGAGAAAGCCATGGGGATCCTTCAAAAATATATGAACCGTTATGCCACCAATATAAGACATAATGGAGAAGTTGCAAAGTACTTTCTGGAAGAAGAAAATGCCACCGGAACGATTATCCGCTGCAAACTGGCTGCCGGAATAGAGATGCTTTTTTTGATTATGTAAGAAAAGACCAGGTGATGGCAGATTTTGAAAAAGGGAATATTTTAGAGAACTTTTATTGCCTTCATTGCAGGGTAAAGGGGATCAGCCTGTTGTTGGATGGAGAAGGTGCGGATGGGGGTATTAGCCGGTATTTCAGGAATAAATCCATGACGTTCAAGATGCTGCAGGAAGAGATTGCAAAAGAGCAACAGATATTTCTTACCTTTGGCAATGAACATTTATCTTCTGTTTTTCTGGAAATTGCTGAAAATCCGTTTTATTATGAGAACGAATATCTGCTCTTAAAAGCATTGGAGCTTATATGGCTCAGCAGCCACTGTATAAAGAAAGATAAAAAAGAGCAGGCGTAGAGAAATACGTTTACGAACCGGTATCGTTTGTTTGAAAAAGCTGTACGATATATGGAATTTCATATCAGTGATAATTTTACCATGGAAAAAATGTCAAAAGAAATGGGCATTAATTTAAAACAGAGACTGGAAGCAGATTTTATCTTTTGCTTCTGGTCTCTGTTTTTTATATCAATAAGTATATGGTTACAAGTCATGTACTTAATTGCCGTTTTGATGTATCCAATATTGGTTGATGATGATTTTTTTACATGATAAAATATTCATAAAGTAATTGGGGTATTATGGAATAAAATATGGTTCATAACATGGGTTTCGGAGAATAGCAATCCCAAAGGAATGTTTCTCTGAACCTTCTTTGTTTATAGGTTTTAAGAAACTTATAAAAATGCAAGAAGGGTGTATAAAGATGATAATAAGAATTCTTAATGTACTAAGATTTTTGTTTTTAATACTATCATTTTTATGTTTTGGTTTGTATATGGGAGGTCGATTTGAGCGAAATGATTATGCGGCGGCTCAGGACAGGTTGTCTGAAAGTCTTATTACAAAAGAAAAAATGAAAAGGAAGATTTTAATATGAAAGAAAAAAGAAATTACACCATATTAACTATAATTATTGGAGCTATGGCAGGTTCCATTGCAAGCGTTTTGTTTTCTGTAAAATTCCCGGTTATATTAACTCAATTGACCCGTCTGATTTTGGGGAGCAATCCTCGTAATTTTTTAGATCCGTTATACAATTGGAAAGTGGTGCTGCAGGGGTCCTTGACACTTTTTTTCAGGTCGATGTTTATCCTTGCAGGTATGATGATTGCCTTTAAGATTCTTTCTTTGATTACCAGAAAAAAAGAGTTAAATATGAAAAAAACAGTTATAAATAATTTGATTGTTTTGGGCATTTCTCCGTTTGTTTTCGGTATTCTTAGTTTTTGTGGTCTCTATTTTTTCGGAATCATCAGTAAGTTTTTTGGGTATTCAGCTACCATGTTGGGAATGACGTTTCCTATTGCCATGGTTGGAGCGGTATTTGGTCTGTTTTTAGCCATTTTGATGCAATGCCAGAAAAGAAGCATCGTCATGGTATTTACGGGACTTATTATAGGCTGGGCATGCTCTTTATTATATTATTATTTATTACTTATATTAGATGAGAGCCAGAGTATTCTGAGAATGCTGATTTCTTTATTAGGAATTCCTTTTATAATTTTATTGGTGGGAATTGCATTTGCTTTGATAGAAAAACTGGCAGATATCCGCTTAAAAAAGGAAAATAAATAAAAAAACCTGACTGTCTATAAATAAAAATAAAAAAAGCGGGGAGATATATGGACAGCAATTCTATCAAATAAGCATTCCTGTATTGGAAGAGATTTTTAAAAATTTAAAAATGACATAGATCAATGCACTCAAATTGCACATGGAGTCAAGAACT
Source organism: Clostridium sp. HBUAS56010 (assembly GCF_007115105.1). Classification (GTDB taxonomy): domain Bacteria; phylum Bacillota; class Clostridia; order Lachnospirales; family Lachnospiraceae; genus Lacrimispora. The sequence goes on from NZ_SULJ01000007.1 coordinate 6,398, forward strand.
GCTGTAATACCTTAACAGAAAGTTCCTGGGAAGGACAAGGTTCAATTCTTCTTAACACTCCCAACATTGACAACCTATGATGAATATAATAAAATAGGAAATATAAGTAAGATATTTCCTATTTTATTGTAAGTTTCAGATGAATTAATACACCAGACAAAGGGGGCAGTGCCATGAATGATCAGAATACGGAACAGGAGTTACTTCAATCTTTCTATAACGTAATCCCATACTTATCAAATTTATACGAAGAAGATGTGGCAGTAGGATTAACCGATACACAGAGATTTATTATGGTGGTGAACGGAAACAGTTTAAAGTTTAATATTGAAGTTGGGGATCAGATTCCGGTAGGAGGTGCTGTCAGAGAGGCACTGATATCCGGCAGAGTGATAGTGAAAGATGTTTCGGCAGACGTTTATGGGGTACCGTTTAAATCATATGCAGTCCCTATTTTAGGTGGAAACAGACAGGTCATTGGAGTGCTGACTCTTGGAAAAAGTCTGGAGAATAGAAATCAATTAATCGAGTTGATTGACAATCTTACCAATGGAATCAGCCAGATTACCGAATCTACGGACCGGGTATCATCTGGGATGGAACAGCTAAAGAACATGAATGGGGAAATATCTGAGAATGTGACAGAGGCCAGCGCCAGTGCCAGGAATACAGATGGAATTGTAAATTTTGTTAAGGATATATCCACCCAGACAAACCTGCTTGGATTAAATGCTGCAATCGAAGCAGCAAGAGCAGGAGAAGCAGGGAGAGGTTTTACTGTAGTTGCGGGAGAGATAAGAAAGATGTCTGCATCGACCAGTGATTCTATCAGCCAGATTGACACGGTTTTAAAAGATATCAATGCGTCCATTTCTACGATTAATAACCGAATCACAGAATCCAATCAGATATTCATAGAGGAGACACAAGAGTTTAAGAATATTTTAGACTCCATTCATAAATTAAATGTTTCTGCAAAGAACCTGGAGAAATTAATGGAAAAATTCTGAATTAATAAAATGACAAAATAAATAACAAATGAGATAGAAAAAAAACCGGTCGACAGACCGGTTTTTTTGTGATACAAAATCTTTTCAGATTATGAGAATTGGCTGATTATGAAAACTGATATTTGGAAAAGCTATTCGTATATAATACGAAGAAAAAATGAAACAAAATATAACACACCATAAAATACAGAAAAAGTGGGGAGAAAAAATGCAAAAAAGCAGATATTCATGTGCAGGTCATAAGAATAAACGAATAAAAAAAGCCAAAAACAGATTGGTTTTGGTAAGAGACAGCTTAAGAGATTTGTGTGTAACCTGTTTTAATCCGATGTTCCGGTTTGACCAATTTGAAGGTTGGTTTTATAAACATGAAAATCACAATACAGTTCTTGCACTCATTGCGGGAGCAAGCATTGATAAAGACGGGACAAAGCATCCATTTCTTCAAATAATCTGGAATGAGAATTCTTATTGTCTGGATTTTCCGGAAGAAGAGTATGTGGTAGACAAAAGGCAGAAGAGAATCATTCTTGGAAGTAATATTTTTTCTCTGAGGGGAGTGCGTTTGAATATAAAGATTGAGGATTTTTCCCTACAGGGAGTTATTCGTTACAGGCAATTACAACCCATCCGGTATTCAATTATGGGACCCTTGGAACTGGTTCCATTTATGGAGTGCAAACATGAAATAATCAGTATGAATCATGAGCTAAAAGGAACCGTAAGAATCAATGGAGCCATGTTTGATTTTACCGATGGGAAGGGGTATATGGAAGGAGACCGGGGCAGGTCATTTCCAAAAGACTATGTATGGGTCCACTGTAACCATTTCTCAGAACCAGCTTCTATTATGGCGGCTGTTGCCCATATTCCATTTATGGGCTGCTCCTTTCAAGGCTGTATTTGTGTTATATGGTATAAGAATAGAGAATATCGGTTTGCTACCTATTTAGGAGCACGTGTTGCTTGTCTGCGCAAAACCTGCATTATTTTAAAACAAGGACAATATAGTCTGAAACTATTTTTGACAAACAAAAACAGCCATGGAAGTGGAACGTTTTCTTATAAGCTGGCTGCGCCCAGGAAAGGAAAAATGACTCGTTTGATAAAAGAAGGGCATATGTATTCTGGAAGATTTTTGCTGTATCAAGGCAATGAAATAATATTTGATTTGTACAGTAACTGGATTAGCTATGAATATGAAATTCCGTTTTAAATCTTAATGAATATTAAGGTAAAAGGGAAAATTAACAGCATAGTCGGTGATAAAAATTGCATATTCTTAATAAAATGTAATGTTGTTAGAAAATATTGCCAAATAATAGAAAATTGATATAATATAATCATACACGCTTTCAAAAAAGCGAGAGATAAAAGGGGGAGATACCTATGAGAAAAAGCAGCAGATTTCGTATAGCTCAGCGTTTAAGTTTTGTGTTTGCAGTATTGGTTATCATAATTTTTCTTTCATCCGTTTTTTCTTTTATTAGTTTCCGGATTATTGGCAATAATTTCACTACATTTTACCAGGTACAATATGAGACAACCAGGAATCAGATGGAGATTCGCAAGGATGTACAGACAATTAATAAGCGGATTTTGTGGGCAATGATCAACAATGATTCGGCAATAACAGAAGAGCAGAAAAAAGATTTTAATGAACGTTTTGCAAAGATTCAGGAATATTTAGATGTTATTCATAAGAATTTGAAGAACGGTTCAGATGGAAATTCATTAACCGATGATTTGAAATTATTCCAGGAAGATACTTATCATCTTATGGAATTAATAGAAGCTGGAAATGGTAACGAAGCACTCCGCTATTATAATTCCAGCTTTACTCAGTCTTCTGAGGCACTTGCAGATGCACTTGATGATACGGGGAGCAGGTCTGACAAAGCGGCACAGTCAAAATATGAGACAAGTAAACTTGTTGAGAATGTTGCGTCTGTTGTGTTGATTATACTCTCAGCAGTTTCCCTTGCAATTGCATTTATTATGGCAAAACGGATAACAGCAGCAATTGTAGTTCCATTAAGGGAGCTGGAGTCCGCTTCCCGTGATATTGCAGAAGGGAACTTACATACAGTCATTACCTATGAGTCCTCAGATGAAATTGGTCAGGTTGCAGGCAGTCTCAGAACCTCCATTCAGAAAATTGCTTCCTATATTGAGGAAATTGATGCTGCCATGGAACGAATGTCTGAGGGAAATTTTAATATATCTTTTAAACAAGAGTTTGTGGGAGATTTTAAAAATATTGAACACTCATGGAAGGTATTTACCCATAAAATATCTCAAAGTCTTGGAGATATCAGCAGGGTATCAGACCAGGTATCCGGTGGATCTGTGCAAATATCGGAATCTGCACAGACATTGGCAGAAGGTGCGGTTAATCAGGCAGGAATTGTAAAAGACCTTTCCGACACCATTGCAGAAATGACGGCACAAATTTCTGAAAATGCCAGAAGTGCAATGGAAATGAAGGAAGAAGTAAGTCACGTTACAAAAGATCTGATTCTTGGAAATAAAAATATGCAGGACATGGTTTCTGCCATGGAAAACATTAAAAATACTTCTCAGCAGATCAGTAAGATGATTGGCACCATCCATGATATTGCCACCCAGACAAACCTTCTGGCATTGAATGCTTCCATTGAAGCAGCCAGAGCAGGGGAAGCGGGAAAAGGATTTGCAGTGGTTGCCAGTCAGGTAAGTCTTTTGGCAAGCCAGAGTACAGAGGCGGCGCAAAATTCAACCAGATTAATTGAAGATTCTCTCCAGGCAGTTGAAAAGGGGGTTATTATTGCGGATGCAGCAGCGTCAGATTTAAATGGGATTGTTGACAGAACAGAAAATGTTTTACAAAAGGTAGAAAATATTGCATCGGCCTCCAAGAGTCAGGCTTCTTCTACCATAGAGATTGACCATGGAATCAACCAGATTTCCCAGGTTGTTGAGATTAATGCGGCTACTGCCGAAGAGAATTCAGCGTCCAGCGAAGAACTTGCCGGTCAGGCGGAGACTTTAAGAAATCTGCTTTATCAGTTTCAGCTAAAACAGTAGATTTTTAATAAAATTGAATAATTAACAATAAACAGCATATAACAGTTGACATTTTACCTAAACTGTTATATGCTGTTTTTGAAAAGGAGGGGTCAAGTGAAGCTAATTATAAATAATTCATCCATGCAGCCCATCTATGAGCAGATTGTGCAACAGATGAAGGAGCTGATTATGACCGGGCAGTTAAAAGAAAGTGCCATGCTCCCTTCTGTCCGCTCTTTGGCAAAGGAGCTGAGGGTCAGCGCATTAACAGTAAAGAAATCTTACGATGCACTGGAACAGGAAGGTTTTGTAGTTACGGTACATGGCAAAGGCAGTTTCGTAACCAATACCAATCAGAATCTTATCTTGGAGGAAAAGAAAAAAGAAATAGAAAGAGAATTTGAGGCAGCAATACGCAAGGCTCATAGCTGCGGTATGACAAGAGAAGAAATAATGGAGATGTTTCATATTATTTTGGAGGATTAATTATGGTATTAAAATTGGAAACAATAAAAAAACAATATGATGGATTTACATTGGACTGCTCCATGGAATTACGTCCAGGTTATATCACTGGTCTGATCGGACCAAACGGTGCAGGAAAAACAACTATATTTAAATCAATTTTAGGTTTGACTTCCATTGATGAAGGCAGAATCGAGATTCTTGGAAAGAATCATCAGGAATTAACTGAAAAAGACAAAGAATTAATTGGAGTGTCTTTGGCGGAATCAGGTTTCAGCGGATACCTGACCATTATGGATCTGGTTACGATTATGAAAAACATGTATACAACTTTTGATAAAAAGGAGTTTATAGAACGATGCAGACAGGGAGGACTTCCACTGCACAAAAAAATAAGGGATTTTTCTGCAGGAATGAAAGCAAGGTTAAAAGTTCTTGCAGCGTTGTCGCATCAGGCGAGTTTGCTGATCCTTGATGAGCCCACCGCTGGGCTTGATGTGATTGCAAGAGAGGAACTTCTGGATTATATAAGAAGTTATATGCAGGAAGAAGAACGGTCAGTGCTGATTAGTTCCCACATATCCGGGGATCTGGAGCGGCTTTGTGATGATATTTATCTCATCGACAGAGGACATATTGTACTTCATGAAGAAACTGATATTTTGCTGGATCAGTATGGATTATTAAAAATTTCTGGTGAGCAGTACGAAGAGGTGGATAAAACCCATATTATAAAACGAATCAAGGAAGACTATGGTTTTCGCTGCCTGACCGATTGCAAAGCATTTTATACGGAGAAATATCCGGAGATAGTAATTGAAAAAGGCAATATTGATGAATTGATCACATTAATGATTCGGGGAGGGAGCATATGAAAGGATTGCTGATCAAAGATTTTCTTTTATTGAGAAGACAGATTCGTTTTTTTGGTTTTTTTACCGTGTTTTGTATATTTTTATTACATTTTCATTTTAATCCTGCATTTATCATTGGATATCTGACCTTGGTGTTTTCTATGTTTACGTTTAGTACGATTACCTATGATGAATTTGACAACGGTTACCCATTCTTATTTACATTGCCAATCAGCCGAAGGGGATATGTAAAGGAAAAATATTTATTTGGACTGATCCTGAGTATGGTCATCTGGCTTTTTGCATTTCTTGCAGCAATAGTTCTGTCAATTAAAGGCAGTGGTTGGAGTTTTCATGAAGTGCTGGTTTCTTCTCTCACATATTTTACCATGATACAATTGTTTTTTTCGCTGAACATGCCCTTTCAGCTAAAATATGGAGGCGAAAAAGGAAGGATTGTTCTGATGGGAGTGGTGCTCGCTGTATTTGCAGCCGTATTTCTTTTTTCCAAGATAGAAACTTTTCTTAATTTGGATCTTATAGATTCCATCCGTTATATGAAATTTGCAGGAAACTGGTACTATTTTGCAGCTCTTATAATTTTATGGGCAGTTGCTCTTACCATATCCTATACCGTTTCAGCCAGAATCATGGAAAAAAAGGAGTTCTGACCAGGCTTTGCTTATAAGTGCCGGAAAAAGGGAGAAGATAGAAAGAGGACGGTTTAGGGAGTACTGTGATGAATCTTATCTTTCTGTTAATGGCGTGGATGCCAATTGTGGTTGGAACTTTTGGAATCATTTTGATTTCTTATTATTTTTATAAATGGAGCAGGGGGATTTCTGTCATGAAGTTCCGTCTGGCAGGAGAAATCTGTTTTTTTCTGGTGCTTTTATATTTTCTGCTGTTTTTCCTCTTTTGCCTGTTGACGGGAATTGTGTGGTAAATAATGTTTAGAAGAAAGAATTTTATAACACAAAAAAGGAATTCCCAGAGGAGTTCCTTTTTTGTATTAATAAACAACAACTTCATATCCTTCGCTGGAGGGAAAATCAATCCGCACGTTTTCGCCGGGATTGTGGTAGACGAGATGAATATTCATGGATAAAGTTACAGTATCCTCATCTTCTTCTGAAATTAAATCAATCGTAATGTCTTCACTGGAAAAATAACCTTCTGGAGTTAGAACTGCTTTTCCCTGAATGGACTGGATTCTTAAATCAGCGTCATTAAGAACTGGCCAAATCTGATTATTTATGTTCTCCAGATAAGGTTCTAATCCTTCGGACTGATTGGTATACACAATTATTTTGCTTCCATCTTCTTTTTCTGAAATCTGGACATGGTCAAGAAATCTGTAGAATTGTCCGGTTAGATGACCTAAAGCCAGATTTTGTATCATATCCTGATGTCCGATTTTCATCTTATACCGGTTACCAGGACCCTGATCGGTGTAGTAAGTACCGTCAGTATAGAAAGCGGTACGGGAATTTTTAAGCCCCATCATGGAACGGTTTGCCTGTAATAGAAACTCCATATCAGGTGTGTTGATATTGTGGTATTTCTGATTCAGTTTTATGAAAGCGGGGATTTCAAATTCCGGATAGAAGAACATCATTTGTATATCTCCGCTGACATCCAGATCCGCCAGGTCAGAACTTTTCTTTATGGCATTCAGATAAAGCTCTTTGCCTTGCTGCTTTGCCTGGGAAGCGGCAGAGGGATTCATTGCTTTTTGCTGTATTGTGTCATTAGATATCCAGGCACCGTTTTCGTTAACCTGGTAACCGTCCGGGGTTATGGTATCGGTCAGAACATGTCCTGTTTCATCAAAGTAATAGCACTCTGCCATTCCATCCAGATTCGAATCAATCCATTTCCATACAGACACCAAAGAAGGCTGTCCTTTGTCCAGCCAGCGCCAGCCATCAGAATCCTGTTCCCATGTTCCGCCAAAAGCGGTTAAAGCCACGGACAGAGACAGAAAAATGGTTATGACAGATAGTTTTATGGAATTTTTCATGCTGCATTACCTCCCGTTGCAATTGTCAGGAACTGTTTCAGAACCTGATAAGAAAATCTGCAATTTTGATTGATTCATTGTACCATATTATGGAAAATACAACAATGCTTTTTCCGTGGCATTTCCTATTCAGATGATAGATTTTTCCTGTCATATAACGTTCCGATAACCAGTCAGGGCTTTTCTGTAAAAGATACCTGTGCTATAATAAAAATGCAAAGATGAAAACACACATGTGGAATATTCCATAAGATCCGGTTGGTAGTCCGGGCGGAAATGGCAGTGTATGGCTATTTCTAAGTAACCCTCCTCCTTGGTTGTCCGTTCTTTGTTTATGTAAATAAAGGAGGAATTATAATGGACAAAACTGCAGTGAGATTCTTCGTGTTTTTCGAGGACCCATTCTGGGTCGGAGTATTGGAACGGGTATCCAATGGAATGCTTTCTGTATCCAAAGTAACATTTGGTCCGGAGCCAAAGGACTATGAGGTGCAGGAGTATCTTCTGAAAAATTACGGAAGGCTGCGTCTTAGCCCTGCTGTGGATGCTGTTGTAAAAAAAGAGGTGAAGAACCCCAAACGTCTGCAAAGAGAGATACACCGTCAGATATCCGGTTCGGGGATTGGCACCAGATCCCAGCAGGCGTTGAAATTACAGCAGGAAGAGGGAAAACAGGAACGGAAAGTATTTGCCAGAGAAGCAAAAGAGGCTAAGAAACAGTTTCAGTTTGAACAGAAGCAGCAAAAAAAGAAGGAGAAACACAGGGGCAGATAATGCCCCTGTTCTCCTTTTCTGCAAAACAGGAAAAAATTCACTCATTCAAACAGCATTATTGAGGTGTAGAATATCATTACAGTTAATAGAAAGAATAACAGGTGATATCATGTATATAGCAGATTTACATATTCATTCCCATTACTCAAGAGCCACCAGTAAGGATTGTACTCCCGAATATCTGGACTTTTGGGCAAGAAGAAAGGGAATTCAACTTTTGGGAACCGGAGATTTTACCCATCCGGTATGGCGGGAGGAATTAAGGCAGAAGCTGACTCCGGCAGAAGAAGGGTTTTATGTGTTAAAAAAAGAGTATTGTATGAAACAGGGGATACTATCTGGTGCAGAATCTCCCAGATTTGTGGTATCCGGTGAAATCAGTACCATATATAAGAAAAATGGGAGAGTAAGGAAGATTCACAGCGTAATCTTACTTCCTGGAATAGAAGAGGCACAACTGGTATCAGAGAAATTAGAAGCCATTGGCAATCTTCATTCCGACGGGCGGCCCATTCTTGGTCTGGATTGCCGGAATCTCCTGGAAATTGTTTTAGAAACATGTCCCAGAGCTATTTTTATTCCAGCCCATATCTGGACTCCTCATTTTTCCCTATTTGGAGTTTTTTCCGGATTCGATTCCATTGAAGAATGTTTTGAGGATCTGACTCCCCACATCCATGCTCTGGAAACAGGGCTTTCTTCTGATCCGCCTATGATCCGCAGACTTTCTGCCCTGGACCGCTTTCAGCTTTTGTCCAATTCCGATGCTCATTCTCCATCGAAACTGGGGCGGGAAGCAAATCTTTTTAATACCGATTTTTCTTATCAGGGGCTTTCTGATGCGATCAGGACAGGTGAGGGATTAAAGGGAACCATAGAATTTTTCCCGGAAGAGGGAAAATACCACTATGATGGACATCGAAAATGCAATCTGTGTTTATCACCTTCCCAGGCACTCCAGTATAAGGGGAAATGTCCGGTCTGCGGAGGAAAACTGACCACAGGAGTATCACACCGGATTGAACAGCTTGCAGACAGAAAGGAAGGATATAGGCAATTGAAAGAGGAATTCTTTGAAAGCATGGTACCTTTACTGGAAGTAATTGCCGCTTCCATGGGCTATACCACAGCAAGCAAGAAGGTTCAGACTCAATATGAAACCATGGTTCAAACTCTGGGAACGGAATTTGATATTTTACGAAATCTTCCGATTGAAGACATTCGTAAGGTTTCGGGAGAATGGATTGCGGAAGGAATTACAAGACTGCGAAGTAAAAAAGTAACATGCAGCCCCGGATATGACGGGGAGTATGGAGTGATACAGTTATTTGAGCCGGGGGAGATCAAACGGTAACCCTTTGAATGAATGGTTTTATAAGGAGTTTCTACGAATGAAAAAAGAATATGTGACCAGGGTATTGGAAAAACTGGATGAGATTTATGGTGTGAGGAAACAGGGATTTTATCATAAGCAGCTGTGGCAGTTGTTAGCAGCCATTATGCTTAGTGCCCAAAGTACGGATAAGCAGGTAGAAGAGGTGTTACCTCAGTTATTTATAAGATTTGAACAGGCAAAAGATATGGCAGATGCCTCTTTGGAGGAAATAGAAGATGCCATTCGTTCCATTGGGCTTTATAAAAATAAAGCCAGAAATTTAAAGAAATGCTGTCAGCAGATCGCAGAAGAATTTTCCGGTGAAGTACCAAAAGACATCGAAGGGCTGCTTAAACTGGCAGGAGTAGGAAGAAAGACTGCCACTTTATTTTTGGCAGATTATTACGGAATACCCGGAGTTACCGTTGATACCCATGTATTCCGCATCTCAAAGCGGCTTGGGTGGGCAACTGGGAAGAATCCGGTACAAGTGGAATTGGAATTACAAAAAGTACTGCCGGAAGAACACTGGAACCGGATTAATTTTCAGTTGATCTATCACGGAAGGGCAGTTTGTACAGCAAGAAGGGCAAAATGTGATGCGTGTGTGTTAGCAGATTGGTGTGAGAGGAAAATGGAATGATGTGAGGAAAAGCTATCCTCCCGGCAGTTTAGATGCCGGGAGGATAGCTTTTTCTATTTTTGTTGTTGTCTTATCTTGTCTGGGGTCGCAGTACCCCTGCGGGTTTCAATCTCTTAAAAAGGATTCAAAAGATGCAGGTAAGCAGTCTGGGGTCGTAGGACCCCTGTGGCTTTAAATCGTTATATGGAGCAAGTATCATCACTTGTTAAATGTCTAGGGGCGTAATTTCATATGATTTATAATCAATCCCTGATAGTCCCGGCTCACCACAACTCCACTCTTTTCATCGGATTAATAAGGATCCCAGATAGACAGGATCATAAGGTTATGGTAGAATGTGAACCAAGCCATATGTAGAATGAGGCCTGTCTGGCAATAAGCAGGATATTCTGTAATCAATTGCTGGAAAGAGGAGAGTCAACCATAATGAATAAAAAATGCAGTATACAATATATAGTATTGACCTTTTCCATCGCCTACCTTGTTTCCGGGATGTTAATTGTTCTTGGACAATCCGGATATACGGTTTATAATTGGGTTCATACATTTCAACAGTTCCTAATGAATATTCCCTTTTCCATCTATATTTTATCTCCGGCAATTGCTTCCTATGTTGTTTTGAAAAAGAACAAGAAAGTAACTGGCTTAAAAGAATGGCTGAAAACAGTTTTCTATTTAAAAAATAGTGTATTTCTTTATTTGTTTGTCACTGCTGGGCTTGTACTGTATTTTGGAGTGCATATTGCAGTACTGGGGGGCGTGAAATTGGCACTTCCATTTTATACATTCTTCCTTTCCATTCCCGGAGGAATAATTATTGGCGGTTTGGAGGAAGCGGGCTGGATGTATGTGTTACAGCCTGAGTTTGACAAGAAATACGGTTTTGTTCCAGCTTGTGTTTTCGTAGGAATAATCTGGGCTTTCTGGCATATTCCGCTTTTCTTTATTCCAGGAACCAATCATTGTGCAGGAACCATTCATTTTTGGATGTTTCAAATACAGCTCATGTCATTTAGTTTTTTTAGAGGAGCTGTTTATAGAATAGCGGGAAAAAGTTATGTGTTTGTGTTCCTGCTTTTTCATACCATGTTCAATGCAGTCTCACCGATATTTGGCACTATGACTATGACATGGAGAGGAACGGTTGCAGCCAATTCCGTAATGATTCTTTTTTCAATCATAACGGTTATGATCCATAACAAGAGAAAAAGATAATAGAATCACCCCCCGTTTTAGTATGTCTTGTCTGCCAATTGACATATAATAAAGCAGAAGAAGATGTCATGAATCAAAGGGGGAGTTTCGTTCACATTTCACACCATTTAAGAAAGGAATTTTCTGATTATGAAATTAATGTTTAAACAACGGTTTTTCTCATGGTTTGATAGTTATGACATCTATGATGAACAGGGAAATACTGTATTTACGGTAAAAGGAAAACTGGCATGGGGCCATAAACTGGAGATTTATGACAGACAAAATGTGCACCTGGGTACATTAACAGAACAAGTCCTTACATTTCTGCCCCGTTTTCATATTCAGATAAATGGAGAAACCATAGGAACAATTACAAAAGAATTCACTTTTTTTAAGCCTTCTTTTACTGTGGATTGTAATGGATGGAAGGTGGAAGGAAGCTTTATGGAATGGGATTACCGCCTTCTTTCTTCTAATGGGAACATGGTTGCTTCCATCGAAAAACAACTGTTTAACTTTACAGATACCTATATGATTGAAGTGTTTCACGAAACGGACGGTCTTTTGGCTCTCATGGTGGTATTGGCGATTGATGCAGTAAAATGTGATAAAAATTAATAACAAATCGTTTACTTTGGAAGATCTTCTTTTATAAATATTAAAAGAACCAGTTTTTTTCTGTATTTCTTAAGGATTTTCTCAAAAACCCTTAATATTATCAAGAAAGTTCCGATCTATTCATAGATGGGTTCTTTCAATTCATAGAAATGTGTGAGAATTTTAGTATTTAACGTCAATTGTTTTCATATGCAAATTCAGTTCTCTGTGTTTGCGCCTTAAAGTGAACTTGCAGCCTGCATTTGTTTTCGTAAAATTACAGGCAGCATTCTGTTCCAATCATTCAGAAAAGAAACAAGATATATGATTTAAACGTATGAAAGCTTCTTACAGACATGGATTTTCATTGCCTGTTATATCAGACGCATCTTGATGAGTTAAAATTCAGAGAATATTAAGAAAACTAAAAATAATATCCTGGAAAATCTATGTTAAAATAAATAAAAAGGGATTCAGAAATAGCAGAATGATGAATTCCGACAGAAGAGAAAAGAAACGTTTCAGCCAGGGTGATTTTATGTACTCAGCCTGACTGCAGTCATCTTGTTGATAACCTGCAGTCAGGCTTTTTCCGGGATTAAATTCTAATATTTTAATTTTATTGGAGATTTGTGTGATTGGCAGGTGTAAAGTTATTAGTCAGTGGGGGTATCAGGTGTAAAATTGTTTGAAATAAGTAATTAAAATGAGTATGGAGGAGTAAATGGAGTACAGTAAAAGAAAACAGGGCGTTCGTTTTGCTATATTTGGAGTATTTCTTTTAGTTGCAGCAATTCTTGTATTATTTCAGGTATTTCGAACCAGAACAAAACCTATTTTTGATGAAAAGGTTACAACAACTTTTTATGCAAAAACCAGCGTTGGAACGGTTTTGGAATTGAAGCCGGAAAATTATTTTTCCCCAGAAATATACGATTACAAGAAATTTTCGTTTGATGTATCCAGGTGTGACTGGAATACAGCAGGATCTTACCGCGTACCAGTACTTTACGAGGGACATGAGACGAATTGTGTTGTTCAGGTTCAAGTAGGAGATCTGGCAGGAAAAGAAGAAAAAGAAACAGAAACCATTAACGGAAATACGGCGATTACAGGCATAAATTAAGAAGGGAACAGGCAATGGCGTATAAAAATCTTACCACCCTTTGTTACGTTGAGCAGGAGAACCAGTATCTGATGCTGCATCGGATCAAAAAGAAGCATGATGTAAATCAGGATAAATGGATTGGCGTAGGCGGACATTTTGAAGCTGGCGAAAGCCCGGAGGATTGTCTTTTGAGGGAAGTGAAAGAAGAGACAGGGCTGACTCTCTTATCCTATCGGCAAAGAGGAATAATAACCTTTGTCTCCGATCAGTATCCTGATGAATATATGTTTCTGTATACTTCCGACCAGTACCAGGGAGATTTGGCAGAGTGTGAAGAAGGACAACTGGAATGGGTAAACAAAGACCATATTTCTAAGCTTCCGCTTTGGGAAGGGGATAGAATCTTTTTCCAACTTCTGAGAGAAGAAATTCCTTTCTTTTCTTTAAAACTTCAATATGCGGGAGAGAAGTTATCCGCCGCATATCTTAATGGAATTCCGATGGAACATAAAAAAATGGATTGACCCCGTCATTTTTTCATGGTATATTTGAAAAAGACTAAGAATAGGAAGTGTGTGAATGTTAATTGTATCAAAACATGGAGCGTAAAGTAGTTTTATATTGAGAACAGGCATCATGAAAGGAGAATGAAGATTTCTCTTTTTATTTGTGTACCTGTTTTGCCCATGAAGATACAAAGCAGACCAGATAGGTTAGAAGCCTGAGAGATGTCGATTTGTGATCTCACAGGTTTTTTTGTTGTTTAAAATGGCAGACTGCGGTTATGCTCCATGAATTTTAGGAATCTTGATGATGAATAAAAACAGGGAGAAAGACATGGATCACACATTTCAGACATTAGAATTTTATAAAATATTAGAAGTATTAGAAGGTTTTTCACATACAGAAGCAGCAAAAGAGCAGATCAGGAATTTAACTCCATCCAGAAAAGAAAGCCAGGTACGAAAAGATCTCAGGGACACCACAGAAGCAAGGATTATACTGGACCGCATGGGTATTCCACCGGCTGTGGCAATGAAAGATCTTACCGATATAATCGTGACTGCAAAACAAGGAGGCTGCCTGCAGGCTGGAGAACTGGAACAAATGGGAGCAATGCTTACAGGTGTGAAGCGTTTAAAAGAGTTTTTGAACCGGTGTAAGAATTTAGAAGTGAGCCTGGCATATTACGAATTGGATTTAGACCCTCTTTCAGAGCTATCCCAATTGATCTATGAAAGCATTCGAAACGGAAGAGTGGAAGACTATGCCAGCAGAACCTTAAAAAATCTTCGTCAGGAGATTGGAAAGGTGGAAGAACGGCTGCGGGCAAAGACAGAAAGCATTTTGAGGAAAAATAAAAAGTATTTTTCAGACTCGTTTATAACCATAAAAAACGGCAGAACCTGCCTCCCCGTAAAGAAGGATTATAAATCCATGGTTCCAGGCAGTGTCATCGACCAGTCCGCCACAGGAGCTACTTTATTCATAGAACCAGCCGCTGTTTCCATGCTCAACGGAGAATTGGAGCAGTTAAGAATTGAAGAGGAGAATGAGGTCAGGAGAATTCTCTATACACTGACCGGAGTTGTGGAAGAAAATCTTCCGGTCCTGGAGAAAAACAAGCATTATTTAGAAAAACTGGATTTTTTATTTGCAAAAGGGCAGTTGAGTTTAGAAATGAATGGAATCCAGCCCTCTATTAATACGGAACGGTATATTCAGATTATCCAAGGGCGTCATCCGTTAATGGATGCCAGTACTGCAGTGCCTCTTACCTTTGAGATAGGAAAGACAGAACAGGGAATCATTATTACAGGACCAAACACAGGAGGAAAAACTGTATCCATTAAGACCGTTGGTCTATTCTGCCTTATGGCGCAGTGCGGGCTTCATGTTCCCTGTGAGCAGGCAGATCTTTGTATGAACAGTCAGGTGCTTTGCGATATTGGAGATGGACAGAATATTACAGAGAATTTATCCACATTTTCGGCTCATATTTCCAATGTAATGAGGATTCTGGACGCTGTGAATAAAGAAAGTCTGGTAATTATGGATGAACTGGGTTCCGGTACAGATCCTGCGGAAGGGATGGGAATTGCAATCGCAATTCTGGAAGAACTGCGGTTAAGAGGCTGTCTGTTTTTGACCACAACTCACTACCCTGAGGTTAAGACCTACGCCAGAGAGACCAAAGGCGTGACCAATGCACGCATGGCTTTTGACAAAAATACGTTAGAACCTCTTTACCTGATGGAAATAGGAGAAGCAGGGGAAAGCTGTGCACTTGCTATTGCAAAAAGGCTTGGAATGCCGGAAGAAATGGTAGAAAAGGCAAGAGCGTATGCTTATGGGAACTGGAAAGAAGGGAAGAGTCAGGAAAAATTCAGCCTGCAGCAAACCGGTCATTACCCATCAAAAGGTCCGTCCATAGAAAAAGACAAAAAGCCAATTACGAATAAAAATGAGATGGAACAATTATTCTCCATCGGTGACAGTGTCCTTGTCTATCCGGATAAAAAGAAGGGAATTGTCTGTAAGACAGTCAATGAAAAAGGAATGATACAGATTCAGATGCCTGATAAAAAAATCTGGCTCAACCAGAAACGTGTTAAGCTTTTAGTCCGTTCTGCACAACTGTATCCGGAGAATTATGATTTTTCCATAATATTTGATACGGTTGCGAACAGAAAAGCAAGGCATAAGATGGAAAAAGGCTATCAGGAGGGCTTGGAGATCAGACAGGATGAGAAGTAAGCCCTCCCCAAAAGCAAATGATTATGTAGGTTCACAGTCTTTGACTTCGTCTTCGGTTTCCTCTGCCTCACAGTCCTCTTCGGAACTGTGATATTCCGCAGACTGGATAAAGGAATCCTGATTTAATTCAGCCAGAATAAACCGGAATATTTCTACATGGCACAGTTCATCGGCAATGATCCGGTTTAAGAGGGCTTTAATGTTGCAATCGTCAATCCACTGAGCCTGATTTTGATATTTTTTAATGGCCTCCAACTCTCCGTTTAATGCGTTAGAAACCAGAGCACCGATTCTGGTGGGGTAGCGATTGCAGCCGGGGGACCAGTACTGCATCCGTCCATTTTGATAGCTCCATAATCTGGGATCTGTTCCCAGCATTATGGAGAGTTCCCCAAATATATTTAGATGGTGCATCTCCACTATGCTGATTTTATGGAAACATTCCGCAATGTCGGGGAAATAGCTTTTTGTAAGGATGCTGTTGTAAACATAAAGGCTGATCGCGGACATTTCTGAATTACAGGCTCCTATATTAGAAAGCATGGCAGCCGCATACTGCCTGTTCTGAGCCTCGATTTCCACAGGAGGCCAGGGGGAATTGTCCGCATACACCAAAGATGATAAGTCCATAAGACACCTCGTTTTACTTATTCTCTAAAATATATCCATAAGATGTCTTAGTATGACTGAAAACGAAAGAAAAAGGAGACAACATAAAGATGGACAAGATAAAACAGTTAATGGAATCAGTGGAACATTTCCAGCCAATGAATGAACAGGAGAAAAAGGATAAGGAGCGGATTCTTGTCTATCTCCATCAGGGAGATTCCTGCTTTTACCGGGAAAATGAAGAGGCTCACTTTTCATCCTCCGGCTGGGTGGTGAATGAAGCTAGGAATAAAGTTTTAATGGCGTATCATAATATCTATGACTCATGGGCGTGGACCGGAGGTCATGCAGATGGAGAAACGGATCTCTTATATGTAGCCATGAAAGAGGCACAGGAGGAGACTGGAATTAAAGTTGTGACTCCGGTTTTGGAAGATATCTTTTCCCTGGAAATCCTCACGGTAAACGGACATGAAAAAAAGGGCGTGTATGTTCCGTCCCATCTTCACCTTAATATAACCTATCTGCTGGAAGCCGATGACAGGCAGGAAATTCATAAAAAAGAAGATGAGAACAGTGGAGTGGGCTGGTTTGGGCTGGAGGAATGTTTGCAAATTGTGAGAGAACCGTGGATGAAAGAACGTATTTACCAAAAACTAATTCAGAAAGTACAGAATATTGCTTATTAACAGAAAACTTTAAATAAAAGTAGAATTGGTTGTTTTATTTTTCCTGATTATGTTTTATAATAGAAGCAGCTAATAAATGCAGTTTTGCCCAATAGAACAGTGAGGTGGTAGATATGAAGATTATTTATGCAATCGTCAGTTCCGATGATGGAAACCGGGTGACCGATGCCCTGAATGAACACCATTACAGTGTGACAAAACTTGCCACAACAGGCGGCTTTTTAAAGAAAGGCAACACAACTCTCATGATTGGTACGGAAGATGAGCAGGTAGAAGAGGTCATTGATCTGATTAAAGATACTTGCGGAAAACGCCAGACCATAACCACAAATGTTCCTGCCCCCAATCTGGCATCTGTATCATCATCATTTATGATGATGCCAATGACCGTAGAACTGGGCGGAGCTACTATATTTGTAACAGATGTTGAAAGATTTGAAAAAATTTGATGAACTGGGAGAGGGATTGCACAGCAATCCCTTTTCGTAACAGGAGGAATGAATATGTTAGAAACAAAACGAGTATTTTTAATTGTTCTGGACAGTTTTGGTATTGGAGAAGCACCTGATGCTGCGAAGTTCCATGACGAAGGAAGCAATACACTGGGAAGCATTGCAAAAACAAAAGAATTTTACACACCTAATTTAAAAAAGTTGGGAATGTTTAATATAGATGGGGTCACAGCAGGTGAAAAAGAAGAGGCACCTATTGGTTCCTATGGAAGAATGACAGAACGTTCTCAGGGAAAAGATACCACCATCGGACACTGGGAGATTGCAGGGATTATTTCCAATGAACCTCTACCCACATATCCGGAAGGTTTTCCCGATGAAATTCTTGATGAATTCAAAAAAAGAACGGGACGGGGAATCCTCTGCAACCGTCCCTATTCCGGAACCGATGTGATTAGGGACTATGGGGAGGCTCATTGCAAAACAGGTGATTTGATTGTATACACTTCCGCAGACAGTGTATTTCAGATTGCAGCTCATGAGGAAGTGGTTCCATTAGGAACTCTTTATGAGTATTGCAAGATTGCGAGAGAACTGTTAAAAGGAGAGCATGGAGTGGGGCGTGTCATTGCCAGACCCTTTGTGGGGACTCATCCAGATTTTAAACGGACGCCAAACCGCCATGATTATTCCCTCTTGCCTCCAAAGACGACCATGCTCGACTGCCTGAAAGAGGCTGGACTTGATACCATTGGCATTGGTAAGATTTACGATATCTTTGCAGGAAAGGGAATTGATAAGACGACTTCCATCGTCAATAATACGGATGGGATGATTCAGACATTAAAGACACAGAAGGACGATTTCCATGGGTTATGTTTTGTGAATCTGGTGGATTTTGACATGCTTTATGGCCACCGCAATGATGTAAAAGGATATGCCCAGGCTGCCACCGATTTTGATGTGCAGTTAGGAGAGTTTATAAAGGCAATGAGAATGGACGATGTTCTGATTATTACAGCAGATCACGGCTGTGATCCGGGAACTCCAAGTACAGATCATTCCAGAGAATATACCCCCATGCTGATTTATGGGGAAGGAATCAAAGCAGGCGTATCCATAGGAACAAGAGAGACCTTTGCGGATATTGCAGCTACAGTCCTTGACTTATTCCAGGTAAAAGGAAGCATCTCAGGAACCAGTTTCTTAGAAGAAGTAAAACAATAACAGGAGGAATCTTTTTGAAAATAGATGATTCAATAAAAAGTCTTTTGATAGAAGAAGCATATGAAGCCCAGAAGAATGCCTATGCTCCCTATTCGGGTTTTACAGTGGGAGCAGCTCTTCTTGGAAAAAACGGGATCATATACCGGGGCTGCAACATCGAAAATGCCTCTTATTCCCCTACAAACTGTGCAGAAAGAACTGCGTTTTTCCGCGCGGTTTCAGAAGGCGTTACGGAGTTTTGTGCGATTGCCATTACAGGCAATAAAAAAGGAGAGCAGGGAGATTTTTGTGCTCCCTGCGGAGTGTGCAGGCAGGTGATGGCAGAATTCTGTGATCCGGAAGAATTCCTGATCCTATTGGGAGCAGGAGAAAAAAGCCGGACCTATCTGTTAAAAGATCTGCTTCCTCTGGGATTTACAGGAGATAACCTAAAATCAGAAGAAGGAAACGGGGGACATGAAAATCATGAGAATGTATGATCTGATCGTAAAAAAGAGAAATGGAGAAGCTCTCAGTGAAGAAGAACTTCATTTCATGATTCAGGGTTATGTAAGGGATGAAATTAAAGATTATCAGATGGCAGCGATGTTAATGGCGATTTATTTTAAAGGAATGGATGACAGAGAGACAGCCATTCTCACCAATGAAGTAGCCCATTCTGGAGATATGGTGGATTTATCACCTATCGAAGGTGTGAAAGTGGATAAACATTCTACCGGAGGGGTGGGAGATAAGACCACACTGATCGTTGCTCCCATTGTGGCAGCCTGTGGGGTAAAAGTCGCAAAAATGTCAGGGCGGGGACTTGGTCATACCGGAGGAACCGTTGATAAAATGGAGTCCATACCTGGTATGAAGACCACTCTGACACAAGAAGAATTCTTTGAGGCGGTCCATACAGCAGGGCTATCGGTCATCGGTCAATCCGGGAATCTTGCCCCTGCAGATAAAAAGCTTTATGCTCTACGGGATGTGACCGGAACAGTGGACAGCATTCCTTTGATTGCAGCTTCAATTATGAGTAAAAAACTGGCGGCAGGAAGTGACTGTATTCTTCTTGATGTGAAAACTGGAAGCGGAGCATTTATGAAAACCCTTGACAACTCCATTGCTCTTGCTCAAAAGATGGTTGCCATCGGGGAGCACGCCGGAAAGAAGACCATGGCACTCATCACCAATATGGACATTCCGCTGGGAAATCGGATCGGTAATAGCCTGGAGGTGGTGGAAGTGGTGGAGACTCTTAATGGAAATGGACCGGCTGATCTGACTGAAGTCTGCCTGGAACTTGCCGCAGGAATGCTGGAACTGGCAGGAAAAGGAACTCATGACACATGCAGGGCAATGGCAGAAGAGGCCATCAGAGATAAGAGTGCGTTTAACCGTTTGATTGCCATGGTAGAAGCACAGGGCGGAGATTCCACAGTAATCCGGGACACTTCTCTGTTTCAAAAGGCACCTTATTCCCTGGAACTGACTGCACAGGCTGGTGGATACATCGTCCGGATGGATACAGAACGCTGCGGAATCGCCTCCTCTCTCTTGGGAGCAGGAAGAATCACAAAAGAGAGCATCATTGATCCAAGTGCTGGAATCGTTCTTAAGAAAAAAGTTGGAGATAAGGTGGAGAAAGGGCAAGTCATAGGAGTTCTCTATTCATCAAAGAAAGAACTTTTACCAACGGCCAGCGAGGAATTGAATAAGGCGATTTTCATTGGTAAGGAACAGCCTTTAAAAGAACCATTTATTTATGCCAGAGTCACAAAGCAGGGCGTTACGCTTTTGTGATGAACAGAAAGGAATGAAATTCAATGACAGATCAGGATATGTTGCATTATGTGGACCATACGTTGTTAAAGGCGGTTGCCTCCTGGGAGGAGATTCGTATACTATGCCAGGAAGCAGAAGAATATCAGACCGCTTCTGTTTGTATTCCGCCCTCTTATGTCGCCAGGGTCCACAAGGAATTCCCGACTCTTACTATCTGTACGGTGGTGGGGTTCCCTCTTGGTTACAGCACAGCCAGAACAAAGGAAACGGAAACCCGTGAGGCGGTAGCAAACGGAGCGTCGGAAGTGGATATGGTAATCAATCTGACTGATGTGAAAAATGGAGAGTATAAAAAGATAGAAGAAGAGATTGCTCTACTCAAACAGTCTGTTGGAAATGGAATTCTAAAAGTCATTGTTGAAACGTGTTATCTGACAGAAAAGGAAAAAATTGCCATGTGTCAGGCAGTTACCAATGGCAATGCTGATTACATCAAAACATCCACTGGGTTTGGCAGTGCTGGAGCCAGCCTTGAAGATATCCGGTTGTTCAAAAATCATATTGGACCAGGAGTGAAGATAAAAGCAGCAGGTGGAGTACGCACTCTGGAGGATTTGAGAGCTTACATAGAAGCTGGCTGCGGCAGAGTGGGTGCAAGCAGTGCGGTCAAGCTGTTGAAAGATAAATAATAATACGTTATAAATGTTGAAAAATCTGATATTTTATGAATTGATAGATATTTAGTTAAAACATATAGGCAATAAGGCTAAATTGCACAAATAATACAGGACATTTCTCTGGCTATTTTTAACGAAAATTAACAAAAACAAAAAAACACTGACAAAAGGTGCCTGAAAGTGTTATAATGAAAGGTAGTAGTTGTAACTTTGGTTTCATTGTGGTGTTGTTCAGTCAGGAGGAATGTATGATGTTTCAGGTAAATGATCTGGTTATGTTTGGTACCCATGGGATTTGTAAAGTGAAGGAGATTGGATGCCTTAACATGTCAGCAGCGGATGAGGATCGGCTATATTATACGCTTAAGCCGCTTTACGAAGAGCAGCAGAGCGCGGTTTATACACCCGTGGACAATAAGAAGGCGCAGATGAGAGCCGCCTTTACCAGAGAGGAAGCCTTAGACCTTATTGATCAGATTCCAGAGATTGAGACCATTTGGGTTCTTGATGACAGGCAGAGAGAGGGAAAATACAAAGAGATCATGATGAAGAATGAGTGCACCGGTTGGATGCAGATCATTAAAACACTTTATCTAAAGAAACAGAAGCGTCTGGCAGAAGGTAAGAAAAGCACGGCAAAAGATGACTTCTATTTTAATATGGCTCAGGAACTTCTCTATGGGGAACTTGCCGCCGCTCTCGTATTAGAACGGACTGGAGTAAAAGATATTGTTGAAAAACAGGTGAATGTCGTATTAGAAAGCTAAACAGGTATACTGCAGAAGGAATCAGTCTTTTTTCTTCTGCAGTATACCTGTTTTATTTAGGGGGTGTTTGAAAACTCATTGATCCAATCTGCACATCCTAGTGGTATATCTTCTTTTCTTCATACAGTGGTTCACTGGTTAAATTCACCCCTAATTTTTTAAATGTTTTCATATCCACATCGGAAAGAATCACAGAGGTATGGGCATCGCATCCTTTTAGCTTTGGAAGCTGTTCCAGGGCGATCTGCGCATTGGGGTCTGTGGCAGCACAGGCAGATAACGCAATCAGGACTTCATCTGTGTGAAGTCTTGGGTTTTTGCTTCCAAGATACTTGGTTTTTAACTTCTGAATTGGCTCAATAGCAGAAGGAGCGATCAGATGAACGTCATGGGGAATGTGGCCAAGTACTTTTACGGTATTTAATAAAAGTGCGGCGGAAGCTCCAAGGAGTTTGGTGGTCTTTCCTGTAATTACAGTGCCGTCTTCCAGCTCTAAAGCAGCACAGGGAGAACCTTTTGCCTCTGCAAGATCAGTAGCAGCCTTTATAACTTTGCGGCTGTCAACGGTGATCTTAGCCTGCTTCATCAAAAGCTCAAGCTTATAGACTTCGTCTTTGGAGCCCATGTCATTTGCCAGACGCAAAAGTGCCTGATAATATCTCCTTAGAATCTCCTTTCTGGAGGCTTCTTTGCAGACTTCATCATCAACGATACAAAAACCAGCCATATTCACACCCATGTCTGTAGGGGATTTATAAGGGCATTCCCCGTAAATCTCTTCAAAAATGGCACTGAGTACGGGAAAGACTTCTACATCCCGGTTATAATTAACGGCAGTGTTCCCGTAAGCTTCCAGATGAAACGGGTCAATCATGTTGACGTCATTTAAATCTGCGGTAGCCGCCTCATAGGCGAGATTTACCGGATGCTTTAAGGAAATATTCCAGATTGGAAATGTCTCGAATTTGGCATATCCCGCCTTGGTTCCCTTCTTGTTCTCATGATAAAGCTGGGAAAGGCAGGTTGCCATCTTGCCGCTTCCAGGTCCTGGGGCAGTGATGATAACCAGTGGTTTGGTAGTTTCTATATATTCATTTCTGCCGTAACCTTCGTCACTTACAATAAAGGGAATGTTGCCTGGATATCCGTCAATAATGTAATGACGGTAAACGCTGATTCCCATATGTTCCAGCTTGCATTTGAAGACGTCGGCAGATTTCTGACCGGAATACTGTGTAATAACGACACTTCCTACATAAAGCCCTTTGTCTGTAAAAGACTGAATCAGGCGAAGTACATCTACATCATAAGTGATGCCAAGGTCATGACGGATCTTGTTTTTTTCAATATCGGATGCACTGATGGCGATTACAATCTCCGCCTGGTCAGAAAGCTGCATCAGCATGCGGAGTTTGCTGTCAGGCTCAAATCCCGGAAGCACTCTGGAAGCGTGATAATCGTCAAATAACTTGCCTCCGAATTCCAGATAAAGCTTGTCTCCAAATTGGCCGATCCGCTCCTTGATATGCTCTGACTGCATGTTTAAATACTTGTTGTTGTCAAATCCAAATTTCATTTGTCCCTCCATTGCTTGTGCGTGTTTCTTCCTTTTCTACTATTTGACCCTGATACCCATAGATTGTATCATATTAAATATGGAATTGCCATGGGGATTTTTCCTGTTTCTTTATTTAAGCAAAATACTTTACATTCAGACCCAAACATGTTAAAACGATGTAGTAAGAAGGAGGTAAGAAATGCGTAAAATAGGTAGAAATGATGCTTGCTGGTGCGGCAGTGGAAAGAAATACAAAAGCTGTCATCTTGCATTCGATCAGAAAATTGAGAAATATGAGATGATGGGACACGAAGTTCCGGAGCACAATATGATAAAGACACCGGCTCAGATCGAAGGAATCCGACATGCAGGTGTGATCAATAATCAGATTCTTGATATAGTAGGTGAAAACATAAAGGCAGGAATGAGTACCGAAGACATTAATACCCTGGTTCATGAAAACACCATCCGTCTTGGCGGGATACCGGCACCACTTAATTTTGAAGGTTATCCAAAGAGTGTGTGCACCTCCATCAATGAAGTTGTATGTCACGGCATTCCAGATAAAGACAGGATATTAAAAGATGGTGATATTATTAATGTAGATGTAACCACCATTGTAAATGGGTATTATGCGGATGCCTCCAGAATGTACTGCATTGGAACTGTATCCGAAGAAGCAGAAAAGCTGGTGAGAGTTACAAAAGAAAGTGTAGACCTGGCGTTAAAGGAAGCGGTGGCATGGGGTCATCTGGGAGATATTGGTGCCGCTATTTCCGAATACATTTATGCCAATGGATTTACTGTAGTCAGAGAAATCGGCGGTCATGGAGTAGGCATCGAATTCCATGAGGAACCTTGGGTAAGTCATATTGGAACAAGGGGAACCGACATGCTTTTAGTACCAGGGATGATATTTACAATTGAACCTATGGTCAATGCCGGTGAGCCGGATGTAGTACAGGATAAAGAAGATGGCTGGACCATTTCTACCCAGGATGGCAGTTTGTCCGCCCAGTGGGAATATACAATACTGATTACGGAAGATGGTCCGGAGGTACTGGCAAGGTAATGGAGAAAAAACGCTGTTTCTGGGTAGATGAAAAATCACCGGTCTATGTAAAATACCATGATGAAGAGTGGGGGGTTCCAGTTCATGATGATAAGAAACTGTATGAGATGCTTCTTTTAGAGGCATTCCAGGCGGGACTTTCCTGGATTACCATATTAAAGAAAAGGGAAGAATTCCGGACTGCCTTTGATGGCTTCTGCGCAGAAAAAGTGGCTTCTTACGGGGAGGATAAGTTAGAAGAACTGATGCAGAACAAAGGACTGATCAGAAACCGGAAGAAGATGGAGGCTGCTGTAAAGAATGCAAAAGTATTCTTGCAGATCCAGAAGGAATTCGGGTCATTTTCCAGGTATTTGTGGGGATTTACTGACGGTAAAGTTATATTGAATCATGACGATAATTTTGCAGTTAAGACGGAACTGTCAGATTGCTTGTCAAAGGATTTAAAAAAGAGAGGTATGGCATTTGTGGGATCTGTCACGATATACTCTTATCTTCAGGCAGTAGGCGTTGTCAATGATCATGAACTTTCCTGCTTCTGTCGTAAGTGCAACTAACATAAGGAGAACTGTTATATTGAGCGTTGTAGAAATAATTGAGAAATCAGTTTTAGAACCTTTGTTTTCAGGTTGGGAAGAGACGATGATCTATTCCTGTCTTCAGGGATTGATGGGAAGAGCATATGCAGATAATGGGAGGAATCCTCAGTCTGCCCAGTTGCTTTTAGGAGATTTTTGCTTCTTTTCTGGTAAACCCGACAAAGATTTGATCCGCAATAAACCATCAGACTGGAAATCCGGCTTCATTATTATGGTACCCAGAGATCAAAAATGGGCATTGGCTATCGAAGAAGTATGGAAATCCAGTGCAAAAAAGGTGAGCCGTTATGCCATTAAGAAAAATCCTCATGGATTTAACCGGGAGCATCTGGAAAAAATCGTAAGGCAGGTTCCTACCCCTTTTTCTTTGCGAATGATTGATCAGGAGCTTTATGACCAGATTATGGCAGAGCCATGGTCCAGGGATCTATGTGCTCAATTTGAGGGATATGAGGATTATAAAACCCGGGGAATTGGTGTTGCTGCTGTAGTAGAGGGCAGAGTGGTTTCCGGTGCTTCTTCTTATTCGGTTTATCGTGAGGGAATCGAGATTGAGATTGATACAAGAGCAGATTACAGACGCCGCGGCGCAGCACTTGCATGTGGTGCGAAGCTGATTCTGGAATGTCTGGACAAAGGCTTATATCCAAGCTGGGATGCCCAGAATCCAGGATCTGTGGCACTTTCTGAAAAGCTGGGTTATGAGTTTGATTATGAGTACCATGTATATGAAATAATAGGTTTTTAGAATATAGTTCCGGCCGAAATATTAAATTTTCATTGGAAAAGTTTACAAATTATGGTAAAATGTTAAATATTTATTACGATATGGACATAAAAAACCATAAAGAAAGTGAACAAAGTATTATGAAAAGATGGCTTTTGGCAGTAATCATGTGTTCCCTGGTGGCATCCGGGTGCAGCAGATATCAAGGTGTTCCTGATTTAGAAGAAACGGATTCTTCCAGCGGGGAATCACAGCAGATCCCAGTGGAGGTTTCCGCTGCACCAGGGAAGAAACCGGTAAAAGTAAAGGGAATCTACATCTCTGGTTATATGGCAGGTTCAGAAGGATTTTCTGATATTCTTGATAAGATTAAAGGAACAGAGATTAATACGGTTGTCATTGATGTAAAAAACGATGATGGCCGTATTACCTATGCCATGAATGATGCACCTACAGTGAATGAGATTGGAGCACAGGAGCGGTATATAAAAGATATGGATGCCCTGATGGCAGAATTAAAGTCCAGAAATCTGTACACCATTGCCCGGGTGGTGGCATTCCGTGATCCGTATCTGGCAGAGAAGAAACCAGAATGGAGTCTTAAGAATAAGGACGGAAGCCTTCATCGGGATAAAAAAGGACTGGCCTGGGTGAACCCATACCGCCAGGAGGTGTGGGACTATCTGGTGGAGGTTGGGGCAGAAGCATCAAAGGCAGGATTTGATGAAGTTCAATTTGATTATATCCGTTTTGCTACAGACAGTTCCATGAAACAGGTAGTATTTGAAGAATCAGATACCAGAGGGAGATCTAAGACGGATATCATTACAGAATTTATCAAATACGCTTATGACAGGCTTTCTCCCCATGATGTATTTGTGTCGGCGGATGTGTTTGGCACTATCATCGGCAGCAGAATTGATGCAGAAGCGGTGGGACAGATCTATCATGATATGGCACAGCATCTTGATTATATCAGTCCCATGATTTATCCGTCCCATTATGGAGAAGGGAATTTTGGTATTGAACATCCGGATACAGAGCCTTATAATACTATTTTAGCAGCACTTGAGCGGTCAAAGCAGGATCTTTTAAAAACAAAGGGGCAGGGAGAGCGGCAGGCAATTGTCCGCCCCTGGCTTCAGGATTTTACTGCTTCTTATCTGGAAAATCATATTCCTTATGGACCGGAAGAGGTGCGGGCGCAGATTCAGGCAGTTTACGATGCGGGATATGATGAATGGATCCTTTGGAGCGCTTCCAATGATTATACATGGGAAGGTATTTTAAGCGAAGAAGAGGGGAAACAGGAGCAAAAGAAGCTCCAACATCTGAGAGAATCCCAAGAGGCACTGGAACAGAAACCCCTGGAGGAAAGTACCAGATCAGAAGCTGGCACGAGCCTGGAAGGACAGATAGAAAAAGAAGAGACAAGCCCGAGTGATGTGAAAGAAAAGGCTAAGAAAAAAAGAAAGAAACCGGACGTGGTCATTATAACCACAGGAAGCCCAGGAAGATAGAAAGCGAGAAAACACATGGATATAACGCCCAGACCAGGAGAATTCTACAGGCATTTTAAAGGGAATATGTATCAGGTGATGGCAGTTGCCATTCACTCTGAAACCAGGGAAGAAATGGTGGTATACCAGGCACTTTATGGAACCTTTGGCGTATACGTCCGCCCGCTGTCCATGTTTTTAAGCGAGGTGGATCATGAGAAATATCCAGATGTAAAACAGAAATACCGGTTTGAAAAAGTAACCTTCTCTACGACGGAACAAAGAGAAGAAATACAAGAATCTGCGGAGGAGGAAAACGGAAGAGTTAATAAAAATCTTCTTGCATTTCTTGACGCAAGGACTTATCATGAGAAGTTAGAGGTTCTACGTCACAGAAAAGACAGGTTTACACCAGAAGAACTCTCTGCCATCTGCGAGATTCTGGAAGTCGGAAGAACCGGTTCCGAACCAGAAGAGAAGTATTACGCGGTGGAACGTTACTTAGTACTGCAGAATAAATACGATGGAACAAGATTGAGGTGATTCGTTTAAATGGACCACATCGAATTTAATATAGAAGAAGAATTAAAAAAACTGCCGTCCCAGCCTGGAGTGTACATCATGCACGACAAGCGGGACGAAATTATCTATGTGGGAAAGGCGATCAGCTTAAAAAACAGGGTAAGGCAGTATTTTCAGAGCAGTAGAAATAAGACATCAAAAATAGAACAAATGGTGTCGAGGATCGCCCGTTTTGAATACATTATAACAGACTCCGAATTAGAAGCTCTTGTGTTGGAGTGCAATCTGATTAAAGAACACCGGCCCCGTTACAATACCATGTTAAAGGATGATAAGACTTATCCTTATATCAAGGTAACTGTATATGAGGATTTTCCAAGGATTTTATTTTCCAGGGAGATGAAGAAGGATAAGAGCAAATACTTTGGCCCTTACACCAGTGCCGGTGCAGTAAAAGATACCATTGAACTGATTCATAAGATCTATCAGATCAGGACCTGCAACCGGAATTTACCAAAAGATATCGGCAAGGAGCGTCCCTGTCTGTATTATCACATCAAGCAGTGTTCTGCTCCGTGTCAGGGTTATATAAGCAAAGAAGAGTATTATAAATCCATTAACCAGGCACTTGAGTTCCTTGGAGGGAAATACAGCCCTGTTATGGGAATGCTGGAAGAAAAGATGCAGAAGGCTTCGGATGAGATGGATTATGAAAAAGCGATTGAATACCGGGATCTGTTAAACAGCGTAAAGCAGATTGCACAAAAGCAGAAGATTACAGACAGCGGTATGGAGGACAGGGATATCATCGCCATGGCAAAGGACGAAAAGGATGCAGTGGTTCAGGTATTCTTTGTCAGAGAGGGCAGGCTTATCGGCAGGGAGCATTTTCATGTGACCATCGGAGCAGCAGAAGATAATCAGCAGATTTTAACAAGCTTTGTAAAGCAGTTTTATGCCGGAACTCCATTTATTCCAAAGGAACTGTGGGTTCAGACAGGGTTGGAGGAAGAATCCGTAATCGGAGAATGGCTCACTGCCAAACGGGGACAGAAGGTTAAGATCATGGTTCCGTTAAAGGGGCAGAAGGAACGGCTTGTGGAACTGGCTGAGAAGAATGCAGCCCTCGTATTATCCCAGGATAAAGAAAAGATCAAGCGGGAAGAACTCCGTACCATTGGTGCCATGAATGAAGTGGGCGGCTGGATTGGTCTTTCCGGTGTTAAAAGAATTGAAGCGTTTGATATCTCCAACATAAGCGGTTTTGAGTCAGTTGGTTCTATGATTGTCTATGAAAACGGCAAACCAAAACGAAACGACTACCGGAAATTTAAGATTAAATGGGTTAAGGGAGCCAACGATTATGCATCCATGAATGAGGTGCTGACCAGAAGGTTTTCCCATGGCTTAAAAGAGATGGAAGAACTTAAGGAAAAAGGGGTAGATAAGGAGTTTGGCAGTTTTACCCGTTTTCCTGATCTGATCATGATGGATGGCGGACGGGGGCAGGTGAATATTGCCTTAGAAGTGATGCGTGAGCTGGGACTTTCCATTCCTGTCTGCGGAATGGTTAAAGATGACAACCACCGGACCCGTGGACTTTATTACAATAATGTGGAGATTCCGATTGACCGTCATTCCGAAGGATTTAAACTGATTACCAGAATTCAGGATGAAGCCCATCGGTTTGCAATTGAATACCATAGAAGCTTAAGAAGCAAGGGGCAGGTCAAATCCATTCTCGATGATATTCCTGATATCGGACCAAACAGAAGGAAAGCGCTGATGCGTGAATTTAAAGGACTGGAAGCCATTAAAGAAGCTGAAATAGAGGATTTGGAGAAGATTCCAGGCATGAATGCAAGGTCTGCAAAAAGTGTTTACGAGTTTTTTCATTAGTCTTTAAGCTTTTCAAAATACAAAATCTGTGTTAGTATGAAAAAAACAGATGGAAAAAAAGGAGCGTTTCGCCATGCATGGAGTAGCGATAACAGATTTGATCAAAAAGATGAGCCTTCGGAACATGACTCCGGAGATAGATGCAGAGAAGATTGTCTTAAGCCATCCGGATGTGAATCGTCCGGCACTTCAGTTAGCCGGATTCTTTGATCATTTTGATAACGAGCGGGTGCAGATTATCGGTTATGTGGAACAGGAATATATTAACCAGATGACCAGAGAAAGAAAACATGAGATGTATGAAAAGCTTCTTTCCTGTCAGATTCCCTGCCTGGTATACAGTCGGAGCCAGGTTCCTGATGAGGATATTCTGGCACTTTGCAACCATTATAATGTTCCCTGTCTTGTATCAGATAAATCTACTTCCGATCTTATGGCAGAAGTCATCCGCTGGCTTAAAGTAAAGCTGGCACCATGCATCAGCATTCACGGGGTGCTGGTGGATGTATTTGGTGAAGGTGTTCTGATTATGGGAGAGAGCGGAATCGGTAAAAGCGAAGCGGCACTGGAACTCATTAAAAGAGGGCATCGTCTGGTCACTGATGATGTGGTGGAGATCAGAAAAGTCAGTGAAGCAACTTTAATTGGAAGTGCTCCTGAGATCACAAAGCATTTTATCGAACTTCGTGGAATCGGCATTATTGACGTGAAAACCTTATTCGGTGTGGAGAGTGTTAAAGATACCCAGGCAATTGATATGGTAATTAAATTAGAGGACTGGGATAAGGATAAAGAGTATGACAGACTGGGGATTGAAGACCAGTATACAGAATTTTTAGGAAACCGGGTGGTATGTCATTCCATTCCCGTACGTCCAGGACGTAATCTGGCAATTATTGTTGAATCCGCGGCTGTCAACTACAGACAAAAGAAGATGGGGTACAACGCGGCTCAGGAATTGTATAACCGCGTCCAGGCGAACCTGTCAAGAAAACAGGATGATTGAGGTGTCTGAATGACTGAAATTTATGAAAAACTTCTTGATGCAGCCGATAAAGACCATATAAAGGCAGGAGAAGAGATGTGGAAGCATACCTCATTTAAGGTAGGCGGACCTGCTGCATGCTTTGTGACTCCTACAGAAGAAAAGGAACTCTCACAAGTTCTTCTTCTTTGCAGGAGGGAAAAGATTCCTTATTTCGTACTTGGCAATGGAAGCAACCTTTTAGTAGGAGATAAGGGATTTGACGGAGTTGTAATCTCCATGGACGGTTTTAAAGAGTGCCATGTGGACCGGGAGCGTGGAATTGTTCATGCAGGAGCAGGATTGTCTCTCGCCCGGATTGCACAGGAAGCATACAAAGCTTCTTTGACTGGTTTTGAATTTGCAGCAGGAATCCCCGGTACTCTTGGGGGTGCTGTGGTGATGAATGCAGGTGCTTATGGATCTGAGATGAAGGAAGTCCTTCTTTCCGCCCGTGTTCTGACACCGGAAGGAGAGGGGAAGGAGGTTTCTGCAAAAGATCTTTCTCTGGGATACAGGACCAGTTGTATTATTCCCAATCAGTATCTTGTAACAAGTGCCAGAATCCGTTTAAAAGACGGGGATAACATATCCATAAAGAGCCGGATGGATGAACTGGCAGCAAGAAGAAAAGAAAAGCAGCCTCTGGAATATCCAAGCGCAGGCAGTACTTTTAAACGTCCGGAAGGATATTTTGCCGGTAAGCTGATTGAGGATGCTGGTTTAAGAGGATTCTCTGTGGGCGGTGCGCAGATTTCAGAAAAGCACTGCGGCTTTGTAATCAATAAAGAACATGCAACGGCAGCGGATATTATTTCTTTATGTGAGCAGGTAAAAGAACGGGTACGTAAGAAATCCGGAGTAGAACTTGAGATGGAAGTTAAGACACTGGGGAATTTCTAACAGTGCAAAGGAGAACGATGTGAGGCTTGTAATCGTAACGGGGATGTCAGGAGCAGGAAAGACCCAGGCATTAAAGATGTTAGAAGATATGGGGTTTTATTGTGTGGATAATCTTCCCATTCCCCTGATCGAGACGTTTGCAGAGCTGACTTTTAACAATCCCGGTGGGATTCCAAATGCAGCTTTGGGAATTGATATCCGAAGCGGAGAAGATTTGTCTGTGTTAAACAGAATTTTTGACGAGTGGTCAAGAAGCCGGGTGCCCTTTGAGATCCTTTTCCTTGATGCGGGAGATGAAATTCTGATCAAGCGTTATAAGGAGACCAGGAGGGCACACCCGCTTGCAGCAGGCGGACGGCTTGACAGCGGAATCAAAAAGGAACGTGGAAAACTTGCATTTCTAAAAGAAGAGGCAGATTATATTATTGATACCAGCAAGCTTCTCACCAAGGAACTGAGACAGGAACTGGAGAAGATTTTTGTGAATCATGAATCTTACCGGAACTTATACATTACTATACTTTCTTTTGGCTTTAAATACGGAATTCCCTCTGATGCAGATCTGGTGTTTGATGTAAGATTTCTTCCCAATCCCTATTATGTGGAAGAATTACGTCCTAAGACCGGGGAAGAGAAGGTGGTGCGGGACTATGTGATGCAGCATGGTACCGCAGATCAGTTTCTGGACAAGCTGAATGATATGCTGGACTTTCTTATTCCAAACTATGTGCTGGAGGGAAAGAATCAGCTTGTGGTTGCCATAGGCTGTACGGGAGGCAAACACCGTTCGGTCACCATTGCAAAGGCAGTATATGACAGATTAAAACCAAGGGAAGAATTTGGGATTAAGATAGAACACAGAGACATTGACAAGGATAATAAACGGAAAAGGATGGTCTAGTGATGTCATTTTCTTCCAAGTTAAAAGAGGAGCTTTCCCGGCAGATCAGTCCGGCGAGACATTGCCAGATTGCAGAAATGGCTGCCATTATCAGTTTGTGCGGTAAGATCATGATTTCCGAAGAAGACCGCTATAAGATTAAAATTCATACGGAAAATGTGGCAGTTGCGAGAAAGTACTTTACTTTATTGAAAAAAACATTTAATATAAGTACTGATGTTTCAATTAGAAGAAACGCATACTTGAATAAGAATCGTTCTTATACGGTAACAATTCGGGAGCATGAAGATGCTCTTCGAATTTTGCATGCGACGAAGCTTCTTGATGAAAACGGAGAAGTTGGGGAAAACTTAAACGTAGTACGGAATGTGGTCATTCAACAGTCCTGCTGCAGAAGAGCGTTTATTCGCGGAGCCTTTTTATCATCAGGTTCATTAAGTGATCCTGAAAAGTTCTACCATTTTGAAATCGTATGCGCCACAGAAGAGAAGGCAGAACAGTTAAAGTCCATTATTGCGACATTTGATCTGGAAGCAAAGATTGTGAAGAGAAAACGGTATTTTGTGGTTTACATCAAAGAGGGCAGCCAGATTGTGGATATACTTAATGTAATGGAAGCTCCTGTTACTTTGATGGAATTGGAGAATATTAGGATTTTAAAGGACATGCGTAACAGTGTGAACCGACAGGTCAACTGTGAGACTGCCAATATTAATAAAACGGTATCGGCTGCGGTTAAGCAGATAGAAGATATAATATTTATCAGAGATACGATCGGGCTTGATCATCTTCCGGAAAATCTTAGTGAGATTGCCAGGGAGAGACTGGAAAGGCCGGAGGCTACGTTAAAAGAGCTGGGGGAATCCCTTGATCCGCCTGTAGGGAAATCAGGTGTGAACCACCGGCTGAGGAAGCTTTGTGATCTGGCAGCTCGGCTGCGTACAGAAAGTATGGGCAGCACAGTGGAATAGATTCGTTCATAGGAATGAGGAGGATAATTATGGTAAGAAAAACAGTCACCGTGGAACTTGCATCAGGCTTAGAAGCCAGACCAGTTGCTATGTTGGTTCAGGTTGCGAGTCAGTACGAAAGCAACATCTATGTTGAAATTGAATCCAAAAAAGTCAATGCGAAGAGTATTATGGGAATGATGACTCTTGGTCTTGCGGCGGGGGAACAGATTACGGTTATTGCTGAAGGCAGTGATGAAGAACAGGCTGTTACTGAAATTGAAAAATATTTAAGCAGCAATGAATCATAACAATAAATACGATTGAATCAGATGAATAAAGCGGAGTCTTCCATAGGTATTTTGGAGGCTCCGTTTGTTGTTGCAGAGGGGAATGTGCGGGAAGCTGTTCCAGGGAACCTTTCTTTGTGTTATAATAAAAGAAATGAAGAAAGAAGGAGAAATGACAGATGGCATTTACGCATTTACACGTCCATACGGAATACAGTCTGCTTGACGGCTCCAGCAAGATCAAAGAGCTTGTGGCAAGAGTGAAAGAACTGGGCATGGACAGCGTGGCGATTACAGACCATGGTGTAATGTATGGAGTAATTGATTTTTACAGAGCTGCCAGAGAAGCTGGTGTAAAGCCGATAATAGGCTGTGAAGTCTATGTGACTTCCGGTTCCAGGTTTGACAGGGAAGTCAACAGAGGCGAAGACAGATACTACCATCTGGTTCTTCTGGCTGAGAACAATCAGGGATATCAGAACCTGATGAAGATTGTATCCAAAGGATTTGTCGATGGATTTTATTATAAACCAAGAGTGGATTATGAAGTTTTAGAAGAGTATCACGAAGGAATCATTGCCTTAAGTGCCTGTCTGGCAGGAGAAGTACAGCGTTTTATCAGTCGGGGAATGTACGAACAGGGAAAAGAAGCCGCACTTCATTACCAGGAGATATTTGGAAAGGATCACTTTTTCCTGGAACTTCAGGATCATGGGATTCCTGCTCAAAAGACGGTGAATCAGGGACTTCTGCGCATGAGTGAAGAGACGGGGATTGAACTGGTTGCAACCAACGACATTCATTATACATATGCAGAAGATGAAGCTCCTCATGATATCCTGTTATGTATCCAGACAGGGAAAAAGGTAGCGGATGAAAACCGGTTGCGCTATGAGGGAGGCCAGTATTACTGCAAGTCTGAAGAAGAGATGAGAGGGCTGTTTTCCTATGCAGTCCATGCTCTTGAGAACACCCACAAGATTGCCATGCGCTGTAACGTGGAGATTGAATTTGGTGTAACCAAGCTTCCCAAGTTCGATGTGCCTGAGGGATATGATGCCTGGACATATCTGAATAAGCTGTGTCTGGAAGGATTTGCAAAGCATTATCCAGAAGATGACGGAACATTAAAGGAGAGGCTGGATTACGAACTTGATGTAATTCATTCCATGGGGTATGTAGATTATTTCCTCATTGTGTGGGACTTTATTCATTATGCCAGAACCCAGGACATTATGGTAGGACCAGGGCGGGGATCTGCGGCAGGAAGCATTGTATCTTACTGTCTTGGAATTACCAACATTGATCCAGTGCCCTATAATCTTTTGTTTGAACGTTTTCTTAATCCGGAACGTGTATCCATGCCTGATATTGATATTGACTTCTGCTATGAACGGCGTCAGGAAGTGATTGACTATGTAGTCCGCAAGTATGGGAAGGATCAGGTGGTCCAGATCGTTACCTTTGGTACGCTTGCGGCAAAAGGCGTGGTCCGGGATGTTGGAAGAGTGTTAGACATGCCCTATGCCCGTTGTGACGCCATTGCCAAGATGATCCCGGGAGATCTTGGCATGACACTGGAGAAGGCGCTAAAACAAAGCCCTGACCTTCGCAGTGCCTATCAGGAAGATCCGGAAGTGAAATATTTGATTGATATGTCCATGAGATTAGAGGGACTTCCCAGACATACTTCCATGCACGCTGCGGGAGTGGTAATAAGCCGGACTTCCGTCGATGAATACGTTCCTCTTTCAAGAGCCTCCGACGGTACCATTACCACCCAGTTTACCATGACAACCCTGGAAGAGCTGGGACTTTTGAAGATGGACTTTTTAGGGCTGCGCACTCTGACTGTAATTCAGAATGCAGTCAAAGGTGTGGAAAAAAACCGGAATATATCCATTAATATGGAAAAGATTGATTATAATGATAAGGCGGTTTTGGACTCCATAGGAACGGGCAAGGACGAAGGCATATTTCAGCTTGAGAGTTCTGGAATGAAGAGCTTTATGAAAGAGCTGAAACCGGAGAGTCTGGAAGATATTATTGCGGGAATTTCCCTTTACCGCCCAGGTCCTATGGATTTTATACCCAAATATCTAAAGGGGAAAAATGACCGCAATTCCATCACTTATGACTGTCCTCAGCTAATTCCCATTTTAGGTCCTACCCATGGCTGTATTGTCTATCAGGAGCAGGTGATGCAGATCGTAAGAGATCTGGCAGGGTATACCATGGGACGAAGCGATCTGGTGCGGAGAGCCATGTCAAAGAAGAAGACCTCTGTCATGGAAAAAGAGCGTCAGAACTTTGTCTATGGCAATCCGGAAGAAGGCGTTGCCGGATGCATTGCCAATGGAATTGAGGAAAAGGTGGCAAACAGAATCTATGATGAAATGATTGATTTTGCCAAATATGCGTTTAACAAATCCCATGCAGCAGCTTATGCCGTGGTTTCATACCAGACTGCCTATTTAAAATATTACTATCCACAGGAGTTTATGGCAGCACTGCTGACGTCTGTAATGGACAACGTATCAAAGGTATCAGAATACATTTTAAATTGCAAGCAGATGGGAATTTCTATTCTTCCACCTGATATTAACGAGGGAGAGAGCGGCTTTTCGGTATCAGGAAACTCCATCCGTTATGGATTATCCGCCATTAAAAGTGTTGGTAAATCGGTGGTGGAATTAATTGTTTCTGAGCGGGAACAGAATGGCCTTTTTCACGATATTGAAGATTTTATTGACCGGATGAGTAACAAGGAAGTCAACAAAAGAACCTTGGAAAACTTTATAAAGTCAGGGGCCCTGGACACTCTTCCAGGAACGAGAAAACAAAAGCTTCTCATTGCTCCCGAGCTTCTTGATCAAAGAAGCAAAGAACGAAAGAGTACCATGGAAGGTCAGATGACTTTATTTGATATTGCGGGAGAAGATGAAAAGAAACGGTTCCAGATTACATTTCCGGATGTAGGGGAATTTTTAAAAGAAGATCTGCTTACATTTGAAAAGGAAACAGTGGGAATTTATTTAAGCGGTCATCCCCTGGAAGCGTTTGAGTCTACCTGGAGAAACAATATTACGGCAGTATCCATTGATTTTATCGTTGATGAGGAAAGTGAGAGTGCAAAAGTTTCGGATGGCGCCTATGTAACAGTTGGCGGAATGATTACCGAAAAAACCGTGAAAACTACAAGAAATAATAAAATGATGGCTTTTCTTACTCTGGAAGATCTGTTAGGATCTGTGGAAATCATTGTTTTTCCAAAAGATTATGAAAGCAAGCGGGCTTTGTTTGTGGAAGAATCTAAAGTATTTATTCAGGGCAGGGTGTCCATTGGTGATGATCCTGTGGGAAAAGTGATCTGCGAACGGGTGATTCCTTTTGATAATCTGCCGAAACAATTGTGGCTGAAATTTCCGGATAAAGAGAAATATGCGGCAATGGAACGGGAGATTCTGGAGGACTTAAAAGAATCTGAGGGCAATGATTCTGTTATCATATATCTGGAGAAAGAACGGGCGAAAAAAGTTCTGCCTTCCAACCGGAATGTCTGTGCAGATTTAGAACTGATTCATCATCTGTCAGACCTACTTGGTGAAAAAAATGTCAAAGTTGTGGAAAAAAAACTTGAAAACATTGGCAAAATGAATTAGAATACAACATGTATGGAATGAAAAACAAACAAAAATAGATATCCGTAAATCAGGAGGAAGTTACTATGGCAAATCAAGTGAAAACCATCGGCGTATTAACCAGCGGCGGCGATGCACCAGGTATGAATGCTGCGATCCGTGCTGTTGTCAGGACTGCTATCCATAAAGGGCTGAAGGTGAAAGGAATCATGAGAGGATATGCAGGTCTTTTACAAGAAGAGATCGTGGATATGGACAGTACCAGTGTGTCCGATATCATTCACCGCGGCGGCACCATTCTCTACACTGCCAGATGCCAGGAATTCACCACTGCCGAAGGACAGAAACAGGGTGCTGAGATCTGCCGGAAGCACAACATTGACGGTATGGTTGTAATCGGCGGTGACGGTTCTTTCCGGGGAGCCGGTAAGCTTTCCGCACTTGGGATTAACACCATTGGACTTCCGGGAACCATTGATTTGGATATTGCATGTACGGATTATACCATTGGCTTTGACACTGCTGTGAACACAGCGATGGAAGCCATTGATAAAGTCCGTGATACATCTACCTCCCATGAGCGGTGCAGCATCATTGAAGTAATGGGACGTAATGCCGGATATATTGCTCTTTGGTGCGGGTTTGCCAACGGTGCTGAGGACATTCTTCTTCCCGAGCGGTATGACGGCGATGAGCAGTCTCTGATCAACCGGATCATTGATAACAGAAAACGTGGTAAAAAGCATCACATTATTATCAATGCAGAGGGAATTGGACATTCTGCTTCTATGGCGAGAAGAATTGAGGCGGCAACTGGTATTGAGACCAGAGCCACCATACTTGGTCATATGCAGCGGGGCGGTGCGCCTACCTGCAAGGACCGTGTCTATGCCTCCATCATGGGAGCCAGAGCTGTAGAACTTCTCTGCGAAGGCAAAAGCAACCGTGTCATTGGATATAAGCATGGTGATTATGTGGATTTTGATATTCAGGAAGCCCTTGGCATGACAAAGGATATTCCGGAAGACCAGTATCAGATCAGTAAGATGCTGGTGAGATAAAAGAAGTGTATTTCAAATAAAAAGACGTTTTGAGCGGGAAGATCCAGTTCAAAACGTCTTTTTGCTTTATTATAAGTTTTTCATCCAGGTGTGAACCAGAGATACCCAGCTTTGACACCGGGGTTCCACATATCTGCCGTCTGCACCTGATACCTCTCTGGTTGCAAGAGACAAACCATGGCAGCCGATGGGATAAATGTGCATCTCCACATTGACTCCATGTTCCGTCAGCGCATCTGCCAGCAGATAGCTGTTTTTAACAGGAACTGCCTGATCTGTAGAAGTGTGCCAGATAAATGTCTTTGGAGTATGTGCTCCAACCTGATGTTCCAGGGAAACCAGGCGCCTTGTCATCTCGTCGTCCGCCTTTTGTCCTAATAAATTAATAAAAGAACCAGGATGGCAGAATGGACCGGAAGAAACTACGGGATAACCAAGAATCAGACCATTTGGACGAACCTCTTCGGCACTTAAATGAAGTGGTCCATAGAGAAATTCCTGATTCCAGAATGCTCCAAGGCTGCAGGCTAAATGACCGCCGGCAGAAAAACCAGCCACAATAATCTTATCCGGATCAATCAGCCATTCCGATGCACGGGAGCGCACCAGAGCCACTGCGGCTGCCAGTTCCATCTGCGGATAAGGAAAACGGTCTGGTGCCAGGCTGTAACTTAATACAAAAGCATGATAGCCCATGGATAGAAACTGCATGGCTACCGGTTCCCCTTCCCGGTCTGACAGATGTCCGTAACCGCCGCCCGGGCAGATAATTACTGCCGGGCGTCTGCGGTCATTGGAAACGGACATGGAATCAAGGAGATAAGCATGTAAGGCGGCAGGAGCAGACGATTTTTTCTGCCCGGCCTGTTCCTCTGAAATAAAAATCTTTTGTGTTAACTGCTTCATAATCTCTTTCCGGTCCCTTCTTGAAATTCTAATGGATTAGTTTTCTTCCAGAACGTCTACAACGCCTTTGTATAAAGTCTTTGCAGCTTCTGCAGAATCAATGTCTCCAGCGCTTAATTTACCAAATACTTTGTAGTATAATCCGTCTGGGTTTGCCTTTAATTCACTGTTATCAAACTGTGGATCCTGAATAAATTTGCTGAATCCAAGTAATTTTGCATTGGCTTCTTTGGTCATAGGATCGCCGATGTTTTTCTCCTCCAGAACTTTCAGAGCAGCTTCAGAACAGGGAACCCCACGGGTGGTGGATAAGATTTCAATTGCTTCTGGATCATTCAACAGATAGTTTAATAACATGGCAGCTTCTTTTGGATGCTTTGTGTTTGCTTTAATCGCAAAATCCATGGAAATCTTCGTTGATCCACCGTTGTAATCGCCTAATTTAATGAAATCACCAATAACAAATTCCTGTCCTGGCTTATTGATACTTCCTTCCAAGGCAGCTTTTACTTTGGATACACCGGAATCCCATTCCAGAATTCCTGCATACTTTCCGTCAATCCATTTTGCATTCTTGTCAAGAGAGTCAGCCATATCGCCCTGAATTGTTGCGATGGTAGGAAGAACATGATTATCTTCTAAGTTCTTGATGAAATCCATACCTTCTTTGATCTCAGCTTCCGTGTAGTTTAACTTTCCATCTTCAATCCATTCTTTTCCATATTTGGACTGGAGGTAGTATACAAGGAAGATAGAACGGTCATATTCACCCATAGCGAGTGGATAATAATCGTTGTCAAATGCCTTAAATGCAGCACCTGCAGCTAAGAGAGAAGCTTCATCTGTTGGAAGTGGAACACCAACTTCATCAAATGTGGACTTGTTCCAGTAGAATAAACGTCCGGTTAAAGAGATAGGAACTGCCATCAGTTTTCCGTTTACTTCATTTGATTTTAATTTGTCTTCAGGGAACTGGCTTAAATCAAGAACATCTTTATACTGGTAAAGATCTAAATAAGATTCTCCGCCTTTGCTGTAATCATGTACCCAGTTGG
The DNA here is from genome assembly GCF_007115105.1 of Clostridium sp. HBUAS56010. GTDB lineage: Bacteria > Bacillota > Clostridia > Lachnospirales > Lachnospiraceae > Lacrimispora. The sequence goes on from NZ_SULJ01000007.1 coordinate 47,047, forward strand.
AACCGATCTGAAGAATATCAGCAGATTCGCCGCTTAAAATACTAAGAGACTGTTTCTCCTCCCAGCCTGTCCATGCACCATATTCGGTGGAAACTTTGATATTTGGGTTTTTCTCCATAAATTTCTTAATAGCTTCTTCTGTAGCGGTATGTCTGTCATCACCACCCCACCAGGCGACACGAAGATTTACTTCATCCCCTGAGTCAGAGTTGCTGTTGTCTGCTTTGCCCTTAGAGCCACCGCATGCTGTTAAAGATAAAGCCATAACAGATGCCAATGCGATTGCTGTAACTTTGGCCAGCTTTTTTTTCATAATTTGTTCCTCACTTTCTTTCTGCCCTATATTCTAGTAGGTGTTCGCAGCGTTTTGCTGCAGCTGTGCGTAAGTGTAAGCACTTACACACTCCAACTATATTACCATAAGTTAAAAAAGATAAAAGGTGAAAAGTGAATAAAAAAAGAATAAATTATTAGGAATATTATCCAAATGAAAGCTATATTTCCCTTGAAAATGGAAAGGTTTTTTGCTCAATAATTAATATAGTACAATGAAAAACAAAAATACTTGTTTGTAGCATACATAATATACAAAAAAAGAGCTTTGATTTGCAAACCTTTGCAGTGAAATACAAACTGAGAGATGACAAATAAAAGAAACGATGATATGATAAGCCCGAAAGGGGAGGGGAACAATGGCAGTAACAATAAAGGACATTGCCGTTTATGCAGGTGTTTCGTATTCTATGGTTTCCAGAGCTTTAAATGACAGCGGCTCTGTAGAAGAAACAAAGAAGAAAAAGATTCTGGAGATTGCTCATGCTCTTGGATATGTTCCCAATCAGGCGGCAGTCACATTAAAGAAATCCAGATCTCGTAATATTGGTCTTTGCTTTTCTACGATTAACCCGTCTACATCGCCTTTTGTACTTCACAATGTGCTGACTGGTGTATACAGCGTGATTGGAAGCCGGTACCATGTCATTGTGAAAGCAATGGATATTCATGAACCGGGCACGCTGAACCGGAGCAATTTTGACGGCCTTCTCATTATGTCCCAGGGAGACTGGGATGGCGAATTTATGGAGGAAGCATGGAAAAAGGGGATTCCGATGGTAGCCGTCTGCCGTAAAAGTTCCTTTGATATTCCGGCAGTCGTCACGGATGAAAGGGCTGGAATGGACAAGATCATGGATTATCTGTTACAAAATGGTCATCAAAAAATTGGGGTTATTGAGGGAGATCCGGGTCTGGAGGTCACAAAACTTCGTCATGAAGGCTGGAAGCAGGCAGTAAAAAGAAGGGGATTTGAATGGGAACGGATTCCGGTGGAATATGGAAACTACCGTTATAACAGCGGAAGAATGGCAGCAGGAAGGCTTCTTGACTGCCATAAAGATCTCACTGCCTTGCTGTGTTTTAATGATGAGATGGCGGTGGGAGCAGTCAATGCGATTTCAGAGAGGGGATTTCATGTTCCCGATGATATTTCCGTTACAGGGTTTGACAACCTTGATATTTCCAGTTATGCTAATATAAGACTGACAACCGTAGAGCGCAGTGTCACAAAGCTTGCAGTGGAAGGGACTAAGATGCTTCTTTCCTATATGGAAGAGGGAGTTCGTCCAGATGACATCTGGTTGGAGAACCGTCTGGTGGTCAGGGATACCGTAAGAAATCAGAGCATGATTCAGGTACTTTAAGAAACACCCAAAAAACGTAAGTTCAGACAAGAAAGAAAAGAGAGGAAGACAAGCATGGATGCAATTGAAATGTACATCAATGAGCTACTGGAGAAAAGCACTCCCGACCGTCCGGTCTGGAACATTGAGAAAATCCTTCATGGGGGGGGATCTGGCTGGAACTACATAGACGGCTGTATGATTAAAGCAGTTTTAGAGATGTATAGCATTACAAAAGACTCAAAATATCTGGATTTTGCGGACTCTTTCATTGATTACCGCGTAAGAGAAGACGGAAGTATTGCAGATTATAACGTTGAGGAGAAGAATATTGATCATATCAATGCAGGAAAAACCCTGTTTGAACTCTATGATCTTACCGGCAAAGAAAAATATAGAAAAGCCATTGATGTGATTTATAGCCAGATCGGAATGATGCCCCGGACAAAAGCGGGAAGTTTCTGGCATAAGAACATATATCCGAACCAGGTGTGGCTTGATGGGCTTTATATGTGCCAGCCTTTTTATATGGAATATGAGACCCGCTTCAATAATAAGAAGAACTGTAAAGACATTTACCTGCAGTTTGAAAACGTAGAAAAAGCCATGAAAGATAAGAAAACAGGTCTTTATTATCATGCTTATGATTCTGAACGGGAGATGTTCTGGTGTGATAAAGTGACCGGTTTATCCCAGCATTTCTGGCTGCGTGCACTGGGCTGGTATTCCATGGCTCTTCTGGACACTTTGGATAAAGCGGACGCTTCTGATGCAGAAGAACTGAAAGGGCTGAAAGAAGCATTTGTAAGTTTGATTGATTCCATGTTAAAATACCAGGATGAGAGCGGAATGTGGTATCAGATTGTGAATTATGGAGGAATTGAACCTAATTATCTGGAGACCAGCGGCAGTGCCATCTTCTCATATGCCATTTTAAAGGGAGTACGTCTGGGCTACCTTCCTAAATCTTATGGGCAATATGGAAAAAAAGCATTTGAGGGTATCTGCAGTAAATATCTTCACATGGAAAAGGGCAATATGAGCCTTGGCGGAATCTGTCTCGTAGCAGGACTTGGAGGAAAGGATAAGAGAAACGGCACATTTGATTACTATATGTCAGAACCAATTGTAAAAGATGATGCAAAGGGCGTAGGCCCATTCCTCCTTGCCTATACGGAGATGAAGCGTACCGGCTGGGAATTTAATTCTTAATAATACAAAAAGAGGATCGGCAGATATTCAGGTGCCAATCCTCTTTTTTCGTTTAACTGAGACTGTTCTGGGCAAACTTTTTGGGAGAAATACCAGTCTTTTTTGTAAATGCCTTAAAAAAATTGCTGTAATCATTAAATCCGCACATGCTGTAGACTTCATTGACACTGTAGCCTCCTGCAAGGAGTGTCTGCGCAAGTTGAATGCGGCGGTTGGTAATATAGGAATTGATGGTGGTGCCGGTCCCTTTTTTAAACAGCCTGCATAGATAAGAGGAACTGAGATAAAAATGGGCTGCGATTTCTCCAATGCTTAATGTGGAATCAATGTTATGATGAATATATGTAATAATATCAGCCACTTTGCTGTTGAAATACTGTCTCTGGTTTTCTGTCTGATCCCCTGAAGCAGCATTAATCGCTATCTTTGTAATAAAAACCATAAATTCTGCAAAGGCGGAACGTTCTTCGATATCCAGTCCAAACCCTTCCTTCATGGATAATTTGTTAATATAGTAGGTAAACCGTCTCTGCTGTCCCTGAGTCAGGGCGATCCGGTGAGAGAATTTCTCAGGCCTTTGAGTAAAACAGTAGGTTAAATCCGTGTTCTGGGTAGAGATAGTCTTTAAATAAGCTGGATCAATAAAAATGGCATATCGTTCGTGAGGAATAGAACTGTCCATCTGAATGATCTGATGCTTCTCCTGATGGTTAATCATGAATAAATCACCCGGTTCTATGCGGTAATTCCTATCATCAATAAAGAAAGTCCGGCCTCCGCTGATTGAAAAATATAATTCATAACAACGGTGGCTGTGCATGCTTAATACGCCGGATTCTTTGTGGAGATGTGCAATAGAGAAGTATTTGGCAGCCATGCAGTGGTCAATTCCGTCTGAATATGAGGTAAGTACTTTCATAAATTATAATCTCCTTGGCAATATTACTAAAATAATAACATAGGATGTCAATATTTGCAATGTTTTGTGCTGTATTTGAAATGAATTATCAAAAGTTTGATGTTATAATATTAAAAAAGCACAGTGTAAGCGCTTACGCAGAAGGGTAGATAATTGTCGAAATGTGTAAAATTTCATTGGGCTTTTTAAGAACTCAGACGTCAAATCGTCTGGGGGAAAGAAAAAGGAGAGAAAAAGATGAGAAAAATCAAACAGTGGACAGCGATGGGGTTAGCGACTGTTATGGCTATGTCTTTATCTGCCTGCGGAACAAGCAAAAGCAGTACGACAGATTCTACCAGTGCCGCAGATGCAAGCAAGACAGCAGAGACAACTTCAGCAGCAGATTCAGGTACTGCTTCAGGAGAGCCAGTTGAACTCAGGTTTTCATGGTGGGGTGGAGATTCCAGACATGCAGCAACAGAGGAGGCGATCAAAGCCTTTGAAGAGAAGTATCCAAACATTAAGGTTACACCCGAATACGGTGCCTGGACTGGCTGGGAAGAGAAACAGTCTTTGAATATCGTAGGCGGCAATGCAGCAGATGTAATGCAGATCAACTGGAACTGGATCGAGTCATACAGCCAGGGAGGAAAATCATTTGCCAATCTGGAGGATTATTCCGATGTACTTGATCTGACACAGTTTTCTCCGGAGAGCCTTGACTTATGTAAGGTGGACAAGAAGTTAATGGCTGTTCCGATTTCTCTGACAGGACGTCTGTTCTACTGGAATAAAACTGTCTTTGACGAAGTAGGAGTTGCAATTCCTACAGATCTTGATTCTTTGTATGCAGCAGGAGCAGCATTTAAAGCAAAAGATCCTGATATGTATCCATTGGCTCTTGGTCAGTATGACCGTACGATCTTAATGGTATATTATCTGGAATCCAAGTATGGTAAAAACTGGGTAGAAGATGGGGCGATCAATTATACCGAAGAAGAAGTAACAGACGGTATGAACTTTATCAACGAGCTTGAAGAAAAACATGTCATTCCGAAACAGGCAACGATTGACGGTGATATGGCTGATTCTCTTGATAAGAATGCAAAATGGATTGATGGTAAATATGCTGGAATTTTTGAGTGGGATTCTTCCGCTTCTAAGTTCAAAACAGCACTGGAAGGCAGTGTGAATAAGCCTGGTCAGGAATTTGTCGTTGGTGATTTTGTTAAGATGGGGGATAACAACGGCGGATTTACAAAGATATCCATGGCATTTGCAGTTGCAGGCAACTCAAAACATCCAAAAGAAGCAGCTATGCTGATTAATTTCCTTTTAAATGAAGAGGAAGGCGTTAAGATCAGTTCTACAGAGAGAGGAATTCCTTGTTCTAAGGCTGGATTAAAAATTCTTGAAGCTAATAAACTTGGCGATGCCCTGACCATTGAAGCCAATACAAAGGTTATGGATTACAGCAAGTTTACGCTGGATAGCAAGTTTGAGCACAATGACTTGAAAGCCAATCCAGATGGCGTTTACTACAAAGTATTTGGTAAATTAAGTTCTGGTGAGCTGGATTCCAAGCAGGCAGCAAGTGAATTGATTAAAGGTGTTACTGATACATTAGAAAACTGATTTTTTAACAGATAGTTAAGATGCAGTAATTATTCATACGAGCCGCCATGCAAATATGGCGGCTCCCGTAGAGAAAAGGGCAGACAAGTCATGGAATGTAGAAACGAAACATTAAAACCATACCAGCTAATGGGAGCAATACAGATGTATGAGGCGAGTGGCATCGAAGCCTGTAAGGAGTTTGTAATGACCCATTTAACCGGGATTGAAGGGACGGCAGCCGGTCTGCCGATGCAGGATTATCTGGCATATTTTTTCGCTTTAGAGCAAACAGGCAATGAGGAATACAGACAGAAGATTGAGTCAGCAGTTAATTCAAAAGAATGGACTGTGGATCTTATGCCATTTGTTACCGCATATGAGACAAAGTATAAGAGAAAAGAACATTATAACCAGATTACTGCTATGTTTCGTAATAAAGAGTCCTTTACAGGGACGGACCTTATTGCTTTGATTGAAACAATCAATCAGATGTCAGAGGAAATCTATGAATATTATAGGGAATTAAAAGATTTGTTTAAGGTTATAGTCAAGGAGAAGATAAAAAACCTCACCGATTCTTCTGAAATTTTGGAGATTGGTTATTCCGTTTTGAAGGCATGTAACATTGATGTTCTTCAAAAGGAGAAATACAGTAATTTCGGGGAAAGTGCATGGCAGACTATCGCGGGGAACGATAATAAAATGGGCAATGGATTGGAAGATATGATTCGGGCTCAGTATACAATACTTAAAAAACAGGAGGTATAAGCAGTATGAAGTCTAAAGGTATTCATAAGTTCCTGGCGGAAAATGCAGGATTCTTTTTCGTATTACCGTGGCTGATTGGATTTATACTTTTTAAGGTTTATCCGTTCGCTTCTTCACTGTACTACAGCTTTACAAACTATGATCTGTTCAATGGTGTCACAAAGGCAGGTCTAATGAACTATGAAAAGATTTTCACAGATTCTGATATCAGAAGAGCGTTTTATGTAACATTTAAATTTGCAGTTTTTGATGTTCCATTAAAACTTATGTTTGCATTGTTCATTGCATATATTCTGAATTTTAAATTAAAAGGCGTTAATTTTTTCAGAACTGCATATTATATTCCTTCCATTCTGGGTGGTTCTATTGCCATTGCAATTTTATGGAGAGCGGTATTTAATACCGATGGTCTGATTAATACGGTAATTAGTTTCTTTGGCGGAGAAAAGATTAACTGGATGGCAACTCCAAACGGAGCTCTGATGGTTATTGTACTTCTTAGAGTATGGCAGTTTGGTTCTGCCATGGTTATTTTCCTGGCAGCCCTAAAAGGTGTATCAGAAGATCTGTATGAAGCAGCTTCTATTGACGGAGCTGGTAAATGGACACAGTTCTTTCATATCACAGTACCTTTAATTACACCGGTTATTTTCTATAATCTGATTACTCAGTTATGTCAGGCATTCCAGGAGTTTAACGGACCTTTCCTTGTAACAAAGGGAGGACCAAACGGAGCAACAACCCTGATTTCTATTTTGATTTATAACAATGCGTTCTTGCGTCATAAAATGGGTATGGCCAGTGCGCAGGCATGGATTTTGTTCCTTATTGTCATGACCTTTACGGCTGTAGCATTTATAAGCCAGAAAAAATGGGTTTATTATTCAGATGAGGACGGGAGGTAAAAGACATGACGAAAGAAACAAAAAGAAAAATCAGTTCAGTAATCCGCTATACCATGCTTGTCGTAGTGGGAATTATTATGATATATCCCCTAATCTGGATGGTTGGTGCTACATTTAAGACAAACTCAGAGATATTTACCAGTGCATGGTTCGTTCCAAAGAACCCGGTTATGGAAGGATATGAAACAGCATTCGTTGATTACGGCGGAAAGATCAATCTGATTAAGTCCATGCTGAATACCTACAAAATTGTAGTTCCAAAAGTTATTTTTACGGTTATCTCTGCAACCATTACAGCATATGGCTTTGGGCGCTTTGAGTTTAAAGGAAAGAAGATTCTCTTTGCTTTAATGATCTCAACTCTGTTTTTACCACAGGTAGTTTTAAATGCACCACAGTACATTATGTTCAACCAGTGGGGCTGGCTCAATTCTTACCTTCCCCTTGTTATTCCAGCATTATTTGCAGGAGACACTTATTTCTTATTTATGTTAGTGCAGTTTTTAAGAGGTGTTCCGAGAGAACTGGAAGAGGCTGCCAGAATTGATGGCTGTAACTCCATTAAAACATTGTGGTATGTCATTGTTCCAATGTTAAAACCTTCCCTGGTTTCTGTTGCACTGTTCCAGTTTATGTGGACCAGCAACGATTTCATGGGTCCCTTAATTTATATCTCCGATATGCCCAAATATACAAACTCCATATACTTGCGCATGTCCATGGATGGTGATGTCGGATTCCAGTGGAACAGAGTGTTGGCAATGTCTTTAATTTCTATCATTCCATCTTTGATCGTGTTCTTCTGTGCACAGGATGCATTTATTGATGGTATCGCTGCAGGTGGCGTAAAAGGCTAATTTTATAAAAATGGGCGTAGTTTTTATTGCTGCGCCCTTTTTGAATATACGAAAAAGAAAATGCGAGGTTAAGTCAGAATGAAACTTAGAGTTGCTTTAAAGACCGCACGTTCTGTAACGATTGAAACAATGACAGAACAGATTTATGAATTTAATACCCCTGGAACTATTTATGTCAATGGAGAGCGTTATGCAGAGACCGAAAAGGTTGTATTTTCTTTATTTGATTTAAAGCCAGATACAGACTATACGATTTGTCTGGAAAGAGATGGAAAAAAGGCGGAGATAAGCTTCCGTACAGATTATGAATTTGTTACCATTAATGTTCGTGAAGTCGGTGCAAAGGGAGACGGAAGCCAGGATGATACTTCTTTCATCCAGGCAGCAATCATGGCTTGCCCTAAAGATGGAAGAGTCTTGATTCCAAAGGGTGTTTACCTGATTACAAGTCTGTTTTTAAAAAGCCATATAAAACTTGAGATTGCGGAAGGTGCAGAGCTTCGGGCAGATATCGACCGCAATAAATTTCCCAGATTTCCTGGTATGATTGAAAGTTATGATGAAAAAGAAGATTATAATCTTGGTACATGGGAGGGAAATCCACTTCCTATGTTTGCTGGAATTATAACTGGTATTGATGTGGAAGATGTGGTAATCTATGGAAGAGGTCTGATCAATGGACAGGCTGACTTTGATAACTGGTGGCACAATGTACGGCAGATGAAGATTGCATACCGCCCTCGTATGGTATTTTTAGAACGATGCAAAAATGTAAGCCTTCAGGGATTTTTCTTAAAAGACAGTCCGGCATGGGTTCTTCATCCATATTTCAGTGAGAATTTAAAGTTTATTGATCTGACAATTAATAATCCTGCTAATTCTCACAATACAGATGGATTAGATCCTGAATCCTGTAAAAATGTAGAGATTTTAGGTCTGCATTTTTCGCTTGGAGATGATTGTATCGCCATTAAATCCGGTAAGATTTATATGGGAAAAAGATATAAAGTTCCTTCCGAGAATATTACAATCCGCCAGTGTCTGATGGAAGACGGCCATGGGGCTGTCACAGTAGGAAGTGAAGTAGGGGCGGGCGTAAAGAATATCCATGTGGAATACTGTCTGTTCCGCCATACGGACAGAGGCCTCAGGATTAAAACCAGAAGAGGTCGTGGAAAGGATTCTGTACTTTCAGAGATATACTTTGATCATATCAGTATGGATAATGTGATGACTCCTTTTGTAGTTAATTGCTTTTATTTCTGTGATCCGGATGGAAAATCAGAATATGTGCAGTCCCGGGAAGCGCTTCCTGTTGATGAGCGGACACCTGCCATTAAAAAACTGTATTTTACCAATATTAGAGCCAGAAACTGCCATGTGGCAGCCTCCTTCTTTTACGGACTACCAGAACAGAAGATTGAGCGCATTGAATTAAAGAATGTAGAGGTTTCTTTTGCAGATGATGCAAAGGAGGGAAAACCTGCTATGTTAAGCGGCATGGAAGACTGTTGTAAAAAAGGCTTTTTAATCAACAATGTTGAAACTCTGATCTGTGAAGATGTGAAAGTTTCCGGTCAGGAAGGACAGGCATTTGATATATCAAATGTGGATAATTATGAAATAAAATAGAGGAGGAGTTTTATTATGCAAATTGGGATCCGGTTACATGACGTTGCACCAGGAACGATAGAAGAGAGGGTAAAGACTGCTCATGAGCAAGGATTTACCTGTGTTCATCTGGCACTATCCAAGACAGTGAAAGATCACTCTGTAGATGATACTGCTCTGACACCAGGCTATGCCACGTACCTGCGCAAATTATTTGAAAAATATGATATGGACATTGCAGTGTTAGGATGTTATCTGAATCTGGCTCATCCAGATCCGGTAGAAATTAAGAAAATCCAGGAACGTTACTTTGCACACCTTCGTTTTGCTTCTATGTTGGGATGCAGTGTAGTTGGAACAGAAACTGGCGCCCCCAATGCGGAATACCGCTATGTACCGGAGAGCCATACAGAAGAGTCCCTGCAGACTTTCATTCGGAATCTGCGTCCGGTTGTGGAGTGTGCGGAAAAGTTCGGCGTAATTATGGCAATTGAACCAGTGTGGAAACATATTGTGTATGATTCAAAACAGGCATTAAAGGTATTAAAGGAGATTGATTCTCCTAATTTAAGAATCATTTTAGATCCAGTGAATCTTCTTTCTGCAGAAAACAGTGTGGAGTATGAGAAGGTAATTATAGAAGCCATTGAAGATCTGGGAATATATACTGATGTGGTTCATATGAAGGATTTTGTTGTAGAGGGCGACCGTGTTGTTTCCAGTGCTCCGGGAACCGGTACCATGAAGTACAATACAATTCTGAATTTTGTAAAAAAAGACAAGCCTTTTATCCAGATGACAATTGAGGACAGTAAACCAGATAATGCAGAATGGTCAAGAAAATTTCTTGAAGATTACAAGTTCTAATATTGTCTGAATAGAAAAACGATCTGAAACTTTCTAAATTAAAAATACTGCTGCAAACTGGTTCAGAATGAGCCACTTTGCAGCAGTATTAAATAATAGATCTATTATTTCTGGCAATCTTTCATTACTTCATAAGCGCCTTTTTCTTCAATATCTTTTAAGTATCCGGCAACTGCCTCTTCAAATCCGGCAATTTTGCTTAAATCTTCATCCCAGAAATCAACGTTGCTGCAGACTGCATGAGCGAGTGTCTTTGCATTATCATTTCTGTGATCATAGAAGAACTGTAAAACAGGTTTATCATCTTTTACCGTATATTCATTGCCGGCAGGACGTGTTGCTACAAGACCATCTTCGGTTAAGGTCATGCCGTGATAGAATGCAATGTAGAATGCAAAAGATGCAGTAATACATTTTGGAAGTGATCCTGTTTTATCAACATAGCCTTTAAAAGAAGGCATAACTCTTGCTTTCCACTTAGAGGTGGAGTTTAAAGAGATTGCAAGGAGTGCGTGATCAATAAATGGATTTTTAAAACGTTCTGTAACAGAGGCTGCAAAGCTCTTCAGCTCTTCTTTTGGAAGGGTGAGAGTAGGAATGATCTCATCATAGATGGTCTTATTCATAAAGCCCTGGATTACTTCGTCATCCATACAGTTGCGGACAATATCCTGTCCTGCAAGGTAAGCACCTAATACAAAGGAAGTATGGGCACCGTTTAAGATGCGGACTTTTCTCTGTTTGTATGGTTTGTGATCATCACAGATTAATACAGGAAGACCGGCTTTTTCAAATGGAAGTTCTTTCTTTAAGCTCTCAGGTCCTTCAATAACCCAGAAACCGAAGATTTCGCCTGTATTGATGATGTTATCCTGGTATCCTAATTCTTCACAGATAGCTGCAGCTTCATTTCTTGGATATCCAGTTACAATACGGTCTACTAAAGTGGAGCAGAAGATATTCTCTGCTTTAATCCAGTTGATGAACGCTTCACCAAGGTTCCACTGTTCTGCGTATTTTAACACGCATTTTTCCAGTTCTTTTCCGTTATTGTCAATCAGCTCGCAGGAGAGAATTACAAATCCTTTTCCAGCTTCCTTTCCAAACTTCTCAAATCTTCTGTATAAGAATTGTGTCAGTTTTCCAGGGTAGCTGTCGGCTGGAACATCAGTGAACTGGCAGGAAGGATCGTACTGAATTCCTGCTTCGGTTGTATTACATGCAATGTAGCGGAGATCCGGATTCTCTGCGCAGGCAAGAACCGTTTCATAATCCTTATAAGGATTTAAACATCTGCTTACGCAGGAGATCACACGTTTCTGATTTACTTTCTGACCATTCTCGAATCCACGGAGGAAGAGGGTATAAAGACCTTCCTGCTCGTTGATCATATCTGCAAGACCTGGAGCGATAGGCTGGCATAATACTACTTTGGAATTAAAACCGGTCTTTTCATTAAGCATATCAATAAAGTAATCAACGAAAGCTCTTAAAAAGTTTCCTTCGCCAAACTGCAGTACACGCTCTGGTGCATCTTTTAAAAGATAACCGTCATAGCCCTGTTTTTCCAGTGTTGCATAACATAACTTTTCCATTGAAATTAATCTCCTTTTTCCTTGTGCATAAATATATTATAAAGTCACGCCCCGTTTAAAGATTGCCATATCATGGAAGCCTGCTTCTTCAGACTTGACTTTCTTACCGGAAGCAACTTCAATTACAAAATCAAAGAGCTGGTTCTTAAGAGTATCCATATCAGTTCCTTCAATCAGAACACCACAGTTAAAATCAATCCAGTTGCTCTTTTTTGTGCTGAGAGCAGTGTTGGTGGCAATCTTCATGGTTGGTACCGGACAGGCAAATGGTGTTCCGCGTCCAGTGGTAAATAAAACAATATGGGCACCGGAAGCAGCAAGTGCAGTAGCAGCAACTAAATCATTACCAGGAGAACTTAAAAGATTGAGTCCCTTTGTCTGAACCGGGTCACCATATTTTAATACATCTACAATGGTAGCGCTTCCTGACTTCTGGACACATCCTAAAGATTTATCTTCCAGGGTGGAGATACCGCCTTTTTTGTTACCTGGAGATGGATTCTCGTAAATGGTCTGGTTGTGGCTTGTAAAATAATTTTTAAAATCGTTGATTAATTCTACGGTTTTTTCAAATGTCTCTTCATCTTTACAGCGGTTCATAAGAAGAGTCTCTGCACCAAACATCTCAGGAACCTCTGTAAGCATGGTAGTTCCGCCTTTTGAAACCAGCAGATCAGAAAACGCACCTACAGTTGGGTTGGCTGTAATACCGGATAAGCCATCGGAACCGCCGCATTTCATACCGATTACTAATTCGCTGCAGCTGATTGGTTCTCTTTGGAATGTAGAAGCATATTCTGCAAGCTGTTCAATCAGTTCCATGGAATCTTCCATCTCATCGTCAGATTCCTGTGCAACAAGGAATTTGACTCTGCGTTCATCATAATCTCCAATGTAGCGCTTTAATTCCTGGATATTACTGTTTTCACAGCCAAGTCCAAGAACCAGAACACCGCCGGCATTGGGATGATTGATTAAGTCTGCAAGAATGGTTCTTGTATATTCCTGGTCATCGCCCATCTGGGAACAACCATATGGGTGAGGGAAAGCAGCAACTTCATCAATAGAACCGGTCACATACTTCTGAGATGCCCGTTCAATTGCCTGAGCAATCTTATTCACGCATCCAACGGTTGGAATAATCCAGATCTCATTGCGGACACCTACTTTTCCAGTTGGTCTGCGGTATCCTAAAAAAGTGCGGTCTTCGGTAGGTGCAAGATTTGTATCCTTTTTGTCATATGTGTAAGTGAGTAAATCACCTAAACCAGTCTTTAAATTGTGTGTGTGAATCCAGGCCCCTGTCGCAATATTCTCCTTTGCTACACCAATGGCATAGCCGTATTTCATGACGAATGAGCCTGCAGGTATATCGGTAAGTGCGAACTTGTGTCCCTGAGGGATATCTTCCAGAAGTGTTACTGATGCGGAACCTACTTCCTGTACTGTGCCGGAGGCCAGCGGTTTTAAGGCAACAGCAACGTTATCGTCGGGATGAATTTTGATAAAATCCTGCATAAGCTTCCTTTCCTTTCTTGGTACCAGTTTTTTTATTTTTGTTGATAAATACATGCAATGTAAGTACTTACATAAAACATACACCATTTTGACAACTTAGTCAATAGGGAAAGGGAAAAGAAAGGATTTTTCTTTTAGTATAAAAGAATAGAGTATGAACAGGGCTGGTTCTTTTCTCATTACAATGATAGGAATAACAGTTGCTTTATCTGAAAGTTTCCTGTATAATTGACCGATAAAAGTGTAAGCGCTTACGCTCTTTTAAATTGGAGGAAAGCTTCCTTACAGTCATTGAAATATATAGTGTATGAGGGACTACAATGAATATTTATGATATTGCACAACTTGCAGGAGTTTCAATTGCCACGGTATCCAGGGTGGTAAATGACAGTCCGCGGGTCAGCCAGAAGACCAAGCAGAAAGTCAGGACCATTATGGAAGAGTACGGCTATACACCTAATGTGTTTGCCAGAGGACTTGGTCTTGATTCCATGAAGACTATTGGAATTTTATGTCCTGATATATCCGATGCTTATATGTCAACAGCCGTAGCACGATTAGAAAGCCGTATGCATGAACACGGGTATGACTGCATTTTATGCTGCAGCGGATTTGAGCAGTCCACAAAGGAAAAGTATGTGAGCCTTCTTCTTGCAAAAAGAGTGGATGCACTGATTATGGTAGGCTCCATTTATGCAGGGGCAGGTGAAGCAGAGGCTCTTGTCCAGTATATCCGGGATGCGGCAAAACAAATCCCTGTATTTTTAATTAACGGATATCTGGATCAGGAAAATGTTTACTGTGCTTACGGGGATGATTACCAGGCAACTTTTGATGTAACCAGTCAGATGATTGAGCGGGGAAGAAAGAGAATTCTGTTCCTCTGTGATTCCCATTCCTACAGTGCAACCCAGAAGCTGGAAGGGTATGAGGATGCGCTGAAAAGTCATGGGCTTCCTGTACTTGGAGATTTAAAGCTTTATGTAAAGAACAGGATTCATACAGTCCGGGATATTCTTCTGGAACGCCGGGATTTGGATTTTGACAGTGTCGTTGCCACTGATGACGGTCTTGCCGTGGGTGCCATCAAGTATGCTAATTCAAAGCTGTTAAAGATTCCACAGGATTTGTGTGTCACAGGCTTTAATAATTCTGCACTTTCGGTGTGCAGTGATCCGGAGCTGTCTTCTGTGGACAATAAAGTAGAAGAGATATGTGATCTGACAATCTGCAACATGATGAAAGTCCTCCATGGCAATGCAAATGAAGTCATCCGGGATAATAAGATTCCATGTAAATTGATGAAGCGTTGTACAACTGATTTTTAACCTTGTCTTTTCGGAAGGCTTATGCTACAATATAAAACCAGTAAAATATATGGAATATTTAAGGACAAGGGCTGCCTTGTCCTATCTGTGTGTTTTCGGAATAGAAATTGTCCGGTACAAATACAAAAAGAATGGTGGCAGGAATAAAGATGGAGTATGATGGAGAAAATGTGGTGCTGTGCGGTGCTAATTCCTATGAACAGAAATATTTTTTCAACCAGCAGTTCTCCAGCCTTCCGGAAAATATCAGACAGGAACTGCAGATTATGTGTGTGCTTTACACCGAGGATGTAGGCGGTATTTTAATGCTGGAGTTTGATAAGGAAGGAACCCTGGAATTTAAGGTGACAGCACCAGAAGGTGATTATCTTTTTGATGAGATTGGAAGTGTTTTAAAGATCAAGCAGTATCAGCGTGAAAAGAGAGAACTGCTGGAATCCTTAGAGATGTATTTCCGGGTGTTTTTTCTTGGAGAAGAACTGGAAAACGGAGTGACAGAAAGTGAAGCTTAAAATTGGAGATGTGACGCTTGACAATAACCTCATACTGGCGCCGATGGCAGGAGTTACAGACCTGCCATTTCGTTTTCTCTGCAGAGAACAGGGCTGTGGTATGGCGGTGACGGAGATGGTCAGCGCAAAAGCGATCTTATATAAGAACAGGAACACAAAAGAACTTTTGGAAGTGGCGGATGGGGAAGGCCCTGTCAGCGTCCAGTTGTTTGGTTCGGATCCGGATATTATGGCAGCGATGGCCGTTCAGATTGAATCCGGTCCTTTTGCATTTTTTGATATCAACATGGGTTGTCCGGTTCCTAAAATTGTTAACAATGGGGAAGGATCTGCCCTGATGAAGGATATGAAACTGGCAGAGCGGATTCTTACGGCTATGGTAAAAGCAGTAAAAAAGCCTGTTACAGTCAAATTCAGGAAAGGATTTACTGAAGAAAGTGTGAATGCAGCAGAATTTGCCAAAATGGCAGAAAGCTGTGGTGTTGCTGCAGTTGCAGTTCATGGACGGACCAGAGAGCAGCTTTACTCAGGGACCGCCGACTGGAGTATTATAAGAAAAGTAAAAGAAGCGGTCTCCATTCCGGTAATCGGCAATGGTGATGTGTTTAAACCGGAGGATGCCAGAGCGCTTCTTGATCAGACTGGCTGCGACGGAATTATGATTGGAAGAGGTGCCAGGGGAAATCCCTGGATTTTTTCAAAAACTCTGCATTATCTGGAGACAGGAGACTTACTTCCTGACCCGGCTCCCAGAGAGATCAGTGAGATGATTCTCCGGCATGCAGGTATGCAGATGAAGTTAAAAGGTGAGGAAATTTCCATGCGGGAGATGCGCAAACATATGGCATGGTATACTGCAGGACTGCCTCATTCTGCCCGACTGAGAAATGATATCAACCAGGTGGAAACCATGGACGAATTAAAGCAGTTTGTGGCAGAAAGAATTGGAGCTTTGTAACCACGAAAACCAAGCAGAATTCTTGACATTTTCAGATGTTTACGCTATAATATCTGGAATGCGAATGAGCGAAAAGAAACCAGGAGGAATCGAAAACCATGGTAGATAAGAAAAATATTATAACCTACGAAGGTCTTAAAAGATACGAAGATGAGCTTCATAATTTAAAGGTAGTTAAGAGAAAAGAAGTAGCCCAGAAAATTAAGGAAGCCCGGGAACAGGGTGACTTATCTGAGAATGCTGAGTATGATGCTGCCAAGGATGAGCAAAGAGATATTGAACTGCGTATTGAAGAACTGGAAAAACTGCTCAAAAACGCAGAAGTTGTTGTAGAAGATGAAATTGATTTAGATAAGATTAATATTGGCTGTAAGGTAAAAGTTTACGAGGTGGATGAAGACGAAGAGATGGAATTCAAGATCGTAGGTTCCACAGAGGCCAACAGCCTTCAGAATAAGATTTCCAATGAATCTCCCGTAGGTCAGGCATTGATCGGTAAGAAAGTGGGAGATGTGGTAGAGGTAGAGACACAGTCTGGAGTAATTCAGTATAAGGTACTGGAGATCCAGAGAGTATCATAGCATAATTTACACAGCGAAGTCAGGCATAGTGCGGGCTGAGCTCTGATAAACAACCGTGGAAGAGCCGTCAGGCAAAGCGAACTTTCTTATTATAGTTCACAAAGGAGTGAAAACAGGTGGCAGAACAGCAGAATCAAAACCAGAATCAGGTTACAGAAGAGGATTTAAACCATTTACTGAAGGTCCGCCGCGAAAAGCTGGCAGAACTTCAGGATACAGGGAAAGATCCGTTTAAGGTTACAAAATACGATGTGACAGTTCACAGCAGTGAAATCAAGGACCATTATGATCAGTGGGAAGGCAAGGAAGTTGCTGTTGCAGGACGTCTGATGTCCAAACGTGTAATGGGAAAAGCTTCTTTTTGCAACATTCAGGATTTAAAGGGAAGTATACAGTCTTATGTTGCAAGAGACAGCATTGGAGAAGAGAGTTACAAAGATTTTAAGAAGCTGGATATCGGCGATATTATAGGATTAAAAGGTACAGCATTTACAACCAAGACAGGTGAGGTTTCCATTCATGCAGAAAGCGTTCAGCTTCTTTCCAAGAGTCTTCAGATTCTTCCGGAGAAGTTCCACGGACTGACCAATACGGACCTTCGTTACAGACAAAGATATGTGGATCTGATCATGAATCCGGAAGTGAAGGATACCTTTGTGAAGAGATCTCAGATTATCAAGTCTATCCGTAATCATCTGGATGCCAAGGGCTTTATGGAAGTAGAGACACCGATGCTGGTTGCCAATGCAGGCGGAGCCGCAGCAAGACCATTTGAGACCCATTACAATGCTCTTGATGAAGATGTAAAGCTTCGTATTTCCCTGGAACTTTATTTAAAACGTCTGATTGTAGGCGGTTTGGAGAGAGTTTATGAGATTGGGCGTGTGTTCCGTAATGAAGGAGTTGATACCCGTCATAATCCGGAGTTTACATTATTGGAACTTTATCAGGCATATACAGATTACCATGGCATGATGGATCTGGTGGAAGGTTTATTCCGTTCCGTTGCCATGGAAGTTCTCGGTACTGCCCAGATAACCTATGATGGTGTGGACATTGATTTATCCAAGCCTTTTGAGAGAATCTCCATGATAGATGCCTTGAAAAAGTATAAGGACATTGATTTCACACAGATTCATACAGATGAAGAAGCAAAGGCACTGGCAGATCAGTATCATGTTTCTTACGAAGCCCGTCATAAGAAGGGAGATATTTTAAGCCTTCTTTTTGAGGAATTTGTGGAAGAACATCTGGTTCAGCCCACCTTTATTATTGACCATCCGGTGGAGATTTCTCCTCTTACGAAGAAGAAACCGGAAGATCCGGAATATACAGAACGTTTTGAGTTATTTATTACAAAGCGTGAGATGGCAAATGCTTATTCTGAACTGAATGATCCTCTGGATCAGATTGAACGGTTCAAAGCCCAGGAAGCACTGCTTGCTGCTGGTGATGATGAAGCTAATTCCATGGATGATGATTTTGTCAATGCACTGATGATCGGTATGCCACCGACAGGCGGAATCGGAATCGGAATTGACCGGTTTGTTATGCTGTTAACCGATTCTTATGCAATTAGGGATGTACTGTTGTTCCCGACGATGAAGTCACTTGAGAAGTAAACGATATAAGGATACTTAAATTTGTTTGATTAAAAAGGAATAAGTATGGCCAAAAAAGTTTTTTACGCCCAGTTTACGCCTAAATAAAAGGGGTCGGTAGAAAACTGACTGAAAAAAGGAGATTGCGGATTGCAGTCTCCTTTTTCTTTAGATAAAATAGTTAACAAGGTATTATTATAGTAATACAAATTTTGAATTAGACTTAACAAGTATATAAAGAAAGTAGTGGCGAAAGAAGTATGAAAAAAGGGATTAATTGTAGATAAGAGAAAATACTTGACAAAAAGGGGAACATTTATGTTGAAAAAGATTATGTTGGCATTATCAAATGCGGAAGGGGATTTTAACAAGCCGGTATCTTGTCTGTTTAATGTAAAATAAAACTGTAACGAAATGCAATCCAAAAGTGTAACACTACTTGCATAAAAAAATCCATTGTAACACCCTTCCAAATCCATTATCCTTATGTTTGTCGAGAACTTAAGGAGGAAGAAAGGAATGTTATCAATGGATGATATCAAGTATATCAAACGTCTCTACGAAAGTGAAGGGATTTCTATCCGTGAAATCATGCGCCGGACAGGCTATCACTATGAAACTATCAAAAGGTTCCCAGTTATTATTTCAGGTAATTGCAGACTGTTACGAAAAACGCAGCCTGATTATTACAACAAATATAGAATTCAGTAAATGGAATGGAATCTTCTATGATGATCAGCTGACAGCGGCACTTATCGACCGTCTGGTTCATCACAGCCACCTCATTGTTTTTGACAGAGACAGCTGGAGATTTGAACATTCACTAATGAAAGATTCAGCAACTAAATAAACTCTCTAGGGTGTTACACTTTTTCTTTGCACTTTGTTACACTTTGGGGTTGCAAAAAACAGTTAATATCATATCACCTAAAAGAGTATTAGTTGATAATAAAACATATTATTCAGTTATAAAAGAAAGTTGAGTTTTATATATCGTATGAGGAGCTATTTTTTATGTATGATTTAATTGATTCACTTCAAGATTTGGACGAGTATTACTATATTGATTTTATACCATATGAAACATCAGATGTAAAATTTCTGGAATTAGAGGAATATTTTGAAACCACTTATCTTCCTTTATACGCAAAAAAGATATCCCGTATTGCTTTAAAATTGATTTATTTCTTTCCTTGTGAGATTTATCTGATTGAATCTCCAATATCCATTGATTTGGAGTATGAGATTTCTTTTGATGTAAATATAAGAAATAGTTCTCCTGAAAAATTAGCATATATAATAGAAAAAATTATATCAAAGGATTTTTCTTCGGTAAAGATTCTTTTTACAGAACCTCAATTTCTTATGAGCATGGATGGTGAGTTTTCAGTTAGTTTTTATAAACCAACTGACGAAGTTGTTCAACTATTACAGAAATTGATATATCAGGAAGGATTATTTTTGAAATATAGAAACTCTACTGGTGTGAGATTATTGACGTAAGATAGAAATAAACAACAATTTATGCATACTATTTACAATACATAAATGAAGCACATTTTTGGCAGTGAAGTTCGTCGTACCTGAAAGTTAAAAAGATAAATTTATGCAACTTCAATAGTGCAGGAGTAAAAAGAAGTATTTATATATCAAATGAAATCTTTAAGGAGAAGATGAAGTGATGAAAAAGTATAAAATTAATAGTGAAACGATATTAGCACTAGGATCTATGTTTTGTCTATTATTTATGAAGTATTATGAGACAGCCTTATATTATAGAAACATAAATATTATTCTTAATTTAATCTATAGTTTTGTTGCAATTCCTCTTTTTTATTTTTTTCTTTCTTCTTGTTTTGCAACAATAGTTGTTAAATTATTTAGTATTCAAGTATCGAAATTACAAAAAAGGATTTTTAAATTGACTGATATTTTATGTATGATAATATATATTGTTTTTCTTGTTTTGAAACTGTTTGGATATATTACGATTGGATATATGCCTTTTATTTCAAGATGCTGGATTGCTTTTATTGCTTGGGGCTGTATATTTGCTATAGATGCTGATACTCAATGAGAGAAAGAAAATAGATGTGAAAAGGTATTAATGATTTTTCGGGATTAGATATTATACTTAAAATATTGTAATGATGGCTTAGTGACAAATGAACATAGTTAGGGTGCTTTAACTATATTTAGAGGAACTGAGACGGTCAAAAAGTCAGCACTTGGTTGATTTTTCTGCAACAGGATGAAAGGTGGGTTCTTAGGAATCCGTTTTTTATTTGCAGAGAAAAGGAGCCATTGCGCCATACATGATTGCTCACTTATTTTGCAATGGCTCCGGATGGAAGATACAAAATTGTTATTTAAGCAAATTCAGCAATAATTCCACCATTGAAAACCATTGTTGGTGCCAAGGCCAGTGATGGAGTACCTGGCATCCTAAGCCCCATACAAATTATAACTTGTGTTCCTTTTGCTATTTGAACTTCCAGATCATCGGATTCTCCTTGTACAATTGTATTAAATATTGGGTGGTTTACCCCGCCACTGATAGGAGCTATATCAAATTGTGTTTCTGGAATAAAGGTGTAATTTTTTGTGTTTGCCGGTGCACTGGCAATAACCAGGTAAGGAATTAAGTCACTGTAAGCAGTAAGGTTTATTGCAACTCCATTTACAACAGATGCAATTATTTTTCTTATAATGATATCTGCTGGCAGTGTAAACATATACCAGTCGTCAGCAACAGCCGGTGTAAAGGTGTTACCGTTTGGAGCATCTAATGCAATGTTTAGTCCGCTTTCCCCAAAACCAGTGACAGCGACTCGAAGTGATTCACCTGCTGCATTGATAGTTGGAGTAGCAATTGCTGCATAGCCAGTAGAATAAGGAATTAAGAAGGTGCTGCTAGCTGCGGCTCCAGTGGGTCCTGTTTCGCCAGTAGGCCCAGTGTCGCCAGTAGGCCCAGTGTCACCGGTAGGTCCGGTGTCGCCAGTAGGCCCAGTGTCGCCGGTAGGCCCAGTGTCGCCAGTAGGCCCAGTGTCACCGGTAGGTCCGGTGTCGCCAGTAGGCCCAGTGTCACCGGTAGGTCCGGTGTCGCCAGTAG
>NZ_SULJ01000007.1:68764-69639 GCF_007115105.1 Clostridium sp. HBUAS56010
AGTGGGTCCTGTTTCGCCAGTAGGTCCGGTGTCGCCAGTAGGACCCGTATCGCCAGTAGGCCCAACATCGCCAGTGGGACCCGTATCGCCGGTAGGCCCAACATCACCAGTGGGACCCGTATCGCCGGTAGGTCCAGTCACCCCCGCATCGCCAGCAGGCCCAGTGTCGCCGGTAGGTCCAGTATCGCCGGTAGGTCCGGTATCACCAGTTGACCCAACACCAGCAGGTCCAGTATCGCCGGTAGGTCCAGTATCGCCGGTAGGTCCGGTATCACCAGTTGACCCAACACCAGCAGGCCCAGTGTCGCCGGTAGGTCCCAGTGTCGCCGGTGGTCCGGTATCACCAGTTGACCCAACACCAGCAGGTCCAGTATCGCCGGTAGGTCCAGTATCGCCGGTAGGTCCGGTATCACCAGTTGACCCAACACCAGCAGGCCCAGTGTCGCCGGTAGGTCCAGTATCGCCGGTAGGTCCGGTATCACCAGTTGACCCAACACCAGCAGGCCCAGTGTCGCCGGTAGGTCCAGTATCGCCGGTAGGTCCGGTCTCACCAGTTGACCCAACACCAGCAGGTCCAGTATCGCCGGTAGGTCCGGTATCACCAGTTGACCCAACACCAGCAGGCCCAGTGTCGCCGGTAGGTCCAGTATCGCCGGTAGGTCCGGTATCACCAGTTGACCCAACACCAGCAGGTCCAGTATCGCCGGTAGGTCCGGTATCGCCGGTAGGTCCGGTATCACCGGTAGGTCCGGTATCACCAGTCGTTCCAACACCAGCAGGTCCGGTATCACCGGTAGGTCCAGTATCGCCGGTAGGTCCGGTATCACCAGTTGACCCAACACCAGCAGGTCCGGTATCGCCGGTAGGTCCAATGT
>NZ_SULJ01000007.1:69728-211573 GCF_007115105.1 Clostridium sp. HBUAS56010
CACCGGTAGGTCCAGTGTCACCGGTAGGTCCAGTGTCACCGGTAGGTCCAATGTCACCGGTAGGTCCAGTGTCACCGGTAGGTCCAATGTCACCGGTAGGTCCGGTGTCACCAGTTACCCCAGCATTGCCAGTAGGCCCAGTATCGCCAGTAGGTCCGACGTCACCGGTAGGCCCAGTGTCACCGGTAGGCCCAGCATTGCCAGTAGGCCCAGTATCGCCAGTAGGCCCGATGTCACCGGTAGGCCCAGTATCGCCAGTGGGTCCAGTATCGCCAGTCGGTCCGATGTCGCCGGTAGAACCAGTATCGCCAGTCGGCCCAACATCGCCAGTCGGACCAGTGTCCCCAGTGGGTCCAGTATCGCCAGTCGGTCCTGTATTGCCAGTCGGTCCTGTAGGTCCGGTATCCCCCGTAGGACCAGTCGGTCCATCTACATCGTTGATATCATCTCCTATAATGATTAAGCTACCCATCAACGGAACCTGTGTAGAAAAATATATGGTTGAAGTGCTGATGTTAACCAATGAGAGAGTAACAGGGGCTGTTAAAACTTCAACGATTCCTATTCCATTAACCTGACTGGTTTTTATCGGCGAATTTCCTTGCAAAAAATCTCCCTGAGAAGAAGATAAAGCAAAAGATGCCCCATTTAAGGAAGTGGAAGACTGAACTGCAAGCCACCAATTGATGACATATCTTCCGGCCTCCAGGAAGGTAATCTCTCCATTTGCTGTATCGTAAGTAATATTTCCATTTAAATATACAATCGTATCAAAAAGAATGTTTTCTCCCGATTCTACTGGTTGGGGAGAATTTAATTCTATTTGAAGAGCTACGTCACTCATAATACCTCCTTTATGGTGCGTTTGTAGAATCACACCTACGTTAGTATATGATAATTTTGGGTAGTGGTTATAAAATAAGGCGGAAAGAACATAATGAGGCAAGGCTATATGGAAAACATCAAATATGATCAACGCAGAATGTAATTCTGACACAATAAACGTGGAACATTTTGTAGAATATTATGATCAAGGGAAAATGTACAGAAAAATAGGAAGGAAAATGAAAAATGGTTTTCAATATGAAGGTGTGGCAGAATAGCAGACAGATAGCTGTTTTGCTGCACTTTTTTTATTATACTAGAGGCGGTAAACACTCTTGTAAGATAAAAGTACTCTGTGCAGGAGGAATATGACACTTAAAAGAAAATGCCGCAAAAGTGATCCTACATCAACCTCGAAGACTGGTCGGTTAACTCTTTTTTATGAATTTTATGCCTGTTTTCAGGTGTCATAATTATTATGAATGCCATTTTCTGCATCTTCCCCTGCCAGTCAGATTCTGACACTTAAAATAGATACTGTCAATTTACAATAAGCAGGTCTCATGATAGGTTTAATGTATCGCAGCGGTGAAGAAAAAGTAAAGGTCGTAGTTCAATGAAAGATTGTGATACAGTTAAGATTTTGCTAATAGGAATTGGCGGTTATGGAGTGAATTACATCCATGAATTAACACAAAATTCTATTCCGCAGGTATCCATAGAAGGCGTATGTGAAGTAATGCCTGATGTTTATAAGCAGTTTCCTGTATTGGAAGAGAGAAAAATTTCGGTATACCAGTCTGTAGAGGAATTTTATGAAAATCATAAAGCAGATCTGGCGATTATATCTTCTCCCATTCACCTTCATTACAGCCAGACGGAATTTTGTCTGAAAGCGGGCAGTCATGTGCTTTGTGAAAAACCGGTCTGTACCAGCGTAAAAGGTGCCAGGGCTTTGATGGAACTGGAAGAGAAGGCAGGACATTTTGTAGGGGTGGGGTATCAGCTTAATTATTCGGAACCGGTCCTTTCCCTCAAAAGAGATATATTAAAAGGGAAATTTGGAAAACCTCTTTTTATGAAAGCCCTCCATGCAATGAGTCGGGGCAGCGCTTATTACAGGCGAAATTCCTGGGCAGGAAAGATTCAGGTCAATGATTGTGCGGTCAATGACAGTCCTTTTAATAATGCCTGTGCCCATCAATTTCAGGTTATGACGTTTTTATTAGGAGGAAAGATAGATCAGGCGTCAGAACTTTCAGACATATCAGCAGAACTTTATAGAGCCAATCCGGAAGTGGAAAATTTTGATACGGCAGCGGTTCATGCAAGGACAGAAAAAGGGATTCCCCTCTATTATTATACCGGTCATAGTCTGGCAGAGAAGCATTTGGGACCGGTCAGTGAATACCATTTCGAACATGGAATTGTTTATTATGGCAGAGATTTTGGAGAAGGACCTGTAACCGAATATGTTGCAGAGATGGATGATGGAACAACCATTCTTTATAAAAAACCAAAAGAGGAACATCGGTTGAAGAAGCTGTATGATGCAATCGAAAGTGTGAGAAATAATACTCATCCAGTATGCACCATACAATGTGCAATTCCTCATTTAGAGGCGGTGGAACATTTAAAAACATTACCAATTCTTCCGGTGAGAGAAGACCAGATTCAGTGGTCAGGGGAAGAATCTGATCGTTATTGCTGTATAAAACAGGCTGGAGAAGTTTTAAAATCTTGTTATTTCAATCAGCAAATGCCTTCTGAGGCAGGAGCTGACTGGATTAAATAAATGTATTGAGGGAAAACAAAAAAAGGAGAAGAAAGTATGAAAAAAAGGAATGTGGCATGGATCATGGCAATGGTTATGGCAGCAACTGCATTAGCGGGCTGTAACGGTTCTTCCAAAACAACCGATGCAGGAGGAACATCGGCTGCAGCGTCAGACAGTGCAGGAGGGGCAAAACAAGGAAGCGATGATAAAAAAAATGCCGAAAAGCCTTATGAGGGAGTTACGCTGACTTACTGGGTTAAGTTAAATGGAAGTGTGTCTGCTTCCGTAGCCAATTTAGGGGAAACAAAATGGGCGAAAACAGTAGAAGAAAAGACAGGAATAAAATTGAAGTTTATTCACCCTACTTCTGGATCAGAAGATGAAGAATTCAGTGTTCTGGTGGCTTCCGGGGAGTATCCGGATATTATTGAGCATACATGGGTCAAATATTCAGGGGGTGCCTCTGCTGCCATTACCGATGGGGTTATTATGAATCTGAATGATATTATGGAAACAAAAGCACCAAACTTAAAAGGGATATTAGAGAAACACCCGGATGTGGATAAGATGATCCGTACCCAGGAAGGGGATTATTACTGTTTTCCATTCCTTAGGGGACTGGTAACACCCAATAAGACCCAGTTCTCCAGCGGAATGGTGGTGAGAAAGGATATTCTTAATAGACTGGGACTTGATATTCCAGAAACCATTGAAGAGTGGGAGACTGTGCTTCGTGCTTTTAAGGCAGAAGGGATTGAAGTTCCATTTACGGCAAGACAGGAATGGATGAGAGATGTGTGGAGTCCTGGATTTGATAACTGGGGTGATTTCTATGTAGAAAATGGTGTTGTGAAAAATGGTCTGACAGAGGACAGCAGAAAAGAATTTCTTTTAAAGCTGAATCAGTGGTATGAAGAGGGACTGATTGACCGGGATTATCTGGTTGCGGATAAGAATTCCTGCCAGACTTATTTCACCACAGGAAAAAGTGCTGCAACTTATGCTCCGGGAGGTCAGGGTCTTGGAACCTACACCCAGGTCATGCACGAAGCAGATCCCAATATTACGGAAAAGGATATTGTTTCTACGGTTCCACTGACAGGAGAAAAAGGGAAAAATGCCAAGTTTTCCAAGATGAATCAGATCTTTGATGGTTCTGGTGCCAGTGCAACAATTACCACACAGTGTAAAAACGTGGACGCAGCAGCATGGCTTTTAGACTGGATGTACGGACCAGAAGGCTCTATGGTTAACTGCTTTGGAATTGAAGGAGAATCTTTTAATATGGAAAATGGATATCCCCTTTATACAGATCTGATTACAAAGAATCCGGAAGGTCTGACCATGGAACGGGCACTTGCTTTGTATACCCGTGTCGGTCAGTCAGGTCCTCTGGTTCAGGATGAGTTATACATTGAGCAGTATTATTCCCAGGACAATCAAAAAGAAGCCCTTGATTTGTGGATGAAAACAGATATGGGAAAATACGTTTATCCTCCTGCAACGATTTCCAACGAAGACAGCGATAAGTTTTCTAATATTATGAGCAATGTTAAGACCTTTTCCGATGAAATGGAATCCAAATTCATTGCCGGTACCGCTTCTCTTGATGAATGGGACAATTATGTAAAACAGTTGAAAACCTTTGGTATCGAGGATGCCGTTGCCATGAAACAGGCAGCTTATGACAAGTATATGAAAAATTAGTATAAGGAAAGGAATCCAACAATGGAACGAATGCAAAGACTCCTGGAACGAATAAATTTTGATATACCGGAATTAAAGACAGCAAAAAAGCTGTATAAGGATAAAGATTTTTGCGGCTGTATGGATGCAGTTGTGGATCATTTTCGAAAACGGACTTCTCCCCATTATTTGTTTCAGGCAGAAGAGATGGAAAAATCAGAAGACCTGGATGTGTTAAAGGAAGCCGGGGAAGTCATGAAACATAAGATTTACGGTCATGAATTCCAGGGAGAAATTGACTGGTTTTTTAATCCAACAAAAGACACTTCCAGAGATAATGAATGGAGCTGGTCTTTATTCCGGCATATTTACTGGCAGCCTCTTGCCAGGGCGTATGCGATGACAAAAAATGAGGCATATACCATAGAGTTTCTGGATCAGATGAAAAGTTTTGCAAAATCCTGGCCGGTAAAACCCTTTATGGAGGATGACACCTTTGAGAAGAAGTTTCAATTTCCTGGTCATGCGTGGAGAACCATTGAAACAGCCATGCGGATCTACACATCCTGGCTTCCTGCCATGGAGGCCTTTCGGACTTCTCTGGAGTGGAAGCGGGAGGACTGGGTGCTGTTTCTCTCCCTGATCTGTGATCACGGAGATTATCTGATGGATCGTTACAGCAACCACAACCGGTCCAGCAACTGGCTGACCATGGAATCCAGTGCCCTGTTCCAGTGCGGAGTGATGTTTCCTGAAATTAAATCTGACTGGCTTGCAACAGGTTATAAACGGGTTATGCACGAACTGAAATATTCCTTTGATAACGATGGAATTCATATGGAACGGACCCCTATTTATCATCTGGTTGCAGCAGGAGCTTACTTACAGGCATGGCGCCTGTGTGTAAAAAATAAAATTCCTGTTCCTCCATATGGACTGCCTACACTGGAAAAAGCGGCAGAATTTTTAATGAAGCTTGTAAAACCGGATTTTTCAACCCCTATGATCGGGGATGCGGACCGGGATGATCTTCTTGCCAGAACCAGCGATACCTCTCTTTATGAGGGAATGAATCTGACCTTTGACCCCATTGATTTAAATGAAATCAGAGCTTATTTCCGTACAATGTATGAGATTACAGGAAGACAGGATTTCCTTTATTTTGCAACAGGAAGAAAGGAAGGCAGTCCTCCGAATAACCGGAACTTTGCATTCCGGGATGCAGGAATTTATGTGATGCGTACGGGGTGGGAGGCTGAGGACAGCTACTTCCATGTTCATGGCGTGCAGTTGGAACGGGGAGAAAAAAGCAGTCATTCCCACAATGACACGGGCCATCTGGAGCTTCACATCAAAGGGGAGGATATTTTAACGGACAGCGGCCGTTATATCTATAACAGTTCCTGTCTGAAAGACTGGCGTCATTATTTTTTATCCGCCAAGGCACACAATACCCTTTATGTGGATGACCATGAGATGGGAACGGTTCCCGGAGTGAGCAGAGTCAGAGGAGTGAGAACCTATTGTCACCGCTTTGAGGAAACAGAGGATTACCAGGTAATAGACATATCCCATAATGGCTATGTCTATACGGAAGATCCCATCTATCACAGAAGAAGAGTGATTCATCTGCGAGATGATATTTATGTAATTGACGATCAGGTGACAGGACTGGGATTGAAAAAACATGACCTCCGGCTGTATTTTAACTTTGCTTTTGGTTCTCTTTCCGAAAAAGAAGACTGGTTTCTTTATCAATCCCAAAAGGGAAGAACTTACGGGGTGAGAAATACCACCACCACCTCTGCTGCCTGTCAAATACTCTGCGGAAGTGAAAACCCCATCGGGGGCTGGATTTCCCATGGATATGCCTGGAAAAAACCAATTCCGCAGTTAAGCATACATACAGAAGGACCGGTACCGTTTCGCTCTGTTACCGTCATTTCTCCGGAGAAGATTGGGGTCGTTATTACGGCAGACATGGAACAGGCAGAGCTGAAAATAGCTGGAAGCAGCATAAACGGACTGCTCCTTAAAGGAGAAGAAATTCTTATAAAATAAAGGTGGAATGACTTATGAGATATGGAATTTGCACCGGGCTTGAGAACCTGGAGGTGTTAGAGGAACTGGGATACGATTATCTGGAAGCTTCTGTAACAGCCGTACTTCAATTAACCCAGGAGGAACGAAGTATGTATGTGGATAAACTGAACCGCTCTCCGGTTAAATGTGAGGCATTTAATATTTTATTTCCCAAAACAATGGCTCTGATCGGACCATGTGCAGACCGGGGACAGCTGCTGGATTATCTTCACAAGGCATTTACTGTAATCAAAGAGCTTGGGGGAGAGGTTGTTGTCTTTGGAAGCGGAAAGTGCAGGACCTGTTCCAATGGATATGATTACCGCCAGGCTTACAAAGAACTGGTGGAGGTGTGCCGGACAACAGGAGAAGTGGCTGAGAAATATGGCGTGAAAGTGGTAATAGAACCGTTAAGCAGAAAAGAGACCAACTTAATCTGCACTCTGGCGGAAGGCGCCATGCTGCAGGCAGATGTGAACCATAAAAATGTAGAATTGCTGGCAGATTATTATCATGTGGCAGCCAATCATGACAGCATTGCCCAGATGGAGTCTATCGGAGGACTTTCCCATATTCACATTGCGTCAGGAAATGGGCGGAGATTTCCCACTAATCAGGAAGGAGAGCAGTACGGCGAATTCATGGAGGCTTTAAAAGCATTGGGATATGATGGAAGAATCAGCATTGAGGGGAAGACGGAAGACTTAAAAGAGGATGGTGCGGCGGCACTGAAACTTTTAAAGGAGCTGGAGGCAGAAGCATGGAGAAAGTAAAAATCGGAATTATTGGGTTTGGTAAGATGGGAAGCCAGCATGGGGGAAGCATTAGAAAGGGGCAGGTACCGGAAGCAGAGCTGGCGGCGGTTGCGGACATTGACCCTCAGCGGTTAAAAAAGGCAAAGGAGATGTTTGGAGAAGATTTTCCGGTATATGATACCATGGAAGCACTCCTGGAGTCGAAAACCTGTGAGGCTGTGATTATTGCAACTCCCCATTACCATCACCCCTCCATGGCAATAAAGGCGATGGAGGCAGGACTTCATGTTCTGGTGGAAAAACCGGCAGGTGTTTATACCAGACAGGTAGAAGCCATGGATCAGGTGGCGAAAGCTCATCCGGAGCTGGTCTATTGTGTGGATTTTAATCAGAGAACCAACCCCATGTATCAGAAGTTAAAGGAATTGATTGAAAGCGGAGAACTGGGCAAGATCAAACGGGTCATCTGGATTATTACGGACTGGTACCGTTCCCAAAGCTATTATGACCAGGGAGGCTGGAGAGCTACCTGGGATGGCGAAGGAGGTGGTGTTCTGCTCAATCAGAATCCCCACAACCTGGATCTGTGGCAGTGGATGTGCGGCATGCCAAAACGGGTAAAAGCCAATGTATATTACGGGAAACACCGTAACATTGAGGTAGAAGATGATGTAACAGTACTGACAGAATATGAAAATGGTGCAACGGGCTGTTATATTACCACGGTTGGAGATGCACCTGGGACAAATCGCTTGGAAGTTGACGGGGAACAAGGTAAAATAGTATTAGAAGGGGATAAGATGATTTTCTCCCGCCTGAGAGTTGCGGAACCGGAATTTAATGCCGGTTATCAGGGGGGACTTGGAAAACCGGAAGTGTGGGAATGTGAGATTCCGATCAAAGGGAAATACACGTCTCACCCAGGGATTTTGACGAATTTCTGTAATGCAATCCGCAAAGGGGAAAGGCGGATCGCACCAGGAGAGGAGGGCATTCTTGGACTTTCCATATCCAATGCAATTCATTTATCCTCATGGCTGGGAGGGGCATGGGTAGACCTGCCTGTAGATGGAGACCTGTTCCTTGAAAAATTAAAGGAACGGTGTAAGAACGAAATCTCTTTGTAATCCCGGTTAAAAAACCGAATAAGAGGAGTCTGGGTCATGAAGAAAACGAAGAAAACGCTGTCAGATGTGTTACTAAAGTGGGGGCTGTCTTATGTACTCATATCAGCGATCGCCATTGCTACATTTGCTTTTTGTACAAAAAAGTATTCCAGTGCTCTCCGTACAGAAGTGGAGTATTCCAATTCCATTTTAATTGAAAGCATGCAGATGAATCTGGATAAAGCGGTGGGAGAGCTGCGCGTGTTTGGAAGTAAGGCAAGTTTAAATTCCAGGGTAAAAAAACTCAGACAGCGTACTTCGTTTGATGAAGTATCAAGATATGAACTTTATGAACTGGTCCGGGATCTTGGAAAGGATATTCTGACGTCGGGGGATACTACAGAAAATCCAATGTTTCTCTATTTTCCTCAGATGGATTTCATGATTTCCGGCAGTTATTACAATAACAGTTATGATTTTTTCCAGATTGTACTAAGCGGGTATGGGTTTGATTATGCTTACTGGAATGAAATTACTGCAAAAACATACCGCGTTCCTCAGATTTTTTTACTTCCATGCAGTGACGGAACGCTTCTCACCATATTGGTTCGACCGGTTGACAGCCGGATTACCCATTCTTATCCTGTCAATGCGGTGATGATTATGAATACTAAAAAGGTAATGTCGTCTTTTGAAAAAAGCGGGCGGACTCATGATTATATGTGTATTTATGATGAAGCCAATGAAAAAATAATATCAGAAAAGGAAGTGCCAGGGGAGCTGGAGACTTTGCTGAAAGAAAAAGACATGGAAGGCAGGTATGGAAGTTTTTTAGCCGATATCAATGGAAAAAGGGCAGTGGTTTCCTACATTCCTTCCCGTTATGAGGAGTGGAAATATGTTGTTGTCTCATCGGAGCAGAATTATTTAAAAACAATCTCAGAGCTTCAGCACATGATGGCAGCAGCAGGTTTCTTTTATCTGGCGGCAAGTATTATCCTGGCTTACAGCAGTATAAGGAAACACTACCAGCCAATTCGGAATATGGCGGATACTCTTGGTGTATATGAAGCGGCTGCACAATCCCGGAAAGATACCTATGCCTGCTTAAATGATTCCGTCAATCAGCTTGTACTTAAGAATAAGGAAAACAGCACCAAGATTCATAAACAGTACCAGGCAATCCGCAATGAACTGTTCCGGCGGCTTTTAATGGCAGAGAACAGTTTTGATATTCCTGCAGATGAGATGTTAAAGCAATATCATCTTTCTGTGGGAGAAGGAAGTTATTTGATTTTAGCCTATCACCTGGAAGGAACCATGGAACAGGGAGAATGGGGAGAGTGGTCAAAAGAGATACCGGCAGGTCTTTTGGAACTGACCTGGTTTATATTACAAAATGTTACAGAAGAGAATATGAGGATTGAGTCACTTGGGGTTTCTTCCATACAGGAAAAGGAATTCATGGTGTTTCTGGTTACGGCACAGGAAGAAACGGATTTCATGGAGCGGGCAAAGAATGCGGTTTCCATGTCCAGGGAATTCATTGGTGCCAGATATGGAATCCGCTATTGTGCGGCAGTCAGTGAGATCCATAAAGGTTCCGAATCGGTGTCTGCGGCATTTGGTGAGGCACAAAGAGTGTTGGAATATCAGAAAAATTCCGCTTATTCTGATTTTATCAGTTATGGGGACATTAATATTTTTCCAAAAGATACCATGCTTAAATATCCCCTTGATGTGGAAAACCGGTTGTTCCATTCCATACAGGTGGGAAATGATAAGCTGGCATTTGAAGCATTGGATGAATTGATTCGGGAAAATCAGTACAACTGTCTGACACCGGAAGCCATGCAGTTTTTAACAAGCAGCATTGCGGGCACCATTATCCGGTCGGTTAGTCAGATTATCAGCCCGGACCAGTTGCTGCCGCTGCAAAAACAGATGGTAAAGGCATGTGCAGGAAGAAATATTGAGGCAGTTTTAACAGAATTAAAAGAAGCAGTGACAGAGATCTGCTCCCAGGTAAAAGCCCAGATCAGCGAAGAAAGGGCTGCGAGGAAAAGTTCTCTTTACCAGGAAGTAAAGGATTACGTTGAGATTAATTATGTGGACAGTTCCTTAAGCGTCAATGAGATTGCAGGGAGATTCAAGATACAGCCTGCGGCACTTTCAAAGATTTTTAAAGAATCAGAGGGGGAAAATCTGTCCCAGTATATCAACCGGATCAGGCTGTTCCATGCCAGAGAGCTGATTTTGGAAAACAGAAAGCTGGAAGAGGTGGCGGTGTTATGCGGTTACGGAAGCCAGCGGACATTTTTAAGAATATTTAAGCAGTATGAAGGGGTAACGCCCACTCAGTTTAAGGATATGGAAGAAAAAAAGAAAAGGGAGGATATAAAATCATGAGGAAACCCGTGGGGGTCGCTGTGATTGGCTGCGGAATGATATCCCAAAACCACATAAAAGCATTACAAAATTTAGAAGGAATAGAAATTTACGCATTTTGTGACATTGACCGGTCAAAGGCAGAAGCCATGGCGGCGAGATACGGAGTGTCAAACATTTTTGATGATTACAAAAAGCTGCTTCTTGATGATGGGGTTGATGTGGTACATATCTGCACGCCGCATTATCTGCACCCCCAGATGACTGTGGAAGCATTTGAGGCAGGAAAGCATGTTTTGTGCGAGAAGCCCATGTCTTTTACGGTGGAAGAGGGGAAGCGGATGATCCGGGCAAGAGATGAAGCAGGAAAACAGCTTGCTATCTGTTTTCAGAACAGATATAACGAATCTTCTATCTATATGAAACAGGTAATGGAATCCGGTGTTCTTGGACGCTTAATGGGGGCAAGGGCACAGGTTACATGGAACCGGAGACCAGAGTATTATGAGAATTCCCCATGGCGGGGCAGTTGGGAAAAGGAGGGCGGTGGAGTTTTAATCAATCAGGCGATCCATACCTTTGATCTTCTTTGCTGGCTCACCGGAAATATCCGTACGGTAGAGGCAAGTCTTTCCACAAAACGTCTGAAACAGACTATAGAAGTGGAAGATACGGTAGATGTGTTTATGACAGGAGAACAGGGGGAACGTTTTCTGTTCTACGCAAGCAATTGTTATGTAAGCAATGCACCGGTTGAACTGGAGATCATCTGTGACAGAGGAAGCCTGAAACTTGTGGGCAATGAAGTTGTGACAAACCGGGATGGAATCGTTACAAAACAGGATTATACTTCCGGTACGGTTCATGGAAAAGACTACTGGGGAAGCGGTCACGGATTGTTTATACAGGATTTTTATCACTGCATTAAAACGGGAGATAGGTTCCCTGTCAGTGGGGAAGAGGCGCTCTTTACAACAAGTCTTCTGGATGCAGTATACCGGTCAGGAAAAAGCGGAGAAGTAATTAAGATATAGAAAAGAGGAAGAATATATGGTTCGTTGCAAAGGGGTTACATGGAAAGAGCGGGTTAAGAAAGACTTTAAGCGGAACTGGATGCTTTATCTGATGATCCTGCCGATTATTTTGTATTATCTCATATTTAAATTCGGTCCCATGTTTGGATTATCCATTGCTTTTATGGATTACAAACCGGCAAGAGGATTTTTAGCAAGTAAATTCATAGGGCTTAAGCATTTTAAGGCATTTTTCTCAGATTATTATTTTGGCAGGCTTTTGATTAATACCATAAGGATCAGTCTATTTGATTTAATGACATTTCCCATACCAGTTATTCTAGCGTTGCTTATTAACGAGTTAAAGAATAAACAGTATTCCAAAGTGGTTCAGACCGTAACCTACATTCCCCATTTCATTTCCACCGTAGTAATCTGCGGTATGGTATTAAAGCTTACAAGTTCAAGCGGCGGAATTACCATGATTTTAAGCAGGCTCTTTGGAATAAAGCAGGAGGCAATGCTTAACAATGTGAATAATTTCCTTCCGGTTTATATTACAACAGAACTGTGGCAGAGTGTGGGCTGGAATTCCATTATCTATCTGTCTGCTCTATCCGGTATTGACCAGGAACTCTATGATGCGGCAAGAGTGGATGGAGCCGGACGCTTTAAACAGATTATTTATATCACCATTCCATGTCTGTTGCCGACCATTACCATTATGCTGATTTTGAAAATGGGAAAAATCTTTAACGTGGGATATGAAAAAATCATGCTTTTGTATAACCCGATGATTTATGAGAAGGCAGACGTAATCAATACATATGTGTACAGAAAAGGCTTAATTGATGCCCAGTACAGTTATAGTGCAGCGGTGGGACTGTTTAACTGCGTAGTCAGCTTCCTGCTGGTGACAATTACCAACCGGGTAAGTAAAAAAGTCAATGGAAACGGACTATGGTAAGGAGGGCAGTATGAAGCGATATAGAGAGGGTAGAAAAGTCCGGGGAAGCCGGGGCGAAAAGTTTTTTGATATATTTAATGTATTATTGATGTTTGGGCTGATGGTGATGGTCTTAATTCCTCTGATTCATGTGGTGGCAGCTTCTTTTAGCAATCCCTCCTCTTATGTGAGACATCAGGGACTGCTTCTCTATCCGGTGGATTTTTGTCTGGATGCCTATCAGGCAGTAGTCAAGAATAAAAATATTCTCACCGGATATATGAATACGATTTTCGTGGTGGTGGTGGGAACCTCATTTAATCTCTTGACAACCATCATAGCGGCATATGTTCTTTCCAGAAAAAATGTACTTTGGAATAATACCATTATGATGGCACTGGTGTTCAGCATGTATTTCAGCGGCGGAATGATTCCTTTTTATCTGGTGGTAAAAGGGGTGGGCTTAAATAACAGTATCTGGGCGCTGATTATTCCGTCCCTGGTAAGCACTTATAACCTGATTATTATGAGAACCGCAATGGCATCAGTTCCGGAGAGTATGGAGGAGTCTGCAAAGCTTGACGGAGCCAATCACTGGACGATTTTGTGGAGAATCATGTTTCCCTTAGTAAAACCTACGGTTGCGGTTATCTGTCTTTATTATGCGGTGACCCACTGGAATGCATGGTTTGATTCCATGTTGTTTATCAGAGACAGGGAGAGATATCCTTTACAGCTTATTCTCCGTGAGATTCTGATTCAGAATGATACCACAGCCATGACAGCAGGGGGCGGAGAAGATTATCTGATCAGTGAAACCATTCAGTTTGCCACCATTGTTGTAGCAACGTTACCGATTCTTGCATTTTATCCCTATATTCAGAAATATTTCGTGAAAGGAGTTATGATCGGTGCTGTAAAAGGATAGCCGGTCTGCGGTGAAAAATATGAGAGTATTATATGAAACCATGTATCAGGAGTTTTATCGGGTACTTGTAAAAAAAGGTTTTTTAAAGGAACGGGCGGATCTGTCTGCAAAGCTGTTTGCAGATGCCAGCAGGGATGGGGTATATACTCATGGATTGAACCGGTTTGTAAAATTTATTGCCAGCCTGGATACGGGCTGTGTGGATATTCATGGAGTACCTGTATTAAAGGATTCTCTTGGAGTGCTGGAACGATATGACGGAAAAAAGGGACCAGGCAACTTAAATGCCCATTTCTGCATGAAGCGTGCCATTGAACTTGCCAAAAGACAGACCATTGGCTGTGTGGCGCTTTCCAACACCAACCACTGGATGCGCCCCGGCAATTACGGTTTAATGGCTGTAGAGGAAAACTGCATCGGAATTTTATGGACCAATACCATTCCCAATATGCCTCCCTGGGGAGGAAAAGAAGCAAAGCTTGGCAACAACCCGGTGGTACTTGCCATTCCAAACGGGGAGACTCCTGTACTGGTGGATGTGGCGATGTCCATGTTCTCTTATGGGAAACTGGAATCTTATAAAAGATCGGGAAAAGACCTTCCTGTTGAGGGCGGTTACGACATGGATCAGAATCTTACAAAGGATGCGGCAAAAATTCTTGAAACCCGGCAGTGTCTGCCAATTGGCTACTGGAAAGGTTCCGGTCTTTCCCTTGCCCTGGATTTAATTGCGTCTGTTTTGGCAGGAGGAAGTACGTCACGGATGGTAGGAACCCTTCCCTGTGAAACAAACCTTTCCCAGGTGTTTTTAGCGGTCAGTCTGGATGCACTTCCTGATCAGGAAACCTTAGTTCGTGAGATTCATGCCACTTTGGAAGATATGAAACAATCAGCTCCCATATCAGAATCACGCCCGGTTTATTATCCAGGTGAAAATATGAAGAATGTGAGAAATGAAAATATGGAACTGGGGATTCCGGTTGATGAAGGAATCTGGCAGAAGGTATTGGAGATGTAGGAGGAAGATTATGATTATACCGGGTATGGTATCAGCCACGTTTCGGGATCAGTCCGCAGATGAGGTTCTGCGTCTGTGCCGGCTGGCGGATTTAAAGGGAATAGAGTGGTCGGAACATGCCCATGTATTTCCCGAAGATTTAGAAGGAGCCAGGAAACTGGGAGAACAAACCAGAAAAGAAGGACTGATGGTTGCGGCATACGGCTCCTACTTTCGTCTGGGAAATGAAAAGGAACCGGAAGAAGCATTTTTAAAGTCTGTAAAGGCAGCGGCTGCCCTTGGAGCACCAATTATCCGGATATGGGCTGGAACAAAGCCTTCGGCACAGGTGGGAAAAGAAGAATTTTCCAATCTCTGCAAAGAAGCGAAGGCAGTGGCTGAAATTGCGGCTTCCCATGGGATAAAAACGGCATTTGAATGGCATAAAGACACGCTTACAGACACCAATGATTCTGCCATGGAGCTGTTAAAGAAAGCGGATCATGACAATCTGTACTGTCTGTGGCAGCCCACCGCCGCTTTATCTATGGAAGAAAGGGTCCGTGGAATTGATCTGTTGGGAAGCAGGCTTTTAAACCTTCATATCTATTACTGGGCAGATGGAAAAAAATTTCCGCTGGAAGAAGGAAAAGCCCTGTGGCAGCAGTATTTTGACCATGTGGATCAGACCGTATGCCGGTATGGACTGCTGGAATTTGTAAAGGATGGGAAAAAAGAGCAATTTTTAGAAGATGCAAAGGTTCTTCATGACATGTTAAACAATCAAGAGAGGGAAAAGAGAAAGGAATAAGACAATGGCAGATTTATATGTAAAAGAGTTTGATATGATCAATCCATTTGTAGTAGCTTCCAGTCCTGCTACCCAGGGAGCAAGAAATGTACTGAAAACTTCCGCCATGCGGCCCGGAGCTATTGTGCTCCGTAATTTTGGCCACGGAGCAGGAGGCGGCAGTTACATAGGACCGGACAGCCGTGCCATGTATTCCGGAGAGATGTGTATGCACAGTCACGGAGTAGGCAGACAGATTAAGGACCGGATATCCACTCTGGAACAGTACTGTGAGGAAGTGGAAACCATTAAGCGGTCCATGGATCAGGATATCCGTCTGTGGGTATCGGTAGGTCATTACAGTGATATTGTCAAAGGCGGAAACTGGGAAAAGAGCTGGGTGGAGCAGGCAAAAGAATTGAAACGGGCAGGAGCGGATGCGGTGGAGCTTCATTTTAATACACCTGGAGTTGCGGTTGCAAAGGACCGGATCTTTGATTACCATCAGCTTCTTCGTCACAGCATTTCTATCATAAAAAAAGAAATCCCCGATCTTCCCATTATGGCAAAGCTTGCCATGGAATCCTGTGATGTACTTACTTCCATCCGGGTTGCAGAGGCAGCCGGCGCATCGGCTGCAGGTCCAACAGCAAGATGGAAAGGTTTTTACTTTGATCTGGACTGGAGAACCACCCAGGCAAGACCCGGGTCCGGTTATGGGGGAACCCAGGCAACTCCTCTTGTCTGCTATGCCATTGCAGAAGCCAGAACCAATGGATTAAAGATTCCTATGTACGGCGGAGGCGGTGTCTTCAATTATCAGCAGGCAGCGAGGATTCTCATGGCTGGAAGCCAGGCGGTACAGCTTGGGGCACTGGCATGCTCCGGCGGCGTTTCTGCAGGAAAGAAAGCCATCAAAGATCTGAATCATTTCATGGATCAGAATGGCTATAAAAATATGAATGATCTATGCGGTGATGCCTTAAAGCTGTTTTCCATGCCAAAAGGGGTTTTGGAAGAGAGACAGGAACGGCTTGGCAGAGCATACCAGGAGGCACAGGTTTCGGATCAATGCATCCGGTGCGGACGGTGTGTGGATGTGTGCTGGCATGAAGGCATTAAGATGGAGGAAGGACCGGCAATGAAGACCGATCAGTGTATTGGATGCGGTTACTGCTTCCAGGTTTGTCCAACTGGTGCCTTACATGTGGAAAAGGAAGAAATACTTGCCTCTGTATTTGAGGAAAATAACATCAAAAGAGGAAGCGAAAGCTATAATTAGTTTTGCAGGAAAATGGGGAGGGGATCAGGTGACACTGGTTGAAGCGGTAAAATCAAAGAATCAGGAACAGGTAAGAACCGTAATCTATGAAGACCCGCAGGCAATTAAGCGGGAGGGAAAGGAAGCCGTTTTTTTGGCAGCCAGAGAAGGAGATCTTGCCGTATTAAAATATCTTGTGGAATATTCAGCAGTCAATATGGGAGAAAGAGATGAATCCGGACGCTCCCCTCTTTTTTCCGGTGTTCTCTCCGGAAATCTGGAGGTGGTTGCGTATCTGGTGGAACGGGTGGGGCTTTCTCCTTTGGAAGGGGATTTAAAGAGCAGGACTCCCTATGATCTGGCTCATGAGACAGCCCAGACTGCCATTGAGGATTATTTTTCCCGTATAACCGGTGCTGCATATGAAGATACATACCATAATCCGGTTATAAAGGGGTTCTCTTCGGATCCTTCTATTCTGCGGGTGGGAGAAGATTACTATATGGTGCATTCTTCCTTCTGCTATTTTCCCTGTATTCCATTGGAGAATCACAAGCAGTCTTTGATTCCTTTCATGTAAAAGATAAAAGCGGGACGTGAAAATTAAAATAAGCAGTTTTCAGATATGACCTGATAAAAAGAAAGCAGACTGGAAGAAATTCCGGCCTGCTTTCTTTTTGTCCGGGACATCAAGCTGCGCTCTAGCAGCCGGAAATACAGGACTGGTAAAGCTGGCTGGCCCGGTACCAGTCAATCACCTGAAACCAGTCTTCAATATAGGCAGCACGCTGGTTATAATGTTTTAAAAAGTAAGCGTGCTCCCACACATCAATGGCAAGGATGGGGGAAAGATTTTTGCTGATGGGTGTATCCTGATTGGCGGAAGTCACAAACATCAGTTTAAAATTCTCATCCAGTACCAGCCAGGCGTAGCCAGATCCAAATACAGACAGTGCCTTTTCTTTAAATTCCTCAAAGAACTGGTCCATGGAATGGAACGTATCGAGAATTGCAGGGTAGAGCATACCAGCGTTGCATCGTGAATCCAGATCAGACATTCCATTGAAGTAAAAGATATGGTTATAGACCCCTCCTGCATTATTTTTAATGGGTTGGCAGATATTTTTGGGCAGACAGTCCGCATAGCAGATCAGCTTTTGCAAAGACCAGTCCTGGAGTTCACAGTAATCTTTTAAGATACCGTTTAGGTTATT
Organism: Clostridium sp. HBUAS56010; assembly: GCF_007115105.1. Lineage (GTDB taxonomy): Bacteria > Bacillota > Clostridia > Lachnospirales > Lachnospiraceae > Lacrimispora. The sequence continues at coordinate 87,497 of NZ_SULJ01000007.1, forward strand.
GACATAAGCCTGCAAAAGACGGTCATGATGGATGTACATGGTCTTTGTATCAATATAAGGTTCCAGTCCGTCATAGTCATAGGGGAGAGGAGGATTTACAAAAGGATAATGTTCATTCATGGAGCAATTCCTTTTTATTTTTGCTATATCATATTCTGAGAAGAGAAGTATGTGTTGAAAAAAATAATTTTATTTTCCCTTAGGAAAAAAATAATTTCTCACTTGAATTAAACCTGTTTAACATATATAATCAATATGTATATATGTTAAATATTGGAAATATAAATGGAGAAAACATATTTTATCCGGATTTACATGATGTATGAAAAGGCAAACAGGAGGTCAATGATGAGGAGATTAAAAAAGCTAGCTACGGTGTTTCTGTTACCAGTTCTTGCACTTTCTTTAGGAGCATGTGCCAGAGAGACGGGAAAAGACCAGTCTCAGTCCCAGTCTGTTACCATTACCAATGTTTCGTATGATCCCACCAGAGAGTTTTATCTTGCCTATAATAAGTTGTTTGAGGCTTATTATTCCGAAACGTATGGAAAGCAGGTGGATGTGATCCAGTCCCATGGTGGTTCAGGAGGTCAGGCAAGATCTGTGATTGAAGGTGCCGGTGCAGATGTGGTAACTCTGGCACTTGCCCATGACATTACCCTGATCCAAAAAGCAGGTCTCATGAAACCCGACTGGATCAATGCGTTTAAGGAGAATTCTTCGCCCTATACTTCTACCATTGTTTTTCTGGTTAGAAAGGGGAATGAAAAGGGAATCAAAGATTGGGACGATCTGGTTACAGATGGGGTTAAGATTATTAATCCGGATCCAAAAAGCAGCGGGGGAGCATGCTGGAATTTTCTTGCGGCATGGAATTATGCGGATGAGAAATTTTCCGGGGATGAAACCAGGATGAAAGATTTCCTATCCAGACTTTATTCCAATGTAACAGTTATGGATTCAGGAGCACGGGGAGCAACCACCACTTTTGTGGAGAATGGGCAGGGGGATGTGCTGATTGCCTGGGAGAATGAAGCGATTATGGCAGTCAGCGAATATCCTGACCAATACGAGATTGTATCACCCAGTGTCAGTATTTTAGCACAGCCAAGCGTAGCCATTGTGGATGAGAATGCGGATAAAAATCATACAAGAGAAGTGTCCAAAGAATATCTGGAACATTTATATACCCCAGAGGCACAGCATCTCATTGGGGAATATGGTTACAGACCATCGGATCAGGGGATATTGAAGGAATTTTCTGATAAATTTGATTTGAATATGAAATTATGTACTATTGATGATTTTGGCGGTTGGGATGCCGTATACGAAAGATTCTTTGTTGACGGAGGAATATTCGATGAAATCTATGAGAACTAAGAGGGTAATTCCAGGGTTTGGGATGACCATGGGAATCTCCATGCTGATGCTTTCCCTTCTTATTCTATTGCCCCTGTTATCGGTTCTGCTTTTCTCCCTGAAACTGTCACCACAGGAATTTTTCCAGTTGATCACCAGGGATAACGTGTTAAATGCCTTTCAGACCAGTGTGGTAAGTGCTTTGATTGCCGCCGGTGTTAACTGTCTGTTTGGTGTAATTCTTGCATGGGTGCTGGTGCGGTATGAATTTCCTGGCAAACGGATTCTTGACGGGCTGATTGAACTGCCTTTCGCACTTCCCACAGCAGTTGCAGGAATTACTTTGTCAAAACTATATTCCGATACAGGCTTAATAGGAAAGCCTCTGGCAGCCCTTGGCATTAAAGTTTCCTACACAAAGACCGGTCTTGTCATTGCCCTTATTTTTATTGGGATTCCCTTTGTAGTCAGAGCTATTCAGCCGGTTTTGGAAAAGCTGGATGCCCAGTACGAAGAGGCTGCATACATACTTGGAGCAAGTAAGACAAAGACCTTTTTTAAAGTGATTCTGCCGGAACTAAGACCTGCACTGCTGACTGGATTTGGGCTGGCATTTGCCAGAGGAATCGGGGAATATGGAAGTGTCATCTATATATCCGGCAACAGTGCAAAGGAAAAGACTCAGGTGATTTCTTATGTCATCATGCAGAAACTGAACTATGTGGATTATGCCAGTGCCACAGCCATTGCATTGGTTATGCTGATTATCTCCTTTGTAATCTTACTTTTGATTAATATGATCCAGATCGCACAGTCACGTCGTACGGCTTGTGTTTAGGAGGAAAGTTATGCAGGAATATAGAAAAAAAGAAAAAAAAGGAATCCGGATTTTTCTGATTGCCGTCAGTGTGCTGTTTATCGGTTTTATGCTTTTGCTTCCTTTGGTATCGGTTGTGGTCAATTCTTTAAGCGAAGGGATTGAATTTTATCTCCGTTCCCTTCATACGGAATACGCCCTGTCTGCCTTAAAGGTAACTTTAATTACAACGGTGATTACCGTAATTGTTAATACCTTTTTTGGCATTATGGCGGCCTGGCTGGTGACCAAGTTTTCCTTTAAAGGAAAGCAGATTCTTTCCACGTTAATCGACATTCCATTTTCCATATCGCCAGTTATTGCAGGCCTTGCTTATTTAATGACATTTGGAAGGTTAGGGTGGGCAGGACCGTTGATTCAAAAGATCAACGAAACCTTTGGAACCAATATCCAGATTGTATTTGCCTTGCCAGGGGTAATACTGGCAACCATATTTGTTACATTTCCCTTTGTTTCCAGAGAGATCATTCCGGTTCTTCATGCCCAGGGGACCGATGAAGAGGAAGCGGCAGCTCTAATGGGAGCAAGTGGATTTACCATTTTTCGCAAGATCACATTTCCCCATATGAAATGGGCACTTTTATACGGTATTATTTTGTGTACTGCAAGGGCGCTGGGGGAATTCGGCGCTGTCAATGCCTTGTCAAAAACACGAGGAAAGACGTTTACAGTGCCTCTTGAGATTGATGCGCTTTATCTGGCTGGTTCCAGTGATTCCATAACAGCAGCATTTGCTGTGTCTTCCATTCTTGTAATGATTGCTGTTCTTGTAATTATTGCAAGAAATATTGTGGAATACAAAGCGGAAATGAAATCAAGAAAGACAGAATATGATGAGGCGGGGAGGTAGGTATGTACGTTGAATTAAAACAGATTGAAAAAAGCTATGGAAGCTATAAGGCATCGGAAAATATTAATGTTGGAATTGAAAAAGGAAAACTGGCGGCACTTCTGGGACCAAGCGGCAGCGGAAAAACAACCATTCTCCGCATGATTGCAGGGCTGGAAACTCCTGAATCCGGAGATATCATGATCAATGGAGTCCGGGTAAATGATATTCCACCGGCACAGCGGGGAATCGGATTTGTATTTCAAAATTATGCTCTGTTCCGCTATATGACAGTCTATGAAAATCTTGCATTTGGTCTGGAGATTCAGAAAATGCCAAAGAAGCAGATCCGGGAACGGATTGGGGAATTGATGGAACTGACCAGCTTAAAAGGTCTGGAAAAAAGATATCCAAACCAGCTCTCCGGCGGTCAGCGCCAGCGTGTGGCATTTGCCAGAGCATTAGCCCCAAGTCCCAGCCTTCTGCTTCTTGACGAACCTTTTGCAGCCATTGATGCAAAAGTAAGGTCTGAACTGCGCATCTGGCTGCGTGATATGATCCATAAGGTAGGGATTACCAGTATTTTTGTGACCCACGATCAGGACGAAGCGGTGGAAGTGGCGGATGAGATTATCATTACCAATAAAGGAAGAATTGAGCAGACCGCTTCTCCTCTTGAAATCTATAAGAAACCTGAGACACCTTTTGTGGCAGAATTTATTGGGCAGTCGTCGAAAATTCAGGAGTATCATCAGTTAAAAGGCTTTGAAAAAGGCAATTACAAAGGCGCAATCATCAGACCGGAATTTGTAGAATGTTTTAAAGGGGACAATTTAAAGTTTCAGGATGTGATGGACTATTCCGAAGAAGGAATCATCGAAGATATTTCATTCAGAGGCAATTATCTGGAAGTGAAACTGAGAGTGGGAAATATGGTTTTAACGACCCATCGTTCTCTGGAAAGGAGGCCTGTGGAGATCGGAGAAACGATGCACGTCATTGTGTACCGGATGTATGTGTACGATGAAAAACGTGCATATCTTCTGGAAAACAAACAATTAATGGGAAAAGAAATCGTAACTTTTTAATGAAAGAATATTCAGACGCATAGGAGAGGACATGAACAAAAAACTGGAGCATAAAATCATTGCTGCTGACGTTCTTATTATAGGAGGCGGAACGGCTGGCTGCTTTGCAGCACTTACATTAAGTCAGAATTCCAGTCTCTCTGTTGTAATTGCAGAAAAGGCAAATATAAAAAGAAGCGGCTGTCTTGCAGCAGGGGTCAATGCGATTAACGCATACATTGTAAAAGGCAGAAAACCAGAAGATTATGTGGCATATGCACAAAAAGACGCCAACGGGATTGTGCGGAAGGATTTGCTTCTAACTGCGGCACAGCGGTTTAATTCCGTTACAAAAGCCATGGAGGAACTGGGGCTTGTTATTTTAAAAGATGAAGAAGGTAACTATGTAACAAGAGGAAACAGAAATATTAAGATCAACGGGGAGAATTTCAAGCCATTGCTTGCCAGGGCTGTGGAGGAAGCTGATCGGGTAACGGTTTTGAATCAGGTCAATGTAACGGACTTACTGGTGGAGGAAAACAGAGTAAAAGGAGCCATTGGTTTTCATATTTCAGATGAGATTGTATATGAGATGCGGGCAAAGGCAGTACTTGTGGCAACCGGAGGAGCGGCAGGGCTGTATAAACCCAATAATCCCGGTTTTTCCCGCCATAAGATGTGGTATCCCCCCTTTAATACAGGTGCCGGATATGCTATGGGAATCCGGGCAGGTGCGGAGATGACCACCTTTGAGATGCGTTTTATTGCACTGAGATGCAAAGACACCATTGCCCCAACCGGAACCATTGCCCAGGGCGTAGGTGCGAAACAGGTGAATTCCAAAGGCGAAATATATGAAGAAAAGTATGGCATTACCACCAGCGAACGTGTTTATGGCACAGTGAAAGAAAACCAGTCAGGCAATGGTCCCTGTTACTTAAGAACCAGTACCATGGGCGAAGAAAAGGATGAAGAACTGTTAAAAGCTTATTTAAACATGGCGCCCAGTCAGACCCTTAAATGGCTGGAATCAGGTAAAAACCCCAGTGAACAGGATGTGGAGATATCAGGAACAGAGCCTTATATTGTAGGAGGTCATACTGCCAGTGGTTATTGGGTTAATACAAACAGAGAGACTACCATTCATGGTCTGTATGCAGCAGGAGATGTTGCCGGAGGCTGCCCCCAGAAGTATGTTACCGGAGCTTTGGCAGAAGGGGAGATTGCCGCCTTTGATATCATCAGCAAAGGAATAAAAGACAATGAAGTGGAACATGATTTCGCCTTTGTCCATGAAAAAATCAGGGAATATGAAACCTGCCTGCAAGAAAAAAATCCTGTGTTTTCTACAGAAGAACTGGAAGAGGCCATGCAGAAAGTCATGGATGAATATGCGGGCGGAATTTCTGTCCACTATCAGTTTAATGAAACACAGCTTTCCCTGGCAGAGGAAAAGATATCTCAGATTGCAGCTCTGTCGGAAAAGCTTGGAGCCTCAGACATGCACGAACTGATGTTTATCTATGAGTTAAAGGAGAGGCTGACTGTCTGCAAGTCGGTGATTGCCCATTTAAGAAACCGGAGAGAGACCAGATGGCATTCCTTTAATGAAAATCTGGATTATCCCGGTCTTGATAAGAAGTATGAAACGTATGTGAATTCCAGACTGGCAGAAGGTTCGATTCAGATCATATACAGAGATCTTGTAAAGGAGGACTTCTATGAGCATAAGAATTGATCCGGATATATGTGTGGGCTGTATGAAATGTACAAAAGTCTGCCCTGGAAGTCTGATTGCTGAGAGAGAGAATAAGGCTTTTATCAAATATCCAAAGGACTGCTGGGGGTGCGTCTCCTGTGTCAAAGAGTGCAGGTTTGGCGCCATTGACTTTTATCTGGGGGCAGATATCGGAGGCAATGGAAGCACGATGAATGTATCGTATGAGGGAGATATTTTGAACTGGAACGTAAAAAAAAGTGACGGAACCGTGAGAACAATTGCGGTAAACAGCAAAGATTCGAACAAATATTAGGAGAGAAGACTATGAGTGGATTATCACATCTGGATGAGTTGGAAGCAGAAGCAATTTATATTATACGGGAGGTGGCGGCAGAATGTGAACATCCGGTCATGCTTTATTCCATTGGCAAAGACAGTTCCGTGATGCTGCATCTTGCAATGAAGGCATTTTACCCGGAGAAGCCGCCGTTTCCCTTTCTTCATGTCAATACCACATGGAAGTTTAAGGAAATGATTGAATTCAGAGACAAAACGGCAAAAGAGCTTGGAATCGAAATGATTGAGTACATCAATGAAGATGGGGTTAAAAGGGGAATCAATCCATTTGATCACGGTTCCTCCTATACGGATATTATGAAAACCCAGGCTTTAAAACAGGCACTGAATCAATATGGATTTACAGCCGCCTTTGGCGGGGGACGGCGTGATGAAGAAAAAAGCCGTGCCAAAGAGAGAATATTTTCGTTCCGGAATGAGTCTCACGCATGGGACCCGAAAAACCAGAGACCAGAGATGTGGAAATTATATAATACGGTGATTAACAAAGGGGAAAGTATTCGGGTATTTCCTATCTCAAACTGGACAGAAAAGGACATCTGGCAGTACATACAGCGGGAGAATATTCCCATTGTTCCCCTGTACTTTGCAGCGGAAAGACCAGTGGTATACCGGGATGGAAATATCATCATGGTGGACGATGAGCGGATGCGCTTAGAGCCAGGAGAAGTTCCCCAGATGAAAAAGGTACGGTTCCGTACGCTTGGCTGTTACCCCCTTTCGGGAGGTGTGTTGTCAGAAGCGGACACCTTAGATGGAATTATAGAAGAAACCTTAAGTTCCGTGGAGTCAGAGAGAACCAGCCGTGTCATTGATAAAGACGGCGGTGCAGCAAGTATGGAAAAGAGAAAGAGAGAAGGGTATTTCTAATGAATGGATTGCTTAAATTTATAACCTGCGGAAGCGTAGACGATGGAAAATCAACACTGATCGGACATATTCTTTATGATTCCAAATTGTTATATGCCGATCAGGAAAAAGCATTGCTTCTTGACAGTAAGGTAGGCTCAAGGGGAGGGGAGATTGATTATTCCCTTCTTTTAGATGGACTGATGGCAGAACGGGAACAGGGAATTACCATTGATGTTGCATACCGGTACTTCACCACAGACAAGAGAAGTTTTATTGTTGCTGATACACCAGGACATGAAGAATATACAAGGAATATGGCGGTTGGTGCCTCTTTTGCACAACTGGCTATCATATTGGTGGATGCAGGGCAGGGGGTGCTGGTGCAGACCAGACGTCACTCCAGAATCTGCTCCTTAATGGGAATCAATCACTTTGTTTTTGCCGTCAATAAGATGGATCTGGTCAATTACAGCGAAGAGCGGTTCCGTGAAATAGAACAGGACATCAAAACTCTGGCAGAAGAATTGTCTTTAAAGAATGTGAAGATCATTCCGGTCAGTGCCACAGAAGGGGACAATGTGACAAAGCGGTCAGAGAACATGAACTGGTATGCGGATGAGATTTTAATGACTCATCTGGAACAGGTCGATGTATCGGAACAGGAACAAAGCCCGGATTTTTATATGCCGGTACAGAGAGTATGCCGGCCCAGTCATGATTTCAGAGGATTTCAGGGACAGATTGAATCCGGAACTGTTCACACAGGACAGAAGATTTTTTCCATGCCGGGGAAAGAAAGTGCTTCTGTGGAGCGGATTCTTATTGGTGACAAAGAGGTATCCCAGGCATTTCCGGGTCAGGCGGTAACCATACAGCTTGATAAAGAGGTGGATGTAAGCCGTGGCTGCGTTTTAACGGACAATGAATCCCTGCCGGTTACGAAGAATATAAAAGCAACGATTCTCTGGATGGATGACGAACCTTTAAGCATTGGCAAGGATTATCTGGTGAAACTGGGAACAAAGATGATTCCTGGCATTATTACCTCCATTGTTTATAAAATTGATGTAAATTCAGGAGAGCACTGTCAGGCAGACCAGGTTATAAAAAATGAGATTGTTCTTTGTGAGATTGAATTGACAGATAAAATCGTGGCAGATGAGTTTAAAAAGAATAAAACCCTTGGGGAACTTATTATGATTGACCGGATCAGCCACATGACTTCTGCCTGCGGCGTTGTGGAACAGGTGGAGACAAAGGGAGAAAAACCATATTTTGAAAACAATTCCCTAAAGGCTGGCGGTTATATCTTTGAAGAGTTTTATTTTAATCTGGATAACGGTTTTTTATCCCGTTTAAAAACAAATGTTCAGACGTATCATGTGGGAGATACAGTACCGACAAAGGGAGACAGTTTCAATTATCCTGAATTTTTTGACATTGTAGATGTGGAAAATGAAGTGGCAGTTAAGATACGCAATGCCCGGATTGAGGATATGATCCGTCTGAAAGACTTTGAATATGCAGGTCTTCCCATTCTTGATGAGAGAGGATTCGCTCTGGAGGTAAAATCAAAATCAGACTTTGATCAGTTCATAGAGGAGTACCATCACCTGGAACCGGATTGTAAAGTTTCTTTTGTAAATAAGTGGGCTAAATTTGAAACTTATCGAAATATTGTATGCAATGATAATTTTTGGATGATATAACTTAAGAAATGTTTGAAGAAATGGCTTCCTATATCTATTATGAAACAGTATAATAGATGTTGGAAGCCTGTTTTTTCATTTTGAGGTAGCATATGCACAAAAATATACCAAATGTGTTGTCAGTTTTGCGGATACTCCTGTCTTTTCTTTTTTTAATGGTAAAACCATTTACAGCCGCTTTTTATTTTATTTATCTGTTCTGTGGATTAAGTGATGTACTGGATGGTTTGATTGCAAGACGATTTAAGCTTCAAAGTGAACTGGGTGCAGCGTTAGACAGCGTTGGGGATTTTGCTATGATTATGATTGTCATGTTCCGGGTGTGTCCATATATGGACTTGAAATTCCATGTCTATCTATGGATTCTGATAATTCTGGTTTTGCGGTTTCTTGCACTTGTTACCGGTTATATCAGATTCCGGGTTTTCGCATTTTTACATACTTATGCAAATAAGATTACGGGGCTGCTTCTTTTCTGTTTTCCGGTTATTTTGCCTTTTACCGGAATTGATGTGGCATCCCATCTGTTGTGTATGGCTGCCACCATATCTGCATGTGAAGAACTGACAATTCAATTAAAATCAAAAGCGCTGGACCGAAATGTGATTTCCATATTTAAAATGTGAATAAGGAAGTTATTTTTTCGCTTTATTCAAAAAAGTATAAAAATTTAGAAAATTATAAGAAATTTATACTTAAAATACTTGTGTTAACCCGTTATAATTAAAAAAAGTAGCTGTATCAAACAGGAGGGATAAAAGAATGGATTTATTTAAGCGAAAAGGCAATGGAGTGGATGAACTGGCAGAGGCAGAGACGCTGGCGGAACCTATGCCTGATGAAGTATTTGATAAAGAACTGCAGACTCTGTTGACAGAAGACAGCGGTGACGATAAGAAAAAGAAACGGGTCAGAAAAAAGTGGAGCAAAAAAAGGAAGATCATTACCTTTGGTGCAGGTGCCATTGTGGTTCTTTTTCTTGCCAGTCGGATTCTGGGCGGAGGCAATCAGGCAATGATGGTCAGTGTTTCTCCTCTTAACAAGGGAGAAGTGGTGGAAGAATTATCTGTCAGCGGTCCGGTTCAGGGAACAGACAGCGTAGAAGTGGTGTCAAGTCTTCACGCAGAGATATTGGAAATTCCAGTAAAGGAAGGTGACCGGATAGAGAAAGACCAGGTCCTTGCAATTCTGGATGATAAAGACGCAAAGAAAGAATTGGATATAGCACAGAATGCTTATGATTCTGCAGTCAGCGCATTCCAGGATAAACAGTTGGAAGCAGAAAACGGGTATTCAAAGGCAAGACAGGATTATCAGACTGCAAAAGCAAACTATGACAGGACTCTTGCCCTGTTCCAGGCAGGAAGTGCTTCCCAGGTGGAGTTGGAGACAGCGACCAATACCATGGAAGATGCCAAAAGACAGATGGGTACATATACTCTGAAAAACGGAAAACCCGTTGCCAATGAATCCTATGCACTTCAGATTGAAAAAGAAGCTTTTGAAGTGGAACAGAAAAAGGAGGCACTGAACAACACCAGAGTTACCAGCCCTATTTCAGGAACTGTTGTCCGGGTAAACTGTAAAGTCGGACGTTTTGCCGATAAAACAGACGATGATAAACCGATGTTCATCATTAATAACTTAGATGTTCTGCAGATGAAGATCAATGTCAGCGAATATTCCATTGGAAAGGTAGCAATCGGTCAGCCGGTAGAGATCAGCGCAGACATTTTAAATGGGGAAGTTGTAAAAGGTGAAGTGACTACCATTTCTCCTACTGGAGAAGAAAAGGGAAGCGGTTCCACCGAGCGGATCATCCCGACTACCATTCGGATCATTGACCAGAATACCCGCCTCATTGCAGGGATTACAGCAAAGGCAAAGATTGAGTTAAATAAAGCGGAAGATGTGTGGGTCGTGCCATTTACATCAGTTCTCCAGAATCCTGACGGTACCATGTCAATTGCAGTAGCAGACCAGAATAAGGTAAAGATGATTCCGGTAAAGACTGGTGTGGAAAGTGATATCAAAACAGAGATTATTCCTTTAGAAGAAGGTGCCCTGACAGAAGGGCTGCAGGTGATTGATACTCCTTCTGATCTGTTAAAGGATGGAATGACGGTGGTGATTGCTCCGTCCGCTCAGTAAAGGGGGAGGCAGCATGTGGAAAAAGAAAGAAAAGCTTCCGTCCTATATAACGGAAAATGTCAGGGAAGATCTGATTAAACTTGTGGATATGGTGAAGGTTTATGACACCGGTTCTATCAAGGTTTTAGGTTTGAAAAGAATTAATTTAACTATAAAACGAGGGGAATTTGTTGCCATTATGGGGCAATCCGGGTCAGGAAAGTCCACGCTGATGAATATTCTTGGCTGTCTGGACCGTCCTACCATGGGACATTATTATCTGGATGGAATTGATACAGCGGCATTGCCTCCTGATGATCTGTCCGCAATCCGGAACAGAAAGATCGGATTCGTATTCCAGTCCTTTAACCTGATTTCCCGTACCTCGGCTCTTAAGAATGTGGAACTTCCAATGACTTATGCCCATGTTTCCAAAAAGGCAAGACAGGAGCGGGCTTTGGAACTTCTTGACAGGGTAGGGCTTGGAACCAGATATGAGCATATGCCAAATGAGCTTTCCGGAGGGCAGAGACAAAGGGTTGCGATTGCCAGGGCACTTGCTAATGAGCCCCCTTTAATTCTTGCCGATGAGCCTACCGGTAACCTGGACACAGCTTCTTCCATTGAGATCATGGAGCTGTTTTCCAAGCTGCACAAAGAAGGTGCAACGGTAGTTCTGGTTACCCATGAGGAAGATATTGCAGCATTTACCGAACGGATCATACGGTTTCGGGATGGGGATATGGTAAGTGATACACCGAACGTTCCCCAGATCTTAACCGCGGCGGAAGCCGTTAAGATGCAGAAAGAGGGGTACCATGCTGATTGAAAACATGAGTATGGCTCTCCAGGCAATCAAAGCCAATAAAATGAGATCCTTCTTAACCATGCTTGGTATTATTATAGGAATTGGTGCTGTCATTGCGATTGCCGCTGTTGGAGACAGTATGCGGAATTTGTTTACCGATGCGTATAAAGATGTAGGATTTAACCGTGCTGCTGTTTCGGTTTCCTGGGATCTGGATGATCTAAGGGAGTCGGATAATTTTACCAGAAGTGAGATGGAACGGGTGAAGGAGGTTTACAGTGACCGGATACAATATGTAGACAGCGATACATCGCTGGGTGTGGATGCCATCAATGGCAGAAGAAAAGTGATGTTTGGATTCCAGGGAGTGAATGAAGGATATTCTGATGTTCAGACTGTTAATATCACCCGGGGGAGATTCTTAAATGAATCCGACGTAAAAGGAGCGGCCAATCATGTGGTTCTGGAAGACAAAGGAGCGATTCAGCTTTTTGGAACCGATGATTGTGTGGGAAAGACCTTTCGGATGACAGTGAATAAGGTAACCCAGGAATTTCGGGTGGTAGGAGTGTACCACAAAGACCTGTCTCCCATGGTGGCTTTACTGCTTGGAAGTGGACAGAGACAGGCTGGATTTATTCCGGAGACGGTTCTTATAAAATCCAATGATTCCTTTGAACAGCTTCATTTCTACGCAAAGGATGGAGTGAATATGAAGCAGCTTGTGGCAGATATGAAACGATATGCGGCAAAGTTAAAGAACCGTTCCGAATCAGAGATCACGGCGGTTTCCGTTGTTGACCAGATGGGAAGTGCTGATGCACAGTTAGGCGCCATGTCGGCAGCGGTTGGTGGAATTGCCGCCATTTCCCTGTTGGTTGGCGGGATTGGAATCATGAATATTATGATGGTTTCTGTCACAGAAAGAACCCGTGAGATTGGAATCAGAAAAGCTCTTGGTGCAAGAACCAGAGACATTTTGATCCAGTTTTTAACAGAATCGGCACTGATGTCGGCAAGCGGCGGAATCATCGGTATTATTCTCGGCATTTCCCTTGTGAAAGTGGGAGGAGTCCTTTTGAATATGACGGTTGTTGTGAATCCGGCTGTTGTTATATTAGCGGTAGGATTTTCCGCACTGGTTGGTATTTTCTTTGGACTTTATCCTGCATCAAAGGCTGCCAAGTCAGATCCCATTGATGCACTGCGATACGAATAGAAGGAGGCAGCATGTTATTTGAAAATATGAGTATGGCTGTTCAGTCCATCAGAGCCAACAAGATGCGCTCCTTTCTGACCATGCTTGGAATTATTATCGGTATCGGCGCTGTTATTGCGATTGTTTCCATCGGTGATACCATGCGTTTTATGGTGTCCGACCTATATAAGAACGTAGGAACCACCCTGGCATATGTTTATATATGGCCAGAGGATGGAGAAGAGATGCGCCAGGGAGATTATTTTAATCTTGATGAAATTGACCGGATTAAAGAAGTCTTTCCCGATGACATCGTTTATGTAGACAGCAATGCGAGTGTTGCTTCCGATGCTATATATGGGCATAAGAAAGAAAAGTATAACTTCGAAGGCATTGATTATAACTACCCCGATGTAAAGAACATTAACATTATTTACGGAAGAAATCTAAATGAAAGCGATATCAAAGCCAGAAAGAAAAATGTGGTACTGGAAGCAAAAGGAGCAAAAGAATTATTCGGAATGGAGAATGCAGTAGGGAAAACCTTCCGGACTACGGTTTATGGAGAGACCAGTTATTTTAATGTAGTAGGTATCTATAAGCTTGATCTGACTCCCATTGAAGAGATGATGATGGGAACAAGCAAGACAAAGAGCGGATTTATTCCTTATACGCTTCTGACCTGGCCAAACGATGCAGTTTACAACATACGTCTCTATGCCAGAGAAGGAACGGATATGGATCAGTTAGAGATAAAGGTTCAGAGTTATGTGGCAAAAGCAAAGAACCGGAACAAGAATGAAATCACCTTCCGTTCGGCAGCAAGTGAGATGAAAAGCCTGGATGGCGTGATGGGAGGACTTTCTCTGGCTGTGGGAGGAATTGCAGCAATTTCTCTTTTAGTAGGAGGAATCGGCATTATGAATATTATGCTGGTGTCTGTAACGGAGAGGACAAGAGAGATTGGAATCCGTAAAGCACTGGGAGCCAAGACTGCAGATGTTTTAGTCCAGTTTTTAACGGAGTCAGCCATTCTTTCTGCTTTTGGAGGAATCCTTGGAATCGCAGCAGGCGCGGGTCTGGTTATGTTAGGAGGAACTCTTCTTGGTCTGCAGGTTGTCATTAAGGCAGAGGTGATTTTGGTAGCAGTAGGATTTTCCGCTTTGGTTGGAGTGTTTTTCGGAATTTATCCGGCCTCCAAAGCAGCCAGCGCAGATCCCATTGATGCCTTGAGATATGAATAGAGCAGGAGCGGAAGTTCCCGTAGATGAATAATCTGTGGGAACTTCCGCTTTTTTGATTGTATCGGAAAGAAGTTTTGTGTACTATAAAATTATCATTACAAAGGAGGAAAAGGGGAAAATGGGGGATTTTTATGAGGTGTTATAGGAGAGTAGTCAGCAGTTCCATAACCAGAAAGATCTTGGCGCTGATTGTATTTTCCATGGGGATTTCCTTTCTGGTAAGCATCCTGATTATGAGAAAGGTGCAGGAATCATATTTTCATTATGTATATGAGACAAAGACAGATATGTTAAATCATTCCATGTCCGGGATAGAGGAGAAGCTATCAGGATATGAGACTGCGACCTATCAGTTTGTCACAGGAAGCAGGACACAGCAGTTTGTCTCCCGGTTTCTTGCTGCATGTGACCAGTTTGATAATGCAAAAGAGGAGGACGGTTTAAACTGGATTAATGAGAGGAGAAGTGCCAGAGGGATAAAGGCTGTAAATATTATAAAGATCATAAGGGAACTGGATACCTGTCTTTCCAGAACTGATAAAGCGGATACCGGTTATTTCATTGACAGGGAAAACAATCAGTACAGCGGATATGGAAGTTCCCGAATTTCTGTATCAGAGGAAGATTTATTAAAGATTGCTGATGAGGCAAAGAAAAGAAAAGGGGGGGCGGTTTACCAGGTTGTTAATGTCCGTTATGGTTCTGGCGGAGAATCGAGAAAAGAAGTTGCAATTGCCAGGTCCATTCTGGAAAAGCAGAATATGACCATGCGTTATTGCGGTACTGTAATTTTTCTGGTAAATCCGGAGATGCTCGCCTCTTCGTATCTGACAGAAACCAATGGACTTCTTATCCTCGAGGGGGATAATCCCGGCGTTGTTTTTTCTACTGTCAATCCAGAGGAAGAGGAAGTATTTCGAACAAAAATAAAAAATGATGGAAACGAAAAGTATGAGATTGTCCGGCTGGAGGGAAAACGGTATTTTGTTACCTCCATTAAATCAGAAAATTTAGACTGGCGGTATTATAACATTTCGGATTATGACCAGATGTTTTCAAGCATTGAAAATATGGCGCTCCTTTATTCCGGTGTCCTTCTTTTTATTCTGCTTGTAATTGGAGGTCTGGCGGCTGTTGTTTCTGTAACAATTGTAAAGCCGGTGGTTACTCTCTCTGAAAAGATTGCCTCCATACGAATGAATGAAGATCCGGTGAAGGCATTAGAAACTCTTGAAATAAAAAAGAAGAAACGGCAAGATGAGATCGGGCAGTTGGAGGTGGAGTTTTCTGAAATGATCTGTCAGCTCAGTGAACTGATTCACGAAAATTATGAACAGAAGATCTATTTGCAGAATGCCCAGTTGTCCGCACTCCGCGCAAAACTCAATCCGCATTTTCTTTACAATACCCTTGATACCATACGCTGGCTGGCGGGAGAGGAGACTTACAAGAAGATTCCATCTATTGTAAAAGCGTTGGGAGATATTTTACGCATTTCCATAAACAGCAGGGAAGATCTGATTCCTCTGGAACAGGAACTGGAATATATGAGAGGGTATCTGACCATACAAAGGGCAAGATTTGGAGAACGCCTTCATGTACAGATTCATGCGGAGGAACGGTGCATGAAGAGAAAAATTCCTGCTTTTAGTTTACAGCCAATTGTTGAAAATTCTGTGATTTATGCCCTGGAAAGAATGACTGGGGTCTGTTTTATCCAGGTAACTGTGGAAGAAAACCAAGAAGAACTTATTTTTCATGTATCTGATAATGGAGCCGGAGTGGACCCGGATATTTTAGATAAGTTAAAGTTAGGAACCATAAAAGCGGAAGGCAATGGGATTGGGCTGACGAATCTCAATGAGCGTTTGATGAATTTATATGGCAAAGAATACGGAATTTCAGTAAAAAACGGGGTGAATGGGGGAACTGTAATCAGTTTCCGTATTAAGAAAAAGGGGGAGGACGAATATGAAACTGATTAAGGTGATGATTGTTGATGATGAGATGATTGTAAGAAGAGGATTAAAGTGCTGTATTGACTGGTCCTCCAATTGTTTTGAGATTGTGGCGGAAAAAGCGGATGGAACCAGTGCATTAAATTATATGGAACATAATCAGACAGATCTGATTGTAACGGATATAAAAATGCCGGAGATGGATGGGCTGGAGCTGATGAGAAGAGCCAGACAGGGAGGCAGTGGGGCGAAGTTTCTTATTCTTTCCGGCTATGATGATTTTGCTTATGCACAGAAGGCACTTCGTTATGGAGCCGCAGATTATATCTTGAAACCCATAAAAGAAGAAGAACTGCTAAATTCTCTGTTTCGGATCAGATCGGAATTCTTTCCTGAGATTAAGACCAGCCTTCTCCTTTACCCGGAGCGGTATTCCAATACCATAAAGCAGGTTCTTTCCTATGTGGATATAAATCTGGATCAGCCTGAATTGTCTTTAAAGATGATTGCAGATAATGTGCTGTTTATGAGCGGAAGCTATTTGTCCAAGCTTTTTCTAAAGGAAACCGGATATAAATTTTCCACCTTCCTGACAATAAAAAGAATGGAAAAGGCATGGCTTTTGCTTCATACAAGCAGAGATATTACTGTTTATGAAATCGCTGATCAGACAGGATTTGGAAACAATCCCCAGTATTTTAGTACGGTGTTTAAAAAGTTTTATGGGAAATCTCCCACTGAGTTTAAGGGGTAAATCCACATATTTAATGACTATTTTTTATACAATCTGACCTTTTTTTTGAATTAAAATCCAGAAGATTCCCTGTATAATTAAATTGTACTCAAAAAAACTCATGAAGAAAGGGAGAAGGAACATGAAGAAGAAACTGGGAATCTTATTAGGAGCAGCTATTTTAGCTTCACTGGCAGGCTGTGGCAAAACAAAAGAAGCAGACTTACCACAGTCATCAGAAAAAGCAGCAGAAAGCAGTATGGCAGGGAAAGAAAAAAAGCAGGAAGATAATGAGATCCGTGTGGCATGGTGGGGAAACCAGAAACGGACCGACGCAACCATTGATGCGTTTGAGACCTTTGCACAGGAGCATGGGGCGAAATTTAATTATGAATATAATAGCTACGATGCGTACTGGGAAACACTTGCAACCCAGTCCGTAGGAAGAAATCTTCCAGGAATTATCCAGCAGGTAACAGATCAGTTTGCTGGTTACATAAACAATGGGCTTTTAATGGACTTAACGCCGTTTGTAGAAAGCGGAGCACTGGATTTATCTGATTGTGATGATGTATATATATCAGGAGGCAATTATAAAGATGGTTTTTACGGAGTTTCTCTTGGAACCAATGTAATGACCATGATGTATAACAAAGATCTGTTTCAGGCGGCAGGGGTAGAAGAGCCGTCTATGGACTGGAAATGGTCTGATTTTGTACAGACAGCCAGAGCAATTCATCAGAAAACAGGAATGAAAACGGAAAACGTTGCCCTTGGAATGCCAAGATATTTAATTGAACCAATGATCCGGTCTAAAGGGCAGTCTCTTTATTCAGAAGACGGAAAAGAATTTGGTTTTGATGATGAAACAAAAGCGGAAATCGTAGCTGTAATTCAGGACTGTTATGATCTGGCTCAGGAAGGGGTATTTGTAGAGGCAGGAGATCAGCTTTTGTGGAAGGATAATTCAGAACGGGGAATTTGTACGGGAGATGCAGCAATGGGAATGAACTGGAGTTCACAATTTTCCAATTTTTCCGGATATTATGATCAGAATCTTGAGATGACAACGCTTCCTATGTTTGATGATGGGACCGAAAAAGGAATGTATTTAAGACCGGCTCAGTTCTTTTCCATCACCAGCGACTGTCCTGATCCGGAGATGGCTGCAAAGGCAATCAGTTATTTTATTAATGATAAGTCAGCCAATGAAAAATTAAATGGAGAAAGAGGGATTCCGGCTTCCAAACGTGTCAGAGAGGCACTGAAAGAAAAAGCGAGTGATACGGATAAAAAGGTTTATGATTTTATGGATTCGGTCGTGGAATTTTGCCGGGATTCTGATGCGGCAGAACCTTCTGCTTCCAGGCAATGTGTTGAAGTACTCAATAACAATGTAAATGAAGTCATGTATGGTCAGATGACGGCGCAGGAGTGTGTGGATAGCTGGATGGCACAATCACTTGATATTTTGTCCAAGTAAAATAATCTTGACGCCAAGATAAAATACAGTTAGGAGTGAACGTATGAAACATACCAGGCGGAGAATCTCTATTTACAATCAGAACGTGGTGGGATATGCTTTTATCATGCCATGGCTCATCGGCTTTTTATGCTTTACCCTGGTGCCCTTTCTCATGTCATTTGTGCTGTCTTTTACAGATTTTAATATACTGTCCAAAAGTACAAAATTTGTGGGAATTGACAATTACATCAGGTTATTTACCCAGGATCATTTATTTATAAAATCTTTGCAGGTTACCTTTAAATTTGCATTCATATCAATTCCGTTAAGACTTATATTCGCTCTTTTCGTGGCGTTGGTTTTAAACCGGAAAAGCAAGGCAGTTCCTGTTTACCGGGTGGTGTATTATCTTCCCTCCATTATTGGAGGTTCTGTGGCTGTTTCGGTTATGTGGAGAAATCTCTTTACAAAGGCGGGTGTCATTAACAGCCTTCTCCAGACCATGGGAATAGACTGCCAGATTAACTGGCTTTCCAACACGAAGACAGCCCTGTTTACTTTAATTCTGTTATATGTGTGGCAGTTTGGGTCTTCCATGCTCATCTTCCTATCCGGTTTAAAACAGATTCCTCTTTCTTACTATGAGGCGGCTGAGGTGGATGGTGCAGGAAGGATAAGGCAGTTTTTCTCCATCACCATGCCTCTTTTAAGCCCCATTATATTGTTTAACTTAATTATGCAGATTATCAACGGATTTATGGTATTTACCCAGGCGCAGATCATTACAAACGGAGGTCCGGTTAATGAGACACTGGTTTATATTCTGTATCTGTACCAGAACAGTTTTAAATATTATGAGATGGGATATGGTTCTGCCATGGCATGGGTTTTACTTATGATTGTTGGATTTTTCACTGCAATTGTGTTTCGTTCTTCCAGGCAATGGGTGTTCTATGAAAATAATTCTGCTGCTGGAAGGATGAAGAAACAGAAAGGAGGAAAAGCCAACTGATATGGGAATGAAAGCAAAAAAAAGACGGAATATAATTATTTTTCATGTTATTGTAGGAAGTATTGCAGTTTTCATGTTTTATCCAATTATTTGGATGCTGTTTAGTTCTTTTAAACCCTCCGACCAGGTTATGACAACCGTTGCCAGTCTGTTTCCAAAACAGTGGACCATCTTAAATTATATAACCGGCTGGAAAGGATTTGGCGGGGTTACGTTTGCTACATTTTTTAAGAACTCGGCAATCATTACCATACTTTCTACCATTGGTGCAGTAATTTCTTCCACATTGGTTGCCTATGGATTTGCCAGAATACAGTTTAAAGGAAAAAACATCCTGTTTTTATGTATGCTTACAACCATGATGCTGCCCCATCAGGTTATTATGATTCCTCAGTATATTATCTTTAATCTGTTTGGCTGGGTGAACTCGCCTCTGCCCATTGTTGTACCGGCATGGTGTGCAAAACCTCTTTTTATCTTTATGATTATACAGTTTATTGAGGGAATTCCAAAGGATCTTGATGAGGCGGCAAAAATGGATGGGTGCAGTCCTTATACCATTTTTTCAAGAATTATCTGTCCCCTTGTCAGGCCGGCTATGGTAACCTGTGCAATTTTTGAGTTCTACTGGAAGTGGGATGATTATATGGGGGCCCTCCTATATCTTAATTCACCGGATAAATATACGGTTTCCATTGCACTGAAGAATTTTACGGATCCTATGAGTTCTTCTGATTACGGTGCTATGTTTGCGATGTGTGTGCTATCATTACTTCCAATCATTATTATTTTTTTATTATTGCAAAAGTACATTGTGGAGGGGGTAGCTTCCACAGGAATTAAAGGTTAAAGAAAGGGGTAGAAATGAAAGATCAGATACTGTTTAAGGACGATTTTACGGGATTCCCTATCGGCGAATTTCCTTATGACAAAGACCATTCAGCGGCAGGCGAGTATCATTATGTCATACCGGAAGGGATTCGCGGAGCCTGGAAGGATCAGGTCTGTAATTTCCGTTATAACGGTCATGGACCATCCTGGATTATTACAGGAGATAAGAAGAAGCATTATATGGAGCAGTGCCGGATTGAAAAAGGTCTGCCGCACCGTATTTTTCCAACCCTCCAGACGGGAAGTCTCTTCTGGAAGAATTATGATTATTCTGTTACCGTACGGAGACTTTCCACAAAAGGAATGGCAGGGATTGCATTTTGTATGAATGACAGCATAGACACTCTGGTTCTGTCCATGGAGAACCGGGACAAGGTCCAACTGGCTTACCGGCACAAGGAAGAAATCCAGGTCCTTCGTTCTGTTTCTTATGCTTCTGATGCGGATACTCTTTATACACTTAAGGTTTCTTTGAATGGAGGTATGGCAGAATGCACGATTAATGGACAGGTTCTGTTCCAATATAGCGGAGAACTGTTGCAGCGGGGAGGAAAAGTGGCATTGACGGCTGACTGCCCGACCCAGTTTTCCCATGTGCTGGTAACCGCGGACAAGGATACAATTCTGGAAATAAAAGAAGCAGAGATGAAAGAAAAAAAACGGTCAGAAGTACGAAAAGCCGGTTATCCTGCCATGAAGCTCTGGAAGAAAATTGATCTTAAGAACTTTGGAACCAGCCGCCAGATTCGATTTGGACATCTGACTGGAACAAAGGAGTGGTACATGGTTATTCCCCAGGCTCAAAAGCGGGTGGACCGGGATGCCTATTCCCACATAAGCTGTCTGACTGCAGTGGATTTAGACGGCAACATTCTCTGGCAAAAGGGCGAACCTTCTGAACTCTCCCATGTGATAGGAAAGATCAGCGCAGATCTGCCCTGCCAGGTATATGACATAGACGGCGATGGAATTGATGAGGTAATTACTGCCCATAATTTCGAATTACAGATTTTAGATGGAAGAACAGGGGAAATAAAAAAATCCATAAGAACGCCCCTATCAGATGAGGCGGATGAGACATTAATTGGAGTTCCCTATGGAATCTATGCTTTTGACCGGATTAATCCGGATGGAATCAGAATTGCCAATTTCAGCGGAAAGAAACGTCCGTCAGATATTTTAATCAAAGACCGTTACTGCCGGATCTATGCCTTTGATTCAGATTTGAATCTGCTCTGGAAGTACCAGAGTCCGAAAAATACAGGCCATTATCCATTGGCACTGGATGTAAATGGTGATGGAAGAGATGAAGTTTTAGTGGGTTATACCCTTTTGGATGCAGATGGGGTTCCTGTCTGGTCTTATCCTATTGACACAGATCATACGGATGAAATTGTTGCTGGAAAATTTATGAGCGGAAGCGAAAAAGGTTATTTTGCATGTGTATCAGGAACCCAGGGATTTTTTATCGGAGATTTTCAGGGAAATATCGTGACAAGGGATTATATCGGACATGCACAAAGAATCAGTGTGGGTAATTACATACCGGAAAGACCTGGATTTGAAATTGCAGTAACGAATTTCTGGGGACATCAGGGCGTGATTTATCTCTATGATGACAAGGGAAACCAATTATGGGAAAAGGAAAATGAGAGAAATGGGAACATTTTAACACCAGTCAACTGGCTGGGAAATGGAGTGGATTTCTTTCTTACCAATCCAGATCCAAAGCGGGGAGGACTTATGGATGGGCATGGAAATATTGCTGTTTCTTTCCCCGATGACGGTCACCCTCTGCTGTGCTGCGAGGCAATGGACTTGTGCGGAGATGACCGGGAGGAGCTGATTGTATGGGATTATCACAGTCTTTACATTTATACCCAGTCAGATGGAGAGAAGGAAACCTCTTACCATCCAGTTAAATATCCTGGATACAATGCTTCAAACTACAGGGGAGAATATTCCTTCCCAGACCAGTCCTATCTTACATTTTGTGAAGATCCAAAGGAGGATAAGAGATGATCTATCAAGAAAACCGCTGTTCAGATGTAAATATTGCCTATATCGGAGGCGGAAGTCATGCCTGGGCATGGGTATTTATGACCGATCTTGCAAAAGAGACAGAACTCTCCGGAACGGTACGTCTCTACGATATTGATGAGGAAGCGGCAAAACGAAACCAGGAGATCGGCACAAAGCTGTTTCAAAGAGAAGAAACACGGGGCGAATGGACGTTTGAAACAAAATCTTCCTTAAAAGAAGCCCTGTCAGATGCAGACTTTGTAATAATCTCCATATTGCCCGGAACTTTTGATGAAATGGAGTCGGATGTCCATCTTCCTGAGCGGGCCGGCATCTATCAGTCTGTAGGGGACACCACTGGTCCGGGAGGTCTTGTAAGGGCATTAAGGACGATCCCAATGTATGTAGAGATTGGAAGTGCAGTCAAAGAGTACTGTCCTGATGCATGGGTTATTAATTACACCAATCCCATGTCTTTGTGTGTGCAGACCCTGTACCATGTATTCCCTCAGATTAAAGCATTTGGCTGCTGTCATGAGGTATTTGGAACACAGAAGGTCCTGCGGGATATTTACAGACTGGAAACCGGAGAAACAGGAATCGGAAGAGAAGAGGTCCATGTAAATGTAGTTGGAATCAATCATTTTACATGGTTTACCAAAGCGACCTGCAAAGCCACAGACTTATTTCCCATGTACCGGAAATTTATAGAAGAACATTTTGAAGAAGGATATCACGACCCGGACAGGAACTGGATGAACGGAACTTTTAATTGTGCCCACAGAGTCAAATTTGATTTATTTCAGCGTTATGGTGCAATTGCAGCAGCAGGTGACAGGCATCTGGCTGAATTCCTTCCAGGAGATCAGTATTTAAAAAATAAAGAAACGGTAGAGATGTGGAAATTTGCTCTTACCCCTGTTTCATGGAGAAAAGAAAGACAGGCAGAAAAAAACAAACAGGCACTTAAGCTTGCAAAAGGGGAAGAAGATCTGGAATTAAAAGATACGGGAGAAGAAGGAATACGTCTGATTAAGGCTTTATGCGGGCTTGGGAGGTTTGTCAGCAATGTAAATATTCCAAACTTCGGCAGGCAGATTAAAAACCTGCCTGAGGATGCAATTGTTGAAACCAATGCGGTCTTTTCCAAGGACGGCATTAACCCGGTCTTTTCCGGGGAATGCCCCAAACAGATCAAAGACCTTACCATGCCTCATATCATCAATCATAAACGAATTCTTTATGGGGCAATAGATGTGAATTTCGACCTGGTATATCAGGCATTTATGTCAGATCCACTGGTAAAAGGACGGATCAGCTATGGCGACGGAGAAGCACTGTTAAAAGAAATGCTGAGAAATACAGCTTCTTATCTGCCGGAGGGCTGGAAAAAGTATATGGAATAAGAATGAAGGAACAGAACGTCTGGGAGAAACAGATATTCTGTTCCTGTTTTTTGGTATGGATTATCATTACAAAATAATAAAAATTCTGTATTGGTATCGCAAAGTCCCAATTTCTGTGCTATAATAAAGCGATAACTTATGGTATAGTGAGGAAACCATATGCTAAGTGAAGAGAAAATAAAAATTATGACCAGCCTTGCCATGTTTGAGAAGCATGAAGGAAAAAGGATATTTCCTGTCAACCGGTATTTTAAAAGCGACTATATCTGGAATAAGCTGTTTCAGTCTTTTTTTAGTTATACGTTCAGCTTTATTCTGTGTGTATTGTTATGGGGGCTGTATTATATGGAACGGTGGCTGAATACGATGGATGTAAAGATTTTAACTGCCGCTGGAATAAAGATTGGTATTTTTTATATCATTGGGCTGGCGATTTATCTTTCGATCAGTTTTTCTGTATATCGGAAGAGGTATGAATATGCAGCAAGAGGGGAAAAGGTTTATTTATCCCGGTTAAAGAGGCTGGACAAGCGCTACGAAGGCAATGCCAGACCGGTAAAAAGAACAAAAGGAGGGCGGACATCATGATGGGCCTTCTTGTATTAAAAGAACGATTAAAAGGCTTTTATGCCAGATTTGATATCTATGTGACTCCTGTCATCAAATTTCTGTTCAGTTGTATAACATTTTTTATGATGAATGGCAGTATTGGATTTTCATCAAAGCTTACGGGACCGTTTGTTCCGCTTGTGCTGGCTTTGATCTGTTCCTTTTTGCCGTATGGAGCCATTTCATTTATGGCTGCAGGCTTTATGCTGATTCACCTGTCTGGGATTTCCATTGAGATTACTCTGGTTATGGCAGTATTTATTGTGGTTGTGGGTCTTTTGTATTATGGCTTCCAGCCTGGAGACAGTTATCTGCTGATTCTGACACCCATGTGTTTTCTGTTAAAGATCCCTTATGCCATCCCGCTGATCGTTGGACTTTCCGGAAGTATGCTGTCTGTGATTCCGGTAAGCTGCGGAGTTTTTATCTACTATACGCTCCTGTATGTGAAACAGAATGCAGGTGTTCTGACCAACGATATGTCTGTGGACCAGGTACAGAAATTTATGCAGTTGATGAACAGTCTGTTTGGGAATAAGCAGATGCTTCTTATGGTTGCAGCATTTGCACTTGCCATGATTGTTGTGATGATTGTGCGGAATTTATCCATTGATTATTCCTGGGTCATTGCCATTATTGCAGGTACCATTACCCAGCTTGGAGCCATATTTATTGGAGATATTGTGCTGGATGTGTCTGTATCAGTGATTGCCTTGCTTGCTGGAATGCTTTTTTCCATTCTGGCTGCGGGAATTTATACGTTTTTTGTATTCGCCGTGGATTACTCCAGGACGGAATATGTACAATTTGAAGATGATGATTATTACTATTACGTCAAGGCGGTTCCAAAGCTTACGGTGAGCACCCCTGATGTAAAAGTACAGAAAATCAATGCCACAAAACTCCAGAGACCGCAAAGGTAGGGAAGAAATAAAAAGGAGGTGGATTGGATGGCGAATGTTTTAAACGGAATGTACTCCTGGGTGTCATTTCTTCCCAGGATTTCAAAGACAAATCTGGTCGAGATTATTATTATTGCATTTTTGCTGTATGAACTTCTGACCTGGATTATGAATACCAGAGCCTGGACCCTTCTAAAAGGAATTGTAGTGATCCTTTTATTCTATGTGTTTGCCTATGTGTTCCGGCTGGATAATCTGTTATGGATTTTGAATAAGATTGCAACTCCTGCTGTAACCATGGCAATTGTGATCTTTCAGCCAGAACTTAGAAAAGCACTGGAGCAGCTTGGAAGCAAGAATCCTTTTACCGGAATCCTTTCATTTGATGACGGAAGGGACAGCTCTGATTTCACGGATAAGACGATCAACGAGGTGGTAAAGGCTACGTTTGAGATGGCGAAAGTCAAGACGGGCGCGCTTATGGTGATTGAGCGGGGAGATTCTTTAAAAGAGATTGAGAGAACGGGAATTGAAGTAGGAGCCATTGTCAGCAGCCAGCTTCTGATTAATATTTTTGAGCATAATACGCCGCTTCACGATGGTGCCATTGTGATACGGGGCAACCGTGTGACTGCGGCAACCTGTTATCTGCCTCTGTCTGATAATATGACCATCAGTAAGGAGCTGGGAACCAGACACAGGGCAGCTCTTGGTGTCAGTGAAGTCAGCGACAGCATTACCATTGTTGTGTCAGAGGAGACCGGGCGTGTTACGGTAGCTTCTGAGGGCGGTTTAAAGAGAATTACAGATGCTGACGGGCTTCGGTCTGTTCTTTCTGAGGTAAAGCATTCCGATGAGGAAGGAAGCAGATTCAGGATATTGAAGGGAAGGCGTAAGAATGAAGGAAAAGCTACTAAATAATCTTGGTTTGAAGGTTGCGTCCCTGGTACTTGCCTTTGCTGTATGGATGGCAATTGTCAATATCTCTAATCCGATCATTGAAGATTCACAGCCGGTTTCGGTAGAAGTTCGCAATGCAAAGGTTTTGGATGCCAGTAATCTGACGTATGAGATCATAGGCAAAGATGTGGTAACGGTAAGCTATCAGGTAAGAACAAGGGAACGTTCCCTTGTAAAAGCGTCAGACTTTCATGCCTACATTGACTTAAAGGATTATAATGTAACCGGTGCGCTGCCGGTAAATGTAGAGATTAATAAAGACAAAGAAAACCTGGTGAAGAATGATACCATTACGGCAAAGCCTATGGTAATCCGGATTAATACGGAAGCGCTTCAACGGAAGAAATTTGATCTGCAGGTAAAAACTGTGGGTGAAGTGGAGGACGGATATGCGCTGGGTCCCATCAGTCTTTCCGCAGACAGTGTGACGGTGGAAGGACCGGAATCACTAATTGGCCAGATCAGCCGAATGGGAATTGAAGTTGATGTGGATAATAAGAATGCAGATCTTAATGAAACCGCAGTTCCGTTCTTTTATGATGCCAATGACAATAAGCTTAATTTAGGGGATAAGGTAACGGTGAATCCTCACGAGGTCGAATGTCATGTGATGATATTAAAAGCCAAGAATCTGGCACTGAATTTTGAAGTGTCCGGTCAGGTGGCAGGCGGATATCGGTATACAGGAGTGGAAAGCAAAGTAAAGACTGTGCCCGTTGTTGGAACCAAGTCGGTTCTTGCATCGTTATCGACCCTGTCCATTGTTTCAGATAAATTAAATATTGATGGTGCCACCGGGGATAAAGTGGTGGAGCTGGATTTAAGCCAGTACCTGCCGCCTAATACTTCGGTTGTGGGGAATGAATATAAGAATGTGACGGTTAAGCTCAAAGTAGAACCCTTAACAACCAGGGTGTTCACACTGGAACTTAACACTTTAGATAAAATTGGCACACAGGCCGATTATGATTATGAATTTGATCAGGAAACTACAGATGTTACCGTCCGGGGGCTCAAAGAGGATCTTGATGCTCTGGATAAAGAAAAGCTAAATGCCATTCTTAATGTAACAAACCTCCATCCAGGACAGAACCCGGGTGCCTTGAAATTTGAACTTTCAGGCGGATTTGAAGTGGTTGGCTACACACCGTTTCATGTCATGCTGGCTCGAAAAGAACCTGTATCCAGTACGGTTGAGAGCACGACAGCATCCACAACAGAAGCGGCAGAGCCGCAATCGTAGACTGTTTTTGCAGTCAGATCATAAAGGGAGGAAATTCAGTATGGTTAGCGCTAAAGTTGCTATAAAGAATCCTACCGGTCTTCATCTGAGACCGGCAGGAATTCTTTGTAAGGAAGCCATGAACTTTAAATCTTCAGTGAGTTTTCGTTTTAAGAATACCACTGCCAATGCCAAAAGCGTGCTTAGCGTGTTGGGCGCCTGTGTAAAAAGCGGCGATGAGATTACCTTTGTCTGCGAGGGGGCAGATGAAGAGGAAGCTCTGGCGGCCATGGTCAAAGCTGTTGAGGAGGGCCTTGGCGAATAGATAATTTATAATTAATAAGGAGGAAATGCAATGTTTAAAGGTACAAGTGCATCTGCGGGAATCGGCATTGGGAAAGCCGTCCTCGTAGAAGAAACAGAATTAGTTATTAACAAAGAACCGATGGGAGATCCAGAGACGGAAAAAGCCCGTTTCCAGGCTGCGGTAAAGCAGGCAATGGAACAGACGGATGCGCTCGCTAAAGATCTTGCGAAAAGAGTAGGAGAGAAGGAAGCTGAGATTTTAAATGGCCATATTCTTCTCCTTTCCGACCCGATGCTGATTGGTGAAATTGAGAATACAATTTCAGGGGAGAAAGTCAGCGGAGAGTACGCAGTAGAAACCGTGTGCAATACCTATGCAGATATGTTTACTTCCATGGGGGATGAACTGATGCAGCAGCGGGCAACTGATATGCGTGATATAAAAACAAGAATTCAAAAGATTCTTCTTGGCGTGAGTTCGGTTGATATTGCCGCACTTCCAGAAGGAAGTGTTATTGTTGCAAAGGATTTAACCCCTTCTATGACGGCAGGAATTAATCCAGCCAATGTAACTGGTATTGTAACAGAGTTGGGTGGTAAGACTTCTCACAGCGCAATTCTGGCAAGAGCTTTGGAGATTCCGGCTGTTGTTGCTTTGGATGGCTTTTTAGACAAGGTAACAGATGGGGCAGAGCTGGTGTTGGATGGTTCTGATGGAAGCGTTTTTGTAAATCCAGAAGAGTCTGTAAGAGCTGAATATGCTGCAAAAAGGGAAGCTTTCTTAAAAGAAAAGAAAGAACTGGAGCAGTATATTGGAAAACCAACCATTACAAAAGATGGAGTGGAAGTAGAACTGGTTGCCAACATTGGAAAACCAGAAGATGTTGAAAAAGTTCTTCAGTATGATGGAGAAGGTGTTGGTCTTTTCCGGACTGAATTTTTATTTATGGATCGTACATCCATGCCAACCGAAGAAGAGCAGTTTGATGCTTATAAAAAAGCCGCTTCGGCGATGAATGGAAAACCAGTCATTATCCGTACCTTAGATATTGGCGGTGATAAAGAGATTCCTTATATGGGACTTAGCAAAGATGAGAATCCGTTCTTAGGATACCGGGCGATCCGTTTCTGTCTGGACCGGAAGGACGATGTGTATAAACCCCAGCTTCGTGCTCTTTTAAGAGCAAGTGCTTTTGGAAACATTCGCATTATGGTTCCTATGGTAACTTCACTGGAGGAGATTCGGGAAGCCAAAGCGCTTGTGGAAGAAGTGAAGAAGGAACTGGATGAAAAGGGAATTGCTTATAAGAAGGATATTGAGGTTGGTATCATGGTGGAGACAGCCGCCGCTTCTCTGATGGCAGATGTCTTTGCGAAAGAAGTCGATTTCTTTAGCATAGGAACCAATGACTTAACTCAGTATACCATGTCTGTGGATCGTGGTAATGATAAGGTTTCATACCTTTATTCCCCACTCAATCCGGCTGTATTACGAAGCATCCGCCATATCATTGAATGTGGACGTAAAGAAGGCATTATGGTCGGAATGTGCGGAGAAGCGGCAAGTGACCCTATGATGATTCCTCTGCTTCTTGCCTTTGGCTTAAATGAATTCAGCATGAGCGCATCCGCAATATTAAATGCCAGAAAGCTGATTACTGGTTATAGCACAAAGGAATTGCAGGCAACTGCTGATAAGGCAATGTCTTTTGTTACGGCAAAGGAAGTTGAAGAATATATGAGAGAGTTCGCCAGCCGTTCTTAATGATTGAAAGAAACAATGGACAGCCGTCACCTGGTGGTGGCTGTCTTTTTCTATAGATGAAATGTACTGTGATTTTTTACCAAAGGGGAATGTGACAATGAGTGTTTATCTGATCAGTTATGCAGCATCTTTTTTGTTTGCAAGGGCAGGAGTTTACTGGCTGTCAGGCGTGGTATTAATATTGACCGCTCTTTTTTTATACTGGCGGGATTACAGAAGGACAGAGAATATCATCCATTTAAGAGGCTTGTTTTCTTTGTTCTGGGTAGGAGGAGAAGGAATTGCCTGTTTTAAGCTTTCCAAGCTCTCCAGTGATTGGAATATTATTACATGGCTCTGCTTTTTTGTAGCTTTTCTTGGATTTTATGTATCATTTGAATTTTTTGCAAAGATGCAGGGAGAAGTGGGAAGGCACCGTTCCAGTTGGTTCAGTTTTAAAGGATATGAAAAACCACTGTTTTTCTCAATCGTTTTGGTAACAGTTCTCTCTGTTGCTGCCTTTGTTGCAGAAGCGGTCATACTGGGATTTATTCCGTTTTTTGTAAGAGGAGTGCCTCATGCTTATTCCTCTTTTCACATTAGCGGGCTGCATTATTTTACGGTTTCCAGTGTTCTGGTTCCTGCCCTTTCCGTGTTGTATTTCAGCATCGAACAGGGACGTAATAGTGCCCGTCTTGTGTTGGCTGTGATTTTTAATATAATTGCATGTGCCATTCCCCTTTTATGTGTATCCCGTTTTCAGCTTATCTTTGCAGTTGGACTTGCGGTTCTTACTTATATTGCCATGGAACATCGGTTAAAGATTGCTTATGCCATTGGACTTGCGGTTGGAATGGTTCCTATCTATGTAATTCTGACTGTTTTGCGAGGACATGATGTAGCCTATTTAAACGGAATCTTTCAGATGAAAAACAGCAGTATGCCAATTTTTATTACACAGCCTTATATGTATATTGCCAATAATTTTGATAATTTTAACTGTATGGTAGAGTGGCTTCCTTCCCATACCTTTGGTCTTCGCATGCTGTTTCCCCTATGGGCGCTGACAGGGCTTAAATTCCTGGTTCCGGCTCTGGTGGATTTTCCAATTTATGTCACAAAAGAAGAACTGACAACAGTCACGCTGTTCTATGATTCTTTTTATGACTTCGGGATTGTGGGAGTCCTGCTGCTTGGCTGTATTCTTGGTGCCGCTGCATTCTTTTTAATGAGCATGATTAAAAGAATCCGTAACCCCATTGGTTATCTGTTTTATGCCCAGTTTGCCATGTACATGATTCTGTCTTTCTTCACCACATGGTTCAGTAATCCGGCTACCTGGTTTTACCTTGCAGTCACCGGTGCTTTGTATGTGTTCTGCTCCTGGAAAAGCAACGGAAGATCCTGGTAATCAGGACATGGACTTTAAGGTTACAGAAGGAGATACATGAAACTGCTTTTTATATGCTCTGGAGAATGTGGAATAATTTTTAAACCCGCTTTGAAAGCATACTTCTGTAATGGACGTTCCTTTTTTTAAAAGATCCCTTGCCAGAAGAAGTCGTTTTTCCGTAACATAATCAAACAGTGTATATCCGGTTTCCTCCTTAAAGACGTGCATCAGATGGTATCTGCTTATATAACAGTCTTCTGCAATGGAATCCACAGACATATCATCTAGTAGATGGGTGTTGATGTAATCCATCACGGTAAGAATCCTCTTGTCCCCGGTTACAGGAGGTAAATAAGTAACCAGATTGGTGAAGGAAGCCTGATTTAACTGGATCATGAATTTTATAAATACCACCTGGCAGTATAAATCCTTGGCATACCCATCGTGTGTAGAGGCATATTCCAGATCAGTCAGGGTGTGGTATAGACTGCTTTTTTCCATGGAATGAAGCCGGAGCACATGGGAATGAAGCGTTTTGGATTTCTTGAAACAGTCACTTAAATCATAATCCTCTGCCTGATAAGTCTGTAAAAAACCAGGGGATAGATATACGATAATTCTCTCATAAGGAACAGAAGAATCAATGTCCGGTTTGTGGATGTCGTTATGACTTACGAATAGGATATCATAAGGCTCCAGTTTATAGGAACAGCCTTCGATCCGGTAGGTGACGTTTCCCTGAATGAAGATAATGATTTTATCGAAATCATGATAATGGTATTCAAAATCCTGCCTTTTTGTATCGAGAAGATGAAACAGCTTAAAGTCACTGTTTAAATATCCCCGTTTCTCATAGTTATCCATAAGTGAATGCTCCTTCCTTTCTTTTTGTTTAGAATACAACACTTTTTGCAATATTTAAAGCATTATATTAATAGAAAAGATAAAAAGTGCGGTATATAATGAAGATAGAAGCGTATGGAAACCGGTGAGAACAGGTTTTGTCGTGCATTGGAAAGGAGTTTTATGATGAATATTACTTTGGAAAAATATCATGGGCTGGGGAATGATTATCTGATTTTTGATCCCAATAAAAATGAACTGGAACTGACAGATGAAAATGTACGTCTGATCTGCGACCGTAACTTTGGAGTTGGATCAGATGGACTTTTAGTTGGTCCCATTCTTGGCAGAGATAAACTGGAATTAAGAATCTATAATCCGGATGGAAGTGAAGCGCAAAACAGTGGAAACGGAGTCCGCATTTTCGGTAAATACTTAAAAGACGGGGGATATGTTCAGAAAAACCGTTTTATTATTAATACATTAAGCGGGCAGCAGACTCTTCAGTACCTGAATGAAGAAGGAACAAAAATCAAAGTATCCATGGGGAAATTAAACTTTTTCAGTGATCAGATTCCTGTAACAGGACCAAGGAGAGAAGTTTTAAATGAAACCATGCTGTTTGGAAGTATACCTTACCGTGTTACCTGTGTTAACATTGGGAATCCTCACTGCGTGATCTGGTTAAATGATATATCCAAAGATCTGGTGTGCAGGATTGGAAAATACTCAGAAGCTTCCGAATATTTTCCTGAGAAGATTAATACCCAGCTTCTCAAAGTACTGGACCGTACCAACATTGAGATTGAGATATATGAGAGGGGAGCCGGATATACGCTGGCTTCCGGAACCAGTGGCTGTGCTGCCGCCGGAGCTGCTTACCGGATGGGACTGACTGATTCCAAGATGTATGTACACATGCCCGGCGGAATTCTGGAAGTTGAGATTGAAGAGGATGGGAATGTGCTCATGACTGGAGAAGTGGGATACGTTGGAAGATTTACTCTTTCCCATGAAATGGCAGAACAGTTAAAATCTCTCCAGTAAAACAAAAAATAAAGTAATTCATTCATAAGCCGGTCGTCTGTAAAGAAAATGTTTTTCTTTTTCAGGCGGCAGGCTTAAATGCGTTAAACCTCCAAAACAGAGCGTGATTGTATTGACGGAATTACCAGTTTCATACTATAATATTACAATGATTATGATTCTCACAAAACTATTATGGGATAAAGGAAGGAATATGAAGATGATAGCAGACAAGATGAGACCACTTGTAGAAAACAATTCCGCAATCCGTGCCATGTTTGAGGAAGGAAAGAAGCTGGCTGCACGATACGGCAGAGAGAATGTATACGATTTCAGCCTGGGCAATCCCAACGTACCTGCTCCCGAAGCGGTGAATCAGGCAATTATAGATATTGTAAAAAGAGAAGAGACGACTTTAGTCCATGGGTACATGAGCAATGCAGGATATGAAGATGTGCGTCAGGCTGTTGCAGAATCTTTAAACAGGCGGTTTGGAACCCGGTTTCATCTGGAAAACATCCTCATGACAGTAGGAGCCGCAAGTGGTATCAATGTGATATTGAAAACCATCCTGGATCCTCAGGATGAGGTGATTGTATTTGCTCCTTACTTTATGGAATATGGTTCCTATGTGAGAAATTATGATGGTGTACTGGTGGTTGTCCCCCCTGATACAGAGACCTTTTATCCGGATCTTAAGGCATTTGAAGAGAGGATTACAAAAAAAACAAAGGCAGTGATCATTAATACTCCGAATAATCCGACTGGTGTGATTTATTCTTCTGAGACATTGCAGGAGATTGCAGATATATTAAAAAAGAAAGAAAAAGAATTCGGCAAATCCATAGTTCTGATTTCGGACGAGCCATACCGGGAACTTGCTTATGATGGAGCAGAAGTTCCTTATGTAACGCCTTTTTATCATAATACTGTCATTTGCTATTCCTATAGTAAGTCCCTGTCACTTCCTGGAGAAAGAATTGGATATCTGGTCATTCCTGATGAGTTAGATGATTCTGAACGGGCTATTGCAGCAGCAGTTATTGCCAACCGTGTACTTGGCTGTGTGAATGCCCCGTCTCTTATGCAGCGGGTGATCCTGCGTTGTGTGGATGAAAAAGTGAATGTGGAGGCTTACGATAAAAACAGGGAATTGCTGTATAACCGGTTAAGTGAGTATGGGTTTGAATGCATTAAGCCACAAGGTGCATTTTACTTATTTGTCAAGTCTCCGGTGGATGACAAAGAGTTCTGCAGAGTTTGTAAGGAACACCGGGTTTTACTGGTTCCGGGAAGCTCTTTTGCCTGTCCTGGTTATGTGAGAATTGCATATTGTGTATCTTATGATCAGATTGTCCGTTCCCTTCCTGCATTTTTGGAGATAGCACAATCTTATGGGTTAAGGGAAAAAAAGGAGGAACGCAATTGAGATCCTGGGAAAGAAATATACGGAAAGTCGCTCCTTATGTACCGGGAGAACAGCCAAAAGAGAAAAATCTGATTAAATTAAATACCAATGAGAATCCATATCCACCGGCGCCAGGTGTGAAAAAGGCACTGGAGGAGCTGGGGTTTGATGAGTTTCGCAAATATCCCGATCCAGCGTCTTCGGATCTTGTTCATGCAATTTCCAGGTATCATAATGTGACAGAAGAGGAAGTATTTGTTGGTGTAGGATCAGATGATGTAATTGCCATGGCATTTCTTACATTTTTTAATTCTGATCTGCCAGTGCTTTTTCCTTCTATCAGCTATTCGTTTTATAAGGTCTGGGCTGATTTATTCAGGGTTTCTTATGAAACACCTGCATTGGATGATAATTTTTGCATTCATAAGCAAGATTATTATAAGGCAAATGGGGGTATTATATTCCCGAATCCTAATGCACCCACTGGATTGCTTCTGCCGCTTTCGGAAGTGGAGGATATTATTTCCCATAATCAGAATTCTGTAGTTATTGTTGATGAAGCCTACATTGATTTTGGCGGGGAAAGTGCTGTCTCTCTTACACGGAAATATGAGAATCTTCTGGTTGTGCAAACATTCAGCAAATCACGTTCTCTTGCAGGAATGAGAATTGGATATGCCATTGGTCATCCTGACTTAATTCATGCCCTTCATGATGTAAAATACTCCTATAATTCCTATACCATAAATCTTCCTTCCCAGAAGCTGGGGGTGGAAGCAGTCAATGATGACGGATATTTTAAGGAATGCATCAGAAAGATTATAAGAACCAGAGAGAATGCCAAAAAACGACTTACAGAACTTGGCTTTACTTTCCCGGACTCCATGACTAATTTTATATTTGCGGCACACAGGGAAAAAAGAGCAGTAGATATCTATAAGGCGTTAAAAGAAAACCGTATTTTTGTCCGTTATTTTAATCAGCCAGGACTTGACAATTATCTACGGATTTCCATTGGCACTGACGAAGAGATGGAGCAGTTATTTGACTTTTTAGAGGTTTTTCTTTCGAATTAATTCATTTGCCAGAGAGCATCAGGGATAGTATAATGAATACAGGTGATGGAAATGGAAGATGTGAAGAAATATTTAAGATTGATACTTAATATTATAATTCCCATTCTGTTCTTGTACCTCATTTGTGTATGGGGACCAAGACTGGTAAGGTTCTTTCTGCCTTTTGTAATAGGCTGGATGATTGCGATGATTGCCAATCCTTTGGTCCGTTTTCTGGAGAAACGTTTAAAAATTGTAAGAAAACACAGTTCGGTGTTGATTGTAGTTACGGTTCTCTTTTTAATTATAGCAGCATTTTATTTTCTTATTTCCAAACTGATAACAGAGATGATCGGTTTTGCAGGAGATGTTCCTCAGTATTATGAAAGTGCATGGGTGGAGATTCAGAAAATGCTTTTGAGGGTGCAGGGAATTATACAGTTTTTACCTTTGGGAGTGCAGAATTCCATTAATCAGTTTTTTACACACATGGAGCAATATTTAAATGTGGCAGTGCAGAAGATTGCATCTCCCACGGTTATGGCTGCAGGCAGTGTGGTAAAAAGTATTCCGGCAGCACTTGTGTACACCATTGTCACCATCTTTTCCTCCTATTTATTCATTGTGGACAGGGATAAGATTATGTCGGTGGTTCACCGCTATATTCCGGAAGGCGGAACCAGATATTACAGTTACTTGAGAAAGGATGTTAAGCATCTGGTGGGTGGTTATTTCCTTGCTCAGTTCAAGATTATGTTTGTCATAGGAGCAGTACTTGCAGTTGGATTTCTGATTCTGGGGGTGGATTATGCCCTGTTACTGGCAGTATTGATCGCTATTCTTGATTTTTTGCCAATTTTGGGAACAGGAACATTTTTAATTCCCTGGGCGGTGATACGGATGCTTTCTGGTGAATATGCCTTTGGTTTAGGACTGATTGCAATTTATGTACTGACTATGGTCCTCAGGCAGATTATACAGCCAAAGATTGTAGGAGATACCATGGGGCTTGACCCTTTAATGACGTTGCTGTTTTTATACCTTGGATTTAAAATTAGTGGAATTGCAGGAATGATTTTAGCAGTGCCTGTTGGCATGCTGATTCTTAATTTATATGAATTTGGCGCTTTTGACCTGTTTTTTGGCAGTATAAGGACTTTGGTCCATGATATCAATGTCTTTCGGAAGAAGCCGGATTAAGTTATATTGCAAAAGTTTGATTTGGAGGATATCATAACATGAACATAAGATTGAAAATCGCCGCAGGTATCATAGCGGGTCTTATGACCTCCGCAATGGTTTCAACCCCTATGAGTGGTTTTTCCGGAGAAGCATGGCACCTGGAAAACGGGCAGTATGTAGATGCCTCTGGTCAGCCGATAGCCGGTGCACTGGAAAAAGGAATCACTGTCTCAAAATATCAGAACCGTCAGAATGAAACAGGGGGTGGAATTGATTGGGACAAAGTGAAAGAGTCAGGTGTCTCTTTTGCTATGGTGCGTGTTGGTTATTTGAACGACATGGACCCGTATTATTCCATGAATATGAAAAATGCCGCAAAGAGCGGAATAAAAACCGGCGTATTTTTCTATACACAGGCATTGGATACAGAGACTGCTGTAAAAGAAGCGGAATATGTGCTCCAGGCAGTAAAAGATTACCCGATCTCTTATCCGATTGCCTATGATGTTGAGTCCCGGTATCTGCTGGATAATCGTCTTTCTAAACGGCAGATCACGGATAATATTAATGCTTTTTGTAAAGTTATATCGGATGCCGGATATCAGCCAATTGTATATGCCAATAATAAATGGCTGACCTATCATATTGATCTGAGCCAGATTCCTTATGATATCTGGTATGCCAGATACGGAAGTGTCAACGATTGTAAAAACAGGACCATATGGCAATGTACGGATCAGGGAAGAGTCGATGGAATTGACGGAGATGTAACCATTGAATTTTCTTTTAAGGATTACAGCAGCATTATCCCCTCAGAAGGCTGGAAGACCATTGGAGGCAAACGTTACTATACAAAGAATTATGAAAAGCAGACTGGTTGGCTCCAGATAGGAGACCAGTGGTATTATCTGGATCAGGATGGAGCTATGATACAGGATACTTCCAGAGTTATAGATGGAACTGTCTATAACTTTGGAACAGATGGAGGATTGCTCCAATAAGAAAAGCCGCCTATAAAGCGGCTTTTTCTGTGTCCTGTCAGGAACCGGTGGACTGGTATCTGGAAAGACCAAATCGCCAGAACAGGGCGGCGGGCAGTAGAAAGAGACAACTGGCAATAGGAAAAAGTCCGTACCAGGGATTGTCCGTTTTGCCGGTTATATAAAGAAAAGGGTAGTACTGAAAAAGGGCAAAGGGAATCAGGTAAGTACAGATAGTAAGCACCGCCTTACCATATATTCCTATGGGATATTTACCGTATTCTCTGGCGCCGTCGGTAACTATATTCATAAATTCCAATCCCTCCAGAGTGAAGAAACAGATGGAGGCAAAGATCAGATAAATGGCAGTAAACACAGCTACCCCTCCTGTAATCATAAAAAGCACAGTTCCTGCACGGGAGAGATTCCATTTAATGGAAGATGCGGATACTGCATAGATAAACATAACGACAGCCTGAATAAGGCGTCCGATCCTGGTCAGCTCAATTTTGCTGCATATAACGGTGAACAGACAATTCCTGGGGCGCAGAAGCATCCGGTCAAATTCCCCGTTTCCAATAATGGTCTCAAAAGTGTCCAGACTGCGAAAGACGGTTTCTGCTATGGTATATGCCATTAGGGTAATGGAGAAACACAATAGGATCTCCTTATAAGAAAAGCCTTTGACCTGATGAAACCGGTCCATCATGAAGTATATTCCCAAAAACATGTTAAAGGAAATTAAAAACTGCCCCAGTGTGGTAAGCAAAAAGGAAACCTTATGCTGCATCATGCTTTTTAAATGGATCAGAAAATAGCGCTGATATAATTGAATTGAATTCATCTTGTATC
The DNA here is from genome assembly GCF_007115105.1 of Clostridium sp. HBUAS56010. Lineage (GTDB taxonomy): Bacteria > Bacillota > Clostridia > Lachnospirales > Lachnospiraceae > Lacrimispora. The sequence continues at coordinate 125,616 of NZ_SULJ01000007.1, forward strand.
TCCTTTCAGCCTCCCTGGATTACGATTCGTTTCAGGGCACGTTTTTCTAACATAAGTCCCAAAAGCAGGGCTGTAATAAGCCAGAAGATCTGCAGAGCCAGACTTATATATAAATCCGATCCTGTCAAATCTCCTCCGAAGATCCGAAAAGGGACATTCTGGGCAGATGCAAAAGGCAGCAGGCTTACAAACTCACGAATTCCTCCAGGAAGAAAGGGCAGCGGGATTACCGAGCCGCTTAAAAATTCTGACAAAGAGGTGATCATGATCTTCGTCCCTTGTGAAGAAATGGTATAAAAGACAGACATATAAACAATCATACCAAAAGCGACTACAAAGAGCAGTCCCAAAATCATGGAAATCAGAGTGAGAAACCAGATTTTCATATCGCCGGGCATGGAAAGTCCGTATGGTTCGGGCAGAAACCAGGCAAATATCAGAATGGGCATACACCGGAGGACTGCTTTGGACAAGCGGACGGCAAGTCCTCTTACAAACCACATATGATAAAGGCGGACAGGCCGGCAAAGCTCATAAGCGACATTTCCGCTGGTGATGAATTCAAATAACTGGGATTCCCAGAACCATGTCATAAAAAGAGCCAGAAATGCCTGCTGCAGCCATATGTAGGTGCTAAAAGCCTGAAAGTCCATGGGAAAACTGTCTGGGGAAGCTTCATAAAAGGCATGGAATAAAAGGATCTGCATGATTCCCCAAAAAAACTGGGTAACCATACCGGAAAGAGCGGCTGCCCGGTATTGAAGTCCATGAATAAAACGGATTCGAAAAAAAGACCAGTATTTTTTCATATTCTTAGCCCCCTATATCTGGAAATCATGGTAAAGAGCTGCAATGATCTCATCTAAAGTGGCATCTGCTTTTGGACAGTGCTTTTTTAGATCATCCAGGGTTCCGTCAAGGAGAAGCCGCCCTTTTCCGATTAAAAGAACCCGGTCTGCCAGGGCTTCCATATCCTGCATATCATGGGTTGTTAATAGTACAGTTGTGTTATGCCGTTTGTTCTGTCTGCGGATAAAATCCCGGACTGCCAGTTTGGAAACTGCATCTAATCCGATGGTGGGTTCGTCAAGAAACAGAATCTTTGGATTGTGAAGGAGAGAAGCAGCGATTTCACAGCGCATCCGCTGTCCGAGAGATAATTGTCTGGCGGGAGTTCGCAGCAGGTCTGTCAGGGAGAGCAGTTCAGTCAGTTCGTTTAGTGTGTTCTTGTAAGTTGTATGGGGAATGTCGTAGATGTCACGGAGAAGTTCATAAGAGTCTATAATCGGCACGTCCCACCAAAGCTGGGTCCGCTGTCCGAATACAACACCGATCTCTTTTACATGTTCTTTCCGTTCTTTCCATGGAATGCGGCCATTTATGGTGCAGGTACCGTCATCCGGGGTAAGAATACCGCTTAGAATTTTAATGGTAGAGCTTTTCCCTGCTCCGTTGGGACCAATGTAGCCTACCATCTCTCCATCTCCAATCGAAAAGGAGATATCTGAAAGAGCGTGGATTAGTTCCACCTCTTTGTGAAAAAGTGCTTTGACAGCTTCTGAAAAACCGGCACTTCTTCTTGTGACTTTAAAAGTCTTGTTCATGTGTTCCACTTGAATCATGTTAAATCCTCCTGGTAGTAATATTTGTGAACGTTGTCCTTCCGGCAGCGGACAGTAAAACCTGTCATAACTGGTTGGAGCGTTCTAATATCTTGCCAAGCGGTCAGCATAGATGAAATTATATTTCCTATGCCGCTCTCCGGAAGTCATAGGGATTCCGGGGACTCTGCCGTGGTATAATATTCTCTTTTCCTCAATGAAGATCTCATATAGAATGGAAAAGGAATTATAGTTTACCACTGTCCAATTTTTATGTCAAGAGTTGGAAAAATGCTTGACAAAAATAAAAAAAATGATAATATTAACATATGAACACATATTCATATAATAATATATAACAAAGGAGGTGCCTTATGGAACCAGACGTGAGAAATAATGTGGCGGATTCGGAATTTGACCAGTGTGATTTTATTTGCATTCATGAAGGAATTGTTAATCAAGTGCTTAAAGCCATGCCAAAGGAACAGGAACTTCGTGATCTGGCTGATTTTTATAAAGTTTTTGGAGATCCAACCAGAGTTAAAATCCTTTATGTACTCAGTCAGTCGGAGATGTGTGTATGCGATATTGCAACTCTCTTACAGATGGGCCAGTCAGCTATTTCCCATCAGCTTCGGGTATTAAAACAGATGCGCCTGGTGAAGTTCAGGAGAGAAGGAAAGACTGTTTTTTATTCTTTGGCAGATGGTCATATTGAAACCATTTTAGCTCAGGGAATGGAGCATATTAATGAATAATGAATGAAAAATATATCAGCAAGGAGAATGAAAATCATGAAAAAGATCGTCAAATTAGAAGGATTATGCTGTGCAAACTGTGCTGCGAAGATTGAAGACGGAGTAAAGAAACTGGCAGGAGTTGAGAGTGCTTCTTTAAGCTTTATGACCCAGAGACTTACACTGGAAGTGGAAGAAGGCAAGACCGACGAGATTATGGATGCTGCCAAAAAGATTGCCAATAAGATTGAGCCGGAAGCAGAATTCCGAATTCTCCGGTAAAGACAAAGGAGATATTATGACAAAAAAACAAAAAAAGATGGTAATCCGTCTGATTGCCAGTGCCTTGTTTTTTGCGGTAGGAATGTTTTTTGAAGAAAAAAATTCCTGGTATCTGGTTCCCTTTATTATTTCATATCTTGCCGCTGGTTATGATGTTCCCCTGCGTGCATTAAGAGGGATGAGAAATGGTCAGTTTTTTGACGAGAATTTCCTTATGTCTATTGCTACATTTGGAGCCATCGGCATTGGAGCCATGGAAGAGGCCGTGGGAGTTATGCTTTTTTATCAGGTCGGTGAATTGTTTAATGATTATGCAGTGAACAAATCCAGGCGTTCCATTACAGAACTCATGGATATCAATCCGGAATATGCCAATCTGATTGTAGATGGCAAAGAAGAGCAGGTAGACCCTTACGAAGTCCAGGTTGGAGACATCATTGTTGTAAAACCAGGAGAAAAGGTTCCATTAGATGGAATTGTAGTAAAAGGGGCCGGCTCTCTTGATACAAAAGCCTTAACTGGAGAATCCATGCCTTTGGAAGTGAAGGAACAAGACGAGGTGGTCAGCGGTTCTATTAACCTAAACAGTGTGCTGGAGGTACGGGTTACCAGGTTGTTTGATGATTCCACCGTTGCAAAGATTTTAGAACTGGTGGAGAATGCCAGCTCCAGAAAAGCAAAAGCGGAGAATTTTATTACTCGTTTTGCAAGAATCTATACTCCTGTTGTTGTTTTTCTGGCTGTGATTCTTGCCATTGCTCCTCCTTTATTGTTTGGAGGAGACTGGGGAACCTGGATTTACCGGGCATGCAGTTTTTTGGTTGTATCCTGCCCCTGTGCTCTTGTTATTTCTGTTCCTTTAAGTTTCTTTGGAGGGCTGGGAGCTGCTTCCAGACAGGGAATCCTTTTAAAGGGAAGCAACTATCTGGAATCCATGGCCTCCCTTCATACCGTAGTCTTTGATAAGACAGGAACCCTTACTACAGGAAAGTTTAAGGTTACCGATATTGATGGAGTGACATGTTCAAAGGAAGAACTTCTGGAACTTGCGGCATATGGAGAATATCATTCCAACCACCCTATTGCTCTTTCTGTAAGAGAAGCTTACAAAAAGGCTATAGATCCGAAAAAAGTTGGAGTTGTTGAAGAGATACCAGGTCATGGTGTCCGTACTGAACTGTTATTTGATGGAGAAAGCAGAAAATTATCCATTGGAAATAAACGTCTCATGGAACAGCTTTCTGTATCAATATCTGGAAAAGAGCCAATGATGGGAACCACGCTTTATGTAGCGGAAGGGGAGAGATATCTTGGTTCCATTACCATCAGTGACACAGTCCGTGATGATGTACCTTCTGCATTAAAGGGTCTGAAAGCCGCTGGAATTAAAAAGCTGGTGATGCTGACTGGAGATAAACCAGAGGTAGGCAGGGCGGTGGGAGATGCTCTTGGGCTTGATGAAGTTCATGGTGGTTTGCTGCCGGGAGATAAGGTCTTAAAAGTAGAAGAACTTCTGAATCAGAAAGCGGAAGGAGCCATGCTGGCATTTGTGGGAGACGGAATTAACGATGCGCCTGTTCTTGCCCGGGCTGATGTGGGAATCGCCATGGGCGGCATTGGATCTGATGCAGCCGTGGAAGCTGCTGATGTGGTAATTATGACAGATGAACCATCAAAGATTATTGACGTCATTTTAATCGCAAGAAAAACCATGGTGATTGTAAAGCAGAATATTGCCTTTGCCATTGGCATAAAGGTCCTGATTTTAGTTCTTTCCGCTATGGGGATTGCAACCATGTGGGCGGCTGTATTTGGAGATGTAGGTGTGTCTGTTCTCGCCATTTTAAATGCAATCCGTGCACTGAAATATCAGAGCAAAGTTTAAAAAAACGTTGACAAATTATTTTCCAACTGTTATATTTTACACATATTACGGGTGGTGCGAAGACGGTCCATTGTTGTGAGACTGTGTTTGCACACCCGTTTTTTGGGTATACTTGCGTTAGGATTAAGAAAGGGAGAGTGTATTATGAGCAAATATAGCAAAGAAGACATATTCCGTATGGTGGAAGAAGAGGACGTGGAATTTATCCGTCTTCAGTTTACGGATATTTTTGGTATGATGAAGAATGTCGCAATTACAAAAACCATGCTTTCCAAAGCGCTGGATAACCGTTGTATGTTTGATGGATCTTCCATTGAGGGATTTATAAGAAGTGAAGAGTCTGACATGTACCTCTATCCGGACCTGGATACATTTGAGATTGTTCCCTGGCGTCCCCAGCAGGGAAAGGTTGCCAGACTTATGTGTGATGTATATTGCCCGGACCAGACTCCTTTTTTAGGGGACCCCAGGTATGTTCTTAAAAAAGTATTGAAGAAAGCCCGTGATATGGGATTTGTATTCCAGGCGGGTCCCGAATGTGAATTTTTTCTTTTTCATACAGATGAAGAGGGACGTCCAACCACCCATACCCATGAGATCGCAAGCTATTTTGATGTAGCTCCTATTGATCAGGCGGAGAATGTGCGGAGGGATATGGTTTTATCCCTGGAAGAGATGGGCTTTATGATTGAAGCTTCCCATCATGAGATATCTCCAGGACAGCATGAGATTGATTTTCAGTATGCGGAAGGGATTGTAACCGCAGATAATATTATGACATTTAAGATGGCAGTAAAGGCAATTGCAAAACGTCACGGACTTCATGCTACCTTCATGCCAAAACCTAAGGCAGGAGTCAATGGATCTGGGATGCATATTAATATGTCCTTATCCGATCTGGACGGCAACAATATGTTTGAAGATACCAGTGATGAACGTGGTTTAAGTAAGAATGCCTACCAGTTTATAGCCGGAATCCTTCATCATATGAAGGGAATGACAATTCTGACCAATCCACTGGTCAATTCCTATAAACGTCTGGTACCAGGCTATGATGCACCCATATATATTGCATGGTCAGCCAAAGCAAACAGAACTTCCCTGATCCGGATTCCTTCCTCCAGAGGAACCAGTACAAGGATCGAACTTCGCTGTCCGGATTCGGCTGTTAATCCTTATCTGGCGCTGGCTGCGTGTCTGGCAGCAGGGCTTGATGGAATTGAGAAACAGATGACACCGCCGGAAAGCGTGGACAGCAATGTGTTTGCCATGCCGGAAGAAGAAATTCTCCGCAGAGGAATCGAGCAGCTTCCGGAGACTCTTGGGGAAGCGATTGATGCGTTCCGCAAAGACGAGTTTATGAAAAAAGTGCTGGGAGATCATATTTTCACCAAATATTTAGAAGCCAAGGAAGCCGAGTGGCGGATGTTCCGCGCCCAGGTAACAGACTGGGAAGTAGAAGAATACCTGTATAAGTATTAATCTTTTGTATCCGATACGGTTATCTGGAGGTGAGGGTGTTTGACCAATGTGATAGTGGCATTTTCCAAAGCAGAGGATGCGAAAAATATTAAAAATATTCTGGTAAAGCATGGATTTTCGGTCTATGGGGTCTGCACCTCCGGTGCGCAGGCTGTCAACAGTGCGGATGAGCTGGGCAGCGGAGTTGTGGTATGCGGATGCAGATTTGCTGACATGGTATATCAGGAGATCTATGAGTGTCTTCCAAAAGGGATGCAGATGCTTCTAGTGGCCTCTCCCAGCCAGTGGTCTGGTTCAGCCCCAGAGGATGTGGTATGCCTGGGACTTCCTTTAAAAGTGCAGGATCTTGTAAGTACTCTGGGAATGATGCTGGAAACCATGGCGAGAAGAAGGAAGAAATTAAAAAGCCAGCCAAAGGAACGAAGCAAAGAAGAACTGGATATGATTAAGCAGGCAAAAGAACTCCTGATGGAGAGGAATCATATGACAGAGTCCGATGCACACCGCTATATTCAGAAGTGCAGCATGGACAGCGGTAATAATATGGTTGAAACTGCCCAGATGATCATGAGTTTGATTAATCAATAAAAGCAGAGGTATTAAAATGAAATTTACAAAGATGCAGGGAATTGGTAATGACTATGTTTATATTAATTGTTTTGAAGAAAAGGTAGAGAATCCGGCAGAGCTTTCAAAGAAAGTCAGTGACCGGCACTTTGGAATCGGTTCTGACGGACTGATTCTGATCTGTCCTTCCGAGAAAGCAGACTGCCGGATGCGTATGTTCAATGCAGATGGGTCGGAGAGCTCCATGTGCGGCAATGGAATCCGCTGTGTGGGAAAATATGTTTACGATCATCATCTTGTGGAGAAGACAGAATTTGATGTGGAGACAGAAGCGGGAATCAAGCATTTGAAGGTAATTGCAAAAGAGGGGAAAGCGGTGAAGATTACGGTGGATATGGGAATCCCGGAACTGACCAGCCAATTGCCTGAATCTATTTGCATTGACGGTAAAGACTATGAGTTCATTGGCATTTCCGTGGGCAATCCTCATGCTGTTTATTATATGGATGGAATTGATTCGCTGGATCTGGAAGCCATTGGTCCAGGCTTTGAAACTCATGAGCGGTTTCCGGAGAGAACCAATTCTGAATTCATTGAAGTAATAAGTCCGGACTACATCCGTATGAGGGTGTGGGAGAGAGGCAGCGGGGAGACCTGGGCATGTGGAACAGGAGCAACTGCCAGTGCGGTGGCTTCTGCAATGAGCGGAAGAACTTCAGATACCGTTGAAGTGGAATTAAAGGGTGGAAATTTGACCATACACTGGGACAGGAATACAGGTCATGTATTCATGACAGGACCGGCAGTCGAAGTGTTTCAGGGAGAATTTGACATAAAGAATCTATAGATAAAACAGGAGGAACCCATGTTAAAAGTAAATGATAATTATTTAAAACTTCCGGGAAGCTATTTGTTTTCCACAATCGCAAAAAAAGTAAATGCTTACATAGAGGCAAATCCAGATAAAAAGGTGATAAGACTTGGTATTGGCGATGTGACACAGCCTTTGGCACCTGCCATTATTAAAGCACTTCATGATGCGGTGGAGGAGATGGGGAACAGTGAGACTTTTCATGGCTATGCACCGGATCTTGGCTACAGCTTTTTAAGAGAGACGATTGCAAGAGAAGATTATTTAAGCAGGGGCTGCCAGATTGAAGCGGATGAAATCTTTGTTTCTGACGGAGCAAAAAGTGACTGCGGAAATATTCAGGAGATCTTTGATGAAGACTGCAAGATCGCAGTCTGTGATCCTGTATATCCTGTCTATGTGGATTCCAATGTAATGGCAGGAAGAACGGGAGAGTACGACCAGGTCACAGGCAAATGGAGCAATGTGATCTATATGCCCTGTACTGCAGAGAATCATTTTGTGCCGGAACTTCCAACGGAGACTCCGGATCTGATCTATCTTTGTGTGCCCAATAATCCGACAGGAACCACGCTTACAAAAGATCAGTTAAAGGTATGGGTGGACTATGCCAATAAAAATGGTGCGGTCATTCTTTACGATGCGGCTTATGAGGCTTATATCGCTGAGGAGGACGTTCCTCATTCCATCTATGAGATTGAAGGAGCAAGGACCTGTGCCATTGAATTCCGCTCTTTTTCTAAAAATGCAGGGTTTACCGGTGTGCGCCTTGGATTTACTGTGATCCCCAAAGAATTATTAAGAGACGGAGTGTCTCTGCATGGTTTATGGGCAAGACGTCACGGGACAAAGTTTAACGGTGCTCCTTATATCATCCAGAAGGCGGGTATGGCAGTTTATTCCGAAGAAGGCAAAGCCCAGCTAAAAGACCAGGTCGCTTACTACATGAGAAATGCAGAGGTGATCTATGAAGGATTAAAAGAAGCAGGCTGTCAGGTGTATGGCGGTGTGAATGCACCTTATATCTGGTTAAAGGTGCCGGAAGGAATGACCTCCTGGGAGTTTTTTGACCTTTTGCTGGAAGAGGCAAGTGTGGTGGGAACTCCTGGAAGCGGATTTGGCCCAAGCGGAGAAGGATACTTCCGTCTTACTGCATTTGGAACCTACGAGAACACAGTAGAAGCCATGGAACGACTTAAAAAAATGCCTTCCTTAAGAAAAAAAGGTTGACAAGTATTTGAGAATTAGATATTATTAAAGACAAGTAAGATTTATAAGATTGCAGTTTTATTTGTTAGAACAAAAGCGTTCAGCACCTTAGCGGTGTTGGCGCTTTTTTATATTTAAGGAGGAAGATATGGACAATATCGACAAGAAAATAGTGCAGACCCTGCAGCAGAATGCCCGGGCGTCCTTAAAGAACATAGCAGAAAATACGTTTTTGTCCTCGCCTGCAGTTTCCTCCAGAATTGAGAAGCTGGAACGGGAGAAGATTATTACCGGATACCATGCTGCCGTTGATCCGATGAAACTTGGTTATCACATTACTGCGTTTGTGAATCTTGATGTATCTCCCGTGGATAAAATTCAGTTTTATTCTTATATGGAGTCCATTCCCAATGTGCTGGAGTGTAATTGTGTAACAGGAGATTATTCCATGTTGATTAAGGTCGCATTTGAAAGTACCATGGAACTGGATGTTTTTATCGGACAGCTTCAAAAATACGGAAAAACCAGTACTCAGATCGTATTTTCCACTCCCGTAGGACCAAGAGGGGTAGATGTTATGGCGGAATTAGGAGAAAAAGAATAAAATTTATAAAAAAGCGGTACAGAAGAGACTTTTTTCACATACGTTATAGAATAGATGTATGTGAAAGGAGTTTTTCTTTTGGCTGAGAGACAGATCGTAGTAATAGATGCCGGCCACGGTGGTTCAGATCCGGGCGCAGTCTATAACGGGCGGCAGGAAAAGGATGATAATTTAAAGCTTGCACTTGCGGTGGGGAAGGTTCTTGCAGATGACGGAGTTGATGTCAGATATACAAGAATTGACGACACCTATCATACACCTCTTGAAAAAGCCATGATGGGGAATGATGCAGAAGCAGACTTTTTCGTTTCCATACACCGTAATGCAATGCCCGTTCCTGGTTCTGGTTCCGGAGCCGAAGTTCTTGTGTTTGAAGACACGGGAATGCAGGCGGTGCTGGCAAAGAATATCCTGGAAGCATTAAGCAAGACCGGATTTCCCAATTTAGGAATCATAGAACGTCCGGGGTTAATCGTTCTTAGAAGAACAAAGATTCCTTCGGCTCTGGTAGAAGCTGGATTTATAGATAGCGAGGCAGATAATTACTTATTTGACCAGAATTTTGATGCCATTGCACGTGCCATAGCAGATGGTATTAAAAATTCATTTTATGAGCAGGAGGATTCCCAAACAGAGTATTATCAGGTTCAGACTGGAGCTTACCGGGTCCGTTCTCTGGCAGAAGCCCAGATGGAAGAATTAAAAGGTCAGGGATTTCCTGCTTTTGTGGTTCTTGAAGAGGGACTTTATAAGGTTCGCGTAGGCGCTTTTCAGGACATTGATCATGCGGTACAGATGGAACAGGCGCTTAAACGGTATGGATATCATACTTTTATGGTTAAAAGACCGGCTGTGTATTGAAAGGAAAGGGTCGCCGGGACGCAGGCTTTGTAAGGAGCCCCGCCCCTGCGGCTTTTTTGTGTCTGATGTGCCCAGGGAAAAGGTGTATTAGGAGAGGGAAAAAGAGCATAGGATAAAGATATACCATTGAATGCAGGAGGAATTGGTTGAAGTATATCAGTGAGCTTTTAAAAGGCGTCATTATTGGAGTTGCCAATATACTTCCAGGTATCAGCGGCGGAATGCTTGCAATAACCATGGGAGTATATGACAAAATCATTCATGCAGTAAATCGTATCTTTAAAGAACCTGTGAAAAGCATTCGTATTTTATTTCCTTATGGAGTAGGAGCGGTGGCAGGAATCGTGTTTTTGTCCCTGGTTTTTGAATATCTGTTTCATACATATCCGGTTCAGACAAAACTATCATTTCTTGGTCTGATCGGGGGAGGACTTCCCACCTTGTTTCGAAAGTCATTTACCAGAGAACATTTGGATAAAATGCGGGGGATTTTTACTGCAGCTCTTACCTGTGGTGTGGTCATTCTTATTACGTTTGTAGCGGAAACCATCATTGCATCGGGGAAAAGTGGGGGAGAGGTTAATATGGCAACAGGAGCCTATTATCTTTCTTCCGGGAGGTTTTGGATTCTGGTATTATTTCTTATTGGTATTGTAGCAGCCGCAACCATGGTGGTGCCTGGAGTCAGCGGTTCCATGATCATGATGATGCTGGGATTTTACGAACCGATTTTACAGGCGAATAATGCCTGTATCCGAGCCATTGGTTCTATGGATTTTGAGAGCCTTTTTTTTAATGTTATGGTACTTGCTCCTTACTTTACAGGTATGGTGGTGGGCGTGTTTTTATTTGCAAAAGGGGTGGAGAAGCTTTTAAACACCCATGAATGTCTGATGTACCGGATTGTAATTGGTCTGGTTTTTTCTTCTCCTTTTGTGATATTCTGGGGATTTTCATGGGATACGGTAAAGCTTTATGAACTGATGGGAGGCATATCCCTGGCTTTACTGGGGTATGTGATTGCAGATTTACTTGGAGGAGAAGGATAATCATAAAAAAAGTTCCTCAATGGCAGCGTAGAAGCTTCATTGGGGAACCTTTTTTAATAATCCATCTGTCAGGAGTATTCTGCAATTCGTGTAATGCCTACATAGATGTGAGAAATCCGGTACCAGGTTGCAAAGTCAATCACTCCTGTTACTGGAAGGTTGAAAATGGTCTGGAACTGGCGGACTGCTTCTGCCGTTTCCTGACCGTAGATTCCGTCAGCGGTAATTCTTGGAATGGCGGTGTAGACGCCTGCAATGGTGTCAAGCTGCTCCTGGACCTGCTGTACCTTATCACCGCTTGCCCCGATGGTCAGATCGTAACCTGGGAAAGAAGAAGGGATTCCTGCCACCTGCTCTGCCGTATTGATGTACATATCACTTCCGTAAAAACTGCGGAGAATCTGAATGGCAGTGTAACCCTGTTCTCCAAGGTCACAGCTTCCCCACTGGGACATCCAGTTTGGACAGCGGACTCTTTGCCCATCACAGTATTGGGTAAGAATCGGTTGTCTGATTCCTGGACGGGATAAGTAACTGTTAAAGATTTCGTCTACAACCTGGGAAATACTTTCGTAGATATTGCGGCCATAAATCCATTTATGGTCAAAGGCAGTGGAGGAGGTAATGGTAAAATCATATCCCTGGTTGCGGTACCATTCGGTATAAACACGGTTTAGAGTGAAACTCATAATGGCAAGAACGTTGGCAATAATGGTTTCTCTTGGCCAGGTGGCATAGATTTCACTGGAGGCAACATTTTTTATGTAGTCTCCGTAAGGAACGTAGTAATTAGGTGCAGTAGGATCGGTAGGAACTCCGTCGTGTACCACAATGGTTTGGGGAACCACAACCTGGCTTAAAACGATTTCTCCTGTTTCTGCGACAGTTTTTACTTCTGCTTCTGCGATTTTAGGAGGATAATCTCCGTACAGGGTATGATCCGGGATAACAATAGGCACATCCGGAGATACTGCATCTACGATGGGAGTCATGCGGACCGGCTGCAGGGCAATGGTATCAGGGAGTATCTCTGTTCCGGAGATGGCAACTGGTTCAAAGCCCTGGGCACTGACCATCAGTGTGTATTCTGAATACGGCTGTACAAGACCTGGTGTTAAACTTAAATCCAGGGGAGGTGCAGCAAGATTTACATCCTGGGTCTGCCCGGAGGAGTCTGTGACAAGCTCTTCCAATGTAGCGCTTTCTGGATCTCCTTTATAGGAGATGGAAATTTCCGCATTTTCTATTGGAAAGTTATTTTCTGCAGAAACAACATTAACCTGGAGAGTGCCGGTATAAGTGGTCTGCTGCGCTCTGGCTGTCATGTATGGATTCATAAAATGCCCCTTAATGGAATGGTTATTACCAATATATTACACCCTGGGGCAGATGATTACAAAAGACCCCGCAGATTTAGAAAAATATGGATTCTGCGGGGAATTTTTTAGAAAAAGGATGATTTGGATTCCTGAAACATGGATTGAACATAATTTCTCATTTCCTGACGGCTTTCAATTGTTCTTGCTCCCTCGATGATGGAGTTTCTCTGAGCATCAGAAAGGTTGGAGAATCGGTTGAGAATGTTGGAGTGCTGGGCTAATTCCATGGTAAATCCGATTGGAAGTTCATTGTTGTCTATCATATTTATCACCTCGCAGCTATTTTCCCCGAATGAAAGGGAAAGTATACTTTTGAATATTCTTCCAGAATCATGATTGTATAATTATACATTATTAATGGGGAAAGATTTGAAATATTCAAATAATATGTATAAAAATTAAAAAAAGAAATACAGAAAAAATAGTTGAAAAATGTCACAGGATAATGTATAATCTATTCAATTTGGGCTGATATCAGTCAGCCTGATAACATAGCATTCAGAAAGGATTGGGACTTTGCGTATGAAAGCTTTTTTAATACTGGAAGACGGAACTGTGTTTACAGGAACAAGCATTGGTTCAACACGGGAAGTAATAAGCGAGATTGTATTCAATACCTCCATGACAGGATATTTAGAAGTTCTTACCGACCCGTCCTATGCGGGACAGGCCGTTGTGATGACTTATCCGTTAATTGGTAATTACGGTATTTGTCGGGAAGATATGGAATCATTAAAACCGTGGCCGGCTGGCTACATTGTCAGAGAATTATCTAGAATCCCCAGCAACTTTAGAAGCGAGGATACCATTCAGCATTTCTTAAAAGAAAACGACATTCCAGGTATCAGTGGTATTGATACGAGAGCCCTTACAAAAATATTAAGAGAAAAAGGTACAATGAACGGCATGATTACAACCAATAAGGGTTTTAATCTTGACGAAGTCATTTTGCGTATGAAAAGATATTCGGTTACTGGTGTTGTAAAGGCGACCACCTGCAGGGAAACGTATGTTTTAAAAGGAAGCGGTAAAAAAGTTGCCCTTCTGGATCTGGGGGCGAAGAAGAACATTGCCCGCTCTTTAAACGAAAGAGGCTGTGAGGTAACCGTATATCCTGCAGGAACCGGTGCAGAAGAGATTCTCTCTTCCAATCCTGACGGAATCATGCTTTCCAATGGCCCTGGAGATCCAAAGGAATGTACAGAGGTAATTGAAGAGATTAAAAAGCTGTACCAGTCCCAGGTTCCCATCTTCGCTATCTGCCTTGGGCATCAGCTCATGGCGCTTGCAACCGGTGCAGATACCCATAAGTTAAAGTATGGTCACAGAGGCGGCAATCACCCGGTGAAAGACTTAGAGACAGGCCGCGTATATATAACCTCTCAGAATCACGGATTTGTGGTTGATGAGGAAACGGTGGACCCGGCAGTTGCTGTTCCGGCTTTTGTCAATGTAAATGATGGAACCAATGAAGGATTGAAATATACGGGTAAAAACATATTTACGGTTCAGTATCACCCGGAAGCCTGTCCGGGACCACAGGATTCCAGTTACTTATTTGACCGGTTTTTAAACATGATGGAGGGAAAATAATGCCAAAGAATCAGGATATTAAAAAGGTACTCGTTCTTGGCTCAGGTCCGATCATTATCGGCCAGGCAGCAGAATTTGATTATGCCGGAACCCAGGCGTGCCGCTCCTTGAGAGAGGAAGGTGTGGAGGTTGTTCTTTTAAACTCCAATCCGGCAACCATCATGACAGATAAAGATATTGCGGATAAAGTGTACATTGAACCGCTGACTGTTGAAGTGGTAGAACAGCTTATTTTAAAAGAAAAACCAGATAGTGTGCTTCCGACCCTCGGCGGTCAGGCAGGTCTTAATCTTGCCATGGAGCTGGAAGACAGCGGATTCTTAGAGAAACATCATGTGCGTCTGATCGGAACCACTGCCCTTACGATTAAAAAGGCAGAAGACCGTGAGATGTTTAAGGAAACCATGGAGAAGATCGGCGAACCGGTTGCTCCTTCTGATATTGTTGAGAATGTAGAAGATGGTCTTAAGATTGCACAGGAGATCGGATATCCAATCGTGCTTCGTCCTGCTTATACACTTGGTGGTTCCGGCGGCGGAATTGCAGAGAATCCTGCCCAGTGCCGTGAGATTTTAGAGAATGGACTCCGCCTGTCCCGTGTAGGACAGGTTCTGGTGGAACGCTGCATTGCAGGCTGGAAGGAAATCGAATATGAAGTAATGCGTGACGGAGCAGGGAATGTGATTACCGTATGTAATATGGAAAACATTGATCCGGTAGGCGTTCATACCGGAGACAGTATTGTAGTTGCTCCTTCCCAGACTCTTGGAGACAAGGAATACCAGATGCTGCGTACCTCTGCCTTAAGGATTATCAGCGAACTGGGAATTACCGGAGGCTGTAATGTTCAGTATGCCCTTCACCCGGAGAGTTTTGAATACTGTGTCATTGAAGTAAATCCTCGTGTAAGCCGTTCTTCTGCACTGGCATCAAAAGCAACCGGATATCCCATTGCAAAAGTTGCTGCTAAGATTGCCCTTGGCTATACTCTTGATGAGATTAAGAATGCGGTAACAAAGAAGACTTATGCCAGCTTTGAACCGATGCTTGATTACTGTGTAGTCAAGATGCCCCGCCTTCCATTTGATAAATTCTTAAGTGCCAAGAGAACGCTTGGAACCCAGATGAAGGCAACTGGAGAAGTTATGAGTATCTGTACCAGTTTTGAAGGCGGACTGATGAAAGCGATCCGGTCCCTGGAACAGCATGTGGACAGTCTGCTGTCTTATGACTTTACTGGTCTGACAGAGGAAGAACTGACAGAAACCCTTCATCTTGTTGATGACAGAAGAATCTGGGTGATTGCAGAAGCACTCCGCAGAGGATTCACTTATGAAACCATTCATGAGATTACAAAGGTTGATGTGTGGTTTATTGATAAACTTGCCATTCTTGTAGAGATGGAAGATGCTTTGAAAAAAGGACCTCTGACCATTGATCTTTTAAAAGAAGCAAAGCGTCTGGAATTCCCGGATACGGTAATCTCAAAACTGACCGGAGTTTCTCAGGAAGAGATTCGTCAGATGAGAAAAGACAATCAGATTGTAGCTGCCTTTAAGATGGTAGATACCTGTGCGGCTGAGTTTGAGGCAGAGACACCATATTACTATTCCTGCTTTGGAAGTGAGAATGAGGCGGTTCAGACTTCCGGAAGAAAAAAAGTTCTGGTTCTTGGTTCCGGTCCGATCCGAATCGGGCAGGGAATTGAATTCGACTTCTGTTCCGTTCACAGCACCTGGAGTTTCAGCAAAGAAGGATATGAGACAATTATTGTCAACAACAATCCCGAGACAGTAAGTACGGATTTTGATATTGCAGATAAGCTTTATTTTGAGCCTTTGACTCCGGAAGATGTGGAGAGCATTGTTGATATTGAAAAACCAGACGGAGCAGTGGTGCAGTTTGGCGGACAGACAGCAATTAAGCTGACAGAAGCACTGATGAAGATGGGCGTGCCCATTCTTGGTACGGCAGCAGAAGATGTGGACGCAGCAGAGGACCGGGAATTATTTGATAAAATTCTGGAAGAATGCCAGATTCCAAGACCGGCAGGTCAGACTGTATTTACAGCAGAAGAGGCGAAGAAAGTTGCCAATGAGCTGGGATACCCTGTACTGGTAAGACCTTCCTATGTACTGGGCGGACAGGGAATGCAGATTGCCATCTCCGATGAAGATGTGGAAGAATTTATCGGAATCATCAATCAGATTGCTCAGGAACACCCGATTCTGGTTGATAAATACATTATGGGAAAAGAGATTGAAGTAGATGCGGTCTGTGACGGGGAAGATATATTAATTCCTGGTATCATGGAACACATTGAACGTGCAGGTGTCCATTCAGGGGACAGTATATCAGTGTACCCGGCTCAAAGCATTGATGAGGAAATTAAAGAAAAGCTGGTTGAGTATACCAGAAGACTTGCAAGAGCCCTTCACGTAAAAGGAATGATTAACATTCAGTTCATCGTAAGCGGAAGTGATGTTTATGTCATCGAAGTGAATCCACGTTCTTCCCGTACGGTTCCTTATATCAGCAAAGTGACCGGAATTCCAATCGTTCCGTTGGCAACAAGAGTGATCTGCGGACATACGATCAGGGAACTTGGTTATGAGCCTGGGCTTCAGCCGGAAGCAGATTATATTGCTGTGAAGATGCCGGTATTCTCCTTTGAAAAGATTCGTGGTGCTGATGTAAATTTGGGACCAGAGATGAAATCCACAGGAGAGTGTCTTGGAATTGCAAAGACATTTAATGAAGCACTGTACAAGGCATTTGCCGGCGCAGGAATTAAGATGCCAAAGCATAAAAACATGATTATTACGGTGAAGGAATCTGACAAAGAAGAGATCATTGACATTGCAAGAAGATTTCAGGCACAGGGATACAAGATTTTCTCCACCTCAGGTACTGCCAAAGTCCTGAATCAGAATGGAGTGAAAGCTCTTATGGTTAGAAAGCTGGAGCAGGAATCACCCAATCTTTTAGATCTGATTCTGGGTCATGAGATTGATCTGGTCATTGATACACCACCTCAGGGTGCGGACCGGAGCAGAGATGGATTTGTTATCAGAAGGAATGCGATTGAAACAGGTGTAACGGTTCTGACTTCTTTGGACACAGCAGCAGCGTTAGTGACCAGTATGGAAAACAGGGCAAAAGAACTGACTCTCATTGACATTGCACAGGTAAAGAATATATAAGGATTGTGATATTATGATATTTTCCATCAACAAACAGGCGGTAGAGATAAAAACCAGATTTGAGAAAGCACCTCTGACTTCTCCTAATGAAGCATGTGCAGCTATGGGAATGCTCTATAAGATATATGGTCTTTCTGTTCCTCAAAAAAGGGATACAGTAAGCCAGATGAAAGAGGATTTCCATGCAGCGGTAAAAGATCTTCCCGTACCCTCGGAGTTTGCTGCAAAGATCATAACACTTCTTGATGACTATTATAAGGAAGATGTCGTTACCGATGAGATTTATGAACTGTTAAAATACAGTTATGACGAGCAGAAATCCTAAATGTAAAACAAGAAAAAGGCCGGAGCAGGAGCGTATCCTGGTTCCGGTCTTTTTCCTTGTTATTGCCCCTGTTTTTTCACAAACTGTTTATCAAATTCCGGGTTAAAATAATAAAAGTTTTTGGAATCCAGATCGGATTTGATCTTTTCCAGCGCCTCTCCGAATCGCTGGAAATGCACCACTTCTCTTGCACGAAGAAATTTAAGCGGCTCTCTTATTTCTGGATTAGGAATAATACGGATCAGATTGTCGTAAGTGGTTCTGGCTTTCTGTTCTGCGGCAAGATCTTCAGTTAAATCGGCAATGGCACAGCCTTTTGACTGAAACTCACAGGCATTAAATGGAACACCTGCTGCGGCAGTAGGCCAGATTCCTGTGGTATGGTCTACATAGTAAGCATCAAAGCCCGCAGTTTTTGCCTGCTCTGCTGTGAGGTTTTTTGTAAGCTGGTAGACAATGGAACAGATTATTTCAAGATGTCCCAATTCCTCTGTCCCAATGTCTGTTAAAAGTCCGCCGACTTCTTTGCATGGCATGGTGTATCTTTGGGAAAGATATCGCATAGATGCAGCTAATTCTCCGTCAGGGCCGCCAAACTGTGTGATGATAAGAGAAGCTGTCTTGGGACAGGTTTCTGTGATATTTACTGGAAATTGAAGTCTTTTTTCATAATTCCACATTATAAGGTACCTCCTTCCCAGGGCAGAGGACCATCGGTCCAGGTAAAATGCTTCTGCCCGGCATATTTTGTATTGGTCTGGCTTTTGTTATTGGTATCCGGGCATACACAATCTACGGTGAGAGGTTCAAAATTCTCTGCAAAAGTTTGTAAAAGCTGTTTTTTCTGTTCTTTTGCCTGAGAGAATGCTGTCAATGCCTGCTCATCAAGAGGGTGAGTATCCAGATATAACGTTAAGTCGCTTACGGTAAAGCTGATTTCTGTTAATTGCTTTAAAAGACTGTTTCGATCTGTCATTATTTGTCACCTCCTGTTGCGTAAAAAGGGAGATTAAGACTTGGGAAGATCGTCCCGTTTTTTAATGCTGTTACAGGATCATATGGCTGTTCCCAAGGCTGCATGGGTATGGTTGCAATCGCCAGTTGTACGGACGCACTTGGAGTTGCAGGAATTCCTTTTGAAGAGTCACAACCGCATGATGGGCATGAATTCATAATAACACTCCTTTCAGTTCAATCATTTATGATAAATGCTTCCTTTTTAGTATTAACGGTCAAATGAAAAATACCTTACAAAAATTCTCCCATTTAAACCACCTTCATGTTATTGTAATAAATGGAAAAATGAAATATAATAAAGTAGAGTGTTCGGATAAGGAAGAATAGGAAAAGAAAAAAAGACGGGAGAGCAGAAGTTTGAGTGACAAAAAGTTTGCAGTATTGATTGATTCTGATAACATTTCAGCAAAGTATATTACATGTATTCTGGATGAGATGACAAAATATGGTGTCATTACTTACAAAAGGATTTATGGGGATTGGACAAGCAGCCAGATGGGCAAGTGGAAGCTGGAACTCTTGGAGAATTCTATTATACCCATTCAGCAGTTTTCCAATACGGTTGGAAAGAATGCTACAGATTCTGCATTGATTATTGATGCAATGGATCTTCTTTATACCGATCATGTGGATGGTTTTTGCATCGTATCCAGTGATAGTGATTTTACCCGACTGGCAAGCAGACTTCGGGAATCCGGTAAGGAAGTGATTGGTATGGGAGAAGAAAAGACACCCAAGTCGTTCCGTGCGGCTTGTACCGTGTTTACCAATCTGGAAGTTCTTCTTGATCAGGATGAAGAAGGCACAGGCGGTGGTGCCATCGGCAAAGAAGTCATTGAACAGGATATTGCTTCTATAATATTGGAAAACGACGACAGGAATAAAGCAACCGGGCTGGGAGAGATCGGCAACCGCCTGGTGAAAAAATACTCTGATTTTGATGTGCGGAATTACGGTTACAGCTCTTTGTCCAAATTTTTAGAGGAGATGGATAGTTTTGAACTGAGGAGATCCAACAATGTGGTAACCGTCCGTATGAAAGATAATCGTACAAAGCGTCAGGAGCTTGATGATTATGCTATTAAATTAGTAAAAGGCAATGGGAAAAACGGCATGGAATTAGCCGCTCTTGGCAATGGGATGCACCGTAAGTTCACGGATTTTAAAGTGAAAGATTATGGATATTCCACTTTTTCCAAATTTGTACACAGTATTGTACAACTGGAAGTTCGGGAAACCAGGAATAACAGCAAAGCAGTATTTTTGAAAAGTAATTAATCTTTTACCGCCTGGAAGCGGTATTTCCAGGCGGTAAATATAAGCGTTAAATGAGGGGAAACCCTTATAGAATCAAGGCTTTTCCAGGAAGGGAGAAAAAAGGAAAAAAATTGACAAAAAAGTGTTGACAATTAATACAATTCATATTATACTAATGAAGCAGTCGGGAACGGAGCAATAATAACCCTGACAAGCACTGGGATCTTAGCTCAGCTGGGAGAGCATCTGCCTTACAAGCAGAGGGTCACAGGTTCGAGCCCTGTAGGTCCCATTAGCAGAAACTTATCTGCTTCAATTAAATATGGCGGAATAGCTCAGTTGGCTAGAGCACACGGTTCATACCCGTGGTGTCGAGAGTTCAAATCTCCCTTCCGCTATTAAAAACTCTGTAATCTTTGATTACAGGGTATTTTTTTTGCTTTAACAGGAACAGACGTGCTTTTTCCATTTTTTTTATATTCATTTCTGCCTTTTTATGATATACTAACAGATAGCAAAAAGTGGAGGGATTCCATGTATAATTTTATTGTAAACCCCAACTCACGCTGCGGTCATGGACTCAGAATCTGGAGAAAGCTTGAGACCATATTAAGGACCTCAGGCGTGGAATACCAGGCTTTTTTAACGGAGAAGCCGGGTGATGCAAGAACCTTTGCAGCACAGTTGACAAAAGGCTGTAAAGAATCCAGCATTATCATAGCAGTAGGCGGAGATGGGACGGTAAACGAAATCTTAGATGGGCTTTCCTTCTGTGGTTCTATTACACTAGGGTATATTCCTGCCGGATCAGGCAATGATCTGGCAAGAAGCTTAAAGTTGCCTAAAAATCCGGTGAAGTGTCTGAAAAAGATATTAAAACCGAAGTATTTTAAACTGATGGATTACGGAGTTCTCTCTTATGGAGATGGAGAGGTCTCTCACAGACGGTTTATTGTAAGTGCCGGAATTGGTATGGATGCGGCTGTCTGCCATAACCTGTTATTTTCAAAATCCAAAGGCTGGTTTCATAAGCTTCATATAGGACGTCTGGCTTATCTTCTTATTGGGATAAAACAACTGTCTCTGGCAAAACCGGCAAAAGGATATATTCTTCTTGACGGTGTTCAGAAGGTGGAATTTAACCATGTGTATTTTATATCTGCACATATCCATCCATATGAAGGCGGAGGATTTAAGTTCGCTCCCGATGCGAATTTTGAGGATGGGAAACTGACTGTCTGCATGATGAATAACAGAAAGAAACGAAAGCTGATCCCAGTTTTAGTCTGCTCCCTTTTAGGGAGAAAATCGTCGAATGCAGGGATCCGTTTTTATACCTGCGGGGAAATTGCTGTTTACATGGAACATCCGATGGCAGTTCATGTCGACGGAGAAAGCTGCTTTTGCCAGAACAATATAGAGATTCAATGTATCAGTAAAAAATTGCGTGTGATTGTCTAGCAATGTTTGTATATATATAAGAAAGGAATAATTATGAGAATTGGACAGGGATATGATGTTCATAAATTAGTAGAAGGAAGAGATCTGATTATCGGCGGAGTGAATATTCCCTATGAAAAAGGGCTTTTAGGTCATTCAGATGCCGATGTGCTGATTCATGCGGTTATAGATGCGTTATTTGGTGCTGCAGGCTTAGGAGATATTGGTGAGCATTTCCCGGATGGGGATTCCAGGTATAAAGATGTATCCAGTATGGAACTTTTAAAGCAGACAGCAGGAATTTTAGAAGAACAGGGCTATATTATTGAGAATATTGATTCCACTGTGATTGCACAGAAGCCTAAGTTGTTAACTTACCGTCCCCAGATGGCAGAGAATATTGCGGATGCGCTGAATCTGCCGGTAAAAAAGGTGAATGTAAAGGCAACTACAGAAGAAGGACTTGGATTTACCGGAAGCGGAGAAGGGATTGCCGCCCAGGCTGTCACTCTTCTTACATCAGTGGAAGATTACTGCTATGATGAGCAGATCATGAAACCAGATTGCGGCAGTTGCGGAGGCTGCTGTCACAGATAGGAACGAAGTCAGATGGAAGGAGATATTATGAAAGTTTTTAATACATTAACCAGACAGAAGGAGGAGTTTGTACCGTTAGAGCCGATGAAAGTCAAGATGTACGTCTGCGGTCCTACGGTATATAATTATATACACATTGGCAACGCCAGACCAATGATCGTGTTTGACACCGTTCGAAGGTATTTTGAATATAAAGGTTATGAGGTGAACTTTGTCTCAAACTTTACCGATGTGGATGATAAGATTATAAAAAAGGCGATTGAAGAAGGGGTAGATGCTGATGTGATATCCAAGCGCTATATTGAAGAGTGCAAAAAGGATATGGCATCCCTGAATATAAAACCGGCAACCAGAAACCCTCTGGCAACAGAAGAGATTCATGGGATGCTTGATATGATAAAGGAACTGATTCATTCCGGTCACGCTTATGAGGCAAAAGACGGTACTGTTTATTTCCGTACCAAAGCATTTGAAGATTATGGCAAGCTGTCTCATAAGAATCTGGAAGATCTGCAGTCTGGTTTCAGGGAGATAAAAGTGACGGGAGAAGATGGAAAGGAAGATCCGTCTGATTTTGTTCTTTGGAAGCCGAAAAAAGAAGGGGAGCCTTATTGGGAGTCTCCCTGGTGTGAAGGCAGACCTGGCTGGCACATAGAATGTTCCGTTATGTCTAAAAAGTATCTGGGGGATCAGATTGATATTCATGCAGGCGGAGAGGATTTGATTTTCCCTCACCACGAGAATGAGATTGCCCAGAGCGAAGCTGCCAATGGCAAGGAATTTGCAAAGTACTGGATGCATAACGCATTTTTAAATATTGATAACCGGAAGATGTCGAAGTCTCTGGGAAATTTCTTTACGGTCCGTGAAATCAGTGAAAAATACGATTTACAGATTTTACGCTTTTTCATGCTCAGCGCCCACTACAGAAGTCCGCTTAATTTCAGCGCAGACTTAATGGAATCATCAAAGAACGGTCTGGAGAGGATTTTGACTGCAGTTGATAAGTTAAAAGATCTTGAGAGCAGAGCAAAAGAAGAAGTTCTCCGTGACAGCGAAGACTGTAAGGCAGTGGATGAACTGGTTGGGAAATATGAGACTGCCATGGATGATGATTTTAATACAGCAGATGGCATATCTGCCATCTTTGAACTGGTAAAGTTAAGCAATTCAACCACGGGTGAAGACAGTTCCAGAGAATATGTAACGTATCTTAAAGAGACGATAGAGAGACTTTGTGGTGTCCTTGGTATTATTACAGAAAAAGAAGAAGAGATTCTTGAAGAAGAGATTGAGACCATGATTCAGGCAAGACAGCAGGCAAGAAAAGACAAAGATTTTGGTCTGGCAGATAAAATCCGGGGAGATTTACTGGAAAAGGGAATTGTTCTGGAGGACACCAGGGAAGGTGTAAAATGGAAGAGAGTATAAAAGCCTTATCTGAATTTTGTAAAGAAACTCTCCATCTGAAAGATGTGGATATAAGAAGTTATTCCCCTCTGGCTCTGGCTTATATCGGAGATGGGGTATATGAACTGATTATCCGTACCAAGGTAATGAATCACGGCAGTACCCAGGTCAACAATATGCACAAAAAGAGTGCAAAACTGGTGAATGCAGGAACCCAGGCGGAGATCATCCGCAGGCTAATGGAAGAAAATGATCTGACAGAAGAAGAAATCACTGTCTATAAGCGGGGACGCAATGCCAAATCCGTCACAACGGCTAAACATGCCACAATGGCGGATTACCGCACTGCCACCGGTTTTGAAGCTCTTTGCGGATATCTGTATTTAAAAGGAGATATAAATCGGCTGATTACCATGGTGGGCAAAGGACTTGAGAGAATAGGAGAACTGGAATGATAGAAGAATTTACCATTGAGGGAAGGAATGCTGTACTGGAAGCATTTCGCTCCGGAAAGACCATTGATAAGCTGTATGTACAAAAAGGTGTTCAGGATGGTCCGATCCAGTCTATTGTACGGGAAGCAAAAAAGGTTGATACCATCATTAATTTTGTGGAGAGAGAGCGTTTGGATCAGATGTCCGAAGAAGGACACCATCAGGGTGTCATTGCCCATGCCGCTGCATATGAATATGCAGAAGTGGAGGACATGTTAAAAGCCGCCGAAGAAAAGGGAGAACCGCCTTTTTTGTTTCTTCTCGATGGAATTGAAGATCCCCACAATCTGGGAGCCATTATCCGTACCGCCAATCTGGCAGGTGCTCATGGAGTCATTATTCCAAAACGCAGAGCGGTGGGACTTACGGCTACGGTTGCCAAGACATCTGCCGGGGCACTGAACTATACGCCGGTTGCAAAAGTTACGAACCTGACTGCAACCATGGAAGAACTGAAAGAAAAAGGGCTGTGGTTCGTCTGTGCCGATATGGAAGGCGAGACAATGTACCGCTTGAATTTAAAAGGACCTATTGGTCTTGTGATTGGAAGTGAAGGAAGCGGAGTGGGAAGACTTATAAAAGAAAGCTGTGATATGGTGGCTTCTATTCCCATGAAAGGAGACATTGATTCGTTAAATGCTTCTGTTGCGGCAGGAGTACTTGCTTATGAAATCGTGAGGCAGCGTTTAGGTTAAGCCATAAGGAGATGATGGGAATGAAACGAATTGGTGCAGCTTTTGCAATGGCTTTTGCAGCCGCTATATTTGCTTCGCAAAGCAGCAGTGGAAGTATTGCAGGAATTGGAAACAGCGAAGTCTGGGCAAAGCAGGACACAATTGTGAATATCAAAGAGGAACAGATCCCTCTTGGTTCAAAACCAGGTGCAGCAAATGTAAAGAAGCCGCAGGCTCCGGGAACAGTCACGTTTAGCAGTAATTCTGCAATGATAGATGCCTCGAATGTAAGTCATGGATATGTGATGATTCAGTATACAGGCAAAGCTTCAAAAATAAAAGTTCAGATAATGAAAAACGGGGGAGAGACGTATACCTATGACTTAAATGCCAGATCCGCTTATGAGGTATTTCCTCTTACGGAAGGAAATGGAACTTATACCGTTCGTGTATTGGAACAGGTTCAAGGCAATCAGTATGCGGTGAAATCCAACAACCAGCTTTCAGTGAATTTAAAGAGTGAGTTTGAGCCGTTTTTATATCCCAATCAGTATGTGAACTTTTCCTCTGGGAGTGCAGTGGCAGCGAAGAGTGAAGAACTTGCTGTATCAGCCTCTGATTCCCTGGGAGTGATAACCAATGTGTATAATTATGTGGTGAATAATTTTACTTACGATACAGCCCTTGCCAATACCGTTGAGTCAGGGTATCTGCCTAATGTTGATCAGGTTCTGGCGAAGAAAAAAGGAATCTGTTTCGATTATGCGGCGGTAATGACCGCCATGTTAAGATCCCAGAATATTCCTACCAAGCTTGTGGTAGGGTATACGGGGAATGTCTACCATGCCTGGGTGAATGTATATATTGAAGGTCAGGGCTGGGTGGATAACATTATTTATTTTGACGGATATAACTGGAAGCTTATGGATCCTACTTTTGCTTCATCAGGAGGAAACAGTCCGACGATTAAAGAATATATTACCAACAGCTCTAATTATAAAGCAAAATACACTTACTAAAGAAAACAGAGGAAAAGGGAGGATGGCGTATGGCGAAGAATGCAAAGAGGCTATATTCAGCCAGGGAAATTTCTGCCTTCTGCCTCCAGATATCCCTTCTGCTTCATGCGGCAATCCCTCTGGAAGAGGGATTGTCTGCTATGGCGGAAGATGCAGGCTGGGAAGAGGAGAAAAAGATTCTGACAGGTATG
Organism: Clostridium sp. HBUAS56010; assembly: GCF_007115105.1. Classification (GTDB taxonomy): domain Bacteria; phylum Bacillota; class Clostridia; order Lachnospirales; family Lachnospiraceae; genus Lacrimispora. The sequence continues at coordinate 151,363 of NZ_SULJ01000007.1, forward strand.
GTGGAGCAGATCGAGCTTGGGAATCCATTTTCCAGTGTTTTAGAGAATGCAGGGGCCTATCCCTCTTATGTGGTTCGCATGGCAAGACTGGGAGAAGAAACAGGCAATCTGGATCAGATTATGGAGTCTCTGGCTTCCTATTATGAGAAAGAACATCTTCTTATTCGCAACATTAAAAATGCAGTGACCTATCCGGCGATCATGATTTCTATGCTGTTGGTGGTGCTGCTTGTTTTGTTTACAAAGGTTATGCCGGTATTTGAACGTGTTTATCAGCAACTGGGGGCAGAGATGTCGCCGGTTTCTCTTGTTGCAACGAAACTGGGAGGAGTGTTCAGTGCTGTGGCACTTTTATTGGAAGCGCTCCTTTTTATCGTTGTTTTTTCTGTCTGGATCTCTCGAAAAAAAGGTAAAAAAATACCTCCTGTGGAAGTTTTTTTTCAACGGATCAAGAAAAAGAATAAGATTGCACTTGCCGTAGCCGGCAGAAGGTTTACTGCGGTTCTTGCCCTTACACTAAAAAGCGGACTGGATCTGGAAAAGGGATTGGAGATTGCTGGAGAACTGGTGGAAAACAAGGCGGTGAAAGAAAAGATTAACCGTTGTTCCGAAGAACTTGCCGCCGGAACCGATTATTATAATGCCCTTAAGAATACCGGGATGTTCAAGGGGTTCTATGTGCAGATGATCAAGGTTGGCACAAAAAGCGGAAGTCTGGATTGTGTTTTAGGGGAGATTTCAAAAAATTATGAAGAAGAAGCAGACCTTGCCCTGGAGCACATGATCAGCAGGTTTGAACCGGGAATGGTAGCTGTTCTTGCTGTTGCCGTAGGAATGATTCTTTTATCTGTCATGCTTCCTCTTGTTGGGATTCTGTCTGCCATTGGTTAGGAAGGGGTTTTTATGAAGCTTGGAAGTTATGGGAAAAGGTTTGCGGAATCTGTAGCTATGCCTGTGTTGTTTTGTGCAATGATTGGTTTGTTTCTCTGGGCAACCCTCCTTCTTTCGAATAATGCAGATAAAAAAGGGGCGGACACTCTTAGGGATGCCATCCGCAGAGCATCGGTTCAGTGTTATGCCATTGAAGGGAGATATCCGCCAGACGTAGAATATCTGGAGAAAAATTACGGAATACAGATTGACCGAAAACGGTATGATGTTTTTTTTGATGGGTTTGCATCAAATTTTATGCCAGACATTACCGTTAATTTCCGGGAACCATAATCAGGAGGTAAAAGATGAAGGGGAATCAAGTTCAAAGAGGCTGGCTTACCGGAACTCTTTTTACCTTTTTACTATTTCTGGTGTTTCTACTCAGTGCCCTTTTTCTGGTTTTAATTGGCGCAAAGGTTTATGAGAACATTCAGATGAGAGGGGAAAGTACTTATCAGGAAGATGTGGTTCTGAGTTATATTGCCAACAAAGTACGGCAGGGTGACCGGGCAGGAGCTGTCTCCTTAAAAGAAGAGTCGGGCATATGGGTTCTGGAATTAAAGCAGACCATTAACGAAACGGTCTATGTAACCGATATTTATTACAAAGACGGGGCGCTGTGGGAGCTGTTTACCGATGAAGAAAGCGGGCTTGGAGTAGGAGATGGAAATGAGATTCTCTCCTGCAGTCCTGTTTATGTGGAGCAAAAGGGAGACCTTCTCTACATAAAGAGCCAGGGAATTACGGGCGGTTCCCTGTGGATTTCTTTAAGAAGCGGAGGAGTTGCAGATGAATAGAAAAAGTAATTCCAAAGTCTTCTTAATGGAAATGATCGGGGTTTCTTTTTTTCTCATACTCTGTGCAGGAATCTGTGTTCAGACATTTGCAAAAGCAAACTCTTACAGTCTTCATGCGTGGAATTTAAACCGGGCAGTTTTTATTGCCCAGAGTACGGCAGAAGTCTTTAAAATAGAAGGAAAACAGGGCCTTAAAGAGAGATTCACTGTGGAGGAGGAAACTGAAGCAGGAAACTTCACCCTTTTTTTTGATAAGAGCGGGAATCCATGTGGCAGAAAGCAGGCTGATTTTTATGTGGAAACAGACTTTTTAGAAAATAAAGAGATGGCTGTGGTGGTGAATAGAAGCGGAAAGCAGTTGTATACTCTTTCCGTAAAACGCCATGAAGAATCCATTCAGGGGAGGTAGGAGCATGGCGAAACAGGAAGTGAAGTACAGAGCCAGCATCGGTGGTCCCTCTCTGATTTTAATTTTTATTGTGATGTGTCTGGTGACCTTTGGGATGTTGTCTTTAAGCGGAGCAAAGAATGAATATAATCTGGCGGAGCGTAATGGGGCGGCTGTCAGAGAGTATTACAGGGCGGACAAAAAGGGAGAGGATTTTTATGAAAGCGTTTATGCGGCAGTACGGCAGGCACAAAAAACAGGCAGTAAAAGTGAGTATGACAAGTTACTGACTGCCAGGCTGGGAGATTCCTATCATCCAGATGATGGAACCATAAACACCCTGATTCCCATGGAACGGGGGCAGGCACTTTCCATTGAATTGCTTCCTGAATTAAAAAAAGATGGAATCATAGGAATTAAATCGTGGAATGTAATTCTTATTGAAGATTATGAGATTGACCGCTCCATGCCGGTCTGGAATGGCATGGAAGGGAATGAGCAGGAGATTGGAAGATGAATGTAGTAGATTTGTTAAGCGCTGCTGTGGCTCAGAAAGCGTCGGACATTTTTCTGGTGCCGGGTATGCCTTTTTCCTATAAAATCGGAAGCAGAATTGTATATCAAAATGAAGAAAAGCTTTCTTCAGACCAAATGGAATCATTAATGAAGGAACTATATGAACTGGCTGGAAACCGCAGTATGAATATAGTAAAAGAACATGGTGACGATGATTTTTCTTTTGCACTTCCGGGTATTTCCAGATTCCGTTCCAGCGTTTTCCGGCAGAGAGGTTCTCTGGCAGCCGTAATCAGGGTTGTTACTTTTGATCTGCCCGATTACAAAGAACTCCATATTCCGGAGCCGGTTATGGGAGTTGCCAGGATGACAAAAGGTTTTGTGCTGGTGACTGGGCCGGCAGGAAGCGGAAAGACCACAACTCTTGCCTGTATCATTGATAAGATCAATAACACCAGAAATGCTCATGTCATTACCCTGGAAGACCCTTTGGAATTTCTTCACCGTCATAAGAAGAGTGTGGTAACCCAAAGAGAGATTGTTACAGACACGGACAGTTATGTAACCGGATTAAGGGCAGCTTTAAGACAGGCACCGGATGTGATTTTAGTGGGAGAGATGAGGGATTATGAGACGATCCGAATTGCCATGACTGCGGCAGAGACGGGGCATCTGGTTATATCCACTCTTCATACCGTTGGTGCTGCCAATACCATTGACCGTATTATCGACAGTTTTCCGCCTAATCAACAGCATCAGATCCGGATGCAGCTTTCCATGGTGGTTCAGGCAGTGATATCCCAGCAGTTGATTCCTGCAGTAGATGGAAGTGTTGCTCCTGCGTTTGAAATGATGTTTTTTAATAATGCTATCCGGAATATGATCCGTGAATCAAAGACCCATCAGATTGATTCCGTTATAGCAACCGGGCAGGCAGAAAATATGATATCTATGGATTCCAGTCTGTTAAATCTATATAAAGAAGGAAGAATAACCGGAGAAAATGCAGTAGTATACAGCAGTAACAGTGAGCTGATGGCAAAAAAGATTGATCGTATGAAGTAGAAAGGAATAGTTTCCTGATTAGCAGTTACAATAACGATATCAAGAACAGGAGCGTGTTTGATTATGAAAACAGATAAGAGAAAAGTAGCACTGGTGGGCACTGGAATGGTGGGAATGAGCTATGCCTATTCCATGCTGAATCAGGGAGCGTGCGATGAACTGGTATTAATTGATATTAACCGGAAACGGGCAGAAGGCGAAGCCATGGACTTAAACCATGGACTTGCTTTTTCCGGAGCGCATATGAAGATTTATGCAGGTGATTACAAAGACTGCCATGATGCAGATATTGTAGTGATCTGTGCAGGTGTGGCACAAAAGCAGGGAGAGACAAGACTAGACCTTTTAAAACGAAATGCAGCCGTGTTCCGTTCGATTATACAACCGGTGACAGAATCAGGATTTAACGGAATTTTTCTGGTAGCAACCAATCCCGTGGATATTATGACAAGAATTACTTATGCCATATCCGGCTTTAATCCGAAAAGGGTCATTGGAAGCGGAACCACTCTTGATACCGCAAGACTCCGTTATCTCCTTGGGGAAACTCTCCGGGTGGATCCCCGCAATGTCCATGCTTATGTTATTGGTGAACATGGAGACAGTGAATTTGTACCATGGAGCCAGGCAATGATCGCCACCAAACCGATTCTTTCTCTCTGCGGGTCCGGCGGAGAAGAGGATATGGTATGCCGGGAGGAATTAAAACAGATTGAAGAAGACGTGCGAGGCGCAGCTTATAAGATCATTGAAGCCAAGCAGGCGACTTATTATGGAATAGGAATGTCTCTGACCAGAATTACCAGGGCTATTTTAGGCGATGAAAACAGTGTATTTACCGTTTCTGCCATGTTAAAGGGAGAGTATGGACAGTCAGAGGTTTATGCCGGTGTTCCCTGTATTATCAACCAGAATGGAATCCAGAGAGTGCTTCAGCTTTCGCTGACGGAAGATGAACTGGAGCGTTTTTCAGTTTCCTGCAAGACTTTGAAAGAAAGCTTTGAGGGGATTTTGTAAAAGCAGAAGATTGATGGCGGAAGAGAAGGAATAGTTGCGGGACATTTTTTCTTTTCCGCCATAAAAGGAAAACAAAACGGGGTTTTAAGTACTAAATAACTTAAATTTTTGCTATTGTATGTATGAAACAAAAAACAAAAAAATAATGTTGACAAACAGATTTTCCCATGCTATGATATACGAGGTTCGAGCGAAGAACCATTAATAAGCTGATGTGGCACAGATGGTAGCGCACCTCATTGGTAGTGAGGAGGTCACGGGTCCGATTCCCGTCATCAGCTTTGAAAACAAACGGGAAGTCTTAATTTATAGACTTCCCGTTTTTGTCATATGCAAAAAGGAAGAAGGAGGCACATCGAAATGGAGAAACGAAAAAGGAAAAAGAAAAAGAGCAAATGGTCTGTTTTTTTTAAGCCTGTAAAAGTCATTCTTTTCCTGTTTCTGGCGGTTATGGTTCTGGGCTGTCTTGCCGGAGGTGCCGTATTTTTAAAATATCAGGATGAGATTTTAGCCTGCAAAGAAAAGGCTGATTTAATCATGAGTAAGACAAGCAAGACTGATTTTTCCCAGCCGACAGATACAAGGATCTTTGATGCTTCCGGTAACCTGATCGGAACCATTAATTCTGGTCATTATGAGTATGTTCCAATTACAGAGATCAGCGAGAATCTTCAAAAAGCTTATGTAGCCCAGGAGGACAGACGCTTTTACAAGCACAAGGGAATTGATTATCTGGGACTTCTCCGTGCAGGTATGGTATTTGTAAAGAACCGGGGAACCATTACCCAGGGGGGAAGTACCATTACCCAGCAGGTAATTAAGAATACCTATCTGACCCAGGAACGGACATTTCAGAGAAAGCTGACTGAATTTTTTGCAGCTCCGCAGATGGAACAGAGATATTCAAAAGCTGAGATTTTAGAGTTTTACTGCAATACTAATTTTTACGCAAACCGCTGTTATGGAGTATCGGAAGCCAGCCGTTATTATTTTGATAAAGAAGCAAAAGACTTAACGGTTTGGGAGGCAGCGACTCTGGCAGGAATCAGCAACAATCCCTCCAGATATGATCCGGTTGCTCATCCGGAGACTTCTCAAAAGAAAAGGGATCAGGTCATCAACAATATGGCTGTTAATAAATTAATTACCGAAGAAGAGCGGGATTATGCAAAGGCTCAGCCGCTGACTGTGGCAAAGGTCTATGAGCCTGGGACAAAAGAGAATTATCAGACAAGTTATGCCATTCATGCGGCAACTCTTGAGCTGATGAAGAACGACGGATTTGTGTTTAAATATGTTTTTGATAATAAGTCTTCCTATGATGCGTATAAAGAACAGTATCAGGAAGTTTACCAGTCCAAAAGCGATATGATCAGAAATGGCGGGTTTGAGATACATACCAGTCTGGATACCAACATCCAGAATCTGTTGCAGAGTAATATTGATGAGCGGCTGAAAGGCTTTAAAGAGCTTCAGAAGAATGGAAAGTTTGCCCTGCAGGGAGCAGCAGTCTGCATTGACAACCGGACAGGATATGTGGTTGCAATTGTGGGAGGAAGGGGAACTGACGATGAATATAACCGTGGCTTTCTAAGCAAACGGCAGCCAGGTTCCACCATTAAACCGCTGATTGATTATGCTCCGGCATTTGAAACCGGATTTTATTATCCATCCAGACTTGTCAATGACCATTTGTTTGAAAAAGGACCGAAGAACAGCGGCGGCAAATATTTTGGCAATGTTTCTGTAAGGGAAGCCTTAAACCGCAGTTTAAATACAGTGGCGTGGCAGGTGTTGGCAGATATTGGAGTCGACAAGGGAATCGGATATCTGGGTAAGATGCACTTTACCGGTTTAAGCTATATGGATAACGGGAATACCAGTATGAGTATCGGCGGCTTTACCGAAGGGGCAAGAATCATTGATATGGCAAAGGGTTACTCGGTACTGGCCAATAAGGGAATGTACAGCAGCAGGTCTTGTATTACCAGCATGATCAGCCAGTATGATGGAGAAGTATTTAATGGAAATCAGGCAGACGAGCGGGTGTTTACAGAAGACACTGCCTACATGATTACGGATATATTAAAGGGAACTCTCGATAAACCTTATGGAACCGGGAGTGGTCTGGGACTTAATGTTCCGGCGGCAGGAAAGACCGGTACCACAAACAGCAATAAAGATACCTGGTTCTGCGGATATACCAAACATTATACCACCTCTGTATGGGTAGGATATGATACGCCAAAGGCAATGCCTGGTGTCTATGGAAAGACATATTCTGGCAGAATTTGGAGAGATTTTATGACTCAAATTAACAAAGAGCTGCCGGCAGAGGATTGGGATATGCCGTCTACGGTTTCTCTTTATAATGTTGATTCCATGGGAGAGAAGACATCGAATGAGACAGGAAGAAAAGACCTGTTTTCCTCAATTGCTGAGGCAGCAGCCAAAGCAGATGCAAGGAAATGGCAGGAAGAGGAGGAACGCAAGAAGCAGGAAGCATTGGTAAGAAAAGGCCAGGAGGATTCTCTTGCTTCCCAACAGGCAATTGAAGAAGCAGCAGCTTCTTTACAGACATTGATTGAAGAACTGAATAGTCTGCAGTACAGAGACAGTTCTTCCGAGGAAAAGGTCAGCACTGCCCAGTCTCTGTTAAATCAGCTTGCTGATACGCCGTATTACGATAGTTTAGGACCTTCGCTGGAAGAAGCTCTTAACCACGTATCTGGTCTTCCAAGGAAGGAAGATTCCAGCCAGAAACCCCAGGAGATCGGTCCGGGAGTCACAAGACCTTCTGAAACAACTACACCTGTATTTCCGGGAGATATGGAACCTGGATATGGAGATGAGCCAGGGGCAGGTCCGGAGGATTACGATTATGGTCCCCAGTCTGTAGGACCTGGAATGTAATGGAAAAGTAAAAAGATAATTTTGCCAAAACATTGTTTTTTCCGGTTATAGGGTATATAATGGGCTATGCGGTCTCTTTATTTAACCGCATGGCTTGTTAAATGACACTTGCCAACCATAAGAAAGAAGATATAGGAGTGTGTTCACAATGACAAAAATAAGAACAAGATACGCACCGAGTCCTACTGGCCGTATGCACGTAGGGAATTTAAGAACCGCAATGTATGCGTACCTGATTGCAAAACATGAAGGCGGTGATTTCCTTCTCCGCATTGAAGATACGGATCAGGAACGTTTCGTGGAAGGCGCTGTCGAGATTATTTACAGAACCCTGGAAGAAACAGGTCTGGTTCATGACGAAGGTCCTGACAAGGATGGCGGTGTGGGTCCTTATGTCCAGAGTGAGCGTCAGGCCTCCGGTATCTATTTAGAATATGCAAAGAAGCTGATCGAAAAAGGGGAAGCCTACTACTGCTTTTGCGGTCAGGACAGGCTGGATACTTTAAAGAGAACAGTAGACGGACAGGAAATCATGACTTATGATAAGCATTGTCTTCATCTGTCGAAAGAAGAGGTTATAGAAAAGCTTGCTTCCGGAATTCCCTATGTCATCCGCCAGAACAATCCAACAGAAGGGAAAACCACATTTCATGATGAGATATATGGCGATATTTCTGTAGATAATTCAGAGCTTGATGATATGGTATTAATGAAATCCGATGGATATCCAACCTATAATTTTGCGAACGTTGTAGATGATCATTTGATGGGAATTACCCATGTGGTAAGAGGAAATGAATATCTGTCCTCATCCCCTAAATATAACCGGCTTTATGACGCATTTGGCTGGGAGGTTCCGGTATACGTTCATTGTCCATTGATTACCAATGAGGAACATAAAAAGTTAAGTAAGAGAAGCGGACATGCTTCCTATGAAGATTTGATTGAGCAGGGGTTCATTTCAGAAGCGGTGGTCAATTATGTGGCACTTCTTGGCTGGTCTCCGGAGGGCAATCAGGAGATATTCTCCTTAGAAGAACTGGTAAAAGAATTTGACTATCATAACTTAAGTAAATCTCCGGCTGTATTTGATATGGCAAAGCTGAAATGGATGAACAGTGAATATATGAAGTCCATGGATTTTGACGGATTTTTCAAGCTTGCAGAGCCGTATATAAAAAAGGTGATTAAAAAAGATCTGGATTTGAAGAAGATTGCAGCCATGGTTAAGACGAGAATCGAGATATTCCCGGACATTGCAGAGCATATTGATTTCTTCGAGGCTCTTCCATCCTACGACCTTTCCATGTACACCAATAAGAAGATGAAGACAAACAGCGAAACTTCTCTTTCTTTATTACAGGAAGTGCTTCCGATTCTGGAATCCCAGGAAGATTACAGCAATGACGCTCTGTATGAGGCTTTATCGAAGTATGTGGCAGAAAAAGGCTGCAAGACAGGCTTTGTTATGTGGCCGATCCGTACAGCCGTTTCCGGCAAGCAGATGACACCTGCCGGCGCTACTGAGATTATGGAAGTTCTTGGAAAAGAAGAATCCTTAAATCGAATCAAAGAAGGAATCAGACTTTTAAGCAACGGGACTTTATAAAAGAAATTGAAAGAAAAGCAGAGGAACCGGCTGAGACCGGTCCCCTGCTTTTCTTTCTGTACAAAGGAGGAATTGATGAAGGAACCAATTATATATGAGGGTGCCCAGAAAGAAGCAGTTTTTCATGACAAAGGCCCTATGCTGGTTTTGGCTGGTCCGGGATCAGGAAAAACATTTACGATCACTCACCGGATCCATCATCTGATTCATGATCTGGGAGTAAATCCTTCCAATATTCTGGTTATTACATTTACCAAATCCGCAGCAGGAGAGATGAAAGAGCGGTTTGAAGAACTCATGGAGGGAAAGACAGCTCCCGTAAGCTTTGGAACCTTTCATGCTATATTTTTTCGAATTTTAAAGTTTGCATACCGCTATGATGCCAGAAGCATTGTAAGGGATGAGCAGAGAATCCAGTACATAAAAGAAGAGATGGATCAATGCCGTATGGAGGTGGAAGATGAGGCGGATTTTGTATCTTCCGTTTTATCAGAGATCAGTTCGGTTAAAGGAGAAATGATTGATCTGGATCATTACTATTCTAAAAACTGCTCTGAGGAGATTTTTAAACAGCTTTATATGGGATATGAGGGACGGCTGCGCAGGGCAGGTCTGATTGATTTTGATGATATGCTTGTGATGTGTTACGAATTGTTTACACAGAGAAAGGATATTTTAGAGGCATGGCAGAAAAAATATCAGTATATTTTAATTGATGAATTTCAGGACATTAATCTGGTACAGTATGAAGTTATCCGAATGCTGGCTGCACCGGAGAATAATCTGTTTATTGTGGGAGATGATGATCAGTCGATCTATCGGTTTCGGGGTGCAAAGCCTGAGATCATGCTTGGATTTGAAAAGGATTACAGGGATGCAAAAAAAGTAGTGCTTAATGTGAATTTCAGAAGTACCAAAGAGATCGTTCAGACCGCAGGATTGTTAATTGCCCACAATCAGGTCCGTTTTCCTAAGAAGATCATACCGAAAAAAGGAAATGGAAAACCGGTAATCACCAGGATGTGGCAGGACCCCCAGGAGGAAAATCAGGAGATCGTCAAGGAGATCATGGACTATCGGAAGGCTGGATTTGCCTGGCAGGAAATGGCTGTTTTATATCGGACCAACCTCGGTCCCAGAATGCTGATTGAAAAGCTGATGGAATATAATATTCCATTTTCAATGAAAGACTCGGTTCCTAATTTGTTTGATCACTGGATTTGTAAAAACATCATTGCTTATATCAAAGGGGCCTGCGGAGATTTATCCAGAGGAAATGTATTTCAGTTTTTAAACCGCCCAAACCGTTATATCAGCCGGGATGCTCTGGACGGCAATGTGGTAAACTGGGAATCGGTAAAATCTTTCTATCAGGATAAAGGGTTTATGATTGAACGAGTGGAACAACTGGAATATGATCTCCGGATGATTCGAAATATGGCACCAGTTGCAGCCCTTAATTACATTAGAAAAGCGGTGGGGTATGACGACTATATCAGAGAGTATGCCCAGTACCGGAGAGTGAAACCGGAGGAGCTTTTTGAGATTCTGGATCAGATAAAAGAGAGTGCAGTAAATTATCCTACTTTTGACCAGTGGTTTGATCACATGAAAGAATATGGGGAAGAGTTAAAGGCCCAGGTACAGGCAAAAGAAAAAGAGGTGGATGGGGTAGCACTTATGACCATGCACAGTTCAAAAGGGCTGGAATACCCGATTGTGTATATTTTGGATGCCAACGAAGGAGTAACCCCTCATCACAAGGCGGTTCTGCCTGCGGATCTGGAGGAAGAACGGCGGATGTTTTATGTTGCCATGACAAGAGCAAAGGAACGTCTTCATATCAATTATGTACGGGAACGATACAGCAAAAAGCAGGAAATCTCCCGATTCGTAAAAGAATATTTAAATCGGGGATAGGAAAGGAGAATGTATATATGGAGTCTTGTATCCATATCTATTGTGGGGATGGAAAAGGAAAGACAACGGCTGCTGCAGGTCTGGCAGTGCGTGCATCAGGAAGCGGAAAAAAGGTTCTGATTACCCGTTTTTTAAAGACGGATTACTCCGGAGAGGTGAAGTCTCTAAACCAATTGCCTGGAATAACGGTAACACCCTGTGAGCAGAGTTTTGGCTTTTTTTCAAAAATGTCCGAAGAACAGAAGCTGGAAGCAAAACGTTATTATTCTTTCTTGCTTCAACAGACTCTCCAACAGGCAAAGGAGCAGAACTATGATCTTCTAGTACTGGATGAGATCATGGCAGTATCCAATTATAAGCTTGTGGATGAGGCTGTTTTGCTGGAGTTTTTAGAACATCGTCCAAAGGATCTTGAAGTGGTGCTCACAGGAAGAGAACCATCTGAGAAACTGTTGGAACTGGCTGATTATGTATCGGAAATAAAGAAGATCAAGCATCCCTATGACAGAGGAATAAAGGCAAGGAAGGGAATCGAATATTGAGAGAGAAATCCCTTGATTTTTGTCGGATTGTCTGGTAGAGTGAAAGCAGGCGTTTCTGAACGTCTTAGTAAGCAGATTAATTTAAAAAAGTGAGGTATCAGGATGGCACAGGATCCTAATTTAGAGCACGATGGAATGGAACCCCAGGAGGAGATGACCGTAACTCTGACCCTGGATGATGGAAAAGATCTGGAGTGCGTAGTACTTACCATCTTTACAGCAGGTGAAAGAGATTATATTGCCCTGCTTCCCATGGATGGTCCGGAGGCAGAAGAAGGAGAAGTTTATTTATACCGTTATTCTGAGAAAGAGGACGGACAGCCGGATCTTGCGAATATTGAAGATGATGATGAATATGAGATCGTTGCAGAGGCTTTTGATCAGTTACTCGATGAAGCAGAGTATGATGAGCTGGTAGGCGAAGACGAAGAATAAACAGATGAGAACCGGGACAGGCGCTATTTATGGCAGGTCCCGGTTTTGATTTTGCCGGTATGGCAGGGCGTGTCTGTATCAATAAATCAGCTTTGGAGAATACAATTTATTGTAAAGTTTATGGAGAAGCATGTTACAGGATAAGACAAAGAAGATCTCCAGTGCCGTGCTTACGATTCCTGAAAGAATTAAGAGGAATGCGGATAACACAGTAATTCCTGACAGACAGATAAGGTAAGAGCGGTAAGCCGTTTTATTCATACAGTATAATTTCCACATAATCATGTAAAGGCAGATCAGCAGCGAGATGGATGCCATAAAAGAAAGCATAACATGAAGGACGGAAGAAAATGGCTGGGAATCAGGCAGGTAAGGGGTTAAGACACCAAATGCCAGAAAGAAGATGGAAAGAAGGCTTAAGGCTTTCTCTTTCTTATTCCTTGGCAAGATGAATATAATCTGTTTTAAAATATAATAAAAATAGGCGCCTACAATAATTCCCCACAGCAGGAAGAAATTCTTACGGCTGGGTAAATTGCCGAGAACGGAAAAATTCATGGTAAACCAGTTTGTTCCCCATGCAAATAATATGGTATACACTGGAATGATGAAATAAGCAGTAATGGTTGATAAGAACATAAAAGACCTCCAGGAGTTTATCTCTTACTATTCTGTCAATTCCAGCACAAAATTACACTTAAAATCTTCATTTCCCTAAAAATTTAACGGAAATGATAAGTGATCAGACCCGATTTTAAGAAACTGCATATCTTTTGGAAGAGGAGCCTCAAAGAAAAGCGGAATTTGTTCAATGGGGTGAATGAAATTCAGGCGAAAAGAATGGAGCGCCTGTCTTTTTATATAGCGGTAATCCGGATGATAGAGGAAATCTCCTGGAAGAGGGTGACCGATGGAGTTTAAATGCACTCTGATCTGATGGGTTCTTCCGGTTTCCAGTTCCAGACCTGCCAGGGAGTGATCGGTTACAGGGTCATAGAACAACTTTTTATAATGCGTAACTGCCCGCTCTCCAGACGGTGATACGCATCGTTCAATGGTGGAATCATCCACTCGTTTGATAGGATTATCAATGATTCCGCTCTCAGGCAGATTTCCGCAGACGATGGCGAGATATCTTCTCTGGATTTGCCTGTGTTTAACCATATTGGATAAAATACAGGCACTCAGCGGATTTTTCGCCAGGATCAAAAGCCCTGTAGTATCCCGGTCCAGCCTGTTGATGGCACGGTAAACAAACGAGTCTCCTTTTTCCTTAAAATAGTGGGCAATTCCGTTGGCAAGTGTGTGGGAATGGTTTCCCTGAGATGGATGAATCGGAACATCAGCTTCTTTATTCACCACCATGAGATGCTGATCCTCGTATACAATATCCAAAGCCATGGGCGTTGGTGTAATGTGTCTGGAGGATTCTTCATCAACCAGAAGAACTGTGAGAGTTTCTTCCGGAATCAGTTTATGAGTGGTATATACCAGTTTTTGATCTATGGTTATTCCATTTTCTGTATTTCTTAAATGCCTGATCAGACTTTGGGAATATCCTTTTGACAACAGGTATTGTTCCACCGTTATATTTTGCTGTTCTTCCGTTATGCGGTATGTCATTGTTGTTTTCATAAAGGGATTCTATCACGATGCCACAGGATTGACAAGATGGAACCATAGGTTATAATTAGTAAATAGAAAAAAGGAGGACATGCAGGATGTTCAATCAAGATATGTATGAGGCGTTAGAAAAAGAATTTGAAAAGAACCGGATCGAAGAAGATGTGGAAGAAGTTCTGCTTGATTTGGCAGAAGCGCTGGCAGATAAGAATATTATGGATAAAGAAATCAGTTTAAAGGAATCCTATGGAAAGACAGCAGTTGAGGTAACTGGGATCTGTTCCGAAGAAGAGGAAGAAGTAACGGTATTCATCAAACGGGTAAAGGTTGCGAAAAAAGAATTTGAGATCAATGATTATCTTCTATAAATAATCCATTGAGAAACAATTTATTCAGACAGCAGAAACGGGGGCGCACACTTTATGGGATCAATAAAGAAGGAGCGCCTGCCAAAAGAAATCTTCATGGATATTCTCTGTGATCTGGCAGGTGCATTATTATTTAATATAGGAATCTATAACTTTGCGGTAAATGCAGAATTTGCTCCGGTGGGAATATCGGGAATTGCCTTGATTTTGAGGTATCTCTTTGGCTTGCCCATGGGAATTACCAGCATTGTCTTAAATATTCCAGTAATTTTAGTCAGCTATAAAGTCCTTGGCAGAAGTTTTCTGCTCCGTTCCATGAAAAGCATGTTGATTTTTGCACTGGTGCTGGATTATGTTGTTCCGTATTTTCCTGTCTACCATGGGAATCCGTTGTATGCGTCAGCCTGTACCGGAATACTCTCTGGGCTGGGACTGACCCTTGTCTATCTGAGGAATTGTTCCACCGGGGGAACTGATTTCCTTGTTATGGCAATCCGCAAACAGGTTCCCCACTATACCATCGGTCAGATCTCGCTGGTCATTGATGCAATTGTCATCTTAGCCGGTGGTCTGGTATTTCGTAACATTGATGCAGTTATTTTAGGTCTGTTATCCACCATAGTGACCACCATGGTTATTGATAAGATCATGTACGGTCTTGGTTCTGGAAAACTTGTTTTTGTAGTAACAGATCATGAGCGGGAAGTGGCACTGAGAATTGAAAGAACCACAAAAAGAGGCTGTACCTTTTTAAAAGGAGAAGGTTCCTATTCTCTGAATGAGAAAAGAATTGTCATGTGCGCATGCAATAACAGCCAGGTGGTTCCCATTAAGCGGGCAATTCATGAAGTGGATAAGCAGGCATTCCTGATTATTACAGATTCCAATGAAGTGTACGGGGAAGGGTTCAAAGGATTAGGAGAACAGTAAGATAAGGCTCAATCATTCACAGATGTTTTTCTTTTCCGCTTACATGATCGACAATCGTATCCCTCTTTAAAAAGCTGGCTCTCATTACACTGTCCGTTCCGAATTTGTTCCGGATATGATCGACTGCTTTTTCCATCTCTTTCATTTTTTTGGATTGTTCTGATTCAAAAAGGTTTAACTGGCTATACCCATCTTCTGTAATCTTTGTAGTTCTGACTCCTATGAGACGTAAAGGAGTCTTATCCCAGAATTCTTTTAATAAGGAGCAGGCATTGTCGTAAAGAACTGTGGTGGAATCCGTAGGACTGTTCAGGGTCATCTGATGGGACTGAGTGTGAAAATCCCAGTCCTTGATCTCCACAGACACACAGTCACACTGAACCTTGTCGTGGCGTAGTCTTGCTCCTACAGTTTCACATAGGGAAAGGAGAACCTGACAGGCGACATCGTAGTCATCCACATCTCTGGATAAGGTGGTGCTGTTGCCATAACCTTTATTCACTGGTTCCCGTTCTTCCACTGGAGAATGATCAATGCCACAGGCATAATCATGTATCAGCAACGCATATTTTTCCCCTAACAGATGCTTTAAATGATTGGCGTTGCAGGCAGCCAGTTCACCAATTGTGTGGATTCCAATGCTCTGCAGCTTTTTTTCGGCAGAATGACCTACAAAAAATAATTCCCTTATGGGAAGGGGCCACATCTTTTGCGGAACTTCATGGGAAAATAGTGTGTGACAGAGATTGGGCTTTTTAAAGTCAGATGCCATCTTTGCCAGCAGTTTATTAGGCGCAATTCCGATATTGACTGTAAAACCAAGCTGGTTTAAGACTTCTTCTCTGATCTGGTTGGCAACCGTGAGGGGAGTGCCAAAAAGATGAATGGTAGAGGTCATATCCAGAAAAGCTTCATCAATACTGAATTTTTCAATATCAGGGGTGTATTTGGATAACAGGTTCATAAGCTGCCTGGATTTCTCCAGATATATCTGGAAATGGGCAGGCACAACAGTGAGGTTGGGACATTTCTTTAAGGCATGGGCAATGGGTTCTCCAGTGGAAATTCCGTATTTTTTTGCCGGCGTTGACTTGGCAAGGACAATTCCGTGTCTGGAGGAAGCATCGCCGCCTACTGCAGAAGGAATGGTGCGCAGATCCAGAGCGTCAGGGTCCTGCTCCAGCCGGGCTACGGATTCCCAGCTTAAAAATGCAGAATTTACATCAATATGAAAAATCAGTCGTTGAGATTCCATGATATTCTCCTTTCTCTTTTATTATACCGAAAATATGTTCGGAAAGTAAAGGGAATAATTGAAAAAACAATGGAATAGGATAAAATAAAGTCAAGCGGGAGGCTCTTTCATGAGGCACGTCACAAAAAGATTTCTGTTAGCTGCTGTATTCGTCCTGTTTTTTGTGGCAGGAATAGGGGTATACAGGCTGTCAGAGCGAGAGACTGTCAATGGGAAAGTAACTGTAGAAGAGAAAAAGAAAGAAAAACCGGTCCAGACAAAGGATGAATTAAATCTTTATGCTCAGTCAGCGGTCCTAATGGATGCCTCGACCGGCCGCATCTTATATGGAAAGAATGAAGATCTGGTCCGGCCAATGGCCAGTACCACAAAGATTATGACCTGCATCGTAGCTCTGGAATATGGAAATCTTTCTGATACGGTAACAGCCAGTCAAAAGGCGGCATCGCAGCCAAAAGTTCATCTTGGTGTTTATAAAGGAGAGACATTTACACTGAAAGATCTGCTTTACAGCCTGATGCTGGAATCCCATAATGATGCGGCAATGATGATTGCGGAACATGTTGGAGGGAGCATGGAGGAATTTGCGGAGCTTATGAATCAGAAAGCCAAAGATTTAGGCTGCAATAACACCTATTTTATTACTCCCAACGGGTTAGATGCCAAGGAAGAAAAAGATGGACAGGTGAAAGAACATTCCACCACAGCAGCAGATCTTGCCAAAATTATGAATTACTGTATTGGGCAGTCCCCAAAGAAAGAGGAATTTTTAGAGATAACCGGGACACAAAGTTATTATTTTCAGGATCTGGAAAGGAAAAGGTCCTTTAGCTGCAACAATCATAATGCGTTGCTGCATTCCATGAATGGGGCATTTTCCGGTAAAACCGGATTTACCGGAGGGGCAGGGTATTCTTATGTAGGCGCATTAAAAGATGAGGGAAGAGTTTATACCATTGCTTTACTGGGGTGCGGCTGGCCTCCCCACAAGACTTATAAATGGTCTGATGCAAGAAAACTGTTTCAATACGGGCTGGATCGCTTCCATTATAAAGATGTGTTTCAGGAAACCAATTTTCAGGATATTTTAATTAAGAATGGGGTTCCGCCTTCTGGCAGGCTGGAAGATCCGGTGTTTGTTTCCTGTGGGATTCTGGATTCTGAGGATAAGAACTTAAAAATTCTTCTGGCAGAGGATGAGAAAGTAACGGTAGAGGTGGAACTTCCCAAAGAGTTAAAGGCACCCGTATCAAAGGGGCAGACAATCGGCTCTGTTGTATACCGTCTCAATGGAGACGTGTTAAAGGCATATCCGGTCCATTTGATGGAAGGTGTGGACCGTCTGACTGCTTCCTGGTATGTGAAGAATATTCTAGATCAGTATCTGACCCTTCCAGGGCTTAATTCTGTTATTCCTTTCTTATAGAGAGACTGTATGATATAATGAAGCAGACAGAATTTGTGCAGATTGAACAGGAGGAATACATGAAGATGAGAGAACAGTTGAATTGCAGCATGGGGCGAATCTTTTTAGAAAAACTTCCCAATACACGGGATCTGGGTGGAATCAGAACCACAGAAGGAAAAATGATTCTTCCTAAAAAGCTGATCAGGAGCGGAACCCTGTATGAAGCAACGAAACGGGATATAGAGATCCTGGCTGATGGCTTTGGGCTTGGGACTGTCATTGATTTTAGAACAGAGGCAGAACGGAAACAGAAACCGGACCCTGTAATTCCAGGCGTTGTCAATATATTTAATCCCATTCTTGATGAAGAAACTGTTGGAATCACCTTTGAAGAGGGGGAAGGAAGACATGAGTTTCAGGGAATTATCAATCATGCTGCGTCTCTGTCAGGAAAGCCTCACCAATACATAAACAAACTATATGAAAACCTTGTGTTAAGCCAGTATGCAGCCAGTCAGTATGGACGTTTTTTCGACCATCTGCTGGAAGCAGATGAGCGGGCAGTGCTTTGGCATTGCAGTGCGGGAAAGGACCGGGTCGGGATTGGAACAGCCTTGCTCTTATCCGCTTTATCTGTAGAGCGTAGAATCGTTGTGGATAATTTTACAGAAACCAATACTTATGTGATGGAGGGAGCGCAGAAAATCGCTTCCTATGCCGAACAGGAGACAAAAGACCAGGAACTGGCTCATTGTGTCCGTGTTCTGCTGACCGTATCAGAGGACTATATTCTCCATGCTTTTTCCGCAATAGAAAAGACATTTGGAACAGTAGAGGAGTATCTGGAAAAGCGGATTGGTCTTACCCATGAGAAACGGGAAAAATTAAAGCAGAAGTACTTAACTGCTCAGATCTGAAACAATATTAAAAATCCCTGAACTGTGAAATGACGGTTCAGGGATTTTTTTAAGCGTTTAAAATGAGACAATCCCCATCTTTTAGACAGGTCTGACCGTCTGGGATCAGGGAACTTCCGGCACGCTGAACCAGAAAGATTAAAGTATCTTCTGGCAGAGTCAGATCGCTGATTTTGTGATTGATCCAGGGGTGGTACGGTCCGATCTGTACTTCCCGAAGCTTCATCTTATTGTCTGTGTATTCCGGACTGTTTAAGATGACAGAATCTTCCGCCAGAATCATAGTATCTCCTCTGGGAATGAGGGTCTTTCCATCCCGTAAAATCATGACCGCCATCATTCCATTTGGAAATACAATATCTTTTAAGGTATGGTTAATCCAGGGATGATCCTGGGGCAGCCGGATCTCTGTTAAATGGATAGACGGATCTTCGCTGTAATCGTTAAAGGTTTTAAAGATGTTATCCGTTGCTCCAATGACGTTTAACTTTTTTGCCATCCAGGGGAGCAGAGATCCTTGAATGGATACGGAGAGGAGGCAGACACAGAAAACAATATGGAATATATCCAGTTCCAGGACTGTGGGGTTTAATACGGCAAGTATGGCAAAGACGATAGAAACAGCCCCTCTAAGACCTGCCCAGGAGATTAAAAGCTGCTGTCGGAAAGGAACCTTAAATGGAGTGAGGATAATACCTACCACAATGGGTCTTGCGATGAACAGCATAAATGCCCAGATGCCGATGGAGGGTAAAATGACAGGAACAATTCTGGAAGGGAAACATAAGAGTCCGAGAAGGAAGAACAGTACGATCTGCATCATACCCGTTATTCCGTCAAAAAAGTGAACCATTTCTGCTTTATAATGGATTTTACTGTTTCCAATTATAATTCCTGCTATGTATACGCTTAAAAAACCATTTCCTCCTACGGAATTGGAAAGACCAAAGGTCAAAAGGGCGATGGACATGCCCAGAATCGGAAGCATTTCTCTGGAACGAAACTGTTTGATCCGGAAAATAAAGTAGCCTGCAGCACCAGCCAGTGCACCAAAAATCAGTCCGAATAAAACTTCTTCGCCAAAAATGATTCCAATAGAAGCGGCAGAAGTTTTTCCGTTCATGATACCGAGAACAATGATGGTCAGCATATAGGAAACCGGATCGTTGCTTCCGCTTTCCACCTCAAGAACAGAAGCCATACCATTGACCAGATTCAGTTTTTTAACCCTTAATATGGAAAAGACGCTTGCTGCATCGGTAGAACTTAAAATAGAACCGATGAGAAGTCCCTCGAGCAGAGAAGTCTTCAATACGAAATAACAGAAAAGACCGGTAATAACTGCGGTGAGAATTACACCTGCACTGGATAAAATGATAGATTTGACTGCCACTGGTTTCGCTTCATGCCAGTTGGTACCAAATCCCCCATAGAACATGATGAAAATGAGAGCAACGGAGCAGATGGTTTCGGAAAGGGCATAGTCAGAAAAGTTGATTCGAAAGATTCCGTCTGTTCCAAACATCATGCCAAGTAAGATAAAGAGCAGCAATGACGGAACGCCGATCCGGTAAGATAAGTTGCTGGCAAGAATGCAGAGAATACAGATGACAGCCGCTACGATTAGATAGATTTCCATGAATTTCCTCCTTGATATCAATATCAGAAATAAGTATATCACATAATTCCACAAGAATAAAAGTAGAAATTAAAAGGAATAGGCAGAACGAAAGAATTTACAGAATCTTACAGATTGCAGTCTAAGGTTTACGGTTTTAGAAACTCTATTGACTTGTCGTCTTTTTAAGTGCTATACTGTGCCCGAAGCAATGAATGGACGCAGGGAGGAACCAGGAATGAACAGAAAAAGAATCAGTTGCATTTGTCTAGCCGCGCTGGTTGTCATGGTTTTCTTGGTCGGCTGCAGTGGAAAAGGAGCAGCAGATTCCGAGAGTACTCCAACAGAAACAATCACGGAGGAGACAACACAAAGAGAAACTGTAGCCGTCCAGACAGAAGAAGAGACCTTACAGGTAATGGTGGGTGAGGAAGGACCGGGCGCAATGGAGAGCAGTGAAAGTCAGGAACCGGATAAAAAAGCAGAGGCATTTGCAGAGAAAATCCAGGAGGCAGTTTCTGACCGGAATCTGGATACATTAGCAGACTTACTGTTTTACCCATGTGTATTTATAACCGGAGATCAGGAAAAGATTATTCTTGAAAAAAGAGATGATTTAACAAAGCAGAACCCGGATATGGTTTTTGGAGATGACCTGATGGTTGCAGTCGCCAATGTAGACACTGGGATGTTAGAGATCTCTCCCGCAGGAATTGTCCTGGGAGAAGGAGAATCAAGAATTATCTACCAGGTTAAGACCGATGGAACCATGGGAATAACAGAAATTAAAGAATAGCTATGTGAATTATTTATAAAAATAATACAAAAAACTATACAAATCGACGTATATATCCAAGAGTTACATCAAAATGCTTATTTATGGAAAGAATAGGAGTCTATCATTGTGAAAAACAAATAGATTCCTGTTCTTTTTTTGCTAAAAACAGCTTGTAATTCGTCATATTTAATTATACAATTACAAGGAAGAATCTGAGTGTTTTCTATAATTTTCCTGATAGATGCAGGTGAAATTATATATTTATTACAAAATGGAGGATTGCAAAATGAGTAATTCAACACAAACATCAGCAAGCAATCGGATACATGCTTTGCTTGATGAGAACAGTTTTGTTGAAGTTGGCGCCTGTGTAACAGCAAGAAGCACAGATTTTAATATGCCATCAAAGGAGACTCCGGCTGACGGTGTTGTTACTGGCTATGGTACAATTGAGGGCTGTCTTGTTTATGTATACAGCCAGGATGCGTCAGTTCTTGGCGGTTCTGTAGGAGAGATGCACGCAAAAAAGATCACAAAACTTTACAATATGGCGATGAAAACAGGTGCACCTGTAATCGGCCTGGTTGATTGTGCAGGATTAAGGCTCCAGGAGGCAACCGATGCTTTGAATGGTTTTGGCGAGATTTATATGAGTCAGACTCTGGCTTCCGGTGTGATTCCGCAGATTACCGCAGTATTTGGAGCCTGCGGCGGCGGAATGGCGGTTTCAGCAGCAATGGCAGATTTCACTTTAATGGAAAGCAGGAGCGGAAAACTGTTTGTTAATTCTCCGAATGCAATCCATGAAAATTATACGGAAAAGTGCAATACTGCTTCCGCTGAATTCCAGAGCAAAGAAGCAGGTATGGTGGACTTTACCGGAGAGGGAGAAGAACTTTTATCTAAGATCAGAACTCTTATTTCCATTCTTCCCTCTAACAATCAGGATGATCTTTCTTATACGGAGTGTAAAGATGATTTAAACAGAATCTGTTCTGATTTGTCCAATTATGTGGGAGATACGGCAATCGCTCTTACCATGATTTCCGATGACCAGTTTTTTCTGGAGACAAAGAAAGATTATGCACCTTCCATGGTTACTGGATTTATCCGTTTAAACGGAGCGACCATAGGCTGTGTTGCCAACAGAACAGAAGCTTATAATGAGAGTGGGATTAAAACAGCTTCATACGAGCCTCTTTTAACAGCACGAGGCTGTGAGAAGGCGGCAGAATTTGTGAATTTCTGCAATGCTTTTGACATTCCGGTTCTCACCCTTGTTCATACGAAGGGATATGAGACAACCATGTGTTCTGAAAAGCGGATTGGAAAAGCGGCAGCAAAACTGACCTATGCCTTTGCCAATGCAACCGTTCCAAAGGTTACAGTCGTAATTGGTGAAGCTTTTGGAACCGCATATTTAACCATGAACAGTAAATCCATTGGTTCTGATATGGTATATGCCTGGCAGAATGCCTCTATCGGCATGATGGATGCAGAGGAAGCTTCAAAGATTATATATGCCGATGAGATTGCAAAATCGGAAGATGGAAAGGCTCTCATCAGTGAGAAGGCAGAGAGCTATAAAAAGCTCCAGTCCAGTGCAGTTTCAGCAGCAAAGAGAGGGTATGTCGATGATATCATTGATGCCAGCGAGACAAGAGCCAGAGTGATCGCTGCATTTGAGATGTTATTTACGAAAAATGAGGATCGTCCCGCAAAGAAACATGGCACGATTTAGAATGAGGTGACGGAAATATGAAACTGAATTTAAAACGAGTAGTGTTGGGACTTGCCATGGCAGTCTGTCTCTTTTCCTTTCCCATAAACAGTAAAGCTGACACCGTTCCTACAGAAATTGATGACAGTGTAAAGGTGAGGCTTGAGCAGCTTCCTCAGCCTTTTTTACAGGCGTTTGTGGATTTAAAGGACAGTGAAGCAGAACAGTTTAAGGCACAGTTGGAAAACATTGAAAGTTATGCCCCTCTTATCCCGGCAACCGATACCTGGCAGAGCATAAGACAGGAACTGGGAGAACTGGTTTCCATAGAAGAAAGGGCAGAAGTAAAAGCAGTGCCGGAAGGGTACAGTGCAACATTAGAGGCTGTATTTGAAAATAAAAATTTGAATTTCACCATCACAACGGATCCTGGAATTACAAAGTTATTGAGTGTAACCTTTGAACCGGAAAGAGCGGGAAACAGTCAGGAAGATTTATATGGCTGGCTGGCAGTGGGTGCCATCGTTCTCGTGATTGTGATTGTTGGATTCCGTAAATATAACAGCAGACCAGAGACTGGTTCCGGCAAAGAAAATGATGAAACTGCTGGTGCAGCGCCATTAATGGAATCAGGTGTGGAAACGGTTGGTGAGACGGCTGAGCTTGTTGATGATCTGGAGCTGGTTGCAGTTATTACAGCAGCGATTGCGGCAAGTACAGGAAGTTCACCAGGCAGTCTTGTAGTTCGTTCAATCAGACGTGCGCCGGCAGGCAGATGGAAAAATGCTAAATAATCAGGAGGATTTTCATTATGAAGAATTATACAATTACAGTGAATGGCAATGTTTATGACGTAACCGTAGAGGAAGGAACTTCCCAGGCATCAGCACCAAGAGCCGCAGCGGCACCAAGGGCAGCAGCACCGGTACCTGCAGCAGCACCTGCACCTGTTCCGGCAGCACCGGTTCAAAAGGCAGCAGCACCTTCTGGCACACAAGGTTCCGTAACTGTGGCAGCTCCCATGCCAGGAAAGATTTTAAGCGTTAAGGTAAGTGCAGGACAGTCTGTGAAAAAGGGAGATGTACTGGTTGTTCTTGAAGCTATGAAGATGGAGAATGAGATTGTAGCACCTTCTGATGGAACCGTAGCAAGCATTCATGTATCATCGGGTGAGTCTGTAGATTCAGGTGCTACATTAGCCACATTGAATGAATAACAATGATCAGGAGGTAAGACAATGGCAGTAATAGAGAAAAAGCCGGTCAGGATTGTTGAGACAGCTCTTCGTGATGCTCATCAGTCTCTGATTGCTACAAGAATGACAACTGAACAGATGCTTCCGATTGTGGAAAAGATGGATCAGGTTGGTTATCATGCAGTGGAATGCTGGGGCGGAGCAACGTTTGACGCATGTCTCCGTTTTTTAAAAGAAGATCCCTGGATGAGACTTCGGAAATTAAAAGATGGATTTAAGAATACGAAGCTGCAGATGCTTTTCCGTGGACAGAATATCTTAGGTTATAATCATTATGCCGATGACGTGGTTGAATATTTTGTCCAGAAGTCCCTTGCCAATGGAATTGATATCATCCGGATTTTTGACTGTTTGAATGATATCCGCAATCTGGAGACGGCTGTAAGTGCATGCAACAAGGAAAAGGGTCATGCACAGGTTGCATTAAGTTATACTCTTGGTGACGCATATACCCTTGATTACTGGAAGGATATTGCAAAGAGAATCGAAGGTATGGGAGCTTCCTCCATTTGCGTAAAGGATATGGCAGGACTTTTAACACCTTATAAAGCGGAAGAACTCATAAGCGCTTTAAAGGAATCCACAAAGCTTCCTATTGATGTTCATACCCATTATACGTCTGGTGTTGCTTCCATGACTTATTTAAAGGCGGTAGAAGCAGGCTGTGATATCATTGATACGGCGATGTCTCCTCTGGCACTGGGTACCAGTCAGCCGGCTACCGAGGTGATGGTTGAAACATTCAGGGGAACTCCATATGACACAGGATTTGATCAGCACCTTCTGGCTGAGATCTGTTCTTACTTACAGCCAATCCGTGAGGAAGCATTAAAGAGCGGTCTTTTAAATCCCAAAGTACTTGGTGTTGATATTAAAACACTTCAGTATCAGGTACCTGGAGGAATGCTTTCCAATCTGGTGAATCAGTTAAAAGAAGCAGGTCAGGAAGACAAATACATGGAAGTTCTTCAGGAGATTCCAAGAGTCAGAAAAGATCTTGGAGAAGCACCTCTTGTTACACCATCTTCCCAGATTGTTGGAACCCAGGCGGTTCTTAATGTAATCAGCGGTGAACGGTATAAGATGGTGACCAAGGAAACCAAGAAGATGTTCTTAGGAGAATTTGGGCAGACAGTAAAACCCTTTAACGCAGAAATTCAGAAAAAAATCATCGGTGATGAAGTTCCCATTACCTGCCGTCCAGCAGATAATATTGCTCCTCAGCTTCCAGGATTTGAAAAAGAATGTGCACAGTGGAAACAACAGGATGAAGATGTATTGTCTTATGCACTGTTTCCTGCTGTTGCAAAAGAATTTTTTGAATACAGGGCAGCGCAGCAGACAGGTGTGGATTCAAATATTGCAGATAAAGATAATAAAGTATACCCGGTATAACCGGACTTTTGCCTCCCGATATTGGGAGGCTTTTTAAATGCGAAAGATTTTCTTACAAATAATTCCAATTGCCTGAAGATTTACTGATTCAGTTGACACATGGTATCATTTGTCATTATAATAAGAAAATGGGTAATCTACATATAATTGTAAAATTTAAAATACATAAGGGCATTTTGGGAGAGACAGATGAAAAAGTATAAAAAAGCTCGTATAATGGCCGCAGTTCTGGCCAGTGTCCTGGTGTTGGATTCCGGTCTGGGAGTCGTTTCACCACACATTAGTGCATATGCTTACACGGAGAGACCGGCTACGGTGAACGCCACCTCTTTAAATGTGAGGAGCGGACCGGGAACCACCTATTCTGTTGTTACGAAATTAACAAATGGTGCTGCTGTGACAGTGATTGATGAAAAGAATGCGTCCGATGGAGCGTTGTGGTATCATATCCGTTTTTCTAATTCCAACGGGAGTGCTGTGTCCGGCTATGTTTCTAAAAGTTATATCCGGTTTCCGGCTTCTTACACTCAGGATGGGAATTTTGAAGCCAGCCTTAGTGCAGAAGGATTTCCTGAAAGTTATAAAGCACGTCTGAGGGAACTTCATGCTCAGTATCCTCAGTGGATATTTCGTGCACAAAAGACCAATCTGGACTGGAATACAGCAGTAAAAGAAGAGAGTCAGGTAGGAAAGACTCTTGTACATACAAACAGCATGTCTTCCTGGAAGTCCATGCTTCCTGGAGCTTATAACTGGGATAACAGTACATGGGTTGGATTTGACGGAAGCAGCTGGGTAACAGCTTCGGAAGAGATTGTAAGATATTATATGGATCCGAGAAACTTCTTAGATGAGTCAAATGTTTTTCAGTTTTTAAGCCATTCTTATGACAGTAACAGACAGACGATGGATGGGCTTCATACATTAATAAAAGGAACATTCTTATCTGGTGAGGCGGCAGGCGGAGGAAATGGCGGCAGTTTGCCTGATAATTCTGGTTCTCCGGTTTCTCCTGGGAATTCTTCCGGTGGCCCCGGAGCTTCTTCCGGCACAGATAATAGTCCGGAATCAGGTTCTGGGAATGTAAGTCTGGAAGCACCCCGTGCCTCTATTACACCAAAGAATCCCTGGGTGCTCATGGAATATGGTCCAGGAGCTAATCTGACGGGACCGTCATCTGACAGCAATAACACCGGTTCTGTATCCGGAAGTAATGCCTATGCTAATATGATTATGAATGCGGCAACCCAGTCGGGAGTGAATCCTTACGTTCTTGCGGCAATGATTATTCAGGAGCAGGGTTCTGCAGGCAATGGTAAAAGCGTTTCCGGAAAAGAATCCGGATATGAAGGATATTACAACTTTTTTAATATAGAAGCGTATCAGTCAGGAAGTATGTCAGCGGTTCAGAGAGGACTGTGGTGGGCTTCTCAAAGCGGCAATTATGGAAGACCGTGGAATTCTCCTGAGAAGTCAATTTTAGGAGGCGCTCTATATTATGGTAATAACTATGTGAAAGTTGGGCAGGATACATTTTATCTGAAGAAATTCAATGTACAGGGATCAAACCTTTATAAGCACCAGTATATGACCAATGTGCAGGGAGCCGCATCAGAGGGAGCTGTTTTTTCAAAGGCATATAACAGTGAGATGAAGAAGAACGCACTGGAATTTAAGATACCTGTTTATAATAATATGCCGGAATCTCCAGCCAGTCAGCCTACTGGCAATGGTAATCCGAATAATATGCTGGCTAATTTAAGCGTGGAAGGCTTTGTTATGACCCCGACGTTTAACCGGGATACCAGGGAGTATAATTTAATCGTCGATCCTTCTGTTTCGAATATTAAGGTAAATGCATCCGCATTAAATTCGTCTTCCTCCATTCAGGGAACAGGTACAATCGCTCTTTCGAACGGCAATAATGATATTAAGGTATCAGTGACAGCTCAGAATGGCAATGTCAGGGAGTATATTCTTCATGTGGTGCGTCAGAGCAATGGCCCTACTTATTCTTCCGGGGCTGGGGCAGGAACAGGAAACAGTCAGAATAATCAGAACAATCACGGCAGCCAGGGCAGCGGCACTTCATCTGGTCCCGGAAGCAGTTACGGTCCTGGAGTCAGCCGGCCAAAAGAGGAAGAGAACAGAGGAACACCGGGAGGAAGCAATGTAACCATTGCCCCGGTTGGTAAGGTTGAAGTTTCGGTGCAGACTTCTTCCGGAGTGATTTTGCAGGGACCGGGAACCCAGATACAGGCAACCGAAGCTATCCCGGAGACACAAAAGCAGACGGCCGCCCCTGAGAGTGCAGCCAGCCCCAAGTCAACCCTGCTTATAGGTGACCTTGATAACGATGGAAAAGTCAGCAGCAAGGATGTTTTAAAACTGCAGCGTCATCTGCTTGGACTGGAAAAACTGTCTGAGAAAGAGAAAAAAGCGGCTGATTTAAATGGAGATGGAAAAGTAGATTCCAGAGATCTTCTGCTTTTGAAAAAGAAAGTTTTGGGACTTTAAGGCTTTGCAGAAATAGGAGACAATATGAATAGGAAACTAAAAAGACTGATAGTCAGTGTGCTGGCTGTCTGCATCATCACGATTGGAAGTCCTGCGGGTCAGATGATATCCTGGGCTTCCAACACAAAGATTGCATTTTCCGACCCGTCTGTTATGGTAGGAAACGAAGTAACAGTGAGTATGAAAGTGACCAGTGACACTGCCCTTGGAACAGCGGAAGTGATGCTGTCCTACGATCCGGGTATTTTGGAATTTACAGGCGGCACCAATGCCAATGGTGGTGCAGGTGCCATTAAGGTTCTTGGAAGCATGGAATCAGCAGATCAGAAATCATTTAATTTTACATTGAAGTTTAAGACTCTGCAGGCAGGGAATGCCAAGATCCAGGTTACATCCCAGGAGATCTATGATGTGAATTCCCAGGCACTGTCTGTGAGCAAACAGGGAAGTGCTACGGTAAAGGTGACTTCACCAGCCAATTATTCCAAGGATGCCACCTTGAAATCTTTAAAGATTTCTCCTGGAAACCTAACCCCTGCTTTTTCTCCCTCTGTTGATCAGTACACAGCAGAAGTAGATGCAAATACGGCTGATCTGGTGGTGAATGCTGTGGCAGCCAATGCTGGTGCCCGTGTTGCGCTACAGGGAGATAAAGGACTGAAAGCGGGAGAGAACCCGGTTGTTGTCAAAGTTACTGCAGAAGACGGGCAGACAGTGAAAAATTACACCATTCATGTTACAAAACCTGAGGGCGGAGATGCAGTTCCCCCGGCAGATGGGGATGGAGAGACAAAAGAACCAGAGTTCGGATCAACAAAGGTTATGGTTAATGGAACGGAGTATAACGTTGCAACTTCCTTTGACGAATCAGCTCTTCCAGAAGGATTTGAGGCTGGAACCTATTCTTATAAAGGAACTGAGGTTATGTCAGGAAAGGGATTGGAGAAAGACCTTTTACTGTTGTATTTAAAGGATGCAGGAGGAAACGGAGGATTCTTTATTTACAATGAAGGTTCCGATTCCTGGTCCCAGTTTGTACAGGTAGAGACCAGTTCCAAAGCAATCGTCATCATTCCTCTGGATTCTGATACCAAAATACCGGAAGGCTTTACTGAGCGCCAGGTGGATATTGATGGGGTACGAGTAACCGGTTGGGTTGCCAAAACAGAGGCGGAGCCGGAATACTGCATCTTTTATGCCATGAACTGGAATGGAGAAAAGTTTTTCTATCGTTATGATCTGAAAGAAAAAACCGTTCAGAGATACTTTGCTTCCGGAGTATCCAATGAAGAGTATGTGAATCTGGCAAAAACTTATGAAGCCCTTAGAAAAGATTACCATATTCAGTTCTATGTTTTGATTGCAGTGAGTGTGGCTGGGCTGGGTCTTCTCGTAGCTTTGATTCTCCTGTTGCGAAAAGGTAAGGGTTCTGGTAAGGATACCCCTCAGAGAGAAGAGTTTGGAAGCAGCAGAAAGCAAAAGACAGAAGAACCAAGGTTCTATCATGAGCCGGAAGAAGAAGTTCCCTCAAGCAGAATCAAACGTTACAGCAGAGAAGAATTTGATGCTGTTACGGACAAGCCTGATTTCTTACAGAAAGAAGAGCCGGATGAAGAGGATGATTTTATTACAGAGTCCACTCTTGAAGAAGTCGAGCAGGAACTGTCGTTTGGAGGACCAACAAAAAGGCAGCCTGATGCTGTCAGCCAGGAAAAGGATCAGACACCGGCTATGCCAGATCAGACAGATTCTTCTGATGAAGAAGATGATTTCGAGTTCCTGGATCTGGATGATGAATCTTAACGTGTGGTAA
Source organism: Clostridium sp. HBUAS56010 (assembly GCF_007115105.1). Classification (GTDB taxonomy): domain Bacteria; phylum Bacillota; class Clostridia; order Lachnospirales; family Lachnospiraceae; genus Lacrimispora. The sequence goes on from NZ_SULJ01000007.1 coordinate 181,095, forward strand.
AACAAGGTTTTTAACAAAAGAAAAACTGTTGTGCAGTGACTGGAAACCAGTTATCGCACAGCAGTTTTTTCTATCCTGGAAAAATTCCACAAACTCCTCCATAATAAAAGACACATCAGACTATTTGAAATAGCAGGAAATTAAAAGGCTGGGAGAGAATAAACTATAAAAAAGAAAAAGGATAAATTTTTAAATGAGAAAAGTTTAAAACCTGGAGAGCATAAGAGTATTGAAAAAAAAAGTGATGTGTGCTAATATTCATATAACAGATATAACGAAAGATGGTGAAAAAATGTTTTTGCAAATTGATTTTAACAGTGATGAAGCTATCTACATCCAGCTTCGGAACCAGATAATCATAGGAATCGCCACAGAAAGTATCCGAGAAGGAGATCCCCTGCCTTCCGTACGCCAGATGGCCGATAACATAGGGATAAATATGCACACGGTGAATAAGGCGTACACTGTATTAAAACAGGAAGGCTTTGTAAAGCTTGACCGCCGCAAAGGAGCCGTTGTATCTCTGGATGTGGATAAAATCCAGGTTCTTGACGAGATGCGTAGAGACCTGAGTGTTGTATTGGCCAGAGGTATCTGTAAAAATGTAACATGTGAAGAAGCACACCAACTGGTAGATGAGATATTTCAATCATTTATGAGAAACCAGAGGGGAGAATGATTCACTGGATTGGAGGTTCATTATGTTATGCGAGAGATGTAAGATTCGCGAAGCAAATATTCAATATACGGAAGTGGTTAATGGAGTGAAGAAGGAACACCATTTTTGTGCACAGTGTGCGAAAGAGATGGATTTTGGTGTCTATGCAGCTATTTTTGACGGCGATTTTCCTTTGGGAAAGCTGCTTTCCGGACTTCTGGGAATTGAAGAAACAGACGAAGGACCAGATAAGCTTCATCAGATTGCGTGTCCCACCTGTGGTGCCAGCTACGATGATTTCGTGCGGGACAGCCGGTTTGGGTGTGCAGATTGTTACAGCGTGTTTGGTCCATTAATGGAAGATAGTTTAAAGCAGCTTCAAGGAAATTTAGTTCATACAGGTAAGGTACCTGTCTATCAAAATACAGAAGCATCTTCTACCGCAGTCGACGGAAATCGTAAGACAGTGACAGAAGATGCTTCCGCAGAGGAAAAAGAGTTATATGAACTGGATTCCAGACTGAAAGAAGCGCTTCGTTTTGAGGATTATGAGACGGCTGCCGTATGCCGGGATAAAATCAGAGAACTCAGGAAAGGAAATGAGACCAATGAGTAGGTGGTTTGAGCGTGCAGATACGAATAGACCAGGGATAATCAGCAGCAGAGTCCGTCTGGTAAGGAATCTGCAGGAATATCGTTTTCCGGCAAAACTTGATGAAAAGGAAAGTGCAGAAGTGGTTCACCGCCTGGAATTTGGATTAAAGGATCTGGGAAATGAAGAAGGAAAAGCGTTTGTATTCTCTCTGTTAGGCGATCTGGAAGAACTGGACAGGGTAGCGTTAAAGGAGAGAAGGGTACTTAATCTGGCAGCAGTTAAGAAGAAAAAACCGGCTGCTATTCTTCTTTCGGAAGAAGAAGATACAGGAATCGTTTTAAACAGCGATGACCACATAAGAATCCAGTTATTAAAAACCGGATTGGATCTGGAAGAGCTGTGGGAAAAGGCGGACAGAATTGATAACTATATCAATGAGCGTTTCCCTTATGCCTTTCATGACCGCTATGGCTATCTCACTACATTTCCCACCAATGTTGGAACAGGGTTAAGGGCCTCGGTCGTGGTTCATCTGCCTATGCTGTCTCTTGGCAGAAAGTTCTCCAGTCTGATTGGTGATATGAGCCGTTTTGGGGCGACGATCCGGGGAGTATGCGGGGAAGGCGAAGAAAATTTTGGTTCTCTTTTTGAAATCTCCAATCAAAAGACTCTTGGGCAGACGGAGAGAGAGATTATAGATACAGTGACAAAGGCAGCGATTCAGCTTACTAACCAGGAGATGCAGGTAAGAAAGCTCTCGATTCAAAGAAGGAAACTGGAGCGGGAGGATGAAGTTTATAAGTCTTATGGTGTTTTAAAATATGCCAGAAGGCTGACGTTTCGGGATGCCATGATTTTTTTGTCTCAGTTAATGGCAGCCAAAACAGATGAGTTGATTCAGACCAGAGAGGAAGTATCCATCTATCGTCTGATGCTTGGAATACAGCCGGCAAATTTACAGAAGATTTCAGATCGTCCTCTTAATAAGGAAGAACTGGATTCAGCCAGAGCGGATTTTATTCGCAGTGAGCTGCCGGAATTAATATAACAGGAGGATTGCATTCATGATAGACAGATTTACGACAAAGGCCAGAACAGCGATTAATCTGGCTGTACAGGCTGCTGAACGGCTGGGGCATGGTTATGTGGGCACAGAACATCTGCTGATCGGGCTTCTGGAAGAAGGTACCGGGGTTGCAGCCAGAGTGTTAGAGGAAAATGGAGTAAAGGAAGAAAAAGTATTAAATTTAATCAGTCAGTTGATCTCTCCGGATCAGCCGGTTCGTCTTCAGGAAGACGGTGGTTATACTCCTGGTGCCAGAAGAGTTCTGGAGAACAGTTACCGGGAAGCAGTCCGGTTTAAGGCGAATTTAATCGGTACAGAACATCTGTTGATTTCTGTGATCAGAGACAATGACTGTGTGGCTTCCAGACTATTAAACACCATTGGCGTCAGTATTCAGAAGTTATATATTGACGTGCTGGCTGCCATGGGAGAAGATGCACCTGCCAATAAAGAGGATTTGATTAAAGGTCATAAGGCAAAAGGCAATACACCTACTCTGGACAGCTACAGCAGAGATCTGACTGATTTTGCCCAGAAGGGAAAACTGGATCCGGTGATTGGAAGAGAATCAGAGATCAAGCGGCTTATCCAGATCTTAAGCCGGAGAACCAAGAACAATCCATGTCTGATCGGAGAACCAGGAGTGGGTAAGACGGCTGTGGTGGAAGGTCTTGCCCAGATGATTATAAATGGAGATGTACCGGAGACAATTGCCGGAAAACGTCTTTTAACCCTGGATTTATCCGGAATGGTAGCTGGTTCCAAATACCGGGGAGAGTTTGAAGAAAGAATTAAAAAGGTAATTGCTGAAGTCATTGAAGATGGGGAAGTTCTTTTATTCATTGATGAGATTCATACCATCATTGGTGCTGGCGGAGCGGAAGGTGCCATTGATGCTTCGAACATCTTGAAACCTTCTCTTGCAAGGGGAGAGCTTCAGCTGATTGGAGCAACAACCATAGAAGAATACCGAAAATATATTGAAAAGGATTCTGCTCTTGAGAGACGTTTTCAGCCGGTAACCGTAGAGGAACCATCAGAAGAAGCAGCGGTTGGAATCTTAAGAGGATTAAAAGGACGCTATGAAGATCACCATAAAGTGACCATTACAGAAGATGCCCTGGAGGCAGCAGTGAAATTGTCTTCCCGATATATCAATGACCGTTTTCTTCCGGATAAAGCCATTGATGTGATTGATGAAGCGTCTTCGAAAGTCCGTCTGACTACCTATGTGGAACCGGCAGAGATTAAAGTGCTGGAAGCAGAGATTGAGCAGATGGAAGACCAGAAAGAAGAAGCAATCAAAGCAGAGGCATATGAAAAAGCAGGAGTTATTAAGAAAAGACAGGAAAAGAAGCGGGAAAAGATAGAAAAGATCCGTGAGAAATGGCAGAAAGAAAAGACAAGCAAGAGTTTGATTGTTGACGAGGGAGAGATTGCAGATGTAATCTCAAGCTGGACGAAGATTCCGGTTAGAAAACTGGAAGAAGAGGAGAGCGAGCGTCTGCGGAATTTAGAGAATATTCTTCATGAACGGGTAATCGGTCAGGAAGAAGCGGTTACAGCAGTTGCAAAAGCCATAAGACGAGGCAGAGTGGGATTAAAAGATCCAAAACGCCCCATTGGCTCCTTCTTATTCTTAGGACCTACGGGAGTGGGAAAGACAGAATTATCAAAGGCTCTTTCTGAAGCTATGTTTGGAACAGAGAATGCGCTGATCCGGGTTGATATGTCAGAATACATGGAAAAGCACAGTGTGTCAAAGATGATTGGTTCTCCGCCAGGATACGTTGGATATGACGAAGGTGGACAGTTAAGTGAAAAAGTGAGGAGAAATCCATACTCGGTCATATTGTTTGATGAGATTGAGAAAGCCCATCCGGATGTTTTTAATATTCTTCTTCAGGTCCTGGATGACGGACATATTACAGATGCCCAGGGGCGGAAGATTGATTTTAAGAATACCATTATTATTATGACTTCCAATGCAGGTGCAGAGAATATTGTCTCTCCCAAGCGGCTGGGATTTGGTGCGGCTGCCGATGAAAAAGCGGATTACAAGCTGATGAAGGACCGGGTTATGGAGGAAGTGAAGAAGTTATTTAAACCGGAATTTATTAACCGTATTGACGAGATCATCGTGTTCCATCCGTTAAATAAACTTCACATGAAGGATATCGTTACAATTATGATGAAAGATATTATGAAACGCACTTCTGAGCAGATGAATATTATACTGCAGGTGGAGGAAGAAGCAAAGGATTATCTGATTCAGAAAGGCTACGATGAGAAATATGGAGCAAGACCATTAAGAAGAACCATTCAGAACTGCCTGGAGGATAAGCTTGCAGAAGAAATCTTAAGCGGAGCAGTAAAAAATGGAGATGAAGTGCTTGTAACATCTGATGCCGATGGTTTAAAGTTTTCTGTGAAAGAGCTGGTAAAATAGCTAGCCATTTCTTATTGGTTCGTGTATAATAATTACAAGCGAAAAGATTTGTTCTTCGCAAAAAAGGGATAAGTAAAGAAAATACTAGGAGGGCAAGCCGATGCCGGTAATTGAAGAGTTAATCCGCACAGAAGAAGACGGAACAATCAGTTTTGGTAATTACGAATTAGGAGCAAAGTCAAAATTACAGGATTTTGAACACCATGGCGATTTATATAAAGTAAAGACATTTTATGAGATAACCAAGCTGGAACGCAACGGCATGTTTGTATACGAATCTGTACCGGGTACAGCCGTGGAACATTTTATGGTTTCCGATGATGGAGTAGAGTTTTTGGTGGAAGGCAATAAAGATGCCCAGCTTACGGTTCAGTTGGCAGAGGATACCGAATATGAAGTATTTGTAGAAGGAGAAGCTGCCGGAAGTGTGAGAACTAATATGAGCGGAAAGCTTTCTGCAAGCGTAGAGCTGAATGAAGGAACACCGGTATCTGTGAAGATCAATCGTAAGTAATAACAATAAAAGTCAGGTTCGGCTCTTTGATCAGGAGCCGGACCTTCTTTTTTAAGGAGGAAACCAGATGGCAAAGGCGAAAGCGACTGCATTTTTTTGTAAGGAATGTGGATATGAATCACCAAAATGGCTGGGTCAGTGTCCAGGATGCAGAGAGTGGAATACATTTGTGGAAGAACCTGTGGGTAAAAAGGAGTCTGTTCAGAAGCGGGGAATCGGAACTGGCTCAGGAAGCGGTATCTCTTCTTTAAAGGCGAAGCCGGCAAGACTTTCAGAGATTCATTTGGATGAACAGGACCGAATGAAGACTGGTTATGAAGAACTTGACCGTGTGCTTGGAGGCGGTGTGGTAAAAGGTTCACTGGTATTAGTAGGCGGGGATCCAGGTATCGGCAAGTCTACCCTGTTGTTACAGGTGTGCCGCAATCTTGCTTCATCAGGACAAAAGGTGCTTTACATATCAGGAGAAGAGTCTTTAAAACAGATTAAACTCCGTGCGAACCGGATTGGAGAAGTGACCGGGGATCTGTTATTTCTTTGTGAAACAAGTCTGGATATTATTGAAGGCGTTATTAAAGAGGAGAAACCAGATGTGGTTATTATTGACTCTATTCAGACCATGTTCCGGGAAGAAGTTACTTCTACGCCCGGCAGTGTAAGCCAGGTAAGGGAATCTACCAATATTCTGCTGCAGATTGCAAAAGGATCTGGAATTGCAGTGTTTATCGTAGGTCATGTTACAAAGGAAGGTGTAGTAGCGGGACCAAGAGTGTTGGAGCACATGGTTGATACGGTTCTTTACTTTGAGGGAGAAAGAAGTGCTTCTTACCGGATTATCCGGGGCGTAAAGAACCGGTTTGGGTCCACCAATGAGATCGGTGTATTTGAAATGGTGGAAAGCGGTCTGGCAGAGGTGTTGAACCCATCGGAATATATGTTAAGCGGAAGACCGGAGGAAGCTTCGGGAGCAGTGGTTGCCTGCTCCATGGAGGGAACCAGACCCATGCTTTTGGAGGTACAGGCTTTGATCACTCCTACCGCTTTTGGTATGCCAAGGCGTACTGCAGCGGGAACTGATTATAACCGTGTGAATCTGCTGATGGCGGTTCTGGAAAAGAGATGTCATTACGATCTGTCTCATTTTGATGCTTATGTGAATATTACAGGTGGATTGCGGATGAATGAGCCAGCTCTTGATCTGGCGATTTTAATGGCGATTGTATCCAGCATGAAAGACCGGGCTGTAGATTCCAAAACCATTATCTTTGGAGAAGTGGGACTGTCTGGCGAGGTCCGTGCCGTTTCCATGGCGCAGCAGAGAGTCAATGAAGCAAAAAAACTGGGATTTAAGACCTGTATTCTGCCAAAGATCAGCATGGAGAAGATGGGTCATGTAGATGGAATACGGCTGATGGGGGTTGGAAATGTAAGAGAGGCAATTATAGGGCTGGCAGATTAGGGTGTGTCTAAAACTCATTGGTCCAATACTTGTACTAAATATTTCTCCTTGGCGATATATTATTCATATAGGGGCTTATTATAAGTTTCAGCCATAATACGCAGAACTTTATGTGAGAAGGAGAGGGGATTGAAATGAGGGAGAGAAGGGGCAGAAAAAAGCAATGGAAAAAAGGAATCTCTTTACTGATGACAGTTATGATGGCAGTATTGCTGGCAGCCGTTCCAACAACGATAAGAGCTGAACCAACAGACCAGGTAAGTTTACAGATCACAGATCCCAGTGGTTTATTAAAAACATCATCCTATGGCTCGGTCATGACGCTGACCCAGTCAGCAGTAGATGGTTCCATGCCTCAAAATGCCAGTGACCCAGGGATAAATGTGAGTTATGTGGGTTTTCCCTACACCAGACAGGCTCATGTCATGAGTCTTGATTTAAAGATCAAAGATTATTCAATTACAGGAACCGAAGCAGCAAAGACAGGACTTTTTGTAGGTGTGTTCCAGAATCCTGAAAAAGGAGGACTGTTTGCAAGTCTTGGTTTTCGGGGATACAATGGGGATATTGGGTCCGATTCTTTATCCGGATACTGGATTAAGGGAACTGGAAATGCAGGAAATGGAAGTCCCAAATATACCGTAAGCCAGGGAACCAGATACCATGTTGTATTTGAAAAGAATGATGCCGGATATCTGGCTGTTTTCACCAATATGAATAATAAGGTAACCGATAAAAAGCAGTTTAAATCATCGGAAATGCTTTTAACTCCTGATGAAGAAGTATCTTATGGACTTGCACTGATTGGAGTATCTGCTGAAATGAAAAATCTGATGCTGAAAGATGAGAATGGGGCTGTGCTTTATGACCAGAATCGCACATTTAAAGAGGAAGGAATTCCTCCTGTTGTAAGCCGTATCACAAGAACGGCTGTTACCCAGGACCGCAGCAGCATTCAGTTATCATGGAAGGGAAAAGGAGCGGTGGGAGATGGCAGATACGGAATAGAGCTATCAAAAGATGGAGGAAAGACATATAAGTTGCTGGAGGAAACAGAGAAAAGATCCTATATTTATCCAGTAACAGAAAATGGAAGATATTTGTTTAAAGTCTATGGCCTATGCAAAGGAGAAAAGACGACACCTGTTTTTTCCAGAATGATTGAGTATGTTTTGCCTCTTCCTGCACCGGTGGTTCATGCAGAAAGTATGGATGGCGCAATAAAACTGGACTGGGATGCGATTCCAGAGGCCTCCTCATATGAGATATACCGGTCAAAGGCAAAATCAGGAACTTATGATTTTATTGCCTCTGTTACCGGAGATAGTTATATGGATACGGCAGAGAATGAGCAGCCCTATTATTATCGGGTGATAGCCAAAGATCTTACCAATTCAAGCAATCCCTCAACCGAAGTTTTTAGTATGGCAACTGCCGGGCATGTGGGAACGTATGCGTATGGAACGGAAGCAGCAGTTTTCACCATCAGTAAAGAGTCAAATGACACAATTCTGTCTGAGAAACGTGTGAGTCTGAAAGGAAGTGTGGACCGCACAGGCGAAGTTTGGCTGACTGTCAATGGAAATACGGTAAAAAGCGATGAGATAAAGGCTGGTAAAAAGTTTAATTTCCGTTTTTCCATCCAGAATGGACCCAATGATGTGGTATTGTACCATCAGTCAGAAGATGGGCGTATTTCCCGTAAACCATTTCATTTTGTTGGGCTGGAACGGTATGATATGATGGTGGATTCGTCTTATGATGGGCCTGACGGACAGACAAAGAGCGGAATCCCCACTTATCATACAGTACAGGCAGCGGTATCAGCAGTGCCGGCAGACAATCAGAAACAGGTAGTTATCTTGATCCGTAATGGAAATTATTATGAAAAGGTAGATGTTACATCACCCTATATCAGTCTGATTGGAGAAGACAGTAAAAAAACCATATTGTATTTTGATAAGGCGAGTGGGAGCAAACAGCCGGACGGGAAGGAATATGGAACGGGAGGAAGTTCCAGTGTTACGGTTTCTTCATCGGCTTTAGGATTTACTGCGGAAAATATGACCATCGCAAATACCTTTGATTATGTAAATTCTCCAGTAAAGGGAAAGCAGGCGGTCGCCTTTTATAATAAGGCAGATCAGAGCGTCCTTACCAATGTGAGATTTTTGGGATATCAGGATACGCTTTATGTGGATGGAGGTGGTAAGTCCGGTGCCAGACAATATTACCGTCAATGTTATGTGGAGGGCAATGTAGACTTTATTTTCGGTAAGGCACAGGCGGTATTGGAAGACTGTGATATCGTATCCCTGCTTCCAGGTTATATTACAGCACCAAGTACAGAGCCAACGGGTGAGATTGGTTTTGTATTTCTGGATTGCAGATTATATGCGGCAGAAGGAGTTGGGGATCAGACGGTATATCTTGGGCGGCCATGGGGGGCGGCGGCTTCATCTGTTTATATTAACTGCTATATGGGAGCGCAGATTTCTGATAAAGGGTATACGGATATGGGAAGCAACCCGTATCAGAATGCCCGTTTTGCAGAGTACGGTTCTTATGGGCCTGGATTTCATGTGACAGACAGCCGGATTCAGTTGTCCAAAGAGGAAGCAGGTACTTATACCTTAGAAAGAATTCTGGGGACAGAAATGTGGGGATTTTTGTCGCAGGGCAGAGAAAGTCGGTAATATTTGAAAAATAAAAAGCCACAAAGTTTTTTCGACTTTGTGGCTTAATTTAGCAGGGGAAGAGGGGCTCGAACCCACTGTTGGGCACAAAAACGTGATAGAATAAGGAGGTTGTGACACTTCATCCATTATTGGGCACAATCTTGGGCACAAAACCAATGGCAACATTAATCCGGATAAAACAAATTTATATATAAATACATTTATTATATTATCATTATTAAGTGTACTTATATATAAATTTGTATTTTCTGGTATACAATCACTCGATTTATGATATAATCTATACGTTGAATAATATCATATAAGGAGGCAATATATCATGGCAAGAGGAGTTCGTAAGACACCAATAGAAAAACTCAATGAGGAACTCATTAAAACAAAAGATGAAATAGTAAGCCATAAGGATGCCATTAAATCGCTTGAAGAAAAATGTAAACAATTAGAGAAAGAATTGAAATTAGAAGAATTAAAAGAGTTGTCCAATGTGCTAGAGGATAACAATATTTCAATTACTGAATTAAAAGACTTGATTGCAAATAAAGATAAAAACTGAATCTTAATATAAATTAGGCTAGTCTCATGACTGGCTTATTTTATTTAGTATCACATAAGAAAAACAGCCCCTTGTACTTTGACCGGTACGGGATATGCTAGCAGACGGAATATTTATGCTAAAACATATCCTGGTATTGCTGACTTATATGGATAAGTTAAAAAAATAGCACGACCCTGTAGCAACAGGGCGTAAGATATCACCTTGTATATGTATGATCTCTTTATAATCCAATATAACACATATTACTATGAAAATCGATAGAAAATAATATTAAAAAACAGAACATATGTTTGATTTTTGCTCCGAGTTATGTTATGCTAAATATGCTTCATTAAAAATTGGAGGTGATCACATGAATACACTCACTAAAAAACAGCAATTGGTACTAGATTATATTAAGCAATCAATTTTAAAAAATGGATACCCTCCAACCGTGAGAGAAATTGCCACTGAAATTGGAGTAAAATCTGCATCGACCGTACAAAGGCATATAGAGGTATTGATAGAAAAAGAATATATGAGAAGAGATCCAACAAAGCCCAGAACCATTGAGATTATTGATGACTGCTTTAATCTTACCCGCAGAGAGGTCGTGAATGTCCCTGTATTAGGAACAGTCGCAGCCGGTCAGCCTCTTTATGCTGAGAAAAATATAGAGAATTACTATCCGATTCCTTCTGATTTTCTTCCCAATGAAGAAACTTTTATGTTAAAGGTAATAGGCAACAGCATGGTTAACGCAGGCATATTGGAAGGAGATCAGATTATAGTTAAGATGACATCGGAAGTAAAAAACAATGACATTGTTGTTGCTCTTATAGATGATATTGTCACGATAAAACGTTTTTTTAAAGAAGATGGACACTATAGACTTCAACCAGAAAACGATTCTATGGAACCGATTATTGTAGACCGCTTGAAGGTTTTAGGAAAAGTTATTGGACTGTTTCGGAAAGGTATACACAATATATAAAACATAAAATTAATTAGGGAAGCAGAAATGCTTCCTATAATTTCCACTATTAAACGAACATACATTCGATTATAATGTATATAATATAGTTGGAGGTGATGTTTTGCAAAAGGTAATTTTTCATATTGACGTAAACTCTGCATTTTTGAGTTGGGAAGCAGTATATAGACTCTATCACTTAAGAGGAACATTAGATTTAAGAGATATTCCGTCTGCTGTAGGAGGGGATGTATCTAAGAGACATGGCATAATACTCGCTAAAAGCATACCTGCTAAAAAATATAAAATACAAACGGGTGAGCCAGTAACGGACGCTATAAGAAAATGTCCCGATCTAGTAATAGTACCACCAAATTATAACTTGTATCAGAAATCGTCCCAGGCGTTTGTTGACATTATAAAAGAATATAGTCCGACCGTCGAGCAATACTCTATAGACGAAGTGTTTGTAGACATGACAGAGACAATTAATTTATTCGGTAATCCAAAAGATGTTGCGGATAATATCAGAGAAAGAGTTCGAAAAGAATTGGGTTTTACCATAAATATTGGAATATCAAGCAATAAGGTATTAGCAAAAATGGCATCGGATTTTAAAAAGCCCAATTATACTCATACCTTGTGGCTTGATGAAATTAAGGATAAAATGTGGATATTGCCCGTATCTGATTTGTTTTTTGTTGGTAGAGCGACTACTAATAAACTAACCAATCTTGGAATTAAAACAATTGGTGAATTAGCACAGACCGATTTAAAAACATTAAAAGCACACTTTGGTAAGCATGGTGAAGTAATATGGTCATTTGCGAACGGCATTGATTTTTCAGCGGTAGAACCAGTCCCTCCACCGAATAAGGGGTATGGTAATAGTACAACGATTTCTTTTGATGTGATAGATGCGCAAACAGCTAAACTTGTATTACTATCTCTATCAGAGACGGTATCTGCAAGACTAAGAGCAGATGATGTAAAAATCAAAGTAGTATCAGTTGGAATCAGAGATTATAATCTTAGCTATTACAGTCATCAAAAGAAACTTGATGCGGCAACAAATATAACACGAGAGATCTATGAGTCTGCGTGTCGAGTATTTGATGAAGCATGGAACAAAATACCCATAAGGCATCTAGGAATTCACACCAGCCAAGTTGTATCCGAAGAACCCAGACAGCTATGTTTGTTTGATGAAGTAGATTACGAAAAGTTGGGGAAATTAGATAAAACAATAGATGATATTCGTAAAAGGTTTGGCGTGGATTCTATAATAAGAGCAAGTTTCGCCGTTCCAAATAGAATAGATCATATGAGTGGCGGTATAAGCAGAGAAAAAAGAACAGTTGATTATGACAAACAAAATGTATTATAGGTGATAGATATGGGAATCTTTGGAATTGGAACAAATACTAATGATATAGATAGTGGAGAAATCAGAGGAAAAATGTACCACATTGCATGTAAGGTATGGTTTACTGCCACTTGCAGTCCAAGACCGCTAAGTTTTAAATTTGAAGGTGATGACGGGATAATTCAAAGTGTAACCGATATAAATATTAAAAGCAGTGAGGATAAAAATTACTCTGGTATTACATCAAAGGAGTTCATGTGTGAAGCAATAATTGGAGGAATCATGCGGAATTTCAAATTGATATTTTTTATAGAGTCATGTAAATGGATAATGACAATATAATTGTTGCATAATTATCCCTTAATATTATCATAATAATTGTAAGTGAGGTGATAATATGGCAATTGCACATAAAAGCGCTATATCAATTAATGTTATTTATGTTCCCGTGGATTTGTATAAGACAACCAGAGATACAAGTATTTCATTTAATCAATTATGTAAGGATACGCACGAAAGAGTAAAATATAAAAAGATATGTCCTTCATGTAATAAAGAGGTTACAAGTGATGACATAATAAAAGGTTATGAGTATCAGAAGGGTAGCTATATTACCTTTACGCCAGACGAACTGGAAAGGATTAAGTCCGAAAAGGATAAAACGCTTCATATAGAATCCTTTGCAAAAATGAGCGAAATAGATCCAATTTATTATGATCAAAATTATTATTTGATACCGGCTCCTGGAGCAGAAAAATCGTATGAACTTTTGCGTCAAGCATTATTATCACAGAAAAAGGTAGCCGTGGCAAAAACTGTCCTCACGACTAAAGAAGAATTACTCGTTCTATACCCTACGAAAGATGTTATAGTGGGTAAGATGCTATTTTATCAAGAGGAAATTCAACCAATACCTAAAACTATTCCCAAAGTTGAATTAACTAAGCAGGAATTAGATTTGACTAAATCTTTAATAGAGGCAATGACACAAAAATTTGATATTGCGGTCTATTACGATGAATACCAACAGAAATTACGTGCGGCAATAGCGTCCAAAATCGCAGGAAACGAGATCGTCAGCGTTCAAGAAAGTGTCCCGAATAATATTATTGATTTGGTGGAAGCGTTGCAGACTTCGTTGAATATGGCGAAAAACAAAAGCAATAAAGCATAATGGATATATTTGAGAAAAAAGGTATTAGACCTATGCTAATATCTGAAAGAGTAGATCCGTATGATGATGAAGAATCGATCTTTGAGTTTAAGATTGATGGGAATAGATGTATAGCGTATAATGATAAATACTCTTCTGATCTGCGAAACAAGCGGGACATTAAGATATTGCCTAGATTTCCTGAGTTGGATTTCTTGTATAAGAACTGTCGTCACAAATGTATATTAGATGGAGAATTAAATGTCTTAATAAATGGTAAGCCGGATTTTTATGAGGTGCAGAAAAGGTCAACAATGACAGATCCATTTAAAATAGAGTTGTCATATAAGAGACGTCCAGCTAATTTTGTTGCTTTTGACATAATTTATTATAAAGACAAGTTGGTTACAAATCTGTCCTTAATCGAACGAAGGAAAATTTTAGAAGAGGTAGTATCTGAAAACAATATATTATCCAAGTCTAGATATATAGATACAAATGGAACCGCCTTGTTTAAACTAGCTGAAGAATATGGATTTGAAGGAGTTGTTGGTAAGAAAAAGGCAAGCCAATATTGGTTTGGAAAAGAAACAAAAGAATGGAGTAAAGTAAAGGTTATTAAAGACGATGATTATATCTGTATAGGCTACTTTCCGCCTAGTGAGAATAACATGACAAGTTTAATATTGGCAAAATATAATACAGAAAATAAACTAGTCATAACCAATCGTGTCTCTTTAGGGGTTAGCGTTTCTAAACTAATACAGTATGGCGTAAAAAGATCATATTGCCCGATAGAAAATCTAAAGGGTTATGATAACGCAATCTGGATAGAGCCAATGGTATGTACGATAGAATACATGCCTTCAAATAAACATGGATTACGTCAAGCAACATTTAAGGGAATGAGAAACGATAAATTACCAGAAGAATGTAGAATAGAAAACGATTTATAACAAATCAGTTTTGTGTTACAGAAATAAGATAAAAGCCTGTTTTAATTAAATAGCGAATGGGGGGGGCGGGTAGAGGATAGTCCTCTCATTCGCTATTTATATATTATATACGTTTCAACACATTATCAGCAATCCACGAATGCCCGAAATCGTTCGGGTGAATCGAATCCGCACTTACCAGGTAATTATCATCGGGATCATAGTCGGATTGGTCTATAAAAATCACCTTCTCGTCAAAATTCCACGCAAGATTAGAACGTACCACTTTATTTGTGTCTGCTATGGCGGCAGCACTTCCATGTACAAAAGGATCAAATACTGGATTTGTATAAGATGCACTAAGCATCTTAGTAATACCATTTATAATGACGGTTGGGGGATTGTCACTTGGCACTCCATACCAATCAAAATAAATATTATTTGCGGATGCATCAATTTTTTTAAATACACATGTGTGTGCGGAATCCGATAACCCTGTTACCTCCAATACGGTGGCACCGTATACACTTCTTCCCTCCCACTTACTCGGCGTTATGGTCTTTACAACCGTTCCGTCAATGGTTATTTCAATTGTGCCGTTAGTACCGACCTCCTTTAAAGCAAAGGTCCCAATACTCAAGTTACTTCCAGTAAAATTAAAGGTGGCACTGGCACTTTGAGTCCCTGTATATTTAGCCTCTCCAAGAATGCTACCGTCTATATTGGGAGCTTCTAACCAGGTCCCTGAATAAACTATTGACTCATCATTATGTTTAACAATATTTTTCAGCCTCAAATACTTTACTAACTGCACCATTCTTGCTGCCACATCAGAAGCTATTCCTTCCACATCTCCCCACCTGCGCACATCATTAAATCCCAAATTAATAAAGTGAATATCGTAAGGACTAGGAAGCGATATTTCTGAGGTTATTTTCCCCCAAGCATCAAACAAGGTTTGCCCGGATACGGCAGCATTCGTTAAGTCGTAGCCTTTGCTCTTTGAAATTAAATCTATAAATAATTTTCCGGCAGGCGCATCTAATAAACCGAAACTATCACAATCTAATCTTATAGACTTTGGCTTTGTAATTTGAGACATCCTGATTGTTTCCTTTATTGCTCGAGAAATTTTCCCGAGCATAATCGGAAACTCTTCGTTTGGTAATATATTATCTAAATCATCAGATTCGGTAAATTCTGTATTTAAATCCATTCTACCGTCTTCCTGAACATTTATGCTCTCACTCCCTTTTACCGCCCCAGGAGTGATCTGAGTGGCAGTTTTTACGCTCATAGCGCCGTTCGCTTTCACCTCTGTTGTGATTCCGTCAGGCATAACCGTTCCAGGTGTTGTTGTTGTCGCCTTACTGGTCCCCTGTGCTGATACCTGCCAATAATTCATATCCGTTGGTAATGTTCCCACAGGAGGTTTTGTGTGTACCACATAGCTGCTGCCATCGAATGTTACAAGATTTAACAACTCATACTGTACTGGTGCTTCCCATTCTCCCCTGAGTCTGATTCCTATTGTTCCATATTTAACTGCTGCCATTATTCTGTAATCTCCTCTCCGTAAAACACGCCATCTTCATACCAAAGCCTTATGCCTTTGGCCTCGGTATCACTCATGAAATCCATTGTTTCCATGTCTATATAAAACCTTGGTATTACTAGTTTTGAGGCTGCGTCAACTTGTTCCTTTAAGTTTTTTGTTTCGTTATAATACTGTTCAGAATTATCTTCTGCCTTCTTCGCAAGTAGTGCACTGGCACTCGACTCATCGGCTTTCTGTACTGCCTGTTCTAATGTATTATCAGCTTTAGCAATTAACTGATTGGCAGTAGATAAAGCAGTGTTCGCTTGATTCAAAGTAATATTCACATTTTCTGTAAGTTCACTTATATAATTGTTTACAGATTGTATCATCTCATTAACATTGGTTTGCATTTCAGTAAATTCAGTTTGATAATTCGACATATCAGTCTGTATTTGAATAATTAATTGTTCCAACTCATCTTGTCTTATGTCAATATTCTCGATCAAATCTGGAATAGTTAATGCTTGTGATATAAGGTGAGAGAGTACATCAAAATCTTCGCTTGAAATAATTCCGTCATAATCGATAAGCGATTGTTGGATGGAAAGATTCTGTTGTCTAGTTGATATTACGGCTGCGCTACCAGGCTCCTGAATAACAAATTCGTATTTGACTTTGCCAATTTTAGAAAGCATATTACTTGTCATAATTAATATTGGGTAACCGTCTTCCCATGGCTCATCTAAATATTTGTCAACATATGGCGTTGATTCTCCATCAGCCCACATTCTGATTCGTATGGCTTCATTTCCTTTAAGGGAAACCATATTACCTTTATCTGTAATTAGCACTTTGTATTTTCGAGACAGATTATCATACTGCTTAACTTTTTCGTAGACATACGACATTTCTTGTGAAACATCGGCTCGTAAAGTCTTTAAAGATATCACTATAAAACCTCCCTTCTATTACAAATTTCTACCCTTATTCGGGCAATAAAAAAGCCAGCAAGTCTAAGTTAAACTTACTGGAATCTACATTTGGTAAACTATCAAATACTTCTTTGCTCATGATGTATGGTTCAAATTCATCACATGTAATTGTCATCAGGTCATTTAGTTCTTTGTTGAATTGCTTCTCATCTGATTCTGGTTTTAGATTAAAAATAATCTTATTCTCATTAATCGTTGCATATTGACCATCTTCTCCTTGATAGCAGTAGTGGTTATATATATCAGTGATTTGTTCAAGGTAAAAGTTGTAATCGTTAGCAAATAATTTGATGTTTTTGTTACACCAATAATCGACCTTTATTCCCAGCTTTAGCGACTTGATTTGTATGAGAGAGTTTACTACTTCATATATAATGCTTAGTGGTAATTTCAATATATTCCTCCTAGAATCTTTATTTTTGTGCAATAAAAAAGCACCTACAATTAAGTAAGTGCTTTTCTAATTAATATAAAAATCGCAGGTGGGATTATGCCATCCCTATTCAAACTTGTCATGAGCCAACGAACATAAGCTGCTTTTGTAAATATCGGCAATTGCCATACATTTATAACTTAAGCTTAAGGAAGGCTATATAAAATATATTTATCCTGTAATTAAATTATATTCTATTACATCAAATTTGTAAAGTACTTTTTAAACGCTTTTTTATTTCCAACATATCATCATCAGATATTTTAGTAATAAACTTTCCAAATCTTGACTTTGAAACACATCGTATATCTTCACATTGAATTGCAGAATCAAAGCTAAGTTTATTATACTTAGTTTTGTACAAAACATAATGCCAATCATATTTTAACTCTGTACTGGAATCATCTTTATATTTTATATCTTTCGACAAAGGTACGATGATTACGTTAGTGCTTTTATAATTAATTCCATTGCTGGATACAATTAAACATGGACGTGCTTCAAGTCTGCTTTTTTCATGTCCTATGTTTTCACCAAGATAACATGCATATATTGCACCTCTTGGATATTTTGCCTTCTTTTGATCGTTTTTAAAAAATTTTTCCTGTAATCTTAGTTTATGCGCTGACCACTTATATAGATTCTCAAATTTATTTGTCATACTCCCATTCCCCCTATCATCAGCAATACTTCCAATTATATACCATAATTTTCCATATTTCTACAGGAACGTAGGTTCTTATGAAGAGGGGAGAATAGCAAAGGAGAGTAGAAAATTTCTACTCTCTTAATGTTACGGTCTAACAAAATCTGCTGATGCATCAATTAACTGGATATATTGTCCATCGGTGACTGTTATCGTATTTCTTGTCCATTTCCCAACAGAAAAATCTTTACTCACATTTTTTTGAGGTGCTGTTTCGTCATTTTTAGATGGAATTGAATTATAAACAATACATGTGGGGATCACAAGTTTTGACCCATCGGATTCTACTCCTTTTAGGTTATATGTTCCGGCTTTTATATCCTTGCCAACTAAAAACATACCTTGATGTGATATATCAAGTTCTACTGATTTACTTGCGGGAATATAAGTGCCAGTTTTAACGATATCGTCTGAATATAATTTTATATAATTGAAATTACCTGCTATACACGAAGAACCTTTTACTATTGGTTCCTTTGTTGCAATTTGCGGATAGTAAATATATTCACCTTCTGGAATCTTATTTTTATTTACCCATAGTCCGTCTGAATCAAACGAATATTTTTCGCTGCTATTTATTATATCTTGTTTTGGTTGAATCCATTCTCCTGATTTTCCGACTGCATACCCATCTGGAGTTGTAGTGTCGCTCAACATATATCCCCTTTCATTAAAGTAATACCATTGTCCATTGATTTCCTTCCATGAGTTTTCTATATAAGAATTGTCATTATAATATTTCCAACCAGAATTATCTTGTTTCCATTCTCCAGCAAATGCAGTTATGCTTAATACACATGATAAAATGCTTGACGCAAGAAATACATATAATTTTTTCATTAAATAATTCCTCCTTATATTTGTATTACTATATTATATACATTTATTATAATAATACAAATATAATAAGTCAATTGTAATTATGGGTTTCTACTCATTCCAGCTTCTAAATCATCCAGCCTTTCAAAAACTCTTTTCATTGTTCTTGTAAGAGTCCAATTTTCCCACCACGAATCACCTGTAATTGATAGTTCCTTTGCGTATACTTGAACCCCACTTACTGCGAATACATAATTAGAAATATCGGAAAACCCGCCGCCATTATATCCGCCCCATAAAGCAAACCTGTTTGAAGATGTTTTAGCAGACATTCCAGTATATTCATCAATAGACATAAATAAAGATCTGTTTGTATAAGTGTTAACAAAGTCACCTATATAGACTTCATTATCACCTGCGTAAAAATATCCATTGTTGATATTAATTCTTCCACCAATGATATAAGACGCAGAGGTTCCTCGTAATATATTCCCCTCAATCGTGTACCCGCCAATTTGACCAGATGTTGCAGTGATTTTTCCTGAAATATCAGCCTTAGATGAAACAAATTCTCCTAGATTATTTACTCTATACGGAGCAATGCTAGGATTTGTATTACCCGCCCAATAAGCAACTGCCCCAGCAGTAGCATCGGAACTCATTCCCACATTGCCAGACGAAAGTTTGTTAGCGGCAATTTCCCAACCGCCAATTAATCCTTCATCAATCTCAGCCCTACCTTTGAATATTAACTTATTTTTCACGGCATCGACATATAAAAGGTTGTTTCCATTTAAAGATATACCGAATATTTCATTTGGATTATCTGGATTAATTTGTACCTTATATCCATTAGTTGCTGAAGCAGTAAAACCATTATCGTCGAGTGTAAGAGTATTATTCTTGTTCTGAATAAAAAGGCTTTCTCCAATTATGAACTTTCCGATTAACAACTCTGCACCAACACCATACCCAGTATGAAGAGTGCCATTCTTTTCAACCGATATTTTGCCTATTGCCACTTTAGGTTCTTTTAAATTTGTACCATCTGGTTCCTCAAAAAGTAGTATCTGCCTGTTTGTAATCCATAATTTTTCTGGAGCATATTTATTTTCGTCTGGTAACCATTTCTTTAACAGTAGGCCGGTACTATCAATTAATATTTCCTGATTTTTACCGTTGGCTTCGATTTGTTGCAAACTTAAATCCAGAAACTCTTTTAAGTTAGTGTTGTAATATGCTTCGTTAGCTTGTTTTGAAGCCTGATTCCAACCAGACGTTTTATATTTCAAGGAGATATTATCTCTATTGGCCATCTTGAAA
This sequence comes from Clostridium sp. HBUAS56010, assembly GCF_007115105.1. Lineage (GTDB taxonomy): Bacteria > Bacillota > Clostridia > Lachnospirales > Lachnospiraceae > Lacrimispora. The sequence continues at coordinate 201,310 of NZ_SULJ01000007.1, forward strand.
AAATCAGCAAATATAAATAATCCACCTGTTACTATTGATTTCGAACTGAATGTCAGTTTAAAATTCTTAAAGTTTTCCCAATCAATTTCCATAACAAGAAGTCTGGCTCTTATAAAGTCATCATCCGAATATTTGATTACAAGAATATCGCCTAATTCAAGTTCATCTGTATATTCTTTGTACTTGAACAATACTGGAAAATTTATCGCCTTAACTTCCATGTCAAATTGTGGATAACATACCCTATTCAATTCTTCTACACCATGATTATATAAATCCTGTTTCATTTCCAAAATTTCAGATTCAGTCATAGTGGAAGTTGCAATATATGAACTGTCACATAAATTGTCTTCTCTAGCAAATGGCTGAAGTTCTGCATATAAGTCTTCACCGAGTACCTCATCAATTTTAACCACATACGACTGTGCTTCCGTTTGCTTCGTTTTAATCTGATTTTCTTTTGCCGTAATCTGTGTTTGCCTTACTACAATCTCATTATTTACAGCATTCCAGAGAGTATTATAGTTATTATACTGTGTTTGTGCCACCGGATCAGAATTTCTCTTATCAGTTAATACAGACATCTGTTCTTTATATGTGCTTGCCTTTGCCTTTAATCCAACAAGTCCATATTCTGACCATGTTATACTTGATTCATTAGATGGCATTTTATTGTTCAGGCTATCTAATTCATCTTGCAGCGTTTTTAATTGAGAGAGGGCAGTAGCAATAAGCCCTTTACTATCTTCCATCTTTTGATAATATTCTTCCAGTTTCTCTTTTAATGCAGCACTCATATCTTCATAGAAATAGCTGAAATTTGTTATGTAGTTATTGCCAGAGGGATTAACGGACGCTATTGATAAAGCTGTTCCACTTGCATCATTGCCACCTGTTACACACAATTTAGTTTTTATATCATTTTCATCCCAGGATATGTTTAGTTCCTTGACTAAATTGCGGAATGACATAATAAGTGGAATCTGTTTACCAATATTATCGACCTTAAAAACACTTACGCTTCTATCATTACTATCAAACTTAAAAATACACTCAAATGTTTCAGCCACATCACCAGTTAGAAAGTCATATGATGTGACGCTGTCATTGTCAAAACTGCGACGATTCTTGGAAATAGCAGGATCAATATATTTGAATTTCCAGCCGGGATTTTTATCCATAAATATATGAGCGACGCTATGTGACTTATCACCAGCATCATACAAGGCATACCGATCTAATCCACCTTGTTCATCATCTTCAGTTCCCATGGAGCCGAATGAGGTGAGATATGTTTGCTTTAATTCATAAGCCAAATCATAGCACGAAACTTCAAGACGTGGATTATTCCCCTCGTCTACACGATTAATCTCTTTGATTCTATACCAGCCGTTGTCTTCTAGCCAAATATATTTGCCGACCGATATCTTATCAAACCCCTCGTTTTGAACATTTTCATGGTACTGATATATTGAAAATTTAAAACTCGATATGCCAACAACCAAAAATTCGGATTTCTTATTCTTGGCGTTTAGTTGACATATTAATTTCTTATTTGGGTAGGAGAGGAATACCCTTGGAATCTGCGGTTTATTATATCCATCAAAATTAAATTTCATTAGAATACCACCAACTTTCTATATTCTCTATATCTAATTACACCGGAGCATTTAAGATTAAAAGTAAGCACATTATTTCCATCATAGAATCTCAGCCATTTTAAATTTGAGTCATTAATAATGTCATGTGCTGAATTACTCGATTGAATTTGTCCGTCATATGTAATAGTGATAATTTCACCGGCAACCACATTTTTGATGATAGTCTTATATCCAGTGTCGATTTCTTGATCATTACTTATTTCAAGATTTCCCGTCTCCTCAATAGTTATTTCAATAGAAGGAGGTATTGCAATTTCTTCATCATTTACAATAAACAAATCATTAATAGTTTTGCTATCATTGGTAAGAGAGAAGTAGTATTCATGCTCCTCGGAGAACGCAACAGCAGAAGATGTGGTAACTGTGAATTGCATACCAACAGTATCATTTACCGCCCAAACTTGGGGATTATGAATGTTGCAGTAGAGCCAAATATCAGAATAATACTCGTCTTGTATAAATAACCAGTTATAGATTCCTCTTTTACATAACCATTTAGATAAAGCACGCTGTTGTTCTTGACTGATTGGCGAAGCGTCCTCATTTATTAGTCCAAAAGTAAATTCCATAGGTTTGTCGTAATCCTGTGAAATGATTTCCCACTCAATTGACTTGCCAGACTTTTCAGTTTCCAGATTAGTAGACTGTCCACTATATAATCCCTGATATTTTAGATTTTCAAAATAAACAGCTATAACGCCAAATTCATCACTACTGTTCTCACCAAATGTAAATAAACTGTGCAATCAATATACCTCCTTCTGATTCTAAATTTTATAATAAAAAGTCATCAATAAACCGACTTTATATATTCGGTTTTTTACGAACTTACGTTCAGACTGTCACTATTTGGATAATTATGGTAAAATAAATCATACCTTCACGGCATAGGTGAAAGGACTAGAAATTGTGGATAACGTTTGTTCAGTAGTCTCCGCTGTGGTTATTGTACTGGATTTTGCGTACAAACTGTACAGAGACTACAAAAATAAGTAGTACTTAACTAAAGAAACATTATAAGTGTTAGTATTCATCTGCGAACCGATTTTAAACTACAACAGAGAGACTGACCATTTCTCTTAGAATTAAAATCCTGTGTTGTGAGTAGATAAGGTATCGTGAAACAGGTGAAGAAAACACGCTATTGACAAAAATAAAAAATAAGAGTATTATTAAAAAGAACAAACAGTATCTAGTTATACAAAATACTTTCTAGTTTTACAATTTGGTCGATTGTAAACAACACACTTAAATTACGGTAAGAGAAGATAGTGGGGAAAATAGCATCCAAATAAATGGGTGCTATTTTTCTGCCACAATCTAACCTACCATTTTAACGCTTAACAAGACTATCGTTAACAAGTTTCGGAAACTCTTTTTTACCATAATCCTCTAACATATTTTTACACTCTGCCAATGTATTCTGATTTGCATCGCCCTGAACATTAAACTGTACATCAAGTTTTATATCGTTTTTAGTCTGATTGTTTGCAGGTATCGCATTGTAATCAAACTTCGGCATATTTGACAACATATATTTAATAGGATTATCTGCCATGCTCCACAATTTCTCAACCATGTCATTCGGGAAAATAGTATCTCCACCGACAGAATTTAACACTGTGCCGTCTTTAGTTACTATCATTTCAGGCCCGTCTTCGTTGACGTACTTCAATCCAGACTTAGAATTCTGTGTACCATTCTTATAGCCAACAGTAATCTTTCTCTGTTTAACTTCTTCATAAGATAGTAAATTTCCGTCCCATACGCCTTCATCATTTAAGTAGTAATAACCATCACCAGACTTTGATTTAACGGCCATATCTGTAGCCATAGAACCATCAGATTTGAGATAATAGTCCTTACCGTCCTTTGATCTTCTCCAAGCAGACTTAACCATTTGCCCGTTTTCAGGCTCAAAATATCTCCATGTTCCCGAACTTTCATCCCAACCAGATTTCATATATCCATCTTCGTTGAAATTGTACTGCTTACCTCCGATAGTATAAATTCCATCGGATACATAATCATCATCAGAATTACCATACCACCAACCCTTAGATGTCTTTTGCCATGTGCCATCACTAGTAACATCTTCGAATGAGGCACCAGAACCATTAGCAGAAAATCCAGACATTGTACTTACCATTTCAGTCAGCTTTGACAAGTCAATATTTGCAATATCAATATTAATCTGTGAGATAGCATCGGATACTGCACTCTGGAATGTTTCTACAGCACTACCAGCAGAATCCCATGGAGATGTTAATTCATCTGTCATAGTAATGTTATAATCTGTGCCATATTGTGTAAGAGTACCATAAACAGTTTTATAATTATCTTTTACCTGTCCAAGATAATCTTCAATTACTTTCTCCTGTGCGTCGGTGTTAGATTTTAAAGTATCAAGTTCATCATTTTTAGCTTTCTCATATTCTTCTCCTTGCTTATCAAGGCTTTCAAGAGTTTTATCAAAAGCGTGATCAGCTTGTGTTTTAGCTAGTTCTTCTTTGGCTTTAACCATGTCTGCTTCAAGCTGCAACCTTTGAGCGATGTCGCGTCTATCAGTGGACAATGATAACTCATCAATTTTCTTTTGTAGATTACCTATATCGTTCTGCTTGCCGTTAATTTCTTCAAGATAATCCTGATAATCTTTTTCGGCCTGTAATGCTTCTTTTTTAGCACTGATTAAATCATTCATATCATCAATCTGTGCTTGGATTGCATCATATCTAAACTGTAAAATGGCCTGTTGAGCGTCTTTTGTTGCTTGTGCCGCGGATAACTGTGCACTAGTATACTCATTTAATCTTTCATTGTATTCAGATTGAGTGAGAGAACCGTTATCATACATCTCATTCAACGAATCAATGGCATTTGCATATTCGGCAGTTTGTTGTTTAGCATTAGAAAGTTGTTTACCGTATATGGCGATTTGTGCCAACCCCTTTGACGTAATCATACCATCTTTCATAAGTCCATCACTACCGATAAGATTAGTCATGGTTTCAAAGCCATTATTTATCCTGTCTGTAGCATCTGCAAATTTTTCTAAATCCTGAAATGAGAGATTAACCATGGATTGCCTGAACTTGTTAATAGAAGAAACAGTCTCATTCATTTCTGAATTTACGCCAACTAATTCACTCTGGTACTTTCGCCATTCCTCTGTGCCGACCTTGATTGCTCCGCTGCTAACGGCTTTAGATAGCTCTTTGCTTAGAGAATCATATTTGCTCTGAAGTTCATTATAAATTGCTTCTTGTTGGTTAATTAAGCCGTTATAATCTACATCAGAGACAGATTCCCCAAGTTCTTCCTGCAACTGGATAAGACTTTCGCTGTAAGAAGAGTATTTATCCATAAGAGAAACAAGACTATCAAAATCATTGATGATGTTGTCTAATTTCGACTTTGCCAATTCTTGCATAGATTTCTTGGTATCATCAATTTGCTTCCGAACATCTTCGGCTTTGTTATACCATTCCTGATAGCTTTTAATATTTTTGGCAATTACTTCATCAGTAACGGTTTCAATTTCAAGAGTACCATTCTTGATTTTGTCTATGTAGGTAGGAGAGAGGTTTTCGCTGTATTTATTTGCTTCATTCTGATATGTGTCGGCCTGTGACTGTAATGCTTCAAGTTGTTTCGACATCTCCGATATCGCAGTATCAGTTAAAGCATTTTTCGGTTTCCAATTAGAAGTGTCGTTGATCTGATTTTGTAAATCTTCTACTTTTTCCTTGGTTCTTTCTATTACTACGGATACCCAATCAAATACTTCCGAAGTATCCTTTTTTGTCTTTTCTTTGCCGCCAGCTTTGTTTGTTTTTGTCCCACCACCATATGTTGCCTTCTTAAAATTATCTGGATTTAAATTTACACCGAAATCATAAGTACCATTTTCTATATCTTCGAGCGTTTTTTGTGCTTCGGTAATTTGGGCCATGGTATTTGAATTCAACATTTCAGTAGCCATTGTTAATCCAGCGGCAATAGGGGATCCCAATGATGGGTTTGCTAACTGAGCAGTACCTTTAGCAATTGCTGAATCTATACTAGCAAAGGCGGCTTTGGCTCTGGCTAATTGATCTAATGCTGACGTACTTGCGCCGGCTGCGTTTGCCAATGCGATAACCTGATCAATATCGCTGGCAGTATCAATTTTAATGTCGTTTACCGATAACTTTTCTAGGGCTAATAACGACATGGCTTGTTCAGATACGCCGGCAGCAATGCCTTCATTTACAAAGCCATCAATTTCAGACATGGTTGCGTTATACAATGAATCTGAAGCATTTTCGTTGTAATACTTTTCGGCAGCTAATTTTTCATGAGCAATAGCTAATCTATTAGTAACAACTTCTTCAGCGTTGGTAACACCCATGTTTTTAAGCATAGATATCGCTAAGTTGGCATTCTCCTCAGTAAGATTATTAAGTACTCCAGAACCATCAATCCATGCCGTCAATAATGAATCAAAGGCTTCTTGATTAGCTTTAATATCTTTAGGAGATGAGGATATCTTTTCGACAAAGTCCGTATATGCTTCATCTAGTCCGCCAAAGGTATCTTTAAATTTCTTGTCATCTAGCAATGCGTAGTCAAAAGGATTTTTTCCTTTCATGCTACTCATAATCTTATCAAGGGACTCAAAACCTTCAGACAAAGAGGTAATATTGGCGATTACGTCTTGTTTGGAAAGAGATGTACTGATTTTTGCCCCGGCCTGTTCAGTGGTATCAGAGAGGGCCTCAATTTCTCCAATAAAAGAAGACGTTACCGATTCTCCATCTTTTAATATCAAATTGCCGTTAGAAATTGCCCCGTATAAAACAGGAAAACCTTTTAAAGTATCTTCATCCAGTTTACCGGCTTGAGCTAATGCGACCAATTCATCCTTTGTTTTCTCAATGCCATCCGTATTAAATACTTGGTCAAATTCAATTTGATTCCAGGCTGACGGATCGGTAAACTGATAAATTAGCTGCATACCTTGTTCAAGATTATCATAGAATGTTTGTTCATCGCTTGTGAGTTCACGATAATTCATTAAATCGGTGAGATTAGAACGGTATGATTGAATGGATGATAGATTATCTTCTAGTTGTTTCTTGAAATAATCTTCTCTCTCAGTAAGGGAATTTATCCATTCATCATCACCAGAATTTTCTGCTTCAGCTTTAGCATCTTTAATTTTAATTAATGCTGCGGCTATCCCTTCTAAACCCTCTTGTGCCAATGATACATCAACAGTAGGAGATAATGACAAAGAACCATATTCAGAATTTAATTTCTCTACATCTGCATAGCTAAAATTATCATCACCATACTCCTCATTGAATGCTTTTCGATTAGCGTCAGATAAATCTTCAGCAGCACGTTTTAGTTCAATGTTTTTAATGTCTCTTTGACGTTCCAGTTCTTTCGTAGCATCTTTTAACTTATCAAGTTCACTCTGTTCAACGTATGTGAGAGAGGACATTCCATTGAGCTCTGTAATTCTATCCCTATTTGTGGCAAGTTCTTTGTTTATGCTTTCTAGTTCGGAACTTACAGATTCAAAATTGTTTTTTGCGTCGGCCATTGCTTCTTTTGCAATTTCAACTCTATTGATATAGTCGCTAATTAGCCCAATAACGCCTTCTATCGCTTTAGCTGCGAGAGTGAAAGCTGCCATCCAACCTATGGTAGATAAAATTTTCATGGAAGCGGAAAGTGCCTTGGTCTTTACGTCGGCTAGTGAGAGAGCAGTAGATGTTGATTTGAGGTAAGATTGATAACCCTGTAAAACAGTCTGTCCTTCTTTTAACTGGATAGAACCATCTTTAATTCCGTCCATAAAATCGATAGCTGACTTTTTAGCAATATTATGAGTATAAGCTAAATCTAATACATTTTCAGAATTTTTAATTAACTCAACATCTAATTCAGAAAATGAATTTTTTAATTCGTCTGAAACAGATTCATTTATTTTTTTTATAGAAGATAGAATTCCTCCGAAACCATCTTTATCACTATAGCTTGCGAAATCCAGCCCTGATTTAATACCAAAAAAACCGCCACCAATAGCACCAATAGATCCAAACAGCCCTAATTTTGATGTTACGAAGTCTAGCGATTCCCCCAAAGCATTTAATGAATCGATTACGACCTTAATATCTTCTCTGTTAAAGAGATTTTGTGATATACCAACACCAGTCTGAGATAACCTATTTAGTTTATATTCAACACTATCATAGATTACTTCCATTTCTTGCATTGCGCCACCAGCGGAATTAGCCATTGAATCCATAGATTTTTCTGCCGCGCTGAAGTTACTTAACATAGCAGCAACAATTTGTCCTTGACGCTTACCGGCTATGGCTTCAAGTAACTGTGCTTGATCTTTGTCGGTAAGTTGATCATAAATCTTGCTTATATCTTCTAATAACTGATAAGTAGATTTATAGGTTTCTTTCGTATTGTCAGTGAATAGACTGATGCCGCCGGGGGTAGATGTGGTTTTTGTAAGATCTGCAATTTTACCAGTTAAATCTTCGATATTATTGGTGTACGATTGTGTCTCTTCGTCATATCCGCGCAACCGCATGGAAATTGTCTTTAAAGCTGTGCCAACAGATGCGCTATCTCTAACGATTTCTGTAGCAGCCGTTCCTAAAGCAATTGTTTGTTCTAAAGTATTGTTTGCTTCAACCATTGCAGAAGATGATCTTGTTAGAATATCCACGATGTCACCGTTGTCTACCGCTTGTGTATTACCGATAACATTTATTTTTGATATGATTCCATCAAGCGAGTCATCGGCTTCTAATCGAAATGCTTTGAGAGAACTGACCAATCCGTCTGTGGCTTTTGTTATGTCTAAATCAGGAGATATACTCTTAAGAATAGCTGAATTTTTCGCAAGGGTTTCGGCATCTTTGATAGAATATCCTAATCTCGACCACGCACTAGTTGCGGATATTACTTCTTTCGTAGTTATTCCTAATTGTTTTGCAGTATTATTGGAATTATAATAGAAATCTTCTAATTGCTGTGAAGTCGCATCGGTAGTCTTTTTTAAATCAATTAATTCAGTATCGAGGGCAATAACATTGGTTATCATCTCTTTGAACGATTGAATAATTGTCATAATACTACCTGCTGTAATAGTCCACTCTAAAAATTTTCTCCCACTAGAAACGAAGGTGTCTCCGAGATTCTTACCTGTTATTCCAAGTGAATCTGCCTTAGCTTTTACCCCTCTAAATTGTTTCTGTAAGTTAGTTAATCCTGCCTTGTCATTTACTGTTTGTAATTCTAAAAGTATTCTATCAAGACTGGGGTAAAGTTCTTTGGCTGCTGAATTAACTCTTTTCCATGATTGAATTTGATTGGAAAAAGTAACTTTATCAATCTGATTTAAATTATTCTGTATCTTAAATAGTTGATTTGCATATTTTGTTGCCGTTTTATCGTCTACATCTACGCCAAGTTTTAATTTATATTGATCCTTAACCTGCGCAATTAATTTTGGTAATTGCTCACCCTTCAATTTAGATGAATCAATCATCGTTTGAAGAATTAGTGATATATTATCAGCCATTTATTGCTCCTTTCTGATTTTTGACATAAAAATAACTGCCACAGAAAAGGGGCAGTGTCGAATATTTGCTGTTTATAATTTTCTTAAAATATGATATAATCCAATCATCAATTATTTTGGATGTAGCAAATATGAGTTTATATGAATCTCATCAATTAGCCCGTGAACTTACTCTGGAGTATATCAGAGAAAATAGAATCTTCTCCATAGAAAATTCATTTGACGGTATGAAGCGAGATAGAGACGAAATGATTAAGGCATATTTTAGCATATATGAAGATTTTAGAATAAGTATTGAGGATTATGCAGATCAACATTCCTACGCAAAAGAAATTAAAATAAACAGCACTAAAAATATCTAATCAAGAAAATCCTTAATTAGAAATTGAGTTTCTACTGTAACAGATTCATCATTCATATCACTAATTTTGACTTTTACAATTTTATCGCTTGCTTCCGTGTTATTTGTTTTAAACGAAATATAAGACGTACTAAAATCCACATTTAATATTTCAGCATAATTTAATGATAGTTCATTTTCATTTTTATCAAAAATTTTAATATCAATTGCTATATTTCCTGGAGTATAACGTTTTCCGTTTTCATCATAAAAATATAAACTTATTTTGCGTATTGCACCATCAATATTAAGATATTTGATTGGCGAAAGCTCAAGATATTTTCCACAAGATTTAATGCGTTTTTTATCGTCTGTTAAATCAGAAGTTACTGGCATAAATCTTTCGAGTTGTTCAATTATAGAAGCAAAAACACCTCTTGTTTCAGATATAGAATAATTAGATCTTGACAGGAGGTCTATAATTTTTCTTTTTGTGTCAGGTACGGTACCATCTTTGTTATAATACTCGTCTGTATATGTTTCGTTCATGTTTAAAGCTCCTTTACGATTGATTTTTAATTACGAGCAAATCCCAGATTTATAGAGAATTATTTTCTGTATTTTCACTTAATATAGGCGACTCATTTTCTAATGCCGATTTAAGTTTAT
>NZ_SULJ01000008.1 GCF_007115105.1 Clostridium sp. HBUAS56010
AACAAGCGTTTCAATCCGTAAATGGAACGCTGAAGGATATTCAAATATTTCACACGGATCGTGGTAACGAATTCAAGAATCAGACTATTGATGAGACGTTGAAAGCATTTGAAATTCAGCGTTCTCTCAGCCATAAAGGCTGCCCCTATGATAATGCAGTAGCAGAAGCAACCTTTAGAATAATGAAAACAGAATTAATTAGGAACCAGACGTTTCACAGCTTATACCATCTTCAGATTGAATTAGCTGATTATGTAAATTGGTTTAACAACCGTAGGATTCATTCTTCGCTAGGATACCTGACTCCGGTGAAGTATAGAATAAATACCCTAAAAAAAACTGTCTAGAAAACTGTTGACAATCCAAATATCTGCAATCTGATTATCGTTGCTAATAGAACACTTCTGTTCCGTTAGTCCATTTGATGTTATATTCATCTTCCATTTAGACTGTGGGAATATCGCACACCACATAGCACGTTTAAATGCCCATAAATCCATTTTAAGCTCATACCCTAAGAAGTATGCACTAATACTATTGTGAGCCAAGTATGGGGCAAATAGCAACGTTTGTGTTCATTGTGGTGGCATGTGAACACACTTGCATGGAATACCTGCATAGGCGAATGTGATCCATTTCGTTTTAAACTGAAATGCTTATAATTATTGAGTATCTTTCCCACTGTAGATTGTCTGATAGTTTAATTTTTATGTAGATATTGATATGATGGTAGCAGAATCGCCCCATTTTACACATCAAAAAGCTATAAGCCCATTGTAAAATAAGGATTTATAGCCTTTTTGAATTAATGATTTTGTTGTTTAACCTATTTGTTCGTCTAATACGTTCTATTGAATAATTAGTTGTTTAAACTGATAACCGGATATGTGAGAATTAGAATTGGGTGCGAAATATGCAGTATAAGTTTTAACAGGAAGATATTCATTTCTGTTACTTTGATATTGCACTACATTTCCAGTGAGTACTAAAACTCCATTCTCTAAATTATACAATACATTTTCACCAGATAAATAGTATGCACCTGCATCTCCGAAATCCCCCGTATTATTCATATAATATAAACCATTACTTTTCTTTTCTACATAGTTTTTTTCAAAAGTCTTCACATCATCATCATTGCAACTGCCTAAAACCTCTTTCATTATATCCCTTAAATCTTCAGGTCGTAATGTATTGTATGATTCATAATTAAGCGAACTTCCACTTTCTACATCCGATAATCTACCATCAACATATGCGTAATTATATTGGTACCAATATAAAATAAAAGCTTTTTCTTCTGAGCTTAAGTTTCCGGCCTTTAAATTTACATCAAATACCTCGGAATGATAAGGATCATTTTTTGATTCATAGGCTATATTAGCAAGTGATGTAAGATTATAAACAGCGTCCTTGCTTAATTGTATTTGATTCGCTGTTTCGGTGGCGTTCTTATTTTGTGCTGCACCACCAGAAACCCATGCACCACCAGCATCTACTTTATAGCCGTCAGGCGTAGTCGTATTTATAAAGCAATATCCGTCCTGTCCAAAATAATAGCATTTACCGTTTATCCATTGCCAGCCATTATTATAATAGCTTCCATTGTCGCTTTGATACCACCAGCCTGTATTATCTTGATTCCATTGACCAGCATTAACTGTAATAGTACTTCCTATTATAAATAACGATGTAATTACAGCCTTAGTTAAGTTTCCAACTTCTTTCCTCATAATATCACCCTCCTATCATCTTTAATTATATATCGACCAATGTACGATAATGTTTACTATATTTGCAAATTCAGCCTTTGTCTTTGTTACAATACCGGTATCTACTAAATCCGATAATTCTGGTATCATTTCGGCAAGGAGTTTGTAGTTTGCAAGAGTATCTACAGATATCCCAATTTGTTTAGCCAAATCATCTTGAGAAATCACATCCGAATTATTCGGAACTGATTTTGATTTTCTATCTCCTCCATTCTCGATTCCATATAATCGTTCCAATTCCCGTATCCTCATACCCATTTTCTTAGTTGATCCGCCTACATCTCCTCGACGACGAATATTGGACTCTAATAAATCAAGTAAAATCTCATCATTAGAAAATTATGGTATCACAAATATGTCCTTATATGATATAATTTAAGCAAAACTAACTGTCTGTAAAAGGGAAAATGATTATGCAAGTAGATACTACTTTGATTCGTAGTGTAATAGAAGTATTGGTGACACTCAATCCAAAATATCAGAGAAAAGCCTTATCAAATGTTCTTGAATTAATGATCCATCAAAAGGCTGAAGAAGAAGCTCTTAGTAATATTTCTCCAAAAGAAAATAAAGAAACAGCAATCAAAGATAAGCAAAAAGCACTTGAACAAGAAGCCATGGATCTAATTAATCTTCTAAGCCAAATGGGTTCTACCGATAAGGCTTCTTTTATGGCACTAATGGAAAAATGTAAGCCTGGCATAGTTACCACCAAAGAAGATATTACTATTTCTATTGGGGAACGTCACGTATCTATGGAAGATTATATTAAGACTTCTATTCCTAATGCCGATTATAATGCAGCAGAGAAGTTGGCAAATGAATATTTTAAGGAATTTAAGGATAAAGGCATAGTATGATGTGCTATAAATCACATAATTAATAATGTTTCGACTAACTGGACAGAATTGTCCTATTAGTTGAATTGATGGGATTATTGTTATAGTGTCTTTGTCTCTGATGTAAGCTTAGTTGACGTTAGAAATCTTGTGGAAATATGGATATGGTGATATATTGTAATTATCAATCGTGCATAATTTTATATTCTCATCGAACACAATAATAGTAATAATTACTATTTTTTCCATAAAGCCCTAAATAATATTCGTATATGCGAATTACGCTAAAACCCTTATAAATTAAGGCTTTTCGAGCATTAACATTGTCGTTGTAATTATCTGAAAATTTCCAAATATTTCTTAAATTCGTTCGCACATTAGTTCGGTATAACGTATATGAAATCATGCTTAATAAATTTTCTGACAATTTAAAATAGTATGATTTTTGTATCAAAACTGCTGAAACCCTTATAGAATAAGCACTATGTCGAACGACACTATATTTTTAAATTATTCCACACCTTATAACATAAAGAAAAAGCCCTAAATCCCCTAAATATAGGAATATAGGACTTATCTGTTATTTTTACCGAACCTTTTTAATTAGCTGACAATTATATAATTGTACCAATTTATGTGCAATATTATAATAATTAAATTTATTTTCTGTATCCTTTCCATGTTTATCTACTCTAGCATACTTTAGGGCTTATTTGCATATTAGTAATTATTACTATTATCAGCGATCAACTTAGACACCTTGTAGTATCTGAATCTAATCGCCTGGCTATTTTTTGATACACCACTTATAAGGGACAATGTTATAATCTCCTACTCTCCAACCATTATTTCATCAGAATTACTTACTTTTATATATTGCATAAGCATATTTAATTTTTCAAATATCTTATCTTCTGATAACATCGTATCATTTTTACTTAGATAAACTAGATGCAACATATCAATTGCATCATTTCTACTACACTCCGATCCATTAATTTCGTGCATTAGAAAAAGTAAGCAATTATATTTAAGATACACTTCTAAACTCTGATCATAATCATCAATTAAACGAAAATACTCCTCGCTGGGCCTTTTAGAGCCAGAAATATCTTCTACTAAATATATTAATGATAAATCACTTTGATGTCGCACATAAGGAAAAAGGAAGTCTTCATCAAACATTTTACGCTTAAATAATTTTCTATCTGCCTTTTCCAACGATGACCACTCATTTTTATTGAATATCGAGAATTTTTTCCCTAATTGTGAAAGCTCTTTGTCAAAATCCTCAAGACTCTCAAATGTATAGTACGTACTCTCATCAATATATATCTTTACGCACTTGTATTCTTCAAAATCATTACATCTAACTAATTTTTCAGCCATTTGCTTAATAACATATCCCTCAACATCATTATACGGCTGTTCGAAAGCATCATATTCTTTTTTTTTGTATGTTGACCAATCAATGTTTATTGAAGAATTCAATAAATCATTTACTACCTTTTTTCGCAATTCATAATCAGTCTCTTTTATCCCTGCTATTAGTTCTAAGACTGCAAGCACAGAAGTAAAAACATCTAAATTTTCAAATTTATTAAGCCTATTAGAGTTTTTTCTAATTGAAGACGTGTCTAAATATACCCTCATTTTTCCTCCTTAATATACATCATCCTTCTATAAAATTACTATTTTCTCTAGTAACTAAATTTTATTCCATATAAATTTTTCCTCAAATTTGCGCACTTGATCTTCATATATTTCTTTGACTGACGAATCATACTTCTTATGATAAAGTTCAAGAGTGTGACTTTTTAAAAAGTGTATTAAACTTTTGTTTTGGTTATAATCAATCTTCAAATATTCTCCGCAGGATCTTATCTAATTTATATTGCTCAAGCTCTTGTTGATTCCTGGCAGACAGATTTACCCCATACTCAGGAGTAGATTTCTTTCCTTCATAAGCGTGGTAGACAAGGAGCTTACTTTCCCTACTGTTCCAGGCAGAAGCAGGAATCATATACATATCTGGGTGTTCGCCATCTTTAAGGATAATAAGTATCAAATACAAAGATAAATCATCTGTGTTGAAATATTCTTCTCTCATGAACACATAATTTGTATTTGCCCTAACAGACTTCACCTGGAACTTTAAAAATCCATCTTTACCCTCTGCTACAAAATCAATTCCATGATCGTCAACCTCAGAGGTGTATATACTCATGCCGTAAGACGCAAGCGCCATCTTTGCATAGTATTCACAGAATGTTCCCAGCTTCTGAGGGCTAAGACCTTCACGGTGCCAGTTTAAATTATACATTGTGTTCTTCTCCTTGTATTTTTATAGCGTTATCCGCTTACGTTTGTTTCACGGTTTCAAGATCCACCAAATTTAACCAATCCAATGAATTCCTTCATCTGTTATTGTAAGAGAATATAATGGTTCTCCACATTCTTCTAGCTCTAAACATGACCGTTTTAACAATGCTCTAGTAAATCTAACACCTTCATCTAGTGTAAAATGTGGTATATCAGACTCATCTACCAATCTATCTCCTATATCCAGTTTTTCTTTACCACGAATAATATCTCTTGATATACCCCTTATACCGTCCCAAACGATACATATTGTAGGTATACCCCGCTCTGGATTTATATTTTTATGTGTAACTACACCATCCACAACCTGATAAAAACACTGCGTCCCATTCTCATATCCTGCAATATGGCATCGCATCGTTCCCCCTATTAATCTTTCGTTACATTCTTCATTGATTTTTTCAGCTATCTCCTTTATAGTCGTCATCTTGTTAAGTCTATTAAAAAGTCCATTCAGATAATCAGGCACATTTTCATTGCCTACCAGCGCATTTCCACACCATGATATACCTATATTTCTGTCACCAAATTGATAAATCTTCTTTTCCCCATCTCTGTGTGATACTTCTTGTTTACCATCTGGGTAAGTCCATATTAAAGTTGCCCGGCTATCTGCCGCCATAACAATACCATCATATAAACAAAGTGTAACAACAACCGACATTATATTTCTCCCTCAAGCAATTAAACTTTCTCAATTAAACTTTCTCAATTCTACATTTCTTCCATTTATTCGATATTCCAAAGATCCTTCATTTTCCATAATCGCTGCGACTGCTGAAGCGTGTTTTTGAGTCAACCCTTTAATATTATTCAGTATATAAGTTCCAAGACCGCCACGTTGCTTAGAAACATTAGCATCCAATAAGTACCATTTTTCACTATTAGTAAAAAACTCTTTTAAAATTTTATCAATATCATGCTTTGATATTTCGCATCCTTGCTTGCCCCATTTAAACTTACATTTATCAGGTAGCATTTCATATGTAATTATGCTTCTCTTATTCTTCAATGTGAAAATCTCTATTGCTCTACCTTCGGTCATAGCCTCATAATCCCCCCATTTTAAGAAACATTGGTCGGTAAACCACCAATATATCCATCAAGATAATTTTGTGTTTCACTTCCGCAATCCGGGCAGAAGCTTGTATAATCTCCACATGGTTTTCTGCAATCTGAATCCGTACAACGATTACCCCCAAACTCGTAACCACATTTGCAATACATTTCAAAAATGTCCATATGTCTATGACAAAGCGGACATTCTCTTGTTTCAATTTCTGGCATCTTACTTTCCATACAACCGCCCCATTCCATTATTCAATTATCACGAACGAACACACTCTTAAATTAATACTATCACAAACGCATTTATTGTTCAACTATGGCAATTAAATCAGATAAATTGTCGCAAGAAAAAAGGACTAATTTCTTAGCCCATAATTTCATATACCATATTAAATATTCATCACCAGTTAATTAATTTTTCAAGCGTGATCATTTCATCATGTTCATAGCCAAGCCGTTTCAAGGCTCTATATACTCCTTCTGCCTGCCCCCAATGCCTATCTGACCTTCTCTGGCTCATTTCACATTTATACATATCATCACTTAGATAATGTTGCCTGATGTAGTCAAACTCTTTTCTGGCTTGTCTCGCTACTCCTATGGCTTCCTTCATTAATTCTTCACATTTCATAATTTCCTGCTCTGTCATGGTAATACCTCCCAGGCAAACTATAATATATTTTCAATCTTTATAGTTCTGGAAATTCTTGCCATAATACGAATTATTACTATTATTTAATCAATTTAAATACCCTGTGGCATCTGCTGAATCTAACCGCCTGTTTATTTCTTTGATACACCACCAATAGATTTTCTCGGCAACCTCTAATTCGCTTCTATCCCTATCAGTGTATAAAAGCATATCGGCTAAATCAATATCAGCCATATTTACAATGTCTGCTTCAGATATCGTATAGTCAATTATTTGCTTCATGGCTATTCTCCCACAACTTCACCAGCTTATAGAAAGTGGTTCTCTTTAATTTCATGTCGTCCATGCACTTCTTAGCAGTAACACTTTTACTCTTCCACTCTGTATAATACTTTTCCCATTCTTCCGGGAACTCGGCAGCAGGTCTTCCAGTTGCTTTGCCAGTCTTAGAGGATACCCGTTTCCCGTTAATTACTGGCATAGAAGCTATTCCTTGTTTCTGCCTAGTGTTTATGTTCTGTCTCTCCTTTTCTGCTACATAGGCTAATATCTGAAGCGTGAGGTCTGCAATGAATCTATTGTCAAGTGAATCCTTAGAAATGCTTGTATCCAGTAATGGCATATCCAAAACCTTTATATTAGCTTTCAGAGTGTGAGTAATGTATTTCCATTGCTCCTGTATTTCAGTGTAGTTTCTTCCCATTCGGTCAATAGAATGAATAACCAGTAAATCCCCCTCATGTAATAATGGTGCAGTCAATTCAGTTCCTACGAGCGTGTTATATCCTTTGCGGTTGAAATCCTTTCCACTCTGCTCATCAATGATAACGAATCTTCTTTCAATTCCTATTTCCTCAAAGTCTTTAAGCTGCCTTGCTAAATTTTGATCCTTGGTACTAACTCTTGCATATCCGTAAATATCCATATACGAAATTCCACCTTTCGAATATTATTATGTCTTTATAATAGCATTTATATTCGTTAAGGTCAATTCAAAAGCGAACATGTTTGTAATTTACTTTTATATGTTTGCGAACATTGCATTTATATCTTTGGAGGTGTTTTCTTCATGTTCGTTAAAGCACACCTTTGCGAATACAAGAATAGCAGCAGAACAAAATAAAAGCACCTTCAGGAAAATATCTCCGTCTGGTGCTTTGCTCCCTATTACAGATAGACCATTTCATAGACTTTCAATATCTTCCGTCTACCATCGTCATAATTCTGGCAATTTCTTATAGCTTCCTGGACTTCTTCCCGATGAATTACTCTAAAATCAGATGCCAGTGTTTTCAACTCCTTCTTGTACTCTTTATTTCTACTTACATGAGCCTTGCGCATATAAAAGCCTCCTTTTGATAGATAGGGGAGCTGCTACACTCCCCATGAGTCAAGTTACATAAGTTCGTTAATCAGAACATTGGCAATCAGAGTTTTCATTTCTTCTTGGTGCATTGACAAATCAATTTCTATATAGGCACACTCGCCAAGTTTGGAATCATCTGAATCCTCGAAATATGTAGAGATAGAATATTTTGGCTTATTGCAATCGCTTAATGTAATTTTGAGTGTAATATCAACAATTTCCGCTTCTTCCCATTTCTGATCCCATTCATCGGAATAGTATTTTATTGCTTCCTCTACCGTTTTGCTTATCTCTTCTTTTATTACTTCTGGAATATCTGACATTACAACAAACAACGAAATACTTCCGTCTACAGTTACATCACACTGATTAAAATCTACGGTTCCTACGATTGTTACCACTGTGTTTTCTTTCTTCATAATTAATCCTACCTTTCATAAGTCATATATGTTTTTAGTTGCTTTATTTCCAAAGGGCATTAGCGGAATCGAACCACTAACTAGAACCGTTTGCCCTGACTGCTTACTGCTGTTTCTTTAGGAATAATGAATCATCAAGCCATTTAATTGAACCACCTTTAAACTTAATCTCAGGGTGATAAATTGAACTTCTACCGACTCTCTGAATTTCTCCGTTTTTAGTTTCAACTGCTGTCACCATTGTTTGCTTATACATTGCCTTATCCTCCATCAATTTAATTGTTTGTTATGCTACTCCACCAACTAAGAAGAGATATTTAAAACCTTCCTTTATCTCATTCCAATTGAATACTTGATACTTTCTTTCCAATGTTTCCCAACTTACTGCATTGCTTTTGAGATACTCACGCAGATTCATAACCGTTGTAACTGTGTCCTTATTGCACTCCACCTTGTCAAAATATCCGCTTGCATTCTCTGATACGATAATTGCTTTACCATTTTTAACAAGGGCTACACTTTTGTAGTTATCTGCTGAACATAAGAACACTGCTATATCAGCGGTTAATACTAATGCGGTGCGTCTGCAACCTTCCATTATTGATGCACCATTATTAATGGTAGCCGTTCCCATTGGATTTGTTCTAATGCTGTTGTCAATTCTCCAACCCATCGGTAAGTTGTAATAGAATTTGTCTCCTAGACGATCTATTGATTCGGGAATGTTCTGTATAACTGGACGTTTACTTGCGTTGTTGATATCGCCGTTTACTGCTACTTTAAATCTTCTCTTTACCATGAATGGCTCCTTTCGTTTGCGTTGGATGGTTGATGGTTTTTGATTTGTTTTGGTCTGTATTGGTTGACCTTATGATGTTATTATACACACTACATTTAGTGTTGTCTATGTGAAATATGTACAACATTTAGTGTTGGTTTTAGTGCAATATGTTACAATGTTTAGTGTTGGTTTGGGGTAAAAAAATAGAACCATCTTTTTCAGACAGTTCTATTTCCGTTTCTTATTTTATTCTTTATCATTTAACCTATATCTTCTTTCAGACGTATCGGAATATCCTTCTATATCATCAATACATTCTAATATGTCCCCTGGTTGACAGTTTAATAATTTGCACATTTTATCAACAACTTTAATATCTATTGATTCCCCATTGATTCCATTGTTTTTAAATAGTTTTGTAATTGTAGCTGATCCTAATATCCTATCCTGTCTTAATTTATATTGACTTATGTTTCTTTCATTTAATAATCTGATAAGTTTCTCATAGCTAATCATTTGATTAACCTCCTTTTCCCAAATTCATGATAGCATATGATTTTTAATCTTTCAATACTCTTACCTAAACATTGTAACATTTGTACAATTGTAAACACTAAACATTGTGCATAGTGTCAATATTCAGCACTACGTTTAGTGTGTATAATAAGTATATCAAATCAATAACACGCACACAGAAAGGCAAGGTATTCATATGAAGCTATACGCAACATTAAAGAACTCAGATAAGGTGTTCGTTTTATCACAGGACACAGAGAAAGACGCAAGACAAGCAGAATTGACCGTTGATGAATATGTGGAAGCAGTAAAGAGAATCAATCCACAATTTGGCGAAGTATGGACAGTATAGAAACAGACTCTTCCAATTACATAAATCTAATCTACCAATTGCAACCTTAAACAAAGGTGGGAAGGCTACCAAACTTCCCACCACCACAATTAAAGGCGGTAATACACATGACAGCATATTTCAATCATATCAATACATTAGAGGAATTAAGAAAGCAGTATAAGGAGTTATTAAAGAGATTCCACCCAGATAACCCAGACGGCAGTACAGAGGCAACACAGGCCATTAACGCAGAGTATGACAGCTTATTCAAGGAGTTAAAGGATAGACATGATAATGAAGCAGATAGCAGAAGAACCGCATACGATGATCTGAAATATGACTTTGCAGAAGATGAAAGATTAAGGGAAGTATTCCAACAGGTTATTTCATTCGTTGGTGTCAATATTATGATTGTAGGCGCATGGATTTGGATAGATGGTAATACATATGGATATAGAACTAAATTAAGCAATTTGGGATTCAAATGGGCATCGGATAAAAAGAAATGGTATTTTCATACTGAAGCATTCAGGAAACGCAGTCATAAGAAATTGAGCTTTAAGGATATCGAAAACTACTTTGGAAGTGCCAGAGTAGAACCGGAAGGAAAAGTATTATTGCAAGCATAAGGAAATTTTAGGTATAAGAAAAGGCGGTCATTTCAACCGTCTTTCTTTGCGTTCATAATTCGTCGTGTAGTGCTGTTATCTTGCTCATATTCGGCTTGTATGCGGTCATGTGTACAAGTGTTAGGGTAATTATTTCAACGGCATACAGGTGGCAATATGAACGTGTAGCGAGGTGTTGATTATGTGACATGGTGGCAGTAGGACGGGAGGTGTAAGGGGGCTATGTTTACATCTTTGCGTTGATGCGTTAGTGTTGTAGAGGGCATAGCTGTTCTACTCACACACTACGTTAAAAATTCAACCTTTACGAACTAATAATCATTATTTTTATCTTTTAAATATATATTGCAATAGGAATTATTAATATTGATGGTGCTTCAATTATAGTTTGAACATTTTCTATGCTGAAATTTTCATCATTCAGATTATTAAAATTATCAAATAAATCATCTAACATCTTTTCACGAATCATAGTAAAACTGGTATTCCGAAGCAAATTAATTTTTTCGTCATCAGAAGAACAAATTTTAGTAACCTTACCAAATACTTTAAAGCTTCCATCAATTAATTCATTCATATTTTGATTAAAGAAATAATCCATATAAACAGGCAAAACTCCTTGGAATTTAAAATCTCCATTATTTGACTTGCATATTAAGTCTAACATATCATTCGATTTTAAGCCATTAGAAAAATTTCTTATTTTACTTATTGTTTGTTTATCATCTAGGTTCTTTCTTTTTTGCTTTTGACCCGTATTATCTGAAAAAGCAGTCATTAATTCTATCATATTTGCCATGTTATCTAAAACTGAAATAAGTGGATTTTTCGAAAGGGTACCACAGATCTCTACAAACTCACCTGCATTTACTTTGTTAAAATCTTGTTGAGAATAAATTTTCTTGACCATCTTATTCTTATATAAACTCTCTTTCAATCCATTAAAAAGCGAAGAAGGAGTATGTATTTTTTCAAGTTCTTTTTCTTCACTTTTATCTCCACTTGTTTTTCCTTTAACGTTAGCATTTAAGAAAGCAAATATATTTTTATTTCCAAGACCAGCATCAACACTTGCTTCAACTTCTCCGCTTATTCCAGATGATGTCTTAATTTTAGATAATTTACTGAATCCATCATCAACAGAGGCTAATAAATCAAATACAATTTTTTGATTTAAATATAAAGGGATATCCAACTTATATTTATCCATATCTTCTCCTTTTAAGTGGGTTATAAATTATTATAAGAAGTTATTGCTTTTATTAATTTGAATCATATTAAATATATCATACCATACTCGAAAAACAAAAAAAATAGGCATATTAAATATTTCTTCCTAATATACTCAGAAACAACAAATAAGCCAGAAACACATCACATGTCACCGGCCTATCGTAAATTATTTTATTCAATTTTTATCCTTCATATTAAAAACCTATCAATCCACGTTTTTAAATATGGACTTTATAGAATCATGTCCACTTCTCTTTTCAAAGTCTTGATCTGCTTGTACATAATGCTTATTCGTATGCAATATAGACATTTCCTTTACTTTTTTCTGTGTCTCGCTCTCTCTAAACGGGTTGTAAATGTACGTCAAAGTAGTGGAAGTCATAGTATGACCGAGCCAGCGTCTTATCTCATCTAACGCCCAACCATTAGCGTTCATCCTGCTGGCAACCGTACGTCTGATACAATGAGATCTTTTCATATTCCCGGACTCTTTCCAACCTAAAGTGATTTCAGCTTTCTCTAGTCTATGAACAAATACCATCTTATCTGCTCTTGAGCCATCTTCCTTCAGAAAAATATACTCTGACAAGATATTACTGCTTCTTCTGATTTTCTTAAATATATCAATTAACTCATCACTTAGATTCAACTCCCTATAGCCAGTTTCAGCATCAGATTTTACATAATCAACTACTTCTCCAGAACTATCTTCCATACGTTGAATAAATACAGTTTCATTTTGCCAGTTAATATCCGACCATTTTAAAGCACATAGTTCACCTATACGAAGTCCTAATTCAAAATTCCCCTTTAGCCCTAAATTGGCTATATTGCCATTCAACTCGTATCCCCTATCGAATTCTTCAATAAGACCTTCAATTTCATCTGGATAGAAAATCATATCAGCAGAAGGTTTTCTTCTTGCAGATTTGAATAGGTGAGTATATTCCAACTCTTCTTTTTTCCAAGGATCTTCTGGAATTAGTCCTTTTCTTTTTGCATAACGAAGAGTTCCAGTAACAACAATCTTGTGGGTATTGAAACTTTTCGCTGTCATGGGATTATTAATCAGTACATCAATCGCCCAATTTTCAAGGTCTAGTGTTTTGATTTGTTTTAATGGCATTTTGTCGATTTCTGTACCTTGGACATATTTCTGGTAACTTGCTCTGTTCTGTTTCATCGTTTCATCGGTATTATTTTTCTTTTTACATTTGTAAGCAAGCCATTCTTCAAAGATGTCACAAAATCTATTTCTACTTACATGAGTATTTATTTTCCCTAAAAAATAAAACATATAAAGTTTATCAATCAATTTCTCATATGTTGCAGCTTTAATATTACGTCTCCCTCTTGGCTTTGTAGCATCTGGAGCCCACGTTCCAACTCTTCCATCATATAAATCAGCAATATTATATTTATGACATTCTCTAACCTTTTTTTCTTTAAACTTATTGATTTGTAGCTTTATAGCATCTGGATTTATAATTCCATTAGAAACTAATTCAAACCACATTCCTTTATCTAATGATGTTAATTCCAACCGTATCATGGTGTTATACAAAGAATCAAGTTCTTGCTCTTTTTGAATGAATGAAAATTCCTTAGTCATCTTATCAATTTTCCGCCTCAATTATTATCAAAAGCATCTCTAATCATCTCTAACGTCTTTTCTTTTGGAAGAGGATTGTAAATATATCCCAGTGTAGTTTGTGCATCAGAATGGCCTAAAAGCGTTCTGATTTCATCAATAGGAACCCCATTTGCATTCAGTTTACTTGCAAACGTTTTTCTAATTTTATGAGATGATTTTTTACCAAGTCCACTGCATTCACATACCCTCCATAAAGATTGATTTACTTGCTCTTTGTTCAAATAAGTATCCTTCCTCATAAACAGAAACTCCTCTTTATCACAATCACCGTTACGTTTACTTATAATTTTTGTTAATACATTTTTGGCTTTAGGGATTAAAGGTACAAAGCGATTCGTATATGTCTTTGTATGATTTTCTATTATCCACTTATATTTTCTTCTGCCGTTAACATCTAATATAATACGTTGAGTAACTTCCCTTTCAACAGATATATAATTCTTCTCATAATTCACATCCTTAAATTTCAAACCACATAGTTCACCCACCCTCAGCCCACAGTAGAAATTAAAAATTATTGCTAGATAAACTTCATTTTTTGTAAGTTCGTAATACTCATTACATTTAACTATTATTTTATCTAGCTCGTCGCCAATGAAAACTTCTTCTTCGGGAGTTTTCTTATTTACTTGCCTAAATCTAACGGTGATTTTGACCGATTCCCAAGGATTGATCTTTACAACACCCGTTCTAAAAGCATACGTCCATATACCATTTATAATAGTTTTAAGATTCTGCCACTCTTTTCTCGTGAGATTATGATCTTTGATTAAGCTGTTTGCCCATGATTCTAGCAATATCACATCAATATTTGTCATAGATTTCTTTACAATTTCTGTTCCCTCAAAATACCTCTTCCAATGGTTAATATGTCTTTGAATAGTGTTTTCAGAATTAGTTATTGTTCTTTTATACGGTATCCATTTCTTAAAAACCTCTTCCATAGATTTAGAAGACTCTACAGTATCAATAATATTGTAATACTCTGCTAATTTATTATATAATTTATTTTTCTCAGCAGCCTTGAATATTCTTCTTCCATTCTTTTTTCTGGAATCTAAGACATAAGTTTGCCAACGCTGATCATTCTTCCCGTTCAATTTGGTGATTTTATACTTATGAACCTCATCAACTTTCTCCATTAGCTCAATATTAGCCTTTTGAGAAATTTCTTGTAAATTAATTACCCCATTATCAATAGCATATTTCAAGATTTCTTCCTGTGTCAAATAAACCACTCCCTATTATTATCAATAATTAAAATATACCATATATTTAGAAAACTATTGACTTCCAATAACTTGTAATACAGGAAAAAAATGTAAAAAAATAGGCATACCAGATATTTCTATCCAATATGCCTATAAATTTAATTAACAATTTCAATCAATACGGTTGAACCTCATACTTCAGCAGAGCATCATACACATTCTTTGGAACCTTACTTTTATATTTAGCAGCCATTAGCAGAATATCAGCCTGTTTGATTTTCTTATATTCCTCAAAGGCTTCTTCTGGCGTGTCCCAATAAGACAGAGTGATTGTCTCATCATGTCCACATGGCTTAATCTGACCATAATATTTTCCCATGCTTATATTATGCCGGACTCCTAAAGGTAAATTTTCTTTAGATGTTCTCCATATTGAACGATTGGTACGTTTCTTGCAATTTGAAAGCATTGTGTTTAATGTTTGTGGAATAATACAACACGTTTCAGGAGAATAAACTTTATTGCCAGGATATAATAAATCCTTATCTACAGCCATGGATTCTCCATCACACTCATAATAATTCGCCACATACCATTCAACGAAAAGATCTATATCACTCAGCCACTTATCGCCCATTGAAGCAGATTCATAGCATACACCGGAACTGGACTGCTCCGTTTTATAACACCTATTATATATCCCATGCCAAATATCATAGGCTGTACTTCCTGTTATCGTTGTGTATGTAATATACTCTTGTTTTCTAGGAAGATCACTGATTGTAATTATGTCATTTTCCAAAGCATACCTTTCAGAGCCGTCAACATATACAAGATTCTTATAGTAATTATTGTTTACGTCTTTATCTATATGCCAAATACTTTCACAACCTGTAGGCTTAATTAGAAAATGCTCCGCTGTTATTCTATCAAGAAACTTGTCAATCTTAGTTCTTTCTCCTCTGGCATCATAACCTGTTAGCGTGAAATGTATTCCATACTTATTTTCCGTTGTTGTCTTGTGATAAAATATCTTACCCCGAAGATTGTTAATAATTCTTCCATAATTGGATATCCAGTAGTTACGTGTATTATTTACCTGTACAAATACTTCGTCTTTTTCTATTAATTCTACTCCATACTTTCTTACATTGAAAACGCTCTCGTCCTGGATTGATATATATTCTCTCCACTCCTTACGTTCCTGTAATTTCTTCTGCTTCTTGCTAATCTTATTGTCATTCATTGAACCTCCTTTTATTAACCAGAGATTCAAGAAAATTGCTATAGGGGGCATGGTTTAACATTATGGCTTCTATATACAGGGGGGTGATCCCAAGAACGCCTTATTTTGAGATATATTTTAACCGAAACCCTTGTAAAATAAGGCTTTTTATACGGTCCCAATGAATAAACCCTTATTCTATAAGCAATTCTTCATTATTTACCCCCTAGAAATCGCCATTTCTCGTTAATTCAGTCCCATAGCAAATAAGCCCAGAATACATTATCCTGAACTTTATAAATCCAATATTCTATTTTTTACTTTTCATGTCTTTATCACATGGAATAGTTGTGCTGATATATTGACGACCACCAATCGGGGGACGTTGATTACACATAGAAAATTAGAAATACTCTTGAATCGTGGCATTACCTTTCTTTTACTTCCCGGTAACTAGGAAATACAAATACATATAAATTCTTAATGGCAGCAGTTGTTGTCTTCCATTATTTCATCAATGGCAACCGCAATATGCTTATTTACAATTCGCTCCAGATCATCATGCGTCATGTTTCCATATAACTGATTCAATCCATTCATATTCTCGCTGCTGATAACTGCTACTCTGTTACTTAACTCCATTATGTAAATCCTCCTATGTTCTTACTGAAAAGCCTTTACTCTTCAGATATTTAATTGCCAGTTTCAACAATTCCCCATTCTCAACGGTATTTTCTATTGTCTCGTCCCAAACACGGGGAGTATTATTTCCTACATCTAAGCCGCCATGTAATCCCAGATTTGCCCATGTGGCCACCTCAGATCCTGTAGCATTGTAATAATTATCCATGGAGTCATAATCAATGTATACAGACGCTACCACCTTATTTCCTACTCTCTTAGGCTCAACTTTTACCGCTGATCGCAAAAAATCATATGACCTTCTGTACGATTCTGGCGAATAGGAATCATAATAGGATTGTAAATAATAATTCAAGGTTTCATATACTCTATCTTCCAGGATACTTACCATATTTTCCATTGTTGGTATAAGTGCAGCAGTCAACTGGCTCATATTACTTATTCTTTTTGCCATTCTTATATTTCCTTTCTGCGGCTTCAATCACAGATATATTCATGGCATTATAATCACTTCTATCTGTTGAATACACATCGAAATTTACCAGATATCCACGTTCGACATGTTCCCCGTTTAATTTTGACCAATGGATAAAATACGACTGACCATTCTCACCACGAATAAATCCAAAACCCTTGTCTTCAAAATACTTTGTTACTGTTCCAAACATTCGTCTTCTCCTTTCAATCCATGAATTCCTTTTTCCATATTCTTGCTTAATCTTTCTTTCAAACTCTTTTTAAATAAATCATTTGTGTGGAAATGTAATCTTACAAATGTACGAAGCTCACCTTCCTTGTCCTTCATCGTGGCAAGTCCACAATGTGAAGTTCTAACGATAGTAGGACGAATTGTACCTACTCCCTTAATGCTGACCTTTTCACCTTCCATTAATGCTCTGAGACATTCTTCTGCATACATTTTCAGAATATTTTCAATTGACTTCTTGGTGTAAGCATTATCCTCCCTTCTCCAAACCCGTTCTATTGCTCTCCAGATTGTAAATCCATGGTCATGTTTTTCTTTGCTCACTTAATTTCCTCCTTGATTTTTTATAAAATTGTTATCGGTGGTGCCGATATCTGCTGAAATCTCCGGTCATTATCGGAATCTCAATTTTCATAAAATTGCTATTTGCTAGTGTCGTGTATTAGTGCTGTTACAATGCCCCTGTGAAGCACCAGAATGTCCATACAGACATTTCAATGATGGGTAAAGGGATTTTTACATTGGAATTTAAGGCACTAAAATAAGCCCTCTATCAATCATATTTCTACAACTGATAAAGGACTTATGCTAATGTCCTAACCTATTAATTTTCTCCGATTTACTACACCATTTACTACACCATTTTAACATCAAACTTTGATATTTTGCGATAAGTTACGATAAGTAGATATCTCATCGGAATAACCCTAAAGTGTCGTAAAATCAAGCATTTGCAAGGATTTTTAAACCTCTGGAACTGAAGGATATTACAAATTCAATAAATTCCTGCTTATACTGTTCCATTTTATCATTTTCTCCTTATTTTATGCGCTTATCAGCACTTCGATCTACATGATTATCTTACACGCCCTAAATAACCCCAGAACATTCGTCCCTAATTTTACCATACCCAATATTTATTTTCAATCGGCAATTGTCTTTCTCATGCGAAAATATCTTCTTTTTAAAAGATATAAAATCAAAAGAAAAAGATAAAACAGCCATTCTTTTCCTTTCATTACACTTCTATCACACTTCATAAGCTCCCTTCAGTAAAACACAGAAGCCATATATCAATCATAGCCAACTGATATAGAGCTTCTGTGAAATGTAAAATATTAACGCACTGCCCCGATCAGATCACGGATATCTTCCACTTTATGTTTCTTCATATAAGCTTCGATTCCACTTACAATCTCTTTTGCCGCGTAAGGATTCCGGAAATTAGCTGTCCCCACGGAAACCGCTGTTGCACCTGCCAGAATAAACTCGATGGCATCATCCGCATTCATAATTCCACCCATGCCAATAATCGGAAGCTTCACCGCATTGGCAACCTGATAGACCATGCGCACCGCAATGGGTTTGACAGCAGGACCGGACAGACCGCCGGTTTTATTGGCTACGGCAAAGGTCTGACGGTTAATATCAATCTTCATTCCGGTCAATGTATTAATAAGAGAAAGCGCATCCGCTCCCCCTGCTTCTGCCGCTTTTGCCATCTCGGCGATGTCGGTTACATTAGGGCTTAATTTCATAATAACCGGCTGTTTTGCATGTTTTTTCACTTCCCGTGTAATGGCTTCCACTGCCTTAGGGTCCTGACCAAAAGCAATTCCGCCTTCTTTTACATTGGGACAGGAAATGTTGATCTCCAGCATATCCACCGGCTCCTGTGCAAGACGATCCACTACTGCAAGATAATCTTCTGTGGTCTTGCCGCAGACATTGACAATGATCTTTGTATCGTACTTTAGTAAAAAAGGAATATCTCTTTTGGCGAAAACCTCCATACCTGGATTCTGCAGGCCTATGGCATTGAGCATACCGCCGTAAGTCTCTGCAATCCGGGGAGTTGGATTGCCTGGCCAGGGAACGCTGGCAACCCCTTTGGTCACCACTGCACCTAGCAGGTTTAAATCCACCATCTCACTGTATTCTTCACCGGAGCCAAACGTACCGGAAGCTGTAACAACCGGGTTCTTAAATTCAATTCCAGCCAGATTCACTTTTGTATTCATGAAAAGTCTACCTCCTCTGCCCGAAACACCGGACCATCTTTGCAGACCCTTTTATTCTTTACTTTGGAATGGTCATCTACATCCGTACTTTTGCATACACAGGCAAGACAGGCACCGATGCCGCATGCCATCCGCTCCTCTAAAGAAAGATAACATTCTATCTTATGCTCCAGTGCATAAGCCTTAATCGCTTTTAACATGGGAGTTGGTCCGCAGGCATAGATCACATCTGCCTTTAACTGATGTTCTTCTATTGCATTTAGTACATTGCCCTTTGTTCCCTGACTTCCATCTTCTGTGGCAATAAATGTATCACCATAGGGTAAAAATTCCTCATTTAAAAACAAAGAATCCCGATAACCCAGAATGATCTGCTTTTCACAAGCAAGCTGCTTTGCCAGCTCTAACATTGGCGGAATTCCGATTCCGCCTCCGATTAAGAACGCCTTTTTTCCAGCTCCTACCTCTAAAGGGAATCCATTCCCCAGAGGACCCATAATCTCCACAAGATCCCCTTCTTTATAATGAGAGAATTCTTCTGTTCCACTTCCCAGAATCCGGTATACGATTCTTAACCTGCCATTTTCTTTGTCTACTTCACAAATACTGATGGGACGGGGAAGTAATTTGGAACTGTCTTTTGAATAGAGAGAAAGGAACTGGCCAGGCGTCGCCTGCTCTGCCATCTGTCTTGTCTCAATCCACATGCTGTATACACCTTCTGCCAGCCTGATCTGACTGGTGACCCTTGCTGATTCCAATGCTTTTGCCATGATTCCTCCTATAATACCCGGTTGATGTCTGTCACCATATCAATCACTGCCTGTCTGGAGGCTTCTCCAAAATGCTCTGCTCCAAACTTCTTATATTTATCCTGCTTATAAGCTGCAATAATTCCTCTGGAAGAGTTTACAACAGCACCTAATCCATCTTCATTAAAACATGGTTTTAAGTCTTCTGCGGTTCCGCCCTGTGCTCCGTAACCAGGCACCAGAAAATAAGTGTTTGGCATAAGTTTACGAAGAATGGCGCTCATCTCCGGATAAGTTGCTCCTACAACAGCTCCTACATTGCTGTAAGTGCCATCCATGGACTGGCTTCCCCACTCCACTACCTTTTCCGCAACCTGTTCATAGAGAGGACGTCCATCAATCAGACGATCCTGGAACTCTCCGCTGGAAGGATTGGAAGTCTTAACCAGGACAAAAAGTCCCTTATCCTCTTCCCGGCAAACATCCACAAAAGGCTTGATTCCGTCTGTTCCAAGATATGGATTAACCGTAAGGAAATCCGTACCAAAGGCAGAAAAGCTGTTATTCCCTACCTTTACTTTTCCAATATGTGCAGTTGCATAGGCGGCAGATGTGGAACCAATATCTCCCCTTTTGGCATCTCCAATGACCAATAGCCCCTTTTCCTGACAATAGTTAACTGTTTTCACATAGGTCTTTAAACCCTCTATACCAAACTGCTCATACATGGCAATCTGGGGTTTCACGGAGGGAATCAGATCATAAACATGGTCGATAATTTCTTTGTTATACTGCCAGATTGCTTCTGCAGCACCCTCCAGAGTTTCACCAAATTCTTCAAATGCCTTCTTCACAATATGCTCTGGGATATAGCTAAGCATAGGGTCTAAACCTACACAGACTGGGGCTTTTGTTTTCTGGATTTTTTCAATTAACTGCCTGATCATTGTTTCCTCCTTGGTTGTTCTTTGCCTTATTATTCTCGATTCTTTCCAATTCTATCATAAGAAAGAACTGGCTTCAAGCTTTTTCAAAGAAAGCAAAGGAGCGCCGCTCATCAAACTGACGGAAGAAATCTTCCTCTGATTCATAGCTTGTCAGATAAAATGTTTTTAATAGCAGAACGCTGATCTTATTCGCCAATTCCAGGTCTTTACTTTCTGCTATTTTCTCTTCAAGTTCTTTTAAAAGGCAATGCCATTGATAAATAAATGTTTCATATCGCTTCAAATCCGGTGTGTCAATCCACTTACGGACTTTTACTTTTGACCGTTTTTCCATGCGGCATTCATGGATCTGGAGAAAATAACGAAATCCGTCTTCCTCGTAAATTCTTCCAAGAGGAAAAAGTCTGCAGATTCCGGGCCGGGAACTGTGAATGCTGCATCTCCCTTTCTCATCCAGAAAGCCACACCGTTCTTCCTCTCCTGACATGTTTAAATTGGGCAGAATAATTCCGTCCACCACATTTAATTCAAGCTTATCAAGAAGCAGCATTTCCATACTGCAGGATAAATGTCTGGTCAGCCTGTAACAGTCAAAGGGGTCAAGAACCACAGACTTTCCCATTCCCTGACAACAGGAATAACAGCCCTCACAGTCTTTGCAATCCGCTTTCACCATATCATTCAGCCCATAAAGCCTGCCATCCGAAATCTCCTTTAAATCTATGTCTCGTTTCATAACCTGTCCTCTTTATCTCTTTTATAAAAGCATTGATAGTTTATCATCCTCTTCTCTCAGTAGCAATAAAAAAATTTTAAAAAATTAGCACTCACCTCTTGACAGTGCTAATAATAAGTGTTATATTACATGTATAACAAATAAATAAATGCACCAGCAATCTGATGCACATGTAATAGGAAAAGGAGGAGTTCATATGTTATTATCCAGAAGAAACAATTTATTTGAAGACTTTTTCAATGATCCTTTTTTTACGGATGCATATCAGACCAGACAATCCCTGATGAAAACCGATATTGAAGACGACGGAACAAACTACGTTATTGACATGGAATTACCGGGATATGCAAAAGATATGGTAAAAGCCGAATTAAAAGACGGATATTTAACCATCTCTGCAGAAGCTTCCTCAGAAGAGAATTCTGATCAGGATAAAAACTACATTCGTAAAGAGCGTTATCACAGTTCTCTGAAACGAAGCTTTTATGTTGGTTCCGGTCTGAAACAAGATGACATTAAAGCTTCCTTTGAAAACGGAGTTTTAAGACTTACCGTTCCAAAAGAAGTACCAAAAGCAATTGAAGAAAGCCATTATATTGCGATCGAATAAATCTAATAACATAAAAAATACCGTCCAAAAGATCTGGGCGGTATTTTTTATGTTATTCCACTCTCCACGGATTGTCTTTTCCCTCCGCTTCATACTTGCAGCTTAGAATCGAATATTCCACCATATCACTGACCGCCTCTTCCGTATAAAAAGCCGTGTGAGGCGTGATGATTACATTGGGCATGGACTGCAAAACTGCCAGATCCCGGTTTGGGATTACTTTATATTTTAAATCTTTATAAAATATTTTTCTTTCATTTTCCAACACATCCAAAGCTGCGGCACCGATTTTTCCCGATTCAAGACCAGCGATCAAAGACTGGGTATCAATCAGCGTCCCTCGGGCGGCATTAATCAGAACCGCCCCCTCCTTCATCTGTTCCATTTCCTTTTGCCCGATCAGATGTTCTGTCTCTGCCCTGGCAGGAGCATGAAGGGAAATAACATCACTTTCCCGCAAAAGCGCCTCTAAGGAAACATAGGATACAAAAGAAGCAAGCTCTTCTTTGGGGTTTAAGGTGTGAACCAGGATCTTGCATCCAAACCCCCGAAGCCGCTGAATCACAGCCTCTCCAATTCTTCCTGCTCCGATGATTCCCACTGTGCAGGTACGGAGTTCCCGTCCCCTTACCTTCGTGAGTGAAAAATCCTGGACAAGCCCCCGTGTCACAATTGTTTTTACTTTGCGTAATGTCATCAGAATGAGCATTACCGTATATTCCGCCACACTTGCAGGGGTATAATTGACTGTGGAGACAGGAATGCCTAAGGTTTTGGCAGCCTCCATGTCTATATGATCATAGCCTGCAGTGCGGGTCGATACACAGCGGATTCCGCCAGCTTTCCATTTTTTTAGTATTTCTTTGGTAATGGAGGAAGTGACAATACTCACTGCGTCAAAACCTTGTACATGTTCTGCGTTCTCTAATGAAGGGCTGTAAGGCACCGTATGAAGTTCTACCCCATATTTTTCTGAAAATCTCTGAAAAAACATTGATTCGTCTGTACGGACATTATATGCAAGCAATTTCATGAACCACCACTCCTTCTCTCTATTGATTGAATGCTTCAAGATGACTGTATTTTAATACATTCCAAACATTCCTGCAAGAGCTTTGGTTTTACACCATGAAATTTCACCTATGTCTCTGCCAACGTTTACTGTTCATTGATCAATTGAAGTACATATTTTCTTTTCTGATGAAATTTTTCCGTATATCTTGCCTCATCGGAATTTTCCTCAATAAAATCCCTGGTAAATTGTGCAGGAAAATCTGCGATGACTTTTCCGGGTCTTCTGGACATAACCAGGATTCTGGTTCCTAAAAGCAGTGCTTCATCCACATCATGGGTAATAAAAAAGATAGTCTTTCCTGAATTCCACCATATCTTACGGATTAATGCCTGCATCTGTTCTCTTGTAAGGGCATCCAGGGCGCCAAAAGGTTCATCCATCAGCAGAATATCCGGATTGTTGATGAGAGCACTTGCTATGGCTGCTCTCTGTCTCATTCCGCCGGATAATTCATATACCTTTTTATCTGCAAATTCCATTAGACCAACCTGATCCAGATAGACTTTTACGTCCTGTTCTATCTTTTTCTTTGGAACTTTTTTCATCATCGGGCCAAAAGCTATGTTTTTTCTGACAGAATACCATTCATAAAGCGGCGGATGCTGAAAAACAACTCCCCTTTGGGAATCAATTCCCTTAATCTCTTTCTGGTTCAGCCTTACAGTTCCTTCTGTAGGCGGGATAAAACCCGCCAGAATATTTAAAAGAGTACTTTTGCCGCAACCGCTTGGTCCCATGACACACACGAATTCTCCCTGATAAATATTGAGATTCAATTCAGAGATTGCAGGACTTCCACCTCCGCTTTTATCATAGGATAATGATACATGATCAATGGAAATCAGTTCATTGGCGGTTTCATAAAAGTTTTTTCCTTCTTCCTCTTCCATTATTCTCCCGCTCCTCCCGTTTTAAACTGCAATGCCTGCTCTGCAAAAGTCGGATCTACCGCATCGGCAATGCTCTTCTCATCAGGAGTCTGGCTGATGTTCCCCTGGGAATGATGAAACTCGGCAATGGTTTTTAAGGTACCAAACAGCTTCCCCTTGCTCTCTGCTGTTCCCAGATAGCTCTCAGACAACTGCTCTTCTCCGGATACCCATATATTATCATTGATCTGCCCTCTGGCACTTTCCTCAGAAATTCCTTCCCATTCAGCCACCTCCTTTACTGCCTGATCCGGATTTTCCTTGACCAGATCGTGAACGTTCATAAGAGCCTTTACATAACGGGCCACAAGAGTTGGATATTTCTCTGAAAAGCTGGTTTCTGCCACTGCAATTTCAGGAATAAGAACTCCTTGTTTTGCCAGTTCCCCGTCATTGATCAAAATCGTACCATCCTTTAAACATTCATCAAGAGCCGGACTCCATATGTATGCCCCATCAATATCTCCCCTGGTCCATGCTGCCACAATATCCTGACCAGACATATCCAGAAGTGTCACATCGCCGTCCTTTAAGCCCCCCAGCTCCAGAGCATTTAAAAGAGCATAATGGGCCGTTGTTCCAAATGGCGCTGCAATGGTCTTACCCTTTAAGTCTGCTACCGTTTTTGCATTTAAGTCTTTTTTTACTGCCAAAGCTTCAATATTCCCGCCCTGTACATAAGGAACATACACTGCCTTATACTGGATTCCATTGGCAATTCCCAGGGCGATCGGAGAAGACCCAAAGGATGCCACATCCACCTGACCGGATACTACCCCATTGTTAATATCTGTACCTGCCGAATAAGTAACTGCATTCACCTTAACTCCAATATCACTTAAAAAATCTTCCTTCAGTAAAATGGCAGATTCCGGTCCTCCTTCGATAATTCCCACATTAATCTGGTCTGGGTAGATCTCTCCAGTGACCGGGTCTTTCTCGGACATCTGGGATAAATCTGACGTTTTTGATGAATCACTGTCTAAACTGGTGTTTTTCAAGCCACATCCCAGCAATTGAATAGAAAGAATGGCTGTAAGACCTAAAAAAATAATTTCCTTTTTTCTTTTCATATAGAGCCTCCCGATTATAATTAATATTTTCCTTTCCAGAATACAATTCTGGTTTCCAGATAAAGCAGGATTCTGTCAAGAAAGATTCCTGTAACCCCCATAATTATGATTCCCACAAAGATGACATCGCTCCTGAGATACTTACTTGCATCTAACACCATCCACCCGATTCCAGATACGGCAGCTACCATTTCTGCCGCCACGGAAGTGGCATAAGCCACACTCATGGCATTTCTCAAACCTACAAATATATCAGGAAGAGAGGCGGGAAGGATTACATGAAGAAATATCTGTCCTTTGCCTGCCCCCAGGGTTCTGGCGCGGTTAATGTAGTCCTGTTTCACCCTTGTGACTCCTGCCACACAAGAGACAAAGACAGGCGCTATGGCACCTAAGAACAATAAAAGTATTTTAGAGCCATCTCCTATGCCCATCCACAAAATTATGATGGTATAATAGCCCAAAGGAGGCAGTGGTCTTATAAATGCGATTATAGGTTCAAAAACCCCACGCACCCTTTCTGAGTATCCGCTCAACAATCCCAGAGCCGTTCCAGTGACTACTGCAAAAAAATACGCAATAAAAAGTCTTCTTAAACTGGCTGCCATATGGACCCATAAAGAATGGCCTTTATACCCTTCTTTAAGCAGATTGATAAAACAGGCTCCGATTGCAGTGGGCGAAGGAATAATAATACTTGAAATCCGGTTATTCCAGGTTGCCGCGATCCAGACTGTCAAAATGACAGCTCCGGTAAAAATGCTGATCATATATTTTTCATTTGGCTTTTTGATTGTTCTCTCCCCCTTCCAATATCCCTTGTTTCTGCCCCATTTTCCGGACCGTGTCTTTGACCGCATTCAGCACGATTTTGTCTAATTTTTTCAGTTTGTACTTTATGCTTTCCACATATCCAACTTCAAAAGACAGACTTTTATCCGACACTTTAAGCCTTCGAATGTGACCGTTTTGAACATAAAAATCATTTTCCGACATGCAGCGTGGAAAAAAAGCCACATATTGATTATAAGTAATCATGCTTTTAATGGAATCCAGATTATCGGTGCGGAAAACCACCTTTGGAAGTTTACCGGAGCCGATCATATTGGTAAGACCACCGTTATACCGTTTAAATTCATCCCGGTAAGCAATGTAGGGCTCCTCCAGCAGTTCCCCGTATGTAATGCTTTCTCTGTCCCAATAAGGAGAACTTTTCCCCACATAAAGGACATACTCATCCTGAAACAGAGGGGTATACTTAAGATCTGTGCTCCGCTCTAACTCTCCGTAATGTATGAGAATTCCAAACTTTGCGATACCAGAGGAAACATCATGAGCTACCTGACTGCTCTCCCCTGTTGTGACAGAAAAAAGAATGTCTGCCATATCTTCTTTCAGACTGTGCACCGTGGATGGAATAATCCAGTCACAGATGCAGGGAATACAGGAGATGCTTATTTCTCCTGCTTTTTGCTGCTCCCTTGCCATTTCCGTAATGTCATCAATTGCCTTTAAAATCTCTTCTGCCTTTTTAAGCAGCAATTCTCCGGTTATGGTGGGAGACACACCAGCATTGCTTCTCCTCAAAAGTTCCGTCCCAAGCTCCTTCTCCAGATTGATAATCGAAGAACTTACCGATGACTGAGACATGAAATTCTTCTCAGCAGCCGCAGAAACAGAATTATATTTTACAGCTTCTTTAAATAAATATAATTGTTCAATCTTCAACCCCTTCTAAAACCTCACCTTTCCAGAATCCTTATTTTCAACATTTTATTGGTAAACACTACTTCTATGGTCCTCCTCCCGGCCATGATCCCATACCATACGGTTTCAGATCTTCAATTATCAGCAAGAAATTATCAACATAATAAACCGATAAACATATATTGTCAACATGTTTATATGTATTATGATGAGGCAAAAATTTAAAAATCCTGTATTTTCCTTGATAAAAGGGGATTATTAGAATTTCCGATACCCCGTATATTATTTTCCTATTTTTCAAGTATGTTTAATGGTTTATAATGTAATTAGTTATTTTTAAGGAGGTAAACATGAAGCGAAACGCTAGAACAAAGAAATTAATTGTACTGGGGATTGATGGTATGGACCCGGTTACCACAAAAAGAATGGTGAAAGAGGGCAAATTGCCGAATATCAAAAAATACCTTTCCATGGGGTCTGCCAGACAAGGGCTTGAGATGCTGGGTGCACATCCTACCATTACCCCTCCCTGCTGGACCACCCTTGCCACCGGAGCATATCCGGGAACCCACGGTATCACCTGTTATTGGCGTCAGTCACCGGAAAGTCTGGATGCAGTCGTCTATAACATGGATTCCAGAAACTGCAAAGCCGAACAGCTCTGGAATGTGACCACAGAAGAGGGGTTAAAAACCCTGGTATGGCATTGGCCTGGTTCGTCCTGGCCCCCAACCTCTCAAAGTCCCCTGCTCCATGTGGTGGATGGAACACAGCCAGGTTCCGTGAACATGGGCGTTGCCCAGATGGATTGGGAAAAGATTGTCTACGCCTCACCAGAAACCAGATCGCTGCGGTTTGTTCCTCATACCCAAAAAGCTGCCGGTGTGGGCTGCAACATTACGGATCTGCACCAGGTCATTTCTGAGGAAAATACAGATGATGACGAGATGATGGAACTGTGGTGGGGAGACGCAGCAAGAAGCGGGGGAGAAATCAGAACCTATATAAAAGATCTTGAGGACACAGAGATGATGATCGGTGCCAAGGTGGCTTATGACGTTGTGTTTTCCCCCATTCAGCCTGCCACAGACTGGACTGCTGCTCCTGAAGGCGGACTGGAATTTACCATTTTAATCTCAGGCGGCAAGGAAGAACGCTATGGGTTGATTACCAAAAGTGAATCAGGAGCATACGATAAAGTCTCCCTATACCGTTCCAAACATGACAAAGAACCCTTTGTCATCATTCCAAAGGGAGAGATGATCTCGGGCGTCATAGATGATGCCACAAAAAAAGGAACTACCAGACCTTGCTGCAGATCCTATAAAATACTGGAACTAAGTCCGGACGGCTCTACCCTTCGCCTCTGGATCAGCAATGCCCTTGACATCACCAATAAAATGCTCTGGCATCCGGCTTCTCTTTATGAAAAACTGGTTAAAGACGTTGGTAACATTCCTCCAGTAAGCCTGATTGGCGGAGAAGATTCAGAGCTGGTAGATCAGATCTTCGAACCTTCCTGGAATATATACAGCCAGTGGCAGGCAGACAGCCTGGAATACTTAATTGACAAGGAACACTATGACGTGGTATTCAGCCATCTCCACAATATTGACTGCGCCGGACATCAGATCTGGCATCTGGCAAAAACGCTTGAACCCTGGAACCATACAGATGAAAAAATCTACCAGGAGCTGATTGAACGCTTTTATATACAGACAGATCATTATCTGGGACGATTCCTCCACTACCTTGATGAGGGCTTTACCATTTTCATTGTATCGGACCACGGCTTGCTGGTAGGCGAAAATGTACCGCCGATTCTGGGAGAATACGGCGGCTTAAATACAAAAGTCATGGAGGAACTGGGATATACAGTTCTAAAAAAAGATGCACAAGGCAATTCCATTGATGAAATCGACTGGGAAAAAACCAGAGCCGTTCAGATCCGAAGCAACTATATCTACATAAATCTAAAGGGAAGGGACAAACACGGAATCGTGGAACAAGAAGAAAAATACCAGTTGGAAGAACAGATTATATCAGACCTGTATGGCTATCGGGACCCCTACACCCAAAAACGTGTGGTGGGAGTTGCTTTAAGAAATAAAGATGCGGTTCTTTTTGGCACAAACGGACCGGAGTGCGGAGATATATTCTTTACGGTTGAAGAAGGCTTTAACCGGCTTCATGGAGATGGTCTTACCACTGCAGACGGATATTTCAATACCTCTGTTTCACCGGTATTTATTGCTGCCGGGGAAGGAATCAAAGACGGATGTACCACAGAACGGGTTATCCGGCAGGTGGATGTAACTCCTACCATTGCAGTGCTTCTTGGCACCAGAATTCCATCCCAGTGCGAAGGAGCTCCCATCTATCAGATATTATTAGAAGAATTCTAACTGTATGGAAATGATAGAGAGAACGAAAGAGAAGATCCAGATAAGGGTCTTCTCTTTCGTTCTCTGTAAAAGCGGGAATCTCAGCAGTTAAATTCTTTTATATATGCCGTTGTTACATAGGTTCCGCTTTTATAAGATTTTTTTAACATTGCCTCTTCCACTTCCAGTTTTATATTCATCCACATCTCCTCTGCTGCAATGGTCAGATGCGACAGCATAATTCCAATGCTCAGTTCCCGCATGGATATGACCGATGCAGACGGAAGAAACTCCTTACAGGCAAAAATATAAATCCGGTCGTGATAAACAATGAATCTCCAGGGCTGGGTGTTCATCGCCGAGGGAGCAAGTCTTGCCGCCTTTAAAATGTTTTTTACCGGTTCGCCGGCTTCTTCTTTAAATATACACAGTTCCTTTAAGGGAAGACGTTTTGCAGTCGCCGGGTCCCGGTAAAGTAAGGTCTTTGGATATCCGAACGCAACGGTTATGACCTGTTTGAAGTCAGAAGGACCGGGGCGGTCAACCTTTGCATTGCCTAGATAACAGGTTCCCAGACCTTTTCCAGTCATATAAAGAAGCACCGGCTCCAGAATAAAACCTGCATTTGCCATGTAACCTTCTTTCTCTTCTGAATAAAGCACGATATAATAAGGGGCTTCTACCTTCCATAAGCCTTTTACAGAAAGGTTCCCATCCATATTGTCATAGATCTCCATCTTGACAGAAATATCCCCGTGAAGCTTTAATACACAATTCCCAAAATAAAGAATATCCTTCAAAAGCTGGGGCGAAACCTGCTCTTTTTTGAATTTTCTGATGGATCTTCTTTTAAATATCATCTGATAAAGATTCATACCTGCTCCCCTCTTAAAGACTTAAATAAGCCCTTTCATTTCCTCCAAAAGTCCTGCAAACACCAAAAGGGATTCTTTTACCGGGTCTGCAGTCGACATATCAACACCGCAAAGCTTCAAAAGATCAATGGGAGACATTGAATTTCCACCGCTTAAAAATTTAAAGTATCCCTTTAATACGTTCTCATCTCCTGCAAGAATCTTGCTGCTGATGGCTACTGCTGCGGAAAAGCCTGTGGCATACTGATATACATAAAACGGTGTATAAAAATGCGGAATTCTGGACCATTCATAGTCAATCTCCGGATCAACTGTCATATCCGGTCCAAAATAAAATTCATTCAATTCGTGATAAGTCTGGCAGAGAAGATCTGAAGTTAATATCTGTCCTTCCATGTTCATCTGGTGAGTTCTGGCTTCAAATTCCGCAAACATTGCCTGGCGGTATAGCGTTCCCCGGAAACTGTCCATGAAATGGTTAACCAGGTAAGCCCGCTCCTGCTTATCCTTGCATACATTTAAAAGGTGACGGATCAGCAGCGCTTCGTTACAAGTGGAGGCAACCTCTGCCACAAAAATCTTGTATCCAGCATCCACATAAGTCTGATTCTTATCCGAGTACCAGCTATGAAGGGCGTGCCCCATCT
Organism: Clostridium sp. HBUAS56010; assembly: GCF_007115105.1. Taxonomy (GTDB): domain Bacteria; phylum Bacillota; class Clostridia; order Lachnospirales; family Lachnospiraceae; genus Lacrimispora. The sequence goes on from NZ_SULJ01000008.1 coordinate 31,186, forward strand.
CATGAGCTAACGTAAATACACTGTCAAGAGTTCCGTTAAAGTTCAACAGGACATAAGGATGGACACCATATACCCCCCAGGAATAAGCACCACTTCTCTTCCCCTGATTCTCATATACATCAATCCAACGGTTTTCAAAGCCTTCCTTTAACAGGGAAGCATATTCTTCACCAAGAGGTTTCAGACCTTCTAATACCATACTTTTTGCTTCTTCAAATGAAATCTTTTTCTCCTCCACCGGAACCATTGGCACATACAGATCATACATGTGAAGATCCTCTACCCCAAGCGCCTGTTTCCTGATGGAGACATATTGATGAAGATAGGAAATTCCTTCGTGTACTGCTTTTATCAAATTATCATAGACTTCTTCCGGTATCTCATTCTCTGACAGAAAATGGGCTCTTGCTGAAGAATAATTCCTTGCCTGTGCATAAAAAGCCGCCTTTTTCACATTGGCAGAAAAGGTAGATGCAAGTGTGTTTCCAAACTGTCTGTAAACTCCGTAAAGAGCTTCAAATGCTGCTTTTCTCACCCTTCTGTCCTGCTTTTCCATGAGGGCAATATAATTGCCATGGGTAATGGTAACTGGCTTATTATTCTCATCTGAAATTTCAGGGAATTTTACATCTGCATTGTTAAACATATTAAAAATATCAGAGGCACCAGAGGTAGCTTCCATGGACTTTGCAAGAAGTTCTTCCATAGACGCAGACAGAGTATGAGCCTTTTTCTTTAAAATAATCTCAAATGTCCTGTCATACCGCTCTAACCGGGTCTCATTTTTTCGAAACTGTTCCAGGGTCTCACCTGGAATTGCTAAAATCTCAGGTATGAGGAAAGAAGAAAGTTCTCCTGCCTGATAGGATAAAGCTCTTGCCCTGGCGGCAAATCCCTGGTACTTTGCATTGCCTGTATCCTCGTCAGACTTTTGTTTCCCATAAACAAATAAAGTTTCTATCTTGAAAGACACTTCCTCATCAAACTTTAAACAGGAATAAAGCGTCTCACCCGAATCGGCCAGATGCCCTTCATACGTTTTATATCCGGAAAGTGCCTGCTCTGTCTCTTTAAATAATTCTTCCCATGCCGTCTCAGACGGTAAAATATCCCCCAGGTTCCAGGTGTCGCATACTGGTACTTCATCTCTCTTTTTCAATGATATCCCTCCAACTGCTTTACTTGTGTTTATTCTATCACCCATATTTCAAAGAAACAACTGGAAATATGGAAATATTTGATTGAAATTTCATATTTTTTTGTATTATACTATAGGAAAACAAATTAGGAGCCCTCTCATGAATCTATATCGCACGAATACTCTGAGCCAGATACAAAAACAGGATCTGCTCAAGCTGCAGAATATTTGCAGAAATCACGATAAAATTTCTGTAACACTACCTGTGGAAGAAGACTGCATCTACTGCTTATTATACAACGAAGAAATTCTCTTATCCGCACTTTGTGGATTTTTTAATGAAAATGGAGATTGTGAATGCGGCGCATTTACTTTGCCCGAACACAGAAGAAAAGGACATTTTTCCCGCCTGCTGAAAGAAATGATAAAAGAAACAAAAGACACGGACATTGTGTTTCCTGTGGATCTAAGATGCAGTGATACCCTTGGCGTTTTAGAAGAAATCGGAGCATCGTTCTGGTATCAGGAACACATTATGGAACTTCCGCTTTCAAGCCTTCTGATCACACCAGCTGTAAACAGTCAAAAGCGAGTGAATAACCTGGAACTTTCCATTGCTTCTACACCGGAAGAAATACCGATCCAGTGTGTCTTTCTTTTAGATGGAGAAGCAGTTGGATCCTGCTTTTTGGACACCCAGGAGCATGGCGCTTATTTTTATGGTTTTGAAATTTCAGAGCCGCTCCGCAATCAGGGACTTGGCACAGCCTGTCTGTCTTTATTTTTAGAAACGTATTTTGCTCATCCCAATGCAAAAAGATTTAAGAAACTGTTTTTGCAGGTTTCCGGTCTTAATCAACCGGCAATCGCTTTATACAAAAAGGCAGGGTTTCAGATTACAGAAAGCCTTTCCTACTATGTATATTAATGATCAAAAAAAGCGAGTAAAGAAGGATTCTCATCCTTATCTTCACTCGCCTTAACTGATTCTTAACTGATTATTCGTCCCAGTTATGGTACGTTGCCTGAACGTCATCATCTGAATCCAGAAGGTCCATAATCCGGTTCATCTTCTTAATGGACTCTTCGTCCGTAAGCTCTGTCCATGTCTGTGGAATCATGGTAACATCTGCTTCCGCCATGGATATTCCGGCTTTTTCCAAAGCCTCTCTTACAGTGCTGAATTCATCAGGTCCTGTAATCACTTCAAAGCTGTCCTCTTCTTCTGAGAAATCTTCTGCTCCTGCTTCCAGTGCAATCATCATCAGCTCATCCGGATCCATGTCGCATTCTTCTTTATCAATAATAATCTGTCCCTTACGGTCAAAAAGAAAAGAAACGCATCCAGGAGTTCCAATATTACCGCCGCCTTTAGTAAAGGCACTTCTTACATTGGCTGCGGTACGGTTCTTGTTATCAGTCAACGTATCTACGATGATTGCAACCCCGTTCGGACCGTAACCTTCGTATGTAATTGTTTCATAATTCACAGATCCGGCATCGCCTGCTGCCTTTTTGATGCCCCGGTCAATGGTGTCATTTGGCATATTATTGGCTTTCGCCTTGGCAATAATATCACGGAGCCGACTGTTATTTGCAGGGTCTGGTCCGCCTTCTTTTACAGCTACTGCTAATTCTCTTCCGATGACAGTAAAAATTTTGCCCTTTGCGGAATCATTTTTTTCTTTTTTATGTTTGATGTTTGCGAACTTTGAATGTCCTGACATTGTTTCACGCACTCCTTTTCTTTCTCTATTTCGTCCTTATGTTTTTATAAACAAAAATCTTTTCTATTTTAACACTAATTTCCTTATCTTGCAAGAAAAAGCACACAGCCACAGGGACCAGTGTCTAAAACAAAGGCCGCCAGGACTGTGCCTGTTCTAATTTAAAGTTTCAGAAATCTCCTGCTCTGTCTCCATCTTCTTAACAGAATCCTCATGATCCTCCGGTGCACTTATCACTTCTTTTTCCACCCGGATGGACTGGATAATCTTATCCTTCACCTGTAGAATCTTAAACCGGTACCCAAGAACTGATACTTCTGTCTGCTCCCCTTCCTGGGGAATTCGATCCAGTTTGGAGATCAGAAGACCGCTTATAGTATCATACGAATCGTAATCCTCTTCATCAAACTCCATATTCAAGGTCTTTTCCACATCCTCTAACAGAGTCATCCCGTTCATTAAGTAGGAACCGTCCTCCGATGGGATGATGTACTCCTCATCCACATCGTATTCATCCAGAATATTGCCTACAATCTCTTCCAGAATATCCTCCATGGTTACAATTCCGGCTGTCTGGCCATATTCGTCCACTACGATTACCATGTGAATCTTTTCCGACTGCATCTCTTTAAAAAGATCGTTGATATTCCTTGTCTCTGGAATAAAAACAGCTTCCCGCAACAAACCTTCCATCTCCCACAGGCTTCTGTCTGCATTCTTCTTATCTTCTACTGCGATTAAAGCATCTTTCATATGAAGAATACCGATGATCTGATCCACTTCCTTTTTATAAACCGGATAACGGGAATTAAACCCCTCATTTAAAATAAAATCAACAGCCTGTCTCAGGGTTAAATCCCCTTCCAGTGCGACCAGATTTTTTCTATGGGTCATAATATCGCCAGCCTCTTTGTCATTTAACTCAAAGATGTTGGTGATCATCTCCGCTTCCCTGGCTTCCAGTACTCCCTGCTCATGACCTTCGTTTACCATAGACATAATATCTTCTTCTGTCACATTCTCATTGTCCGATGTCATGCCAATTCCAAACAGTTTTAAAACAATAACAGTCACCAGATTTGCCAGCCATGCAAAGGGTATGACAGGAATCATCAGCGTATTGATTACAGGCAAAAGACCATAGCCCCACTTCTCCGGATTCCTTGCTGCAAACCTTTTCGGAATCATAATACCAAAACTGACTAAAAGCACAATTAGTGCCACAGCCACCACAAAAAGACTGAGAAACGACAGCCACTGGCTGGAATAAACATGATCCCTCACCAGTACCTGCTCTAATTTTCTGCCAGCCTCCTTAAAAACATAAGCTCCGGTTACAATACCGACCAGGTTGGTCGTAATCTGAATTGAGTTAATAAATCCGGTAGGTCTGTTTACAATTCGAAGCAGCTTTCCTGCCTTTTTATTCCCTTCCTCCATCTGATGTTCCAATTCGCCTGTGTTTACATTCTGAATGGCTGACCCAAAGCCATAGAATACGGCGTCTAATACGATAAAAGCGATAAAAACTATCATCCACATAAGTGGATTCCCATCGTCCATCTTCTAATCGACTCCTTTTGTTCATCATCATTCGTACTTTTATGCAACTTATTAGAAATATATCATTTTATCAGCATTCCGTCAATAATGAACTATGTATCCAGTTCCAGGCTGACCCGCAGTGCACAGTCCACTTCCTGCTGAAGTTCTTCATCTATATGACAGATTTTTTCTTTTAGTCTCTGTTTGTCTATGGTACGAAGCTGTTCCAGAAGAATAACCGAATCCTTAATCATATCACATTTTTTTGTATCAAGTTCCACATGGGTGGGAAGCTTTGCCTTATTCATTCTGGAAGTTATTGCAGCACAGATCACAGTTGGGCTGTGCTTATTGCCTATGTCGTTCTGTATAATAAGAACAGGACGTATTCCGCCTTGTTCAGAGCCTACTACCGGTCGTAGATCGGCATAATAAATGTCTCCACGTCTGATTATCACATTCTCACACTCCGTCAATTTATTTAAGTCTATTATTGACCTTCTTTGACTCGTGTATACACTCAAGTTTTTCCGCCGCATACATTATGATATGTTTTGGACATGGAGTTTGTTATCATCCCTTTTGAAACCCTTTATAACAATCATCAAAATAATCCTTTACTCCAATGATCTGACCGCCTTCACAATAGACTCTTGGCACACGTTTGCTGATTCCGCATAAAATCTCATAGTGGAAGCCGCCGGAGGTTTCTGCCAGTTCTTCCACACGGATCTCTTCTTTTCCCTGCCTGCCAACTAAAACAACCTGGTCTTCTTCCGCGGCTCCTTCAATATCAGTCACATCCACCATAAACTGGTCCATGCAGACCCTTCCTAAAATCCTGGCACGTTTTCCCCTTATCAGTACCTCCCCTTTTCCGGAAAGGTTTCTGGGATAACCATCCCCATAGCCAACCGGAATGGTGGCTACTGTCATCTCTCTCTCCGCAACAAAGGTTCCGCCATAGCTTACGGGTGTGCCTGGAGCAATTGTTTTTATGTAAGAAACTGCACTTTTTAACTCCATGGCAGGAATTAGTTTTACTCTTTCTTTGTCCACCTCATCTGAGGGATAATGCCCGTAGATAGAAATTCCAGCCCGCACTGCGTGGAAATTCGCTTCGGGCAGATCAATGATTCCGGCACTGTTGGAACAGTGGAGAATGGGAATTTTAACTCCCAGACCCGATAAAAGCTCTACAAACCGGCTGTATTCTGCCATCTGATGTCTGGATGAAGCTTTGTCTGTCTCATCAGCTTTTGCAAAATGGGTAAACAATCCTTCCACTTCAATTCCTGGAAGTGCTGATATTCTGGTTGCCTCACTGGCTGCTTCCTCTGTAGCCGGAAAACCGATTCTGCTCATTCCTGTATCCAGGGCAAAGTGAATCAGTGCCTTTTTTCCTGCTTTCCTGGCTGCCTGTGAAAGGCAAAATGCTCTTTTATATTGAAATACAGAAGAACTGATTCCATATTCTATAATCAGATCATAGCAGTTAGCAGGCACTGGGGATAGAACCAGTACAGGCTTTTTTATTCCATGCTTTCTTAAAATAACGCCTTCTTCTGCTGTGGCTACCGCATACCCCCATACATAAGGATCTATGGCAAGGGCAACGGGAACCGCACCATGTCCATAGCCGTCGGATTTTACAACACCGATCACTTTTGTTCCTTCTGCCAGATTTCCCTTCATTGCTTCCATATTATGCCTGATGGCATCTAAATTCACTGTTTCAAAAACCCTGCCGTATAAATTCATCTTTTATTCCCTCGTTTGTTCCTGCATGATTGTGTATATTTCTTCTGTCAGCTGACTGGCTAACAGACTGTAGCTTCCGAATTTTTTTCTTACCTCATCTCCTGCCCGTCCATGAATCCATACTCCAAGGGCAGCTGCATCAGATTCTTCCAGCCCCATTGCCAGAAGTCCTGCGATAATTCCTGTAAGCACATCGCCTGATCCTGCCTTTGCCATGGCGCTGTTTCCAGTGGAAGCAACAAAAGTCCTCTGATCCTTTAATGCACCTATGGTAACCGCATCCTTTAGCACGCAGGTAATTCCAAACCGGTCTGCATATTCCCTGGCTGCGGGAATCAGATTCTTTTTCATGGCTTCAACGGAACTTCCCGTAAGCCTTGCCATCTCCCCTAAGTGAGGGGTTATAATAATATTTTCCGTAAAATATTGGGTCAGCTCTGGATTCTCCCCTATGACCCCAAGACCATCGGCGTCAACAATAATCGGCACATACGCGTTTACAAGAACTTCTTCCACAAGATTCTTCACATAAGCTTCTCTGCCCAGTCCAGGGCCCAGCACAATCACACCAGCCCATTCACATTGTGTCTGGAGCAGTTCTTTAAAGCTCTGAGTTCCTGCTTCTGCTTCTTTTGGATCGTAAGTGGCGATAATCGCTTCCGGCAGTCCTGTCTGAAGAATCTGACGGTTTTCCTCTACTGTGAAGATTTTCACAAGCCCCGCACCTGTACGATAAGCAGACAGAGCACTTAAATAGGCTGCACCGCTCATATTTTTCCCACCGGCTGCAATCAGGACTTTTCCAAAACTGCCTTTGTTTGAGTAGGCCGGGCGTCTGGGAATGAGAGACTCATCTCCTGGTTCATAAGTGTAATACCGGGCGCTGGGAAGCCCTGTCTCCGGGAAACCCAGATCAGCAACAATGGTTGTACCGCTGTATTCTTTTCCGGGATAAAGCATTGTTCCCAGTTTTTCATAGCCAAAGGTAACGGTAACATCTGCAGGAAAGGCAATTCCCATGACCTGACCGGTATCCCCATGAATGCCCGACGGAATATCCACAGACACCGTATACTCCGGACATCGTTCCATAATGTTTTCCATGAGATCCCGATAAGGACCAAATATCTCCCGGTTAAGTCCTACCCCAAACAGGGCATCTACCAAAATTGTGCATGTCCCCTTAGGAAGCTCTCCATTCTCTGTAAAAGGAAGCCCCACATTCTCTGCAATCTTCACCTGGGCTTTATATTCTCTGGTTCCTTCTTTGCTGTCACCTGCCAGGATTGCAATCACATCATACCCTCTTAAATGGAGAATACGGGCAGCCGCAACTCCATCTGCTCCATTATTGCCATTGCCGCAGACAATCCAGATGGAAGCTTTTTTCTCTGCATACTTTATCACTTCGTCCACAACAGCCAGGGCAGCACGTTCCATGAGAACCATGGAAGGAATTCCTACCTCCTCCATCGTATAGCGGTCCAGCTCTTTCATCTGGCTTCCCGTAACCAGATATCTCATAAGCATCTACCTTCCTTTCCCAGAAAAACAGCCGGCAGCAAAGAGTCCATCCTCTTCGTCTGCCGGCAGGCATACTTCTCTATTATACCAGGTTGTCTCCCATTCGATCCTCTGTCTGGTCCTGCATGCTGCAAACACGATAGGATAACCTCATCAAACTTTCTGAAAGATGAACGTTCTCCACAACCACATCATCAGGCACCGTTAAATCTGTATGGGCAAAATTCCAGATAGCCTTGATTCCTGCCTGTACAAGGCGGTCTGCAATCTCCGGCGCCTTAGTCTTTGGAATCGTCAGCGCGGCAATCTGAACCGCATTATCCTTTACAAACTGCTCCAGATCATCCACACTCCGGATCTCTATTCCGCGAACCACAAGACCGATCAGGCGCGGATTAATGTCAAACATTCCTTTAATCAGGAATCCACGCTTTTCGAAATTGGCATAGTTGGCAATTGCCTGCCCTAAATTTCCTGCTCCAATAATAATAATATTATGCTGTCTGTCAATTCCCAGAATCTTCCCGATCTCTGTATATAAATACTTCACGTTATAGCCATAGCCCTGCTGGCCAAATCCTCCGAAATTATTCAAATCCTGACGGATCTGGGAAGCGGTCACTTTCATTCGTACACTTAAATCATTGGAGGAAATACGCTCCACTCCTTCTTCCAGCAACTCACCAAGATAACGGTAATATCTTGGAAGCCTGGCAATCACTGCTTTTGAAATCTCTTTATCTGCCACATCTTCACCTTCTTTTACTTAGAATAAACTACCATTATTATAACTTCACGTCAAAACAATGTCAAACGGCTTTTATCATGGAATCCTTGAAAAATCAAAAGACCTATATTATACTAGTCCTATTGTCTTACACTTATTCAGGAGGAAATGAACACATGATTCTTTCATGCAGCAATATCAGCAAAGCTTTTGGAAGCAATGAGGTGATTAAACAGGCTTCTTTTCATATAGAGGACCATGAAAAAGCAGCAATCGTAGGGATTAACGGTGCAGGAAAATCCACACTTTTAAAAATCATCATCGGAGAGATGCCTGCAGACAGAGGGGAAGTGGTAATTTCCAAAGGAAAAACTTTGGGCTATCTTGCCCAGCACCAGGATCTGTCAGGAGAAAAGAGTATTTACGAAGAAGTCCTTGAAGTTAAGCGGCCAATCATTGAGATGGAAGAAAAGATCCGTCAGATGGAACTTGATATGAAGCACTTAACCGGTCCGGATTTAGACCATATGCTTTCTGCCTACAGCCGCTTAAACCATGACTTTGAGCAGCAGAACGGTTATGCGTATCAAAGTGAAGTAACCGGTGTTTTAAAGGGACTTGGTTTTTCAGAGGAAGACTTTAAAAAACCAGTCTCCGCCTTGTCAGGAGGACAGAAAACCAGAGTCTCCCTTGGACGGCTTCTCCTTACAAAACCAGATATTATCCTTCTCGATGAGCCGACCAACCATCTGGATATGGACTCCATCGCATGGCTGGAAAGCTATTTAATCAATTATGATGGCAGTGTGATTATCGTAGCTCATGACCGTTATTTTCTGGATCGGGTGGTCACAAAGATCATTGAACTCGATAATGGGAATATGAACGTCTACCAGGGCAATTATACCGATTACAGCCAGAAGCGTGCCATGATACGTGATGCCCAGATGAAGGCTTATCTAAATCAGCAGCAGGAGATCAAACACCAGGAAGAAGTCATTACCAAATTAAAATCATTTAACCGGGAAAAATCCATAAAGCGTGCAGAAAGCCGGGAAAAGATGTTGGATAAAATCGAACTGCTGGACAAACCCTCTCATGTAAACGATGAGATGAGGATTCGTCTGGAACCCAACATCATCAGCGGCAATGACGTTCTTACCGTAAAAGATTTAAAAAAATCATTTCAGCAGAATCATCTTTTTGACAAGCTGAGTTTCGAGATTAAGCGGGGAGAACGGGTTGCCATCATTGGCGGCAATGGAACCGGGAAAACAACAATACTGAAGATACTCAACGGGATTTTAGAAGCGGATGCAGGGCAGATCGCCTTAGGTTCTAAGGTACATATCGGCTACTATGACCAGGAGCATCACGTGCTGCATATGGAAAAGACTCTTTTTGATGAACTGCAGGACACCTATCCTTCCATGAACAACACCCAGATCCGCAATATTTTAGCCGCATTCTTATTCACTGGAGATGACGTATATAAGAGGATAAAAGATTTAAGCGGCGGGGAGCGGGGAAGAGTTTCCCTCGCCAAATTAATGCTGTCCGAAGCAAACTTTTTAATCCTCGATGAGCCGACGAACCATTTAGACATTACTTCCAAAGAGATTCTGGAGGACGCTTTAATCAATTATACAGGTACGGTTCTTTATGTCTCCCATGACCGGTACTTTATTAACAAAACTGCCACAAGAATCCTGGACTTAACAAACCATACTCTGGTCAATTACATCGGTAATTATGATTATTATCTGGAAAAAAAGGAGCTTATGACCAGTCTTTATGCCAATCCAGTGCAAGTGTCTGTCTCTTCCTCCCAAACAGAAGAAACATCAGACATAAAAGTGGACTGGAAGACACAAAAAGAAGAACAGGCACGGTTGCGCAAGCGGCAGAATGAATTGAAGAAAACAGAAGACAAAATTCACCAATTAGAAACAAGGGATGGAGAAATTGACGAACTGCTTATGAAAGAAGAAATCTTCACCGATGTCCAAAAGCTGATGGAACTGAACAACGAAAAAGAAGCCATCAGCCAGGAACTGGTTTCTCTTTATGAACAGTGGGAAGAACTGGCAGAATAAATTATAAAAGGTGCATGAAACAGCATATAACGGCTGTTTCATGCACCTTTTCACCATTCATCAAAAAGAATTTACTTGTTATTTGAAAACTTCTGGCTTTTCAGTGTTGGATAAACCTCCGGATAGTAAACACTCTGATAGATCCTTGAAGTCAGCTTGCTCCAGTTCCCCTCTTTTTCAAGCCCCTGCTCTTTTAGATACGATTCCATATCATGATCATACTGGTCAATCACTTCCTCCATACCTTCTGCCTTATAAGATTCATTATGACGGAATGTTTCAAAAGGCATCCTTGGTTTCTTGTGGGAATGGTCTTTTGGATAACCAACTGCAAGACCCACCAAAGGATAAGTATATTCCGGAAGATTTAACAGTTCAATCAGTTCTTGTGGATTCTTCCGCACACCTCCAATTGGAACAATTCCCAGTCCAAGGGATTCTGCTGATATAATTGCACCACCCATTAACAAACCGCCGTCAAAAGAGCCTGTAATGATTCCCTCCACGCTTTCATGAGCCACCTGGGTAAGACCATTCTTCTTCGCTGCTAAATCTGTTTTGTAAAAATCCATTATAAACACGAGGAAAACAGGTGCCTCTTCTATCCAGTGCTGGTTCCCGCAAAGTTCTGCAATCCTTGCCTTTTTCTTTTTATCCCTTATTACAATAACAGAAGTCTGCTGACCGTTAATGGAATTGGGCATTGACTGGGCAGACTTAAGAATCTCATCAATGGTGCTGTCGTCAACATCTTTATCAAGGAAATTACGAATGGATCTGTGATCCTGTATCACTTTTATGGTATCGTTCATCATAGTTCTCTCCTATTTCTTTATTGAATGCAGCAGTATCTGAACTTCTGCCGCAGCTTTTAATATGTTTTACAAAATTTAATTTAATACAATATATGTTATGATAATACATTTTATATCCTGTTGTCAATATATTTTTAACCTTTTACAGAAAAAAGCGGTCTGGAATCCTATTCCAAACCGCCTACTTTTCTTTCATATCCCCATATAAAATCTCTTTTAATATCTCTGTCACTTCCGGCACTTCCTCTTCCATCTCCGCCTTTGTTATGGTTGAACTCACATAACTGCTGAAAAGTTTTCCAAAATAAAATGTCATATCATCAGAAAAATATTCCGGCATGTTTATAAATTCATCCACAGAATAACGGTACATGGAAAGATCTCTCGCCTGTTCACTGTCCTTCCCGTAACAACCAGAAGCATATCCAATATATTCTCCAAACGCTTCCGTCAAATCCGATGGATTGCAGATCTTGATTTTTTTGTAATTGGTATCCAGTTTATGCTGCACATAATAAACACCATTCTCTGTCATTGGAGCTGAAAAATATGATTTCCCCGGATAGAACAGGACCTGCCAGCCTTCCTCATTAAAACGCTTCACCCACTGCCTTGGAATGTTCTTTGAAGCTTCTGTAAACGCTTCCTTTACCTCACCTGCAGGTGTGTAGGTCTGTCTTCTTCCCTCAATCTTAATATCAAGATCCCTGTTGCGTACGCCATTCTCATCCATATAGGCAAGCCCTACATACTGATTGGCAGCCATCTGCCCGTTATCGAAAAAAAAGTAACGCCGCCCCGCTACATTCTTATATCCGGAAGATGCCATCTCTCCCTTAAAGGAGAACCAGTACCAGCTTCCGTCTACGTCCTGAAACCAGCCTTTTTTTGCATTGCCGTCTTTGTCATAATAATGCCACTTTTCTTCCTCTTCATCATAACGCCAGCCCAGTTCCAATTCTCCTGTTTCAGAAAAGCAATACGCCATTCCACCGATCTTTCTCCAGTCAGCAGCCATATATCCATCGTTATCAAAATAATACCAGTATCCGCCAATTTCTTCCCAGGTACTCTTTTTAAAGTCACCCTTTTGATCTATGTATTTCCACCCATCAAAGTCCTTCTGCCAGTCCCACACAGGCGTAAGTCCTTCTGGTTCTTCCGCCTGTGATATCATAGGAATACCCAGGCTCAAAAAAATCCATGCACACACTGCCAGCCAATGGTTTTTCAAGGTTCTTACACCTCCTTTCAGCCATCCTTTTTGTTACATAAAATTTTACTATAGATCTACAAAAAAGTACAGGTTTCAAATGCTAAGTTTTTATAAAGAATGTCAAAGGTCTTCTTTTCAATTGACCGTTTATAGGCTATAATAGAATCAAATTACTGGTTTCAGAAAGTGAGGAATCTCTATGAACTGGAAACGTCCATTGGCAATCATCGGTGTAATTTTTTTATTGTCCATGTATGCAGTTGCTATATTTGCCGCATTCTCAAACCATCCCCAGTCAAAAAACTGGTTGATGGCAGCCGTCTTTTCTACTGTCCTTGTACCTGTTTTTATCTATGCCATGGAACTGGTTTACCGGGTTCTAAAACCAGATTCCGCTGGGATAGACAAGCAGAAGGAACATGAGGAAAAATAAAATACGGAGAGCAAAAAAAGGTCAGTTCCTTTTTTTGCTCTCCGTTTTCTTTTTAGTAATCCCTTTTACTTGCGGTAAATAATCTCATCTCTGCCTGGTCCGTTTGACACCATGGTAATCTGAGTCTCCAGTTCTTTTTCGATGAATTCAATATAATTCCGGCAGTTTTCCGGAAGCTCTTCATATTTTGTAATTCCTCTGATATCACAGTTCCAGCCTGGAAGAATGGTATACACTGGTTTTGCCTTATGAAGTAAGGTGGTGGTAGGGAAATCTTTTGTCACTTTTCCGTCAATCTCATATCCTACGCACACTGGAAGCTCTTCCAGATATCCAAGCACATCAAGAACCGTTAAAGCAACTTCCGTAGCACCCTGAATCCGACAGCCATATCTGGAAGCAACAGCATCAAACCAGCCCATACGTCTTGGACGTCCCGTTGTTGCGCCAAATTCACCGCCATCGCCGCCTCTGCGTCTTAATTCATCGGCTTCTTCCCCAAATATCTCACTGACGAATGCACCTGCACCAACTGCGCTGGAATAAGCTTTAACAACCGTTGTAATATTTTTAATCTCATAAGGAGGAATTCCCGCTCCAATAGCACCATAAGCAGCCAGTGTAGAGGAGGATGTAACCATTGGATAGATTCCATGGTCCGTATCCTTTAAAGAACCTAACTGTCCTTCTAAAAGAATGTTCTTGCCTTCCTTAATTGCCTCATGAAGATAGCTGGATACGTCGCAGACATAAGGTTCTACCATATCCCGGTATTCCATAAGAGTCGCAAATAATTCCTCCGGGTTAAGAGCTGGCTTGTGATAGAGATGCTCGAGCAACACATTCTTTGTCTCACAGACCCGGGAAATCTTATCTTTTAAAGCTTCCTCATCAAAAAGTTCACTAACCTGAAAACCGATCTTTGCATATTTATCTGAATAAAATGGAGCAATCCCTGATTTTGTAGAGCCGAACGACTGTTTTCCCAGACGTTCTTCCTCATACTGATCAAATAAAATGTGATATGGCATCAAAATCTGAGCCCGGTCTGAAACCAGAATGCGGGGCTTTGGAACACCATTCTTTACAAGTTCCCCCACTTCCTTAACCAGAAATGGAATATTTAATGCCACCCCGTTGCCGATAATACTGGTCGTATGATTGTAGAATACACCTGATGGCAGAAGGTGAAGTGCGAATTTGCCATAATTATTAATAATTGTGTGTCCGGCGTTGCTGCCTCCCTGGAAACGGATAATAATATCAGATTCCTTTGCCAGCATGTCTGTGATCTTGCCTTTTCCTTCATCGCCCCAATTGGCGCCTACGATTGCTCTTACCATTTTATTGTTCCTCCTTCGAGTGAAATGCCTTTTACTACTCTATGATACTCTAAAGTATGTCATAAGTAAAATCAATAATATTTATATTCCCCATAATATCAGCTTATATCATCAGTCATTAACTGCAGCAGCCGCTTCCCTGCAGGAGACACAGGGGTTTTACTGTCGGTGATGATGGAAAAATGTCTCTTTGGCATCTCTTCTTTAAATTGAAGCTGAATTAAATTTCCTTTTTCAAGTTCCTCTTTTGCAAAGCCGGACATAACACAGCCAATTCCAAGATTACGCATGGCAAACTGCACGATCATGTCACTGGTGGAAAGTTCAAATTCAGGTTCCAACTCTACGCCCTGTTCTGCCAGATAGCGGTCCATAAACGTTCTGGTGCTGGTGTTTTTTTCCAAAAAAATACAGGGCAGATCCTTTAACATGCTGTAATCCAGCTTTTTCCCATGTAAATTGTTAAACTTTTCACCGGCAATAAACACATTCTCAATCTCTTTTACCGGTGTACTGATCACTTCATTCCTGGCTTCAAACGGGGTACTGACCACGCCGAAATCAATCTTCCCTTCATAAAGAAACCGCAAAGTCTCAGAAGTAGGTCCATTGGATACCATGACCTTAATGCCTGGATGAAGATCATGAAATATCTCCAGATAAGGAAGTAAGTAAAATTGTAAAGTCATATCGCTGGCACCAATCCGCACCTCTCCTGTATCAAGATCTTTCATCCGTCTGAGCATGGTTTCCCCCAGCCAGATACTATCCAGTCCTGATTTCACATAATGGGAAAAAAATTCTCCTTCCCTGGTCAGCTTCACGCCCTTTGATGTTCGTAAAAAAAGCTGGCTGTCTAAAGACTGCTCCAGTTGTCTGACTGCCTGGCTGACTGCAGGCTGAGAGATGCACAGCTTTTCCGCCGCCAGAGTAATGCTCCCAAGCTGGGCAACATAATAAAACACTTTATAGTATTCCAAATTAACGCTCATGAATTCCTCCTGACAAAAACAAAAGCAGACAGACCGCAAGGTTCCGTCTGTCTGCATGATCTTTATACGTTTATCTCTGCTGTCAGTCCAAGAATTTCTTTGTTCTCCTCAAGCAGCGGAGTAACAATATCCCTTAAATAATCGGTAACCTGAACAGGAGCACAACCTACATATCTTCCAGGTTCCATGCTCTTTTTTAAATCTTCAATGGTCAAATTAAAGGTGGAATCAGCCGCAATCAGCTCCAGAAGGTTATTGTCAAGACCTCGTTCTTTTACATTGCGCCCTGCTTCCATGGAAAGTTCCCGGATTCTCTCATGAAGTTCCTGACGGTCTCCTCCTGCTTTTACAGCGTCCATCATAATGTTCTCAGTTGCCATAAAAGGAAGCTCTGCCATCATATGTTTCTCAATTACCTTAGGGTATACTACCAGTCCATCAACAACATTGAGATACAGATCTAAAATTCCGTCAATAGCAAGAAAGCCCTCCGGAACACTTAATCTTTTATTGGCTGAATCATCCAGCGTACGTTCAAACCACTGGGTAGATGAGACAAGCATAGGGTTCATCACATCAGCCATTACATAGTTGGATAAAGACGCAATCCGCTCACTTCTCATGGGATTTCGCTTGTAAGCCATGGCAGAAGATCCGATCTGACTTTTCTCAAAAGGCTCTTCTACTTCCTTTAAATGCTGTAAAAGACGGATGTCATTGGAAAACTTATGGGCACTCTGGGCAATTCCTGCCAGAATGTTCACCACCCGGCTGTCCACTTTTCTGGAATAAGTCTGTCCGGAAACAGGATAGCAGCCTGCATATCCCATCTTCTCTGCAATCAGGGCGTCCACTCTGCGTACCTTGTCCATATCACCGTCAAACAGTTCCAAAAAGCTTGCCTGTGTTCCAGTTGTTCCTTTAGAACCAAGAAGACGTATGGAACCCAGCAGATATTCCAGATCCTCCAGATCCATCAGCAGATCATGAATCCACAGGGTTGCACGCTTTCCTACGGTAGTCGGCTGTGCCGGCTGGAAATGGGTAAATGCAAGGGTTGGAAGTTCCCTGTAAGAATCTGCAAATTTAGCCAGTTCCGCAATCACGTTAAGCAGTTTCTTTCTGACAAGCTGCAATGCTTCTGTCATAAGAATAAGATCGGTATTATCCCCCACATAACAGGAGGTGGCACCTAAATGAATAATTCCTTTTGCCTTCGGGCACTGTACTCCGTAAGCAAATACATGGGACATCACATCATGACGGACCTCTTTTTCTCTCTGTCTTGCCACGTCATAATTGATCTCTTCCTGGTGCGCCTTTAATTCTTCTATCTGCTCTTCCGTAATCGGAAGCCCCAGTTCCTTTTCTGCCTCCGCCAGTGCAATCCACAGTTTTCTCCATGTCTTAAACTTTTTATCCGGTGAAAAAATATACTGCATCTCTTTGCTGGCATATCGCTCAGACAGCGGACTTTGGTATCGATCTGTCATGGTTCCTAAATTCCTCCTTGAGTCGTATTGGTTTTATGGTATCATATTTTTGATCATTTGGGAAGAGGAAGGAAACGGACTGGTTTATCTGTTGTATTCTCCCCGGATATCTTCCTTTGGCGGTTCAATGGGATAGTTCCCGCTGAAACATGCCGTGCAGATAGGCAGTTCCTGTGCCATCTCCGGCAAACGATCCATATTCAGATAAGAAAGGGAATCTGCTCCCAATAAATCACGGATTTCTTCCACAGACCGGTTATGTGCAATAAGCTGCTCTTCATCAGGAATATCTGTTCCAAAATAGCAGGGATGAAGAAACGGCGGTGCACTGATACGGATATGAACTTCTTTTGCCCCTGCTTCCCGAAGCATATTGACAATCAACGCACTGGTCGTTCCACGTACAATGGAATCATCAATCATGATCACCCGCTTTCCCACAACAGCCTCCCTTAAAACGTTCAGCTTAATCCTTACAGACGATTCCCGGTTGCTTTGCTTTGGCTTGATAAAGGTTCTTCCCACATAAGAGTTCTTTACAAAAGCGGTTCCGTATGGAATTCCTGACTGAAGCGAATAGCCAAGAGCTGCGGCATTGCCTGATTCCGGCACACCTACCACAAGATCTGCTTCTACAGGAGAATCCACGGCAAGGGCACGTCCGGCGGAAAGTCTTGCATGGTAAACGCTGACTCCGTCAAATACGCTGTCCGGCCTTGCAAAATAAATGTATTCAAACACGCATCTGGCTTCTTTTGATTTATCTGCCGGGCAGAGACTGGTATCCGATACAATTCCATCTTTTGTAATGGTTACAATCTCACCTGGAAGTACATCCCGTACAAACTCTGCACCAATGGTATCCAATGCACAGCTTTCTGATACAATAATGTAGGCATTGTCCCTTTTCCCGATGCAAAGGGGTTTAAATCCGTAAGGATCTCGGGCGCCTATGAGCTTTCTCGGGCTCATGACCACCAGGGAATACGCTCCTACAATCTTTTTCATGGCATTTGCCACAGCCGCTTCAACCGATGTTGTCTTCACCCGTTCCCTTGCAATGTGATAGGCAATGACCTCTGAGTCGATGGTGGTCTGAAAAATGGCTCCGCTGTATTCCAGTTCTTTTCTCAGTTCCGGTGCATTAACAAGATTCCCGTTATGAGCCATTGCCAATGTTCCCTTTACATAGTTAAGAACCAGGGGCTGTGCATTTTCTCTGGTACTGCTTCCGGCAGTGGAATAACGAACATGACCTACTCCAATATTACCGTTAAGTCCTTCTAAAATTTCCGGAGTAAACACTTCGTTACAAAGCCCCATCCCTTTATACGCATTGACTTTTCCCTTCGGTCCCTCTGTATCACTGACAGCGATTCCGCAGCTTTCCTGTCCTCTGTGCTGTAACGCAAATAATCCGTAATAAATGGTAGATGCAACGTCAGCGCCGTCAAAATCATACATACCGAAGACGCCGCATTCCTCATGTAACTCTTCCTCGATGTTGAAGTTTAATTCGTTATTCATCTAATATTTTTCCCTCTCTGTGCGGTTTACTCAATCCCAAGACGGCGGAACACTTCCTCGTATGCGCCTTCTACATCTCCCATATCTCTGCGGAAACGGTCTTTATCCAGTTTCTCATGAGTGTCTTTGTCCCAAAGTCTGCATGTATCCGGAGAAATCTCGTCAGCCAGAATCACGGTTCCATGATAACGGCCAAACTCAATCTTAAAATCAATCAGATCAATATTTAAACCATTAAAGTATTCCTGTAATACTTCATTTACCATAAAAGCGTACTTTGTAATGGTATCAATCTCTTCCTGTGTTGCCAGATTTAAGGCAAGTGCATAATAATCATTAATGAAAGGGTCACCCAGATCATCATTTTTATAGCTGAATTCAAGAGTCGGACAAGAGAACTTCACGCCCTCTTCCATTCCCATCTTTTTGGCAAAGCTTCCGGCAGAAAAATTTCTGATAATGACTTCCAGAGGTACAATCTCCACTTTTTTCACTGCAGTCTCACGGTCATTTAACTCTTCAACCAGATGTGTCGGAACGCCTTTGGCTTCTAATTTTTTGAAGATAAAATTGGTCATGCGGTTGTTAATCGCACCTTTTCCCACAATGGTTCCCTTTTTGAGACCATTGAACGCTGTAGCATCATCTTTATATGAAACAATTAATACGTCGGGATCTTCCGTCGTATAAACCTTTTTTGCTTTTCCTTCATACAGCATTTCTTTTTTCTCCATGACATCCACCTGTCCTTTTCTGAATTAATTTATAAGTTTATCAAATAAAACTCTGGTGTTTCAGTAGAAATTATAATACACTAAAATTAGGAATGCAACTGATTCTATTATTATAAATACTAATGACCACTGTCCATTGCTGTTTCTCAATCTGTTTTCTTCGTAACGGTTCGCTCCACTTTCTGCCACCATTTCACCTCTCCGGACTTTATATCCAGAGAAAAGCCACGCTCCCTGGTCTCTCCAGAATCATATTCTTTTGTGCCAAGAGCGGTCTCATAGCTGATTGAAAAAAGAGTACGGGCTTCCGTTAAAAGGAAAGGTCCATACCTGGGAAATAAGACAGCCGCCTCTATCCCTGCAAAAAAGAAAAACAATCTCCATCTCCTGCAGGGCAGAAATGCTGTTCTCCAGGGTCTTCTTTTGTTATATGTATATCTGTATCTGTTCCGTACCGGATTCTTCTCTGTTATGGAAGAAACACCTCCCGATCTTATGCTGCCTGTATGGAGCGGATTATCATTCACTGTTACTGGGTATTCATAATAGAATTTCATGTCTTGATTTGTTAAGAGGAACTGCTGCCTGCTGCAGCAAGATGTGACAAACCTTATTATATCTTATTATGAAAAAAGCTTCAAGCATAAATTTATGCCTGAAGCTTTTGATTGCATTTCAGATTAATTGGCTTTTGTTGTATCATCCGTGGTTGGTGTTCCATTGCTTTCGCCTGTAATTTTATCTACACCTTTTTCAACATCATCTACCACATCATTAATTACACCGCCGCTTTCACTGGCAGAATCTCCTGCTTTTGATGTTCCTGCTGGTGATGTAGTATCCGCTTTTGTAGCTGCTGTTGTCTCGGTGATTGCTCCTGTTGTGGCTGCGGAAGTACCGCCATTTTTCTTAGTTGTTGCACAGGCAGACAATGACATAACTGCCATAATTACAAGAAGTGTTAAAACAATTGGTTTTATTCTTTTCATAATACATTCTCCTTTCATTTTCTACTGTTAGTATGTGTAAAGGTCAAATGAATTATGGTGGAATATTTTGGAAAATTTAGGACTCGATTACATCCTTCATGGTATACAATCCAGGACCTTTTCCAGCTAAGAATTTGGCAGCGGAAACTGCTCCCTGGGCAAAAATTGCTTTTGAATAGGCGGTATGGTTAAAAGTAACCACCTCGTCTTTTCCAGCAAAAATCACATCATGCTCCCCTACAATGGTTCCTCCTCGTACAGCCTGAATACCGATTTCTTTTTTATCTCTGGCTTTTCTCACCTGGCTGCGGTCATAAACATAATGATACTCCTGATCCATGGCCTCATTAATAGAATCCGCAAGAGCAAGCGCTGTGCCGCTGGGAGCGTCTAATTTTTTATTGTGATGTTTCTCCAGAATTTCAATATCAAATCCGGCTACAGCAAGCACCTGGGCGGCATCTTTAATAAGCTTCATCAGCAGATTTACACCTAAAGACATATTGGCAGACCGGAGAACAGCAACCTGACTGGCTGTTTCCTCCACTCGTTTTATCTGTTCTTCTGAAAGACCGGTTGTGCAAAGTACCACCGGAATTTTTCTCCCTACACTATAATCCAGCAGACCATCTACAGCTTTTGCAGATGCAAAATCAACAATAACATCGGCTGGAATATTACAATCATTTAAGCTTTTAAACACAGGATAAGAGCTGTTTTCTCTTTCTCTGGGATCAATTCCGGCTACAATTGCAATATTTTTTTCTTCCGCTGCAATCTGGGTAATTACCTGTCCCATCGCTCCATTGCAGCCGTGCATTATCATCTTAATCATGTTTTCCTCCATAAGTATATCTTTCACTTTTTAAAGAATCCCATACGCTTTCATGGCATTTTTTAAACGTTCCTGATTCTCTGGTTCCATCTCCGTAAGAGGCAGGCGAAGCGGTCCGGCCTGCTTGCCCATGAGATTTAAAGCAGCCTTCACCGGAATGGGATTTACTTCGCAAAATAAAGCATTGATTAAATCAATGGCTTCAATCTGTAATCTGGCACTGAGTCTGATATCACCATCAAAATATGCCTGGCAGATCTGATGGGTTTTGGCAGGTGCAACATTGGAAAGTACAGAGATGACACCTTTTCCTCCCAAAGCCAGAATAGGAATAATCTGATTGTCATTGCCAGAATACACATCCACATTCCCATCAGAAAGATACATTAAATCTGCAATGGCATTAAAATCACCGCTGGCTTCTTTTACACCCACGATGTTTGAAACGCTGCTGCACAAATCTGCAATCGTCTTTGGAGAAATGTTCACTCCGGTTCTTGAAGGTACGTTATATAGAAGGGCAGGAATTTTCACAGAATCAGCAATCGCTTTAAAATGTGCTTTAAGTCCAGCCTGAGTCGCCTTATTATAATATGGAGAAACTAAAAGAAGTCCGTCTGCACCATGCTTTTGTGCCTCCTGTGACAGATAAACCGCTGTGTCCGTGCAATTAGAGCCAGTCCCTGCAATCACAGGAATTCTCTTTTTCGTTATCTCACACACATATCGGATCACTTCCAGATGTTCTTCGTGTGTCATGGTGGAAGCTTCTCCCGTTGTGCCGCAGGCAACAATGGAATCTGTTCCTTCCGCAATCTGCTCTTCTACCAGTTCTTCTAATTTTCCGTAATTAACTTCTCCATCTTCCTTAAATGGTGTAACAAGTGCTACACCTGCACCCTCAAAAATTGCCATGATCTTTTCCTCCTGATCCATTTTCATCATACATAGTAAGTTCTGCTTAACACAAAAAAACAGAGCTGACAACGGGGTCAGCTCTTAAAGTCCAGAATTGTTAAATTCATCTCTCTTTAAGTAGCTCCCCATCCAATCTGGATGACAGTCATATGGCTCTTAACCATATGCCCAGAACAAATACGCTCAGGACGTATTATTCTTCGGCGTCTCTTCCTTCCCCCTGTCCTCATCTGTACCTGATACATCGGACAGAGTACTTATAAGCAACGCAACCTCTACTCTATTATGTATGTTACCATACTATCATTATTAATTTGTATTGTCAACTTTAATGTGGTTGATTTCCAGAATACTGTCCACATAAGGTTCCATGTCTTTGGAAAATACCTTACCGGTCAATATGACTTCCATGTCATCAACTTTCGTCTGCAAAAGCTTCACAAGTTCTTCCGCTTCAATGATCTCCTGGTCGAGAATCCCAAGAATCTCATCAAGAATCAGCAGATCGCATTCTCCGGTTGATACCACCTTTCTGGCAAAATTCAAACCATTCCGGATATTCATCCGTTCCTCTTCCTGCTCTTCTTTTGATAAGTTTTCGAAAAAACCATCACATTTTTCAAATCGGAATATCTTCATCTCCGGCTCCAGCCGCTTCATAATATCAAGAAAGCCCCGCCCGGTACAGCCTTTTAAAAACTGTATGACAATAACATTCCTGTTCTTCATCAGAGCTTCGATTCCTATTCCGAATGCAGCAGCGGTCTTTCCTTTACCTTCGCCGCATATAACCTGTATCGTACCTCTATTCATCTTCCAGCACCTCATAACAGCTAAAATGCAATTCATTACATATTACGTTAGAACCTGCTTATATTAACACAATTTTTCTATTATTGCAAGTTTTCTTACCATTTTCTTAACATTATGGCAGTAAAACTTATTCTGCACACTCCAGCTTGCTGACAGAGACTTCATAGGCAATCCGCTTCTCGCATTCCGTCTCGCTTAATTTTTTGGTATACTCCCTGCTTTGAACTCTTCCCCATACTTTTACTCTGGTACCTACAGAAAATCCGGAAGCGTATCTGGCATTTCTGCCCCAGGCAATACAAGGTATGTAATCTGACTTTCCATAGGGACGGTTCACTGCAAGAAGTAAATCAGCTATTTCCCTTCCCAGAGGCGTCTTTCTGTAAATGGGAGCTTTGCATATGTATCCATCCAGAAAAATCTGATTGGTCTTTGTGTAATCCGTAAACTCTTCCATAAAGTGAACCTCTCTGACAAATACAGAAAGCACCAGACGATTTTTCGTTCCCTCGTGGCGATTGTAGGAACGGAACTGACCTACGGCTTCCACCGTACACCCGTTATAATCTCCGGTTACATCAATCAGACGCTCTGACACCATTAACGGAATTACATCAGCCTGATCGCTTAAACGGTTTACTGCCATGTCCACCATATAGAATCCTTCTCCAAATACCTCATGGCTGAAGGTGAAGCCGGAGATAATTTCTCCAATAACGCTTACTTTGTTGTTTTCAATCATTTTTTCTGACATTGTATTTCTCCTCTTCTTTCACTTTTTTGCTAATACGCTTCACAGCTAATATTAAATTTATGTGACAGAACGTAATAAAATGATAAAAAACAATCCAAAAATATCGACAGCACCAGGCATAATGCACAAAATAAAATGGAGAATACGGGCTGTTCGTCGAATTATCGGCGATTCCAGTCAGTATCCTCCATTTTCCAACAGATTAACCTAAAGATTTTTTATTTGATGTTGACCTTTTTCTCATGGTCGGATCAAGAATTTTCTTTCTGATTCGAAGACTTACAGGAGTGATCTCCAAAAGTTCATCAGTATCAATAAAGTCAAGACTCTGTTCCAGGCTCATCTCTTTTGGCGTAGTCAGCTTCAGAGACTCATCAGCGCTGGAAGAACGGGTATTGGTCAGCTTCTTTGTCTTGCAGACATTAATCTCAATATCTTCTGCTTTTGGATTCTGCCCAATTACCATACCAGAGTAAACCTTTACACCTGCTCCAATAAAGAGTGTTCCTCTTTCCTGTGCATTGAAAAGACCATAGGTAATCGACTCACCAGACTCATAAGCGATCAGAGAACCGCTCTTTCGATAAGAAATCTCTCCCTTAAATGGTGCATAACCGTCAAATGCAGTGTTCATAATACCGTTTCCTTTTGTATCTGTCATGAACTCACCGCGGTATCCGATCAGACCTCTTGAGGGAATCGAAAATTCCAGTCTTGTATAGCCGCCATTGGCAGGGCTCATTCCCTGAAGCTCTCCCTTACGTCCGGTAAGCTTCTGAATAACTGCACCGGTAAATTCTTCCGGAACATCAATATAAGCAATCTCCATAGGCTCAAGCTTACGGTTTCTATCATCAAAGTGATATAACACTTCTGCCTTGCTGACTGCGAACTCAAAGCCTTCTCTTCTCATGTTTTCAATCAATACAGATAAATGAAGTTCTCCACGTCCGGAAACTTTAAAGCAGTCTGCAGAATCAGTCTCTTCTACACGAAGGCTGACATCCGTATTCAGTTCTCTGAATAAACGCTCTCTGATATGACGGGAAGTAATGAACTTTCCTTCCTGTCCGGCAAGAGGGCTGTCATTTACCATGAAATTCATGGCAATGGTCGGTTCTGAAATCTTCTGGAACGGAATCGCCTCTGGATTCTCCACTGCACAAAGTGTATCGCCGATATGAATATCTGCAATACCGGAAATGGCAACGATGGAACCAATGGATGCTTCCTGGACTTCTACTTTATTAAGACCTTCATATTCGTAAAGCTTTCCGACTTTTACTTTGCGGAATTTGTCAGGTTCATGATGGTTTACGATCACGCACTCCTGATTCACTTTGATTTTACCATTATCCACTTTACCTACACCGATACGGCCAACGTATTCGTTAAAGTCGATGGTACTGATTAAAAGCTGGGTGGATGCTTCGGGATCGCCTTCCGGACATGGAATTCGATCAATGACGGTCTGGAATAGAGGAGCCATATCTACATTTTCTGCATCCAGAGATGTCTTTGCAAAACCTCCCTTTGCAGAAGCATAGAGGAATGGGCAGTCAAGCTGCTCTTCGCTGGCATCAAGATCCATCAACAGTTCCAGTACTTCTTCTTCTACCTCTTCCGGTCTTGCTTCGGGACGGTCGATTTTATTAATACAGGTAACTACAGAAAGTCCAAGTTCCAGTGCTTTTCGCAGAACAAACTTGGTCTGTGGCATTACACCTTCATAAGCATCTACAACAAGAATTACACCATTCACCAGCTTTAATACACGCTCTACTTCGCCGCCGAAATCAGCATGTCCTGGGGTGTCAATGATGTTGATCTTTGTATCCTTGTAATGAACGGCTGTATTTTTTGAAAGGATTGTGATACCACGCTCTCTCTCAATATCATTGGAGTCCATAACCCGCTCCACTAATTCCTGATTCTCACGGAAAATACCACTTTGTCTTAATAAAGCATCTACAAGCGTTGTTTTACCATGATCGACGTGGGCAATTATTGCCACATTTCTTACGTCTTCTCTTTTCATCTTCATAAAATGTACTCTTCTTTCTTTTCTTTCAACAAAGAATGTGCCCCAGCCGCCCAAGGGGCAAAAAGCCAGAGAACATTTTTATAATATGGGCACATTACACCCATACCATAAAAAACTAAGGACCAGATCTGTCCTTAGTTTCATTAACATTATCACGATTAGTTAGTATAGCATCCTATATTTAATATTGCAAGATTTTTTTAAAATATAAGTACTTCTTTGTCAAATAAACTGTAAAAAACTTCTTCTAACTCCATATACCCGGCTTTTCCGCTGGTGGCTTCCCTGATTTCGTTTTCTAATTTTTCTTCCTTCTCATCGGGAACAAGAATGGTAAGAGCCACCTGATCCGTATACTGGCTGTCTAAGGTCAGGATCTCCATCTGACCAAGAAGATACTGAAGTTTTCCGATTCCGTTATAATCGGTGGATAAAAGCACCTTTTTCGCCGGCTGGACCATTAATGTGGTACATGCTTTTAAGCCTTCCCTCACCGCACCGGAATAGGCTCTGACAAGTCCTCCCGTCCCCAGTAAGGTTCCGCCAAAATACCGGGTCACCACCACACAGACATTGACAAGTTCTTCCCCTTCTAAAATGTCTAACATAGGCTTACCTGCCGTCTGACTTGGTTCTCCGTCATCACTGCAGCGCTTTTCCTCGCCTTTTTTTCCGATGATCCACGCATAGCAGTTATGTCTGGCATCCCAATACTTTTTTCTCATTTCTTCAATAAAAGCCAGGGCCTCTTCCTCTGATGCTGCAGGCTTAAAATTCGCAATAAAACGTGATTTTTTCTCCGTGATCTCTCCGGTTGCTCCTTTATAAAGAATCCGGTAAGCCTTCCTCATATCCATCCTCATTTCTCTTGTTTCGTATTCCTGAATTTCTCTTATTATATACAAAATAACAGGTTCCGGCAAGGTTTGATGTATATTTCTTCTTTTTTGTTCCGAAAATGGTAAGTGTTGAATTGCTATACATTATTTGGTATAATAATCCGGAAAAGGAGGTTTCCTATGAATTACGGCAAACAAGCGACAGAGAAGAAGATCCGATCTGCCAATTCAAAAGCAGGGAAATACACCACCAAGATTTTTCTGGCTTTTATAAAAAGTCTATTTGTACTATGCCTGTTGAGCGTGATCGTGATCGCCAGCATTTCTTTTGGTATGCTAAAAGGAATCATAGACAATGCTCCTGATGTTGATATATCAACGATTGTCCCAAGTGAATATGCCTCTACTGTCTATGACAGTGCCGGCAACGTTACAGAAACTCTGGTTACTGCAGGCTCTAACCGGGAAGAAGCCACTTATGAGGAACTTCCCAAGAATCTTATAAACGCTTTTGTTTCCTATGAAGATTCCCGTTACTGGGAACACAACGGAATTGACCTTCGTTCCATACTCCGTGCTGTAAGAGGTGTTTTAACAGGCGACTCTTCTGCCGGCGGAGGAAGTACGATCACCCAGCAGCTCATCAAAAACAGCGTGTTTGGGGGCGGTATGGAAAAAAGTTTCGGAGAGAGACTTGAGCGAAAATTTCAGGAATGGTTTCTGGCTGTTAAAGTAGATGGGATTATGTCCAAGGAGCAGATCATTACCAATTATTTAAATACCATTAATCTGGGGAACAACTCTTTAGGAGTCAAAGTTGCTGCCAAAAGATACTTTAATAAGGATGTAAAGGATCTGACTTTGTCTGAATGTACAGTTCTGGCTGGAATTACCCAGAACCCTTCCAAGTTCAATCCTATTACAGGTCAAAAAGCCAATTCCGCCAAGCAAAAGGTAATCCTTCAATATATGTTCGATCAGGGTTACATTTCAAAAGAAGAGGAAGAACAGGCTCTTGCCGATGACGTTTACTCCAGAATCCAGAATGTGGACATGGCTGCCAAGGAGTCCTCTACCCCATACAGTTATTTTACCGATGAACTGGTGGAACAGGTCATAAAGGCGATGAAGGATCAACTGGGGTATACCGATACCCAGGCGCACAATATGCTCTACAGCGGCGGATTATCCATCTATACGACCCAGGATCCTAAGATCCAGACTGTGGTTGATGAAGAGATCAGCAATCCTGAGAACTATGGAGCTGCCCGATATTCCATAGAATACCGGCTGTCAGTGACCCATAAGGACGGAACTACCAATCATTATTCGGAAGAACACATCAAGCGTTTTCACAGGGAAAACAAGGCTTCCGGCTTTGATGGTTTATACAATTCAGAAGATGAGATCAAAGCAGATCTTGACGCCTTTAAGGCAGATCTTTTAAAAGAGGGGGACAACATCATCGGGGAAAGCCTTCACAAGACGTTAGAGCCTCAGGCTTCTTTTGTTATTATGGATCAAAGAACCGGCGAGGTAAAGGCCATAAGCGGCGGACGGGGAGAAAAGACAGCCAGTCTGACACTAAACCGTGCAACCAAAACTTATCGCCAGCCTGGTTCCACTTTTAAGATTCTAACTGCTTTTGCTCCTGCCATCGACACCAGCGGGGCTACACTGGGAACGGTTTATTATGACTCTGTTTACCGGATCGGCAATAAAACCTTCTCTAACTGGTACAGTTCAGGATATCAGGGATATTCCAGCATCCGGGATGGAATTGTTTATTCCATGAACATTGTTGCAGTCCGGTGCCTGATGGAGACGGTAACACCACAATTAGGTGTGGAATACGCCAAGAACTTCGGAATCAGTTCTCTGACCGATACGGATTACAACCCGGCACTGGCACTTGGCGGAATTACAAAAGGTGTCACGAATTTAGAACTGACCGGCGCCTTTGCCACAGTTGCCAACGGCGGTGTGTATACAAAACCTGTGTTTTTTACGAAAATCCTAGACCATGATGGAAAGGTTTTAATTGAAAACACACCGGAGACACACAGGGTTTTAAAAGATTCCACCGCTTTCCTGCTTACGGATGCTATGGCAGATTCCATGAAAGGCGGAAGAAAGTTCTCCAGCAACGGTCCTTCTGCAACCAGTACTGCCGCAAGAATTCCAGGAATGTCTGCCGCTGGTAAAAGCGGAACCACAACAGGCAACAACGATATCTGGTTTGTGGGATATACCCCTTATTACACCGCTGGAATCTGGGGCGGCTGTGATGATAACCAGAAGCTTACAAAACAAAACGGAGGAACTGCTTTCCATAAAGCAATTTGGCGTAAGATCATGACCCGGGTGCATGAGGGAATGTCTGATCCAGGTTTCCCACCTCCAGACAGCATTGAAACTGCAGAGATCTGCAGAAAGTCAGGTAAGCTTCCTGTTACGGGCGTGTGTACGGAGGACCCAAGAGGCAATCCGGTTTATACAGAGTATTTTGCAAAAGGCACTGTTCCTACGGATGTCTGCAACATTCATGTAAGGGCAACGGTTTGTGCTGTTTCCCACAAGCTTCCTACTCCTTACTGCCCTGAGCGGACTACTGCCGTCTTTTTAGTATTACCCCCTGGCGAGGAAGGCGAAACCGATGATTCCAAATATGCAATGCCTGGATATTGTACGATTCATTCGTCTAACTCCATTATTATTCCACCGGGGAATGTTCCTGATATTCCAGTCAGCCCGCCGGAACGTCTGCCCTATGAACCAGGACCTGTCCCCCAGGCACCTGGAGGCGGGTTCTGGCCCTGGGAACGCTAAAGAATTGGTGATTAACTCACTAATTTCTAGGTTGTAAGAAAACTGCTTGTTTCAACATGTGTGTTACAGCAGGATTGCTGTGAATAAAGGGTTAAGTCATCTCTTACGTCTTTGATTAGAGGGGAATTACCGCAGACTTTGCAGGTTTTATTAGGGGAACGGTAGGTTATAGTTCTGAAATTCATTTTTAAGGCATCAAATACCAGCATTCTTCCGATGAGCAGGTCTCCGGTTTTTAGTATATATTTCAGGGCTTCCAAGGCTTGCAGGCTTCCGATGATGCCTCCCATTGCTCCCAGGACTCCGGCCTGGGAGCAATTCGGGACTGCATCTTTTGGAGGAATCTCTTCAAATATACAACGATAGCAGGGACCTTTTTCTGGTACATAGGTCATGAGCTGCCCTTCAAACCTCAGAATTCCTCCATGAGTGAATGCCTTTCTGGCTATGACACAGGCATCGTTTATCAAGAATTTTGTTGGAAAATTATCGGTTCCGTCAATGATAAAGTCGTATTCCTGAATAATATCCATAATATTATCTGGCTGAATGCGGGTAGAATGGGTTTTTACGGTTATACCAGGATTGATTTCATGTATGGCTTGTTTAGCTGATTCTGTCTTGTCTGTTCCGACAGCTTTTGTTTTATGGATAATTTGTCTTTGAAGGTTGGATAGTTCCACCTTATCATCATCTGCAATTCCTATGGTCCCAACACCAGCGGCGGCTAAATACAATGCCGCGGGTGCTCCCAGTCCCCCTGCACCAATGATTAATATTTTGCTCTCTAAGAGAGCTTTTTGTCCTTTAACTCCTACATTTTTAAGTAAAATATGTCTGGAATAACGTTCAATTTCTTGTGCTGATAACATTGCTTATTACCTCCGATATGGTCTTTTTTAACGGGAAAGCCAGACGTTACTTGGGCTTGGAATCTGATAATGGAATTTTATGCTTCTATTTCTTCTCGCATTGTACCTGATCTTTCAGCCAGCCGCAAAATCCATCAGTTAAGTTGTAAGCCTCGTATTGCGCATCTATCAGTAATTCTACAATCTCACTGCTTATTTCTCCCTTTTGACAGCATACAATGACTGGTTTGTCTTGAGGAATTTCATAGAGCTTTGCGGCTTCTTTTGGAAATGGGATGTTGATGGAACCGGGAATGTTGCCGGTCTGAAAGACTACAGAATCCCGTATGTCTACCATCAGATAATCTTGTTTTTCAAATATCTTCATCTGAGCCAAACTCAGATTCTTTCCATTTTCTTCCTGGGGAAATAATCTTTTATTTGCTTTGATCTGCATATGGTTCCTCTTTTCTTCAAGTTTCACCTGGATTACCAATCTTACTGCGGAGAGAACCTTCTATTGCGTTTACCAATTCATCTGGATTACTGCTTTTCATGAACTGGGACATCATACAGACTCCTGTGGCCCCTGCTTCCAGGCATTGACCGGCATTTCCCATGTCAATGCCGCCTAATGCGTACACCGAGATGGATACAGAATTGCAGACTTGTCTCAAATAAGCAAGACCTCGTGGAGGTACTCCTTTTTTACAGTCCGTTTGAAAAACATGGCCGGCGGTGATATAGGTAGCTCCTAAGGATTGGGCTTCCAGAGCTTCTTCCGCTGTATGAGTGGAGCATCCTATGGTTGGAAAATTTTGTTGTGCTTCAAGGTAAACCTGCCTTAGCTGAAACAGAGGTAAATGAATGCCATCTGCCCCTTGTTTTATTGCTGTCATTATGTATGTATGATAAATACAACGAACCTGCTTTTTCTTACAGATATCAGATACTTCTGCGGCCAGTTTCTCATATTCTTTCTCCAATAAATCTTTTTCCCTTAAAATAATCGCTTCAGGACCTGCATCTGCTACTTTTTCTATTTGCCGGAGAAAGTTGTCTCCGGCAAGACTGCGATTTGTAATACACAGAACGTTAGACATAGATATAATCGTTTAAAACAGGCTGCAGACCCTCGGACTTGATATCACGGTACATGGCATCCAGAGTTCTTTCATCGACAATTTCAAACTGCTCATCTCCTGCATCCTGTTTATCCTTCCCTTCATACTTGTTTTCGTGATCCCCAATTCCCGTAGAAACTCCTGCTGATACCTTTGTTGCGGCAATTTTTACAATTCCATTGCGAAAATCCTGGCTTTCTCTTGAAGAAACCGTTATCCCAACGTAAGGGAGGAAAATACGATAAGCACACAAAATCTGACACAACTGGGTTTCATTAACGTCTAGGGATCTGATGTTCGTATTATTAACAATAGGCCTTAAACGGGGGCAGGATAAAGAATATTCCACGTGAGGATACTTTTTTTGGAGATAGTATACATGCATTGCGGTCGCAAGCGCATCCTGGCGAAAATCCCCGAGACCAAGCAATGCGGACATACCTACCCCTCGCATACCTCCTATAATGGCACGCTCCTGTGCTTCAAAACGATATGGAAAAATCCGTTTGCGTCCCAGCAAATGCAGATTTTCGTATCGATCGGAGTCATAGGTCTCTTGAAAGACCGTTATGTAATCCACGCCACACTGGTGAAGATACCGGTACTCATCCACATTGACCGGGTAGATCTCCAGTCCAATATTGCGAAAGTACTTTTTTCCCAGTCTGCACGCTTTACCAATGTATTCCACATCGCTTTTTTCAGGACTTTCACCTGTAAGGATCAGAATTTCTTCAATACCAGAATCAGCAATTACTTTCATTTCGTGCTCTATTTCCTGCATGTCCAGTTTTTTACGCACAATATCATTGTAACAGTTAAACCCACAGTAAACACAGTAGTTGGTACAGTAATTAGCAATATAGAGAGGCGTGAACACATAGACTGTATTTCCAAAAAACCTTCCAGTCTCCTGCTTAGCCCTCAGTGCCATTTTTTCTAGAAAAGGCAATGCTGCCGGGGATAAAAGAGCTTTAAAATCTTCCGTGCTGCAAGTTTCATGACCCAGAGCTCTTTTTACATCCTCCTGAGTATAGCGGCTGCAGTCGTAAGAATTCATGGTCTTCATGACTTTTGTCATAATATCAGAGGAAAGCTGGTCCATATCTGGCAGATATTCCATATGATTGGTCCGGCTTGCCGGATCTGCTTCTAATAAGTGCTTCTTTCTGTTTGCGGCTGGACTTAACCTGCCGGAATCTATTAAAAAACTATTTTCATCCATTCTATTTCACTCCAATTTATTTTACTTTTCACAACTTAGTCAATGATTCAAAGATTTCATTAATCTCTTAAAAATCCTGTCAGGGGATCAGAAGAAGCTGCTCCTCTTTCCAAGACTCTTCCAAGACCAGACAGATAGGCTTGTCTGCCAGAGCATACCGCATGCCGAAAAGCAGATGCCATTAAGGGAATATCTCCTGCTGTTGCAATGGCAGTATTGGCCATAACCGCCGCTGCTCCCATCTCCATTGCGGCACATGCCTCTGACGGTTTGCCGATTCCTGCATCCACGATAATGGGAACATCAATTTCGTCAATCAGTATCTGAATAAATTCTTTTGTGGCAAGGCCTTTGTTGGATCCAATAGGTGCCGCAAGGGGCATGACAGAGGCTGCTCCCGCATTGACCAAATCCCTGGCCGCATACAGATCCGGATACATATAAGCCAGTACCGTGAACCCTTCCTTTGCCAGCTGCTCTGTGGCTTTGACTGTTTCTGCATTATCAGGAAGCAAATATTTAGTATCCCTCATAATCTCCACCTTTATAAAATCTCCGCAGCCAAGTTCTCTTGCAAGCCTTGCGATCTGCACCGCTTCTTCTGCATTTCTCGCTCCGGAAGTGTTGGGAAGCAAGGTAGCCTCTTTTGGAATATAATCGAGAATATTTTCATTCTCTTTTGTATTTGTTCTGCGAACCGCAAGTGTAATGATCTGAGCCTCCGCACATTCGATTGCTGCCTTAATCAGATTTAGTGAATATTTTCCAGAACCCAAAATAAATCTTGATGAAAATTTCTTACCGCCTAAAACAAACAAATCCTGATTCTCCATATCCTTTGCTCCTATCCATATGTATTCTTTTTTCAACGCTTCATTTTTCTTGTTTTCCTGCTCAATAAAGGTCAGCCTCCACCTACCAGCGAAACCACATCAATTGAATCCCCCGGCACCAAAACAGTGATATCGTACTGAGCTTTTGATATAATCTGTCCATTTACCGCAACTGCAACCCGCTCCAGATGATAGCCGCTGTCCTTTAAACAATCACTTAATATCTGGTTATCTGCCGCAATTTCTGTTCCATTAATCCGAATCATAAAGTCACCTCCTTAGCAATAAAAAAGGCCGCACAAAAAGCTACACCCTAGGTGGTGTACCCCTTTATGCGACCAAATGTCAACATACAAATTTTTATTATTGATTTTATTTAGAATAACATTATTTCTAATAACTGTCAACATATAACAAAAAAATACAAGCCTTTATAAGCCTCTCTCTTAACTCTTCATCTTTGGCTTAAATAGAATGGATCCTATATAGCCAAATATAAGTGCTCCTGAAATCCCCACCGCACTTGCTGTAAATCCGCCCTTGAATATTCCCAGAAATCCATCTTCTCCCATGCTCTTCCATACGCCTTTCCACAAGCTGTTTCCAAATCCAAGAAGAGGTACGGTGGCTCCGGCTCCCGCCCATTGAGAGAAGGGCTCATAGATTCCTACGGCACCTAAGATGCTTCCGGCTACTACAAGGAGTACCATGATCCGCCCTGGCATGAGTTTGGTATTATCCATTAAAATCTGGATCAGGGCACAAATGACTCCTCCTACTAAAAATGCTTTTACATAGTCCATTTTTTACTCCTTTCCTCTTATGGCTGGTTTCCGATATGCTCAATTACGACTCCATGAGCAATACCTGGAATCGTTTCTCCCTCATTAAAGCTGACAGTCGAAAGTAAAGCTCCGGTAGGAACAAAAAGAACCCGTCTCCACTCTCCGCTTTTAACTTTGGGAAGAATATAGGAACAAAGAGTGGACGCTGCACAGCCACAGCCACTGCCTCCAGCGTGGGTATCCTGCGCCTCACTGTCATAAATTTCGATTCCGCAGTCTGTGTGGATCTTTTCTAAGTCATGTCCCTTATTTTTCATAAAATCCAGAAGAATCGTCCTGCCCACCTGGCCCAGATCGCCTGTGATGATCTTGTCGTAATGATTCTCATCTACAGAAAAGTCTTCAAAATTTTGCTGGATTGTATGAAAAGCGGCAGGCGCCATAGCGGCACCCATATTCATGGAATCTTTAATTCCCATGTCCACCATACGCCCGGTGGTAATTCCCGTTATGGCAGCGATTCCCTCTTTTCTATTTTTCCCCAAAACAACAGCACCGCATCCGGTTACTGTCCAGGAGGAAGAGAAAGGGCGCTGATTCCCGTATCCAAGAGGAAAACGGAATTGTTTCTCGGCCGTTGCAAAATGACTGGAAGCCATGGCAAGGATCTTATCCGCATACCCCCCGGCTACAGTCATTGCACCCAGATTTAGCGCTTCCCCTATGGTAGAACATGCCCCAAATAATCCAAATAAGGGAATTTCTAAGTCAACGGTTCCAAAAGACGTTGCAATCAATTGTCCAAGTAAATCTCCTGCAAATAAATATCGGATGTCTTTCCTTCGTATATCTCCTTTTTCAATAGCCAGATCAGCCGTCTGCTTCTGCAGGGCGCTTTCTGCCTTCTCCCAGGTTTCTGTCCCAAACATATCATCTTGTTCCACCACATCGAACAGCTTTCCAAGGGGGCCTTCGCCTTCTTTCTTACCGACGATGGAGGCCACGCTTTCAATAACAGGCGGTTCTTCGAATTTTATACTTGCTTTTCCTATCTGCATGTTTTTTCTCCATTTCTCTCCATGTTCTTTTCTACAATATGCCAAAAGCCTTTAACACATAGGCGATTACTCCAAGGACCCAGGAGCTTAAAATTCCATATAAAATAACAGGACCGGCTATGGTGAATATCTTGCATCCAATACCAAATATCTGTCCTTCTGCTTTAAACTCCACTGCCGGCGCTACCACAGAATTGGCAAAGCCTGTAATGGGCACCAGTGCACCTGCACCTGCAAATTTTGTAATTTTAGGATAAATGTTTAATCCGGTTAAAATAACACTGGCTGCAATCAGAATTAAGATGGTCCATGCGGAAGCCGCTTCCTTTTCAAGACCAGTATTTAAAAAATAATTCGTAATAAGCTGCCCCAGGGTACAGATGATTCCACCTACCAAAAATGCTTTCAGGATATTGGGCAGTTTTTTGTTGACTGGTGTTACTTCTTTTACATAAGCTTCATATGCTTTTTTGTTTATTTCCATTGTATTCCTCCATTTTGTACATCAGTGAATGCCGTTACTGACCAAACCGTTCTGCAAAAAAGACCAGAGAACCCAGCAATTTGCCAAGTCCCAGAGACAGGATAATATATTGAATTCCCACCCCCAGATTGATTCTCCGGCTGATGACCGGAAGCGCTTTTAGAGTCTCTGCCAGAGACATGACCAGACAGCCCACAAAAATTCCCACTGCAAGTCCAAAGGTCCCAAGAGCAAGATTCCCACCAAATCCGATGGGGATTTCATAGATGTCAGAAATATTTCCAAGAACTCCCCCAAGGATAATAAAGGTTTCATAGAGCATGATGTGTTTTTTTGTTTTTGTAATCGAGATCAGTCTTGGAAAAACTCCAATAATCGCTAAAAATGCAAAAACGCCGGCTGCGATTATGCCGCCAGCGCTTAATCCGATAAAACAAAGAAATACTTCTTTAAGTAACATCAATATCAGACTCCTTTCTTCCGTCATTCTGAATCAGGGTTTTACTGACATTATCCTCATAAAGCCGCATTTCTACCTCGATAGGCGTCGGATCGGTATTAATCTTATACTTTGCAAAATGATTAAAAAATCCTACAATCCCCAAAAACAGCCCTACAGAATAGCTGACTTCCAGAATTGTAAATCCACTGGACTCTTCTCTCATAATAATCTTGTAAATCTCTTTAAAAACATCGGTAACACTCACATCATTATTGAATGTCATAATTGCAAATGCGGCCCCACAGAAACAGATAATACAGACGAAAATGGTTTTTATCCACTGCCATACCCAGTTTGGTCTTTTGGATTTATGATAGTCAATGATATAATCCACTTCTCCAACATTATTTACGGTAATCGCCGGGTCCATTTCCACTAATTTCTTAATGACATCAAGAGCGCTTTCCACATACCTTTTATTCCGGTCCAGACGAATGGTTTTTATTCTCAAGGCATTGCACTTATTCATTGTGGCTGAATCGTCACAATATACATCAGCAACATCCTTTAACTGGATTTCCTTGTGATGCACTTCTGTAATCTGGCTGATATTTAAGTATACTGTTTTACTCATAAAACCAGCCTCTCCACTCCGGGAAATGCTTCTACTAAAGTCCCTTCTTTTTCAAGACCATCCGGCATAACTGCAATCATATACCAGATGGCAACTGCAATCGCAATCAGGCATAACACAAGAAGTGTCATGGCGATCTTATGTTTTACGGATTCCATACATGCTCACATCCTTTTCTCTGGTTTTCAAAGTTAGTATGAGCCATAGGATTTTTTTTATTCTACATTTTTTCGCGCATTTGCTTTAAAATCTTTTTTTCCAGACGGGAAACCTGAACCTGGGATATTCCGAGTTTCGCCGCAATCTGACTTTGGGTTTCATTATAATAGTACCGTCTGATAATGATCTCCCTGTCTTTATCGGAAAGTTCTGTCAGCAGATCTCTCAGCACCATTCGGTTTAATAATTCCTCCTGTGCAGAGCTTTCTTCCTCAATTTTATCAATCAGTAAAATACTGTTTTCATCATTTTTATTAACGGAGCGGTACAAGGACTCCACTTCTGCTCCCGCTTCCATGGATGCCGCAACTTCTTCTTTACTTGCCCCGATTTCCCCGGCAATCTCTTCCACCGTAGGTTCTCTTCCGAACCGGAACACCAGTTCTTCTCTCACTCGTTTTACTTTTAATGCCATCTCTTTGATGGAACGGCTGACCTTTATAATTCCGTCATCCCTTAAAAAACGTTTGATTTCTCCTGTAATCATGGGCACTGCATAAGTAGAGAATTTTACATCATAGGACATATCAAATTTATCAATGGCTTTCATCAGTCCAATGGTCCCAATCTGAAATAAATCCTCCGGCTCATAACCACGCCCTGTGAATCTGCGCACAATGCTCCAGACCAACCCAAAATTGTCGGTTACAAGCTGGTCCCTTGCCGCTTTATCTCCTTCGTGAGCCATTTCTATCAATCTCATGGTCTCATCCATAGGGCTCACCCACTAATCTTCTTTTTCATGGTCACAGCAGTTCCTTCACCCGGTACTGACTCTACCTCCACCTGATCCATAAATGCTTCCATAAAGGAAAATCCCATGCCAGACCGTTCTCCATCCGGATCTGTGGTGTACATAGGCTCCATTGCCT
The DNA here is from genome assembly GCF_007115105.1 of Clostridium sp. HBUAS56010. Taxonomy (GTDB): domain Bacteria; phylum Bacillota; class Clostridia; order Lachnospirales; family Lachnospiraceae; genus Lacrimispora. Next base: position 68,805 of record NZ_SULJ01000008.1, read on the forward strand.
GCTTAATATTTGGAATACCGATTCCTGTATCCCGGATAACAATGGTAATTTCCTGACCTTCCACTTCTACAGTCAGATGTATGATTCCCCCCTTTCCCTGATACCCGTGAATGACCGCATTAGTAACAGCCTCCGACACGGCTGTTTTTACATCGTCTACTTCTTCCAGAGTAGGATTTAGCCTTGCCATAAAAACAGCAACTGCTACTCTGGCAAACTCCTCATTCTTTGATAAAGCTTCCAGTTCCATTTTCAGAATTTCTGGTTTATTTTGTTCAGACATACGTTCCTCCTCAACCTGTGACTGCTGCTTCCTTAGAGTCATATAATTTCATTAATTTTAAAACGCCTCCCATTTTAAGAATGCGGAGAGCCTGGGCGCCTGCACCATAGATGGCAACGGTTCCGCCGCTTAATGCCATCTGCTTGTAACGATTTAACAAAATTCCCAATCCTGAAGAATCCATAAATCTGGTTTTCGAAAAATCAAATAAAATCCGCTTGATATAATTCTCAGAAAGGATTAAATCGGTTTCATATTTAAGCCCTGAGCAGTTATGATGATCCAACTCCTCCGGCAGATGGACAATTAAAGTCTGACCTTCTGCCTCATATGTAAAGTGCGGTTGATTCATATGCAATCTCCTCCATTCCTTATTGTCTGCCCGTAATGTTAAAAAAGACACCACAAAAAAAGAGTTCTCTTCTGTAGTGTCTTTCTATCAATACCTTTTTAAAAACCTCGTTCTGCTTTTGCTTTTGCAGATAGTTCTGTATCTTTGCTGTTGTTAATTATATCTGAGAAAAGTCCATTGGCCTGTTCTTTCTGTTCCAGACCCTTATAGATTACTGCAGCTTTGAATTTCGCCTGCCAGCTCGCCGGTTTTAATTCAATACACTTGGAATAATAGACCAGGGCGGTCTGATTGTCACCTGCTGCCACTGCCTTATCACCAAGGTTCTCCAATACTGCCGTTCCATTCTCCGCCATGTCTTTTCTGATCTCTCCAATGACAGCCTGTACCTGATCCGACGTAATTAAACTGGAATCCAGACCGGCATAAATCTTCACGGCTGTGTTAAAATCATTTTTCTTATACGCTTCAAGAATGCCAATAACTGCCTGATACTGAGCCAGAATGCTATCTGCATTATTGGTCAGAGAGGCGAGAGATTCTTCTGCCGTCTTCTTCTGTGCTGTTAATGTCTCAAGCTGGTTATTTAAGCTGTCAGACTTCTTATTCGCCTGACTTAACTCTTCGCTATACTTTAACATTTCTTTGTTATGGCTGTCATTAATGGACTTGGTAATGGCAGGCATAACCAGAAAAAAGATGACTGCTGCGCCCAGAATCAGTCCCGCCAGAATGTTCATAACCGCCTGATCTTTTGTATTCTCCCTGTAACTGGGGGGAATAATAACATCATCGTCTTCCATCTGTCTGTGGGAAAGTACATTCTTTAATTTACGTTTTTCCGGTTCCCGTTCTCGTTCCCTTACAGGTTTTACAGGAACACCGGAAGCCTTCAAAAGTGTTTTATAATATAATGCTTTGGAGTTGCTGCAGTCTATCTGCAGAACTTTCTGAATTGCTTTTCCTGCCTTTTGGTAATCTTCTCTCGCAATGCATAAGATGGCAAATAAAAGCTGTGCCTTTATATAGTTCGGTTTGCTCTCCACCACTTTGCTAAGCTGCAGGACAGCAAGATCCTCGCTTCCGCTCTGGGCATAGACAAGTGCCTGGTTAAACCTGCGTACGGTACGCCGTTCATTGTCCATGGCACCTTTTTTTCGCTGTATCTCCCCCAGATAGTAGTCTGCCCGGTTTTCTTCCGGCTGAAGATTCATGCTGATTACCCACTGGACAAGCGCCTCACCTACTTCCCCCACTTCATAATAAATAAGCCCTAAAAGGTTTCTTGCCTCTGTCATATACTTATTAAAATGAAGGCTCTTCTTTAAACATTCTGCTGCGCCTGTCAGATCTCTGAGTCCTGCCCGTTCCAGTCCCATGTTGTAATAGCTGTTGGCAATTACACGGGTTTTTCTTTCATAATCCATATCTCAACCGCCTATTCCCTGGTGACTTCTTTTATCAGATCCATCATTAAATCCTTCATATCTGTCAGATCACTTCTCACAATGGTATCCTCAATGGCATCAACTTCAAGACTTGGCCTGTATTCGCTAATCTCCTTTTCAAAATCAATCATATCCGTTCCTCCTTAAAACTGCTTTTATCTCACCCATTAAGTAGAGGGAACCTACGCAAAAAAGCAAATGTCCGCTATCCCTTTTTTCAAGCATAGATAAAACCGCTTCCTCCACTGTAGAAAATCCTGTCACCTGACTTTGAGAAACATCCTGAAACTTCTGAAGAAGTGTCAGGCTCTCTAACCCTCTTTCTGAATCAATGTGAGTCACTGCTGCCAGATCAAGAGGAAGTGTCTCAGCAATCCTTTTTATCATCTGTTCATAATCCTTATCGGACACTGCCGAAAATAAAACTCTGGCTCTTTTCTTCCTGCTTTTACACAATCCCCCGGCTGATTCTAAAAACGCTTCAATTCCTCCAGGGTTATGGGCTCCGTCAAGAAATACTCCAGGCATAACCTCTTCCATTCTTGCAGGCCAGTGCATATGGGCAAATCCCGTTTTTATTCCTGTTCGCCTGTCAAGTCCTGCTGCCTCCAGTGCTCGGTAAGCGAGAAGCCCGTTCATAACCTGATATTCCCCCTGACAGGGGATCAGTACCTTTAATAAAGGCTCTTTATCTCCACAAAAATCTACCTGAAATCCAGTATCATCATAACCTGTAATCTGATAGTCCTGCTTGTCCACCTGATAAAAAGGTGAGCCCAGTTCTTCTGCCCTTTTTTTCATTACCAGTCCCGCCTGTCCGTCATTTCCATCAAAAACGACTGGAACTCCCGCTTTTATAATGCCTGCTTTTTCAGACGCAATCTTTTCAATGGTATCTCCAAGAAATTCTGTATGATCCAGACTGATTGAGGTAATAACGCAGCAAAGGGGATGCCGGATTACATTGGTAGTATCGAGCCTTCCTCCCAGTCCGGTTTCCAAAATAACATAATCCAGGCGTAAATCCCGGAACATGTCCATCGCCATGTAAAACAGAAATTCAAAATAGGAAGGATGTTGAAACCCTTTTTCAGTCATTGTCCGGGACAGCTTTCTGACTCTCTCAAAACTTTCTTTAAATGTATGTTCAGACACCATCTCTCCATCAATGGAGAAACGTTCCCTGGTATCAATCAGATGAGGGGACGTAAATGTCCCAACATGGAATCCGGAACTTTGTAAAGCAGATTGAAGAAATGCACATACAGATCCTTTCCCATTGGTTCCTGCCACATGAAAAATCTTCATATTCTCATCTGGCTCCCCCATCTCTTCCAAATACCTGCGGATATCCTGCAGGGAATTCTTCTTACTTGCCCACATGGGAATCCGTCCTAAGTATTCTTCTGCCGTTTCATTAAACTTCATCGTAAAAGTACCAACTTCCATTGAAAATTAACCCTTGATTTTATATTTTAAGATAAAACCAACCATTCGATTTGGAAAAGAGCAATCGAACTTCCTCAATTTATTATAATATAAGTCCGGCAATATGCAACCCATTTCTTTCGCAAAAAGCCCTTAATTTCTACAAGTGCTCCCGATTCCCGTTCTTATGGGGAATAAAAAGAGAGCACTGCATCTTAAAGTGCCGTACTCTCTTGCTTTGCCGCCTTCTTTTCTTTCCATACCAGATTGCTCTTATTCACCGCAATATGCAACTGCTTCAATCTCAATGAGAGAATCCTTTGGTAAGGCTGCCACTTCAAACGCTGCTCTGGCAGGACAATCCCCTTCAAAAAAAGTCGCATAAACTTCATTCATGGCTGAAAAATCGCCGATATTCTTCAACAATACCGTAGTCTTTACCACGTTAGCCATAGTAAAACCACCGCTTTCCAGAATTGACTGGATGTTGGTTAAGGACTGCTTTGTCTGGGTTTTGATATCATCACCTGCAAATGCTCCTGTGGCAGGGTCGATAGGAAGCTGTCCGGATACATATACATAATCGCCGCAGCGCACTCCCTGAGAATATGGACCGATCGCTGCCGGTGCCTTTGGGGTTGATAACACTTTTTTCATTCTTTCCTATCTCCTTTCGTTCGTAAAAAGTAATAGTATTAGATTAGCACACATTCTCCAAAAGTCAATATTTTACTGACTTCTTTCTTCATATATTTCTAAATTTAATCACCTTTTACCTCTTGTCATCTGGTATTCAATACTATATAATATAATAAAGGAATTCATTCCTTATGTGGGCATCTGCACACAGAACGGAGGAACAGATGAAAACAAACGACGAAAGAATGCAGGACATCTTAAAGCACCTGGAATCCTTTCAGCATATTAAACCAGAAACCATTCCAAACATTGATTTATACATGGACCAGGTCACCACATTTATGGATGAGCATTTAAAAGATACCAAGCGTTATCCAGATGATAAAGTTCTTACCAAAACCATGATCAACAATTATGCCAAGAATAATCTTTTGCCCGCTCCTAATAAGAAGAAGTATTCAAAAGAACATATTCTATTACTTATATTTATTTATTATTTTAAGAATGTCCTGTCTTTCAATGACATTGCACAGCTTTTTAAACCGATTACGGATAAACATTTTAACACCCAGCAAGACATGCCCATGGAAGAGATCTATAAAGAAATCTTTGCTCAGGAAGAATCCGAACTGAGCCGTATTAAAGCAGATATTACGGAAAAATACGAACATGCCCAGAAAGCCTTTGAAGATCAGAATTTAGATCCGGAAGATCTGGAACACCTTCGCCTGTTCTCCTGGATCTGCGGTCTTTCCTTTGATGTTTATGTAAAAAAGCAGGTAATTGAACAATTAATTGACGGATTAAAAGAAACAGAACCTGGTAAAAAGAAAAAAATATAAAACAAGGGGGCAAAGACCCGTAAGGTCTGTCCCCTTGTTTTAATCTTCCTTTTGTTCTTCCAGCCGTTTAAATACCATATCATATCCATCGTTTCCATAATTGAGGGAGCGGTTCACACGGCTTATGGTGGCGGTTGATGCACCAGTCTTCTCTGCAATCTCCAGATAAGTACGTCCTTCCCTCAGCATCTTTGCTACTTCGTATCGCTGGGATAAGCTCAGCAATTCATTTACCGTACAGACATCCTCAAAGAACCGGTAGCACTCCTCTGGTGTCTTAATTGTCAGAATTGCTTCAAACAGATGGTCTACGGCATCTGTCTTTATTTTCTTATTCATAATATAATTCGATCCCCTTTGTTTAACTTTTATTGTTATGTATATTTTAACATATTAAAGTTTTAAAATCCACTCTAAGCATGTCCCGACAGCATAAATTTTTCCACTACATGGGCAATGCCATCATCATTGTTTGAAAAAGTCACATAATCAGCCGCTTTTTTCACCGAAGGAACTGCATTCTCCATAGCCACACCAAGACCTGCATACTGAATCATGGACAGATCATTATACCCGTCTCCACATGCAATCATCTCTTCTCTTCCCATAGAAAGTTCATGAAGCAAACGCTCTAAGCTTGCCGCCTTATCAATTCCCTTTGGAAGAACTTCTAAAAAGAAGGGTTCAGAACGATACACACTGTAATCATCTCCTAAGGCTTCCTTCACTTTTGGTTCCACCTGAGAAAGAATTTCCCCATCACCGAGAAGCAGAAACTTTACAACAGGAAACGTTACATATGCTTCCATATCCTTTACTTCTTTTACTTCCAGCTTATTGATAAAGGCCTCCTTTTTCACATATTCATCGGAAGCGTCAGGGGTAATAATACAGTCATTTTCATAGGTCAGAAAATTCACGCCCTGCTCTTTGGCAATTTCTATAATCTTCTTATTCGAAGAGATGGGAAGTTCTTTTTTAAACACAATCTCTCCAGTGCTTAAATTAAGAATCCTGCCTCCGTTATAAGACAAAATATATCCACCCGTCTCATAAAGCTTCAGTTCTTGGGCAAGAGGCGTAATTCCATATGTAGGACGCCCAGATGCCAGAACAATCACACCTCCCTGGCGCTTTAACTCAAAAAGTGCCTCTTTTGTCTTAGGCGTGATCACTTTTCTTCCATTGGTCAGCGTCCCATCCAAATCCAGCACAATCATTCGATAGTTCATGTTATTTCTCCCGCTTTTGTCAATTTACCCTAGGGCGTGTCTGAAAACTCATTGATCCAATCTGCACGCTCTAGCAGTATATCACAATTTCATTTCTTATTCCATTGTAAAATAAACAATTGTTCATTTCATGAGGAACGATCCCATAGGGATTTTCATACAATGCTACCAGAACAGAGAAGAAAAGGAGGAATCATGTGAACCGGGTAGTCTTTTTATTTCTGGCTGTCCTTATGATCGCGGCCTCCATGACCAGTTGCAGATACACAGCCAGAAAACGCATACGTCCTCTTTTTTTTCATACGGAAACCCAAATGGGTGATCCGGCATTTTTTTTGAGACAAGGTACCAATTGTCAACCAGATAATACTATGTAGTATTAAGAATTCCCTAAGGAGGGTTATATGAGAAACGTTTTACGTCCTTTTCTGACTGCCATACTTGCCGGAACTGCTTTGATCACTCTGACAGCCTGTGGCTCAAAAGCAAATGCATCGGATCTGACTCCGGTCACTTTAAATGAAGTTGCCCATTCCATCTTTTACGCTCCCCAATATGCTGCCATTGAGTTGGGATATTTTGAAGATGAGGGAATTGATCTGACCCTTGTGAATGGAGCTGGTGCTGATAAAGTCATGACCGCATTGATCTCCGGTGATGCTGATATTGGATTTATGGGTTCGGAAGCCAGTATTTATACTTATGCCAACGGATCAGATGATTACGCCATAAATTTTGCCCAACTGACTCAGCGTGCCGGTAACTTTCTGGTAGCAAGAAGCAGCCAGCCTGACTTTAAATGGGCGGATTTAAAAGGAAAGAAGGTTCTTGGCGGAAGAGCCGGAGGAATGCCCCAGATGGTATTTGAATATATCCTGAAAAAGAACGGCCTTGATCCCACTACAGATTTAGCCATTGACCAGAGCATTAACTTCGGATTAACTGCTGCTGCATTTACAAGCAACGATGCCGATTATACCGTAGAGTTTGAACCCTTTGCCACCGGACTTGAAAAAGAAGGAAGCGGATTTGTTGTGGCATCTCTTGGGGTTGATTCCGGTTATGTTCCCTATACTGCTTACAGCGCAAAAAAGAGCTACTTAGAAAAAAATCCAGAGACAATCCAGAAATTTACAAATGCAGTCCAAAAAGGTCTGGAATATGTAAATTCCCATTCTGCAGAAGAGGTGGCAAAGATAATCCAGCCTCAGTTTAAAGAAACCGATGCTGCAACCATCACAGCCATTGTAGAACGCTATAAAGCCCAGGATACCTGGAAAGGGGATACTATATTCCAAAAAGACAGCTTTGATCTCCTTCAAAACATTTTAGAAGAATCCGGTCAATTAAAAGAGCGGGTTCCTTATGAAACGCTGGTCACTACAATTTTTTCGGAACAGGCAGTAAAATAAGTTTTCCTCTTTTATATTCCAATCGTAAAAAGCAAAATCACAGACCCATTATAACTTTGGCTCTGTGATTTTTTATCGATTTTTCGTATCCCTGATTGCAGCAATTGTAAGCGCGATTGGAACCGGCTCAAAAAAGCCACCGCTTACGAAATCTCTTCGAAGTCTGAATCAGTCTATGATACTTCCAATGCTTTTACAGGCACAGAAGAATCAGACAGTTCCTATTTTGAAGAAAGCACCTCTGCTTATTTAGAGGGGACTTCTGCTTCTTATCCAAAGGGGATACCATTTCCGTTACTGGAATATGCAACGGATTGTTCGCAAATATATCGTTAGATAACTGTATCATCGAATAAAAATGCCGCTGTCCGGTCTTATCAGTCCGGATGGCGGTATTTTTTTTACTTAATCTCAAAAGAAACAATGGGAAGCGCCACTCATATTACCCCCTTATCTGCATATTATAAAACAAATGCTTCTTTTGAATCGGACCGGGAGGCAAATTTGGAAAAAATTCTGGATAATGATTATTACGATCTTATTATCAATAACATTTCAATCCCGCTCGTTGATTCGGGAGATAATGTCACGATGCTTAATTTCAGGCATTCTCTTGTAAATATACCAAGAACCGACTTCGACCCCTGTATTCTTGGAGAGTATCCATATCACAATTTTCCAACCTTATATATTCCCACTTCTACCATTAGTATTGAAAAATCAGGGATTGGCAATGTTCAGCGTAACCCTTTTTTGAATCTAACCGGCCGTGGCGTTCTTGTGGGCATTATTGATACAGGAATCTATTATCCTAACTCCGCATTCCGTTATAATGATAATACAACCAGAATCCTTTCAATCTGGGACCAGACCATTCAGACAGGCCCCATACCGGAAGGTTTCACCTTTGGTACAGAATATACCAGAGATATGATTAATCTGGCTCTTACAGCGGAAGATCCATTTTCTATGGTTCCCACTACGGATACAAATGGTCACGGCACTGCCATTGCAAGTGTAATTGCAGGCAGACCCAATGCAGACACTTCCTTTTCCGGCGTTGTACCAGAAGCAGATCTGGTGGTGGTAAAGTTAAAAGAAGCAAAACCAAATACCAAACAGGTTTTTTTTGTCCCCGAAAATGTACTTTGTTATGAAGAATCTGACATTATGCTGGCTCTGCGCTATATGGAATCTGTTGCACTGAAAGCCAGCCGCCCCATGGTTATCTGCATTGCACTTGGAAGCAGTCAGGGCGGCCATGACGGAAGCGGTGCATTGAGCAATTATTTGAATTATCTCGCACGGATTCCAGGAATTGGAATCTCTGTTTCCGCAGGCAATGAAGGAAACTCCAGAAGACATTATTTTAACAGCACTTCTGCCGCCCCTTTTTTTCATGATTTTGAATTAAGGGTTGGAGAAGAGGATAATCTTTTTTCCATGGAAATATGGCCTTATGCTCTGGGCAGGCTCTCCATTGATATTTCTTCCCCAAACAGGGAATCCACCCAGCAGATCTTTCCTCAGATCAGGGATTGCCGGGTATATAACTTTATTTTTACTCCCAGTATTGTGTGGGTCAACAATTTCCTGTTTGAAGAAGAAACCGGGGACCAGCTCATACTTTCCCGCTTTCAGGATGCCCTTCCTGGTGTATGGCGCATCCGTATTCAAAGTCTGGAAGATACTCCTCTTTCCTTTCATGCCTGGCTGCCTGCCGGGAATATGATTTCAAATGAAACCTATTTTGTCAATGCAAATCAGGACACTACCATAACCTCTCCAGGCAATGCCCCCAACCAATTGACCGTAACTGCCTATAATCAATTCAATGACAGCATACTGATTGAATCCAGCAGAGGCTATACCCGCAATGGACTTGTAAAACCGGATATTGCTGCACCGGGATATCAGATTCCCTGTGCACTGCCGGCTAACGAATACGGCACCTTAACCGGGACCGGTGCTGCCGCTGCTCATGCCGCAGGTGCCATTGCAATGATCATGGAGTGGGGAATTACAAGAGGAAACTATTCCGTTTTGACTGGTTATGATGTAAGCCGTCTCATCATAAGAGGTGCAAGGCGTGACCCCTCCATTGTATATCCAAACAACATATGGGGATATGGGCAACTGGATGTCAACATGCTTTTCCAGAGACTGGCAAACATCCAGTCCTGAGCCTTTTTGCACCGCTCATAAAGGCATTTCCTGCGCATATGATATATTATACATTTTATCCAGACAGACAGGAGGCAGATTTTTGAGTAAAATTCTAGATAATGACTACTATGATTTATTCATAAGTAATATTTCTGTCCCTTCCTATGATACAGGGGATAATATCACTTATCTGAGTGAACGTAATTCGCTTCTTCATGTCATAAGAAGTCAGGTTGAACCATGTGACCTTGGAACCTATCCATATGCTTCTTTTCCCTCTATCTACACCCTTGAATCAACCATAAGTATTGAAAAATCCGGCATAGGAACCGTCCAGAGAAATCCCTTTTTAAGTCTGTTTGGCCGCGGAGTAATTGTAGGGGTAATTGATACCGGAATCGACTATCAGCATGAGGCATTCCGCAACAACGATGGAACCACACGTATTCTCTCGATCTGGGATCAGAGTATCCAGACAGGAAGCATACCGGAGAATTTTACCTTTGGCAGTGAATACAGCAAAGAAATGATTGATGAAGCACTGACTTCCGAAGACCCCCTCTCCATTGTTCCCTCCACCGATACCAACGGCCACGGAACAGCCATCACCAGCATTATTGCCGGCAGACCTTCTGAGGACGGCAGCTTCTCTGGAATCGTTCCCCAGTCAGATATTATTGTAGTTAAATTAAAAGAAGCAAAGGAGAATCTAAAAGATATCTTCTTTATAAGAAAAGATGTGCCCTGCTTTCAGGAATCTGACATCCAACTGGGGGCAAGATATCTTTTAACCGCCTCTCAGCGGATTGGAAAACCGGTCGTTATCTGCATTGCACTCGGAAGCAGCCAGGGAGCCCATGACGGCAGAGGCATACTGAGTTCTTACCTTACCTATATAGTCCAGCTTCCCGGAATTGGTGTGGCAGTTTCCGGGGGAAATGAAGGAAATAAAAGAAGACATTATTTTAATAATACCTCTGTTCCCCCATTTTTTAATGATTTCGAATTAAGAATCGGGGAAAATGACAACTTTTTCTGGATGGAAGTATGGGCATATGCCCAGGAACGGATTTCCATTGATGTGTCCTCTCCCAACAGAGAATCCACTCAACGGATATTTCCAACCCTGGGAGACTGCAGAAGATTTAATTTTATCTTTACCCAAAGCGAAATCTGGGTTAATAACATTATTTTAGAAACAGAATCAGGCGATCAACTGATTCTTATTCGTTTTCAAAACCCGGCATCTGGTATCTGGTACTTTCGTGTCCAAAGTGTGGGAGACGAACCTTTTGGCTTTAACGCCTGGCTCCCAAACGGAGATTTATTATCCAATGAAACCTTTTTTCTCAATCCCAATCCGGATACAACCATTACCTCGCCTTCAAACGGCAGCAATATGCTGACCGTAACTGCTTATAATCAGCTCAATGACAGCATTCTCCCGGAATCCAGCAGAGGATACGCAAGAAACGGTCTTGTAAAACCAGATATCGCTGCTCCAGGTTTTCAGATTCCATGTGCTGTCCCAGGCAATCTGTACGGCACTGCCACAGGTACCGGAGCCGCCTGCGCCCATGCTGCTGGAATTATCGCAATGGTTATGGAATGGGCAATTCCAAGGGGAAATTATATTTCCATGACTGGAAATAATGTGAACCGGCTTATTATCAGGGGAGCAAGACGCAGTACCACAGAACTTTACCCCAATAATGTGTGGGGATACGGACAAATTGATATAAACAATTTATTTGAACGTCTGGCAAATATCTGATTTGATTAAAAGATATAAAAGGTTTCAGTTAAATTGCCCAGATTACGTTCCTATTTTTGTGCAAAATTGTGGGAAGCCATTCATTCTTTTCACACATACTACATAAAAACAGGAGGTATCTGATGTTTCCCGACAAAATTTATTATGAACCAGCTTCTCTTGATTATGAATCAGGAAAGTTTTTAAAAGAAAAATACAATAACATTCCATGGGTGCCTATCGAAAGCCACAACAGAATTGATGAACTCCGCACTCAGCCCAACAAGGAATTTACCAATTTAAAGCAGCATCTGGTAATTGGAGTAAGAAAAACCCATAAATATGTTCCCAATCATAAAGTATCGGATTTTCTTGTTCCTTATACTTCCTCTGGCTGTACTGCCATGTGCCACTACTGCTATCTTGTCTGTAACTACAATAAATGTTCTTATCTGCGGATATTTGTAAACAGGGAACAGATGTTGAAAAAAATCATAGATCATGGAATCCGTTACGAAAAAGATTTTACTTATGAAATCGGAAGCAACAGTGATCTGGTTCTGGAAAATACCATAACGGGAAACCTTGCCTGGACGATTGAGGAGTTTCAAAAAAGTCCCTACGGTTCCCTTACATTTCCTACAAAATTTAATAAGATTGAACCTCTGTTGGGGCTAAATCATGGCGGACGTATTATTATGAGAATGAGTGTAAATCCTCAATCCATTATCAGCCGTTTTGAACCTGGCACCTCTAATTTAAATGCAAGAATTTCAGCAATCAATGCCATGTGTGATGCGGACTATCGTGTAGGGCTGCTGATTGCGCCTGTTATCTTAACAGAAAACTGGAAAACACTTTACCAGGAGTTAATTGAAACCCTGGCAGAACAACTGACTGAAAAAGCAAAAAAAAATGCTCCTATTGAAATTATCTTTATGACCTACAGCTATGTGCACAACGCCATTAATTCAGAAGCTTTTCCCTCATCCGACAAGCTTTATTCCAAAGAACTGATGACCGGACGGGGAAGAGGCAAATACTGTTACCGCAATGACTTACGGGCTGATGGAGAACATTTTTTAAAAACTTTGATTGGTGAAAAATTAAAAGAAATGAGTATTTTATACGTTGTATGATTCTCTCCCGGACAGAACATGACTGTCTGGGAGATTTTACATAGCTGCCATTAGTGGGCAATTAGTGCCTTTTGAAACTTTATTATCCGTTGTAAGGCTATTACATTTAGTCAATTAATAACCAAAATAGTTAATTATAGTAACTTTTTTTCCGATAATGTATTATTTAATGTCGATTTATGTCGATTATAATGATGTTGAACAGACTGATTTAAAAGTCAAAAGAAAGAAAGGAGGTTATTCTCTTATACGCACACAAAATCTTTTCTGTATGCTGCGCAGTAAACTTTTTGTTTTATTTTTAAGGGAACATAACAAATGATGAAAAATAAGAAACAATTGAATTTCAATGATTTCAAACTTTCAACAAAAATGTCTATCATAACAGGAATCATTCTTGCTCTGAGTCTGACTATATTGATTGGAATCTCAGCTTTGCAGTCAAGCAAAGCACTGGCAACGGCAATTAACGGAGAGTTTTCCGGAATTGCTGCTACAAACGGTCTTATGGTACAATCCATTATCACCGAAGCAAGCGGATCCGCCAAAGAATTACAGGATTATTTCACTAAACTTTACAATGGAAATCAATCCTCTGGAGACGAGTGGATCGGAGAAACTAAAAAAAGCCATATCTATCATGCAGATCTGACAGAGAAAAATTATGTTACAGAGTCTTATGTAATTAATACAGCACTGGCTGCTCTCAACAGCAATGAAGATCTGTATGGCATCGGTGCATTCTTCGAACCAGGTCAGTTTGATCCTTCTGTAAAGGATTATTCGGTCTATGTGGACAGAACTAACTTAAAAGACCGGAGTGCACAGTCCCTTGGGGCTTACAGCGAATACTCCCAAAATGATTACTACAAAATTGCAAAAGAACGGAAAGCACCTTACATTACAGATCCTTTTGATTACAAGGGTACCATGATGAGCACCATTGCCTTTCCTATTATGAAGGGAGACACCGTTATTGGTGTGGTACTGGCAGACATTGGTCTGGATAAGTTCTCACAGATTAAAACCTCGGACTCTAAATATCCCACCATGTATGTCAACATCTTTACAGACAGCGGTACCATCTCTTTTGACAGCAAGTCAAGCGATACCATTGGCAAAAAACTGGAGGAAATGGTTCCTGCCTCAGAATACAAAAAAATCATTTCCTTGCAGCAAAATAATCAGCAATTTCATTTAGATACAAAACGGGCTGACGGAACTCTGGAATCCAGCCACTACTATCCCATTACCTGTGAATCCCAGACATGGTGGGCTTCCAGCAGCCTGGATCAGTCAGATTTAAACAGGGACGTAGTTATGATTGTTGCTGTCATGATTATCATGGCTGTAATTGCCACAGTGATCACCATTCTCATCATTACATATGTTATGAAAAAAATCTTAAAACCAATTGACGGTGTTGTGGCTGCTGCCGGTAAAATTGCCGGAGGAGATCTGGACATTGACCTGGAAGTTAAATCCAATGATGAAATTGGTCTTCTTTCAAAGACATTTATTGATATGGGCCATAATCTGAAAGTAATTATCCAGGATATCAATTATCTTTTAGGAGAAATGGGCAACGGCAACTTCAAGGTGAAAACAGAGAATGAAGATAAGTACATCGGCTCTTACCGCTATATTTTAGAAGCAATGCGCAACATCCGCTTTACTCTAAGCGATGCGCTTTTAGAGATCGACCGTGCTTCTGAACAGGTCTCCACCGGTGCTTCCCAGGTATCTGATGCCGCCCAGGCTTTAAGTCAGGGAGCTACGGAACAGGCTTCTTCCATTGAAGAACTTTCTGCAACCATTACCGATATCTCCAATCATGTAAAGCAAAATGCATCCAATGCTTCTGAGGCAAACGCTTTGTCCCAGCAAACCAGTGAAGGAATCCTCACTGGAAACAAAAAAATGGAAGATATGATAGTTGCAATGAATGATATTGCAAACACCTCCAATGAAATTGGAAAAATCATTAAAACCATTGATGATATTGCATTCCAGACAAATATTCTGGCATTAAATGCTGCTGTAGAAGCGGCCAGAGCCGGTTCTGCCGGAAAAGGATTTGCAGTTGTTGCAGATGAAGTCCGCAATTTAGCCGGTAAGTCTGCAGAAGCTGCGAAAAATACTACCAGCCTGATAGAGAATGCCATTTCTGCCATTGGAAACGGAACAAAAATTGCTGGCGAAACAGCCGAAGCGCTTCGGCTTGTAGTTGACAAATCCAATGTTTCTGCGGTACGAATTGCAGAGATTGCAGAAGCATCCACAGCGCAGGCAGACGCCATCATGCAGGTAACAACTGGTATTGATCAGATTTCTGCTGTTGTCCAGACGACATCTGCCACTTCTGAAGAAAGTGCAGCGACATCTGAGGAATTATCCGCTCAGGCAGCAACCTTAAAAACACTGGTTGGAAAGTTCCAGCTTATGGATACTGCGAATGAGAATTTTAATAAACAAAAGAAAGTGGATGACAGATCAGAATATTCCAAAGATTTCCCTTCCGAGGAAAGTCCTTACGGAAAATACTAATTTTTCAATTACTGTATTTACTTAAAAAAATGCCCCCATACAGCAATCGCTTGCTGTGTGGAGGCATTTTTTCATACAGATCCAGCTTCTTTACATTTCTATATACATATGATAAAGTATTTTATATCTTAATTTTAAAGGGGTAAAAGGAGAAACCAATGCTGACTGACGATTATGCGACAAGAATGACCAATAGTGTGGTAGGCACTTTATTAAAATTGATCTTTCATATAGAACTTGGAAAAAATGAAGATACTGCATGGAAGGATGAAGAACTGAAAAAAACTTATACCGGTCTGACTCATCTGGTAGACCAGGGTGAGATTAATGAGGCTGAAAACCAGCTTTTTGACCTGTTGGATCCAGAAAATACAGAATTTTTCAAAATGGCTCTGATGTTCTATTATTATACCAATGAAAAAGATGGCGATTTTTTAGAAAAGCACGATTATACAAAGACTGAAATTACCGATGGGTTAAGACATGTATCCACCCTTTACGGGTATGAAAGCATGGCAGAGGCGCTCTTAGGTCCTGCCTCTTAAAGGACGAGCATCAAAAGGAATCAAAACCTTTCCAAAAAAGGGCTGCAAAGCTTCATTTGCCTTGCAGCCCATCTTTTCGTCAAGAATGGATTATTCTCCCTTTGCCATATGCACATTAAGCTTTTCTACCAATGGCTCTACCGGAACTCCATGAACCATGCATGCTTCTTCCAGACTTTCCATGGTTGAGGAAGGACAGCCAAGACAGTGCATTCCCATCTCAAAAAAGAATGGTGCAGTTGACTGGTCTTCTCTTAAAATCTCTCCAATTAATGTTTCCCTCGTTACTGTCATTTAAATTACCTCTCTTCTTATATTATTTAATGGGTCAACTGGTTCCAAGTGTCTCCCGTTCCCTTCTTTTTGCCAAAGCACATGCTCAAGCCTGGGGAGGGAAATACCCAGTGTCTCCTTCAGTACATCTTCTATGGTTTCTACTGAAACCACAGTGAGCTGATTCTTCACTTCTTCCGGAACCTCTTTTAGATCAATTACATTATCTTTTGGTATTAACACCTTTTTTATTCCTGCTCTCTGCGCTCCCAGAAGTTTTTCTTTCAGACCTCCGATCGGAAGCACCGCACCTCTTAATGTGAGTTCACCGGTCATTGCCAGCTTTGAATCCACTTTATTGCCTGTAACCAGAGAAGCAAGCGCTGTAAACAATGCAATTCCTGCTGACGGACCATCTTTTGGAACGGCACCTGAGGGTACATGAATGTGAAGGTCTCTTTCCTTAAAATTAAAGGAATTTAAAGGCAGTCTGGACTTTAACAGGCTTAAGGATATTCTGGCAGACTCTTTCATGACATCTCCCAGTTTTCCAGTGAGAATCACATTCCCTCCGCCTGGCATATCTGTTGCCTCGATGAAAAGAATCTCTCCTCCTACCGGTGTCCACGCAAGCCCTGTTACCACTCCAGGCGGATTATCTGACTGTGCCCTCTCATGGCGGGAAACCTGTCTTCCAAGAAGCTCTTCTAATTCGTCTTCCTTAATGTGAAATGCCTCTTTTCCTTTGTTTAATACAATCTTTTCACTGACCACTCTTGCAAGTGCCGCAAGCTGTTTTTTCAGTCCTCTTACGCCAGCTTCTAAGGTATAATCACTGATAATTTTCTTTAAAACTTCATCTTCCAGTACAAGCTGACCGTTTTTTAATCCATGATCATCTAACACAGCCGGCAGCAAATGTTCTTTTCCAATATGGAACTTCTCTTCTATCGTATAGCTGGAGATGGGAATTACTTCCATTCGGTCTCTTAAAGGACCTGGAATACTTTCTAAAGAGTTGGCTGTGGCAATAAAGAACACATCGGACAAATCATAGGGCAGATCCAGATAATGATCGGTAAAGGTGCCATTTTGCTCCGGGTCCAATACTTCTAATAATGCACTGGAAGGATCTCCGTTATAACCTCCAGTTGTGACCTTGTCAATCTCATCAAGCACCATAACCGGATTGGAATGTCCTGCCTTCTTTATACTTTGAATAATTCTTCCCGGCATAGCACCTACATAAGTTCTTCTGTGACCACGAATCTCTGACTCATCCCGGATTCCGCCAAGGCTGATTCTTATATATTCCCTGTCAAGAGCTTCTGCAATGCTTCTGCCAAGACTCGTTTTACCAGTTCCCGGAGGACCTACTAATAAGAGAATGGAACCTTTTTTATTTTTATTGAGCTGCATAACTGCAAGATGCTGTATAATTCTGTCCTTTACTTTTGAAAGTCCATAGTGCTGCTCATTGAGAATCTTTCTTGCATGCTCCAAATCAATGGATTTAGGATCTTCCTTTTTCCATGGAAGCTGAACCAGTACATCAAGGTAATTGCGAATCACGTTATAGTCTGTTCGGTTCGGTCCCTGATCTTCTAACTTCCGGTACTCCTCTAATGCCGCTTCTTTGACTTCCGGCGGCATTCCAGCCTCTTCAATACGTCTTAAATAATCTGGTTCTTTCTTTGTGCTGTCTTCTTTCCCTTCATTTAACTCTTCCTGAATTGCTTTTAACTGTTCTCTTAAAACTGTCTCCCGGTAATTGCGGTTTGCCCGCTCTGAAAACTTCTCTGAAATTTCCATCTGAAACTGAATCACTTCTTTGTGCTTTAATAAGTGATCCATGAACCGAAGGCTCCGCTCCTTGATTGATTGGATCTCTAACAATTCATAACGCTCATTGACAGGAATCTGAAAGAACTGGGATAAGTATACGATCAGAGAGTTTAAATCATCAATGTTTTCTATAATCTTTTGATACTGTTCTCCTCCGGTAAACTTAGAACTGATCTCTCCTGTGACTCTCTTCATATAGCTGAGCATTTCCTTTTTGCTGGACTCATCAAGATCCAGTTTATCAGGTGCAGCTTCAAAATCAGCAGTTAAGATTCCCTCCTCTTCCCTAAACTCCTTTATCTCTACTCTATCTGTAAGCTTTGCGGAAATCTGTACACCTTTTTCGGTCTTTTCCAAATGATTGACTTTAAATAATACTCCGGTACGGTAAAAGTCCTCTTCTGCTTTCCTTGCTGCTCCAAAATTCTGTTTTAAAGGAAGAGCAACTTTTTGGACCTCTTCATTATTTAGATATTCAATCAGCTTTTGATCTGTAAGCTCCATATGAATGGTCGTTACAACATTCGGCAATATAACCTTATAGGAAACAGGAAAAACCATACTTGTTTGATCATTATTGTTATTTTTCATCGTTTTATCCTTTCTGTGTGCCGTTCTAAAGTGAATGTTCATTTATAATATTTTGTTTTTTTGCGAGATCTTTCCAGAACTTTCTGTAAATAATCCCGCATTTTAACCCTATCGCAATATTGCATATTCTATAATCTGAATCATCTCCTGCAAAAGCACTTCTTTCTGCTCTCTTGTCTTCCGGTTATCCACTGCAATCGCCTTAACCGGCTGAAATAAAATCGCAATTAAATTATCTTCCTGATAATCCTTTATGATATTCTCCTGCTTCATCTCGGTCATCAGGTGATAAATCTTGCAGATTCCCTGTCTTCCGCTGCACTGACCTGCCAGAGAGGGACAGTTGGAAAACTGTTCCACAAAACTAAAAATCTCTTTGTTCTCCAGAATATAGTTATAATAACTTCGGATCAGAATCTCAATCTGTCTCTGTCCTTCTGTATTCCGGTCTACGCTGTCTAAAAGGTAGGTGTAGATCTCTTCCGAATACTCCATGTAAATATCATTTAACATATCATCTTTGTTCTCGTAATAAATGTAAACCGTTGCCGGCGAAACCCCTGCCATCTTTGCGATTTTAGAGACAGAAGTGCCATGAAAGCCCCCCTGCAGGATCAGCTTAATTACCGCTTCCTTTATGCTTCTCACTTTTTCGTCGTCTTTTTTCCTCATTTCATCACCTCTATGAGTCAATAATAAATGATCATTCACTTATTGTCAAGATTTTTTTCCGGTTTTTTAGGAAACCAGCCCTTTTCCACTCTCTTTTTCTGCTCAAACAGTTCTTGAATGCTCCATAACAGAGAAAAACCAAGGACTGATAATAGGGATGATAAAACCTGTCCCTGCAAAAAAAGAGAGAAGAAAATGCACACAATTCCTGACAGCAGAAATGCAGGCCACACTTTGGTACCGCAGTAATACTCTGATTTAATGACAACCGGGTGCAGTAATCCAATGATTAAAAATGCGCCAATTCCGATCATAATTCCTTCATAGTTCATATGTCACCTCAAAGAAAGTTTTTTAACATTGTATTGGAAAGAGCTGCCGTTTAAGACCATTATTTTTTAATAATATAATAGAGAGATTTTTTCTCTCTTATCACGCTTTGAATCTTCACTTGAAAGGTTTCCTCAATCTGGTCTTTCAGCTTGTAGTCGTCTACCGGATTGCAGGCAAGAACTTTCCCCTTTTCCATTAATATCACTCTGTCTGCATAATTCAGGGCTAAATTCATATCATGCAGTACCATGACTATGGTTTTATGTCTTGTCTTATTTAGCTGTTGTATCAGTTCTGCCATTTCATAGGCAACATTGATATCCAGATATGTGGTTGGCTCATCTAAGAACACATAGGGTGTGTCCTGTGCCATAACCATGGCGAGAAAAACCCGCTGCCGC
Organism: Clostridium sp. HBUAS56010; assembly: GCF_007115105.1. GTDB lineage: Bacteria > Bacillota > Clostridia > Lachnospirales > Lachnospiraceae > Lacrimispora. Next base: position 88,706 of record NZ_SULJ01000008.1, read on the forward strand.
TCTCCCCCTGATAACTGATTCATTGATTTATGACAGAGCGTCTGACAATTCATCTGTATCATGGCATCTTCTGCCATATCCCTGTCTTTCTTTGAAAAGGAACCAAACGGAGGCTGGTGGGGATACCGTCCGGATAAAACCACCTGCTTTACTGTCATATCAGGGATATGGGTGCTCTGCATCAGTACCGATACTCTCTTTGCAAATTCCCTGTTTTTATGGCTGCGTATGTCCTGTCCGTCCAGGAGAATTTTTCCCTTCCGGGGGATCAGAAGCCTGGAGGCAAGTTTCAGTACTGTGCTTTTCCCACAGCCATTGGGACCGATCACTGCAGTAATCTTGCCTTCTTCAAAAGTCAAATCCATATCTTTGATAAAATCACGTCGGTTGTAAGAAAATTCAACCGCTTTAAACTCCATCATAAAGTCCCTCCTTTCTTTTTCCTTTCCAAATCAGGAATAGAAAAAAAGGACTGCCAAGAAAAGACATAAGTAAGCCCACCGGCAATTCATAAGGCAGAAATAAGGTTCTTGAAAGCAAGTCACAGAGAATCACAAACATCCCGCCTGTCAAAGCACTGGCAGGAATCACAAACCGGTTATCAGACCCAATGATCAGCTTTACCCCATGGGGAACCAAAAGTCCTACAAAACCGATCAGTCCGGCAAAACTAACCGCCGAACCTGCAAGAATTGCGGCAACGGCAACATAGAGACAACGTTTTTGCAGCACATTCATTCCAAGAGACCTGGCGCAGTCAGTGCCAAGGCTTAAAAGGTTTAAGCCTCCAGAACAGGCAAGAGCTAAGAAAAGTCCCAATAGGATTAAAACAGCGGGACAGGCAAGGGTTTTGATTGTTACAGAAGAAAGACCTCCGATCAGGAAATTTCCTGCTCCCACATAGGCATCCGGATACAGGATTAAAATCGTATTCATTCCGGCACTGAATATGGTATTAATGACCACTCCGGCAAGAACCAGATAAAGCCGGGACATCTGACCGCCTGCACCAGATAAAAGCACCACCATGGACGCCGCCAATGCCCCTGTAAAGGCAGAAACAGAAAGAAGATACATGGATGGCGGCAGCAATGCAGAGGCCAGAAGAACACAGAATCCAGCACCTGCGTTGACCCCTATAATATTGGGACTTGCAAGGGGATTATGTAAGACGGACTGTAAGATGGTTCCAGACACCGCCAGTCCGCTTCCCGCAAATAATCCGCCCAGTACCCTTGGCAGCCGGACGGCAAAAAGAATCTGGTAAAAGGAATCTTTTCCGTGTTTCTGCATGAGCGTTTCTAAAAAAAGAGAAACGCTCATGGGGTTTGCACCAAGACACATGCCGGCACCCATGGAAATCATAAGCAAAACGGCAGAAAGAGCAAGAAAAACCCAGGATTTATGATTGGTTTCCATAAAGGATTTTGGATAAATATTCATAGCTTTCCCCCCATTTGGAATCCGGTTTATATAAGAATTTCTCCTTTGGAAGCATGACATATTTTCCTGTCTTTACTGCACGCAGACGGCTCCATACGGGACTGCTTTCCACCGTTTCCCTTAAATTTTTCTCTGCAAGTTCTTCGTCATTTCCCATTGGAATCACAAAAATATAATCCGGATCAAGCTTTAAGATGGATTCTAAGTTAAACTCTTTTAACAGGCTTTGATTTTGATCCGCAATATTCTCACAGCCCAGATCCTTTAACATCTTTCCTGTCATGGTCTTGGAATCCTGTGCCGCTGCTCCCCCGGAATAAGTGATGAGCAAAAGAGCTGTGGGCGAAATCTGGTCCTTATGACTCGCTGCAATGGCATCAATCTGCTTTTTTACCTCCAGCCCGTTTTTCTCATAGAGGTCTGATCTCCCGGTAATATCCGTGCACGTTTTAAGCATGTTTAAATAGTCCTCAAAGTAAGTGACATGGAAATAAGCAGAAGGGATTCCCGCCTGTTTTAACGTATCCTTGATTGCCACATGTTCTTTTGTCTCGGAAGACAAAAGCACCAGATCTGGCCTGCAGGCAATAATCTGCTCCACATTGGGACTGTTATAGGTTCCTACCGTAACAACGTCTTCTGGCAGATTTAGTCCTCTTTCATCAAACACATCATCGGTTACCCCTGTCAGTTCTCCTCCTGCCTCCAGCCACACCTGGGCAAAGCTTCCCATCAGTGCCACCACCCGTCTGGGATCTTTAACAGTTATTTCCTGTCCGAGAGCATCGGCAAACCGGTACCCCTCCACGGTCGGTGCCGGCTCCTGCCTTTTTTCACTGCAGCCAGTAAGGAAACTGGTTATCAGCAATGCAATTAATCCAATCCACATGACTTTTTGCTTCACTTTAAAAAAATCCTCCTGCTTTTTGTTGTTCTCCATATGCGCAATAACTGTCTTCTGCCATATAATCTCCCTGATGGTAATATCCTGCTCTTGCCCGGCAGCCACCGCATTCTGTTTCATAAGCACAGCCATGACATGTCCCCTTGTACTGTCTGGTTCGAAGACGTTCAAACACTTTGCTGGTTTTCCATATCTGGTCAAATGGCTCTTTTCTCACACTTCCCGCCTCTTCCACCATGTAGGCACAAGGTCTGACGATTCCTGCCGGATCAATGATGCAGTAAGACAGTCCAGCCAGACAGCCTTTGGTAAAACGGGTCTTTACTTTCATTTCACTGGCAACCCGGATAAACTGCGGCGCACAGGTTGGCTTGATGTCAATGGAAACCTGATTTTGTTTTTTCATAATCGTTTTTAAAAGCTCTTCGTATTCCAGCACTTCAAGAGAAGTCTCTTCCAGAAATTTTCCTCTTCCAACAGGAATCAGAAAAAACAAATAGCTGGCAATTGCCCCCACCTCTACACAAAAATCAATAATGTCGCAGACTTCTTTTCTGTTCCACTCCATGATAGTGGTATGAATCTGAAAAGGAAGGTCTGCCTTTTTGCAATTTTCAATCCCTTGAAGCGTCAACTGGAAGGCATCTTTTTTTCCTCTGAAAAAGTTATGCTTTTCTTCAATCAAACTGTCCAGGCTGATTCCCATTGCCTTTGCGCCGCACTGTTTTAATGCCTCCGCCTTTTTTCTTGTAATTAAGGTGCCGTTGGTTCCAAAGACCGGACGGAGTCCCAAAGATGCGGCAAAAGCTACCAGCTCATAGATATCAGGGCGCATAAGAGGTTCCCCTCCGCTGAATATCATGATCTTAAATCCAGCGGCAGATATTTCCCCAATCATCTTTTTTGCTTCTTCTGTAGTCAGTTCCTGATCCTTTTTACAGCCTGCATCCTGATAACAATGCCTGCACGCCAGATTACACTGATTGGTTGTCAGCCACGAAACAATCATAGGTCTTCTCCTTTCACTCTTCTGCGTATTTTTCTTTTCATACCCCAAGTATATGCCTATTATATGTAGGGGATGTTTCTCCTAGAATCAGACATCCTTTTTCGAAAACGGAAAAGCTCTCCCAAGAAAATACTTGACACTGAAAAATCTCCGTGCTATAGTGACGTTAATTGAATAATATCTTCAGGGCAGGGTGCAAATCCCTACCGGTGGTATAGCCCACGAGCCGCAAGGCAGATTCGGTGTGATTCCGAAGCCGACAGTATAGTCTGGATGAAAGAAGATGCGTTACATCTCCATGTGTATAAATACAGTCTCTGAAATCGTAATAGATTTCGGAGTTTTTGTTTTTATTTCACATCCTTTTGTTGAAAGTCAATGCCTTGAATGATACCGTTCAAGGCATTTTTTTATTTCAGGAGGTGTATGTTGACAGATCATGAGTACATGAAGCAGGCATTAGAACTGGCAGTAAAGGGCATTGGCTGGGTAAATCCTAATCCAACGGTAGGAGCGGTCATTGTCAAAGGAAATGCCGTTATCGGAACCGGATATCATCATGGTTTCGGAGCTGCCCATGCAGAGCGGGATGCCCTTTCCAATTGTACAGAATCTCCAAAAGGTGCCACTTTATATGTAACCTTAGAGCCTTGCTGTCATTATGGAAAAACCCCTCCCTGCACCGATGCCATCATAGAAAGCGGAATCAGACGGGTGGTGATCGGCTGCCTGGATGCAAATCCTCTGGTAGCTGGTAAGGGAGCCGCAATTTTGCAGGAACAGGGCATTGAGGTGGTACATGGAGTGCGAAAAGAAGAATGTATGAATCTCAATCAGGTGTTTTTTCACTTTATACAGAAAAAAACTCCTTATGTGGTCATGAAATATGCCATGACAATGGATGGGAAAATCGCTGCTGCCTCCGGTGATTCCAAATGGATTACTGGAAAAACTGCCCGCATGAGAGTTCAGGAGGACAGACACCGGTATTCTGCTATTATGGTTGGCACCGGAACTGTTTTGGCAGATGACCCCATGCTTACCTGCAGACTTCAAGAGTGTAAAAGTCCTGTGCGTATTATATGCGATACCAGACTAAGGACTCCCCTGACCGCCAACGTGGTAAAAACAGCCGGCAGTTACAAAACCATCTTTGCTACCTGCTGCAGCCAGGCTCAGGCAGCCCCTTACATAGACGCAGGCTGCGAAGTTCTTTCAATAAAAGAAACTGACGGACATGTGGATTTAAATGAATTGATGCTTCGCCTTGGGGAACAGGGATTAGACAGTATTTTATTAGAAGGGGGAGGAACCTTAAACTGGTCCGCTTTAAACAGCCAGATTGTGAACAAGGTGCAAGCCTACCTTGCCCCTAAATTACTGGGAGGCGAAAAAGCAAAATCTCCGGTTGGGGGGATGGGGGTTTCTTCTCCTGACAATGGATTTTTCCTAACTCCTCCAACGATTACACGTCTTGGAGATGATATTCTTCTGGAAAGCGAGGTGCTTTGATGTTTACGGGAATCATTGAAGAAACGGGCGTAGTCCGCTCTGTTAAAAAAGGAGCTCTTTCCGCCGTTCTTACCATTTCAGCTTCTAAAATCCTGACAGATACCAGAGTGGGGGACAGTATCTGTGTCAATGGAATCTGCCTCACAGCTACATTGGTTACACCAGATTCTTTTACGGCTGATGTGATGCACGAAACCTTAACCCGCTCCTCTCTTGCCAGACTTCACTCTGGATCAAAGGTGAATCTGGAGCGTGCCATGCCGGCAAACGGAAGGTTCGGAGGGCATATTCTGACCGGTCACATTGATGGAACCGGTGTCATTCGTTCCATTCAAAAAGATGATAATGCCATTTGGTATACCATAAGAACTTCGGATCAGCTTTTATATTACATTGTTGAAAAAGGTTCTATCGGGATTGATGGAATCAGTCTGACGGTTGCCAGACTTTCTAAGACAGATTTTTGTGTCTCCGTCATTCCCCATACTGCTGCCAAAACCACTCTTCTTTATAAGAAAACTGGTGACACTGTTAATCTGGAAAACGACTGCATCGGGAAATATATTGAAAAATTCCTTACCGCACAGGCACAACCTGACAAGATCAGCCGTCTCAATTCATAGGAGGTATTATGTCTGAATTTCAAACAATCAAACAAGCCCTTGAGGATCTGCGTCAGGGGAAAATTATTCTGGTTACAGATGATATGGACCGGGAGAATGAAGGAGACTTCATCTGCGCAGGTCAGTTCGCTACAACAGAAAATGTAAACTTTATGGCTGTTCATGGAAAAGGACTGATCTGTATGCCCATGAGCCAGTCTCTTTGTGAAAGCCTGGGGCTTACCCCCATGGTTGCCAATAACACAGATAACCACGAAACTGCCTTTACAGTTTCTATTGACCACAAAAGCACTTCCACCGGCATATCCGCTCTGGAACGGGGAATCACAGCAAGAGCCTGTACCACGGATGACGCAAAGCCGGAAGATTTCCGCCGTCCCGGACACATGTTTCCCCTGGCAGCCAAAAAAGGGGGTGTTTTGGAACGAAACGGACACACGGAAGCAACGGTAGACTTACTGCGTCTTGCCGGACTGAAAGAATGTGGACTGTGCTGTGAAATCATGAGAGAAGACGGTACCATGATGCGTACCAAAGAACTGATGGAACTGGCGAAAACCTTTCATATAACCATGATTACCATTAAAGATCTCCAGAATTACCGCAAGACCAATGACAAACTGGTAGAATGTGCCGCCTTAACGAAAATGCCCACCAGGTTCGGTGATTTTAAAGCTTATGGATATGTTAATAAACTAAACGGAGAACATCACATCGCACTGGTTATGGGAGAAATCGGAGATGGAACCGATCTTTTATGCAGGGTTCATTCGGAATGTCTTACCGGAGATGCTTTTGGTTCTCTCCGCTGTGACTGCGGTCAGCAGCTTGACGCTGCAATGAAGCAGATCAGCCGGGAAGGACGGGGAGTTTTACTATACATGCGTCAGGAAGGGCGGGGAATTGGTCTGATCAACAAACTGAAAGCTTATGAATTGCAGGATAAGGGCATGGATACCCTGGATGCAAACCTTGCACTTGGATTTGCAGGTGACCTGCGGCAGTATTTTATCGGTGCACAGATTCTAAAGGATCTGGGTGTAAAAACTCTTCGTCTTATGACCAACAATCCGGATAAGGTATACCAGCTTTCCGACTTTGGTATTGAAATTATAAAAAGAGTTTCCATTCAGATGGATGCTACTGCCCATGATCTGTTTTATCTAAAAACCAAACAGATGAAAATGGGACATATTTTAAACTATAAAAAGGAGATTCAATCATGAATATAATAGAAGGAAATTTCATATCCAAGGACATAAAAATAGGAATTGTTGCAGCACGTTTTAACGAATTCATTACCTCCAAACTGCTTTCCGGTGCTTTAGACGGATTGAAACGGCACGACGTAAAGGAAGATAATATTGATATTGCCTGGGTTCCAGGAGCTTTTGAGATTCCCCTGATTGCCTCCAAAATGGCAAAAAGCAAAAAATATGATGCTGTAATCTGCCTTGGAGCCGTTATCCGGGGAAGCACAAGCCATTATGACTATGTCTGCAGCGAAGTCTCAAAGGGAATCGCCCAGATCTCTCTTGCCAGTGATCTTCCTGTTTTATTTGGCGTTCTGACAACGGAGACGATTGAACAGGCAATTGAACGAGCAGGCACCAAAGCCGGCAATAAAGGATTTGACTGTGCCCTGAGTGCCATAGAGATGGTAAACTTAATCCGCGCCCTCTAATATAAAAATCTCTCCTTTTGCACTTTACAACCAAAACCGGATTGGATACAATAATTAGGAATGGATTGATATTGGAAGAAAAAGCCCGGAACAAAAGGAGAAAACCATGAGTGATTATTATATTTCCAAAGTTTCACCCACCGATCACAGAAACAACCAGTTCATTGACGAACTTCTCATAAAAGAAGGTATACGCAGGGATAAGAATCTGGATTATACATGTGCGGTGTTTGATGATGATTGCCATGTGATTGCCACAGGAAGCTGCTTTGGCAATACCTTGCGATGCCTTGCCGTAAGCAGCAGCCATCAGGGAGAGGGACTGATGAACCAGATCATCACCCATCTCACCGAAGTGCAGTTTCAAAGAGGCAATTCCCATATATTTTTATACACCAAATCTTCTGCTTCCGGTTTCTTTTCGGATCTGGGTTTTTATGAGATTGTCAGTATCTCCGATAAGGTTGTATTTATGGAGAACAAAAAACGGGGATTCAAAGATTATCTTGAACGCCTGACAAAAGAATCATTACCGGGAAACAATGCTGCTGCCATTGTTATGAATGGAAATCCCTTTACCCTCGGACATCTCTATCTGGTTGAGAAAGCGGCGGCACAACATGATGTGCTTCATCTGTTTCTTGTCAGCGAAGACGTAAGTCTGGTGCCTTTTTCCGTCCGGAAACGGCTTATTATGGAGGGAACGGCTCATCTGCCTAATATCTGCTATCATGACAGCGGACCATATATTGTCAGCAATGCCACCTTCCCCAGCTATTTTCAAAAGGATGACCAGGCGGTTATTGAAAGCCACGCTCTTTTAGACCTGGGTGTTTTTGTAAAGATAGCAAAATCTCTTGGCATTACCACAAGATATGTAGGGGAAGAACCAAACAGTCAGGTAACTGCCAGGTATAATGCCATTATGAAAGAAAAACTGCCGGAATCAGGCATTGACTGTGTGATTATTAAAAGAAAAGAAACCAATGGGTCTGTGATCAGCGCATCCACAGTCAGAGAACTCATTAAAAATGGTGACTTTTCTCAGTTAAGCAGCTATCTTCCCCCTGCTGTTCTGCGCTACTTTACCAGCAGGGAAGCCATTCCAGTCATAGAGAAGATCCAACAATCAGAAGATGTGATTCATTATTAAAAAGCTGCAGAGATTTCTCCGGATATCTCTGCAGCTTTTTAACTTCCCAATAGTTTCCTTTTGTTATCTAGTACCTTAATGGTGCCTACTTTACGTTGCCCTCTACCAGTATTATAATAATGGTAATGAACCTGGCTTCATTTTTTTCATCAAAAGTTAGATATGTCTAACCAGATTAAACATAACTCATATCAGCTTTTTGTAAAAATGAAACAATATAGAAGCATTATTTATAAAAAACGGAGGTGTTGTATCATGGCGGCAACCATTATTATCGTTGGACTTCTTGCAGCTTATGTTGGTTTTCTTGTTGTAAGAGGCATTGGAAAAATGAAACGGGGAGAATCCGGCTGTGGCTGCGGTTGTTCCGGATGTTCGGAAGAAAAAGAATGTTAAAAAAACGGTTTTCCTTTTCGCTATTTGAAAGGAAAACCGTTTTTTACTGTGAAACATTTCGTCATTTAGCCAAATATTTTTTTTAAATCCTCATCTGGTGTGCTGATTGGTGAAATGTTATACTTTTCTACCAGTATATTTAAAACATTGGGAGAAATAAATGCTGGCAATGTTGGCCCTAACAGAATATTTTTTATTCCAAGAGATAAAAGGGTTAAGAGAATACATACCGCCTTCTGCTCGTACCAGGAGAGAACCAGGGATAAAGGAAGCTGGTTTACATCACATTCAAAGGCATCTGCCAGAGCCAGAGCTACCCGGATCGCACTATAGGCATCGTTACACTGTCCCATATCCAGAATTCTCGGGAATCCCTCAATCTGTCCCAAATCAAGGTCATTAATCCGGAACTTTCCACAGGCAAGGGTTAAGATAATCGTATCCATCGGAGTCTTTTTGGCAAACTCTGTATAATAACTTCTTCCAGGCGCCGCACCATCGCATCCTCCAATCAAAAAGAAACGTCTGATCTTACCTTTCTTAATCAGGTCAATAATCGTACCGGCAGAAGATAAAACCGTTTCATGGGCGAATCCGGTTGTTACCGTACTTCCATCATTAATTCCTGTCATAGGCTGATCTTCCGGATATCCGCCGCATTCCAGGGCCTTTTCAATTACAGGAGTAAAATCTTTATCCTCACCAATATGAACCAGTTCGGGATAAGATACAACAGACGTTGTAAACACTCTGTCATTATAGCTTTGTCTTACAGGCATCAGACAGTTGGTTGTAAAAAGAATGGGAGCTGGAATATTATGAAACTCGGACTGCTGGCTCTGCCAGGCGGTTCCGAAATTGCCTTTCAGGTGTTTATACTTTTTAAGCCCTGGATATCCATGGGCAGGCAGCATCTCACAATGGGTGTAAATATTGATTCCTTTATCCTTTGTCTGTTCCAGAAGAAGTTCCAGGTCGTGAAGATCATGTCCGCTTACCACAATAAAAGGTCCTTTTTCAATGGAAAGAGGCACTTCTGTCGGAACCGGAGCCCCGTAACTTTTTGTATTTGCTTCATCCAAAAGCGCCATACATTTAAAATTCACTTCACCCGTCTTTAATACCAGCGGAAGCAAGGTATCCACATCGTAATCTTCTCCAATGGCGCATAAGCCTTCGTAAAAAAATGCTGTAACTTCAGAATCCGTAAATCCCAGTGCAAAAGCATGGTAAGCATAAGCAGCCATACCACGAAGCCCAAATAAAATCAGAGACTTTAAAGAACGAATGTCTTCATTATCTTCCCATATATTGCGGACATCGTAATTCTCTGTATTGGATGAGATGTTTTCTTTTTCGTTATTTACTTCATCCATTAATTTTATAACCGTATCATTATAAAAGTTTACATTGGTAATGGTGGTGAATAATCCTTTAATCACTAATTCATCTGATGTTTTAGACGGACCCTTTTCCATAACCGCTCTGGACAGACCAATTAAGGCACTGGTCAGATCATCCTGATAATTTGCGGTATCGCACTTTTTCCCGCAGACACCAGCTTTTCCTTCACAACCGGTATTGTGTGCTGTCTGCTGACATTGAAAGCAAAACATTTCCTGCATGACTGTTAATCTCCTCTCTGAAACCCATAAGTATTATTGAAGAATATACCAGGTTACTGTTTCCAACATCTTCATTTTTTATTCCTGAAACAGCAAAACCTTGTGGTTGAATTTTCAGAAATCTCAATCATGACACCTTGAATCCACTTTATTATCGTATAAAAAAAGCCCGTCACAGACACTGCATCTGCAGCATCCATAACGGACCCGTTTTGTTCTATATTATGCGTTCATGAATAACTCAATATCATCATCCACACTGCCGATTCCGGCAATACCAAAGGTATCAACAAGAACCTTTGCCACATTAGGAGAAAGGAATCCTGGTAATGTAGGTCCTAAGTGAATGTTTTTCACACCTAAGTGAAGCAGGGCAAGAAGTACAATAACTGCCTTCTGCTCATACCATGCAATGTTATAAGCGATTGGAAGCTCATTGACATCATCAAGACCAAATACTTCTTTCAACTTCAATGCAATCAATGCAAGGGAGTAGGAATCGTTACACTGTCCTGCATCAAGAACTCTTGGAATTCCACCGATATCACCAAGCTCTAACTTATTGTATCTGTACTTTGCACAGCCTGCTGTAAGAATAACTGTATCCTTTGGAAGCTTCTCTGCAAATTCTGTATAATAAGATCTTGATTTCACTCTGCCATCGCAGCCTGCCATTACAAAGAATTTCTTGATTGCGCCGGATTTTACAGCATCCACAACCTTGTCAGCCAGTGCAAATACCTGATTATGTGCAAAACCACCTACGATTGTTCCAGTCTCGATCTCCTCAGGACTCTTAAGAGTCTTTGCGAGTGCAATGATTTCAGAGAAGTCTTTCTTTCCGTTCTCATCCGCTTCAATGTGCTTGCATCCTGGGAAGCCAGTTGCTCCTGTAGTGAAAATTCTTGCTGCTACTTCTGGTGATTTTGGAGGAACGATACAGTTTGTAGTAAATAAGATCGGTCCGTTAAAGGTCTGGAATTCTGTAACCTGTTTCCACCAGGCATTTCCATAGTTTCCTGCGAAATGATCATATTTCTTAAATGCTGGATAATAATGAGCTGGAAGCATCTCACCATGGGTGTAAACATCCACGCCAGTGCCCTTTGTCTGCTCTAATAACTGTTCCATATCCGTTAAGTCATGACCGGAAATAAGAATAGCCGGATTTTTTCTAACACCAATATTAACGGTTGTAATCTCTGGATTTCCATAACGGGTTGTATTGGCTTCATCTAAAAGAGCCATAGCGCTTACCCCTAATTCACCAGTCTTTAAAGTTAATGCAACCAGATCATCGGCTGATAATGTATCATCAAGAGTTGCTGCCAGTCCTTCATACATAAATGCGTAGATATCGTCGTTTTCTTTTCCGATGTTAAACGCATGCTCTACATAAGCAGCCATACCTTTAATACCATAGATAATCAGTTCTCTTAAAGAACGGACATCCTCATTCTCTGTTGCAAGTACACCAACTGTAGCTGCCTTTGCAAGCATAGATTCTCTTGTATCTACAGTAAATACTGCTGCATCATGATTTCCATGATAGCCTGCACTCTTAGCAAGCTGATCTCTAAGTCCAAGTACTTTTACAATCTGTGCCTCAATTGCATCTGCATCAAAGTTGGCATTGGTGATTGTAATAAAGAGACTTGTCACCATCTCACGGTTAATATGATTAATATCGGAAACCTTGATTCCTGCCTTTACAACAACTTCGGAAATTCCTTTCACTGCATAAATAAGCAGATCCTGAAGCTTTGCAACCTCTTCCGTCTTTCCGCAAACTCCCATAACTGTACAGCCTGTATTCTTTGCTGTCTCCTGACACTGATAACAAAACATGCTCATATTCCTTACCTCCTGTAGTAAATTATTATGATTAACACCCAGTTTAACTGAGCGCTCACACTCATAAGCAACGTCGTTTCGGTTTGTAAGATTGAGGGAGATGAACTCGGTTTCTGTCCTGCCCTCGATCCTTGTACAGGATAACATCAACCAGAAATTATGTCCGTTGTTATTACAACATAGTTGAAAGTTTTTGAGATTTTTTATTTATATACACTCCTTAAGAATGGAACAAAGAACCTGGCTATGAGATTTTCTTTTCTTTGTTTCAGTGCCTACAATACAGATTCTTGAGTATCTTTCATACTGTGACAGAAAATAAGAAGTAATATTGCGTTCTTTCATCAGATCCTCATACCCTTTTTTATACTGGTCCCAGGAAATCCATCGTTTTAAATAGGAATCTAAGAGTTCATTCATTGGTGCAAACTGACGGTCATGCACATAATCTGCATGGACAATCGTTTTAACCATATATTCAAGATCTCGTTTTTTTGTAAAACCACATAATTGGGAATCATTCTTCTGCCTTACGTCTAATACCAGGTCTACCTGATATTGTTTTAATGTTTCAAAAAACTTCTCAGCACTTGTTTCATAAGCACTGAGTTCATATATTTCTTTCATTTGCAGTATCCCCTTTCACGAATGTACCTGGAATCAGTTTTTATATTTTCTTTTCAAAGAATATCTGTTTTTCCGGAATTAGTTCCTCCAAAACTACGTCTGTGGAACCAGCATATTCAAATCCAAAGCTTCTATATAAGCCTGCCGCCGGATCATTCTCAATATGAGTATCCAGCCTCATAACCGTACAACCTGTTTCCTCCGCTTTCTTCAGTGCAAAGGAAACCATCTTTTTCCCAATTCCTTTTCCCGCCTTTGACGGAGGAATGCAAAGGGTATGTAAAACCAGCACTTTTTCTCCACTCGCAAAATACTTCCATGGAATCCGCGTATATCCTTCCGACTGGAAATGATTTAAAATCATGCTGGCACAGATTTCTCCTTCCTCTTCCATCACATATAAGGTGTTTTCGGTCTCACTTTTTTCGGCTACAGCTCTTGTGGGATATACACCAAGAACCCAATGGGAATGTCCACCATGTTCTTTTTCATATATCAATAATTCCCTATAGGTCTCTGCGACCTTCTCAATATCTCCTTTTACTGCTTTTCTGATCATAGGTTCCTCCTGATACTTATTGTGTTTTTACTGTTTTTCATGTTTCACTTCACCTTGCCCATTATAATGGATTCTGCCACATTTATCAAAGAATTTATGCAGTTTCGTGAATAAATATAATTTTTTTCTTCTGCTTTTCCTGTAACACTTTTTTTCATTTCAAATATATTAGTCTAAGGAAACTTTTTAATCTCCCTTAAAGGCGTTTCAAACGCAATCATTCCTTTCATATACATCAATTTTTATTAATGATAAAGATAATCATTCTTTTTTTTGATATACATATTGCATATTCTTATTTTTAGGCATATACTATAAATAGTTTAGGCATGCCTAAAATTGGAGGCATTTGATGACACCACAAAAAGAAGATTATTTAAAAGAACTATACAAACTGGGAGGGTCCGAACACTTAACCAGTAATAAACAGATTTCCAAAGCATTAAAAATTGCGCCGGCTTCTGTATCGGAAATGCTTGCAAAGCTAAGTCAGGAAGGACTTCTTATTACAGAACCATATAAAGGCGCAAAACTGACAAAAGAAGGCAGAGAGATTGCTATTGCTCTTTTAAGGGGGCACCGGCTGTGGGAAGTGTTTTTGATCCGTCATCTGGGCTATTCCTGGAGTGAAGCCCATGAAGATGCGGAGCTGCTGGAACACATCTCTCCTGTCAGACTTACCAACAGGCTGGAACAATTCTTAAATTACCCCCAGTACTGTCCCCACGGCAATGCCATTCCAAATCAGGAAGGACAGATGAACGAAGGATCTTTGATTCCCCTTTCTGCCCTTGCCAAAGGAAAAAGCTCCGTCATAAAAAAAGTGCAGGAAGAAAAAGAGCTTTTGGATTATTTACAAATTCAAGGAGTGCAAATCGGAAGCCATATTACCGTGGTTTCTGTCGAAGACTACGAAGGTCCCTTTACCCTGGTACTTGATGACAAAACCATACGAATCAGCCATAAGGCTGCCTGTCAGATTTATGTTTCTGCCAGCGAAACCACTTAAAAACCGGATAAGAATTGGAGGAAAGAATGAATAAAAGAGGAAAAATGCTGTTATCGCTCTGCCTGATTGCAGGTTTACTTCTAAGCGGCTGCCAGAAATCCGACCAGACTAAAACAAGTGATACCCTTAATATAGTAGCTACTACTACCATGCTTGCTGATTTAGCCAGTGAAATCGGCAAAGAACATGTAACCGTAAATGGACTGATGGGTCCTGGAATTGATCCACATTTATATCAGGCAAGTGCAGGTGATGTTACTTTGATGCAGAATGCTGATGTGGTTGTTTATAACGGACTTCATCTGGAGGGAAAGATGGGTGAGATATTCCAGTCCCTTACAGACCGGGGAAGCACAGTGATCTGTATTGAAGACGGGCTTCCAAAGAACCGGCTCCTGTCATGGGAAGATGACAGTTCCGTTCATGATCCCCATATCTGGTTCGATGTTTCTCTCTGGAAATCTGCTGCGGGCACAGTGGCAGAAAAGTTATCAGAAGCAGACTCAGACCATGCAGATGATTATAAGAAAAACCTGGAAGCCTATATAAAAGAACTGGATTCCTTAGACGAATATGTGAAAGAGAAAATTAACGAAATTCCAAAAGAGCAACGGGTTCTTATTACAGCCCATGACGCGTTCCAGTATTTCGGAAAGGCATACGGCATGGAAGTAAGAGGACTTCAGGGAATCAGCACTGATGCAGAAGCAGGAACTGCTGACGTAAGCAGTCTGGCACAATTTATAACAGACCGGAAAATCAAGGCAATCTTTGTAGAATCTTCTGTTCCACCAAAGACCATTGAAGCCTTGAAGGCTGCTGTTCAATCAAAAGGATTTGACGTTGTCATAGGTGGAGAACTTTATTCTGACTCTTTAGGAGGGGAAAATTCCGGCGCAGAAACCTATCTTCTTACGATAAAAGCCAACGTGGACACCATCGTAAATGCTTTAAAATAAATAGAAATAAGGAGGAACTCCAATGAAACAAAATCAATTGGATTATGCCGTTCATATTGAAGATTTAACCGTTGCCTATGATTCCAAGCCGGTTTTGTGGGATATTGACTTAGATATCCCACAAGGAAAACTAATGGCAGTGGTCGGTCCTAACGGAGCGGGCAAAACAACACTTTTAAAAGCCATGCTGGGACTTTTAATTCCGGTTACAGGTTCTGTTGAATTTTTCAAAGTTAAAGAAACCAATCTTCGCAAATTAAAAAACCTGGTAGCCTATGTTCCCCAGAGCGGAAGTGTTGACTGGGATTTTCCCGCAACAGTTTTAGACATTGTTCTCATGGGCTGTTACGGAAAGCTTGGACTGATCCGCCGTCCCGGAAAACAGGATAAAGACATGGCACTAGAATGTTTAAAAAAAGTAGGCATGGAATCCTTTGCCAGCCGCCAGATCAGCCAGCTCTCAGGAGGACAGCAGCAGCGGGTCTTTCTAGCCAGAGCCTTAATGCAGACAGCGGATATTTACTTTATGGATGAACCATTTAAAGGAGTGGATATCCAGACGGAGAAAGCCATTGTCCTTCTCTTAAAAGAACTGAGGGAATCCGGGAAAACAGTGGTGGTGGTTCACCATGATTTACAGACTGTACCCGAATATTTTGACTGGGTAACCTTAATTAACATTAAAATCATTGCCAGCGGTCCGGTGGAAGAAGTATTTCACGAAGCAAACTTAAAAAAAGCTTACCGCAGTTCTGCAAATCTTTTGCAGGGCACTGTATAAGGAGGTGGCAAAATTGGAACAGATCCTTTCCCTTTTCACCGATTATACGTTTCAAACCGTTGCGCTTGGATCTGCGATCCTGGGACTGTTAAGCGGAATCTTAGGAAGCTTCGCAGTTCTCCGAAAGCAAAGCCTTTTGGGGGATGGTGTCTCTCATGCCGCTCTCCCGGGCGTAATCCTTGCCTTTGTGCTGACCGGCTCAAAGAATACGGAAGTGCTTTTATTCGGGGCACTGATCTCCGGCTTAATTGCCACTTTATTCATAATTAGTATTGTAAAACATACCCGGATTCGTTTTGACAGTGCTCTTGCCTTAGTCATGTCCGTCTTTTTCGGACTGGGGCTTGTTCTTTTAACCTTTGTACAGAAGATTCCAAACTCCAACCAGGCAGGATTAAAACGTTTCATCTTCGGGCAGGCCTCTACCCTGCTAAAACGGGATGTAATTTTTATGATTGTATGCGGAGCCATACTTCTGCTCCTGGTATGTCTGTTCTGGAAAGAATTTAAACTTTTTATCTTTGACGCAGAATATGCCAGAAGCCTTGGATTTCCTGCATCCAAAATCAATCTTTTACTTTCTTTTATGATTGTTCTTGCAATTATTATCGGACTTCAGACTGTTGGTGTAATTTTAATGAGCGCCATGTTGATCGCCCCGGCTGTTGCTGCCAGACAGTGGACTGACAGACTATGGGTTATGGTAACCCTTTCTGCAGTCTTTGGGGCCATATCCGGCATTCTTGGAACCATAGCAAGCTCTATAACTGCCAAACTGCCTACAGGTCCTGCCATTGTAGTCTTTATAAGCTGCATTGTCTTATTCAGTATCTTATTTGCACCCGGAAGAGGCATGATCCAAAAGATGCTTCACCGGAAAACCTTACAGCGGTCACTAAAAAACAAAGGAGGGAATGAGGATGTCACCACAATTTGAAATACAACTGATCGCAGTCATTGTTGCAGTCGCCTGTTCTCTGCCGGGAGTCTTCTTAGTCCTTCGGAAAATGTCCATGATGTCAGACTCCATCACCCATACCATTCTTCTTGGAATTGTCCTCGCATTTTTCTTAACCCATGATCTCTCCTCCCCTCTTCTCATTGTGGGAGCCGCTCTCATGGGGCTGGCTACCGTATGGCTGACGGAAACACTGAACCGCACAAAATTACTTTCGGAAGATGCTTCCATTGGAATCGTTTTTCCTCTGCTTTTCTCTATTGCCATTATTTTAATTACCAGATATGCTGGCTCTGTCCACCTGGATACGGATTCCGTCCTTTTAGGAGAACTTGCCTTTGCCCCATTTAACCGGATGATTTTATTTGGATATGACATTGGTGCCAAGGCAATCTACAGCACCCTGATACTGCTTCTCATTAACTTAGGATTCATTGCTTTATTCTTTAAAGAATTAAAAGTTGTTACCTTTGATCCGGTTTTATCCGCTGTACTTGGGATATCTCCTGTTCTGTTTCACTATGGACTGATGTTTCTGGTATCCATGACAACCGTAGGCGCATTCGAAGCAGTAGGTTCTGTCCTTGTAGTGGCATTTATGATCGGACCTCCTACTACTGCCTATCTTTTAACCGATGATTTAAAACGAATGCTGATTCTGAGCGCTGCAATTGGAGCGTTCAACGGAACCTTCGGATTTTATCTGGCTTCCTGGCTGGATGTGTCCATCTCCGGCAGCATGGCGGTGATGACCGGTCTGGTATTCTTTGTGGTTTTTATCACTGCCCCCAAAAGGGGACTGATCAGTTCCATCCGCAGAAGGCGGTTGCAGAAACTGGAATTCAGCAAAAAGACCCTTTTATTCCATCTTCATCAGCACGAAGGAAGCGAAGAAGAGCTTCAGGAAGCCGGAATCCACACCTTATCCGCCCATTTTCACTGGGATCAGGCATTTACCGATAAGATCATAAAATATCTGTTAAAAGATGAGAATATACTGATTGAAAAAGAAATTATTAAACTGACGGACAAAGGTCGGAAAATCAGTGATCAGGAGTATAAAGAAATTTTTTATGAATAAATAAAAATGCCGCCCTCCGTTTCTTCTAAAACGGTGTGGCGGCATCTTATATTGGTCAGGACTCATCCCGCACCTTAATATCCAGAATATCCAGGAAAAAGATGAACAGAGGAATTCCAAACAGCAATCCCCATACCCCGATATAATGTTCGCTGACAAGCAAAATCAGAAATACCAGAAATACCGGAAGCTTGGTTTTTGCAGACATCAGTTTGGGATTCAGCACATAAGTCTCCAGGGAATGAAGCACAACAATCATGATAATTACTTCAATGATCTTGACTGCTCCTCCGATATGAAAGGCAATAATGGCCAAGGGAACCAGAGAAATAATCACTCCTGCAACAGGAATCAATCCCAGAATGAAAATCATGGCTCCAAGCCCCAATGTCTGGGGAAATCCCATAACCGTAAGAGCCAGGACCGATAACACAGAGTTAATAAATGCGATGAGAATCTGGAGTTCAATTACCTTACCAAAAGAATTTAAAAACTTCTTCCCATAAAAAGAGAAATACTCATAGAGAAAGGAAACCTTGCTCTTTTCCATATGTTTAAAGAACGTCAGAATCTCTTCTTTTTCCAAAAGGAATAAAAAGCTGATTAAAAATGCCAGTAACAGATGGATGCTGAACGTTCCTGCCGTTGCAACAAAACCCAGCAGACGCGTCTCCGCCAGTTGAATGTAAGAATCAATCTGGTCTTTTGGAATACTGCTGATTAAATTAAAATCCACTTTTGACTGAATCTCGCTTAAATCAAAGGTTGAGATCATTTCTATCACATCGAGAAGCTGCTGAGTAACCTTTGGAATATAGACAATCCCGGAAATCGTAAAAAAACCAAGAATTACCACATACATCAAAATGGTAATCAGTTTACGGCTGACTTTTATATGATGATTCACTTTATCATAGATAAATTTCTGAAGCTGACCGAAAATAAAAGTTACAATAAATATAAGCAAAAGCTGATTGAGCATTCCCCGGAACAAATACATGAATAGCACCAGTAACAGAATACTGATTAATTTTTTCGCAAGGGAATTATGAAGTATATCATCAAATTTGTCCATTCTAACTGCCTCCCTATTCCCAAAAAGGGAACATATCATTAAGTATAATTTCATCCTTTCTTCCATCCTGTCATGTAGATTATAATATAACTGGAACACTTTGGAAATAGCATATTGAAAAATCTTTCACCGGTCAGGAATTTTTTACCACACCATGGGCTAATAAAAAGTCCGTCCAGATATGATAATAAGCTGCCTTTAAATGGATATTATCAAAGGTATATTCCTCTGGAATACCTCCAGTTTCATCTGTAATTGCCTGATTTACATCAATATAAAAACTATCTTTCTGGTCTGCCAGGGCTGCTATGGCAGCATTGCGTTCCTGAATATTAGGATTATTAAAGATGGGATCTGTATCTGATTTCTTCTTTGATACACACATAATTCCTTCTATAAAAATAACTGCATCTGGCTGAAGCTGCCTGATTCGGTCAATTACCTGACCGTACTGTCTGGCAAATGTCTCTGTGGTTCCCCGCCCCATCTCATTAATGCCTAACATCACATAGATTTTGCCAAACTTCTGTTTTTCCAAAGCCTGTTCTATGGTCAGAGTCTCGCCATTCCCCTGTGCAATCTCTTTATGAAGAACATCGTAAATGGTAAGACCTATATCTGCGTAATATGTAGGATTCTTCCAGCCAGAATATTGTGACAAGCCTACGGTTCTGGAATCTCCTATAAAAAGGGCATCGTCAAAATAACTCTGATCAACCTGGACAAAGCTCTTAACAGTCTCCGGCTGAGCCTGTGTTTCCAGATCAGTCCCTGCTGTCTCTGGCACTGGTTCCTCTGTCTCCTCTGGCTCTTCTTTCTGATCTTCTGCTTTCGTTTTAGCCAAAACCGGCTCTGAGCGGCGCATAAGAATCTCCCAGGGATATGTTCCTTCCTTCATTCCCTCAAACACGGCTGCAAGCTGAGGTTTCTCAAGTGGATTTCCATGGCTTATCTCCGCATAAACACTATTTTTTCCTGCATATCCAATGATGGAAAAAGCGACACTGCTAATCACTAAAAGGACTAACAGACGATATCGTTTAAAGTCTCCCAAATTTTTCATCCCTATCCTTTTCTGTGTTGAAACATTTAAAATTTAAAATATAAGAACGGATTATTTGCTCCGTTTGCTATCTGATATATGGAAAGCCAGAACAGAACCAGTAAAAACAAAGTGCAGACCAGATGATTCTGGAATTTTTGAAAGATCCGTTTTCCCAAAGGAAAGCAAAGAAAAGCTCCAATCAGAAAAAGTACTCCGTACTGGCTGAAATACTTCAAAAAATCTTCGGGATTCACATTTACTCCCGAATAAATACCGGACATTCTGCCAAGATACACACCTAAATCCTTTAACCTGCTGATTGCAAAGATCATCCATGTAACTGGAATTATCAATGCCATATAAACTCTGGAAAGAATCACAGAACGGTCCAGCAAGGGCTTTAAACAAAGCTTTTCTATATAGATCAGCAGGAATAACGAAAAGCCCCACAGAATGAAGTTCCAACTTGCCCCATGCCATAATCCGGTAAGAAGCCAGACAGAAAAAAGATTGATTGCCAGCCGCCCTTTCCCCTTCCGGTTGCCACCCATGGGAATATAAACATAGGTCCGAAACCACATTCCCAAAGTCCTGTGCCATCTTCGGTAGAATTCCGTCACTGATTTTGATATGTAAGGGTGGTCAAAATTCTGAGGCAGATAAAAGCCCAGCATTCTGCCTATTCCAACCGCCATCAGGGAGTATCCCTGAAAGTCAAGATAAAGCTGGATGCTATATCCAAATGCCCCAAACCATGCAAGAGGGGTTGAGATACTCTCAAAACCAATCACCTGTACATCATGCCACAGAATTCCAAGCCGGTCGGCAACCAGTACTTTCATCGCCAGACCCATAATAAAATACCGCAGACCTATTTCCAGTTTAAACACATTGTATTTCCGCTTTACCAGCTCTTTGCCAATCTCTTCAAAGGGAGTGATGGGACCTGATAAAAGCTTTGGAAACATGGTAACATAAGCTGCAAAATTTAAAAATGTAAGTTGTCCTCCAATTGCGCCTCTATAGACATCTGCAACGCAGGAAATAATCTGAAAGGTGTAAAAACTGATTCCTAATGGCAATTCCATATTCATGGCAGGAATATGCACTCCCATTCCCACTGCACCTGAAAGGGCATTTATATTCTCTATAAAAAAATCTATGTATTTAAAGAAAAATAAGCTTCCAAGATTATAAATCAAAGAAGCAGAAAACCAGAATCTGCTGTTTTTTTGATGCCGCATTATTTGACATACCACAATATAATTGATCCCAACGGATAATAAAATCAGCGGAAGATACTTGAAATCTCCAATGGCATAGAAGCAAAGACTTCCTATAAGAAGGACATAATTTCTATACGTTGAAGGAGTCAGATAATACAGAACCAAAAAAGCCGGAAAGAAACGAAATATAAATTCCAAACTGCTGAAAACCACAAAGTTGTCCTCCCTTTTGCTGTCATGTAAGGCTTATATCAATTACTTTTTTATAGGCCACAAGGAAGTATTATAAACTTTTATTTCCAGAATACCATTAATTAAGCATTAATTAATTTTAAGTTTTCCTTTATATATTAACAATCTCTTAACAAATGATTTCATCTATACCAATATATGGAAATAAGCGGTTTTACTGCAAAAAACCGCAGGTATCATACCTGCGGCTTCGCTGTTTCTTTCCTGACACTTTGTTATTTATTTACCATTCATTTCATCTTCAACTTTTTGCACATTCAGCATTTTAGCTTCTTCTTTATACCGTTCCATTCCTTTTTCTACGGTCAGATCACCCATGATTACTTTTGCAGTGATTTCCTGTTTAAGCAGTTCCAAATCTGATTTGATCTTTGTTAAGGTAGATGATACAGGATATACATTTTTAGCAACGTTAAATTCATTGACAATTTTAAGAGAATCTTCTATTTCAGGAGCGAGTTCCATCTTCTTATCGGTCAGATCCAGAGGTCTGATTGCAAGCCATGGAGTCATCCATGCTTTCTTTAAGGTTTCCTGAGGATTTGATAAGGTTGGAAGTGGTTTTAAATATTCTCCATCCTGCTCCCAGTGAAGGCCTTCTACACCACTCTGGAACAACACCTGGCCTTCGCCTCCGTCGTGCATGTATTCAACCATGTATTTAAATATAGATGCAACCCGGTCTTCGCTGATCTTTCCTGAGATACAAAGAAGACTTGGAACTGAAGATTCATATACAGCACCTTTAATTGGTTTGATGGCAATGACTTCTGCTTCCGGAACATTCATTTTGAGACGTTCCGTTAAAGTCTGACCCCATAAGCCGCCCCAATAGTTAAATACACCTACAGAGCCGCTATACCACTGATCCCGGCAGTTAGAAGTTGTATTGGTAATTACTTCGCTGTCAAGAAGTCCTTCTTCATATGCAGTGCGGAGATTGGTCAGTGCCTGATACATGTTATCCTGACCCATTCCATCGACCCATTTTCCATCAACCTTTATAAATTCAGGAGTTGCACCCTGGAAAAATTCCGGTAAGTTCATAGATGATTTCAGTGCCGGAGCAGTAATCGGAACCGTACACTCCGGTATCTCATTTTTAAATCTGCGAAGCATCTCTATAAATTCATCATAAGTGGTAGGAACTTCCATTCCAAGGCGGTCCAGCCAGTCTTTTCTAATATAAGTTACAGATCCAGCGGCTTTTTCCATTGGAATTCCATAGATTTTTCCATCCAGGCTGATAAAATCCCAGGTCTCTGCATCTATCTCATTGTACAGTTCAGAATTTTTAACCAGATCCGTTAAATCCGCAATTGCATTCTGTTTTGCATAAACACCCAGATTTACACCGGTTAAATCAAACACATCAGGAACTGTATCTGATGCAAAGGATAATTCCAACATCTGTGTGTATTCGTTGTTGGATATGATCTCAAGATTCATCTTGATTCCTGTAAGCCGCTCAAATTCTACAGCCCACTGGTCTGTTCCATTCTCCTCATTCAGGCCGTTATGTACCATCCACCGAATGCTCTCTGGTTTCGCCACTTCCCCTTTGTCACCCGTGGTTTCTCCTGCCTTTGTTTCCTGGCTCCCGGTTTCTTTTTTCGGTTCTGTACCGGTTCCCACACAACCGCTTAAAACCCCGGCGCTCATAATTGCCGCCATTGCCAGTGCTGCTGCCTTTTTCATTAATCTCATGATGATCCTCCTTATTTATATATAGTTTCGTAAAACCCTTCTTTGCTGGTGCTGCATCTTACCCCTTCACAGCCCCTATGGTAACCCCTTTTGTAAAATATTTCTGAATAAAAGGATAAATGATCAGGAAAGGGAACACCACTACAATTACAACTGCGGACTTTAACATCTCCTGTGACATGGTAAGGGTTGCCGCATTTCCTGAAATACCATCATTTAAAATCAAATCCCTGACTTTTACCTGGAAGTTCTTCCAGTTTGGATTGGTAATGTAGAGAATAAAGTGCATATATTCATTCCATAACCCTACTGCTATGAATAATCCGATGGACGCCAGCGTCGGTTTGGACAGTGGAAGCACGATCTTCCAGAAGGTATCAATCGGAGTACAGCCATCCAGTGCTGCTGCTTCATATAAGGTGTGCGGAATGGTTTCAAAGAAACTCTTCATAAGAATAATATTATAAGCACTTAAACTGCAGGGAACAATCACTGCAATCAGATTGTTCATTAATCCCAGGTTTTTTATATTTAAGTATGTAGGAATTAATCCACCGCTAAAAAGCATGGTAAACAAAATAAAATTGGTAAATATCTTTCTCCCGGGCAGATCTTTCTGAATAATAACGTAGGCACCCAGAGTGGTAAGAAAAAGTCCCACTGCAGTTCCCACAACTGTGGTCAGTACAGAAACCATTAAAGGTCGGTACAGCGTAACATTTTTCAAAATCATGGTATATGCCGTTGAATCCCACATCTTGGGTCACAGCCGGATTCCATAGGTTGACGGGTCAACGGAATCAACAAACACTTTTAACAGCGGAATCACCATCAGAGCCATTAAGATACCTAAAAACAGATAATTAAAGATCAGGAATACAGCTCTGGCACGATGCCCTTTTTTTAATGAAAACTTCTCTTTGGCTTTTCCTTCCATTATAAAATCCCCTCTCCATTAATTTTTTTACTGGCTCGATTGGCAATGGTCACCAAAATAACAGATATGATTGATTTAAACAAACCGGCTGCGGTTGACAATCCGTAGTCTGCACTGGTAATACCAAGACGGTATACGAATGTTCCAAGAACATCAGAAACACCAAGCACCATGGAGTTTTGCAACACCCATACAGAATCGAACAGATTTAAAACCTTTGCAAGATTTAAAATAAATACCACCAGAATTGTTCCTGAGATTGCCGGAAGGGTAATATACCAGATGCTTTGAATCCGGCTTGCACCATCAATTCTGGCTGCCTCGTACATCTCCTGATCCATACCTGCCAGGGCAGCGATAAAGATGATGGTTCCCCAACCAGTCTCTTTCCAGCGGTTTACCACATAAAAGACCGGTCTCCACCATGGTTCATTTGCTAAAAAATAGATGGGTTCTCCGCCAAACATAGAAATGACCTGATTAATAATTCCGCTCTTAGGTGAAAGGAACATGGTAAATATAGAAGCAACTACAACCCAGGAAATAAAGTGAGGAATATAAACAATGGTCTGGGTCACCTTTCTAAACCGGACTGACGGCAGTTCATCAATGAGCAGGGCAAGACCAACACTGCTGACAAGACCAAGTACCATATTAATGAAACTGATCTGGAGCGTGTTCTTAAATGCCCTCCAAAACGCCGGACTGGAAAACAAGGTACGGAAATTCTCCAATCCAATAAAAACAGGATCTGTAAAAGGTGTGTACTCGGTAAACGAATAAAGGACACCTACCATAGGAAGATAACTGAATACCACCATACTGACAAAAACCGGAAGAAACATAACATAAAACCACCGGTTATGATAGATGCGTGTTCTCAAAGGCAGATTGCTGTGATGAACATATTTTGTTTCTTTACTTTTAGTTTTTCCCATAACTCCCTCCGTATCTTTGGAATTCTTTGTGCATCCCGTCTGTTTATTCATCATACCAGTAAAGAAAAGGCAGCATAAGATACAATTTTTGATTCTAAAAAAATGTATCGAAAAGGGAACCATATTTCACATTTCTGAAATATGGTTCCCTTCTTTACTGGATTTCTCGTTAGTTTCTGGCATCTTTGGGACTAATTCCCTTTGCCCGTTTAAAGGCACGCCGGAAGGACTGAACACTGTTATATCCCACCATGCCGGCAATCTCATTGACAGTAAGAGAACTGTCTTTTAACAGTTCACATCCTCTCTCAATCCGGACATGTTCCAGGTATTCTCCAAAATTAATCCCAGCCTGTTCCTTAAACACAGAAGAAAGGTATCCCTCCGATACTCTGAAAACCGTTCCCACCTGTGCCAGCCCCAGACCGGAATCCATATAATTGGTATTGATATAATCAATGACATTCTCAATCATGATTCCACGCTGCTGTTTCTTCTTCTCTCCGGTTTCCTGGCAGATTCTCTGACACACCTGCTCAAGGCGATGGAAATACTCCTCATATCCCTCTTCGGGATTGATAACAATCTCATTGATCCACAGAATTAAATCTTTGTCTGAACTGTTCTGTTTTAAAAAACCTGACAGCAGTTCTGTAAGCGTTCTGTTAAACTTGATAAAAAGAGAACGCCTCACATTTCTTTTTTCAAAATTTTCTCTTTTTAATATACAAAGAATCTCTTTCACTTCTTCCAGGTGTCCTGCTTTTAGAGATACGAAAAGTTTCTCTTCTGCAATATCGGGGAAATAAAATTCATCATCATTGACAAGCCCCAGGTCATATTCCACCACAGGATTCTGGGCATCGGCATGAGAAAGCGCATGCCTTGCCTCTTCTCCTGACTTCCACAGATACAAAAGATCGCTGCACGTCTTTCCAATTCCCCAACTGGTATTTACCTGGTATTCTGCAATCATCCAGTCATGGATGTCTGTAATGGTCCTTTTAATCTCCTCATAATCCTGGGCAACAGCAAAGATCACCACAGTATCTCTGTAATTCTTTTTGTAAAACCAGACCCTGTCATGATACAACTCTTCCAATCTGTTTCGGATCAGTCCGATAATGATTCTTAATTCATCAAGAGTCTGCCCATCGATATCATTAAAATCGTCGTTGGAAAACAGTTCAAACGATGCCACAAAATATTCCGTATTGGTCATGGCAATCTCTGCTTTCTGCGCAGAGATTCTCAATTGATTTTCACTGTCAAATCCTGCCTTTAAAAGATCGTGGAAAAACTCTTTTTTTCTTGAAGTTTTATCCATATCAAGCTCAGAGAGAAGATTTTCATGATCCTGCAGGATTCCTGTAACCACTTCCCCCATGTTCTGATAACTGCCTGTGGCATTGCCGGAGGAAGATAAAATCCCAAGGATTTCATTAATCGGCTTTCCTTTTTTTACTGCAAGGAGGACAGAAACCAGGCAGCCGGTTAAAATGGCAAAGGTACTTAAACTAAACACCAGATTCCGCAATGCCTCAAATCTTAAAAGCGCAGCTTTTTTAGGCACGGATAGAACATAATCCCATTTGTTCTTATTAGATGTCACACGAATAACGCTCTGCCCTTCCTTTTCAAAATATCCCTGGGCATCAAAAGCATTCTCAATGAGTTGCTGAGCCTTCTGATCTCCATCGGACCAGAGTAAGTTCCTGTCCTGGTCAAAAACCAGTATGGCATAATCTTCCCCTGCATATACTTTTTGAAAATCCAGCAGTTCTTTTAAACTGGAATTCTTCAAACGGTATACAAGGACTCCTTCATTGTCTCCAACCAGATACTGAGAAAATGGCATTCGGTATTCGATGGTATCCCCCTGTCTTCCATATTCCGGAACACGGATATGGGGTGCTACTACTGTTTTCTTCCACTCTTTAAGATTCATACCCCAGTTTTCAAGATAACGTCCAAAGATCTCCGGTCTGTAATATGTTCTGTTATACAAAACCAGATCCACCCCAGGAAAGTACAGATCCCCTTCCTCTAAAAGGTCAATGCTTTGATACTGGGTAATATTATAGAATTCATTCACGCCCTGAAGCGCTGAAATGATGTAGCCTTTGTCATTCTTTTTAAGCCTTCCCATGGACTGGATGGCTGAATTCTGTGCAATCTGCAGTGCCATGCTCTCCATTCGCTCCAGATCATTATCAATGATATTCACACTGTGCTGAAGCATCTTTAAATGAGAATCTTTAATCTCCTCCTCTACAATCTCAAAGGACCTCTGAAATCCATAGCTCAACACAAGAAACGGTACTACCAGAACCAATATGTATGAAATGAGAAATTGTATAATTGAATTTCTCTGATATATATTCCATAATTTCTTCATGATCTTCCATTCCTGTTCTATTCCCCATACGCTCCTCATCGTAATCCGTAAAGGATATTCGTTGGCAATAAAACAGCTTTTCTAAATTTGTTATTATAATTGTATATCCTTTTTGCAATTATTACAACACAAAATAGTTAATATCTATACAAATATCTCTCTCACCTTTTATTACATGGTTACTTTGTACAAATAAAAGCAAAACAAAAAGGAAAATACCAGAGTTTTTTTAGATTAATTTTTCCCTTATTGAATGAAATTTATCAAAAAGCAAATTATACCAACATTTAACAATTATTTAACACAACTGAGGTCATAAATATATTATACTATACTGGGATCAGTTCAGCCACCTGTATACCACTAACCAGAATACACAAAGGAGAAACTATGGAACTAACTACCATACTAGGCGTTATCGTCGGCATTATTGCAGTTGTTGGCGCCATGATTTTTAAACACATTGAATTCACGGTTCTATTAAATCCTGCCGCCTTTTTTGTTATCGTGGTAGGTACGATTGCCACAATATTGATTTCCTTTCCCGGGCAGAATGTCAAAGTCATTGGTTCTCTTTTTGGAGTCCTCTTTACAAAGAAAAAAGGGCTTTCTGAAACAGAAATCATTGAAACAATCTATGAATTGTCAAAGCAGGCACGTACAGACGGATTTTTATCACTGGAATCCAAAGTAGAAGAACTGAAACACCCTTTCTTAAAGAAAGGCGTACGTCTGCTCGTTGACGGAACCAGCGGAGAGTTGATTGAAGATATTTTAGAAACGGAAATCGAGGCAATGGAAAAACGGCATGAAATCAATGCCAGTGTCTTTTCCTCCGCAGGTACTTATGCTCCCACCCTGGGCGTTTTAGGTGCGGTATTCGGTCTGATTGCTGCCATGTCCTCCATTAACGATACGGACAAGATGGCAGAAGCCATCGCAGCGGCGTTTGTTGCTACCATTCTTGGTATTTTTACAGGCTATGTATTATGGAACCCTTTTGCAAAAAAGCTGAAAGTAAAAAGCCAGCAGGAAGTAATGACAATGGAGCTGATCGTAAAAGGAGTGCTTTCCATGCAAAACGGCGACTCTCCTTTCATACTTAGGGAAAAATTACTTGCCTCTCTTCCCAAATCAAGACAAAAGAAACTTTCCGGGCAGTCTAAGTAAGGGATAAGGTGATTGGATATGTCAAAAAAAAGAAAACAGGTACATCAGGAAGAAGAAGCAGGGGAAGCATGGCTGCTCCCGTATTCAGATCTAATGACTCTTCTGCTTGCGGTTTTCATTGTACTTTTTGCAGTTAGTAAAATTGATGCGAAGAAGGCACAGGATATCTCCCAGAAATTCTCTGACACTATGATTAATGAACACTATGCACAGGGACAATCCTCAGGCGGCGGCAAAGGTGGCCCGCTGAATATTGAGACCCAGAGCCAGTTGGAAAGTTTCTTTGGAGAATATGAGCTTAAAAAGCTGGAGCATTTAAAGACAGAGCTGGATACAAAACTGGATGACAATCACATGGAAGATTCCGTATCAACCATGATTGATATGCGTGGCCTTGTAATCAGGCTGAATAATGCAGTACTCTTTGATTCAGGAAGTGCAAAGATCAATAAGCACGCAGACACACTGAATGAGGTTGCCGATATTCTCAATACCACAGATAATTATATCCGTATTGAAGGTCATACTGACAATGTTCCCATCAGCAAGAGTTCCTACTCTTCCAACTGGGAATTATCTACGGCAAGAGCTGTCAGCGTTGTAACTTATTTTATTGATGAATGTAATTTCCCTCCGGACAAACTCATCGCAGTGGGCTACGGGGAATTCAAGCCAGTTGCGGAAAATGACCGCGCGGAGGGAAGATCAAAGAACAGACGTATTGATATCATTGTTCTAAGCGAACAATATAACAATCTGGAAGAACACCTGGTTAAATAAACTTTGATTAACTGTAAGCTGGAAAGCAGCCATAATACGGCGCCTTTCCAGCTTATTTTATATCATGATGCAAGTATTTTGTTGGAAAGCAGCAACAGGGGTCCTCATAAGAAAGGGAAAAGAGTAGCAGAAGTAAAAAGAAT
Organism: Clostridium sp. HBUAS56010; assembly: GCF_007115105.1. GTDB lineage: Bacteria > Bacillota > Clostridia > Lachnospirales > Lachnospiraceae > Lacrimispora. Next base: position 118,554 of record NZ_SULJ01000008.1, read on the forward strand.
TATATGAGGTATTCAGAAAAGCGATTCTTAAAGCTCTCATTGTCCAGTTTATCCGTGTGTAATACTAATTCCATCTTATTGGTTATGGAAGTCATAGAAAAAACTCCAATCAATGATTTTGCATCTGCAGCTTTATTGTAAAAATTTAAATCAGCATCAAATTTATATTGGCTGATAAGCCTTACAAAATCAATAATCTGATCTGCAGTGTGAAAGCGGATTTTAAAACGGTACATGTAGATTCCTTTCAATAAAATTCAACTTTTTTAGCGGGAATTGGAGCTATTGATACAAATAATCATATTATCAGATACCCACCCACTCTGAGTACGATTAGCAATTATATTACGATTCAAAACATATGTCAATAGAGAATCCCGTATTATTTAAACCAGTCCAAAACCCCTCTTAAAGTCTCAGCCAGTTAAAAAGTCCCAGGATGTCAATACTGCCATAACCCCAGACTGGATTTGGATATACCATAGAATTAGAACGGGATGCTCCCCTCACCAAAAGCCGACTCACATCTCTTCCTGTAATGGTGTCATAATTGCCTCTGATTATGCCCCACTCCAACACCATGGCAGCAATTCCGCAAGCATGTGCAGCAGCAGCTCCGGTTCCGGTTCCAGACCCATATCCTCCACCAGGCACGGGACATAATATCTGGTAACCTGGAGCTGCCAGATCAGGAACCGCCGTACGGGATGCGGAAAAGCCTCTGCTGGAATCCAGGAGAATGCTTTTATTCTGTTGATTATAGGCGGTTACTGTCAGGGGATTTATGGTATTACCAGGGGAAGTTACTGTCGTCTCCGGAGACGCTTCCAAAAAGTATGTTTCTTTGGAAATAATCTCACCGGAAGGAAGCCATACATCAAAGTCTGCAGGCCGAAAGTCAATATTGGAAACCTTGATTCTCCAGATTCCCTGCATGGCATTCTGGAACCGCACAACAATGAGCTGAGCACCGGTTTCTTCCTCTAAAATAAAATTGTTAACAAAAACAGTGGTGGGTCCAAAAACAAACTGAAACTTCAGGCACTCATCAAATCTTGGATGAATGACCTTGGTGGTTTCTCTGGTTGGGGTTGAAATGGATATATTCAGCCGATAAGGCTCATAGTTCCATAATTCAAAAAAGAACTCCTGATCTTTTTCCCCCACCCGGAGTTCAAAATCCCCTTCATAGCTTGGAGAAGATATCTTTCCTCGATAATGCCTCCTGTTATTTCCTTCATTGCCTGCTGATATACAGACTGCCGTTCCCGGATAAGTTGCCAGATTATTGATATAGTCTCCAAAAGGACCGCCTCCAATATGACCGCCCTGACTGGAACCTACCCCAATGCAGATCGCCAGGGGGCGTTTTAACTGTACTGCTACTCTGCGCAGATACTGAATTCCCAACATAATATCTGTTTCCAGATAACATTCCACCCCATCTCTGACGCAGAATATCTTCCGGTTGTATTTTTTTGCCTGCTTTAATTTAACCACTATCAGTTCTTGGAGGCAATTCCCCAAAAACCATGTTCCAACTCCTGACTTCCGGCTGCAATTCCTGCCAGCATGGTTCCATGCCCATTGTCATCCCTGCTAGGAACAATGGATGCCGGATCTGCAGATCTAAGGGCAAGATTAATTGATTCTTTTGTATACTCAGTTCCAAAGGAGAATCCTGCAGGCGGTTTTTCTGATTCAATTGTCTGATCCCATATGGAAACAATCCGGCTGCTTCCATCCCGGTTCAAAAAGGCTTTATGCCTGTAATCAATTCCTGTATCCACAAATCCCACTAATACCCCCTGCCCATACAGGGAAAAATTAGGATTACGCTGAATAGAGGGGACCTTTGATGCCTCCAGACTAAGCACCGAATTCAGGGTAAATATAAGTGGGAAAATGGTATATGGGTATTTTCCCATAAAACACATATGAAATTCGCTGACAGGCTCATAGAGGATGGAGTGTCTGTCATTAATTGGAGTCAGATTTCCATCCTCTCTATGATTTTCAGCGAATTCATTGTTAAGCATCAGATCAAAATAATTTTCATCAACAGCTTTCATCATCATCTCCCCTCTTTCATTAGAAAATAGAACTTTCCTTATTCTATGACAGAAGATAATCGGAAATGATAAATCGTCAGAGCCTTCTTTTCTTTTAAGAAATTACTTCTGCCACCTGCTCCATCTCCCCGCACATCAGTAAGAACGCTCCTGTTCCATGAAGGTCATTTTCACTGGTAGGCCGGTTGCAGTAATGTTTGTAATCTCCAACCCCGGTTCCCACACAGATTCCTCCTAAGATCAGATCCTCTCCCCTGTATGCCAGACGGTCTATGACCCCTTCAAAGGCTTTTCGTGCAGTCTTTAAGTGTCTTTTATCTAAAAATCCCATTCGTACACTTTTACAGATTGCCGCAGTAAAGAGACAGGTACAGGACGTTTCCAGCCAGTTATCTGGTAACTGCCCTTTATCAATCACCTGATACCAGAGTCCACTGGCATCCTGATATGACTCCAATGCCTCCAGAAGATTTATTACCAGTTTTTTCAGTTTCTCATATCCTTCATGAGCCTGTGGAATGCAATCCAGTTCTTCCAATACTGCCACAGGCACCCAGCCCATTGCTCTTCCCCAAAATTCCGGCGAACGGCCAGTGGATTGATCTGCCCAGGGTCTCTCCCCTATGCTGTCCCAGGCATGATACCAGAGACCTGTCTTTTCGTCTCTCGTCTTCTCTTCCATTAAAAGTGCCTGGAATACACAAAGATCAAAGCAGGATTCATCATGAAATGTTTTTCCATATAATGCAGTAAAAGGTCCTGCCATGTATAATCCATCTAGCCACATCTGTTCCCGGTTTTTCTTTTTATGCCAGAAACCGCCCTCCCGGTTCTTTGGAAAGTTCTTTACCACTTTCATCAGCGTATGAATGGCTTTTTCGTATCTGTCTGCCCCCGTTTCCTCATACATCCGGTATAAAAGCACTCCAGGCTGTACATCATCCAGTTCATCTGAATCAAAACCAGTAAGATCTCCTTCCGGCGTGATAAGGCTGTTCACCCAGGAATCAATATAGGTTCTATATTTCTTTTCCCTGCTGATCCGGTAAATCATCTCCATACCGGATAAAAATACTCCCTGATGATAATGAAAATGACCTTTGGGAGGCAGATCCTCAGGTTCAAACTTTCGCATCAAGGTATCACATGCCTCCATGGCACAAAAAAGAGGGGAATGCCCTTTATAATTATACTGATTCATTTGTTCCTCCTGGCTAATACGTCATTCCATTGTTCTGGCAGAAACGCCGCTGTATGGGTCAGCATCTGTGTTAATAATTCATGGGCCTGGTTCTTTTCTATCTTTGCCTTTGCATTTGGATCATTCATCAGTGCAGAAAGCGCAGCTTCAAAATCACAGTTCATGGCAGCATTTAAAATGACTTCCTGATTCTCCGCATGAGGAAGAACCAGTGAAAGAATGGATTCCGGAATTTCTCCTGCCAAAACCGGGCGAATATGATCTTTTGAAAATACGGCATTGGTTTCTACCACCGTTTCCTTTGAAAGATTTGGTATCTGCCCTCCAGTGTTTGGTATATTTACATTACTGATCCATCTGGTCAGTCCGCACAACGCCTTGATTAACATAACCCCCTCTTCTCCGGAAGGCTTTAATTCTATTTCTTCCTCTCCCCGGACCAGTCTCCCGCTTCTCTCCAGACGCTCTTTCCACTGATCTTTTCTGGAATCCACGGTGGTCAGGGAAAACATCCACTCTTTTACTGTCTCCGGATCTTTTAAGTACTCATCTCCTGGCATGAATTCTGCCAGATGCCGGTCTCCTGCCGCAGCAATGAAACCATATTTTAAAAAGAGATCAAACTTTACCCGCTGACCGCTGGAAAATGCCTGATTCAGCCAACTGTCATCGCCTTTTTTATATCCGGTCTGATAGTGGGAATCCACATATTTTCTGTATACGGGAAACAGGTCAATTCCTTTATAAGAAGCCTCTGTAAACCAGGTAAAATGATTGATTCCCACCACGTTTACCATGATTTCACTGCGCTTTACTCCGGTTATCGCTTGTTCATCCTGCAAAATATTGGCAAGCATCTTCTGGGTTCCAAATACTTCATGACAACAGCCAAATGCTTTGATCTGGGGAAAAACATGATACAGTGTCTTTATGCACAGACTCATGGGATTGGTGTAATTAATGACCCAGGCATTGGGTGCATATGCTTTAATTCCTCTGGCAATTTCCACATACATTGGAATCGTCCGCAACGCACGGACAATTCCCCCAGGTCCTACCGTATCCCCTACGGACTGCCAGATTCCATATTCCTCCGGCTGGTGTACATCAAAGTGCATCTCCTCCAGAGTTCCCGGAAGAATGGACAGAATAACAAAATCCGCTCCGGTTAATGCCTCCTCCATACCATCTGCCACTTCATAATCCCATTTGCCTGTCACATCCGTTCTGGCTGACAGACGGTTTCCTATGATTTCATTATACCTGGCTGCCGGTTTATCAATGTCATACAAAGAGATTTTTCCAGACAGCGCCGGCTCCATGGCAAGATCCGCCATCAGACGCCATGCCCAGCCTCTTGACCCTCCCCCAATATAGGCAATTTTACAGTCTTTGATGGTTCCTTCATATACGTTCATGGTTTCCTCCTTATTGATAGAAACGGGTCAATATTTTCATATTCCACAGTCCATTCTCCATTATCAGGGAATCCAGGAGTCTTGATATCTTCTCCTTCATATCCGGCTGTCATCAGTGCCGCTGCCAGAAGAAGCGAACCATTCCCGGGAAGATACAGAGGAAGATCACTTCTTGTAATCTGCATATTATTGCCATTTTCCAGATAAGCGTTTTTCGGAGTATCCATTAACAGAATATCCACAGCCAGTTCTGGTTCATGTAGCCGCACCGCAGTCATTGCCATCATGGCAAAATCCCAGCCCCATAAGGTCTCATAATTCCAGCACTCCAACACCTTTAAAAGAGTTCGTTTCATCACCTGACCATCAATCCGGTCACTGTCAATGAGACCGAAAGCACCAACCATGGAAGGATGATCCCGGTTATATTGTGTAAAGGTGTCCGGACAATGCTCGTGGGCAAGATACACTCCTTCCTGCTCCGTCAGACATGCCATATGCTCTGCAATCTCTTTCCATTTAGGGTCTGGAGTCTTATTTAAGCGGTTTGCCCACTCAAGTGCAATGTTAAGGGTAAAACGCCAGTATTCCACTTCAAAAGCCGGATTATGGGTCTTTGTCTCATTATGACATTCCTGAACCGGAATAACCGGGGATACAAGATCATAGCAGCCGGTCTTTGGATTCCAGAGAACAACATCAGCCATAAATACAGCCGTTTCCTCTACCAGCTTCCAGAAACGCTCCAGAAATTCTTTCCCGGGACTGTTTTTGTATGCCAGTTCCAGCATGTAGATCACATGAGGCTGCTGCCAGATCAAAAGAGGCGCCACCGCAGAAGGAGCATCAATCCCTTCTAATCCTATCATCTTTGGCCACCTTGCTCCCTGAAATCCATTTCTGGCTGCATTTTCTCTCGCCTCTTCCAGATGCTCCTCATACCATACCAGGCTTTTTTCCAAAAGATCGCTGTGATTCCAGAGAGGAAGCCAGGCACAGTGCCACAGATACATCTCCAGATGCATCTTTCCATACCAACTGTTACAGGTCAGCCCCGTTTCCTGAGGAGGGGCTGAACCGCTGGAATTCACTGCCATCAGATACTGGGACAGTATAATTCTTCTTTCCAGTTCTACTGCCCGTTTGTCTTTGCTCTGGTTGAGCCTTATGATTCCTCCCTTTTCCCAAAAATCTTCCCAGCCCTGACGGCTGTGATCAAATACCATGGGGGCATCCAGATTCACTTGGGGGCAGTCTTTCGAAAAGCTTAGTGTGAATTCAAGAACTCCTTCCCCTGGAATAATATAGAGCCTGTGATGTTCCAGATCCAGTTCCACGGTTCCATTGGTAACAATTCCGGCATAATAATGATCCTCATCAAGGGTTCGCTTTAATACCAGCCTGCCTTTTTCCAGAATGACACAACTGGTTGTATGTCTTTCTTCATGTTCCCAGTCAGAAGCAGAAATATGGGAAGAACCGTAAGGAAAATCAATCGCTGCCTTTACACTCCCTTTTTCTGCTGCCTGACCGGTTATTCGAAATCCAAGAATCTGATTTCCTTTGTTATCACAAGCGGTTTCTACCATTAACGGCTCTCCATTGATGGTAAATTGACTTTTTAATATTCCCTCATATAACTTCAATTCCTGATGAACAGAACCAATCATGGCCGCTGTAATGCTTTGCCCCTTGTATAAAAGCCTGACTCTGCCCAGATTCAGCCTGTGGGGATTTTCCCGAAGCCAGTCATACACTGCTTCATTACCAGGATACCTTCTTTTGGGATAACTGGTTTTTCTGCCGTGTAGGTCATACTCTGTCATGCTTAAATCTTCCAGGGAGTATTTACTTTTTTCTCCCTTTGACGGTGTTGTATGAAATCCCCACTGAGACATGGTACATAGCGGAACGGTGTTATATTCTTCATATAAGGTCTGCGTTCCTGTAACATCGGCGGTAAATGCCAGTTCTCCATTTCCAACGGTCAGAGGGGAATCAGCGGTTATTTCTGTCAGAACAGGATTATGCCGTTGGATTAATTTTTTTCTGTTAATCTTCAATTAAATTCTCCTTTTATCCTTTTACAGCTCCAAGCATGACACCTTTTTGAAAAAACTTCTGCAAAAACGGGTAAATGCAGATGATTGGAAGGCTGCTGACTACAATCAGTGCATATTTCAAAAGCTGCTGCACCTGAGGGGCTCTTGCTGCACCGATATCCTGCATCATATCTCCCATCTGGCTTTCCACTAAAATATTTCTTAGTACTAATTGCAGGGGATACTTGGATGGCGTCCTTAAATAAATGGATGCACTAAACCAGGAATTCCAGTGGCTTACGGCATAATAGAGCACCATCACCGCCAGAGTTGCTTTTACAAGGGGCAGCATGATCTTTCCAAGGATCTGAATGTGACTGGCTCCATCAATTCTGGCTGCCTCGGAAAGAGACTCCGGAACCGCCATAAAAGCACTTCGCATAATGATTAAATTGGAGGTGCCAATGGCACCAGGCAAAATCAGGGACCAGACGCTGTTTAACATTCCAAGTTCCTTCACATTTAGATAGGTCGGAATCAGTCCGCCGGAAAAATACATGGTTACAATGACCAGTATGGTCAGAAATCTTCGCAGCATCAGTTCCCGGATGGATAAGACGTAAGCTCCCAGCACCGTAAGAATCAGATTAAAGACCAGCCCTACAAACAGAATAAAAAAGGTATTGGCAAACCCGCTCATAACCAGTCGGTTTTTGAATACCATCTGATACCCTGCAAAGGTCAGATCTCCCAGTGGTTTAAGGAGCAATCCCCCATGTCGCATAAACGCATCGGGATCGCTGACTGAGGCGATTAAAACAAAATAAAACGGATACAGGCATGCTATGGCTATGGCAGTCAGAATTATATAATTTACAACGGTGAACATGCGGTATCCTCTGCTTCTTTCTTTCATCTGCCTCTCCCCTCTACCACAGTCCCATATCTGTGACTTTTTTGGTTATTTTGTTGGCGGTTACAACAAGAAACAAGTTAATGACGGAATTAAAGAAGCCTACTGCTGCTGCATAACTCCAATCTGCCTCCTGAAGCCCTTTTCGGTAAACATAGGAAGATATGACATCGGCAGTTTCATAGATTCCAGGATTATATAGCAGAATAATCTTTTCATAGCCTACACTCATTACCGTTCCGATTCTCATAATAAACATCATGATAATGGTCATCATAATGGCTGGCAGTGTAACATGAATGGTCTGTTTCCAACGGTTTGCTCCGTCAATTCTTGCTGCCTCGTACAGTTCCTGGTCCACTCCTGCCAGAGCAGAGATATAGATAATCGCACTCCAGCCAATGGTCTGCCACAATCCGGATAATACATAGATGGGGACGAAATAATTTTTATTTGACAACATGGACAGGTTCCCATCCACCAGTCCCAGACTTGAGAGCATCTGGGTAATGAATCCATTGTGATCCACAAACAACCGGACCATACTGCAGATTACTACCATGGATATAAAGTGGGGCAGATAGGTAAGGGTCTGAAGCATGCTTTTGTATTTCCTGCACCGTACTTCATTTAATAAAAGCGCCAGTATAATGGGAGCCGGAAATGTCACAAGGAGATTGGTGATACTGATGACCAGGGTGTTTTTGATCAGCCTTCCAAAATACACGGAGCTAAAAAAACTGATAAAATGCTTGAAACCAAAATCAGCCGCCCAAGGACTGTCTAAAATCCCTTTATAGGGTGTAAAATCCTTAAAGGCAATAATAAGACCATACATGGGTTTATAGCAGAATATCAGATAAAATGCTAAAACCGGCAGAAAGAGAACATATGCTGACCGGTTCTTTACCAGATCTTTTTTTAATCTGCTCATATAGGAACCTTTGGAATCCAGGGGTAACCGTTTTTTTCTTCTTATTAAGCTCTGCATGAAGTCCTCCATTCTTTCCTGTTTTACCTGGAATTGTATTCATCAACGGCCTTCTGGACAATCTCTCTGGCTCTTTCCACTCCCATGGAATTTAAATTATTTAAATAGAGATCAAAATGATCAAGGGATTCTTCCCCTCTGATAAACTTGATGACCATTTCATCCCGGTATGTCTGCAGCTCACTGATCAGACTGGAATATTCTCCTGACTGTTCCGCATTGATTGTAATTCTTGGAAGTTTGTATTTTTTCGCATCATTTTCTCCCCAGATCTCCAGCGCTTTTTTCTGGGCATCTTCTTTGTAATACTGGAGAAGATAGTCTTTATCCTGTACAAACGGACCATTGCCATATGCCAGTTCATATTCCGACAGCGCCTGCTGAATGGTCAGACCATCCGGGTTATCTAAAATCAGATCCGTAAATGTGGGGGCTCCGTCTTTCATCTCATAACTCTCGCCTTCGATTCCAAAGTTATAAAGCATATGCCCTTCATCCGTATAACCATAGTTAATAAACCTGGCGATCTTTTCCGGATCTTTACAAGCTGTGGTAATGACCGCAACACTGCCTACAACATCAGTATTGTAATGGCCATACATCGGGGTTTCTCCCTTTTTTGCAACCAGATTCTTTGTTCCTGCCAGAGAGAAGTTCTCTACATCTTTATTGGTGGTAAGCCATGTTCCGAGTACGCTTCCGCAGGCACCAGAGGAGGCACCGGACTTCCCGGTTAGCATATTGGCTGTAATGGTATCCTTGTCAAGGGTGGCAAAATTAGGGTCTAACAGCCCTTCGGAATAAAGTTTATTAAGCCACTCCAAAACCTTCTTAAATTCGGGCTGTGCATAGCCAATTTTCACCTGATCCTGATTCACATACATATCCATGGTTACAAGACCAAAGGGGGAAGTAATGATTCCTCGGTTCAGCAGACTGCCTAAAAAATCTGTATTGATACAAAGAGGAATCTCTGCACCTTTCTTTTCTTTGAATAATTTTAACATCTCATAATATTCATCTGCGGTCTCCGGCAGATCAATCCCCAGTTCCTTACACCAGTCGTCCCGGACGATCAGACCATACCCTCCTTTTAAAATCTCATCTCCAAGAATAAAGGCAAATCCATAGATATCTCCCTCCGGGGTCTTTACCTGCTTTAAGATCTCAGGGTCTGCACTGATAACCTTCCAGTAATCCGGTGCATTTTCTTTTACAAACTCTTCACTCATTGGGAAAATCAAACCGTCCTGAATGGCTTTTGCATCTCCGCCTGTATAATTTGCCAGGAAATTATAACTGATTACATCCGGCAGTTCCCCTGATGCCAGCAACAGATTCATTGCCTGTTTGTTTTCTACATGAATCATCTCCATGTCGAAGCCGGTTCTTTTTTCCAGCTCTTTCCCCAAAGGTATCTCATCAAAGGCATTGTACCTGTCACTCCATGCAGTGGAAAGGGTCATTCCAAACGTAAAGGAACCTGCATCTGGAACCGGGTAAGTGACCGGACCCCCATTTCCAGCCTGTACGGAACCACTTTGCGGCGTTTCTTTTCCTCCTGTCTGCACGGATCCCCCACCGCAGCCAGATAATACTGAAACAGCCAGTGCGCCTGCTGTTAACAGCGAAACTCCCTTTTTAAAACTCATCTTTCTTCTCATACAAAATACTCCTCCTATCTGTTTTTGCTGCTTATATTTCCAATATAGAGCAGAGGCAGTGTCTGTGGAAGTGGCAAAAAGAAAAAAGAACGGTCAGTATGTGGAATTTCCCTTTTTATCCGGCGTCCAGCACCGTCATTAGGTGTTTTTATAGTTCATGGCGGTCACTTTTGCTGCCTTCTGGAAGTTTCTTCGAAATGTCCGGGAATTGGCAAATCCTGTTTCTGCTGCGATCTCATCTACGGTTTTTGCTGTTGTTTTTAAAAGGACCTTTGCCCGCTCAATTCTCACGTCATTAATATAATTAAGGAGGTTCATTCCTGTCTGCTCTTTAAAAATCCTTGACATATATCTTGGTGTAATGCCAATGTGTTCTGCAATCGCAGAAATATTTACATTACAGTCGGTATAATGCTCCCGGACATACTGTTTGATGTCTTCTGAAAGCTGTCTGGAATTCTGGTTATCCTGATCCGCTCCCCTGCAGATCAGACGAAGGAATTGAGAAAAGGAATGGTGGAGGGCGCTGACCGATTCGGTCACTCTCATCTGCCCAAGTGCCATATCCAGTGCCTCTTCTCTTACTGTCTTGCTCTGTACCAGGCCAGACGACTCAAGGAGTACATGATTCACAATGGAAAGAACGTAATAAAGCGTGGTGTTAAAAGGTTTCTGACTGTGGTTTAATTCCTCAAACAGTTCCTTACTCAGCTTCTTTCCTTCATCCAGATCTCCTTCCGACACAATCGTCCCAAAGCGTTTTCCATAATATGAGAGTCTGCCAGAAGATGAAAAATCTACGGTACTCACCTCTTCTGCCCTTACCACTCCATCCGGCTGGGTATAATACCGCTGTTCGTTGATCTCTCCTATTTCTGCATAGGCAGATTCCACATATTCGAAATCAACAAATATTTTTCCAATTGTAATGGAAAGATCGGATTCCAGGCGATTTTGGAAAAACTCATTAAGCCACTGGAACTTTTCCATGCTGACTGTCTCCCAGGTTTCCATCGAGTCTTTAGGAATCAGAAATAAATAGACCAAAAGACCTCCATCTAGCGTCTTGATATAAGAATATTCCTCTCCTAAAATATCCATGGTGACATTGTTAATCAAAAAACATACAAGGCCTGTATCCATGGACACACCAAAAACAGAGGACCCGTCTTCCCCATCCACCCGGACCGTTACAAAGGCAAATCCTTTTTTCTGGTAATCCACACCGAGAAGCTCTTCTGTTCCCAGTTTACGAAAAAAATTATTGCTTCCTTTGATGGCAGAAAGCAGCCCAAGTTCCCGGTCATACTGCCGCCTGCTTTCAATGGAATCCTGCATGGACTGATTATCCTCATATAACTGTTTCAGCTTTTTTTCCAATAGTATGAATTCATCTCCCTGACTGCTGTCCGGCTCCGGCAGAATATTGACCAGACGGCGGACCGACCGGTAGTTTCTGCGCTGTAGAATAATCACCGCAGCCATGCCAATGACTGCTCCGCCAAACACAATGATCATGTTTACATCCCGGTTCTGATTGACTTCTTTCATGAACACCCGTTTGGGCATACACACCACATATCTCCAGTCGGTTACATTTGATTTTGTAAACGCTCCCACATATTCTTCTCCATGAACATAAAAAGCCAGTTTCTCCTTGCCTGGTTCCAGATCCAGCTTTCTGCCATCCAGATCCAGCTTTACACCATACTGACCTATCACCCGGTTTTCTTTGTCCACAATAAAAATGGTGTTTCCCATGTTTGTCTCTTTCTGCATCAACTGATCCAGGAATTCTGTTGATATGGATGCAATGAAATAACCAGCTTCTTTCGGACCAGAATACTGCATGGGGGTAACGTAAACCAGACTTTCTTTTCCATAATTTCCATAGCTCATATCCCTTGATATCATAAATCCGCTTTTCCCGCTGCCCGTCAGCTTTTTCTTCCATTCTTCCAAAGGAAGTGTGATGCTGCCTCTGGCTCTTAAGCTTCTGTATATGGAATCAATTTTATTGGCGGTTCGGGAACTTAACAGATATTCCTTTTCCCTGAGGTAAAGAATCAGTTCAATATCTGGATTGGAACCTTCCGTTAAACGCATTCTGTGATAACAGTTCAGCACCAGAGACTGAAAACGCTTTTCGTCCTTTGCGTTGAGAGCCGGAAGGGTGAAGTCCTTATCCAGCATATGATATCTGGTAGTCTCTAAAATATCACCCAGATTCTCATCAATGTTATACCGGATGGTTTCCAGCATAAACTGATTTACCTGATTGATCTTTCGTTCAACCAGACTTTTATTAATAAAATAATTGATGACCGCACATCCAATGGGTATCATAAGTGCAATGCAGCCTAACAGAATCCATTTGTAAAGCGTATGATGTTTCTTTATCCTAAACTTCTCTTTCATTTTCCACACCTTCACATCATTCCTGTTTTATTGGATTTCTTCCACTGCCTCATATTGGAACTCTTTTTCTGCTCCCAGGACTTCAACGTTTTGAAGGATCAGTTTCTTTACGTTTCGGACAAAGATTCCCTGTCTCCTGGTGGGGCTGCACTCCCTCATCATCGCAGCCTTTCCTTCTTTCGCATCCTGATGGTATGTAATTAAAATATTTTTCATGGAAACCGATTCAATCTTTTTCTCTGGAAGCCCATAAATACTGATTCCTGTATGATGGGCATTTTTACAGGTGATTTCAGAAAAAGACAGATTACGGATCTCAGGTGTCCGTTCATCAACCGCAACAGGTTCCTGAGTTGCCACATAATCAGACTTTCCATCGGGATCACAATAATAAAAGGAATTAACTACAAAAGGAGACTTTACTCCATCCATCGTAATTCTGCTGAAGTTTATTTCATCCACAATGGAATCTTTTCCTCTTCCCCTCCTTGTCTTAATCCGTAATCCCCGGTCCGTATTGGAAAATACACACTGAGATACCATTACCTGGCGGACACCTCCTGCAATCTCGCTTCCTATGGTAACCGCACCATGCCCCCGTTCCATGAGGCATTGGCGGATCACAATATTTTCAGAAGGCTGTCTGTATCTTTTCCCCATATAGATTTTTCCAGATTTTATGGCAATACAGTCATCTCCTACACTAAAATGCACCCCTGCAATCTCCACATTGCTGCAGGATTCCGGATCTATGCCATCTGTATTGTGTGAATTGTCCGGACTTTTAAGCGTAATTCCATAAATCCGGATATTCTCACTGAAATAGGGGTGAATATTCCAGGAAGGGGAATTCTGAATTGTAATTCCCTGAATCACAACATTCCGGCAGCGGTTTAAGAATATAACTCTGGGCCGGTAAGGGGGAATCCGGTTTATGTTACTGACCCACCATGTTTCAAAATCTCCACCGCCGTCAATGGTTCCTTCTCCGCATATCAGCACATGTTCAAGAGAAATTCCGGTAAGAATGGAGGCCATGGTATCAAGAGGATTGCCTTCCCATGAACCCAGGTTATAATCTTCTTTCTTATCATAGCTCTGAATAATTCCTGGAAGAACCGGATAATCTTCTCTTCCCTGAAATGCCTGTAACACAGCCCCTTTTCCCAGGTCCAATACCAGATTGCTCTTTAAAAAAAGATTTCGGATCCGATAGATCCCCGCAGGAACAAACACACGTCCATATTCCGGGCAACAGAGAATCGCTGCCTGTATCGAACCTGTGTCGTCTGTCTTTCCATCTCCTCTGGCTCCAAACTTCTTTACATTTAGTGTGACATATTCCGGTTTTGTATGAATATTTACTTCTGCCTCATCCCCATCCTTCCACTGAAACAGGATCTGATAACTGGTATCCGGTTTTAATCCGTTTATAATGGTAACCATCTTCTGGTCTTCTCTGAGAAATCTTCCATTGACCCATAACTCATAAGCCCTGGTTTCATACCGATCTTCTCCCACCAGTTCCAGTACCGCACTTCTTGCATTCTGCTGTAAAACTCTACACTCCATCATAAAGCCCCCACATCTCCTTCATTTTGTTCCAGTTAACTTCCGCTAAATCACAGAACGTATCCTCTCTGAATTCCCTGGCTTTTTTTAATCTTACATACCCGATCTCCCCATAATGATCTGCCAAAACCACATCCAGATTGCAGGCTTTTAAGATGGCAAGTGCCCCCAGTCCATCACAACTGTCATCTTTCTCCAGATAACTGTCTAACCTTTCCTGAAACAAATCCTGTAATGTTCGGTAATGTTCATAAATCATTCTTGTCATCTGTTCCAGAGTATCTGCCAGTGCTAATAATACCCAGCCCTCTGTATCCCCATCATAAGACTGCCATATTCGAGCAATTTCGGCATAAGCCTCTTTCTTCCCATAGATGGTATCCTTCATGGCGAGAAAAGGCAGCCTTAAAATAGATTCAAATCCGGCACACCCCATACATGCTTCCAAAGTCATTTCATTTGGAAGTTCTTTTTCTGCTCTTTTCCTGATTTCTTCGTACTCCAGTAAAATTGCTTCCATTTTGTCCCTGTCTTTCATTCTAATCCCTCCCAGTCTATTCCATTTCTATTTTAAAGAAAAGAAGAACATGCGTAAAGAGACAAAACAATCATCCTGCGGACAAAAAGGAAACAATAATGGGCAAGAACCATACAAAATGTCCTTGCCCATAAATTTATGAAATATTTACTGCACGTTCTTTTTGCCCCATCTTCTTTTTGACGGAAATGCAAAAAGAAAACAATCGTTCAAAAATAATACTTATGGCTGCGATGCAGAAAAATAACAGCCATGTTTCCTTTGTTGGAAGTTCTGCCTTTATGATCTCATGGAAGATCAGAACCGCTCCGTAATATCCGGCGGTCATGGTTGCAAAAACAAAAGTCCTCACTGCATCATAGGGGAGACATGCTTTAAATACCGCCTCAATGCTGACCGTTCCGATCATCAGATACTGGAGAATCGCTTCCTGTCCCCCTGTCAGACCAAAGGACGGTGCCAGAAGCCGGATTATGAGAAAGCATGCCACAATGGATAGGGCATTGGGAAGCGCTCTGCTGATAACTTCACGAAGGAAATGTCCCGGCACTTTTCTATGATCCGGCTGAAAGGACATGATAAAGGATGGATAACCTTCAATGGCAAGATCAATCAGGGTAATCTGAATCGGTACAAGGGGAAATGGATAATTTCCCAAAATACAGATTACAGACAGAATGATGGAATAAATGGTTTTAATAAAGAAAATACCGGCAGTTCTGGTTACATTATTAACAACTCTGCGTCCCTCTTTCATGACATCCGGAAGAACCCCAAAATCCGAATTGATCAACACCAGTCTGGATATCTGTCTTGCCGCATCACTTCCGTCTCCCATGGCAATGCTTAAATCTGCTTCTTTTAATGCCATTAAATCATTCACCCCGTCACCGGTCATGGCAACGGTATGTCCCTCTTTTTTCAAAGCCTGAACCAGTTGTTTTTTCTGTATCGGGGATACCCTTCCAAATACAGAACAGGTACGGGCTGCCTGTTTAATCTCTTCCTCTGTTTGAACCGTACTCATATCAATATACGTTCCGTTCTCCAGAAGCCCCGCTTTTTTTGCAACCGCAGCAACCGTTGCCGGATTATCCCCAGAGATCACCTTGATTTTAACCCCTTGTTCTTTAAAAAACTCCAGTGTTTCCGACGCATTCTCCCGAATTGGATCTGTGACACAGATCATTCCCAGAATCTGCAATCGGGGAAGAGGCTGTTTTAACCCCACTTCCTCTTTGGTGATTCCCACTAATAGAACCCGGTTTCCTTCTTCCATCTCCTCTTTTGCTTCGGCTGGAATCTCTTTTGTAAGACGTTCTGGGGCACCAACCACCAAAGTTCCAATCTGATCAAACGTTATGGCACTCCACTTCCGTTCCGACGAGAAAGGAATCTTTTCTATTACGGGAGCGAGGGTATTAGGAGTTACATACTCTTTTAAAGACTGGAACGTTGCATTGTTATCTTCCGAAGCCTGAACAAAACCTCCCAGAAGATCCATAAAAGGCAGCTCAGTCTGTTCCAGTTCTTTCATGTACTTTACTTTCATCCTTCCCTGGGTAATGGTGCCGGTTTTATCCAGGCAGAGAACATCCACATGGGACAAGGTCTCGAGAGCGAACAATTCCTGAACCAGAACCATTTTTTTGGAAAGAGCCACCGCTCCTGCTGCCAGACTGATACTGATTAATAAAACCAGCCCTTTGGGAAGCATTCCAAGAAGTGCTGCGGCTGTGGTAGTTACAGAGATAAAATTACCGGAATCCCGGAAAAAGAATGCCTGAATAAATAAAATCACTCCAAGAGGGGGGATTAAATATCCGGTAAACCGGGTAACCTTTGCCATGGAGTCCAAAAGTTCAGAATGAACCTTTTTCAGCTTCCCTGCTTCTTTTGTGAGATTTGCCACATAACTGTCTTCCCCCACATGGGTGACACTCGCCTGGCACTGACCGCTTATGACACTGCTTCCAGACATCAGCATATCTCCTGGCTGCTTCAGCACTGCATCTGATTCCCCTGTTAAAAGGGCTTCGTTGACTTCTACTCGTCCGCTTTCCACCTTTGCATCGGCGCAGATCTGCATTCCGCTCTTTAATACCATAATATCATCAAGAACCAGACCATCGGCTGGCATCTGCTTTGCCTGGCCATCCCGAATCACTTCTGCAACAGGCGCGGACAATATGGACAATCCCTCAATGAGCTTCTTTGCCCGGAATTCCTGTATGATTCCAATCAACGCATTTGATACAATAATCAGGAAAAACACCATATTGGACCAGGCACCCACAAAGGCAAGCGCAAGCGCAATCAGAACGTTATATAAATTAAATCTGGTGCATATGTTATCCTTTAAAATATCTCCCGTACTTTTTGTACTCCGCTCCGGCATTTTATTGCACTTTCCCTGGCGGATACGATCTTCCACCTGCTCCTGGGTCAGGCCTTCCTTTAAACTGACCGGGATTCCTTCTTTTTCTTTCATCCAAATTCCCTTCCTTTACTTTCGTACTGAATTTCATTGGGCCTTTAAAGATCAAGGGATATTTTTATCATTCCCAAATAAGACAATGTTATATCCTTAATTTATTTCTTTCATATGAATCATGACTGAAACAACAAGAACCGCTGCTGTTCATTATAGCATGGATCTTTATTTTCTCAACCAAAAATAGAATAAAATAAAAGAAATGTAAGAAAAAAACACCGCCGCACCACAGAGCATTTTCTGTGATACCACGGTATTGTTTTTCTACTTTCCAACCAGAAAAGGATGGGAAATATTTTAATTTAAAATATAATTTTTCAAGATTTCTTTCAGTTCCAGATCATTCTCCTGCATCCAGCTATTAAAGTCTTTTTTATATCTGGAAAGGCTTAAAGCAACATCATATAGAAAGGAAGGAACATCTTTTCTTAATATATCTCCACAGGAATCAGCCAGCTTTGCACTTCCTGCGCCAAGTCTTCCTCCTAAATGCAGTTCAAAAGCGTCTTTTGCTTCCCCCTGCACCTGCACCCGCTTTCCACAGAAACCGATTTTTCCAATCTGATGAGCACTGCAGGAATTGGTGCATCCGGAAATATGAATCTCAGGCAGTACATCTTCCTTAAAATCCTTTTCCTTGAAATAACGTATCACTTCTCTTAAAGTCTCCTGGCTGTCCAGCAGTCCCATCTGACAGACGGGCACTCCAATGCAGGCAACGGACTGTTCCAGACAGGTATCTCCCCCAATATGGGCAGTCTTTTCTAAAAGGTCTTCTGCTTCTTTTCCATCTAAATTCCTTATGTACAGACCTTCTGTCATTGCCAGACGAATCTGGGAATCTTTGATTTTTGATGTCTCGTCAAGAATCATCTTTAAATCAGCTAATGGGAGCTGTCCTCCAACAGGGTGAACATAGACACTGTACAGCCCCTCCTGCTTCTGTTCCGTTAAACGACTGCTTGAAATCTCTGTCTTTGATCCCGATTTGGTGTACTGTTCTTTGCAGACAGACAGTTTTAAGTCCTGGCTTTCTTTTGCCTTTTTTAAATGTTCCCGGTAACAGGATAAAAACGCTTCCGCTCCCATACGTTCTACAATATATCGCATGCGGGCTTTGTTTTTATTCTGGTAGTCTCCCTCACTGATAAAAAGCTGGGTTGCTGCTTCCACATGATAAAGAACGTCCTCTGGCTCCACAGGTTCCGGGAATTCGACTCCAAGTCTTGCATTTCTACCCATGCCGCCTGCTATGTATACCTTAAAATATTCCTTTTCCCCTTCCCTCATTGCCACAAATCCCAGATCCACCGCACCTGCATGAGGCTGATCCTTTGCACTGTTGGAAAATGCAACTTTTAATTTTCTGGGAAGCTTGTAGGTATATATCTTTTGAAGAAAATAATCTCCGATTGCCAGTGCATAGGGAGATACGTCAAATGCCTCTCCTTTTTCCACTCCTGATAAGGGGGATATGGCAACATTTCTCGGAAAATTTCCGCCTGCCCCTCTTGAGTATATTCCATTTTTAATTCCTGCTTCCATGACTTCACAGACCTGGTCTATGCTGATTCCATGAAGCTGAATTGCCTGGCGGGTCGTTAAGTGAATGGTGTCTGCACCGTATTTCTCTGCATAATCATAAATAAACCGGAGTGCTTTTTCCTGTGCAATCCCCGATGGAATGCGGAACCGGATCATGAAATCGGTTTTATTGCGATGGGCATAAACTCCCATCCCCCCGGAGGCGCCTTTAAAATCCATCTTGCTCACTTCACCGCTTAAAAACTTATGTCCAAGTTCCTTAAAACCCTCAATCTCACTTAATAACACTTCTTCTAATGTTCTCACTTCTGACCGCTCCTTATTCTTATTGAATAACTTTCCCGAATATAGTATACTTTGTTCAAACCAATAAGTAAAATACTATTTTTATATTATACCTATCAGAATTTCTGATGTGTATTAATAGGGAATATAGGAGGTCATCCTTTTGATTGAAGAATTAAAAACCTTTATTGCTGTCGTTAACAAGAAAAGTTTTACCAAAGCTGCCCTGTCCATCAACATGTCACAGCCAAGCGTTAGTCTGCATATCTCAAACCTGGAAACCTACTTCCATACAAAGCTGATTGAACGTTCCAATAAGCAGCGGAATATTTTTATTACTCCCCAGGGAGTTCTGCTTTATAAACGGGCAAAACAGATCTTATCCGTCCTGGAAGAAACAAAAGAGGAACTTCTGCAATCAGACCACTCCCCGAGCGGCACGCTGCGGGTTGGTGCCAGTATGACCATCGGAGAATTTCTTCTTCCTTCTATATTAAGTGATTTTATGAAAGCTTATCCCAACATAAAATTAGATATCACCATTGAGAATACAGAACACATTTATGAGAAATTCAAAAACTATGATATTGACGTTGCCCTCATCGAAGGCACCGTACCAGTCGAACACGATATCTACCGCAATTTCTATAAAGATACCATGGTCATTGTTGCTCCTGTCTCTTTTCAATGTAAAAAAGGAAGCCGGTTATCGGACTGTTTATCAGGACAAACCTGGATTCATCGGGAAAAAGGATCCGGAACAGGAGAAAACCTGAATATCTTTTTAAACAGCTATGGAATCTCACCCAAAAATCTGATTACGCTGGGAAGCAACTATTCCATTAAAGAAGCGGTGAGAAACAATATGGGAATCAGTTTTATCTCTTCCATGGTGGTTTCCGATGCAGTAAAAAATGGGGAAATTAAAATCCTCCCCATGGAGCGTCAGTATTACCGGTATTTTTCTTACCTCATTCATGAAAATAATTTACCAAAAGCAGCGGAATTATTTTTAAAAGAGCTTCCTCCATTGGAAGAAGCTCTCTAATCCTATATTATTCCAGTTCCAGCCCTCCTGTTGCAAGCTGATAATAGGTTCCTTTTTGAGAAACCAGTTCTTCATGGTTTCCACGTTCAATAATGCGCCCATGATCCAGTACCATAATTACATCGGAATTCTGTACCGTAGAAAGTCTGTGGGCAATAACAAATACCGTTCTTCCTTCCATAAGGGCATCCATTCCTCTCTGGACAATCTCTTCTGTTCTGGTATCAATAGAGGAAGTGGCTTCATCTAAAATCATAACAGGCGGGTCTGCCACCGCTGCCCTGGCAATGGAAATCAACTGCCGCTGCCCCTGGGAAAGACCGCTTCCATCTCCTTCCAGCACTGTGTCATATCCTTTTGGAAGCATCTGGATAAACTCATGGGCATTGGCACGCTTTGCCGCATTTATGCACTCTTCGTCTGTTGCATCTAATTTTCCGTAACGAAGATTTTCCATTACGGTTCCCGTAAACAGATTGACATCCTGGAGTACAATTCCAAGAGATCTTCTAAGATCGGACTTTTTAATCTTATTAATATTAATGCCATCATAGCGGATCTTTCCATCTGCAATATCATAAAAACGGTTGATCAGATTGGTGATGGTAGTCTTTCCTGCACCAGTGGCGCCTACAAATGCAACCTTCTGTCCAGGCTCTGCGTAAAGAGTAATATCATGAAGCACAATATGATCTTCGTTGTAGCCAAAGTCCACATCATGAAACCGGATGTCTCCCTGGAGCGGCGTGTAGGTTACCGTTCCATCACTGTGAGGATGTCTCCATGCCCATGTATGGTTATGCTCCGTACATTCCACCATCTGTCCATTTTCTTCTTTTACATTAACAAGAGTTACATACCCCTGATCCGTTTCCTCGGTCTCATCCAGTAATTCAAAGATACGGGATGCTCCTGATAAAGCAAGAATGATCATGTTGATCTGCATGGATATCTGCCCAATGGGATTGACAAATGCCCGGGAAAGGGTTAAAAAGGAAGCGATTACACCAATGGTAAGAGGCTGAGTTCCTGTAAGGGTAATATTGGGAATCCCGATAATTCCGGCAGCTCCTCCCAAAACAGCAAGCAGTGCATAAAGCACATAACCCATGTTAATAACCACTGGCATGGTAAGATTGCCGTACCGGCTTGCCTCAGAAGCGGTCTGAAACAGCCCGTTATTTTTTTGTTCAAAATCTTCCAGGACTTTTTCTTCATGGCAAAACACCTTTATGACTTTTTGTCCATGGATCATCTCTTCAATATAGCCATTGACTTCTCCAATCGCCTGCTGCTGTCTCATAAAATAAGAAGAGCCTCTTCCTACAATCATTTTTACGGCACACAACAGAACCACTGCAAACACCAGAACCACAACGGTCAGGTTGACACTTAAAAACAACATGGAAATGAGGGCTACTGCCGTAGTAAAACCAGAAGACAGCATCTGGGGAAAACTTTGTGAGATAGCCTGACGCAAAGCATCGGTATCATTGGTATAACGGCTCATCAGATCCCCGTGAGAATGGGTGTCAAAATACTTAATGGGAAGTTTCTGCATATGGTCAAACATATCATCACGGATCTTTTTCAAAGCTCCCTGTTCAATGGTTACCATCAGCCAGTTATAAAACAAAGCTGAGGCAGTACCAATCAAAAAAACAGAAGCCATCATAAGAATCATGCGCAAAAGCCCGGACAGGTCCGGATTCGCACTTCCAAGAAGAGGAACAATGTACTGATCAATTAAAATTCCCACAAACAGAGACATGGAAGCCGTCGTTGCCGCTCCAATGAGAATGAATAAAACCACCAGAACCATTCTCCCTCTGTATGCTCCCATGTAGGAAAGGAGCCTTTTTAATGTACCTGGCTTAAAATGTCCTGCTGCCGGTGCTTTCTTTGTGTTTTTACTAATACTTGTGCTGCTTTTACTCACTGATCGCACCTCCTTTGTTTTGTGATTCATAGACTTCTCTATAAATGGAACAGGTCTCAAGCAGTTCCTCATGAGTTCCCACCGCATTTACCATTCCATCATCCAAAACAACAATCTGATCCGCATCCTCAATGGAAGCAGTCCTCTGAGCAATGATAATCTTTGTAATATCTGGAATATTTTCCTTAAATGCCTTTCGAATCAATTGATCGGTTTTGGTATCCACTGCACTTGTGGAATCATCAAGAATCAGAATCTTTGGCTTTTTTAACAACGCACGGGCAATACAGAGTCTCTGCTTTTGTCCTCCGGATACATTGCTTCCGCCTTGTTCAATATAAGTATCATACTGATCCGGAAAACTGCGTATAAAGTCATCTGCCTGTGCAAGCTGGCAGGCATGAACCAATTCTTCATCGGTTGCATTCTCATTTCCCCAACGGAGATTTTCTTTAATGGTGCCGGAAAACAAAACATTCTTTTGTAAAACCATAGCGACCTGATCCCGCAGGCTGGAAATGTCATAATCCAGTACATCCACACCCCCAACCGTGACTCTTCCTCCGGTAACATCATAAAGTCTTGGAATTAACTGTACCAGACTGGATTTTGAGGAACCGGTACCACCTAAAATCCCTACTGTCTGTCCGGAAGCAATGGATAGATTAATGTTATTTAAAACCGGCTTGTCTGCCCTGGCTGAATAAGAGAACCGGACATTTTCAAAAGTAATGGAACCGTCTTTTACGGTATGAACCGGATTTTCCGGATTATGAATATCACTTTTCTCCAAAAGCACTTCTACAATACGCTGCGCGGAAGCTCTTGAAAATAGCATCATGGTGAAAACCATGGAAATCATCATGAGACTCATTAAGATCTGTGTCGCATAGAGAATCAAAGTGGTCAGACCTCCCGTAGAAAGCCCGATGGCAGCATCATTTCCACTGGCTAAAATCTCTTTTGCACCAAACCAGGAGAGCAGTGTTATGCAGACATACATACAAAGCTGCATAATTGGCATATTAAGGGCGGTTCTTCTGCCTCCTTTGGAATAATTCTGAAAGATTGCCTCTGAAATAGCAGCGAATTTATTCCTTTCATGATCTTCCCGGTTATAGGATTTAACAACCCGGATACCAAGAAGATTCTCCTGGACCACGTTGTTCAGTTCATCGTACTTCCGAAAAACCTTCATAAAGATGGGATGAATCTGCCGGACAATGAGCCATAATGCAAATACCAGTATGGGCATGGTAACAACAAAGATAATAGACAGACGTGCATCAATCCGGAATGAAAAGATCAAGGCAAACAGAATCAGCATGGGAGAACGCATTCCCAAACGGACTGCCATCATGTAAGAATTCTGAATGTTGGTTACGTCTGTCGTCAAACGGGTAATCAGACTGGCTGT
Source organism: Clostridium sp. HBUAS56010 (assembly GCF_007115105.1). Classification (GTDB taxonomy): domain Bacteria; phylum Bacillota; class Clostridia; order Lachnospirales; family Lachnospiraceae; genus Lacrimispora. The sequence continues at coordinate 142,111 of NZ_SULJ01000008.1, forward strand.
TGAAAACCGGTCTATATTCAAAAACGAAAACTTCTGTATGTTAGAAAACATATCGTAACGGAGATTTTTTGCAAGACCTGTAGAAGCCGTTGCACTTGCCCGTGCTGCCTGCAAACCGATCCACAAGCAGAACAAAGCTGCAAGAACCAGAACCAGACCTGGAAGAAGTACATTCTTCATATTCCCTGCATTAATTCCGTAGTCAATAATAAATGCCATAACTGTAGGAATACTGATTTCTACAATGGACTCAATGGCAAGATAGATAAGAGCCTTGATTGTGTCTCTTTTATATTCCCGCAAACTGGATAATAACGTATGAATCATATAATAACGCTCCTTAGTGATTTAATATGTGAAAAGTAAGTCTGTGATTATGTCATATTAACCCGCATCCGCTCCAGAAACTCCCGGAGCATCTTCAATTCCTCTTTTGTAAAATCTTTCGTCAAAGTCTTCTCCAGATTCTCTACCGTCTCATTCATAATATTCCGGGTCTTTTCTGCCTGATCCGTGAGAATAATCTGTTTTAACCTGCCATCGTATGGTACGGGCTGACGTTTAATCAAATCCTTTTCTTCCATTAAACGAAGCACCTTGGAGGCAGTCGAACGGGCAATATTAAAATGGGTTTCAATATCCTTCTGGTAAACCGGTTTCCCTTTATTCTCAGCTAAAAAATGTATGATAAGCCTATTATTTCCTGTCGCATTCTGAATCTCTTCCCTATTAGATGAAAATTCAAAAAAACGGCGGATAGAATTGTTCAAGGCACGCAGGTCAGGCCAAATCTGAATATCTTCCATATTATAACTCCTTTCTAAAAAAATACAGAGCAAATTGTTCTATATAGAACAGTTCGCTCTGCAACATTATAAACGACAAAAATACATCTGTCAATATTTATGATTCTTAAATTTTCAGATCTTCAAACCTTACCACTCTGTTACAAACCCGCTGTGCAAGTTCCTGGCTATGTGTTACAACCAATAGCCCCAGTTCTCTTTCTTTTACAATTTTCAACATTAACTGCCAGATTTGTGCCTGGGTTATCACGTCCAGCATGGTACTCATTTCATCTGCAATCACAAATTCTGTCTCAGGACCCAGTGCTCTTGCCACACAAAAGCGCTGCAGTTCTCCACCGGATAATTCACTGGGATAACGGGTAAGCCACTGAGTTTCAATTCCAATATCTCTTAGAAGGTTTACATCCGGAGTCCATGCTTCATTCAGGGTCTTCTTCATCTTCCATCTGGGATTAACAGCTCTCTCCGGATGCTGGTAAATTAACTGGACAGGGCTGTATCCTTTTTTAGGAAGAGGTTTACCCTTAAACTCAACCTTTCCGGAAAATGGAGTTAAATAACCTGCAAGAATCTGGGATAATGTGCTTTTTCCGCAGCCCGAGGGTCCTACCAGTGCCACCCGTTCTCCAGGTTCTATTGCAAGGCTTATCTGGTCTAAGATCAGATTGTTTTTTGTATATCCGTAACTGATATCTTTTGCTTCAAGTAGCATAATTGCAGCGCACCTCCCCTCCCCGCAATGACCGCATGGCGATCTTTTTCTCACACTCACTGGTTTTGTTTGCACATCTTGGAGCAAACAGACACCCCTGTGAGACATCTCCTGCATAAGGCTGGGTACCTTTTATCGGCTGAAATCCATTTTGAGGCATGGCTCTCCACAATGCTTTGGTATAGGGATGACGCAGTGTCTCCTCTCCCTTTACAAAGTCTTTTGCAGAAGTGATCTCTACAGTGGTTCCGGCATAAAAGACCGCAATCCGGTCTGCATAAGGAAGTGCCAGATCAAGATCATGGGTAATCAGCATAACCCCATTTCCCTCATCGGCAAGGGAACGGAAATGTCCCATGGCTGTCTGTGCCACCTCCCTGCTCAATCCTGGAGTAGGCTCATCAGCAATAATCAGTTTGGCATCCCCGATCACAGCCGTCGAAACCAGAATCCGTCTTGCCATACCTCCGGAAAGCTGAAAGGGATACATCTTTTTCACCTGATCTTCCAGCCCATATTTTTTAAAAACTGCTTCCTGCTTCTCTCTGGTACCGGAAATGCCCATTACCTGATTTCCTACTTTCATCAGCGGGTCCAGATAATCTACAGACTGGGGAACCAGAGCTATTTCTTTTCCCCGCAGCTTCTGCTGCCGGGAGGGACTAAGCACCTGTCCGTCATATACGATCTCACCGCTGACCTGTGCATTGCCTGGCAGAATTCCCAGTATGGCGTGTGCCAAAAGGCTTTTGCCGGAACCAGAAGAACCTGCAACGGCAAGGATCTCCCCTTTTTTTACAGTCAGACTCAAATCCCTGATCGCCTTCATTTCCTTTCGCTCCATTCCCCGTCCGTACATGGTAAACGATACGGACAGATCCCTGACCTCAAGTATTATCCTTTGATCCATCTTATCCTCCTTATTCCTGGGCACTGCCCGGGTCTAAAAGCAGTCTGACCTGTTCTCCAAGTTTATCAAACAGCATGACCACCATAACCAGCATAATTCCAGGGAAAAACACCAGCCACCACATTCCAGTGGCAATGTGTTTTAATGCCTCTGATAAAATAATGCCAATTGCAGGCGTATCCAGGGAAAGCCCAAATCCAAGGAAGGTCAATCCGGCTTCATGAAGTACTGCATGAGGAAAAAGCAGAATCAATCCCACAAGAAACTGAGGCAGAACGTGGGGAACGATGTGGTACAATCCCACTTTTATTTTACTGGTGCCAAATTTAAGAGAGGTCTTCACATACTGGGAATTTCTGACCTGCATTACCTCTGCCCGGATCACCCGGGTCAGATTGGGCCAGTGTGTAAGAGCAATGCCAATGACCACTCCTTTCAGTCCTCCTCCTAACAAAAAAGAAATCAGCATGAGAAGAACCATATGGGGGATTCCCATAAAAAGATCAACGAAATAGGAAACAATCTGGTCAACAAAACCGCCCAGGGTTGCTGCAAGAAGACCAAATACAAGAGCCATAAGCGCACTGACTCCTGCAGCCAGTGTTCCAATAAGAATACTGGTGGAAAGCCCTTTCACGGAACGGAAAAACATATCTCGTCCCAGATAATCCGTACCAAAAGGATGAGCAAAGGAAGGAACCAGCTTTTTTGCCGAATAATCCGGTGCATAAAGCTCCGGGTTCATTACAATTCCGGCGACAGCAATTACTATGAGCAGCAAAAGAATCACCGCTGCCAAAATCACCGTCCCTCTTCTCCGGTTTCCTTTCTGTTTTATAAAAATATTTTTCATAGAAAGGTACCTCCCTCTCCCATCTGGGGATTGAGGATTCCATAAAGCAGATTTGCAATCAGATTTCCCACAAATACAAACAGCACAGAACACATTGCAATTCCAAGAAGAAGGGGAACATCCCCCTTTAATCCTGCCGCGCTTGCGGCACTGCCCAGCCCGGGATAGGAAAAAACATTTTCTGCCAGAACACTTCCGCCGAATAATTCACTGAATGATGCAAACTGCAACGTTATTGCCGGAATTGCTACATTGCGCAAACCATGTCTTATGATGATGGTCCATTTTCTTTCTCCCCTTGCCTTTGCAAATAATACATAGTCTGTTTTCATCACATCAATGATCTTCTGCCTGGTGTGCAGGGCAATGTTGGAGATTCCTGTGATGCTTAAAGTCAGAGCAGGAAGAATCAGGTGATGAATCCGTTCCAGCAAGGTTACTTCTCCGGAGAGTTTTCCAATTGGCACGGAAAGCCCAAGGGGAAACCAGCCCAGTTTTACAGAAAAAAGCATGAGCAAAAGCAGACCTACCCAGAAAGCCGGGGTAGAGGAAAGAACAAAACATAATGTTTTGACACAACGATCAAAAAAACTGCCCTGCATGGCACCGGATAGTATTCCCAGAATAAATCCCAATGCACCAGATAAGACCCAGGCAGTCATCATCAAAGCAATGGAAGCGCCAAAACGGCTTCCTATAATCTCTGTTACCGGTTTCTGATAAGTAATAGACGTTCCCATATCCCCATGCAAAAGATGGTTTATCCATGTCAGATACCGAATGAAAGGGGGCTGATCAAGCCCCCAGTGTTCCGCTACATTCTCCCGCTGTTCCTGGGATATATTGGACTCCGCTCCCACATAGGCATCAACCGGGTCCACCGGAGAAGAAATTACCAGAAAAAAGCTGGCAATGCTCACTCCCGCCAGCAGCAGAAGCATGCGGAATAAGGTTTTAAATAAAGGTTTCCATCGTAAATTCATTCCATTTTCTCCATCAGACTCTGTTATTTGGTAAAGGTCCATTCATTCAGATTCTGAATGACAGGCGCTCCATGACCATGGGGATGGATTCTCTGGGTTTTAAGATCCAGTCCGTCCCGTACAAAATAGGTATGGTCAATATTCACCAGCCAGATATATGGAAAATCTACATTGGCACCTGTATTGCCGTCATACTGCGCCTTTTTACAAGATTCAATTGCCTCCTCCTCGGAAGTTGCCTCAATCATCTTATTGAGATATTCATCTACTTTCGGATTGGTATACATGGCGGCATTGCTTAAATCTACGATGTCAGCTCCTGCAAAGGAAGAATGAAACGCATTGTAAACATCAACGAAACTATAGTCACCTGTACCAATACAGGTCGGAACATTTCTTGCAGTCTTTTTGCAGGTGTTCCAGTCCGCTGCCTCTGCGATAATATGGATGCCTAAGGGTTTGGCACTCTCACTCAGTGCAACTGCAAGGTTGTAACGCTGTAAATCATCGGTGCGTCCTGTGATTTTAAACTCACACTTTATCCCGTTTTTTTCACGGACTCCATCTCCATCGGTATCAATCCAGCCAGCCTTTTCTAACATTGCTTTTGCTTCTTCCAACTGACCGTCCTGGAAGCCCGGCTCTTCATTTGCCCATGGCAGTCCTTCAAAACGCACCCAGCTTGCCGTACCAATTCCATTTAACGCATTGTCAATGATCTCCTGGCGGCTGATGCCGATATTCAGTGCTTTTCTAACCACTGGATCTGCGGTCACATTATTCCCAACAGTTTCTCCGGAAGCATTGACTGTCTCTTTCACACATGGCAGATTAAATCCCCTGTTATCAGAGGTTTTAATGGTTTCTAAATGCATCCCTGCCACCTTTTCTCCTGCATATTCCGGATTGACCATAACCAGGTCCAACTGTCCGGACTGCGCGGCAGCAAGAGCCGTTTCTTCATCAATGTTTAAGAATGTAATCTGTTTAAAACGAGATTTTGTTCCGTAATAATATTCATTGGGCTCCACAATTAACTGCTGGCCGGCATCAAGCTGTTTTACTTTAAATGGTCCAGTTCCTACAGGATTCTTCCCATAGTCATCTCCATAAGCGTGCTCCGGCACAATACCAAGTAACGCAACTGTGCGTGTAAACGGGGAATACGGTCTGTTCAGAATAAAGCGCACCTGATTGTTCTCAACTGCCTCCACTGTTTCAAGCATGGTAAGATCCACACTGGAACCGCTGTTTTTCGCTGTCTGAAAGGTAAACACCACATCCTCCGGTGTCAGAGGCCTGCCGTCTGAGAATTTAATATCATCCCTTAATGTAAAGGTATAAATCAGTCCGTCACTGCTTACCTGATAATCACTGGCAAGATCCCCCTCTGCCTTCACCTCTGTGTTGATCTTCAAAAGCCCGGTATGAAACAGGCCGTAGCCATAGGTACCATAACCAGTGCATGGATCATAATTCCCATCCACAAGACTGCTTCCCACTGATACCGTAAGAGAATCCTGTTCCTTTACAGAGGTCTCAGACTGTGAGGTCTGAGAAGTAACACTTTCACTGGTTTTCTGCCCACATCCGGATAGAACGGCAACAGCCAGAACGGTTAAAGCAATTGATGCAAACTTTTTTTTGAACATTCCTGTATCCCCCTGTATTTTCATGTTATCTTCCCTTTTTATCTGGAAAGATCCAAACATTTTTATGGTATCTTACATTTTCATCCAATACAAGCCCTACGGGGGGATTTTTAATCGCTTTTTCTGACACATAATTACAAACAGGCACTCTTTTGTCTTCCAACAAAAAAGTGCCTGCAGCAATATAACCTGGTATTTTTAAAGAATGTATTCATAAAGAAGAAAATCTGTCATTCCTGTGTCTTTATAAAACATCTTAATGGTATCCCTGTACTTAAAACCCATCTTTTCATATAACTTCTGGGCAGGAATGGTACTTCCAAGCACATCCAGACGCAGAGCCTTCCCACCTGCCTGCGCGGCGATAGAAATCGCCTGCTCTATCAGGTATTTTCCAATTCCCATGCCCTGGTATCTGGGGTTGATTCCAAGAACATGAACCACCATAACCTGATCTTTTAGCGCATCAATTCCCCAGCTTACTTTCTGGTATCCTTCATTGCACTCATGGTTCATAACCATGACTCCTGCATATGGTGGTCCATCCATGTCTGCTATATAAAGCTGCTGATTCTTAATTGATTCCATCAGATAATCATCCGCGGGATATACTCCTTTTTTCCAGCCGGGTTTAAATTCCGACTGTTTCATCCCATCAATCAGATCATCATAAAACTTTCTTACAGCCTGGTATTCCTCTATCTCTGCACGATGTAACGCTGGCATTTTATATCTCTCCAATCTTATGTATCATTCCATCCTCTGCAATGTAACTCTCTTTGCAGGAACATAAATCTATTATCCCACAGCAGCGATAGGAAGTCCAGACCCTATTTAAAGCCTGGAAAGATACTCATGCCACAGGGCACTTACATTCATGGCACCACGAAATCCCATGAAAGGAGGATCATAAGGGTTGATATCACAAGATAAAGTACTTCTTCGTATTTCTATCTGATGTTTTCCGGGCTTTTCTTTTAATTCTGTCTGGTCCGCCATATGAATCCCGCCTTCTGAAAGAACAAAACCAAGCTCTTCTTTCGCAAAACGCTTCATACCATCTGATAGTTCATCCTCTCCGCTTACCCATACCTTTGCCAGGTCCTTTGCATAGCCTGTCCACATCCTGCAATGACTGATGACCGCCTGAGTCTCTTTCTGTTCCTTTTCCAGGAAAGATTTATCGGCTTCTTTATGAAGAACTTCTTCTACCTGATGGATCCAGTCTGTTGTCCCGGAAAGACCGTATGGGGTTCCGTAAACAAAAGGAATACCAAATTCTTTTTCAAGTAATTTTGCCCCCTTTATCCCTTCTTTTCTAGTGACAAGAGATATATCTGCATGTATCATGCTTTTGAGGGAATCAAAATCAGAACCGGAACCAAACACGGCTCCTTCCTCCATGGAAAATGCCCCTTTCAGGATTCTGCTGACCTCTCTGTTATCCGACTGGAATCTGGACCAGTCACAGGCGGAGCCAAATAGATTAAAAGTACTTTCTTTCTTTTCCTTGTCTGCAGTCAGCCGTAATTCTTCTTTATCCATCATCATTTTTACCAGTTCATAAAATGCTTCTTCCATTCCCTGTTCTTTGGAAGCTTTAAAATTACCTGCCCTGAATGTTAAAACAGGAATCTGTGGATATAGTTCCTGCAGTTCCTCACCAATGGCTCTTAAATCCGTACCAATCATCTCCGGCACACTGGAGGGAAGGAGAAATACCGCTTTTGCCTGCCCTTTTTTAACCACCTCTTTGACGGATTCTTCCAGCCTTTTTGTAATTTCAAGGGCAATATCCTTTTCTGCAAGATGGGTGGTGATTAATTCTGCGTGCTGTGTCAATCCTGTATACTGCATCCACTTTTTCGCATAAATCATATGCCCCATAGAACCAAATTCAATGATTGCAGTGTCATAAACAGGAGCTAATGACCACAGCAGACCCATTCTTCCAGAGGGTTTTGGAGTTGTCTTATAAAGCGGCATGGCGGCTCTCCTTCCATAGCTGCTTTAACCTTTCTAACAGCTCATAAGTTCGTTGGAAGCCCAGAACAGAAGGTAAAAAGGAACGCTGTGCGGGAATAACTGCTTCCCCTCTTCCCGTATTAAAGCCAATGGAAAATCGAAAATCATCCCGACTTAAAAAACCGGCTTCTTCAAGCACTTCCTCCTTTATCTCTCTCCGGACAATATAAGTGACAAGGGGATTCCCCCCGTTTTTTACAATCTCTTCTTTCCATTTCTTCATCCACACCTGATATTCCTCTACATGAAGAAGGCAGGGAATCATGGTTAAGGAAGTTAAATATTTTGTTAACAGAAGTACATCTTCAATTCCTCCGTTTACAATAAAACGGCTGTTTTTGTATTGCTGCTTTATTGCCTGTTCTAACCGTTCTGCAAGAGACAGAAAGGCAAAGTCCGGTTCCCTGGATAATTGCAGGATGGTCTGAATGTCTTTATAACACTGTTTTAACTCTCCCACCCCATAAGCCTCTCCTAAGAAAACAAAAGGAACCTGATATAATTCTTCTAATTTCCTGGCGAAAGAAAGAAAGTGAATATGGGTCACAATATTTAACGTGGAATCCGGAACCTTTGCAAAATCTTCCAAAGCAAACGCTGCCTCAATCTCCAGCACCTCATAAGAATCCTCTCTCAACCATTGTTTTAACTCATCCGCTTCTGTTCCCTTTGACGGACCGAGAACAGCCACCTGACGGCTTATTCCCTTTTTCCTGCCTGTCACCTGCAAAAGAGAGGCATAGGTTTCATAAAAGCCGGCTTCATATCCATTTCTTCTATAGTGGGCGAGGTCAATACAAACTGCTTTTGTTTCATTGTCTGCAGAAAAAGTTTCTGCCGCTTCCGCAATATCCTCTCCAATCAGCGCCGGAATGCAGGTCATAATCATCACAATTGCCTTTGCCCCATCCTGCTGCATCTCTTCCAGGGCATCAAGAACCCCCTGGCGGCATCCAAATACCACCTCATTGGAATCCAGAACATAAGTATAATGCAGTTCTCCGTTTTGCAAAACCGGACGCTCCATCACATATCTGCTGTAAAAACTGCATTCCGGCATTCCAATTACAAGACTGGACAGACCCTTTATATTCCTTATAGAAGCAAGAGCTGTGTGCATGGGACAGTGATGTCCTGGCGTGGCTCCTGGATGGGAAAAACGGATTCCCTGGTTGCTTTCTATTTCAGAAAGGCGATAAGGCATATCGTTCTTACTCATGTGGTTCTCCCTTCCTTTTAAAGCATTTTTGCAAGTTCCATGTAATTTTTTGTCATTTCACTGTCTGGAAATGCACTTACTACGGTTTTTCCAAGTGCTTCTGCCTGCTGAACTATGGGATTGCGTCTGATGCGGTAAACAACATCCGTCTCAATCTCATTTGCTGCCTGGTCTACCAGCTGGTCTTCATTCTCAATGTTTTTACTGTTTAAAATAATGCCTTTTAAGGACGCATATTTTCTTTTTCCAAACATTTTCACTGCAGATGAAATATTATAAGCCGCATATAAAGACATCATCTCACCAGAGGATACAATATAGACCTCTTCTGCATAGCCACCTCTGATGGGCATGGCAAATCCACCGCAGACCACATCGCCTAATACATCATAAATCACCACATCCGGCTGATAGGTCTCAAAAGCCTCCAGTTCCTCTAACTTTTCAAATGCTGTAATAATTCCTCTTCCGGCACAGCCAACTCCCGGTACAGGACCTCCTGCCTCCACACACAATACCCCTTCGTCCCCAATAAAAACCAGATCTTCCAGCTTTATATTTTCTTTGTCCCGGAGTAATTCCAGTACGGTTGGAATCTTTTTACCTCCGGTTAAATTCCTTGTGGAATCTGCTTTGGGGTCACATCCGATCTGCATGACTGTCAAACCGCTGACCGCAAGCGCCGCTGACAGGTTGGACACTGTGGTTGACTTTCCAATTCCGCCTTTTCCATAGATTGCTATCTTCTTCATTCCATCACCTTTCTTCTCTCCCATAAATTCGTTTTATATTGATGCAGCAATATCACTTTTCTTTGTTTTATTCAGCAGACGATAGGAGATACAGACCGGTTTTTTGCTGATTTTCTCCTGTATAATATCCGATTCAATCTGATATACCTCTTTGAGCATGTCCTTTGTTATTACCTGTTGGGGAGTTCCTTCTTTTACAATACTTCCCTTCTTTAATGCAATGAGATAATCTGCATAACGGGATGCCAGATTAATGTCATGAAGAACCATAACAATGGTGCATCCATGCTTTTTGTTTAAATCCTCTAAAAGCTCTAATACTTCCAACTGGTATGCCACATCCAAATAGGTTGTAGGCTCATCTAATAAAATCACATCCGTCTGCTGTGCCAATGCCATTGCAATCCATACACGCTGCCTCTGACCGCCAGACATATGATCTACATTACGGGTTCCAAACGTTGATAATCCTGTCACTTCCAATGCCCATGCCACAACCTCTTTGTCCCTGGCACTGAGTTTCCCAAAGCCTCTTTGATGGGCATAGCGGCCATATGATACCAGTTCCTCAGCAGTAAGACCCTCTGGAGCAACAGGCATCTGGGGAAGAATTGCCAGTTTTTTTGCAAATTCCCTGCTGGAAAGCGTATGAATATCTTTTCCGTCCAGATAAACAGCTCCTTTTCTGGCTTTCATAATCCTTCCGATTGTTTTTAGCAAGGTTGACTTTCCACAGCCATTTGGTCCGATAATGGACGTAATTTTTCCAACAGGAATCTCAAAACTCAAGTCCTGAATGATGGTGGTTTCTCCATAAGCGACTCCCACATGCTCCGTTTTAAATTCTTTCATTTCCATTTACCCTTCTTTGTATGCTGCTTTCCGGTTACGAATCAATAAAAAGATAAAATAAGGTGCTCCTAACATTGCTGCTATAATTCCTGCCGGTATCTCATAAGGTTCTACAATCGTCCGTCCAATGGTATCTGCCAAAAGGACTAAAATAGCACCGGTAATTGCACAAAAGGGTAATAACAGCCGGTGTCTTGTCCCAACGATTCTTCTTGCCAGATGGGGTCCCAGAAGTCCTACAAAATGAAGACTTCCGCTTACGGTTACTGAGGCCGCTGCCAGTGCAACTGCTGCAAACAGCAACCCTCTTTTTTCTTTTGATACTGCAACACCAAGACCAGAAGACAACTCATCTCCCACCATTAAAAGATCCAGTTCCCTTGATTTATAAAAAAGATACGCCATGCCTGCCACAATCCACGGAATCAGGCTGATGACCAGTTTCCAATTGGAATTCCAGATGCTTCCTGCCTGCCACACTGCAAGAAAATCATACTGGGTATTATCAAGCTGGAGGACAATGATTGTCATCATTGCATTGATTCCTGCCTGAATTGCGATTCCATTTAAAATCAGGCGGGTTGGTCTTAAAACTCTCTCTTTATCCAAAGATATCCGATATAGCAAAACGCTGGTGAGCATTGCTCCCAGAAAAGAGAAGAAGGGCAATGACATGGCACCTCCTATGGTGATGCTTCCTGACAAGGTTAAAAAAATCACTACAACGATACCTGCCCCGGAATTGATTCCCATCAGCCCCGGATCAGTCAGAGGATTTCTTGTAATTCCCTGTAACACACAGCCAGATAAGGAAAAGCCCATTCCCACTAAAATTGCAATTACAATCCGGGGTAGTCTGAAATCAAAGAGGATCATATTTTCTTTGGCACTGCCTCCGCCTCTGAGAATCCTGAACATATCTGCCAGTTTTATTGGCGTATAGCCTGCATTCATGCTGATAAAGAATAAAAGAAGCAATAAAAAGATTCCGCTTCCTAAAACCAGAGGAAAACGATACTCTTCCAACCATCTTTTCATATCATTCCTTCCCCCTTTCTTTTCCGGCATAATAGAGGAATATGGGAACTCCTATGACTGATATCACAGCACCAAGAGGAATTTCAGAAGGCGGATTGATGATTTTAGACAGGATATCAGACACCATAACAAGGGCCGCTCCCTGTATGGCACTGACCGGTATAATCAGCCGGTAATCCTGACCAACTAAAAACCGGGCAAAATGCGGAACCATCATTCCAACAAATGTAATACTGCCGCATAAAGCAAAGGAAGTTCCGGAGAGCATTACAACGAGTATGGTTACTATAACTCTGGTCTGTGTAACATGGACTCCCACTCCTTTTGCGATTTCTTCTCCCATATTTAAGATGGAGATTCTTCTGGATAATGCAATTGCCAGCAGAATGGAGATTAAAATCACCGGTGCTCCCGCCTTTAATTGAAGCCAGTTCGTGCCAGATATATTTCCCATTGTCCAAAACATCATGCTTTGGGAAGTGCCGGAATAAATGGCAAGTGCCTGACTGACTGCTGAAAATAAGGTGGTTACGGTTGCTCCTGCTAAAACCAGTTTCATCGGATGATTGCCTCCTGGCACCAGAGTACTGATCACATGAACACAGCCTGCTCCAAAAGCTGCTCCTGCAAAGGTCATACCAATAATTCCCGGATAGCTCATTCCCTTTATAACGATAAGAGATACTGCCAGAAACAGCCCTGCTCCCGCACTCAGTCCCATCAGCCCGGAATCCGCCAGAGGATTCTTTGTAACACCCTGCATCATGGCACCCGCCACAGCCAGCGCCGCTCCAATCAGCGCACCTGCCAGCGCACGGGGAACCCGCATCTCACGGACTAATAAGTGGCTGGAATTGTCTCCTTCAAAAGAACGAAAAGCCTTCCAGACATCCGCAGCGGATATGGCAGCAGCCCCTGTCATGACCGAAAAAAGCATTGCGGCTGTAAGTGCAAGGATACTGCCTGCTATAACAAGAATACCGATTCGAATCTTCATCTTTTCTCCTTTTCCAGTCTGGTAAAGCTCATGGAAACAGGCAGATACAATCTGTAAAAGCACTGTACCTGCCCGCTTAAATGACAAACCAATTGGATATGACCCCTGCAGGATTATTCTGCAGTAAGTGCATCTGTAATAAAATCAACGGTATATAAGGTCGCCAATGCACTGGGAGCATGACCGCTGCCATCCAGACGGTATACATGCCCTGCCTGTACTGCCTTTAAAGACTTCCAGACTGAATTCTGCTCCAGTGCTTCCATGAGTGCTTCATCTCCATCAAAAACATTCATAAATATGTAATCCGGATTCATCTGGACTATGGACTCCATGGAAATCTGTTCATAATTCCGGGCTTTGGTAAAGCCTTCCGGAAGATTCAGTCCCAGACCTGTTTCTTTGTCATATAAATCAGGGCGGTATGCCACAAAATATTTATCCTCTCCCATGACAGAAAACTGAACCACAGTTTGTCCTTTATACTTTTCCGCTAACCGTTCACGGCTTTTTGTTAATTTCTCATTCACCTGGGTAATAACTTCTTCGGCTTTCGCTTCTTTATTAAGAACCTTGGCAACTTCTCTTAAACTTAATCTCCAGTCCATCTTTGTATCACTTCCAAAAACAGCTACCGGTGCTATCTTTTCCAGATTTTCAATGTCTAAATTAGTCATATCAGAACCCTGATGTAAGATCATATCCGGCTCTAATTCAGCCAGTAATTCCAGATTTACTTCCTTTGCACCAAGATCTTTTACACCACTTAAATCATACCCTTCAAAGGCATCCCAGGTCGCAATGTAATTCTCAGCACCAGAAGCCGCAATGGGGACAACATCAAGCAAAAGCATGGTTTCCCAAAGAGGCAGATAGTCTGTTACAACCGCCTGAGGCTGTTTTTCAATGGTTATTTCTCTGCCGGAAGCGTCTGTATACACATAAGGATACGTGATTCCTGCCTCACCATTTTCCTGACCTTTTCCACTTTCCTGTGTCTCTATGGAAGCCTCTGCCTTAGAATCGGTCTGTGCAGAAGTAACGGCTGTCTGGCTGTTGTTACAGCCTGTAAGCAAAGATAGGGACAGCAATCCTGCTGCCGCCACTGTAATTGTTTTTTTCATGGTACACTCCTTCTGATTATGAAATCCATTTTCATATATAACATCAAAGAAAATATAGCATAATCCACCCGGTTTTAAAATAGATTTTTTTCCATTTTACATGGATCTTTTTCGAGGTTTTTCCGGTATTGACTTGGAGAAATACCTATATTGTTTTTAAAAATACGGCTGAAATGAAGGGCATCTCCATAACCTACCTGACCCGCTATTTCTGTGACATTTAAATCGCTGTCGGCAAGCAGTTCCTTCGCCCTTTTCATCTGTGTATTCATCATATAACGCTTGGGAGATACTCCCGTTTTCTTCTGAAACAGATAATGGAACTGCTTTGCCGTCCATTGGAAACGCTCCGCCACTTCTGCTACAGATAAATTTTCTTCCAGATGTTCCTGAATATAGACACGCGCCTGATCAATCCGGTCTTCTGGTTCCAGATTCTGCCTTACCTCAGAAAATGTAAACAATTTTGCAATAAACTCATAAAGCAATACCTTTGTCATTAAAATATGTTTTGCTCCCAATTGCCTCTGCAGCGCAATGGTCCGTTCCAGTAAATCCATAATTGCCAGGCTCTGGTCAGAATAAACCTTTACAGCATAATGAGTCTCCAAAAGAGACTCACTATACTTTTCTTCCTGTAAAACTTTATAATGAAGTAAAATAAATTCCCAGTTGTCATCTCCTATTACTTCTTTACTTAAATCCATATAAGAACCAGCGTGCAATATGGTTCCTTTTTTTAATTGATATGTTTTTTCACCTAACGTAAACTTTGCTTTTCCGCTAACCGGAATCACAAATCCACATACCCCTTTCATGGTATTTTGCGCAATGACTTTGCTGCCTGGAGGGATGGAGAGGTGATGGATCTCATCTATTTCAAGATTTGCTTTCGCATATTGTAACATTAAATTATTCTGTTTCATCTTACTTTCCTCTTATAATCATGTTATGAAATAAGTTAGTTATGCCTAACTTATACTATATCATATTTATTTTTTGAAAGCAAATCTTTTCCTTAAACAATCAGGCATGCAAACCACCTGATTGTTTCCTTCTCCAATGAAGCAGCCGTGAAGACAAAAGAATCACCGCCACCGAACCTGCATTATGTACCAATGCGCCTAAAACCGGATTTAAAAAGCCTGTAATTGCCAGTGCAATGGCAATGAAATTCAAGGTCATAGAGGCAATTAAATTGAATCGAATGGTTTTCATGGTCATCTTAGAAAGCTTCAAAAGATGCACAATCTCCTTAATATCATCTCCTACCAGGGCAATGTCAGCAGCTTCAATGGCAATATCACTTCCGATCCCACCCATGGCAATGCTGACATAAGCTGCTTTTAAGGCAGGAGCGTCATTAATTCCGTCTCCCACCATACACACCAGTTCTCCTTTGTTCTGATAATCCTGGATTTTCTGGAGCTTGGTTTCTGGAAGACACTGGGCTTTTATCTCTGTTATTTTCGCAATCTGTGCCATATGACTGGCGGATTCAAGAGAATCTCCGGTCAATAAAACCGTTTGTATTCCAGTTTGACGGATTGCCTCAATGGTTTCGGGTGCATCTGGACGCAGAGTGTCAGATAAGGCGATAATTCCCACTGCCGACTGATCCTGTGCCAGATAAATAACCGTACTTCCAGTTGACTTTTCCTGATTGGCAGCGCTTAATAATTCATCGGAAAGACCGATACCATGCTCTTTAAAAAGGGCTTCATTCCCTGCATAAAATTTCTTACCTTCTATCTGTGCCTCCACTCCCCTGCCTGCTTCCATGGTAAATTCCTCCGGCTGTTCGGGAACTCTGTTAAAACGTTCCTTATATGCTGAGACAATGGCTTTTCCCAAGGGGTGTTCTGAGTAAAGTTCAGCGCTCGCAGCCAATTCCAGAAGCAGGGAATCTTCTATATTATGGGAAGGTTCTCTGTGAATTGCAGTGACAGAAGGCTTTCCAAACGTCAAAGTTCCTGTTTTATCAAAGGCAATCCGCTTTACTTTTGCCAGACGCTCCAGCGCATCCCCTTCCCGGATCAGAATGCCATATCGGGCGGCATTTCCAATTCCAGCCATAATCGCAGTGGGAGTTGCAAGAACAAGGGCGCAGGGGCAGAACACAACTAAAATAGTTACGGAACGAAGGATCTCATGGGTTGCCAGCCATGTAAGTACGGAGGCAAGAAGAGCAATCACAACAATCCAGGCAGCCCAACGATCGGCAATACCTACAATTCTTGCTTTTCCCGCATCGGCAGATGCCACCAGACGGATCATCCGCTGAATCGAACTGTCCTCTCCAACCTTTTGAGCCACCATATCAAAGGTTCCAAATTGATTCACCGTTCCGCTGAATACTTCATCGCCTTCTTCTTTATCCACCGGCAGGGATTCTCCTGTCATGACCGATTGATCAATCGAGGTTCTGCCCTTTTTAATCATTCCATCTACGGCAATGGTTTCTCCTGCCAGTACACGGAGCGTATCTCCTTTTCTGACCTGATCTGCCGGAAGCACAATCTCCTCCATTTCCCTGATCACTCTTGCCGTTGCCGGAGTCAGATGAACCAGTTTTTCAATTCCGGCACGTGCCCTGGCTACAGTTCGTTCTTCCAGATAACCGCCCAGTGCCATAATAAAAGCCACCTCACCAGCCGCAAATACTTCTCCAATCAGCACAGAAGCAATCAGTGCAATGGACACCAGAACATCCGCTTTTATATCAAATTCCGTTACCAGACCAACAATGGCACCTTTTACAATTGGTACTCCGCATAAAATTATGGCAATCCACGCCGGATCCACCGGCAGATCACCAATGTGAAAAAAGCTGCTCAGCAGAGCTGGCAGGGAAATGATAAGAGAAATAACGATCCTTTTTTCTTCATCTTTTAAATATTTTATCATATCATGCTCTCCTTTTATACCCATAGGGGTATGCCCATATTATACCTATAGGGGTATATGATGTCAATAAAAAAAAAGAAGCTGTTTTCTTCTGCAGCTTCTTTTTTTGATACCTCTTAACTCATTCTGGAGAAATGCTCCACCGCTTTGGCAAAATCCGCAATGGTCTTATCCGCATCTCCATGTTCAATGCCTTCTCTGACACAGTGATTTAAATGACCTTCCAATACAACCTGACCAACTTTATGCAGGGCGTTTTTAGCAGCATTAATCTGAATCAGAACATCTTCACAGGGAATGTCTTCATCCACCATGTGATCAATCGCTCTGATCTGTCCCATAATCTTATTTAATCGTCTATGCAGATTCGCACTGTCCATACATTGGCGCATTTTTGTACCTCCTTTTATACCCATAGGGGTACTTACACTATATCATTCATTTGTGAACGCGTCAATTAATGGGAAGAAGGTTCTTCTAACTTCATAAACTGTTCATGATAATAATCCACGATCTTATCCAGAACATAAAGAGATTTTCTGTCATAATCTCTGGAATAGGTAATAACCTGATTGTTTTTCACCGCCTCTATACTGTTCCATACCTGATTGTCTTTTAATAAATCCGGCTGTGACAGAGACTCTTCTCCAATCTGTATATAGTCTGCATTCAGATAGTCTCCAGCCACTTCCCAGGAAACTTCTTTGAAGCCTTCTCCAGAATCAATCATCTCCTTTTGGACCTTGTCTGTCACTTGAAATCCCAGAAGATTATACAAAACCTGTCCCCCGAATCCATAATCATCTCCATAAATATAGGGGGCAGATTCATTGTAAAACATGATGACGATTGATTTTCCGTAAATGCCCTTGTCCTTAAAATCCTGGGTATATCTTTCTACCTTGCTATGAAACGAATCAAGAACCTCAGATGCCTTTTCCTCCACACCGAATACCTCTCCAAAAAACCGGATTCGCTCTTCTAAAGGTGTATTATATTCTACAAGCAGTGTCGGCGCAATCTTGCTATAGCTTTCGTATTTATCCTTGTCACGGATAATAATTAAGTCCGGGTCAGCTGCCATAATCTCTTCCGGGTCATTGAACCAGGACATCTCGGTACCGGATAATGCTTCCTCCATAATGGGCAGTTCCACATCATTGCTGATTACCGGAGTAATGCCAAGTGCCAAAAGATCACCTGCCCAGGTGTAGCATGCCACTCTCTTTGGATTGGCAGGAACCTCCACATCGCCCATAACCGTACTGATGGTCCTGGTTTCTTTGTCGGCCTGCTCCTCTGCCTGACTGGCTGCAGCGGTTGCTTTTTCTGTGACATTTGTACTGGCTGGTGCTTTACCACAGGCGGACAGCAACAGCATCAGGGACAGCGCTGCTGCAAATACCGCTTTATTCCGTATCTCTTTGAACATGTAAGTTGCTCCTTTTCCTTTGATTTCCTCAAAACTAATGAGATCTTCCTCATTATAGGGAAAAGTGATTTGATTGACTACGGTTTCACCTCTCACACGAAGCGGTGTATTCTCTCTGTACGCATTGGGAGACACCCCGTTATATTTAAAAAATAAGCGCTGGAAATTTCTCTCATCCTGAAATCCACAGTATCCTGCTACCTCTCTGATGGTAAGTCCGGGATCTGCCAGAAATCGCTGTGCCGCTAATAAGCGGGTCTGTATTAAATATTCCTGAGGACTTTTTCCAGTCTGTTTTTTAAAACTCCGATGGAAATGGCTGTAGCTGATTCCCAGCCCTTCACACATATCCTGTATGGAAACATCTTCCCCATAATGTTCATTTAAATACCGTACCGCCATAGCAATCACATCCGGTTCCAATATACTGATATTCCCTTGCTCCAGTTCTTCATATACTTCATATACAAAGCGGTAAAAAGCAGCTTTTCCATAAAAGAGATTAAGGGGATCTGGTCCCTTCCATCTTTCATACATCTTCCGAAGCTCTTCTGAAAAAAACACAGGATTTACTGGCGCAAATCCGTATTGCTGGCGAAAGGGATTGACCAGGTCCAGCAACCGGAGATATTCCGCCCTGGAACTGGTGGGTTCCACTGCCTTATAAAGTATAATGTAATATTCCAGCCAGTCACATTCCGGCATAATGGTCAGCTTGGCTTCCTTCCCTGCGTGGAACAGACCAAAACGTTCCACACGGTATGCCGTATCGTTTAGCCGTATCTCTGCTTTGCCACCGCTGGTATAGAGAAAGGCGGCTGCAGGAAGACGGTAGCGTTTAAGCGCTTGTTCTGGTGAAATCAAATTATGGCGTATGTCCAGAAGAGAAACAGCCGCCCGGTTCCAGACCTGGAGCGCGGAAGCGATTTCCCTCTGGTTCATTGTTAAAGGGGAATTGTGTATGTACATGTATGCACCTCTGGGTTTAATAGTAGTTAGATTAGACTAACTACTATTGTATCATAGAAATTTAAAGCTGTATACCTGACTAACTTTGAGCGATTATTAGTATCAATGAAAAACTCCAGCAACATAAAACCGACCTTGGAGAAGGTCACATTTCAAATCAGAAATATCCGAAAAGGCGATCTTGATCTCATCAATTTCCAAAATTCGGCCTGCATGATCAATTCGTGTTACCTTCCCCTCTTTTTTCACATATTCTCTTTCCTTAAAATATTCTGCGGTAATCCTATCTCCTTTTTGAACCTGCCGCAACTGCCCATCCAGTTCTTCCTGTCTCTCCTCCGATAAGTCCCGCCTGGAAACAATGAGCCGCTCTTTCTCTGCCATGGCTTCCCGGAATCCTTTTAATGCGTCAAACGGCATAAACTGTTTTGCCCGGTTTTTCTGGTCCATTTTCCCTCTTCTACTCCCCACTTTTATGACCTCCAATCTGGGTGTTGCGTTCTCTTGCAGTGCCGTACTCCTGTAAATCCATTCCCCGGATAAGGGCATTTTTACCGAACCTCTCTTTGATCTCTAACGTGGCTTTCTGCATCCTTTTTTCTTTTTCCACTTCTCTCTGATCCGAAAATAAACTGTATTGTTCATACACTTCACAAACCACATGATTGCAGGAAATACTCAAACGCCGGATGGGCGTATCCCGTTCTACAATGCGTTCATAAAGCTTCATTACATCCGGAATTATCGTACGATAAGAATTCGTTGGAACAGAGATGGAGATGGTTCCCGTGGCTGGTTTTTTCTCCAATTCGTTTGAATACCCAACCATCAGGGACACAGAAGCAGTCACCAAATTTTTATCTGCCATCTCCAGACATAAGACATCCACCATCTCTTTTACAATCAGCCGGCATTCCTCAAAATCGTAATCTCTGAAAAGCACCTGGCTATTAGACATAGAACTGTTTTGGGGCTTATATTCTTTAATGTCAGCAATGGTAGTTGTCTCCCGTCCCCAGGCATGGTCTATCAAAAGCTCTGCATCAATCCCAAATAGGCGGTATAGCAGATCTTCGTTGGTACGGGTAATATCTCCCATAGTAAGAATTCCCATATGATTCAGTCTGCCTGCAATTCCCTTCCCGATTCTCCAGAAATCTGTCAGCGGCTTATGGTTCCATAACGTCTTTTGATAAAGTTTCTCGTCCAGATAGCCGATGTTGTCTCTGGCATGTTTTGCCATAATATCCAACGCAATCTTTGCCAGGTACAGGTTTGTTCCGATACCCGCAGTAGCAGTAATTCCTGTGGTATTTTTAACATCTTCCATCATCCGCAATGCCAGCTCCCTTGCACTCATATGATACATGGACAGATAGGGAGTTACATCTATAAATGATTCATCAATGGAATATACATGAATGTCTTCTTTTGAAATATAGTTCAAATAGATGCCATAAATATCCGCAGAATATTCAATGTAGCGTTTCATTCTTGGCGGTGCCATCATGTATTCTATCCCTTTTGGTATCTGGAACACCCTGCACCGGTTCTTGATTCCCAGCGCTTTCATAGCTGGTGTAATCGCAAGACATATGGTTTTCTCCCCTCTCTCGGGATCCGCCACCACAAGATTGGTTGTCAGAGGATCAAGTCCCCGATCCACACATTCTGCAGAAGCATAAAAGGATTTAAGATCAATACATACATAAATGCGCTCTTCCACCAAAG
This sequence comes from Clostridium sp. HBUAS56010, assembly GCF_007115105.1. Classification (GTDB taxonomy): domain Bacteria; phylum Bacillota; class Clostridia; order Lachnospirales; family Lachnospiraceae; genus Lacrimispora. The sequence continues at coordinate 163,076 of NZ_SULJ01000008.1, forward strand.
AAACACCTCCTATCTTTCTATAACCATAATTAGACTCTAATCTGATTATATAACCAGAACATATGTTTGTATATATGATTTTTCTGGAAATTCGCAAATGATTCCCCACAGTTATGAAACCAGAGCCAATTTCTGCATATTTATATTATGAAACCTTCTTTATCAAACACGTTGTAAATATATTATAAAAGGAGACATGTCGTGATATGAGTAATATTGCCCTGCAAATAGAGCGTACTGCCGACGGATCTGTTGCGAATGGTTCCAATGTTCTTTTTGATACTACTGTATATTCTAACGGAAATATAACCTACGATGCCTTAACTGGCACGATTACTATCAATACATCTGGACGATATTACATCAATTGGTGGATTGCCAGTCAATCTTCTTCTTCCTCAAATGGTGTGGTCTTTGCTTTATCTTCATCTCAGGGAGATTTTCTGCAAGGCAATTCGCCCATTAAGACCACAGAAGTTGTAGGAATTGGAATCATTGAGGCAACAGCTCCGATAACATTGTCATTGCTAAATGCCAGTACTAATACCGTTTATTACTCACCAATTGTACCTGTTAAAGCAACACTTGTAATCATCGAAGATGATATTGCCGGGCCTGCAGGAGAGACTGGGCCTACTGGCGATACCGGTCCGACTGGAGACACCGGTCCGACTGGTGACATCGGTCCTACTGGCAACACCGGTCCCACCGGTGACATTGGTCCTACTGGCGACATTGGTCCTACTGGCGACACGGGTCCCACCGGCGACGCGGGTCCTACTGGAGACACCGGTTCTACTGGTCCTACTGGCGACATCGGTCCCACCGGCGACATTGGTCCTACTGGCGATACGGGTGCCACCGGCGATGCAGGTCCGACTGGTGACACGGGTCCTATTGGCGATATCGGTCCTACCGGCGACGCTGGTCCTACTGGCGACACCGGTCCTACTGGCGACACCGGTCCGACTGGAGACATCGGTCCTACTGGCGACATCGGTCCCACCGGCGACATTGGTCCTACTGGCGACGCAGGTCCTACTGGCGACACCGGTCCTATCGGCGATACGGGTCCTACTGGCGATGCAGGTCCTACTGGCGACACCGGTCCCACCGGCGACATTGGTCCTACTGGCGCCACCGGTTCTACTGGTCCTACTGGAGACATCGGTCCTACTGGCAACACCGGTCCCACCGGGGACATTGGTCCTACTGGCGACATTGGTCCTACTGGCGACACCGGCCCCACCGGCGACATTGGTCCTACTGGCGACGCAGGTCCTACTGGCGACACCGGTCCTACCGGCGATACGGGTCCTACCGGCGACATCGGTCCTACTGGCGACACCGGTCCGGCAGTGGACATTTCAACCATTGAATTAATTCCTACAGCAAACCGATATTTCTATTTTCCACCTGCAAACATTGATTTATCTTCCCCTGTTACAATTCCTGCAAGTGATTTCACTGATGATAGCGAAAACAACATTACTGAATTTTCCGGGCTTGGACCAAACAGTTTCAATAATCTATATATAAACGGCATGATGCAGGCAAGCTCTTCATACAGTCTAAGCTCCAGCGCACTGTCCTTCCCCCCGCAAAGCGGAACTATATTTGCCGGAACGCCAATTATTATTGAGACTGTGGAATTCACGATTCTATAGTACAGAAATCAGGTTCACAAAAAAGACGCAGGATCATTTCCTTGCGTCTTTTTGCAGGATCTGAAATCCCAACTATAAATGAGAAAAGGAATAGATACGGTCTGCCAATACAATTGTGGAAGGTCTATGGGCGATCATGATGACTGTTTTATGCTGTTTTATGCTTTTTCATGGATTTTAATGCATCATTGAAAAGCCGTTCCGACTCATTATCCAGTGCGGAAGTTGCTTCATCGAAAAGAATCACAGGCGCATCCTTTAAAATGGCTCTTGCAATGGCAATTCTCTGTCTCTGTCCCCCGGAAAGCTGGTTCCCCCTCTCCCCAACAAACGTGTCATAACCATTTTCCAGCGATTCGATAAAGGTGTGGGCATGAGCAATTTTTGCCGCCCGTATTACCTCTTCATGAGACGCATCGGGGCGTCCTATACGAATATTATCCCCAATAGATTGGTTAAAAAGATAGGGTTCCTGAGGAACATACGCAATCTGTTTTCGAATTTCGGCATTTATAAGTTCATGATAGGACACACCCTTTATGCGGATATCTCCGGCTGCCAGCGGATATAGTCCCAGTAATAATTTGGAAAGTGTGGTTTTACCACAGCCGGACGGACCTGTTATGGCAACACATTCCCCTTCTCTGACCGATAGGGAATAATTCCGCAAGATCACCTTTTCTTCCCGGTATTGAAAGGAAATACGGTTAATATCAAGAATATTTCCCTCTTGCATTTCTAAATTTTCACCTTCCTCCAGGAGGTTTTTGTACCAAGAGTCGGACTCTTCTGCTTCTTCTATAAAATCAAAAACATTTTGCGCATTAATCAGGCACCCAATCAGCTCCGGAATATATCTCCCCATCTGCAAAAATTGATAAGAAAATTTTCCATAAAGGGCATAAATGGCTGCAAGGGAACCTAAGGAAGTATGATTGTTTTGAACAAAATATATTCCCAGCAAAAGGAATGCCAATGCACATAGTAAATCAAATCCATGATTGCAGCTATCCAAACATGCGATATAGAAATTTTTATATCTGCTTTGTTTTGCATAAGTCTCATTTTCTATGGTAAATTCCTTAACCGTATTACTTCCCGCAGAATACATCCTTGCCTGCTCCATTCCCTGCAACAGATTGGACAGCTTTTCCGTCATTTTACTGTTGATTCGGGATAGTACTCCTGTTGCATTTCTTATGGGTTTAATAAAGACTGCATTGACAAGAAGCATAATCAGATTCACTCCCATAAGGCATAAAGTAATCTGCCATATTGCCACAAGTTCAGAATTCATATTAATGGTGCAAAATGGCTATAAAGTAGAAAGAAGTTTAATATACAGAAAATTCCATAAAATTTGATTTGATTAATAAAAAGCAAAAATATAGCATTGAATAATCATACCTGCTCATTCAATGCTATATCTCAAAAATTTTATTGCTAAGATATAAAACTTATATCTATAAATCAGAATCAATTTTCCTCTTTTTTTAATATGCGGACTGTTTTATATAAAAAGCCAAAGGTCAGAATCATACACAGCCCTCCCGCTCCAATATAAAAATATGGAAAATACAGTGATCTGAACATATGCAGAAAAAACAACAGTACAGCAGCAGCCCCCATATAATGGCCGAAAAGAATGCCTATCTTTTCTTCCCGGGGAGATAACTCCTGTTCACCAGCCACCATTTGCTGAAGACCGGGAACAGAAAAAATTACTGATATAATTGCAAATATCACAATTCCAAATATCATGATATCAATCCATTCTCCACTAAAAATTCATGGGCAACTTCAGCCGGAGTCTGCTGCAGTTCATCCACTTTATAATTCAGTTCCATCATGACTTCATCCGTCAACACCAATCCCAGTTCTTCCAATAGAGCCGGTATCTCGGGGTAATTTTGCAATGCTTCATCACGAATGATCGGTATTGCATAATAAGGCGGGAAAAAAATCTTATCATCAGTAAGAGTTTTTAAGTTGAATTTCTTTAAAAGCCCGTCGGTCGCAAAAGCATCTATCATATCAACCTCACCTTTTTCCAGAGCCAGATAACGCGGCGCACTGTCCAAAGTGAGACTATTCCCTACCTGGAACCCATAAGCTTTCTGAAGACCGGGAAGTCCGTCTTCACGATTACTAAATTCAAATGTTGTACCAGAAGTCATACTTCCGGCTGTTTTTGCCAAATCACTGATCGTTTCAATCCCATAGTGCTCTGCTGTCTCCTGAGTGACTGCCAGCGTATAAGTATTATTAAAATTCATCTGTTTTAATACATCAATGTTGTATTGCTCTTTAAATTCATCCTTTACCGTCTGATAAACCTTTTCCATATCACTGTCAGGGGAATGCTTTAACATATCCGTATAAGCAGTTCCAGTGTATTCAATATACAGATCAATATCGCCACCTTTGAGTGCACCGAAGCAAACCTGGGTTCCTCCCAGATTCACCCTTCTGTTGACTGAAATATCGGTTCGGTCTTCAATGAAGTCCGCCATCATATTTCCAAGAATCTCCTGCTCTGTAAAATCTTTAGAACCGATGGTAATGGTTCTGGAATTTTCCATCTTGCCGCCTATGGAGGTAAATATAAAAACTCCAACCAGGAAAAGCGCTGCCACGCTGAGTCCAGCCTTCTGGACCGTACGTGTCTTTTTCTTTAAGACACCATCTCCCTTTTGAAGACTCACAGGTGTCACCAGCTTCTCAACAATGCCCAGCAAAAAATCTACCGACAATGCCAATATACAGGCAGGTATGGCTCCAGCCAGAATCTGGTTATTATTAACCGTCTTTATACCGGAAAACACAAGATAACCCAGACCGCCGGCACCAATAAATGCTGCCATCGTCATAAGTCCCACTGCTGTTACGGAAGCGATACGCACGCCTGCCATGATGACCGGAAGTGCCAGAGGAATCTGCACCTTTGTCAGGACCTGAAAAGGAGTCAGTCCGATTCCCTTGGCAGCCTCCAGCGTCTGTGGATTAATATTTTCAATTCCCGTATAAGTATTCTTAATGATGGGAAGCAGAGAATAAAGTACCACTGCAACGATTGCAGGAACCGTACCAATTCCAAACAGTGGAATCATAAAACCTAAAAGTGCCATACTGGGAATTGCCTGAATGATGTTGGCAAGGGATAAAACCGGTTTTCCGGCTTTTGATGTATAGGAAATGAAAATACCAAGAGGAACCCCAATCAGAATCGCCAGACCTACTGAGATAGCAGTCAGCTTCAGATGTTCGATGACCAAAGAAAGGACTTGCGGATAATTACCTCCTAAATAATTCAAAAAACTCATTAAGCCTCTCCTCCTTCATAATCAAAATACTGTTCACTTAACGTGGTTACCAGACTGCTTCGTGTAATCAAACCAACCAGACGCTTCTCTTCATCTACCACAGGAACTGTTGATATGTGGTTTTCCGTCACTATTTTCAGTGCATCCAAAATACATTGTTCCGGTAACAGAGATGGGAAATCTTCATACATATATTCTTCTGCAAGTCTTGCTCTGTCTTCCACTCCCCGCAATTTGCCTGCCTTCACAATTCCGGTCAGCCGTCGGTTCTCCCGCTCCACGATCAGGAGGCTGTCAACTTTATTCTGACGCATCTTGTCAATACATTTCAAAACAGAAAGATCTCTGAATGCAGTAACCGGATTCTCAATCATGATATCAGACACCTTAATATATTCCGGTGAAGACCAGATTCTGTTTTTCCCCACGAAACTGGATACAAAATCATCCTTGGGATTATTTAAAATATTCTCCGGCGTATCGTACTGAAGTACATTGCCATCTTTCATAATGCAAATCATATCTGCAATTTTGATCGCTTCATCCATATCATGGGTCACGAAGACAATGGTTTTTTTCAGTTTCGACTGGAGCTGCACCAGTTCATCCTGGAGATCAGCCCTGGTCATGGGATCCAAAGCAGAAAACGGTTCATCCATCAGTATCACATCCGGATCCGTAGCAAAAGCCCTGGCAACTCCCACTCTCTGCTGCTGCCCCCCACTAAGTTCCGTGGGATAGCGGTGCAAAAACTCTTCGCAGTCAAGCCCCACCATTTGCATCATCTTTTCTGTGTTTTTTTCAATGTCCTCAACAGACCTTTTTTCAAGCTTTGGGATCAGCTCAATATTTTCCTTCACTGTCATGTGGGGAAACAGTCCTGTCTGCTGGATTACATAACCGATACTCCGTCGCAAAGCCACCTCATCCATGCTGGAGATGCTTTTGTCATCAATGTAAATCATGCCCGATGTGGGCTTAATCAGACGATTAATCATTTTTAAGAGAGTTGTCTTTCCACATCCGCTCTCACCGATCACAGCCACCAGGCTGCCGCTTTTTATCGTAAATGTGACTTCATTTAGAACTTGTTTTGTCTTATAACGTTTTGAAATTCGTTCAAATCGTATCATTTTTATCCCTCCTTCTCAACAAAGTAACAACTTAATTATATTAGAAAGTTGTCACTTTGTCAAATCGGGGGATAAAAACAGCCTGAAGCACCATGGCTTCAGGCCTTATCAAATACCCATTATTTCGAAGGATATAAAAAATCTTTTACCTTATCTAACGTATCATCCTGAGTTACAAAATAGATGGTATCATCTTCCGAAAGAGCAACGTATGGTCCCGGTGACTTCATCAGTACATCCTTCCTGCCGACTCCAATAACAGTTGCCCCTGTGCGCTGCCAGAATTGTATTTCCTCGAATGTTTGATTCAGATAGGCACAGTCTTTGTCAATTCTGATCTCAAAGGGCATAAACGGATTCATAGACCGGAAATGTATGGAAGCTTCTATAAGGTCCTTTAGACACTCATTTAAATATTCCATTTCCTGCTTCTGGCGGCTCACACTCTTTAAAACGTTTTCCTTGATGGTATCAATGGTCTGCCGCTTGCCATTCTGCTGGTTATACTCCGCTGCCTTTTTCTGGGATCTGATAATAACTCCATTGCCCTTTTCAGAAGTAACAATTCCAAGGTCACTGAGAATGCAGATCGCCCGACGGGCGGTTTCCGGGGAAACACCATACTGACTGGCAAGGGAAGAACGGGCATAAATTTTCTCTCCTTCCTGATATTCCCCATTGGCAATCCGTGCTGCCAATTCCACAGCTATCTGCTGATAGCGGGGAATAACTGTTTTACTTTTTAACTCTATGTCCATACGATTCACATTTCCTTTTCTCTTATATTGATGTTAAAGCAGAATCAGTATAGCCCAAAATCAGATATAAGGCAAGTTGAGAAGAAAAATAATACAAAAAGAACCCCTAGTTCCTCTTATGAATGAGGGGCTAGGGGAGTTAAAGTGTCAAAGACACTTAATCATCATCATCATTATCAAAATATTCAGGATCTTCCAGATGCAGACTGACTTCAATCCGAACCAGAGAACGGCGCAGCAATACTTGAGAGCCATGAATCTTCAATTCCTTTGAATCGTCCAGAAGTGTAGCTTCCGCTTCCTTACGGTCTGACTCTGCGCGTCCTAAGTCAATTTCTCCGGGTGACTGGGCAATGGTGGTGAAAATATTTACCGTTGTTTTTCCTATTTCAGCGATACCACCGAATACAGCAAGCTTCTTTTCAGCACCATCATTTAAAATACGGAGAATTCCATCTCCCAATATCGTTGAAACCGGTGTGTGCCCCGAAAGCGCTCCCAGATTTCCGTCAATGCAGCGCATAATAATCATGTCTGCTTTTTCGGCAAATTTAAGTCCGCGGGGGGTGATGATATTCAGATTTATCTTTTTATCTTTCAGGGTATTTGTCTGTTCTTCCGCCATAAAATCCCCCTTATGCATTCTTGTATTTTTCTACAACTTCATCAATGGTACCTGCATTGAGGAAGTAACCTTCCGGTATCTCATCATGAACTCCTTCGATAATTTCCCGAAAGCCCCTGACCGTTTCTTCCACAGGGACATGGCGTCCCGGTATGGCGGTGAATTTTTCAGCCACGTGGAAAGGCTGCGATAAAAAGCGCTGAACCTTTCTGGCTCTGTTGACAATCCGTTTATCTTCCTCAGATAATTCGTCCATACCCAGAATTGCAACAATATCCTGTAAGTCTTTATAGCGCTGTAATATACTCTGAACGGCACGGGATACCCGGTAGTGTTCAGCCCCCACAATGTTTGCCTCTAAGATTCGGGAAGAGGAACCCAGAGGATCTACAGCAGGATAGATTCCCTGCTCAACGATTGCTCTGGATAGTACAGTCACCGCATCCAAATGGGCAAAAGTAGTTGCAGTTGCCGGATCTGTAAAGTCATCAGCAGGCACATAGATGGCCTGTACCGAAGTGATGGAACCGGACTTTGTGGAGGTAATACGCTCCTGTAAGGAGCCAATCTCTGTTGCAAGGGTTGGCTGGTAGCCTACGGCGCTGGGGGTACGTCCCAACAACGCAGACACTTCAGAACCCGCCTGTACAAAGCGGAATATATTATCAATGAAAAGCAGCACATCCTGCTGTTCTTTATCACGGAAGTATTCTGCCATGGTCAGACCGGTAAGCCCTACCCTCATTCTGACACCGGGCGGTTCGTTCATCTGCCCGAATATCAGCGCAGTTTTATCAATAACCCCGGAATTCTTCATATCGTGATACAGGTCATTTCCCTCACGGGTACGTTCTCCTACACCTACAAAGACCGAGTAACCGCCATGTTCTTTTGCAATGCTGTTAATAAGTTCCATAATAAGAACTGTCTTTCCTACTCCTGCACCGCCAAACAGGCCAATCTTACCACCTTTGGCAAAAGGGCAGAGTAAGTCAATTGCCTTTATGCCTGTTTCCAGCATCTCTGGCTGGGCAATCTGTTCTGAAAGGCTGGGCGGCTCTCGATGAATCGCCCAGCGTTCTTTTGATTCTATGGGCGGTTGGTTGTCTATGGGATCTCCTAAGACATTTACCATTCGCCCAAGAACATGTTCTCCTACGGGTACAGTAATGGGGGCCCCTGTATCAATTGCCTCCATACCTCTTTTTAAACCATCAGTGGGATGCATGGAAATACAGCGTACTGCGTGATTTCCAAGATGCTGCATAACTTCCAGTACAACTGTTTCCTGATCAAATTGTACTTCAATGGCATTATATAAAGAAGGTAATCCACTTTCAAAGCGAATATCAATAACTGCACCGATTATCTGCGTTATCTTACCTGTATTTTTAACTGTCATGTGGTCCACCTTTATTCAAAATATTTGCACTGCCAACAATTTCACTGAGTTCCTGTGTGATATCTGCCTGACGTTTACGGTTATACATACGGGTTAAATCCTCCGTCATTTCCGAAGCATTTTTCCCTGCTGCATCCATATTGACCATACGTGCTGCCTGTTCACTGGTGTTGGCTTCTGAAAATGCTCTGAATAAATTCATATGCAGATACAAAGGAATCATATGGTCAATAAATGTGTTGATATCCGGTTCATATTTCCTATCACTATGCCCCTCATGTTCTGTCACTTCTGTGGCTGCCGGAAGGAGCTTTTCCACAATGGGTTTATAGCTTAAAACCGTATCAAAACGGGTATAAGCTATATATACTTCATCCACTTCACCGGACAAATAATAGTCCATTAGCCATTTGGCAAGTTTTTCAGCGTTAAAATACACCTGTGCATCTTCCATATCAATGATCGTATGAATAATATTCTTATTTTTTTTCTTAAAATATTCCTTCCCTTTTGCTCCCACAACCAGTATTTTTTCATTTTTCCCCTGATTCATGTGGTCCAGAGCTTTGGATGAAATATTGATATTATAGCCACCGGAAAGCCCGCTGTCACTGGTCACTATAACGTATAAAGAATTCTTTATTTCACGTTCTTCATAGAATGGATGTGTTTTTGCATCACTATGTCTTCCCGCATCTTCTACTACCTGTTTTAACCCATGGTAAATAGGGCGGACTCCTTCCAATCGTGTTCTTGCTTTAATCAGCTTTGTGGAGGCAACCATGTCCATAGCTTTAATAATCTGTTCTACGGAACTAATGTTTGATATTCTTTGTTTGATATTTCTCATCGAACTCACATCAGTACCTCCTTAGCTGTAATCGTGCTGTTCTTTCACCTGAATAATCGCGTTATCAATATCCTCCACCAATTTTTCTGAAATTTTACCACTGCTTCTGATTTCATTTTTTATGTGAGGAATATGTTCTTCCACATAGTGAATAAGGTCTTTTTGAAACTTCTGGATACGTCCCACACCTATATCATCCATATGTTTATTACTTAAGGCATAGAGAATCAGAACCTGATCTTCAATGGGTTTGGGTCTATACTGCGGCTGCTTAAGAACTTCCATAATACGTTCCCCATGGTTAAGACGATCTAAAGTATCCTTATTGAGATCAGAGCCAAACTGGGAAAAAGCAGCTAATTCTTTGTACTGTGCAAATTCAATTCTAAGGGGACCTGCCAGCTTCTTCATTGCAGGAATCTGTGCGGAGCCTCCCACACGGGAAACAGATAAGCCGGGATTAATGGCAGGGCGTATACCGTCATTAAAAAGATTTGCCTCTAAATAAATCTGTCCGTCGGTGATGGATATAATATTGGTAGGAATATAGGCAGATATATCGCCTTCCTGAGTCTCTACAATGGGCAGAGCTGTCAGGGTTCCTCCGCCATATTCCCTGCTCATACTTGCAGCACGCTCCAGCAATCTGGAGTGGAGATAAAAAACATCACCCGGATAAGCTTCTCGGCCCGGCGGACGCCGCAGCAAAAGACTGATCGCCCTGTAAGCTACCGCATGTTTCGATAAATCATCATAAACAATCAGAACATCCTTGCCCTGCAGCATCCATTCTTCTGCAATCGCACAGCCGGCATAAGGGGCAATATATTGCAAAGGAGCTGAATCACTGGCAGTAGCCAAAACTACAGTGGTATAATCCATGGCTCCAGTCTCGTTCAGTACTTTAATGGTACGAGCCACTGTTGATGCCTTTTGCCCTATGGCAACATAGACACAATAGACATCTTTATCCTTCTGATTGATAATGGTATCAATACTAATGGCAGTCTTTCCTGTCTCACGGTCCCCTATAATCAATTCCCTTTGCCCTTTTCCAATGGGAACCAGTGCGTCAATGGCCTTGATACCGGTCTGCAATGGCTGATCGACTTCACTTCTCATAATTACACTGGGAGCAGTGCTTTCTATTTTTCGATAATTGTCTGCTACAAGTGGGCCCTTATCATCAATTGGCTTTCCAAGTGCATTGACAACACGCCCCAGCATACTGTCACCTACGGGAACTTCTGCCATTCTGCCTGTCATCTTTACCGGATCACCTTCTTTAATTCCAGCGTCAGATCCCATAATTACCACACCAATGCTGTTTTCATCCAAATTAAGCGCCATGCCATAGGTTCCATTCGAAAATTCGAGAAGTTCACCACTCATGGCACTGTGTAAACCATGCACCCGTGCGATGCCATCCCCGACCTGCATGACAGTACCTACTTCAGAAAAATTCAGCTTGGATGAGTAAGACTCTATCTGTTGTTTTATCACCTTGGTTATTTCATCGGGATTAACTAACATTCATAAATTCCTCTCTTTAATTGTTCTTTCATTAAATTTAGTTCTGATCGCAGCGTACCATCAAAGATATGCCCGTCTACCAGAATATAAAATCCTCCTATTACATCAGGATCAACAGCGTTTCTTATCTGAACGTTGGCATCCATTTTTTTTGATAATGCTGCACGGATGGATTCTACCTGCTGTTCCGAAAGTTTTTTTGCAGAGACGATTTTTGCATCTACTTTGCCTGTGTGTCTGTTTATATACTCGATATATTCGCTTAATACCGGTAAAATCAATGATTCACTGTTTTTTTGGACTGCCAGATACAAAAAGTCCATCAGGTGGTCAGAAATTTTTCCCGAAAAGGCATTTTGAAAAATCTGGTATTTCTCAGCATCTGAAACGTGGGGATGCAAAAGAAAATCCTGTATTTCAGTATCTTTCAATACTTCCCTGATCCAAATTGCCTGTTTTAAATCCGCCTCCAAAGTACCTTTTGCTTCTGACCGTTCCAAAAGTGCCTGTGTATATTCTTCCTTTAGCTTTGCCATGGAGTGACCTCCATCTGTGCCAGGGTTTCCTCAAAAATTTTGTCCTGAGTTTCATGATCCATGTTCAATGTAATGTATCGTTTGGCAATAAGAGATGCAAGTTCAATTATATGGAAACGAGTTTCTTCCTGGAGACGTTTCTTATCTGCCAAAACGCTTTCTAATGAGCGTTTTTTGATCTCAGAAGCTTCCCGCCTTGCATCTTCCAGGATTAACCTACCTTCATCAATCGACTTGAGGCGGGCAACTTCCAGAATTTCTGCACGTTCGTTCTCTATTTCTTTTATCTTTAATTCATATTCCGAGATAAGCTCCTGAGCCTTGACCATAGCAGCATCTGCATCGTTAATCTTCTGCTGGATTGCCTCGCTTCTCTTACTCATAAATTCTTTAACAGGTTTATAAAGAATATATCCCAATACAACAGCCAGAATAATTCCATTCAATAACTGGATTCCAATGTCGATTGCTGTTTGAGAGTCCAGGCCAAAAACACGTCCTTCGGGTAAAGCCTGGGCTAAAAGCATTATTTCACTCTGCAATTATAATGACCTCCTTCTTCTATTCTACACCAAATTGGTCGTCATTCCCTTTAACCCATATAGTTCAATAAGATCGTTACCAAGGGGTTCGCAAAGAGCATGATAATAGCGATCAAAAGACCGTAGATACCAGAAGTCTCAGCCATAGCCAGACCAACAAACATGGTACTACGAATGGAATCTGCAGCTTCTGGCTGTCTTCCGATGGATTCTATCGCCTGAGCAGCAATTTTTGCCTGCCCAAATGTGGTGAATACACCGTTAAGAAGTGCAATTACTGCTGCAATATGCGCGATACCGATTACAAAACCTAATGTTTCCATAATAATTTCCTCCAATTAATTCGTTTCTTAAAGATTGACAATATTTCAGGTTACCGAAAACAGTTTTTCATTCTGCTGCACCTCTGACATACATAAGACTTATAATAACAAATATATAAGTTTGTAAAGCACCGAATATAATATCGAAAAGCGCATGCAGCAAAGATGGTATGCCAAACTGGACAAAGACTGGTGTTAGTGCATAATAAAGTGTCAGAATAATTGTACCAGAAAGCATGTTGCCGAAGAGTCGAAAACTCAACGAGACCGGTTTGGCTAACTCACCAACCAGATTCAGGGGAAAGAATATAAAATGTGGTTCAAAGAAACTTTTCAGATAATTGGCTTTCTGGTGTCTGAAACCCATAAAAAGCATAATCATGAAGCTGGCAAACGCCAGTGCAAAGGTAGTTGCCCAGTCTGCTGTTGGAGCTCTTAGTCCAAACACACTGAACACACTAGATGAGAGTATAAAGACAAAAACCGTGAAAAACCAGGGGGATATATACGATAGCTTTTCACTTAAAGTGTTGCTTACAAAATGATCAAAGGTTTCAATGACTGCTTCTATTACATTTTGAAACCCACTGGGAATGGTTTGAAATTTACGAAGTCTGATGCGGATAATCACGGCAAGCACAATGAGAACCAGCATAATAAACCATGTATTAACAATCGTTTCTGTTATCCTGACTTCAATACCTGCAATGTTTAAAATCCAAAGATTGTCTATATTTAAACCCACGAGTAAATCACCACCTATTTAAATATTTTTTATTTAACTTTTTGATATAAACCTGAGATTATAGACTGCCAGCTGAAAAGCCAGTATACCGGCTGCAACACCCCACAGACTAATCTGCGGAACAAGAGCGCCCAGAACTAAAACCACTCCGGAAAGCAGAAGTCTTAACAGGTGATGAAAACTTACGTAACCTCCAGCACGTTTTTGTTCCATTATGAGAGCGGCATCCACTGCTCGTTCCAGAAGAAATACTTTGATAATACTGAGAGCTGAACCTAAGAATACCCCAAACATAAAAGGAAGAAAGCTCAGAGAACGGTAATAAATTATGGAACCCAAAATGCATACGAATGCAATGATTCCTATTGTAAATACCATTCTTTTTGCTATATCAGATAATTTCATATTAATTCTCATTCCTTTCTAATCGTTACTGCTTATTATTTTTTCTCTCCAGGTATGTTGAATAATACTTTGAATGATGCCCCCACACCTAATAACGAAAAGGTCAATAATAACCAAGGCGATGTTCCAAGCCAGAGATCCAGATACTTTCCCAGCAGGACACCTGTTAATATTGATGCTGCAACCGTTACTCCTATTTGAGAGAAGTAGGCTAAAGCACGAAAGGTTTCGCCATTCTTTGGTTTTTTCTCTTCATTATCATTCTTGCTCAAGACGGTCCCCCTTCCTTATATTAAAAATATAGTGCCTAACTTTAATATCATCAGGCACCATATTTTCATTTGCTTTAAATTTTAACATAGAAATGTAGAATATGTCAATTTTTTTCAATATTCAAAAAAATTTATTTTATTCAAACGAATATTTTAATAATATTTATTTAACTTTCATAACTGCGTTGAACTGTCTATAATCTTCAATTGTAAAATTATTTGATTAAATAATTTTGATTTATTATACGGTTGTCAGATTCTTTGCTAGCATGTAAGTTGGGATATTACTTTTTTTAATAAATCTGTCTTATTTAATTGGAAATTTTGGGGATATGACTATTTTCTATCAGTTGTGGAAGACCAAAAAAAGAGGGCTAAGATGGACTGCGAATGGTCCTCTTTTGCCCTTGATTTGTCAAGTATTCCGTTCCTGTAGGCTATAATTTAAGCCACAAGCATTCATGCCTGCGGCTTATTGTTTAAGTGGAGATAGTGGGATTCGAACCCATGACCTCTTGAATGCCATTCAAGCGCTCTCCCAGCTGAGCTATACCCCCGTATGCTAGAAAATTCTTTATCTATGCGGTCTTCCGTCTTTTTTGTTTTTGTGACTTTTTCTTTTTGTGGAATCGTTTACCGAACATCTCATACTCAACCATGAAATGCCCTCTGGCAGTTATTATAGCAAACGAATAAAGAGATTGCAACTAAATTTTACATTGTTTAAGCATTATTATACACATTTATTTATTACGAACACTTGAAAAAACTTTGAAATATTACTTATATTTAAAGAACTTTTATAATCAATAAAAAAATATGTCCTAAAAATAACATATAATTTTCTTTTTCTCCCATTGCTGCCGCATCAATTTTTATAAATATTTCTGTTTACCAGCAGTAACACCAAGCCGATTATAAAGATTCCATTATGCCATCAGTCCATTATGTATTGCTTATATTTTTATTGTCTCATTCCTCAATACAGCAAATACAACGAAATTAAAAAGGTTCTATACTAAATATTGAAAGAACACTTTTCAAGCACCTCTCAACATTCAGTATAGCCCCCTCTGTAACTCCTATCTAATTTACCATATTACTGATTAAATATCTTTTTCTCAACAAAAACTTTTTTCAATGTATCCTGATTGGAATAAATCTCACTTCCAAAACGGTAAGCAGCTGCATTTAAGTCAATAGAACCAAGAACCATCTGGCAAAGGGTCTGAATACTGACTTTCATATCCGCATCTCCCATAGGCGTCTGCAAAACAGACCGAGCCTTACCATTGGAATAAGAGACTGTGTATACCCCTGAATTATGGGGTAGAAATTCATCCTCGACTTTTAATCTGTAACTTCCTTTATCATCAGGATGGTGCATAAGTTCCAAAACTTTTTTATATGAAGAATACGCGCCATGCTATGGCTTGAGAGACTCCGTTCCGCTTAATCCACGTTTGGAATCAGCATGGTTAGATCAATCTTTTCTGGAGGTTCCATAGATAACGTCTCACACTTTGCTGTCATTTTATAAATAAATTCCATTATATTGTGAAATGCTTCCGGACTGTCATACACGATATCAACTACATCTAAAGTGCCGAGAAAAACAGATTGGGTAGGATCAAAATCTTTCAGCTCCGCCACAGGAATCTTTTGTAACAAAGGGGAATTACATATTTCAAACCAAACTGACGGTAATAACTGGTAGAAAATGGGTGAAGGAAGGAAAATAAAAAACCTTTTTCAATCAATTCATCAAATACGGACCTGACTATATTTCCATGCTCCCGGGATTCAGGCAGAGAACAGACCATGTCCAGTTCCACGCATCCAACAGTATTTCCATCAAAGATTTGCTTATGATAATACACTCTCCGGCTGGAAGTCAAAATTCCATCTTCGGAAAAGCTCCCCATATCTCTTCTGTCCGAGACTGTTTTCCCTCTGCCTGATCCATTTATATCTTTTTAGACTTTTCCCTGTGAAACTAAAAAATAAAGAAACTGATGTGACTCTTTCTGCTTCCAGCCACTCCTGCCATGCAGTTAATTTACGAATCATCATTGAAATAATCCTCCGATGAATAAAAAATATTTTAGCATAAAAAATTCGGTTGTCAATTGCCTGTATTTGATTTTCACGGTTCTTATATATTATTTTTTTATCGGTACATATTGCATTTTTATAAAGCAGTGTTATAATACACTAAGAACATTTGTATATAGTATTCTTCAGGGCAGGGTGTAATTCCCGACCGGCGGTATAGTCCGCGAGCGCAGGTTGCGTTGAATTGGTGTAATTCCAATACCGACAGTATAGTCTGGATGAAAGAAGATGTGTTAAATAAAGATAATACACCTATCTATTATTAACACCTGAAGGGCTTACTTTCAGGTGTTACTTATTTTTAGGAGATATGATTATGAACAAAAAAACCGGAAAACTTACTGTAATGGCTATGTTGTGTGCACTGGCTTTCGTGGCAGTTGTTGCAATCAGAATACCGCTTATACCTGTTGCACCATTTCTTGAATATGAACCAAAGGATATTATTATTATGACGGGAGGGTTCCTATTTGGGCCCATGTCTTCTGTGGCAATTTCTGTTATTGTTTCATTGATTGAGATGTTTACCATCAGCAGCACAGGTATTATTGGGTTAATTATGAATATTCTTTCTACAATTGCATTTGTATATCCAGCCGCCTGGCTTTACAAGAAATACCACTCCATGAAAGGGGCATTGGTTGGAATGATTTTAGGCAGTATTCTGATGACACTGGTTATGGTCCTATGGAACTATTTAATTACTCCAATCTATATGGGGTACCCAAGAGATGCCGTTGTAAAACTCCTGTTACCTGCTATTGTTCCATTTAACCTTTTAAAGAGCGGAATTAACACTGCTCTTACACTTTTGATTTATAAACCGCTTTCTAATGCATTAAAGAGAACTAATCTCCTTGCTTTCCAATCAGAGAATAAATCCTTAACTGGAAAATTTAATTTAGAAATAGCTCTTATACTAGGGATAATCCTTATAACAGTTATTTTCGTAATTCTGGTTTTAAAAGGAATTATGTAAATCAAAGTTTTTTAATACCATTGCTTATGTAACAGATAGCAGCACCCTTGGTTATCTGAATAAAATGTAAACAGACGTTTATTTTTTAATACACCAATCAACTCCCAGGAGCCAGACATATGTCCAACTCCTGGGAGTTTTTATTTTATATCTGCCTCATACTTGTTACTGACAGACTTTATCTTAAGTTAAGCAATGTTCACACCACCACTGGCATATCCTGTTAAGGTATTTAACAAACTAACACCCGTAGCTGTAATTGAGAATACCATTAGAAGTCTGGTTCCTGCTGTAACAGGAATATTAAGCCCAGAAGTAATACCACTGGCAATGGCACCAATTGTAATTACACCTGAGAATCCTGGTGATAAAATAACCTCAGCTCCAGTCAGAGCTGTAAACGTGTTATCCGGTGTTGCAGAAGCAAATAACTGAGCCTCAACCGTAATGGTTGTTCCTATGAGACTCAACCCTGCAACCACACTGTAATAAGCCGCTATATCTGTAATAATACCATCTCTTGGAACTGAAAAAGCAAGGTTTGCCAGTACTCCAGTTCCACCGGTTAAATTAATTGTTGTGCCCAGAACATTTGGTAATACAGCACTGTCACCAAATGCTACTATTGCTGGTAATCCTGCAAGTCCTAAAGCAATACTTGTTGGTGCTACAGGCGTACCAGACGCAAATGGTATAATTGCTCCTGGTCCAGTTGGACCAGTATCTCCGGTCGGTCCGGTATCTCCGGTTGGACCAGTATCTCCCGTAGGACCGGCATCTCCAGTTGGACCGGTATCTCCGGTTGGTCCCACATCTCCTGTTGGTCCGATATCTCCAGTTGGTCCCACATCTCCGGTTGGTCCGGTATCTCCAATTGGACCTGTCGCTCCCGTTGCTCCGGTTGGTCCGGTATCTCCCGTTGGACCTGCGTCTCCGGTTGGACCGGTGGCTCCGATTGGGCCAGTCGCTCCCGTTGCTCCGGTTGGTCCGGTATCTCCCGTTGGACCTGCGTCTCCGGTTGGTCCGGTGGCTCCGATCGGGCCGGTATCTCCCACTGGACCAGTCGCTCCGATTGGACCGGTGGCTCCTACTGGGCCGGTATCACCTACTGGACCGGTTGCTCCTACCGGACCGGTTGCTCCAGTTGGACCGGTATCTCCCACCGGACCGGTATCTCCTACGGGGCCTGTGGCTCCGATTGGACCGGTCGCTCCAATTGGACCTGTGGCTCCGATTGGGCCAGTCGCTCCGATTGGGCCAGTCGCTCCGATTGGGCCGGTCGCTCCGATTGGACCGGTCGCTCCTACTGGACCGGTCGCTCCGATTGGACCGGTCGGACCAGTTGGTCCAGTTGGACCTGTTTCACCCTCTGATGAAAAATCATCTTCAACAATAACCAAGGTTCCCTTTAACGGAACATGCACTGAATAAGATATTGAAGCATCACTGATATTTATAAGTGAAAGTGTAACTGGTGCTGTTGTTACATCAATAATTCCCACGCCATAAACTTCACCGGTTTTAATTGGTGAGTTTCCTTCTAAAACATCACCTTGTGATGAAGTTAAGGCAAATGAAGCACCATTTGTAGCCAATGAAGACTGAGTTGCAAGCCACCAATCTACTACAAATCTTCCAGCCTCTTGAAACGTTATTACACCAGTAGCTGGATTGTAAGCTATACTTCCAGATGAATATACTATGGTATCAAATAGAACGTTTGCTCCTGTTGCAACTGATGTGCCAGCATTTAGTTCTATTTGAATAGCACTGTTAGCCATAGTTAATCCTCCCATTTCTTTTTATTTTAGGCATATGATACATAAATTTCTTATGCCTATTTATATTTTATGAGTGATTATTCAATTTGGGAACCAGGCTTATATTGACCCATTATTTTATACAAATATTTCACTTCTTGTTTATGAAAGAAAAGAATCAAAATAGTTTAAAATGCCTTTTTATAAGCAATTTATAATGCTTTTTTAATGATGTTTTTTTTATTATAGCGTATTTATCTCTACTCTCTTAATTCTTCCATAAAAGAAATCATGACAGAAACTACTTCCTGGAGCACTGCTCAATTAAAATCTTTAAGTAACTCAAACAAGTACGGTAAGTAGAACCAAAGGATCATGAAAATAATATGTGTGCATGTTTTCAATGTTTCCAAGCTATCTTGGGAATTAGGTGTAAGAAATTCGTTGAGACTGAAAATTTACAGTAGTTGGAGCAACTCTTCCTGCTTCCAAAATTAAATCAATCTTTTCTTGTTCCACTTTTTTTTGCTTAAATTTCTAATAGAATACCAGTTTTTAACTAAATCTAAAAAATCCATTGTTATCCTCTAATCTACATTTTTTATGATGATAAAATGTCCATTGACATCACACCAATCACTACGATATTATATAATATAAAAGTATAGTATGATTATATATTATTATATAGGAGGAATTTACCGTATGAAAAATACTGGTTGCGCCGTACCGGGAACAGCTCTAAAAAATACTGGTTTTCATTACACTTTGTCTATCATTGGTGGTAAATACAAAATGAACATCATATATTTACTTGCAGAACATAAAGTATTAAGGCATAATGAACTTCACCGATATATTGAAAACATTTCATTCAAAACTTTAAGTGTCATGTTAAAAGAGCTTCTTGGCGATAACATTATCTCTCGTAAGGAGTACCCTCAAGTTCCCCCAAAAGTAGAATATTCCTTAACGGAACGCGGTCAATCTCTCATTCCAATTTTGAATATGATGTGTGATTGGGGAGAACGAAGCAGAGAACATCTCGGTTGAACGGTATTGGATAGGCTACAATTAATTGGACAGTTATCATAAGGGCATGTAAAATATAATTATAAAGTAAAAGGAGCTAAGCCCATGACT
>NZ_SULJ01000009.1 GCF_007115105.1 Clostridium sp. HBUAS56010
CATTCACAGTCATCAAACATGACTGATTTTTTAGAATTTTCAGGGTTTTACATACTGTTCAATCTTCTGTTTTCAAAGTGCTTTGCATCTGAGTAAAAGCTTGTCTTAATCAAATACTGACGCAGAAGGAGGGATTTGAACCCTCGCGCCGCTACTAACGGCCTACTCCCTTTCCAGGGGAGCCCCTTCAGCCACTTGGGTACTTCTGCAGTTAGCTGATTCTTTATTATATAGCGGCTAAAACCTGCCAACGGAGAGGGTGGGATTCGAACCCACGCGCCCTTGCGGACAAACGGTTTTCAAGACCGCCTCGTTATGACCACTTCGATACCTCTCCAAATGCGCTTTTACATTTTAATAGAAGTTTGTACTTTTGTCAAGCACTTTTTTCTATTATTTCCAAATCTCTTGGAGAACTTTATTATCAGTTCATTGGAGCTTTGTATTTGTTGTTGCCGTCATCAGAAGCAACTTGGATAGTTTATCATTGTTTATTGGTTCTGTCAACATATATTTACAATTTTTTCAAATTAATTTTTTTACCCTTAATATAACGTAGAATCTGTTGTTTTGCTTCCTCTGATGAGTAAAATGCTTCATCATTTCCTGTTATATAATAAAATGCGTCTCTCCATATTTTAACAGGGTACTCCCCTGCCTGAATCTGATTAATTGATGACAGGAATTCTTCTGTAAATACATATTTCCTTAAATCAGACAGGTACATACAACCAGATTCTGCTGCAATTCGTTCTAAAAGTCCGGTCTCACAGGTCTGACCATCCTTTTCCTTCTTTTCTCCCATATTCATCTGACGTACCTTCTTCCTTTCTCTTCCTGTAATAATGCAGTGAATGATAGAGAATAACCACGGAATCCCCTGGAATGGTTTTATTGCCTGGTTATACATTAAATACTTTATATAACTAATAATATTGTAACGTATGCAACATGTCAAGAGATGGATTGCATTATTTGCTACACATATTTCATTTAATGCAATACTATGGAAACAGAAGGAGCTGCCTATGTATATTGATTTCAATTTTTCCAAACGGCTTTCGGAGCTAAGAACTGAAAAAGGTGTGTCCGCCCGGGATATGAGTTTGTCCCTGGGACAGAACCCCACCTATATCCACAAAATAGAAAATGGAATCGCTCTTCCATCTATGATGGGCTTTTTCTATATATGCGAATACCTGGATATTGAGCCTGCTGATTTTTTCTCCCGTAATATAAACAGCCCTGTTAAATTAAAAGAACTGACAGAAGATGCCCAGCACTTAAACCGGGAACAACTTGAGCACATCCATCTGATTGTCAAAGACCTTTTAAAATCAACGGGCAAAAAATAAAAAGGAAGCTGTGGTTACAGCATTCCTTTTATTTCATTCCGTAGATTCTCTTTAATAGTACCTCTGCAATATCCAGGTCTTCCGGAGTGGTAACCTTTATATTACTGTAATCTCCTGGAATCAGCTTTACCTTTTCTCTGGTCATGGCTTCCACAACCATAGCATCATCTGTTACTCCCTTTCGATGACTCTCAGTCGAAAGGAGACTCTCATACGCTTGAAATACCAGGCTGTATTCAAAAGCCTGGGGAGTCTGAACCAGCCAGAGATAATTCCTGTCTGGAGTGTGGGATGCAAATCCCTCTTCATCTGACACTTTAATGGTATCCTTTGCCGGCATTCCGGTGACACAGGCCTTGTATTTTTCTGCACCTTCCAACGCTCTTTGTATTATTTCACTGGTAATACAGGGTCTGGCCCCGTCATGAATTAACACATAATCACAGTCAGAGACCATCTTTAGTCCTTCATATACGGAATGATAACGCTCTATTCCGCCCTCTGTCACAGCCTTTACCTTAGTAAAACCGTATCTTTTCACAATTTCCTTCTGACAATAGGGAATCTCACCGCAGCCTGTAACGAGAACGATCTCATCAACTGAACTGGTTTCAAATGCCTTCAGCGCATAGTAAAGCATAGGTTTATCCAGGAGTTCCATGTATTGCTTGTGAATGGAACTTCCCATTCGGGTGCCTTTTCCTGCTGCCAGTATGACAGCGGCTGTTCTACCAGTCATTGCCTTACCTTTCTCCCAGTTTCAAATTAGGAACTGCATTTAAGTCCCAGCCAGCTCTTGAACCTTTTTTATATTCATAATAAGCGGCTGTTCCTATCATGGCTGCATTATCAGTACAGTATATGGGGGATGGATAATAGAAGGAGATACCTTCTTTTTCACAGGCATTTTTCATTCCCTGTCTGAGTGCAGAATTTGACGCAACACCTCCAGCGATTGCAACCTTTTTAAAACCATATTCTCTGGCAGCCTGTATCGTATGGCTTACCAGAACATCCACAACCGCATTCTGGAAAGAAGCTGCCAAATCTGGTACATGGATTTCCATTCCCATCATGTGAGCATGATTGATATGGTTTAATACTGCTGACTTTAAACCGCTGAAACTGAAATCGTAAACATTGCCTTCTACCTTTGCCCTTGGAAACTTTATTGCATCAGGATTCCCTTCTTTTGCCGCTTTATCAATCTTTGGACCGCCAGGATAGCCAAGACCTACCGCCCTTGCAACCTTATCAAAGGCTTCTCCGGCGGCATCATCTCTGGTACGTCCTAAAATCTCAAACTCACCATAATCCTTTACAATGACCAGATGGGTATGACCGCCTGATACGATCAGGCAAAGAAAAGGAGGTTCCAGATCCGGATGTTCAATAAAATTGGCAGATACATGTCCTTCAATATGATGAACACCTACTAAAGGCTTCTTTGCTGCATAAGCAATGGCTTTTGCTTCTGCCACTCCAACAAGAAGTGCTCCTACAAGCCCTGGTCCGTAAGTGACTCCGATGGCATCCATCTCAGAAAGCGGCTTACCGGATTCCAAAAGAGCTGCTTCGATTACCTGATTGATCTTTTCTATATGTTTTCTTGATGCAATCTCCGGAACTACACCTCCATATAATGTGTGAAGGGCAATCTGGGAGGATATTACATTAGAAAGTATCTCCCGCCCATTCTTCACGACAGAAGCTGCCGTCTCATCGCAGGAACTTTCAATTGCCAGTATATATACATCTTCCTCTGTATCATTCTTTTTCATTGCCATTCCCTCATTCCTCATCAAATTCCAGCTCTGCTGTCCAGGCATCTTTTGCCGCTTTTGCCCGCGGGAAAATGTCTCTGACTTTATCCATGAATTCTTCTGGTCTGGTAAGGGAGGGGCTGTAATGAGTCAGCCACATCTGTTTTGGCTGTGCTTCTTTTGCCAGTCTGGCAGCTTCATAGAATGTCATATGTCTGTATTCTCTGGCTTTTGCTTCTTTTCCTTCTTCCCCATACATTCCTTCACAGATAAAAAGGTCTGCATCTTTTGCATATTCTGCAATCACAGGAACTGGTCTTGTATCCGTACAGTAAGTCACTTTAATTCCCCGTCTTGCCGGTCCTAATACCATATCAGGAGTTAATGTTCTCTCTCCGTCAGCAATGGTCTCTCCTTTTTGAAGGCGGTTCCAGAACTTTTGCGGAATTTGGGACTCTTTTGCACGGTCAACATCAAAACGGCCTGTCCTTGGAATGGAAATAGAATAACCATAGCAAACCACATTATGGTTCACACGATACGCATCAATCACATAAGGTCCGATCTTTAACTGTTCCCGGTTCTCAGACAGTTCTATAAATTTTAATTCAAATGGAAGCTCCGGTGCTATGACCCTTAGCGCTCCAACGACCCGTTCCAATCCTTTTGGTCCAATGAGCGTAAGGGGTTCCGTCCGTTCGGCATTGCCCATGGTTAATAAAAGTCCCGGCAATCCGCTGATATGATCCGCATGATAATGAGTAAAGCAGATGACATCAATGGGCTTCGGGCTCCAGCCTTTTTCCTTTAACGCAATCTGGGTCCCTTCGCCGCAGTCAATGAGAAGACTGCTGCCGTCACACCTTGCCATCATGGCTGTCAGCCAGCGATATGGTAAGGGCATCATTCCTCCGGTTCCCAGCAAACATATATCCAACATAAAATTTCCTCGCTTTTGCTTCAATCAATGAATGGCGGTCAAAAAACCGCCTCATAAAATCATATCACAAAGCAGAGGCAATTAGCAACTATAAATATTCCAGTTGTTCTTCTACTTCTACTGGTATTTTAAATTCCATAATCAAGGCGTCATAACAATCTTCACACAAGTCAAAGTGATGGATCTCCCCATCTTTTTCTGAAAAGAAATCCCAGCTATGATTGATGCTGATCACTCCTTCTCTGGCAATGCCTTCCGATACAATAATTTTTTTGCCGCAGCAATTGCAAACAACTGTTTCAAGCTGACCGCCGTTTTTGTACTTTCTCATCTTACTCTCACCTTTCCTTTTTCCCGCCCGCTGTTTTCATACCGGGCATATTGGTATGCCTTTTTGGCTTCCCTTTTTCGCACGTCCCAGATCCGCCCATTTTCTGCACCGCTAGAACGGAGGATAGAAAAAAGGGCATCCCAACTGGATACCCCTACATTATAAACGGTGTTATGACTTATTTTTAGTGGTAAATGTTTCAAATCACGGCGTACTGCATGACGAGGGCATTTTCACTCGGATTATGGTAATAATCTTTTCGAATTCCAGCTTCGGTGAAACCATAGGATCTATATAGGTTTCTGGCACTTTTATTGCTTTCACGCACCTCTAAAAACAAGGACTGTGCGGACTTTTCTCTGGAATAATCCACCACCCGGTCCATAAGTTTCTTTGATAGTCCGAGCCCCCTAAACTGGGGAAGAAGTGCAATCCTTAAAAGTTCTCCTTCCCCTGCAATGATCCGCAGCACACAGTACCCCTTCAAAATACCATCCCCGGTAAGCACAAACCAGGTATCCAGCTCACTGGTAAGTCCTTCTTTTATGGTATGAAAAGACCAGGGATCGCTGAAACAGACCTGTTCTGCATGGGAAATAAAAGAAACATGATTCTCTTCCATCTTACAGACCATTCGTTTCCCCTTTTAAAGCCTGCTCTTCCCGCTCACGCTCTGCCTGCGGTTTTCTCAGATAATCAGGTCCGTGGTCGGCTGCACTTACCGTTTTTCCTTCTTCATAATACAGACTTCCAAGAGCTGCAACAGAAGATGCTTTCTGTCTGTTTAAATGGGCAGGTGCAAAGGAATATGGAACAGCCATCTCCTTCTTTATCTGCTCTTTGTATACAGGAACTCCATCTCCCAAAAAGATTATCTTCTCTCCTGTTTCATTTAATTCTCTGATCAGATCGGAAATATCCATGGCACAGGATTCTTTTTCCACGGAAAATCCGCTTTTATTGTTATAGATTCCTGTATATACCTGATTTCTTCTGGCATCCATAATGGGACATACCAGACCGGAATATCCGTATAAATTATATGCCATTGCGTCTGTGGTAGGTACCGAAACCAACGGCTTATGAAGTGCAAGTCCAAGCCCTTTTCCCGTGGCAGAACCAATCCTCAGACCGGTAAAAGAGCCAGGACCTGCGGATACTGCAATGGCATCAACCGTTTCCAAATCAAATTCTACCATGGAAACAATCTCATCAAGCATGGGAAGAAGTGTCTGGGAATGGGTCTTTTTAAAATTGACTGTATATTCAGCGATGAGCATCTGATCTGTTATAAGGGCAACAGAGGCTACCAGCGATGAGCTTTCGATTCCAAGTATATTCATTTACATTCCCTCCACGGTTATTTTTCTGTAATCAAACCCTTTTTCCATATCTTTTTCAATGGTCACCGTAATCACATGATCAGGAAGAATCTCCCGGATCAGCTCAGACCATTCAATTAATGTTACCCCTTCTCCATAAAAACAGTCTTCATATCCAATCTCATCCATTTCGCTTACATCGCCGATCCGGTAGACATCAAAATGATAAAACGGCAAACGCCCGTCATCATACTGCTGGACGATTGTAAACGTAGGGCTGTTTACAGGTTCTGTAATTCCAAGCCCTGCTGCAAATCCCTGTGTAAAAACCGTTTTTCCAACCCCAAGATCCCCGTTTAAACAATAAACCGAGGATTGATCTGCCGCCTCTCCCAGTTTCTTCCCCAGTTCAAACGTCTCTTCTGGTTTCCAGCTATCTATTACCATAATTATATCCTCTTTCGCCTCCAAAGAGGCAGCTTCTTTAATTATTAGTGAAATTAATGCCTGTTTCAAATATCCGGTAAAAGATCAGAATTTCATTGTCAGCGCAATCCGTTTCTTGGGAAGATCTACGCTTATGACTTTCACCTCAACAATATCTCCTACACTTACTGCTTCCAATGGGTGCTTGATGAATTTGTCTGATATCTGGGAAATGTGGACAAGGCCGTCCTGATGGACACCGATATCTACGAATGCACCAAAATCAATGACATTCCTTACCGTTCCTTTCAGTACCATACCTGGTTTTAAATCTTTCATATCCATAACATCAGTCCGGAGAATGGGTTTTGGCATCTCATCACGGGGATCTCTCGCAGGCTTTTCCAACTCTTTTGCAATATCCCGAAGGGTGATCTCACCGATCTCCAGTTCAGAAGCAAGCTTTTTATAATCAGGAATCTTCTTACCTAATCCACTTAGACCGCCACGTGTAAGTTCCGATGGCTCATAGCCCAGTTTCTTTAGAAGCTTTTTTGCCGCTTCATAAGATTCCGGATGAACACTGGTCTGATCCAGAGGATTCTTTCCTCCCTGAATTCTCATGAATCCGGCACACTGTTCATATGCTTTGGGACCCAGTTTGGAAACTTTCAATAGCTGGCTTCTGCTTAAAAAAGCACCATTCGCCTCCCGGTATAAGACAATGTTCTTTGCAATCGGCTTTGAGATGCCGGATATATATTCCAAAAGGGAAGCGGAGGCAGTGTTTAAATCCACTCCGACTTTATTTACACAATCCTCAACTACAGCCTGGAGTGCCTCACTTAAACGCTTCTGGTTCATATCATGCTGGTATTGACCTACACCGATGGACTTTGGATCAATCTTGACCAGTTCTGCAAGAGGGTCCTGAAGTCTTCGGGCAATGGAAGCTGCACTCCGCTGACCAACGTCAAAATTAGGAAATTCCTCTGTAGCCAGCTTACTGGCGGAATAGACAGAAGCCCCTGCTTCATTCACAATAATATACTGAACCTGCTCCGGAATTTCTTTTAATAATTCCACGATTACCGCCTCTGATTCTCTGGAGGCTGTTCCATTTCCTACAGAAATCAAGGAAATGTGATACTTTTTAATAAGCTTTTTGACCGTTTCTTTTGCTTCTTCCACTTTATTCTGCGGAGCAGTGGGATAAATGACCACGGTATCAAGAACTTTTCCTGTCTCATCCACGACTGCCAGCTTACAGCCTGTCCGAAATGCAGGGTCCCAGCCAAGAACTACACGTCCGACTATAGGAGGCTGCATCAAAAGCTGCTCCAGGTTCTTTCCAAAGACTTTAATGGCACTCTCTTCTGCCTTTTCCGTCAGTTCACTTCTCACTTCCCGCTCGATTGCAGGAGCAATGAGACGCCCGTAACTGTCTTCAACTACCTCTTGAAGTACAGGTGTTGTGTAGGGATTGTCCCTTACAATAACCTGTTTTTCCAGATATCGGATAATCTGTTCTATGGGAGCTGTAATCTTTACGGTAAGAAGCTTTTCTTTTTCCCCGCGGTTTATGGCAAGAATTCTGTGTCCTGCTGTCTTTTTTAATGTCTCTTCATAATTGTAATACATCTCATAAACAGATTCTGTCTTCTCATCCTTTGCCTGAGACTGGAGAAGCCCCTGACTCAATGTGGCATTGCGGATATAGGTACGGAAATCTGCCTGGTCAGAAAGCCGCTCTGCCAGAATATCCTTTGCACCATCAATGGCTTCTTCTGGAGAATTCACTCCCTTTTCTTCTGAGACATACCGGCCAGCTTCTTTTATTAAAGGGGAATCTGCCATTTGAAGAAGAATATAATCTGCAAATGGTTCCAGACCTTTTTCCTTTGCTATGGTGGCACGGGTCCTTCTCTTTTGCTTATACGGACGGTATAAATCCTCTACGGCTACCAGAGTCGGGGCTTCGTTGATCCTTACCTCCAGCTCTTTCGTCAATTTTTCCTGGTCCCGGATGGAGGAGATCACCTGCTGCTTCCTCTCCTCAAGATTCCTGAGATAACGAAGACGCTCATCCAGATCCCGAAGTACCTCATCATTTAAAGAACCGGTAACTTCCTTCCTGTATCTGGCAATAAAGGGAATGGTATTCCCCTCATCAATCAGCTTAACCGTGGCTTCTACCTGGTTCCTTCCAATGGAAAGTTCTTCCTGCAATACTTTTATGATATCCATGCTATTCCCCTTGCTTTTTAATAGTTCATTTAATTTTATTATTATAATTCATCAGTCTTTGGTTTGCAAGACCTGTCTGGACATGCAGTCGGTTTCGTGCTACAATCATACAATGCAAGAGAATGCGCTCTTTGCTTTTGAAAATACGCAAACGAGGTATAAATACAAATGGAAGATCATAACAAAAGCAATAACGGGATGCTGCCTCAATTACCGCCGGCAGGTTCCTTTCTGGCCTATTGGTCTGTTTTCCTGGGTGGTCTTGGACTGGTGAGCGGCTGCCTTCCTTTATTTAGTATCTGGAATCTTCCAGCAGGACTTTTTTTCGGTCTTGGAGGAATTATATGTGCAGTACTGTCCAAACGAGGGAAACCTTTTACTCAGCAGGCACAGCTTGGTCTGATCCTTTCTGTCATCGCTTTTGTCTGCGGAATACTCATGGCATTATTTGTTATCTTTGTTTACGACACCATGGATTCAAACTCTCCGCTGGGGCAGTATTTCAGAGATACCATTGAAACTGCCACTCAGGCACTTATGCCTCCTAAAGCTCCTGGCGAATAAGATTATTTTAAAACAGGAAGCAGATCCACGCCTTTTACTACCAACATATAGTTTTTAAAAATCCAGTTCACTACTACAATGGCAGCCCCTGCCAGAATAAAAAAACGAACTCTTTTGTTGTGGTCCATGGGACGTGAAAATTTCTTTGATATAAAGCGAAGGACGATTTCACATAGGAACACACAAACAGTATAAAGGACCAGTGGATGATACTGAAAACTCATCCACAGGTCCCCTCTTAAAAGGGAACGGACAGCCCGTGTTCCGCCGCAGCCAGGACAGTATAGTCCGGTTAAGCGGTTGAACACGCATGGCTTTCCAATTCCCAGTATTTCTTTTAACCAATTCATAACATTCACCTGTCTAATCTGCCAGATCAAAGGCATCATGAACCGTTCTCATAGAACGTTCCACATCTGCTTCATCAATCAAAACCGTTATCCGAATCTCAGAAGTTGCAATCATCTTAATATTCACATTCGCATTGGAAAGAGCTTCAAACATCTTGGCTGCTACTCCCGGATTGCTGGACATACCTGCACCGATGATGGAAATCTTCGCCACTCCCTCTTCACTGGTTACATCCTGGGCAGAGAACACTTCTTTTTGATCTCTTAACAGTTCTAATGCTTCCTGCAAATCTGTCTTGGCAACGGTAAAGGAAATGTCTTTTCTTTCCTCCCGTCCAATTGACTGTATGATAATATCCACGTTTATGTTATGCTTTGCCAGCAGATTAAAGATCTTAAATGCAACTCCAGGCATGTTGTTTACACCAATAACAGATATACGGGCTACATTCTTATCTGCTGCCACACCGCTGACCAGCATTCTCTCCATCTTTGCTTCCTCCTTGACCACAGTACCTTCCTCTCTTGTCAGACTTGACCGGACTACTAATTGTACACCATATCGTTTTGCCATTTCCACAGAACGGTTATGGAGGACTTTGGCTCCTAAAGAGGCAAATTCCAGCATCTCATCATAGGAAACTTCCGGAAGTTTCCTTGCATCTGGCACCACTCTGGGATCTGCTGTGTATACACCATCCACGTCCGTATAGATCTCGCATGCGTCTGCATGAAGCGCGGCTGCAAGTGCAACTGCGGTTGTATCGGATCCACCCCTGCCAAGGGTAGTTAAGTCATCGTACTTGTTGACTCCCTGAAATCCGGTGATAACTACAATCTTTCTGGAATCCAGTTCATGCCGGATACGTTCTGTGTCAATCCGTTTTAATTTGGCAGTGCCATATGCGGAGGTTGTGTGCATGGCTACCTGTGCCGCATTCAAAGAAACCGCCGGTACTCCCAAAGAATGGAATGCCATGGACATAAGTGCCACACTAACCTGCTCTCCGGTTGCCAGAAGCATATCCAGTTCTCTCTTTGGGGGATTGGGATTCATCTCATAGGCCTTGGCGATCAGACCGTCTGTCGTCTTACCCATCGCAGACAGGACCACAATTACCTGATTGCCTTTTTCATACTCCTCTATACATCGCTTTGCCACGTTGAATATCTTTTCTTTGTCTGCGACGGAGCTGCCGCCAAATTTCTTTACTACTAACATTGCTGCCTCCTGGCGAAAATTAGAATTCTGCGCGGATGCACTGTCTGATGCCTGACAGTTCGTTCGCTTTTCTTTTATATTCCTGTTCTGACATCGCTTCTGTTAAGAATGCAAACTCATCCATGTGATCCAGCTCAATGCCTTCCACTTCGCCAAATACAGACTCTACTTCTTTCAGCCGTTTTGCTGCAATTCCCTTAACCCGTACAAAATAGCGGAAAACCATAGTATCCATAGGAGCAATGGCAAGACTTTCTTTATCCCAGCCAAGTTCTACATGAGTAGTTTCATTCTTAAGGGCTTCCACAATATCTGCAATCACTGCACTGGCAGTAGGAAGCTTTCCTGCTCCGCTGCCATAAAACATGGAAGTTCCTAACATATTACCTTTTACCAAAATGCCATTATAGACATCATTGACGGAATAAAGCGGATGATCCTTCCCGATCATAACCGGTGCAACAAAGGCATGTGCAATACCATCTTTAATCCGGCTTGAACCCAGAAGTTTAATGGAGGTTCCAAGGCTTTCTGCATAGGAAAAATCCACATCCGTTATTTTTGTTATCCCTTCTGTATAAATATGCTCGTAGTTCACCTGGTGTCCCGCTGCCATGGCTGTAAGAATGGCAATTTTCCTACAGGTATCATGTCCTTCTACGTCTGCTTCGGGATTTCGTTCCGCATATCCTAAATCCTGAGCTTCTTTTAAAGCATTCTCAAACGTATCTCCCTGTTTATCCATCTTTGTCAATATGTAGTTGGTCGTTCCATTGAGGATTCCTGTAATCTCCTCAATCACTTCTCCTGCAAGAGATGTGTACAGAGGACGAATAACCGGAATTCCTCCGCCTACGCTGGCTTCAAAAAGGAAATTCACATGATGCTCTTTTGCAATCTTTAACAATTCTGTTCCGTATGCAGCTACCAGCGCTTTGTTTGATGTAGCAACATGCTTGCCCGCCTCCAGACTCGCCTTTACAAATGCGTAAGCAGGTTTTAAACCTCCCATTGTCTCGATTACCATCGTAACTTCAGGATCATTCTCAATTACGGAAAAATCGTGGACAATCTTATCTTCCACAGACGTGCCTGGAAATTCTCTTAAATCCAGGACGTATTTTACAAAAACCGTATCACCCGTCGCTTTTGCAATCATATCTTTATTTCTCTCTAATATTTCTACAACACCAGAACCGATAGTCCCATAGCCCATAACTGCAACATTTTTCATCTCTCTACTCCCTGGCTAAAATTTTAACGTAATGAACTCCATGCTTCTCTTCTAAATCTTCTACCATCTTTGACACATTCCCAGTCGTATCCAAAACTTCCACGC
The DNA here is from genome assembly GCF_007115105.1 of Clostridium sp. HBUAS56010. GTDB lineage: Bacteria > Bacillota > Clostridia > Lachnospirales > Lachnospiraceae > Lacrimispora. The sequence goes on from NZ_SULJ01000009.1 coordinate 11,860, forward strand.
TCAGGGTTAAAGTGGCAACTCCATTCACCGGTATGCTCTGGTGAATCGTAAGAATATTAGCACGGTATACCGCAACCACATGAAGAAGATCGGACAGCAAACCAGGTTCGTCATCCATCTGCATCACAAGGGTTATGGTTTTCCCCTTCGTATTATCATAAAATGGAAAGATATCATCCTTGTATTTATAAAAAGAGCTGCGGCTGATCCCAACTCGGTCAGTCGCCTCCTGGACGGTGATAACACGTTCTGAATCCAACAGTTTTTTTGCTTCAACAACCTTTAGTAATACTTCAGGTACCGCTTTCTGCTTTACCACAAAATATTTACTCTTTTCTTCCATAAAAAAATATCTTCCCTTCTGTGTCCGCAGCAGAAAAACATCTGTGCTCATAGGGAAGATATTATCATATTTATGATTGGTATGCAACCATTTTGTATTTATTTTCTTGGATTTTTACAAATAATTAGCTAAAAATCTAGTCAGGTGTATTCTCACTGGCTTTTGCTCCAGTGCTTAACCACCTCAGATATGCGTACATAAATTGATCCAGAGATCCATCTAGTACGTTGTTGACATTGCCTGTCTCCGCATTGGTTCTGTGATCTTTCACCATGGTATATGGCTGAAGGACATAAGAACGGATCTGGTTACCCCAGCCGATCTCAGTTACATCTCCGCGGATTCCAGATAACTTCTCCGCATTCTCCTGCTGTTTCAGCATATATAGCTTTGCCTTTAACATCTGCATTGCCTTGTCCTTGTTCTGGAACTGAGATCTCTCATTCTGACACTGTACCACGATTCCAGTCGGAAGATGGGTAATACGGATTGCAGAGGAAGTCTTATTAATGTGCTGTCCGCCTGCTCCACTGGATCTGTAGGTATCAATTCTTAACTCTTCTTCATTGATCTCCACATCCAGATCTTCTTCAATGTCCGGCATTACATCGCAGGAAACAAAAGAGGTCTGACGCTTGCCCGCTGCATTAAAAGGAGAAATACGAACCAGACGATGAACGCCTTTTTCTGATTTCAAATATCCATAAGCATTGATTCCATTAATCTGTATGGTTACCGATTTAATGCCGGCTTCATCTCCATCAAGATAATCTAACACTTCGGTCTGAAATCCCCTTTTCTCCGCCCAGCGGCAGAACATACGGTAAAGCATCCCGCACCAGTCACAGGATTCTGTTCCTCCTGCACCTGCATTGAGTTTTAAAATTGCATTATGGCTGTCATATTCTCCGGATAAGAGTGTGCTGATTCGCATAGCTTCCAGCTTATCCTTGAATTCCGTCATCATCTGTTCAACTTCCGGAACCAGAGACAGGTCATTTTCTTCATTACCCATCTCAATCATTACACCAATATCTTCATATTGCTGTTCCAGATCTTTGTATCCCTGAACCGTATCTTTTAAGTTCTTTGCAAGCTGGACAATCTTGGTGGACTTCTCCGGATCTTCCCAGAAGCCCGGTTCCTCCATAGACTTATCAAGCTCATCAATTCGCTTCAACTTATTATCTAAGTCAAAGTGAATCCCTCACTTCCACTAATGGTTTTTGAAACGTCGATAATTCATATTTGTACTGATCTAATTCTACCACTGTGTCACCCACTTTCATTTTATTATTTATAAATACAAAATTGGGGTCCGCCCTTTTCAGATGCGAACTCCAATTTTATAAAAATACTATACTAATTTGCGCCCGCAGCACTGTTTATACTTTTTACCAGAACCGCAAGGACATGGATCATTGGGATATACCTTTGCCTCAATCTTTTTGACTGGTGCTTTTGGTCCGCTTTCATCCTTGTTGGTTCCTGTCTCCTTGGCAGCAGCTTCCCGCTCTACCTTCTGCTCCACTCTGATGTGGAATAAAACTCTTACCGTTTCTTCCCGGATGGCTGCTGTCATCTCTTCAAACATCTGATATCCGCTCATCTTATATTCTACCAGCGGATCTCTCTGACCATAAGCCTGAAGACCGATACCTTGACGAAGCTGATCCATATCATCAATATGAGACATCCATTTATTATCAATCACTTTTAATAAAATTACACGCTCAATCTCACGAATCTGCTCTGCCTCAGGGAATTCTGCTTCTTTGGACTCATAAAGCTTAATGGCTTCTTCTTTTAATCTATGCTTTAATTCATTCTTCTTAATCTTCTTATCTTCCGGAAGAGTAACCGGTTCTAAAGGAATAACAGGAAGCAGCAAAGTATTTAACTCATTTAAATCCCATTCTTCCGGTGCCTGATCCTCACTGACGCAAAGATCTACTACATTCTCCACAATATCTGTGACCATCTTTAAAATTACGTCACGCATATTGTCTCCGTCTAATACTTTTCTTCTCTCTGCGTAAATAACCTCTCTCTGGTCATTCATGACTTCATCATATTTCAGAAGATTTTCACGGATTCCGTAGTTATTGGTCTCGATCTTCATCTGTGCCTTTTCAATGGCATTAGACAGCATCTTATGCTCGATCTCTTCGCCTTCCGGCACACCTAAGGCATTGAACATGGTTACAAGACGCTCAGAACCAAACAGACGCATCAAATCATCTTCCAGGGAAATATAAAATCTGGATTCACCCGGATCTCCCTGACGGCCGGCACGACCACGGAGCTGGTTATCAATACGGCGGGATTCATGACGTTCTGTACCGATAATCTTCAAACCTCCGGCTGCTTTTGATTCATCATCAAGCTTAATATCCGTACCACGCCCAGCCATGTTGGTTGCGATGGTGACTGCTTTATGAATACCAGCATCGGCTACAATCTCTGCCTCAAGCTCATGGTACTTGGCATTAAGGACTTTATGAGGAATGCCGCGGCGTTTTAACATTCCACTTAACATCTCTGAAGTTTCAATGGTAATCGTACCAACCAGAACTGGCTGCCCCTTCTTGTGAGCTGCTTCCACCTCATTGCAGACCGCTTCAAACTTCTCTTTCTTAGTCTTATATACAGCGTCTTCCCGGTCAATACGGGCAATTACACGGTTAGTCGGAATAGAAATGGCATCCATGCCATAAGTATTACGGAATTCTTTCTCTTCTGTAAGAGCAGTACCGGTCATACCTGATTTCTTACCATACTTATTAAAGAAGTTCTGGAATGTAATGGTTGCCAGAGTCTTGCTTTCTCTGCGGACATTTACATGTTCCTTTGCTTCAATTGCCTGATGGAGTCCATCCGAATAACGTCTTCCCGGCATAATACGTCCGGTAAATTCATCAACAATCAGCACTTCATCATCTTTTACCACATAATCCTTGTCCCTAAACATGAGATTATTGGCTCTGAGGGCAAGAATAATATTATGCTGGATCTCTAAGTTCTCCGGGTCAGACAGGTTCTCAATATGGAAGAACTGCTCAACCTTTTCCACACCCTGCTCTGTTAAGTTTACGACTTTATCCTTTTCATCTACAATAAAATCACCGGTCTCAACAATCTCTTCTCCCATGATGGCTGCCATCTTGGAAAATTCTCCGGAAGCTTCTCCGCGCTCCAGCTGGCGTGCAAGTATATCACAGACCTCATAAAGCTTGGTTGACTTTCCACTCTGTCCAGAAATAATAAGAGGTGTTCTGGCTTCATCAATCAGCACAGAGTCAACCTCATCAATAATACAGAAATCTAAATTTCTCAAAACCATCTGTTCCTTATAGATGGCCATATTATCTCTTAAATAATCAAATCCCAGCTCGTTATTGGTTACATAGGTAATATCACAGTTATAAGCGTCCCGTCTCTCATCTGAATTCATGTTGTTTAACACGACACCGACTGTAAGACCCAAGAACTCATGAACTCTGCCCATCCACTCCGCATCACGCTTTGCCAAATAGTCATTGACCGTTACAATCTGGACACCATTCCCAGCCAGAGCATTCAAATAGGCAGGACAGGTGGAAACAAGCGTTTTACCTTCACCAGTCTTCATCTCCGCAATACGTCCCTGATGAAGAACGACACCTCCGATGAGCTGTACACGGAAATGTTCCATATTAAGGACTCTTCGTGCTGCTTCTCTGACCGTAGCAAAAGCTTCAGGTAAAACATCATCAAGAGTTTCGCCTGCTGCCAGCCGTTCCTTGAAAAGCTTTGTATTATTCCTCAGTTCTTCGTCCGTAAGAGCAACCATTGCCGGACGCAGAGCCTCTATCTTATCCACAATGGGATTAATCAGTTTTAATTCTCTTTCACTATGAGTTCCAAATATTTTCTGAACGAGGTTCATGTTTCATTCTCCTACTCTTCTTATCTCTTATACACGATACAATCTAATATATTGTAGCACTAAGTGCCTGTTAATTCAACGAATTCATAAAAAATTAACATTCTGGTAATAATCTGACCAGATCCTTCCAAAAGCACCCTTTCTTTCCACAGCAAAGAACAGCAAAACAGATTATTTTTATGGTAACCTGACATATTGCACAAAAAACATGTTCGATTTTTTGTTTTTCCACATTATCCACATCCGCCTGTACATCTTTCCCCCATTTTTATCCCCAGATTTTCCTTCCAAAAATCGGGAAAAAACAGTTATACACCGAGTTATCCACATTATCCACATTATTTCTCCACATATTCCCATAATCCCTTATCGAATGCAACAACGTGGTTTTTTTGTATAGATGTCATAAAATTTCCTTTTTCGACGGAAAATTCCATATTTCCCTTGACTTTTTTTTATGTGTATCTATAGTTTTTCAATAAATTGATAAAATATAAGAAGAAACATTTCACATAAAATTCACATAAATTATCTTAATATTTTACTAACTTATTGAATTATTCTCATAAATATGCTATACTATAACCATCTCAAGAAAAAGGAGCTGATGACTTATGCGTTTTACAATTACGGGAAAGAATATTGAGGTTACATCAGGATTACGGGAAGCGGTTGAAGACAAGCTCGGAAAGTTAGATCGTTTCTTCGCTCCTGCTACGGAAGCTACCGTAAGACTCAGCGTGCAGAAAGAATTGCAGAAAATTGAAGTCACAATCCCAGTGAAAGGACATATTATCCGGGCCGAAGAGTCCAGCACAGACATGTATGTTTCCATTGATCTTGTGGAGGAGATTCTGGAACGGCAGTTAAAAAAATATAAAAATAAGCTCATTGATAAGAAACAGAATGCTCCATCCTTCTCTAAAGCATTTATAGAAGAAGATTTTGTAAGTGATGATCACTTTGATATTGTTAAGACAAAGAAATTTGCAGTGAAACCCATGGATTCCGAAGAAGCATGTGTGCAGATGGAACTCCTTGGACATAACTTTTATGTATTCTTAAATGCAGATACAGAAGAAGTCAACGTGGTTTATAAAAGAAAAGGCGGTTCTTACGGACTGATCGAGCCGGAATTCTAAATAAAAAAAGCCCATAAAAAGAATAATCCCCAATCAGATTGGATGCCAGTGCAGACAATCTGACTGGGGATTTTTTTGATTCTTCCATAAATTGACAGGATTCAATATGACATGATACAATTCTATTGATTGTTTCGGAATTCAAAGTTCCTGCAATAAAATCGGGAGGTCTATATTATGGAAAAAGCACTAAAGAAAAGGCGGCATGGTCTTCAAATCGCTTACGTCACTATGGCAACTCTTTATATCCCATTTAATTTTTTGTTATTACTAGGTCTATCCTCTTATCCCAGTCCAGGTATAAACGAGGACACCGCGGAAGCGTTATTTACAGCTCCTATTATAATGTATTTCATCATTTCTTTTATTTATGTTGTAACATTCATTGTTCTGGCTATTTTAAATATTATTCAGTCTTTTAAAGCCTTCAATCAAAGGGACACGCTATTTTGCATTAATGGTATGTTGATTTTAAAATATGGCATGGTTATTTTTTTTGCAAGTAATTTTCTTTATATTACACTTACGCTTTTAGGGCTAGGTATTTTCGGAATGCTTATCAGTCATGGAACACTTATTTTTACTGCACCAATCTTACTTCCTTTTTTGATAGCTATCATTCTTTTTTTGCTTTTTATTGCCTGGCTGATCATGCTACCCGGCTCTATTTTCTCCATTCAGGTCATACGTCTCAGCCGCTTAGAGAAAAAAATCGGATCAGCATCTGCCTTTTTCCACGGTCTGCTTCAATTTCTGTTTCTGACTGATGTTCTGGATACCATGTATTTAGCCCTTGTAAAATGGAGAAGAGGGAAAAAGAGTTCCATTGTTATCAGCTTCTTCTACCTTTTTTGCATCGTAGAGAGTATATGGACCTGTATAAAAATATGGAATGTGCTTAACAGTTAAGAAAAAAGCCGTAGGATTGATATCATTTCCATCCTGCGGCTTTTCTGATATAAAAATATAAAATTACAGAACCTGTTAATTCGCCTGAATACTTGTCAGATACCGTTCTACACTGGTAATGGCATTGGCACCATCGGATACGGCTGTTGATATCTGTCTAAGCTGCTTGGTACGCACATCTCCTACTGCAAATACTCCTGGAATATTGGTTTCACAGTCTTCACCTGCTTTAATATAACCGTGATCCATCTCAACAAGGTTGTTAAACGCCTCACTCTGCGGATTGATTCCTACAGCAATGAACACACCATCTACAGCCAGTTTTCTGGTCTCTTCTGTATTGGAATTTCTCAGTGTTAAAGATTCTACCTGATCTCCGCCTTCGATTCCTTCTACCACTGTATCCCAGATAATCTCTACATTGTCCTGGTTAAATAACTGCGTCTGCAGGGTCTTTGCACCTCTCAACTGGTTTCTCCTGTGAATTAAGTATACTTTTTTACACATTCTGGCTAAGAAGATGGCATCCTCAATGGCTACATCTCCGCCTCCAACCACTGCTGCTACTTTGTTGCGGAAAAACGCACCATCACAGGTAGCACAATAAGAAACACCCATTCCAGTAAGCTCTTCTTCCCCGATGACACTTAATTTACGATGCTGTGCTCCGGTTGCAATAATTACGGATTTTGTCACATAGGCTCTCTCTTCGCCGACTACCGTAAACTCTCCATCAGCCGCTTCAATTCTTAAAACTTCGTCATTGGCAAATTCAGCTCCAAGCTTTTCTGCATGTTCACGGAACTTCATACCAAGATCGTATCCGTTAATCCCTGGAAGTCCCGGATAATTATCCACTTCATAAGTGGTAAGGACCTGACCTCCGCTCGCCATCTCTTTTTCAATCACTACCATCTTCAGTTCGGCTCTCTTTGCATAAACCGCGGCAGTAAGCCCTGCCGGACCGGAACCAATGATTACTACATCATAAATTTCATTCATATTTATCTACCTGCTTTCTTAATTTCGATCTGTTTTTCATCGCTCTGTATTCATTATATCTTACGAATCGTGAAGTATGCAATGCCTGACCGGACGGAAAGGACTTTCTTGCATTGTGCCTGTCAATTTGATAAAATAATGGGATAAAACATTGACAGAAAGGGGAACGTATATGTCCAGAAAAACGGTACTCATCACCGGTGCTTCCCGGGGAATCGGCAAAGCAATCGCTGTAAAATTTGCCAAAAAGGGATATCAGGTGGTTATCAACTGTCTGCACAGCGAAGACCGCCTGCTTCAAACCAAAAAAGAACTGGAATCGTATCAGATCTCCTGCCTTGCCCACGTTGGAGATGTGGGAGTCATGGAGGAATGCCAGGTTCTTTTTGAAAAAATCAGGAAACAATTCGGTACACCTGACGTTCTTATCAACAATGCCGGAATCTCCTATATCGGACTTTTGCAGGATATGAACCCAGAAGACTGGGACCGGATCATCCGAACTAATCTGACTTCTGTATTCAATTGCTGCAGGCTTGCCGTTCCTGGCATGGTGGAGAAAAAGTCTGGTAAAATCATCAATATCTCTTCCGTCTGGGGCGTAACAGGCGCTTCCTGTGAAGTGGCTTACTCTGCTACAAAAGGCGGAGTAAATGCTTTTACCATGGCATTAGCCAAGGAACTTGCTCCCAGCAACATTCAGGTCAATGCCATTGCCTGCGGCGCCATTGATACGGAGATGAATCAATTCCTCTGCGAAGATGATCGAATCGCCCTGACAGAAGAGATTCCAACCGGCAGACTTGGGAAGGCTGAGGAAGTAGCTGATCTCGCCTATCACCTGGCTTATAAAAACGCCTACTTAACCGGCCAGATCGTCAAACTGGATGGCGGTTGGATATAAGCTTTCGCTCATGGGTTGTCTATCCCCTTACTAAATCATATGTTGAAATTAACAGGGTGGATACGAAACGGAAACAAACCGCAATGCAATTTGGTTTTGTTAAATTAAATTATAAACAATTTATATGGTTTTGTCAAGCAGGGATTGAAAAAAGGCGTCCGGAAGAAATCTTTTCCGAACGCCCTGTTTTATGCTTCAGGCTTTTCTACTTCTACAACCGCTGACTTCTGCATTGGAATTCTACAGTTCTTGTTATTGCCGAATTCAACAATAACCGTATCATCTGTCATATCAATAATAACTCCATAAAAACCGCTTGTAGTCAGAATACTATCACCAATCGCAATGTTGGAAAGCAGATCCTGCTGCCTTTTCTTTTCTTTTTTCTGTGGTCTGATTGCAATAAAATACATAAAACCAAAGATTACTACAATGTAGAGAACCCAAAACCCCATTCCCATTGTACCGCCTGTTGCTAATAACATAACCATTTCCTCCTTATATAGACCCGCTGGTTCCTGCGGTATCTCGTCCTACTTTTCGGATTGAGCTTCTATCATTCCTGCAAGCTTCCTCTCCTTATATTCCCCATAACGCTGATGATCAATTGCGTCACGAATCTCTTCCATCATTGTATTATAAAAATACAAATTATGCAATACACATAATCTCATGCCAAGCATTTCTTTTGCTTTCAGTAAATGCCTGATATAAGCTCTGCTGTAAGAGCGGCATGCCGGACACTGGCAGCCTTCCTCAATGGGCTTGTGATCCAGTTCATATCTGCTGTTGAACAGATTACGTTTTCCCTGATTGGTATAGACATGACCATGCCGTCCATTTCTCGATGGATATACGCAGTCAAAGAAATCCACCCCTCGTTCTACGGATTCCAGGATGTTGGCAGGAGTTCCAACTCCCATTAAATAAGTTGGCTTATTCTCCGGAAGATAAGGTACGGTTTCGTCCAGAATCCGGTACATCTCCGAATGGCTTTCCCCTACGGCAAGTCCGCCCAGAGCATAACCGTCTAAATCCATGGCAGAGATGGTTTTTGCGTGGGCAATACGGATATCTTCAAATGTTCCGCCCTGGTTGATTCCAAACAAAAGCTGTTCCCGGTTAATGGTGTCGGGAAGAGAATTAAGTCTTGCCATCTCCTTCTGGCAGCGTTCCAGCCATCTTGTTGTGCGGTCTACGCTGTTTTGCATATATTCCCTGGTTGCAGGATGAGGAGGACACTCATCAAATGCCATGGCAATGGTGGATGCAAGATTGGACTGGATCTGCATACTTTCTTCCGGGCCCATAAAGATCTTATGACCATCAATATGAGACTGGAAATAAACGCCTTCCTCTTTGATTTTTCTTAATCCAGACAGGGAAAACACCTGAAAACCGCCTGAATCCGTAAGAATTGGACGGTCCCAATTCATAAACTGATGAATGCCTCCAAACTGACGAATCACCTTATCGCCAGTACGGACATGCAGATGGTAGGTATTGGATAATTCTACCTGAGTTTTGATTTCCCGCAGATCATCAGTTGAAACTGCACCTTTGATCGCCGCCACAGTTCCCACATTCATGAACACTGGTGTCTGAATCGTTCCATGGACAGTTGTTACCTCTGCCCGCTTGGCGCGTCCATCCTTTTTTATAATCTTATAGTTCATAGACTGTTCCTTACTTTGGTTTTTGAGTTATCGGTTTCTTCACATGAACAGCGGCTCTTATTATTCTGCCAGAGCAGCCTTTATCATAATTGCACATTCAATCCGCTTCTTCTGCATCTCACAGCCAATATCATAAGCATCGGTTATACAGCCATGGAAATTATAGGAATTGGCTGCACAGCCACCGCTGCAGTAAAATCTTGCAAAACAGTCACGGCATTTATCCTTCGCATATACATTGCAAAGCTTGAATTCATCACGAACTGCTGTGTTGGTAAGACCTGTATCCACATTACCGAGGAGGAATTCTTCCTGTCCCACAAACTGATGACAAGGGTAGAAGTCTCCCCATGGCGTCACTGCCAGGTACTCTGTTCCTGAACCACAGCCGGAAAGACGTTTCGCAACACATGGTCCCTGCTGTAAATCAATATTAAAATGGAAGAAATTAAATCCCTTTCCTTCTCTGGAACGATTAATATATTCCACAGCAAGCTTATCATACTCCTCTAAAATCTGAGGAAGATCTTCCTCTTTGATGGCATAGTATTCTTCTGGCTGGGCAACTACCGGCTCAATGGACATGCTTTCAAATCCAAGATCTGCAAATTCAAGAACATCTTTTGCAAAATCCATATTACCTCTTGTAAAGGTGCCTCTGATATAATAATCTTTGGTTCCCCGGAGCTTGGCAAACTTCTGGAACTTGGGAACGATTAAATCATAACTTCCTTTTCCGTTGCGGAACGGACGCATCTTGTCGTTGACTTCCTTACGTCCGTCAAGACTTAATACCACATTGCTCATTTCCTTATTACAGAATTCCATGATCTCATCATTTAATAAAACACCGTTGGTTGTCATGGTGAAGCGGAAGTTCTTATTATATTCTTTCTCTTTTGAACGTCCATATTCCACAAGCTGTTTTACCACATTAAAATTCATCAGTGGCTCACCGCCAAAAAAGTCTACCTCCAGGTTCCTCCGGTTGCCGGAATTGGCAATCAGGAAATCCAGGGCTTTCTTTCCCACTTCAAACGACATGAGTGCACGCCGTCCATGATACTCACCTTCTTCTGCAAAACAGTACTGGCATGCAAGGTTACAATCATGTGCAATATGTAAACAAAGAGCTTTTACCACAGTTTTTCTCTTTTTAAAATCCACTACATAATCATGGTATACATCTTTGGTAAACAACTCTCCTGCATCTACCAGATACTGAATCTCTTCCAGTGCTTCTGCTACTTCAGACTCGCCATAGGTCTTCTCAAGGCGGTCTAACACTTCTTTCTTTACATGGTCTGAAATCTTCTCAGGCTTTTCCATATCCGGAATCAGTCCCTGGGCAATTAAAACCGCATCATACATTACTGGGTCTACAGAATGGACGGAACCGCTGTTGACATCCATAATAATATAGAAACCATTATTCATATATTGATGAATCACTTGTATTCTCCTTAATCAAAGGGACTATCCCCTTATTGTTTATGCTGACAAGCGAAGGAACCCCTACTGTCTAATGACCGTAGGGGCATCTGCTTCTCTGCCTTTTGGCTGTTCTATACAGTTAAAACTAACGGTTGCTGTTCTCACAGCTCTGATTTCCTACTGTACAGGATGTCTTGCAGGCTGACTGGCAGGAAGTCTGGCATTCGCCGCATCCGCCTTTTTTCATAGATTCTTTTAATGTACTGGAACTTAATGTCTTCACGTGCTTCATAAACTTACACCTCCTGTATTTACATAATTCCATGCGATTATACCACATGTCTTTTCTCAGTGCAAGAATAATTGGGACACCAATCCAGCCACCAATCCACTATAATCATAGAACTTCGCTGTTTTTTTTTATATAATGAGAAACTACTATATATGAAAGTTATAAAATTTTCTTTAAATATACCATAGTAAAATTATTTCTTCCCCCGGGACATCATCTGGTATTTAATCGCATCCAAAACTTCCTCACTAATATCCAGAGTGTGTAAATAATCCACCACGCTTCCATAGGTGTTCTTTAAATATGCCAAAGTATACTGCATCTCACCTGCCTCAGATTTAAATAAATACTCCGGCAGTATTACTCCCTCCTGCTGCATCCTCACTCTCATTTTTCGAAATACCGGTTCCATATTTCTTCCGCTCACTTCATAATCAATGACAATCACTTCTTCTTCCACATCCGCAAGGCTTAAAATCAACATGGCAATCAGCCCGGTTCTATCTTTGCCGGCAGTACAATGAAATAACGTACAGCCTTTTCCGTTCTCACCGATAATATTCAGGATGCGGCTGATCTGTTGCCTGCTGTTCTCCAGCCAGTTTATATAAAGTTCGTGAAGGCTGTCTGGAAAACCGCCCTGCAGATCATTGGAGTGTATCTGATCATATAAAGAAACCGAATAGTATGCAACCTCATTACAGGCCGCAAACCAACTGGGGGCACGTTCATATTCTTCCGGGCTCCTAAGATCAATTACACACGTCACGCCATAATCAAGCAGCTTTTTAATATCTTCCTCATTTAATTCGTGTAGGCTGTCCGCCCTTAACAGCCTGCCCATATTTAGTTTTTTATTATCTTTATTACGGTATGTCCCTAAATCTCTTACATTATAGGCGCGCTCCAGAGAAATAGGCATTGCCGCTTTCTGTATGATATCCATGATTTCCTTACCCCCATAAAAAAATTACGCAGAACTTAAAATTCACTATTTCCCACTTTCCCATGCTTCATCTTTCATATTGCTTTTTATATAGACTGCCGCACCTCCGAGGCAGATCAAAAACATCAACACAGACAGAGCTGCTGCCCTTTGATAATCCAGGTAAGTATTTACCTGCTGATATAAGAGAATTCCCAGCATCTTCGGGTTATTGGGTCCAGTCAAATATGGTATGGTAAAGGCCCCCACCTGACCCATGAGGATAAACGTTGCTGCCACCACCAGATCTTTATATGTCATGGGCAGTACAATATGTCTGAATATGCCCCACCAGGAACTGCCTGCATCCCTTGCACTTTCCACATAGGAGTCATTAACTGCTGATAAAGCTGCCGATAAAAGCATTGCAGAAAAAGGGATGTTAAACCATAAATTGCATATAATAATTCCTTTCATATCATAAAGAAGTCCAGGTTTGTAGATAATTCCAAACAATTGCAAAAATCTGTTGATAAAGCCGGCATCCTTAATCACATTCATCACCGCATAAACAGCTGCAATTCCCGGAATAAACCGGGGGAGGAGATAAAGCCTCCCCAGAATTTTACTGATTCTGCTTTTGGAAAATCTTAAATAAAGAGCTAAAAGGAAGCTGAAAAAGATTCCCAAAGCCATGGTACATAATGCTTCTGTCATAGTAAAAATCAGACTTTCCAAAGCATCCATGCTGGTAAAAAAATACTGATAATTTCCCAGCGTAAAACTGCCCGAAGCCGTTTTAAATGATTGTACCACCGTATTGCAGATAGGAAATATGACAACCAGAACCATAACTGCAAATGCCGGAAAAACCATCAGATATGGAAGCCAGATTTGATTCTTTTTATTTTTCATTTGAAAACCTCTTTATTTTGCAAGACTTCCTATTTCCTCTGTCCAGCGCTCTCTTATGTTCTTCTGTAAATTTCCTATGGAAAAATAACGGATTGTATCAAAATTTGTTTCTGACAGCCAATCTGCATGCTGCAGATTTTCCAGTTTTCCAGAATCTACTACCGGTGAAGCAAACATAGTATTCCAGTCCTTTGCCTGAGCTTCATAGCTTAAATAATAATCAACAACTGATAAAGCAGCTTCCTTATCCTTTGCAATTTTAGGAATGGAGAACCCTGCCAGTCCACCTAAAAATGGCTCTTCCAACTGTACCAGTTTAATGGATTCTGGTAATGTCCCCTGGTTTTTCTGGCTCAGGACCATATTTGCAAATGCCGGGCACATATCAATCTGCTTTGTAGCAAGCAACTCTAAGGTTCCTGCATTTTTCATAGGATACTGGACTTTGCCTGCCGTCTGATAAAGATATGGATGGAGTTCTGCCAGCAGTGCAAAAGCATTATCCCATTCTTTTGAATGATCTGTCATCCACTTTTCATCAGAGGATGTGGCAGCTTCAGTGGGAAGCTGGTTATAGATCGTATTGGCCGTAAAGGAAAAACCCGAATTTCCGGTAGATGGATCATTATAGGAGAATCGTCCTGGATTGTCCTTAATCCACTGATATAATTCATCTGCTGTTTTCGGCGGTTCAGAAACTGTTTCCGAATTATAAGCCAGATAAACAGATGTTCCTCTGTACGGGATGAAAGTATTTCCTATAATATTATCTTTGAATATCAGGTTTTCATAGTTTGGAATTTCAGAGGTATCAATGAAATCAAAAAAATCTTCACTGGTCTGAGCTAAGATTCCTGCAATTGCGTTATCATCAATAGCAATTAAGTCAAAATCCGTATCCGTTTCTCCAGCTTTATAAGCTGCCGCAAGCCGGTCCGGAAGACTCTGCTCACTTGTTCCCGACACGATGAACTGAATTTCCACCTTTGCCTTCTGATTATAATCCGGTGATGCATTATAACTGTCAGCAATGGTCTGAAGTGCCTCTCTTACTTCCTGGCCTCCGCTTCCCCAGATCGTAACCACCGGAACATCATTATTACCGGAAGCCGCAGAAGTCTTTCCGCATCCGTTTAAAGACAGCAACATGGCTCCCGCCAAAAGAATACTCATTCCTTTTTTCATTTTGTTTTTCCAATTCTGATTCATCATACTAATCTCCTTTTTTTGTTATCTGGAAGGCTGCAGAATTTTTTTATTGATAAAACTACATAAAACTGGTTGATCTACTTTATAATTTCCAGAATCTGCTTTATTTACAAACACCTTTAAGGTCTGATCAAAAGGCTTCTGAACCAGCACCTGAACATAATGGCCGAGAGGCATAACTTGGACAACACGGTATTCACTTTCTTCTTTCAGACAAGGCCTTATAAGCACATCCTCCGGCCTGACTACAGTAACCTTTCCATCCTCCTCCAGAAAGTTCATCTCACCTATAAAACTGGCAACAAAACGGTTTTCAGGATTATTATATATCTCTGTAGGAGGTCCTATCTGTTCAATGAAGCCCCGGTTCATCACTGCAATCCTGTCTGAGACCGCCATGGCCTCCTCTTGATCGTGGGTAACAAACACTGCTGTAAGCCCGGCTTCTCTCTGTATTCTTTTTAGTTCCTCTCTCATTTGCCCTCTGATCTTTGCGTCCAGTGCGGAAAAAGGCTCATCCAAAAGCAAGAGGGACGGTTTTAGTACCAGCGCTCTGGCAATGGCAATTCGTTGCTGCTGTCCCCCGGAAAGCTGACCAGGATATTTTTTTTCGCTTCCAGCCATGTTTACCATATCCAGCATTTTCATAATTTCCTGCTGCATCTCAACCCTGGCAACCTTTCTTAACTTCAGGCCAAAGGCCATATTTTCAAAAACGGTCATATGAGGCCATAAGTTATAGCTTTGGAACACCATGCCTGTAGGGCGTTTTTCCGGGGGAAGTTCCTGGATTTCTTTCCCGTCTAAAACGATGGTTCCGGAATCAATCTTATGGAATCCGCCTATTGCTCTTAAAATTGTGGTTTTCCCGCATCCGGAAGGCCCCAGCAGGGTCAGCAGTTCATTTTCATATACAGAAAGATTGATTTTTTCTACTCCCTCTGCAGCACTGAATTTCTTCGTAAGGTCATGTATGACCATTTTTTCTTTCATAATTCCGTCAGCCTCCACTTTCTTTCATTACATTTTTAAACCGTCAGATAACGTTTCCGCACTTAAATATTTACGGAATACAATCAGTAAAACAATGGAAGGAATTAACAAAATTACGGAAAATACCGCTCCTGCTGTCTCCGGGAATGACATAATAATTCCATAAAGTTCGCTGGGCATGGTATGAATATTAGGGAGTCCGATCAAAAGCGTACCCTGGGCTTCCTCCATAGACCCCAAAAATGTATACAGAGAAGCAACTACGATTCCAGGCCATGCCATAGGCATGGTGATCTGAAAAAATACACGAAGGGGAGAGGCGCCTGCATCTCTCGCACTTTCTTCCTGCTGGGCATGAACCGTCCGAAAAGAACCGCTTGGAATCCACACCATGAACATCATGGTATTTATAATATGTACCAGCACTACTCCAGGAAAGGTTCCTATAAGCTTAAGCTTATAAAATATTACCGCCATAGCCGTATAAATTCCCATCTTGGGAAATGCATTGGTTAGAAGAAAACTCAACCGTACCAGACTTTTTCCTTTAAACTGAAATCTTGCAATGGCATACGCTGCCGGCAGACAGATGATAAGAGAACACAGCGTCACCGCAACTGCCAGAATCAGGGACATTCCAATTGACTCCACCATCTGCCCTTTTGTCATGATATAATCCCACCATTTAAATCCAAAGGTTCTGGGTATTACATCCGGATATTCATATTTGCCTGCAAAGGACAAAGTCAGCATATGAAACATAGGACCATAGAAAAAGAGAAGAAATACAGCAAACAATATATATTCCCAGAATCGAATCTTTCCAAGACCATAATACAAACCTTTCATATATTACCGCTCTCCTCTCCACCTCACCGGTGCGCCAACTGCCAGGAGATGTTCCATATCACATACAGAATCATATAATTCGATAATAGCTGTACTGGCGCCATTTTTAACTGGTATTTTAAAATCCCGGTTCAAATCCACTTCCCACTCATTTACAGTCTTATCATTCCACTTTACCTGAAGGACAACCTTATATTCCTTATAATGCCTGTCCCATCCAAAATAAGATGAGGTATGATCAAAATGTACGATTAAATTTCTGCCTTCAAATACCGTATGAAAAAGAGGTCCTTTTGTTATCATGGTTCTTTGACGGAGAATTGCTCCTATCACGCCATCTGCCAGGCTGTCCGGTTCCTTTTCAAACATTGCATAGGTAATAAATACCCGTTCATCCTTCGGCTTTCCATGAATATCCTTTCCTGTTACAGCTCCTATCTTATATCCCTGAAGCACAAGCTCTTCCCAAAGTTCTAAAGCCTGTTTATTGCCTGATATGCCGTCTCCCATGGTTTTAGTACCACTGGAGGTATTAAATATTTCAATATAGTCTACTGAATTCCAGTTTTTAACATCCATCCCAAATCTGCAGCCAATCATCAGAGGTTCTCCAATACAAAAGGGATGGGCAATTCCCACTGCCGCTGCTCCTTCTGCTCTCAACTTCATAAAAAAGGCTTCGGGGTATTTCGGGTTCAATTCCGTAATATCTGTCATATGCTTCATTCCCAGAGCCAATATGTGTCCGTAAAAAGTAGTAATTTCCACGCCTTTTAAAATTGAAACATCATATTTATTCTTTCTCACTTCTTCATCAGCCTTATCATGTCCGGAGCAAGTATTGTGATCCGTCAAAGCCAGCACCTCAAACTTCTGCTCCTCTGCATACTTTACCAATTGGCCAATTGTCATAGTTCCATCGGACTCTGTAGAGTGATTATGCAATTCCGCTCTCTTATAGATCATCAACTTCTCCTTTCACAACCAGGCTGAAATTTGTATTATCATTCAGGACATTTAAAACATGGAGCACAATGCGCAGATTTCCCTCATCAGTTTTCCACTGTAAAAACCCTTCTGAGGAATATTCTGGTGAAATATGAATTTCCTTTAGCAAAAGATTTCTATGAGCGGTGCCCAAGCAGGCTCCGTTGTGAAATACCGATACATTAATTTCGCTTTTCGGCATTTTAAGAAGCTGTTCTTTTACGCTTTGGGTTACTTCCAAATCCGGTATATTTTGCAACAGCGCCTGAATTCCTTTTTTCTCTATTTCCTCCAAGTTCCCGGTTGGCTCTCTCTTATCAAACTCAAAGGTTATATCCAGGGATTTCATGTTTTCCGGAATAAAAAACAAATAAGAAATATGTCCTTGATATCCTGCCGATAACTGCCCTGAAGTCTTGTACAATTCTTTTTCAACCATTTGTATTTCCTTTCTTTAATCAAACTTTACTACAGACTCAGTTTAGTGAACCTATTCCTTTAAAACAATCTATTTGGAGTTAAATATATGTAAAATAAAAGTTATATTACCCAAATTTATACACTTCTTTTAACTTTTACATTATTTTTACTTAAATTACACTTTTTATAAGCTGTTTTATTTTAAAATAGAGTATACCAACAAGTTCTTAGATAGGTTGTAAACAATTTCAGCAATCAATTCAGGAGGAGCTATGATAAACAATAATTTAAATCCATCATACAAAGTAAAATACCTCAAACATAATGAGCGCTTAAGTGACCTTATCTTAGACAGAGCAGAACAGCTTTTTATAAGTAACGGTATCAATAAAACCAGCTTTTCTTCCATTGCTTCTGTCTGCGGTGTCACTCGTTCCACTTTATACAAATATTACAAAAGTAAAGAAGATCTGCTCTGGAGCATCCATCATAAAAAAATGCAGTTTTTAAGCCAGCGTCTATATCGTAATTTTTCGAAATCCAGACATTCCACCTATGACCGCTTTTATTCCTATTATCGCTTCATCCGGGAAACTTACCAGGATGATCCCGAATGGTTCCAATTTTTTAATGTTTTTTATGACAGTTGGCAATATGAAACTAGTAAACGTTCCTCAGATTACTATAAAAAAACTTTTCATAACGGTGACTTCGGATCAAAAGATATGGTTAGATTTCTTTGTAAAAACTTTCATGACGGTTCAGTCAAAAAAGATTTAGATCCTGAAATGACGGCTGTGGCGTTTACTTATGCAGGATTTCACATTGCATCAGGGCTGATGCAAACCGCTCAAACCTTGCCCGTCAAATACGGGCTTAACACGGTAGAAATACTGGATACAACATTCCAACTGCTCTTATCAGGATTAAAAGGATAAAGTACGCACTTCACTCCAACATTCGCAATTCCGAAACAAACATATTAGAATATCCTGCATGCCATGGGAATATATTGAACCATAAGACAAGATGTAAGGAGTATTCATATGGAAAAATCAAAGCTTCAGGTCACACTAAGAAACCTGCTCATCACCTACATACTGACCGGAATCCTGCTTGTTGTCCTGGCATTCGCACTTTATAGATTCCAGTTAAAAGAAGGCCAGATCCGACTGGGCGTGAATGGGGTTTACATTATCACCTGCTTAATCGGAGGGATTTTGATGGGAAAAAGCATAAGGCAGCGAAGGTTCTTTTGGGGACTTTTACTGGGTCTTATGTATTTTGTGGTTTTACTTGCAGTCTCATTTTTACTGAATAAGGGCGTGAATGGGTCTATGAATCAGATTCTTACTACCATGGCAATCTGTGTTGCAAGCGGAACTGCAGGGGGAATGCTTAGTTAAAACCATTTTTCATTGCCATGTGCAATCTGCAGGGAGTTGTTATTATTTTACAGGGAGAAAATTTTCTATAAAAAAACGGCTGTGTCAACATCACACAGCCGCTTTTTTATATCAGCGTTCCCGAACCATCTTAATAAGCTCTGCAATCAGAATTATGGCTGCACCCAGGAAAATGAAAATATCGCCCAGGTTAAATACGACTTTTTTGAGTCTGCCTGCCTGAATGCTGAAATAATCAACCACATAACCGCGGAAGAGTCTGTCATATAAGTTACTGATGGCACCCCCAAGAGTAATGGATAATGCCAGCTTTTCTACAATTCTGCCCTTTTTCTGGGAAAGCCCTGCCAGGATTCCACCTATGAAAGCAGCAACTGCTAAGGGGATCATCTGGACCAATTCCAAATGTTCCTTTAAATAACCGAAAGAAAAACCTGGATTGTGACTCTTATAGAGGACGATCTTGCCGCCGCTTCCTTCCAGCTCTTTTGGGAAACTGCTTTCTTCCTGGTTTTCAATGGAACTTTTTATAAAAAGATCCACGGCCGCCAATAATACGATGACACCGATAAATATCATAACGTACACTCCTTCCGACCTTATTATCTCCATTCTACTGTACTTTTTATCCTTCGTCCAGCGAATCCGGTCTACGGCTTTTTATTAACCTCTCATCTGAATAAAAGGTCCGCCCTTTTTGTCCAGATACGCACGGGTTATTACAACAGAACCAATGTTTGGATCTTTGGGGATTTCATACATGATATCCAGCATAAAATTCTCTATAATGGCACGTAAAGCTCTGGCACCGGTCTTTTTCTTCAGCGCTTCTTCTGCAATCCACTCTAAAGAATCATCTTCAAATACCAGCTTTACTTCATCTAATTCCAAAAGTTTTTTATATTGCTTTAAAATAGCATTACGGGGTTCCTTTAACACCCGGATCAGTAAATCTTTATTAAGAGAATCCAAAGTAACACTGATGGGCAGACGTCCCAGGAACTCAGGAATCATTCCAAACTTTCTTAAATCTTCGTTTGTTACCTTTGTCAGGAGGTTGTTGTCTGTCTCGTACTGGTCTTTTAACTCTGCGGAAAAACCAATGGAAGACTTTTCCTTCAAACGCTCTTTGATGATGTCTTCCAGATCCGGGAACGCACCTCCGCAGATGAAGAGAATGTTCTCCGTTTTCACAGAAGTCATAGGCGTAAGAGCATTCTTCTGGTTGGAACCAACAGGAACCTCTACCGTACTTCCCTCTAACAATTTTAAAAGCTCCTGCTGCACCGATTCTCCGCTGACATCCCGGCTGCTGGTATTCTTTTTCTTGGCAATTTTATCAATCTCATCAATAAAAATAATTCCCCGCTCTGCCTTATCCACATCATTACCAGCCGCGGATAACAGCTTGGATACTACACTTTCAATGTCATCGCCTATGTATCCGGCTTCTGTTAAAGAAGTGGCATCGGCAATGGCTAACGGTACATCAAGAAGCTTTGCCAGTGTCTTAACCAGATAGGTCTTTCCGCTTCCTGTAGGGCCAATCATCAAAATGTTTGACTTCTCAATCTGGACCTGATCTTCTTCATTCTTTAATTCCTTTTCAACCAGATAAACTCTCTTATAATGGTTGTAAACGGCTACGGAAATCACTTTCTTTGCCTGATCCTGACCAATTACATAATCATCCAGCTTCTGGCGGATCACATGAGGTGCAGGAATATCCTTTAAGTCAATTTCAGGTTTTTCACTTTTCACTGACCGTTTTTTTATTTTCTGTTTTTGTGGTATCTCAAGATCTTTGTCATTTAACTTTCCAAGATCGCTGAGATTCAGATTCATATATGGCATACCCGGAATCTTACTTAAGTCAAATCCGCTCTGGGTCACAGAATCAAATGCTTTCTGCATACAGTCATGACACAGATTCATAGAACCTGTCATGGAAACCATGGGACCTGTGATGCTCTCCGGCCTACGGCAGACATAGCAGACTTTTTCAAATTCATCCTGTTCTTTTTTTTTCTCTTCTCCGTCAGAATCCTCAACCGTGGTATCTTCCATCTGCTCCTCCTCCAGTAATTCTTTATCGTTCAATCTATATTCTCCTTCTGTCTGCAATTATATACTTCATACATTCACATTATAAAGCATTTAAAAGATCCTCACAAGTGTACAGGCACATTTTAGATTTTTTTAAGAAAAGACTCCCTCATCAGAATGATCTGACAGGGGAGTCTTATTTTTGTCACTGCTGCGGCTCTGCCGGCCGCTTTCCAAGTGTGATGTTTACATTTCTTTCTACATACTGTCCGTTCTCTATGGACTGTACGGTAACAGGAACGGTTGTTCCACCTTTATAGTACTTAAGCATATTGGTCAGGTCATCGTATGTCTTAATGCTCTGCCCATCAAATTTTGTAATAATATCTTTTTCTTTCAGATCGGACTGGCTGGCTGCGCCGCCTTCTACAATCTTATAGATGAATACCCCTTGAGGCATACCAAGCTGCTGGCTTGTGGCAGCATCAATGTTCTTACACTGAATTCCCAGATATCCCTGTTCTCCATCAGCAACCTGACTTCTGGTTGTTCTGGTCATCAGAGTATCAATAATCGCCTGAGCTTTGGAAATGGGAATTGCATAGCCCATGCCTTCCACTTCCGTTGAGGAATATTTTGCAGAGTTAATACCAATGACTTCTCCCTGCATATTTAAGAGTGCGCCGCCGCTGTTGCCTGGATTAATCGCTGCATCGGTCTGCAGTAAATCTCTGTTGGTTCCGTCTTCTGTCTGAACAGAACGGTCAAGGGCACTTACATAACCAACCGTAACGGACTGACCATACCCAAGGGCATTGCCGATGGCTACCACTCCCTGACCTACTTTTATGGTATCGGAATTACCAAGAGAAGCAATGGCAATTCTGGAAAGAGTATCCGCCTCGATATTCTTAATCGGAACTGCAATCACTGCAAGATCGGTGTCTGCATCTGTTCCTTTAATCGCTGCATCAACTGCAACCTGATCAATAAAGGTTACTTTTAAAGCTTCGGCACCTTCTACTACATGATTGTTGGTTACAATCAGCAGCTCATCATCATTCTTTCCTACAATAATTCCTGAACCGCTTCCCTCCCCTTCCCGCTGCATGGGACCAAACCAGGTCTGGCTTTCATATACCACCTTGCTGGTAATCGCAACTACAGACGGCATGGCTTTATCTACAATACCGGATACATCGTTGGGCACCACCCCGGATACACTGGCTGGCACTACGGCTGCTGGAGAAACAGTCTCCGCTTTATTGATCTCAACGGTGTTCTTACTATGGTAAGCACCGGCTGCCCAGTTGATGGCAACCATGGTACTTCCTGCAATTACTCCAAACACCAGTGCTCCGCCAACAAGAGCCGCCGCCCTCTTTACAAACCCACGTTTTTTCTTCGGAGGAATCATATCTTTCTGGAAGACGGGACTCTCTTCCCTTTGAAACTGATGTTCCTGATAGTGAGGAAGGTTCTGTTTCTCTTCTGTCTTTTGGGGCTCCGGATCTCTCATTACAAAATTGGTAGTGATTGGTTCTTCTTTTTCTTTATCAAACATAGGATCTATCTCCTTTCATCTAACGGATTATCTTTTTGATAATCACAGTCTATCAATGAAATGTGACCATTCTGTGATAAAATTATATTCAATATGTGAAAAGAGATTGATACTTCCTTTTACTCCCCGGTAGGGGGTGCCGGAACAACAGGTGCCTCTGTCACACTTCCCGCAGGCTGGGTCTCTGGCTGCGGACTAACCGTCTCTCCCGGTCCATTATGCTTTGTCTCCCCCTGGGTTTCATGAGGAGTGGTTGGTTCATGGACCGTGGTGGTCTCATGAGGAGTTGTCTCATGTGCTGTGGTAGTCTCTTTCGTTCCTGGTTCATGGATAGCGGAAGTGGGCTCTGTACTGCCGCCTGAATGAGAAGGCTTTGTTTCTCCAGGACCACCCTTTCCTGGTTTCGTGCCTGCCTCTTCCTGGCTGGAGCTTTCCTGAGCCGAAGATTCCTCGCTTTGTGTTGTCTTTTCCGGTTTTGTTTCTTTTGTCTCTTTCTTTGGCTTATCTTTCTTTGACTTGGAAGAATCATCTGCATCCTGGCCATTTTTATACATGCCGGAATCTGCTGCAATCTTGGCACTGATCTTTTTTACCATTTCAGATGGCTGGTAATCCTGTTTATCAAAGAGAAATTTATGAAGTTCTGTTACATTGCTTGTAAGAGTCTGGGGGATTACGCAGTCTCCCTTTTTGCCCATCTTCATGTCACCTTTACTAAACGGAAAACCTCCAGTCTCTCCAATGTGGTATTTGCCCATATCCAAAAGAAGTTCTGTAAAATCGCCGAA
Source organism: Clostridium sp. HBUAS56010 (assembly GCF_007115105.1). Taxonomy (GTDB): domain Bacteria; phylum Bacillota; class Clostridia; order Lachnospirales; family Lachnospiraceae; genus Lacrimispora. The sequence continues at coordinate 35,592 of NZ_SULJ01000009.1, forward strand.
TGTCAGGTTGGTTCCTACCTGTTCAACTTCCATAAGAAGAATCCGGTTTAAAAGACCCAGATCCGCTTTTTTTGCTTTATCAAATGATTTTTGAATTACCAGACGCTGACGCTCTGTTCTCTGGTAATCCGTATCCATCTTTCTCAATCTGGCATAAGCAACCGCCTGGACACCGTCTAAATGATTCATGCCTGCTGATTTTAAGTGAACCGATGGAACACCTGTCTTTTGTACTGTTTCTGTAATAAAAGAATTAATATAACGAAACTCTGCTTTTGTTATATCCACATCAACGCCGCCCAGCATATTAATGCCGTCAGCCACGGATTTCCAGTTAAATGTCACATATTCTGTAATATCCATATCCAGATTCTTATTCAGAGCCGCCAATGCCTGGGCAGCTCCTCCGTTTGCATATGCAGAGTTAATCTTATTATAAGTATTCTTTTCACTGACGTTTAGATATGTATCCCGGAATACGGATAACAGTTTGATCTCACCAGTATCCTGATTGATATTACATATCATAATAACGTCCGTGTTTGTTCCCTTATTCACATTGCCGTCCCGGCTGTCCACACCAAAGACCGCTATGTTGCGGTATCCGGTCATATGTTTCTTCTGTGCACTGGTCATCTCTTCATTACGGACCTGCTTCTCATCAAAATTCTGCGGTCTCTGGATAGATCCCATAATCCGTGCCACATAGGCGTAAGAAAATATGATTGCAAGAGTAAGAAGTTCTGCAATGGTAAGAAGAATGATGCGTCTGATCTTTCTTTTATTGCTGCTTTTGGCTTCACTCCGGCTGGAAGTGGAGGAACGTTCCTGGATGGGTCTCCTCGCCTGCTGCCTGGTGCCGCCGTCACCAATCACAATCTGCCCCCTGGTAGTTGACTGTCCTCTGCTCTGAGAGGTTCCTGATGCCTGCCTGGAGCGGGATGTATCCTGACCGGAAGATCTGGTGCCTGATGGTGACTGAGGTCTGCGTACAGGCTGACTCTTACTCCTGGAACTTTTGGCTGTATCATCTTCGTAGTCATCATCCAGATAGTAATCTCCATCGGACGGATCTGGTTTTGAATCGTAACCGCGCCTTCTGCTCTGTCTTTTTTCACGGTTTAACTCATCATCAAATTCATTTTTCATTTATTTAACCTCATCCTAATCGTGTCGTATTCAATCTCAGTACGCATTTTTATTAACAAACCCTTTAAAGATGGTCAAGAAGAGAATCTTAACATCTAATCCCAGGGTCCAGTTTTCGATGTAATAAAGATCATGCTCAATTCTTTTTGTAATGGAAGTATCCCCTCTGAATCCATTGACCTGTGCCCAGCCCGTGATGCCGGGACGCACCTGGTGCTTGATCATATAGCGGGGAATCTCTTCTTTAAACTTCTCAACAAAGAGAGGTCTCTCCGGTCTTGGTCCTACCAGACTCATATCTCCCCGGAGTACATTAAAAAACTGAGGCATCTCATCAATGCTTGTCTTTCTGATAAATCTCCCAATAGGTGTGACTCTGGAGTCATGGGGAGTTGTCCACTTGTTTTTCTCTTCTGAGGGAGCCTGTACCACCATAGAGCGGAATTTATACATCTGGAAAGGTCTGTTGTGAAGACCTACCCTCTCCTGCTTATAAATCAGTGGTCCGGGTGCTGTCAGCTTAATTAATAAGACTGTCAGCAGCATAATCGGAGAAAATAAAACAAGGGCAACGGCTGCTCCCACTATATCCACCGCCCTTTTTACGATTGCATTGACCGGATCTGTTAACGGAACCCGGCGGATATTAACCACAGGCAATCCCTGAAGGTCCTCAATGTAAGGTATGGTGGGAATTATATTGTTATAATCCGGAATAAATTTGGTATGAACACCTGATTTTTCACAGGAGGCAACAATCTTTTCTAAATTTGCATATTCATTAATGCTTAAGGTAATGGCAATCTCATCTAAGGAATTCAAGGCAAGAATCTCATCTAAATCCTTGATCTTCCCAATTACATTGACGTCTTTATAACCGCTTCCCCATTCCTTTTGATTATCCAAAATTCCTTTGATCTGATAACCCCACTCCGGATTCTGGCGGACCCGTTCAATAAAACTTTCTGCCGCACGGCTGTAGCCAATAAGCAGAATATGCTTCTGGTTATAGCCTTTGGAACGCATGGAGTGTAAAATACTGCGGATTAAATTCCGTTCCACTGTTTCCAGTATCGTGTTAACAGCAAAGAAATAAAAAACCATTCTGGTAGAGAATTCACTAAAAAATGGATTCTTCTTCACCAGGAACAGTCCCAGGGCAAACAAAAGTACTCCCAGCAGATTTGCTTTTACAATATTAGCGAATTCATAGCGCTTCTCCTGAACTCTTTTCGGCGCATATAGCCGGAAAACACCATAAAGAAGCAGGTAGATTGGCAATATTGCAAGCAGTGCCCCAAAATAATATTGCGGAGCCAGGACTCCCTTATAAGGACTGAACGCATGGTTGCTAAGAAGCAACAGCAGCCAGGCAATAAAATAGGACAGGATAATAACCATTCCATCCAGCACTACATGAAATCCATTAAATTTTTTCTGATTATCCTTTATCATAGCTGCAAAACCTTCCAATCGTGCATCGCACCATATTTCTCCATGATAATTCCCGTTTATTATACATGATATGTTGTGATAGTTCTATAAAATTTTTCTTAATATGACCTGTCAATTTTTAGTTTTCTTCTTAAAAATTCCCATACATAGAGAAGAGTTCCAAAAATCAGATCTCCTTCAATCTTTAAATAGTTTACAAACCTGGATTTGCGGAAGGGAACTTTTTTAGTCCTTCTAACAGTTCTCACTCCTTCTTTTAATCCTTCTATATAATCAGAGGCAAATCCGATCTTTCTGAAAAACAGATACTTTACAAAAATCCCCAGCAAAATGGGAATTGAATTGAAAAGAAGCTGAAATGCAGGCATGTTTTTGTAGTTTAGGTATATGTTATTTCTGGCGGCAAGTTTTACTTTAAATGAATTATACTTGGAACCGCTGGTTCCGCTTCCTACATGGTAAACTACAGCAGCTGGACAATACACATTCTCATAGCCGTGGATTCTTGCCCGGTAACCAACATCAATGTCTTCCAGATATGCAAAATGAGCTTCATCAAATCCACCGATTTCATCAAATACCTTTCTCCGGTAAATGGCTGCTCCCGCACAAGCGGCAAAAACAGTTCTGGGTTTGTCATATTTTTTAATACTCTGCCCCACACCTCTTTGATAAGCCCAGCCAAGCACACTGTACATATCCCCCGCATCATCCATCAGTTCTCTTTGATGAAGCTGGATCATCTTGCTGCTTGCAGAAAATATACGGGGAGACTGGTCCATTACACGAACCAGTTCCTTCACATAATCCGGTTCTGGTTCCGTATCATTGTTAAGCAAAATTACATAAGGTGTTCTGGCATGACGGATTCCCACATTCACTGCACCGGAAAATCCTGTATTTTCTTCTAAATATATGGTCGGAATTTCATGCTCTTTTAGCCAGTCCACACTGCCGTCTGTGGAACCATTGTCCACCACAAGAAGCTCAAAGTTTTTATCACTTTGAGTCTCCAGGGCTTTCATACAGGGCTCCATAAACTTTAATCCATTATAGTTTGGAATGATGATGGTAACTTTTTTCTCCATCTTACACCTCCAGTTTATAGGGTTCTCCAATTTTCTCTTTTCGAAGGTCACGAAGGGCAAAATTGGATTTGCGCAAGGTTAAGTTAGGATTATAATAAGGATCTCCATCTCTTAAAATGTCAGGCCATTTTTCTGAGAATTTTTTGATCTCCCGGTTAAAACGTGCTACCTTCTCCGGTGTATCCTCCAGCCCCCTTGATTTGGACTCATAATGATAAAATAAGGCGTAAGGAGCATAGACCACCAGTTTATTGAGAGAGCGTATTTTCATGCAATAGTCAATGTCATTAAATGCAACTGCCAGGTCTTCTGAAAATCCTCCCGCCTGGTCAAACAATGATCGTTTGCTCATCATGCAGGCAGCAGTCACTGCACTGTAGTTTCTTGCACACATCGCCTGATTAAAGTAGCTGCTTTCGGATTTATGAAGACCAATAAAGGTATGCCCCGCTATTCCGCCAAATCCAACCACAACCCCGGCATGCTGAATGGTATCATCGGAATACAAAAGTCTGGCTCCTACAATTCCAACATCCTGTCTCTGGCAGAAGCCCAGCATCTCTTTAATACCATCAGGATTAATCATCTCTGTATCGTTATTTAAAAAGAGAAGGTATTCTCCTTTTGAAAAAGTAACTCCAAAATTATTGATGGCAGAGTAATTAAACTCTTTTTCCCATTTCACCACATGAACGGAAGTAAATTCTTTCTGAATCTTTTCGTAGTAGTCAAAGGTTTCCGGGGCTGTACTGTTGTTTTCCACCACAATGAATTCCAGATTCTTATAGCTGGACTTATGAAGAATGGAACGGATGCACAAATCTAAATCCGCTGTATGATCTTTGTTGGGAATAATCACGGAGACCAGTGGAGAATCATTGATTCCAAAGGTAGTATGATAGATGCCGTAATCAATTCCTTTTTCTACGGAAATAGCATTCACACCGATTCGTTTAAAATGGGCCTTTACGGCTTTTGCACCTGCTTCAAAAGCATATAACTTGCTTTCCGGATTGCTGGCTGTGGAATTCTGATGGCAGCGCCAGTGGTAGAGTGCTTTTGGTACATGGCAGATCTTTCTGGCTTTCTCTGTACAGCGCAGAATAAAATCATAATCCTGTGCTCCATCGTATTCTTCTCTAAAACCACCTACTTCCAGAAGAAGTTCATGGCTCACTACAAACAAATGGCAGATATAGTTGACGCTGTTTAGCAGATCCGGATTAAAATCAGGCTTAAAGTGAGGTTCAAATAATTCTCCACCGTCAATATCCAGTTTATCCTCATCGGTATAAACCACATCAATCTCTGCATCGGATTGAATGGCTTTCACACACTCAAACAAGGCATCCGGCGCCATGGTGTCATCATGATCCGCCAATACAATAAAATCACCTGTTGCCATCTCAATGGCTGCATTGGTGTTGCCGGAAATCCCTTTATTCTCTCCCAGAATCACGTAGCGGACTCTCTCATCTTTCAGAGCATAGCGCTTTAATACCCGCTCTACGCTTTCTCCTTTGGGACTGCCATCTGCGATACAGACCTCCCAGTTGCCATAGGTTTGAGCCAGCAGAGAATCAAGCATGGCGGATAGAAACCGTTCGGGCGTCTTATAGGCAGGTATGACCACTGACATTTTAGGCATATAATCAAATACTGTTTTTCTCTGACTGTTCAGTTCCTCTTCCGTTGGTTTCGTTAATTCGTACCACTCCGGATAATCATAGTCGCTGTCAATTCCCTGAAGCTTGTGTCTGGATTTCAGCAGGAATGCTTTCAGACCATTTTCCTTTAAAAAATCTGCAGCAGACTGAAGCGTCTGTAAATTCATCATATTCTTAAGCTTTACAGACTTTTTATGGGCGGAGCTGTTCTGCTTTTCAATTATGGCTGTATTCAGTTTGACTTTCTCCGTCTTTCCATCACAGGATATAACGAGAAAGCGGTCTTCGTTCTTCTCTCTGATATAAGGGATTCTGATATCAAACCCAAGGTCTTTTTCCGTTCCCTGTTTAAAATAGATCTGACTTACATCATCTCTTCGTACCGGAACATGTTTAAATTCCACCTCATGCCCCTGACCATCTAAAACCTGGAACTTCACTTGTGAACGAAGGGTCTTGCCAATGACCCAGCCATTTAATACAATGGAATTCTCCCGGATTCTTGCTACATCTATCTTATATTTCATTTCTGTTCCCATCCTCCATAGAGGCTGCTGTAAGAAGCATATCCTCCTCCGGTTCGGCTTTCTCCCCGGATGTAAAATTAATTCTTTCTTCTTCAATTACCAATGGCCGCTTCATAATACGGGCATTGATGGAAAGCACATATTCTCCTACCAGACCGATAAAAAAGATCTGCACCGATCCAAGGAAACACATGCCAATCAAAAGGGGGGCCATACCTGCCGGAAAACGATCCCAGTACATGAGTTTCATAATCAGGTAAATCAGCGCTACCGCCATACTTGCGAAAGAACAGATACTTCCAAATATGGTGGCAATCCGCAGTCCCACCTTTGTATAGGAAGTAATGCTTAACATCGCAGCATCGTAAAGGCGGTAAAAATTGTTACTGGTTTTTCCTGCACGCCGCTTTGGCTGTTCATAGGGAACTTCCTTGCGCCGGAACCCAAGCTCTGCCACTATTCCGCGAAGAAATGGGGTAGGGTCATCCAGTTCTCTTAAAACCTTGATGAATTTTGAATCATAAAGCCCGAATCCGGTAAAATGCTCAATCTGCTCTACATCGGATAGTTTTTTGATACATTTATAATAGCAGCTTCTCAGCAGATACATCAGCTTGTTTTCCTTGCTGGATTTCTTAATTCCAATAACAATCTTATATCCCTGTTCCCACTCCCTGATATACTTTGGGATCATCTCCACAGGATCCTGAAAATCAGCCGCCATTAAAATCGTGGCGTCGCCTGTGGATTGAAGCATGGCATAGTAAGGGGAATTGAACTGCCCGAAATTTTTAGCGTTAAAAATACCCTTTACCCCTGCGTCAAAGGAACAGAGCCGTCTTATAATCTCTCTGGTTCTGTCTTTGGAATCATTATCAATAAAGATGATCTCATATTGATAGCCTGGCAGATCCTTTTTAAATACATCTGATATTGCCTGATACAGTGCCTCTACATTTTCTTCCTCATTATAGCAGGGGACAGCAATGCTAATTGTCTTCATACGTTCACTTCCAATCTATCTGAACCATTACTTTAATTAAATCCTGTGGTTTTTCTCTCATCTTCTGAAGGGCAGTCTCAACGGCATCAAGCCCCAAAAGCCGGTGGGTAATCAGCTTTTCCGGGTGAATTCTTTTATACTTCACCATATTAAGCAGGCGTTCGATTCTCACCCTGCCTCCCTTTGCCAATTCTGTATGGATGGTCTTTCCAGCCATTCCTCTGCCCCCGGAAAATTTGGGGAAAGGAAGGTTCCCGGTTCCTCCATAATAATTTACATTGGACACGGTTCCAATTCCGTACCTCACCATATCCACTGCCTGGGAAAACACTTCGTCTCCCCCGCCGCAGATAATTACGCTGTCCGCCCCAAGTCCTCCGGTTCTTTCCATTACCTGATCTACCACATCCCCATCTTTGTAACTCAGAACTTCCGTTGCGCCGAATTCTCTGGCAAGGCTGACACAGACCGGACGGCTTCCCACTGCAAGAATCCGGGCAGCACCCAAATGTCTTGCACCTTCTACCGCCATAAGACCGATGGGACCGATTCCCATAACCACAACCGTATCTCCAAACTTGATATCTGCAAATTCCGCCCCTGTAAATCCGGTCGTCACCACATCCACACACATGAGTGCCTGCTCTATGGTCACTCCCTGTGGAATCTTTGCCAGCGTTGTATCCGCATCCGGAATAAGGAATCTCTCCGCAAATACTCCAGGTGCCGAACGTCCAAGCTGATGACCGGAAAACGGAGCTGATGCGTGTTTATAGTTTCCCTCCTGAATGCCCAAAGCTCTCCAGTCCGGTGTAATAGCCGGAACTGCAACCAGTTCTCCCGGTTTAAAATCCTGTACCAGTTCTCCGGTTTCTAAAATCTCTGCCACACATTCATGTCCTAAAATCAGGTTAGGAGCTTTTCTGGAACCGCCGCCATACACCGTATGAACATCAGAGGAACAAGGTGCTACGGCAACGGGCCGGAGAATGGCTCCATAAGGGGTAATAGTTGGTTCCGGGGCATCATACCAGCCGACTTTTCCAGGTTCAATTAAAACAAAAGCTTTCATAGTTTTATCTTATATCCTTTCCAGATGATTGGATTTCAATGCCAGAATTTCAATATTCTGTCCATATCTTTCTTTTATAATCGCCGCAATCTCCTCTGTGTATCCGGGAGCCACAATTAATACAGCATCGACCGGAGCATGGGAAAAATGATCCGGAGACACAATTGGCAGATGAGAAGCCGGTGCATATCTGCCCTGTTTAAAGGGAGCAGAGTCAATCATATACCGGGCAAATTCACCGATCTTAGTTGTGGAAGCAAGAGTAAAACCCTGATGGCTTGCGCCCCAGACTGCCAGGCTTTTTCCCTGCTTTTCCAAATCCCCGACCAATTCATTCATCTCTGCGCCAATGGTATTCTGGCTTTCAATGAGACCAGACACATCCAGATTCTCTGCAGTTTTTTTAACAGACTTACTCGGTTTTAAACTATTTCTTTTTCTTACGATCACAGACAGTGTGTCCCGGTTGACCATCTTCTCTTCCAGAACTTCGAAACCAGCAGTCTCCACAGTATATCGAAGAGTATCGAATGTATAATAAGCCAGATGATCCCGAATCAGTTCATAATACCCATCATATTGAAGAATATACTCCAGGCTTGGGACCGTAATCAGCCCGACACCGTTCTCCGTCAGATTATCTGCAATACACCGAAGCATGGAAACAGGGTCAGGCTGATGTTCTAAATAATTAAAGGACAAAAAACCGTCATAGGGGCCTTTCACGCTTCCGTCCGGAGAAGCCAGTACCTCTCCCTCCTGTGCAAACTGTCTCCATACGGAGAGTCCTTTTTCCTGTGCCATCTGCACAAGGTTTTCCCGGTGCTCAATGCCATGTGCTTCCACCGGAAACCGTGTGAGCACAGAAAGGAATTCTCCCTGTCCGCATCCTGCTTCTATCAGTTTCCTGCCTTCCAGATGGCAGAAATCAATAAAATGTTTATACTGACGTGTCCTTAAGTTGACCATGGTGGTACTATATCCACCGGAACGGATCACATCCTTATAATATGACACCGGTTCACAGGAAAATTGTACCAGACCGCAGGTGCTGCACTGGTGAAGGGAAAGTGCAATTCCTTTTTCCTGTTCCAGTTCTGCTTTTCCCGGAATATCCTGAGCCGAAGCAGGCATATGGTTGAGAGTCATCAAAGGATTCCCTTCAAGGGGACTTTTGCATACAATACAAATTTTCTCTCTCATATTAAATCAATCCCTTTCTGTCAATGGTTTCCGCCTCACAGGTTCTTCGTATCCCATGGGCAAATGATACTTCCGGTCTAAACCCAGTTGCTGCCTGCAGCTTTTTTATATCCGGAATCAGATTTGCCGGTCCTTCTGCATTCGGCTTTCTTCTTCCATAGCTATAACTTCCATGAAAGCCGATCCCTTCATATATAAGCCGGATATAATCTCTCAGCTTCCGATTCTCTTCTTCCGGTCCAGCTACATTATAAATTCCGGAAACCGATTCTTTTTTTTGTTCCATCAAAAGTATCAGTGCCCGGATGCAATCATCTATATATAAAAAATTCCATGTCTGAGTACATTCTCCAAGGGAAATATATTCTCCATGAGAAAATGCCCGAATGCAGCTTTCCACCAAAGACCATGGATGATCAAAGGGACCATAAACACTGAAAATTCTTGCATGGATATACTCCATGTCACAGATTCCTTCCTGTCTCCATCTCTCCGTCTGCTCCATTGCCTGCCGATAAAATTCAAGCTTTGCGATTCCATATTCAGAAACCGGACTGCATACGGTCTCTTCTGTCATTGCTTCCCTGTGAATTCCGTATTCCGCCTGGGAACCGCTGAATAAAAAGCGTCTGCACTGGAGACGTCTTGCCGCTTCCAGTGCCTTTAATCCATCTATGGTGTTCTTTTGCTGAACATCTTTTTTCAAACGGTTTGCGCTTCCAGAGCCATCCCAGCCAAAATGATAAAATGCCTGGCAAGGCTCCTTGATGATGTCGGGAAGCCTGTGAAGGTCTTCCAGCTCACACTCAATCAGTGTCAGCCCCTGGCAGCCGGTATTAATCTTCTTTAAATTCTTTGAACCGGGACGGACCACAGCATACACCTGATTGCCATCCTTTTGTAATTGATCCACCAGTGCCTTTCCAAGAAAACTGGTGGCACCTGTCACAACTATATTCAACGTTCTTCCTCCAAACTTCCCATTACTCACGCTGCTATTTCAGCCTTGGAATGATCATGTTCCGTTCCATCTCTTCTTCTGGCAGGAATGGAGATAAATCTTCCAAAGGAGGGGATACCATCGTGCCGTCTGCAAGGCGTTTGGCTGAGGACTTTGGTTCAAAGTTCTGGTCACGGCTTACAAATACCTCGCAGATCACTGGTCCTTCCTTTGCAAAGGCAGCTTCAATTCCATGATCTATCTCTCCGTTATGATGAATGGCGACATAAGGATATCCATAGGCTGCTGCCAGCTTCTCCATCTGTGGAAAGCTCAAATCCCTGCTGTCTTCTCCCACTCCCACCAAAGGTTCTCCAAAGAAATTCTTTTGTGTCTGCCGGATGGAATGATATCCTCCATTATTAATAAGAAAAATCTTAACCGGCATCTGGTGATGGACAATGGTCTGCAATTCCTGCAGATTCATCTGAATACTGCCATCGCCGGTTATAAGAATAATATCTTTAGAACAATCCGCCATAGCAATTCCGATTGCCGCCGGAAGATCATATCCCATGGAAGCAACTGCAGAATTGGTTATAAACCTCTGTCCTCTCCTGATGGTATAAGCATGTCCGCCTACCACACAGGCGGAACCGTTTCCCACTACGGTAATCTGGTTTTCCTCTGCCTTACTGCTGAGTTCCTTTATAAACGCATAGATGTTGGTCTCTTCCTCTGCTCCATGCCTGTAATGCTTTTCTAACACCACCGGATACTCCTGTTTCCACATGCGGCAGGTCTCATTCCAGTTTTTTCCCTCAATGCCTGTTCCGCCATGAAATAAAGGGTTCCCTTTTGATGCCTTATATTCCCCATCTAAAACCGCTTCCAGCGCCTCAAGGAGGTCCTTGACATGGGCATGAACCGGCATGTCTGCATGAACCGATGGTTTTTTTAATTCTTCGGGGTCAATGTCATTCACAATCACATATGCCTGTCTTGCCCACGTTTTATAATTATATCCTACCTGACGAATGCTCAGGCGGCTTCCAAGCGACAGAACCAGATCACTGTTTTGAACTGCAAAATTCCCGGCACGGTCTCCCATGCCACCTCCCCGTCCGGTATAAAGGGGATGGTCCTGCCATATACAGTCCTGACTGTTCCAGCCTGTGACAACGGGAATTCCAAGTTTCTCCACAACCCGTAAAAAGACATCATGTGCCTGTCCGATTCGGATTCCATTCCCTGCATTGATTACCGGACGGGACGACTGCTTTATCTTTTCTAAAATAGCTCTGGCTGTCTCTGGAGTTACTGGCTTTGGAAGTCTCTGACGCTGTTCTCCACATCCAGCCTCATCTTCCTTTATTCTGGCCTTACTATCAGATTCCCAGCCATCTCCGCCCTTTTCATAATCTTCTGCTGAAAATCCAATTAAATCATTGGTCTCGATGAAAGCCCCCTGAACATTCAGCGGAATATCCAGCCATACGGGACCTGGACGGCCGGAAAGGGATAAATATATTGCCTTTTCCAGACAATACCGGATCCGCATAGGATCAATAATCATCTCACTGTACTTGGTCATACAGTCAACCGCTTTCACAATATCAAATTCCTGGTCTCCCATGGCTCGTATTCCCACACCAGACCACCTTGCCGTGGTGTCGTAGCGGACCTGTCCGGATAAGATTAGCATGGGAATAGAATCCAACCAGCCTCCAAGCACACCGGTAATGGCATTGGTTCCCCCAGGACCTGTCGTGACACAGACGGCGGCAAGCCTGCCCTGAATTCTGGTATAAGCCTCTGCTGCTATGGCACATGCCTGTTCATGGTGATTATACAGGCAGTGCAGACCTGGCTCATGACCGAGTGCATCATTCAAGTGCATCGCCCCTCCCCCGGTCACCGTAAACACCTGGGTAATTCCAGACTGGGTAAGCGTTCTGGAGATATAGTTGGATACTTTCATTCTCATGATTCATCGCTCCTTTTTAAGGAATGTTTTTTATCTGTTTGTGATTATACCACACCAACCTTTATTTTCCTATTAAAGTTTTCTTACTTTAAAAAACCTTAAATATTGGGGGAAACCCCTTGGGAATCTCAACTTTTTTCTTGTTATGTTATCTCCTTCCATATCTGCCATGAAAACTCACTATCTTTGAACCTTACCAATGGGTTATAATCGCAGAGTAATGCAACGATGGATTTTCGGCCATGACAAAACTTAGTGTAAAAAAGGAGAGAACATATTTATGAAAAAGCATTTTAAATTAGTGGCTGTATTATCCGCAGCAGGTATCATCGCTGCTGCAGCTCCGGAGTTCGGCCTCTTAACCACAACCGCTTATGCAAAAGCAACCGGCTGGGTAGAAGAAAACGACTCTTGGAAATTCTATGAAGAGGGCGATTACTATGCGACCGATTCCTGGAAAAAATACGGTGAGGATTGGTATTATTTAAATGAAGACGGCGAAATCGCAAAGAGCCAGGAAATTGATGAATACTATGTAGATGAAAGCGGAAAGAGAATTACAAACCAGTGGATCTCTGTTAACAATGACAGCTACTGGGACTCCCCTGACGCTCCTGAAGTATTCTGGCATTATTATGGAAAAGACGGCAAGAGTGTTGTTTCCAAATGGCAGAAAATCAACGACCAGTGGTACTATTTTGATGAACAGGGTCAGATGCTGACTGGTAAGGTTGAAATCGAAGGTTCCACATACTATCTTGGTGATGAAAACGACGGCGCCCAGAAAACTGGCTGGTTCCAGCTTGACAGCGTAAGCGAAGATCTGGAGAATCCTCTCTCCTGGTACTATTTTGATAAGGACGGAATTATGGTAAAAGATCAGGTCGATAAAAAGATCAATGGTTCCTACTATACTTTCGTAAATGGAGAAATGCAGACTGGCTGGTACAAACTTCCAGTGAAGGCAACTGCATCAGAAGCGGCCGAAAATACAAATGATAATACAGCTTCCGCAGCAGGATATCAGTACTATGATCCTGATGACGGAGTAAGAGTGAGCGGCTGGAGACAGATCGAAGGTATCTCCGGCGTCAGTACAGAAGACGAAACTTACTGGTTCTTCTTTAAAGACGGTGCTCCATACCACTCAGATAAAGGAATTAAATTATTTACTGTAAATTCACAGAAATACGGATTCAATACAAAAGGTGAAATGCAGACTGGTCTTAAAGTCGTAACTTTAGCAGATGGAACGATTGCCAACTTCTATTTTACAACTGAAACCAGCGGCGGTACCATCGGCGTTATGAACACAGGAAAGCAGACCATCTTTAATGATGACTTAGACGAAAATGAGATCTGGTACTTCCATACCTCTGGTTCCAAAAAGGGACAGGGTTACACTGGAATCCTTGATAACACAGTTTATGAATACGGTTTAAGAAAAGAAGCATCTTCTGATTTAAGACTGGCTCCTGTTTCTCTTAATGGAGTAAATTATCTTGTAAATACAAATGGAGTTGTTCAGACTGCATCTTCCACTTCCAAATCCACCGAAAAACCGGAACTGGGAGCAGGATACAAAGACTACAAAGATAACAACAACAAATTCTTTGTTGTTGATACTAACGGTATTATTCAGTAAGATAACGATTAATTATAAATTACAAAAGATTCATCCGTTCAGATAAAAGAGTCCGCATGTGCTTCTGCACTGCGGGCTTTTTTGGCCTGATCTTTATAATTTTTTTTAATTCGATAATTTTTGCGTTATATTTTGCGATCGTTTCCGTTATATATGTTAGGAATAGACTGTTTTTATCATAATTTTAGAAAAAGGAGGAGACTAATGAGAGAATTGTCCGTGTACTATTGTTCTAAGTGCGGTTACTATGGATATTATCAGCTTCAACGCAATGCCGTTTGCCCCAAATGTAAAGTTGAAATGACTCCGCTTTCCATGAGTTATCAGGATTTTATGGATCTGTCCTGCCAGGCAAGGGATGAACTGCTTTCCAAGCATATTATTGAATCATCTTCTCCTTATGTCCAACGACTTCTTGCCCCACACAAAGTCAACAACAGCCGGGAGATTATCGCTCGTATGGGAGATCGCATTACCGAATTAGAAATAGAAAATGAAAAGCTGAACCAAACCATTGAATGGATGCACCAGACAATATGGGAACTTGTACGCAAAAATAAGGGAATGGTTCCTGACGACAACACAGATCTGAAAAAGGGGATGGACCCCTGACAGGGATACCCCCGGGAGTGCTGGGCACTCCCCCACTATCCCTGTCAGGCAATCTTATCAACGCTTATGTAACGACCAAGCAATCTGTTCAGCGTCTGGTTTAATCTCTCAATCACCCTATGGAGTTTCTTGTTTTCTTCCACTAACCTTTCGTTCTCCATCTCTATAATCCGCAGCTTCTCAGCATCTGTCATATAGAAAACCCTCCTTTTTTTCTGCTTTTCTAGTAACCACTATAAGCTGTTTTAAACTGTTTGAAAAGCAAAACCTATCGCAAAATTCGACATATTCTTTTGTCATTTGAAGGAATTTTATATATTTTTCGTAAAAAAGAATCAAAAATACTATATCTATTAACTAAATTTTTCCACAGCACAAGATATGCTATTTACCTCATTCTATTATTGTCGATAAAATTTGTGTTAAAATTCTGTTTTTTCGAACTATATTCAACTATTTATCCTTTATTATAAATCAAGTGCATTTTCTTCTTAATTGAGACATATCACTCAAAACGTGAAAAGCGCAAAAAAAGCTTCATGACATCGGGTTTTCTTAACTGATTTAACCGGCTCTGAGGATTCAACTTTTCAGTTCCTTATAAGAGAATCTTTCAATTATTACAAATACATTATCATAACAATGATTCGAACATATACGGCTTTCTATCTCAGACTTATTGTCGGAATGTTGGATTATGGGCAGGAACAAAAAATAAAAATGGGATAATCGTGCTATTCTATGAGTTTAAATTGACGGTAAAGCATATCACGATAGGATTTATCCACAATTGCATGATTCAATTCTTTCAATTGACCTTTCTGCAGCAGCATCTGCGCCAAATCTGCAAATAATTTTTCTCCCTGGGCATAACCTTCTTCATGTCCTTCTTTATGCCCCTCTTTATGTCCTTCTTTGAGTCCTTCTTTGAGTCCTTCTTTGAGTCCTTCCTCGAGCCCTTCTTTTCGTCCTTTTTCTAAACCTTCTTTACGACCTTCTTCCAGTCCTTCTGCCAAAAATTCGTTATACCTTGTCATGAGAGTCATATAGATCAACCTCCATTCTTTATTTCTACGACCTTTCCGGACTTCTGTTAACGCATAATTTATCAGAGCGTTATCCATTGTAAATAAATCATATTCCTGCGGCGCTCTCAGATAATTAAAAAACTCTACTAATTCATTGCTTATATCCCCCTCTGTTCCACATACATTCACAAAAACTTTATGAGAGCCATCGCCCAGGGGAAGTCCCGGTACCTCTACACAACTGTTTCTGAAATGATATATGTAATGTCCATAACCGAATGGATCAAACATACAAATGAAAATGACATAGCTATCAGACAATTCTTTGTATTGCTGTCCTTTCTGAAGCATTGATGTATCAATCTGGCTCTGATAGTATCTGCTTCTCTGGGGTAAATCGGACTTTACTGCAGTCTGCATTTCAACATTAAAAACCTTACCTGAACTTTTTATATACACATCAAGTCTTACTCCCTTTGCTTCCGGATAAGAATCAAGGGTTTCCTGACTGGATAGGAACTCCAGTCTTTCTACCTGGATCTGTAAAATATGTTCCAATAAACATTTGCACAATGCTTCATTACTACGCATCACATAAGAAAACATAAAATCATCCGTAAATTCCAGTCTTTCGTATTGTTTTATTCTCAATTTTACCTGTGCTTTCCCTACTCTCCAGGGGGACCGCACTTCATTATTCAACTGGGAATAATGTGGTGTGATACACTTTTTACTATTAATCATGAACTCCATCCATGGAATTCATGCCCCGCAAGGACCGCCTGTCTGTTTCAGCATTTTTCCGGAAATCAGCATCGCTTTTTAACACTTAACAACATATAAACCGTCTGTTGAACAAGTTTTATGGTCTTTTTCTTTCTCCCTCCCAACATATCCAGAACCAGTTACCTGTCCACTCCCCCATCTGCTTCCACAGCTTTCAACCCCCGGCGGATTAACTCCTTGATCATCTCATTCTGAGTGACCGTACCAAAGTACGCCTTTCTGACTGCCTTTAACTCAGCTTGCATTTCCGTTGTCAGAGAGATTGTAAGCCGCTTCAAGCCTGTTTCCATTGATTCCTTCTCCTTTCCCATGGTGGTTCACTGAACCCTGTAGTTTTATTATATTGGTTCACCGATGTACTGTCAATACCCATATTTTATATTTCATCTTTACTTCTCTGGTTCACTGATGTATAATTAAATTAATTTATAGATGAGGTGATATTTATGGCTACAAACAAACCAAGGTATACGGTCTCTGTTGATGATGATTTGTTTAAGCAGATTGAAGATTTCCGTTTTGAAAACCGGTTTCAGACCAGATCAGAAGCAACTGTAGAACTGATCCGGCTGGGACTTCGGGCACTCCGAATGGAGAGAGAAGAAAAGCAAAAGTAAGACTGGTTAAGAAACACCTGTAACAAAAAGCGAGTGAACAGACTATAAGTCTTCTAAAACGTTTTTCCTGATACAGGTGTTGTTTACCAGCCTCATTCTTTCTTAACCAGAGACGATACCCCAGGGTATTCCTTTCATCAGAAAAAACCAGTCACGTGTTTTGGGGCTGGTATCGCCATATCATAGAACTTTTTAAATGTTCACATGTTTATCCATTCTCCCCCGCTATCAAGCGGCTTTAAATTTTTTCATATCTGGTATTATTCAGCAACACACTCTTCTTTGATTTCCACTAAGATATCATCATAACGGTTTTTAGGAGAAGCAAAAACCGCTTCCCCTAAAATCGTTAAGAACAACACAATGGACAGTCCTTATGCCTTAATGTATTATACCTTCTGAATCCAGGCACCATCAGGTCCTACCCTATAACCATCAGGTGTGACAGTATCTCTATACACAGCTCCAAGGCTTTCCCCTGCTGTCTTATTAAAGTAATACCAGATTCCATTAATCTGCTGCCACCCCATCAACATCCGTCCCATGGTTCCATCACTAACCGGATTTAAATAATACGTTTGATTCTTATACTCCAACCAGCCAGTAATCATATAACCTTTATCGTTAAAATAATACCATTCCTCTGCATCTTTCTCCCGAACCAGCGCCCAACAACTTCGTGGATAGGTTCCGTCTGTTCCCGACAGCCACCAGCCAGTCTCATCCTGTTTCCATGTTCCATAATAATACGCATCTTTTTTTGACTGGCGTTTTGCAATAGAGACATCTCTATCATCAGAATCACTGGAATCGTTATAGTTATCCGGTATCTTTTCCTCATTCATAACTTTCACTGTAAATGAGTCGATAAATTTCCGCTCCTCTCCCAACTTATCAAGGCCATAATATATAACTTTAACTTTTCGTGTTCCTGGAATTGAAAAATCATATTCTGTTTCATATTGATCTTGTGTCAGAACCTTCTTTCTCGCTGCATTGGATGGGCTTGCTTTTACAAATTCCGTCACCTCCATGCCTGACAGTTCTAACTCTTCCCCAAGTCTGTATCTGGTCTTATCTGGCTTCTTTGTGACTTTTATTTTTGTGGTGTAAAACTCTTCTTCCAGTGCTTCACAGACTGTTACGATAAATGAATCTGTAAAGTTATGCTCAACACCTTCTTCAGCCCATTCGCTATAGAGCACTGTAACTTTTCTTTTTCCAGGTTCAGAAAAATCATAAAGTACCTCATAATCCTCTTCTTCCAATACACTGACTCTTACCGCATTACTGGGACTGGCTTTTTCATACTTTCTTACCTCCATTCCCGTCTGATCCAGTACCTGCCCGATATCATACTGGCTCTTTTCTGGTTTCTGTGTAACTTTGATTCCAGTGGTATGGTAAATATTCTCCTTTGGCAGATCATCTTCTGTTTTTTCATTGACCGCAAGCCAACTGATAACCGGATCGTTCTCCCCTGTCTTTTTTACCAGGAATTCAACAATCTGATCCGAAGGTATCACCACATCTGTCTTGGATCTCAGAATGGATTCTTCCGGCGCTGAGATGGTTATGGTTCCAAGCGAAACCGTCCTCTGCTCTCCACTCTTATCTTCATAGGCTACATAAGCCTCCATCGGACGTGTTACAGACCACCATTCATAAAAACCACTGGTGAACTGATAAGTTCCTGCCTTCAGAGGAAGCCTATACACGATTTCTTTCCCTTTCTTTGCCCACCAGCCCGTTTTATAATGATTGTCACTTTCCTTTCCCATAGAGCCTCCAAGACTCGCCGGGTCTGCATATCCCCAAGTCTGGCTGTCCGCCTCTTTATCCGGAAGTTCATTCAACAGACCTCCCACTGCCTTATCTACCGCATTATAATAAGAGGAGTCCATCTGGTCCACCACTCCCGAATCAATGAAGTAACGCAGGTTTTTAGGGATGGTTTCTACTGTTACACTCACGGGAAGATTCAGTTCCGGTACTTTTCCTTTCACAAGAATTGAAGACCATGGCTTCTTAAAACTGGTTTCTCTTTCTGTGTTCCATGTAACCTCCATCTCCTTTCCAGATACCATAACAGTCTCAGGCAGGTCTGGAAGTGTTCCCTGTTCGGTAATTATAACAGCGGGAAGGTCCGTTTCTGCCTGATCTGCTACCGCAAGCCAACTGATCAGATGAATCTTTGTACCAGCCTTTTTTATCCTGATTTCTACCACACCATCCGTTGGAATCTCCGCTGTTTTGGAATAACAGATATCCGGATCAGAGGCGCTTACCGTTACAGTTCCAAGTTCTATGGTTTCCTCTTCCCCTTCGGCGGTTCTATAACGCAGTTCTACCGTTCCAGAATGAGTCTCATTCCAAAATGCCTGGACACCAATCATAAATCTATGCTTCCCTGCCTTCATTGGAAGCTTATATACGATGTCTGTATCTTTGCTGTAATCCACATAAAGTCCTGATTCATAAATCCCCGTATGATAGGAAATGCTTCCGCTCCCCTTTACTGCAACATCTTCATGTTCCTCGTATCCCCAGGAGCCTTCGGTATACCTTTGATCCGCTTTTTCATTCTCCAGATTAACAGAATCTGCAATCAGATCATAGAGATCGGAATGTCCTGTCATCCCGTTGTCATCTGTAACATCTGCAGTTCCACTGTCAATAAACCAGGTTAATCCAAAAGGAATCACAACTACCCTGACGCTAAGCTTCATTTGCGTATCTTCTATCATACCTGTCACTTCAACCGTATTCCAAAGAGTACTAAAATCCAGATCATTAAAATTCCAGGTCACATCTTTTAAGCTTTCTTCTCCTACTGCATTTACAACAGTTACAGCCTCCGGCAATTCAGGAATCCCATTCTGAATTACGGTCTGTGGTCCGAACTCGTCTTTCACCTTTACAATGGTATCTGATGGAACCACCCTTATGAAAGCATTTCTAAGAGAATTTCTTGTTGTATCCACCATCTTCTGGTCAGGTGAACTTAAAAGAACCTCTTCTGCAGCTGCAAGCTCATGTTCTACCTGTTCTATTAACTTCTGAGGATATAAGTCGGAATGAAAGCTGTACCCTTTTACAAACTCCATCAGAGAAAGCAATTCGCCTGTATAAACATTCTTATTCCCGACAGAAGCGCCCGACAGTAAATCAATTCCATCCACCTGACAGGTTCCCTGTAAGACTTCTAATTTTACCAGATGATCGCCTTCTGTCAGATTCTGTTTCCGCAAAATTGTTTCTCTGTCTCCTGCTGATGCTGTCGTGACCACTTCCTCCTGTCCATCTATGATGAGACGGACTTTCGCCGAGGCTGACTTTCCAAAAATGTTAAAGCCAGTTCCTGCAGGTATTGTAAACTCCATCGCAGTTTTCTGAGGCATGGCGGTATAAGTACGGTTATAAAAAGCAAATCCCTGTCCGATATTGTGAGTTACCTCTCCTTTCCACCAGATTAAAGGAGAAGTATCATCCAGCTTTACCGATGCGAAAGGTGTTTTTCCTTCTATTGGAGTCACTGACAGATTATCAAAAGCTGTGTTCCAAAAACCGCTCATCAGAACCACACGCCCTGTCATTACGGGACTTGATTCATCAATAAATTGTCCTGTCTCCTTTCCATCAAGATACATTGTAATAACGTTTTCATCAACGTTTAGTTCAAGCCTGTGCCATAAATCTGGAATAAAACCTTCCAGCTTTCCAGACTTTTTAATCTTATTAAAACGTAAAAGTTCCCACCTTCCATTGTCATAGATTTTGGCTCTGTATGCAGCACCTGAGGAATGGACCACTTCTCTTGCTCCCAAAACAGCAAAGTTTTCTCCATAGCCTGTGCCTCTGGTATCCAGTTTTATATCAATTCCAGCCCTATAATTCGCCCAGCGGTGGTCCCCAAGGACCGTCCATGGAGCATTGGTAGTCTGGCTGCTCTCATCGCTTCCTCCGCCCCATGGATTCCAGTTATAAGGTCTGTTCTCTCCATGAATCATCTGGGTCAGGACATATCCGGTATCCTCTGATTTGCAGACCTCAAAGGCTCCTTCCAAATCCGTGGTAAAGAACGGTGTTCCACCCCTTTCCTCTACAAAAGAATCCTTGTAATCAAAATTATCCCGGTAGGGGAGAGAAAGCACCTCTCTGTCTTTGCCCGAATCATTTTGCCCAGGTATGTAACTGGTTCCCCGATCAGTTAAACTGGTAAGCGTTATGATTGAATAAGGTTTTACTGTCAATTCAATTGCAGTGGTTCCATCGTCATTGCGGCTGGGTTTGCCCTCCTTTACAATATTCTGAAACCAGTTCGCATCATATTCCTGTCCATCACCTGGACCTCTTGTTTCCCAAATATTATAGGAAGCCTCTGCAGTCTTTAGATTCTTGAGTGTTAACCTATACGTTCTCTTCTTTGAGGTATTATTGGCGAATATGACTGAATAATCATCGGTATCCGGATCCTTAAGAGCAAGTCGGGTATCCGTCGATGTGTCTGCTACAATATCACCATCTCCGGTCTTTCCGTCAGAGAAACAGGCTTCCGGAAGATATCTCCAATCACCATCAGCAAACTTCATAAAATGTTCTGCCATCTGAATTCCCCCGTCAGCTTCATAATAACCCGACCATGGATCAAATGCCCCAATCAACTGTTTGGGACTGTAAGCACTGCCTTCATAGAAAGCCCCAATTGCCGGCTGAAACAATAATTCTGTCATATGACTGGTATACCCCTGGGCATTCTTATAGGCATAGGCAGAAATCAGCCGTTCCGCCATGGCTGCAATTCCTCCCGAACCTCCAATTCCACCCCGAAGCGGATCCACATTCGCCCGGTAATTGGCATTGATCATAGGTGAAGTGGATTCTCCATACCAGATTTCTTTTCCATATTCCTGGTTTAAGCGGTCCAGCTCCCTGCTCCCCATCCATATCTGATAATGATCTGAAATAATATCCACCAGGTCCAGAAACTCCTGATCTTTCATCAGATAATCCACTGTAGTTCCCATACCACGGTATAGATCTGCAGCAACAATCTTAATCTCTCCGTAATCAAATGCACCAATCCCATTGTGTGCATCTTCTTTAAACCTTTTTGCACAGTATTTGATCCATGCAAAATTATCGGGATAATCTTTTCTCCGCTCATTCTGTCCGGGACTCACCTCTGTAATCTTATAGTTATAAGTCTCGTAAACCGCATCAATGGTCTTCCGATACCATTGATATCTCGCCTCAAATCTGGGATTATCATACGCTTCATACCCCTTTCCCTCCTGAGTCCATCTGGGTTCTCCCCAACGGAGAATCTCCACCGTAATATCAGGATTAATGGACCTGGCATCTGCTGCAAACAGAAATCCCGCACCTCTTCGTACATTCGGCTCTTCATCCGGTGATCGCATGGTTGCCGGTTCTGTTCCAGAAGAAGAGTTGACATCAGCCCCCATCTCAATCTTTACATGATTTAACCCTGCCCCATTCTCCCTGTCAAACAGCAATCTCATCATTGTCCAGTATTGTTCCTCATGAAGAGCCTTATAATCCATAAGAAGTCTGGATGTATTATTACAGGTAACAGAACCAAAACCACCGAATGTATTGTATTCATCAATTACCTTTCCATCAACGGTAACAGGAATAACTTCCATATCCGGAAGTTCCTCTCTTACCTTTACAATGGTAAATCCTGAAAGAACTGCGGCTTCACTGCTCCCCTCCTTCCTCTGGAAATCAAGTAAAATCTCCTGTTTTGCATCAATGGTGAAACTGCCGAGAGCTGTATCCATACTCAGCCTGTCTCCCAAAAGAGCTGTGTCCAGGACCTTTGTAACCGTGCTTCCGCTGGTTTCAGCAAAGGTGACCTTCATATCAACTGCCCTGCTGTAGTTTCCCCACCACTCAGCAAATTCTGCAGCTACAACATAAGTTCCTGCTTCCAGAGGAAGTCTGTACGATATCTTCCCATCTCCATCGGTATAGTATCCGGTATAGCCTTTGGTGCCTTTTAATTGAGCCACTTCTCCCTTTTTCTTTGCATCTCCCTCAATTCCCCAGGTCCCCTGAGAATAAACCTGGTCCGGAATGGAGTTTTTAAGGAAAGAAATATCCCCGCTTTCCTTAAAACGTTTAAAATCTGCAGACTCCAGAGGATCTGAACTATTGGAATCCACCAGGTAAATAACCTCTTGCGGAACCGCCAATACTGTGGCGGAAACCTTCTGTCCATTCTCTGTTATGGTCCCCCTTACTCTTACCTGGCTTCCTGCATTATAGAAAGATCCATTCCCTTCTATCTCCCAATTAATGTCCTTTGGAGTCTGTATGGAGGCCCCAGCCTCAACACAGTTTACTACAGAAGGCAACTCATCCAGAGCTGCTGCCATAGCCGGAATCTCCCCTTCCTGAATCTCATACTGAGCTGCCAGCCCATTCACTGGTCCTGCACCAGGCAGACCAGTGAGAACCAGCCCCACACTTAGCGCCAAACAAAGCGTCCTTTGAATTAACTTCCTGGTTTTCAATTTTTATCCCTCCCCCAAATTATAACAACCATTCCTGCCTTTCTTTTTCCCCCATTTGCCTCCACAATTTTTAATTCTTTGCCAATTAATTCTTTCATTAGTTTATTCTGAGATATCTTGTAAAAGTACAACTTTCTGACCATTTTTAACTCAGATTCCATTCATATTTTCTGTATCTTGATAGCAAAAATCCAGAATATCAAAAAAGTCAAGGCATATTGCCTACTTTTTTAACATTCTGGAAATAAGATCGTTCATATTATAAAGCAATCCATTACATTTTCCTGATATCCAGGGTGCTTGAATTCCAAGAGCAGACCTGCAAGTAAGACCAGTCTTTCATCCGTAAGCTTTTCAAGCTGCCTTAGCCGTTTGGCGCTGATCACTTCGGAAGACATGGCTCTGTGATATATGTCCGGCTGAAAGCACCATAATTTAAGTCTGCTTTTATATCGGTAAACCAGCCTCTGTGCAATCAGCAGGCCTTCCGGATCAAAATCCCCGGAATAATAAATATCTGTACCGCCTTTTACAAGTAAATCCAAAAGAACGAGTACAGAAAGACGAAGCTGACCTCCAGAGCAGATACATGCACATTCCTTTCCCTTCTTTTCCGTAATCCACGCAAATACAGAAGGATTTTCCACCACATAGACCTTCTTTTCCGCCGTATCAGCAGAATGCAGAATGCTTAAGTTCTGCAGCGTAAGAACCTGCGCCTCCCCCCTCCTTAAGTATTCCTCCATACCATCGTGATGCTTCTCAAGAGAAACATATCCTCTGATACCATAGCAAAGTACCCAATTGTAAAGATCTTCCTTCATAATACCCGCCTGATACAAAAGAACTGCCTTTGACTCCGCAGTATGATCTTCTGACTTTCCAGTTTTAAACAAAAACCGGATTCCATGAAGGAGATATTTCAGTGCTTTCCTTCCCTCATCAAAATAATGAGGATTTCCAGTGGCAGAAGCAGCAAATACCGGAAGACGGACGTATTCTCCTTTAAAAACCGGAAGCGTATTTAAGGCACCAAAAATCAGCGGCAGATTCTTTTCAAGCCATTCTTTTTCCGAATGATAATCCTTTCTTAACCATGCGGAGAAGTATCTGTCTTCTGACAACGAGCTTTGAAACCAGATACCAGCCTGCGTTCCTTCAAAGCCACAGGATATTTCATTGAAAAAACATTCCCGATCCTGTTCTTTTTTTACTCTCTGTTCTTTATGAGATACCAATGGTCGTTCCGCCACCAAAGGCAGAATCTCCTCCAGCTCCCATTTACCGTAACGAGTGTTTTTCAGTGCCTTTCTCAGCTTTGGTACCGTTATGGTGATTTTCCCTTTTTCTGCAACCTGCACGGAAAGGAAACCCTCCAAAGCTTCCGCCTCTTCTTTGGTAAGATTATTGAGAGAAATACTGCCTCCCAATCGGGACAGTACTGCATAACGCTCCTGCAGCCCGGTAAACAAACGCTGAAATTCTGGTTTTTTAAAATACTCCGCTGCCTGCAAAAGTGTCTCATTCTCGTTCCATTTCTCCATTTTCTACAAGCCTTTTTACCTTTCCATTCCAAATGTATGGCAATACCGTCACAAACTTTGCATTTTCCTTTCTCAGAAGTTGATAAACAGCCAGTTCCGGCACAGTTTCACAGTCTCCCCATAAAATCTGGGAATTGATAATAAACTCAAACTCCATATCTACCATCAAACGGAACATGTCGCTGATATTTTGTTCATCCACTCCTGCAAAAGCTTCATCAAGGGAAACCAGTCTTGGAGCATCCGGACGGGCTCCGTCATATTTTGCAACCACTGCGGAAAACAGAGGTACATACATGGACATTGCCTTCTCTCCGCCGCTGAAGGTGAAAAATGCATTATTGGTCAGCTCCCTGCGATTTTCTCCTGTTTTTTGATAAAAAAGCTGGAATTCAAACCACTTCCGATAATCAAGAACCTCTTTCATAACTCCATGAAAGCTTCTTAAACTTCCGGTATCTTCCATCATGCGCCTGGCCTCTTGCACCTTTGTCTGAAAATGAAGGGACAACTGCTCTAACTCTTCCTCCCGCATGAGACCTGCATCTCTTTTCAGAAGTTCAACCAGCTCCTTTGTGTCAAGCTGCCCTTCCTCCTCAGCCCTTTTCTTTTTCCATACCAGATTTAATTTAAGTCCGCTGGAGGTGTTCATGCTACCCATTAGCCCGTTCATTTTTTCTACCCAGCCTTCACTTTTATAAATTTTATGCCGAATCTTCTTGCTGACGGTATTGGCAAGGACATCCTCAAATAATGCACGGTCACTCTCTTTTACGAGATTTTTCTGAATTTCAACATCACCAGTAATCCCCTTCAGCAAAACATCATAGGACACTTCTTTTCCCTTATATTTTGCGTAAATAGCAAGCCTCTTGAAATCAGGCTCCACAGTACCTTTTTCAAAGCTGCTGTATTCTTCATTTCCAAATACCTGTCTGACTGTAAGATTAAAATCCACAAGTTCGCTTAAATTTTCATAAAACTTCTGCTGAAGGAGGCTGCTTAACTCATTGCTTCCTCTTGCATTTGCAGAAAGAAGCTGACAGATCTTAGAAGCTGCGTCTGCTACGCTCTCCCAGGATACTTCCTTAACACATGCAGGTACTCCAAAATCTCTTTCATCCAAAAGACCTTTTTCCAAAAGAAGCAGATCCCTCTGACTGTTTTCTTTTTGCACCTGTATGGCAATCAGCTTCTCTTCCATATATTTGTAGTCCTTTTCATAGCCGCTTTGCTGGAGATAGCAGTTCTTTAACTCTTCTGGAATCTCACTCAGTCTCTGAATACAGGACTCCAGCTGTTCCCTGACAGCCTCATAATCTTTTGCTTTCAACTGCTCTTCATAAGCAGAAACCGCACCTTTTAATTCTTCCGTCAGACGCTTCTGCCGATTCATATCATAACGGATTTCATCAAGGAGAGCTGTCAGTTCCTCCAGACGCTCCTCCAGAACACAGACATTTTCCAGTGCATGGAGATAAGACTGATGGAGAAGTTCCAAACTTCCTATTTCATCATAATAAGAGGAAGCCTCAGATTTGGCATTCTTATAAATGGAAATATCACCTTTGAGATACAGTTTTTTGCTATTTTCAACAACAGCAATTCCTATCTCCTGCAATTCTTTTTGAAGTTTAGAAACGAGTGCTTTTTTCTCCTCACTCTCTTTTTGAAGTTTTTCTATTCTTTCTTCCGTCTCAGAAAGAACTTTTACCCATTCCATAACCTCCCCTTCTCTGGGATAATTACTATATTCTTCATTGAGCTTTTGGATAGCTTTATTATTCTCTTCCAGCATTTTCTTTGTCTCAGCCAGTATGGAAGCATACTGGTTCACTTCCGCCTCCAGCTGGGCAACCTTGTCCAGACGATAATGTTCTCTGGTTCCTGCACCAATATATCTGGCCTTATAATCATAAGAAATGGTTCCCGTTAAAAGTCCAAGACCGAACCGCCCTTCTCCATCAATCCAGGTCTGTCCCTCTTCACCTGATGTTACAGCTTCCAGCACAGATGCCAGCTCCTGATGAAATATAATGTCATCAATCTCATCAGAAACTTCTAAAAGCTTTGATATACTTTTTTCTACTTTAGCTGCATCTCCAAATATATAAGTGTCCTTCATCCCATTTCGGGGCGAAAGAACCTTCTCCTCATAATTCGTCGGAACAATCACTGCATCAAGGAGACCCATACAGTATAAGGCCTCTTCCAGACGGTTTCTTTTATCCGGCTCAAGATCCTGTGCAAATTCCACCATTTTATAAAACGGATAATAAGGAATGTGATTTTTCTCAAGCCACATACGGTTGGCAATAACACCTTCTTCTTTTTCCGGTTCCGGATCTTTTCTGGTTTTCCACTCCTCCAGCTCACGCTCTTTTTTCTTATACTCTTCTTCCTGCAGCCTGCATCGATGATCCAGTTCAATACCTTTTCTCTGCAATATGGCAAGAACCATATCCTTCTGTTTGCGAAGCATTTCTCTGGTCTCTAAGGGATCAGTATTCTTATCATATGACCGGACACAGCTGGTATAATACTGCTCCTCCTCTTCTGAACAGCACAATACGGTATTGTTCCTGCTCCACCGGTAAAATGCCTCTTCCCACTCACTTTTGGCTTGACGGCATTGCTCCTCCTGATTCTTTTTTATAAGCTCATATTTATCCTTTTCCTGATGGCATTTTTCGAGCTGGACCAAAAGTTCCTCCTGCTTGTCCTCAACCTTTTGCCTCTTTTCCAATATATCTATTCCAAGATCTATGTCACATCGAATCTTTCCCATCTGCTCCCTAAGAGTACGAAAGGAATAAGGTTCTCCCAGACCTTTTTCAAGTTCATCTGCCATAAATCCATGCTCATCAAAGGATAATACCTCCAGTCCCTGTTCCATCTCTTCGAGCTTTTGTGAAATATCTGCTTTGTGCGTATCCAGACTTCCAGTCTGCTCTTTCAAGGCGTGATAAAGCTCTGTTTCTTTCTCCTTTTTCTCAGACAGGCTCTTTTCTTTTTCTTCATAATCCTTGCTCGCCACCGCAAGCCTCTGCTCTGCCTCCAGCTTCTGCTCCATAAGCCGGGAAATATCGCTTTTATCGAGCGTCTCCTTTTTCTGCTGCAAGATCTTCTCTTCAATCTTCAGTTTTTCTTCTTTGTCAATTTCTTCCTTGTGAAGGTTGTCACACTCCTCCAGTTCCTTTTGGGTACGAACATATTCATTCCCGTTTTCTTTATACTGGCGATGTGCTTTTTTGTAACGGTCCGCTTTCTCATACAGCAAGGCATTATTATACTGCTGATAGACCTCGTTGATTCTGTCCGCCGCTTTTTTACTGTTTTCAAGTTCTCCTAGCCTGGTCTTTAAATTGTCCATATTTTCTATTGCTTCCGACATGGGGCGGAGGTCTTCATCAGAAAGAGGGGGAAGGGCACTGCTTAAAATCTCATTTAATACAGTGGGTTTAAAGTCCTTGGACAACTTGGGCGTACGGAGCTGTATGAGTAAATCAACCAGTTCCTTATATTCCTCCACGTTTTCATAGCCGAACAGAGTGTCATTGACCAGTTTCATATAATCATTCTGTCCTTCTACTACCTGTCCGCCTTCTCCCAACCGGTTTATCAATTCAATTTTACTGAGTGTGATTTTATTTTTTAATTCTCTGTATAGAAAAAAATCACGTCCAACCCGTCGTCCATCCCGTATAACAAAATGCCAGGAATCCAGCTTCTTATTTTTCTTTGCGCAAAGGCCAATTCCAATCGTGATATAAGCATCACTATCCTTTCGCTTAAATTCCATATAAAGATAACCGGTACGTTCCTCTCTTCCGTCATTCTCCTCAAGAAGGTAATTCTCAAGCTTTCTCGCTCTTGTCCCAAATGGGTCCAGACGTTCTGCCGCTTTATTGCCATCCAAAAGCAGGGGGATAAAGCTCTGCATGGTAACAGACTTTCCCGATCCGTTTGCTCCTCTAAGAAGCAGTCTTCCATCCCTAAAGTGAAACTCTTCATCGTCATAATACCAGAAATCTATTAGTCCAATTCGGTTAATCACCCATTTACTGGTCTGCATATTCACCCTCCGCTTCTTTTTTTTGCTCCAGATAACGTTTTGGATATCGCCCCATTATTTTTCCTGCAACGGGCATGACTTCAGCTTCCTCTGTTACATCATCAATCCTTAAAAAGTCCAGAGATTCCAACTCATCAGTCAGCTGCTGTACAAATTCCATATCCGGCATTTCTCTTAGAATCTTTGAAAATCCTTCTCCATATTTCCGCTTTGTTTCCAGAATGATTTCTCTTAATTTTATTACAGGAACAATAATTCGTTCGTTTAATTCAAGCTGTAGCTCTCCTACCTCTTCGCGCCTTTTTATTTCTCCATGAAACAGTAAAACTGCATCTGACAAGCTGTTCCTTGCTGGAAAAACCTTCCCAAGGTCTCCGTTCTCACCAAGAACCAGATACGCACTTGATTTATAAACCTGAAGCGAGGCATCAAGAAGCTCCTCCATATCATTTTCAATTACGCTTCTGTAATTCTTCACATAATTAAAATCCTCGTCCTGCTCCTTTTCCCGATACATGCCAATGGAAAGCAAAAGCTTTCTATAGACTCTCTGCCTGCGTATCACACCTCGTTCTTCATTCATATCAAGCCATTCACTCTGGAAAAAATCTGCTACGGTATGATAGCTGCCAATATCCTTTGTAAAGGTTCTAGCAAAATATTTTGATAACCCGGTATTCTCATATAGAGCCTCGGCATCAATGCTTGTGATAAAGCTTTCCCCGCTACCGTCATTAACCAGAAACAAATCATTTTTTATACAGTACTTCATCACTCTGACAAGTTTCTGACGATTTGCATAGACCGTCCATGCCATCTGTCCCTGCGGATAGCTTGCAGCAATATACTCCGTCAGCTGTGACAATACAAACTGCTCCTCCGCCTCTTTATCTTCCAGGAACATAAGTATTACACAAAATAGAGCATAATCCGACGGATCCTTAAATTCCTGTATCCCCATCCAGGGAAGCGCTTCTCCCGGAACTTTCTCAAGCTTTACAAGACTGCTGTTGCTGATAATACGGTATCCCAGCTTTTCCACCAGAAACGTTTTGATGGTTCCAATCTGATCCTTCGCTCTATAATAAAGATCTCTGTCCCTAAATTTTGATATCCAGCGTTCATTCATCAACTCTTCCAATATATTCATGTGTCAGCCTCCTCAAACTGAAGCACAAAGGACGGCATTTCAAAGATCCCATCCTCACATTCCACAAAGCATCTCTCTTTTGTATCAGGGTTTACCACCCTGTAAACTCTTCCATCTTCCGTCTTGCCTGCCCCATTTCCCTCTAATGCTCTGGCAAGCCATCTAAGAAGAGTACTCCTTGCACTTTTTTTAAGGACTGGTAATTTAGCAAAGTCAATAGCACCATGATCTAGGAATCCCTCCATCATCAGCTGCTCCTGTTTCTGCAGTGCAATGGCTTCTCTCCTGGCTTTCTCCTTTTCTTCCCCAAATTCCCTTATTATACTGCGTTCCGTTTTCTCTCTGTAAGCTCTTATTCTTGGAGTAACTTCTATTACACAGGGAGGTTCCTCATAGACGCCTGCATTAATACTGTCTGTTGTGCGCGCCAGCTCTCCTTTTAAGTGCATAGGTCTTTCCACACCAAATACCACTGCAGACAGGCAATGGGCCTGTCTCAAATCTGAGCAGGCAAGAAATGTCTCACACAGCTTACGGTATTCTTCTTTTCGATTGGCACCGCTGGTAAATTGTTCGCTGATCTGAGTGGCATACCTGGTAATCTTTCGGATGCTTTCATTTGTCATATCAAAGAGCCTGGAAGCTTCACTTGGTACCCCTGCACTTTCTGCAAACCACTCTTTCATGCTCTGAAAGCGCCCTCTCCCCTTTTCATAAAGCTCCTCAAAGTTTAATTCCAGATCAAGCCTTGGTATCGACATCTCATATTCCACCACTTTTAAAATAATCTGCTCCAACTCCTCCTCTGTAACCCGTCTTATTATGCCTTCTATAATTCCAACATTGAGCTGCAGCCCCTTAACAAAGGACCGCAGGTAATCAATCAGCTTGTCTTTATACAGAATAAACTCAGCAGTCTTCATCAGTTCTTCCGCTTTGGCACTGTTTAAATCTCTCATATAATCCTGGTAATTTTGATTTAGCCTGATGAAATCATTATTCAGATCATTCCACCAGCTATATACCGTCAGCGCCGGTTTATCTGCTATTCCGTTTAATTTTTCCAACTCCCGTCTGATCTTCTCAAGAAGGGTAGGTTCCAATGAAGCTCCTTCTACAAACAGCTTTTCCAGCCGAATTGTCATACGCTCGATCTCAACGGTATATTCTGAAAGCTGATATCTGTACTGGCGGCTCTTAAATGCCTCAATGGAAGTTACTCTTTTTGTATCCTGCATGGTCAGCAGATTTCCCCAGTTCACCAAAGCATCCATATCCTGTCGGCACTGCTCCATGGTGTAGTCTGCAAATTCATCATGAGTACATAATTCCCGATGGACCTCATCCTGTTCCATCCAGTATTTAATTTTTTCATATTGCATATAAAAAAAGCGAAGAATGACACGATACCGTCTGGCATTCTCCGCTGTTAGATATGAAGTTTCTTTGATTGGCTTAAGTAATTTATCTGTTAATTGCATTATAATACTCCTTACCGGACTTTTATAATATGATTATAATGGAGTATTTATGAAATTTCAATATTAAATTAACAGTTCTTGTTGACCACATAAATTAGTTTGATTTCTATGAGTATTACGGTGTAAAAGTGCAACCGTTTCAAAAAAACAGTGCACTTCTGGCTGAGAGCTGGTTTCCATCTGAACAATTTCAATGTCAGGCAAATAGCCTGTTCGGTGACACTGTGCCAGAACAGATGAATGACATTGTGCAAAATCAGCAATAACTGCTGTCCCCTAACTGACTATATATATTGTGATTATTAATAATTTTTTAACCCTCTAATCAAATATCTGTTTGAAATCTTGCTCCATAATATTCTCTAATCTCTCAGCATCCTCCCGATTCTCTGCACTAACGGAAAGATATAATTTCATTTTGGGTTCTGTTCCAGACGGTCTTATAACAACAGAAGCATCTCCCTCTAACAAATACTTTAACACATCAGATTTAGGAAGATTATTAATACCACACTGATAATCTTTTACTTCAATAACAGTTCTTGTTCCTATTTTCTCCAATGGAGATTGTCTTAATTTATGCATAATTGCCTGCATTTTCTGAAACCCTTCTGCACCTTCAAAAGTATAACTGTGTAACGTATTTAAACAATAACCGTACTTTTTATATAAACCAGTTAACACATCTATCAGACTAAGCCCTTGAGTTTTATAATAAGCAAACATTTCGCATATCATTAAAGAGCCAACTACTGCATCTTTATCACGTACATATCCGCCAGTTAAATAACCATAGCTTTCCTCAAACCCCAAGATAAAACTTTCTTCTTGGCCATTTGCTTCCAAACGACCTATCTGCTCTCCAATAAACTTAAAGCCTGTCAGTACATCAATTACCCTCACTCCATAATCCTGGGCAATTTTACCTGCCATATCAATAGTAACAATGGTTTTCACCAGTACAGGATCTTCGGGCATTTTTCCAGTTGCAATCCTGCGCTTGCAGATATAATCCAAAAGAAGCATGCCTACCTCGTTACCACTTAAAAGTACATACTCTCCCTTATTAAGTACGGCTATACCCACCCGATCACAATCAGGGTCTGTAGCAAGTAATAAATCACTTCCCAATTTCTTTGCTTCCCTTAATCCCAGCTCCAAGGCTTCTTTCATTTCAGGATTGGGATAAGGACAGGTCGGAAAATTCCCATCTGGATTTTCCTGTTCTGGAACTACCGCTATATTTGTAAAACCATTTTCTTTTAATACTCTCGTCACGCACTTTAATCCCGAACCATTTAGCGGTGTGTAGACAATGGATACACCCTTGTTTATTTCTTCCCCACACAATGCTTGTCCGGAAACTGCATCTAAAAATGCTACTACTACTTCTTCTTCAATATAAGATATCATTCCATTTAACAGAGCCTCCTCGAAAGTAATACTGTTAACATCATTAAAGATATCCAACTTTTCTATTTCACTCAAAATAGAGGAAGCTGCTTCCGTAGTAATCTGACACCCATCACTCCCGTATACTTTATAACCGTTATATTTTGATGGATTATGACTGGCAGTAATTACAATTCCTCCCGCACATTTTAAATATCTAACAGCAAACGATAAAGAAGGTGTTGGCATAAGCTCCTGATATATATATACATGTATTCCATTTGCTGCAAATACTTCTGCTGCCTTTTTCGCAAATACATCAGACTTTATCCGACTATCATAAGCAATCGCTACAGAAGGAGAATCCATCTGCTTTTTTAAATAATTGCTATACCCCTGGGTGGCTTTTGCTACAGTATAAATATTCATGCGATTCGTACCCACACCAATAATTCCTCTTAAACCTCCGGTGCCAAATTCAAGTTCTCTGTAAAAACAATCAAAGATTTCGCTTTCATTCTGTTCGATACTATCCAGCTCTTTCATCAAATCAACATCCGCTAATTTATGATTTCTCCATTGATTCCATTTTCTATTTATCTTTTCTTCCATGTTATTTTGTAAATTCTCCTTTTCCGTAATGTAACAAAACCAGTCTTGTAAACCAATAGATTAATACTTACATATTTAAAAAATTCATATTTACTAATTCAAATTTTTCCTCCAATATTGTAACGTTTCTATTAATGTTGTATCTAACGCAATATTGGGAGACCAGCCAGTGCAATCTTCAAGCTTTGTTATGTCAGCTTCTATTATTGGGACATCAATCGGGCGGAGCTTATCAGGATCTATCTCTACAGAGACAGAAACCTTAGAAAGAGAGATTATTTTATTTAGAATGTCTCTAATGGATACAGACTGTCCAGATCCAATGTTATAGACTTCTCCTGGTGTTCCTTTTTCAATAAGCAATACATATGCTCTGACGACATCTCTAACATCAGTAAAATCCCTTTGGGCCTCCAAATTTCCAACCCTAAGAATCGGATCACGAATTCCTTTCTCAATTTCCACTATTTGTTTGCAGAAATCTGGTACTACAAATACCGGAATTTGATTCGGACCAATATGATTAAACGCCCTAACCATCATAACATTCATTGCATATGCCTTTGCATAAATACTGCCTATCATATTCTGGCAAGCCTTTGTTACTGCATAAATATTTCCTGGTCTTAATGTATTATCCTCACCAATTGGGATTTCACCATTTTTCACATGTCCATATTCCTCTCCCGATCCAATAAGAAGGATTGATGGTTTATAGTCCAGTTTTCTTATACAATCGAGGACATTCAGAACTCCTTTAATATTTACATCCACTGTCAGCCCTGGTTTTTCCCAGGATAACGCAACAGAGCTTTGTGCCGCCAGATGAAAAATATAATCTGGTCTAACTTCTGTAATTAAAGCTTCCACCTCTTCGTAATTCAAAATATTCAGATCCCGAATCTCTATCTCACTGTTATCAATTTCCTCATGCTTCATCTTCGTAACTGTAATAGACCATATGCAGTTTTTCTGTATATGGTCTATTAAATAGTTTCCTACGAAGCCTGCCGCACCTATAATTAATGCCTTCTTCATAGTACTCTCCTCTGTATTTACTTTATATTTGCAATCTTAATTTCTTTTTCAACCAATTTCATATCATTATTTATCATCCTCTTGACTAATTCAGAGAAAGATACCTCTCTTTTCCAACCTAACTCTTTTTCCGCTTTCTCCGGATTTCCTAACAGGACCTCAACTTCGGCCGGACGGAAAAATCTAGGATTCACTTTCACGACAGTCTTTCCAGATTCCTTATTAATACCAATCTCGTCAACACCGGTTCCCTGCCATTCTATCTCAATATCAACATGGGAAAAAGCTGTTTCAACAAATTCACGTACCGTTCTGGTCTCATTGGTTGCAATCACATAATCATCTGCCTGATTCTGCTGTAACATAAGCCACATTGCTTTTACATAATCTTTAGAATGTCCCCAGTCACGTTTTGCATCCATGCTTCCAAGTTCCAGACAATCTTGTACTCCCAATTTAATTCTTGCAACCGCATCGGTTATTTTTCTGGTAACAAATTCAAGACCACGACGTTCACTCTCGTGATTAAATAAAATACCGCTGCATGCATACATATCATAACTTTCACGATAATTTTTAGTAATCCAATGACCATATACTTTTGCAACACCATATGGGCTTCTAGGATAAAAAGGAGTTTTCTCTGTCTGAGGCATCTCCTGGACCTTACCAAACATCTCACTAGTAGATGCCTGATAAAAACGTGCTTCCGGTTTTATGGTCCGAATCGCCTCCAGCATGTTTGTCACACCAAGAGCATCAATATCTGCCGTTGCTAGAGGCTGTTCCCAACTGGTTCCTACAAAAGATTGAGCAGCCAGATTATAAACCTCATCTGCCTGTGAAATTTTCATGGCATTAATCAAAGAAGCAATATCTGTCATATCTGCATAAATGAAATGAATCTTGTCTTTAATATGTTCTACATTTCCATAATCAACAACACTTTTTCTTCTCATAAGACCGAAAACTTCATAGCCTTTTTCTAATAACAATTCTGATAAATAAGAACCGTCCTGTCCTGTTACACCTGTAATTAATGCTTTTTTCATAGCTTTATCTCCTTAGTGTTTATACATATTCTTCCCTGTTACAGATTTTCAGATTCTCAAGAATCTTTTTTATATCACTTGCATGATCTTTGGCACAAATTAATGTAGCATCTTCCGTATCTACTACAATCATGTCCTCCAAACCCACAGTCGCTATCAGCTTATTTTCACCCTGAATAATACAGTTGTGAGTATTTACTGTAATAATATTTCCATTTACCACATTACCAAACTCATTGGTCTTTTTTATTCGCTCCACCGCAAGCCATGATCCCACATCATCCCAGCCAAATGTTCCTGGAAGAATATAGATATTCTCTGCTTTTTCCATAATACCATAATCAATGGATTGGGATTGAATTGCATGAAATTCTTTTTCCAAAACGGTCTCTTCCGTCTCTGTTCCTATAACTGCCTGAATTCTTTTCAGAGCACTGTAGGTATCTGGCATGTACTTTTCCATATTTTTTAATATAGAGGATACTTTCCATATAAACATACCACTGTTCCACAGATATTCTTCTGAAGACAAATACTCTTTTGCCACTTCCAAACTCGGTTTTTCTACAAACCGATCCACTTTATATGATCGTCCCTCAGTGACCTGCGGATCAAATTTAATATATCCATATCCTGTCTCTGGGTAGTCTGGAGCAATACCAATTGTAACCAAATTATCATCCTTTTCAGCTACATTACTGGCATCTTGCAATGTCCGGATAAACATTTTATTGAATTTAATTAAATGATCTGACGGAAATACAAACATCATAGCATCGTTATACTTTTGTGCTATATGCATGGCCCCAAGCCCGATGCATGGAGCCGTGTTTCGTCCCACTGGTTCACAAAGGACGTTTTGTGCCGGGAGTCCAGGAAGTTGTTTTAAAACCAAATCTTTATAATCTTTGTTAGTAGAAACGTATACATCTTCCAGGTTTACCAATGAGGATATCCTTTCGACAGTTAACTGGATCATTGTTTTTCCGTCATCTGTCAGAGATAAAAACTGTTTTGGCATATTTTTACGACTTTTAGGCCAAAAACGTTCTCCTCGACCGCCAGCCATTATAAGTGCTGTTGTGTTCATGTAAGATTTCTCCTTCTATGAATAATCTATAAAAATATAGTACTATATGCTTATACCAAAAGCAAATTATAATTTTCTTAAAGAACAGATAAAATTGATACACTTCTTTTCGGCTTAGTCTCTTCCATACATATCCCTGGTATACACCTTTTCTTTAACATCATATAATTCTTCATTCCAACGATTTGCTATAATAATATCCGAAATTTTTTTAAACTCGGCCAAATCACTTATCACTTCAGATTTGAAAAAATCAGCTTCTTTCATAGCCGGCTCAAAAATCACCATTTTGATTCCTTTCGCCTTAATTCGCTTCATTACCCCTGTATGGAAGATTGCCTGAAATTATCAGACTCATATTTCAGTGTCAGACGAAAAACTCCTACCACCTCCGGGTTTTGAGCTAACACCTGCTCCGCAATAAAATCCTTTCTTGTACGGTTTGCATCAACAATTGCTCCTATAATATTATTAGGTACTTCTAAATAATTAGCCAGAAGCTGTTTTGTATCTTTTGGCAAACAATAACCACCATACCCAAAAGACGGATTATTATAAAAATTCCCAATTCTGGGATCTAAGGATATTCCTTTTATAATACGCCTTGTATCCAGCCGCCTAACTTCTGCATAAGTATCCAACTCATTAAAAAATTCTACTCGCATCACTAAATATGTATTTGCAAAAAGCCTTATAGCTTCTGCCTCTGTTGAACTTGTAAATAATGTAGGAATATCCTTCTTCTTCGCTCCCTGCTTTAGCAAAGCTGCAAATTCTCGGGCACTCTTTGAGTTATCTCCGATTGCAATTCTGGATGGATAGAGATTGTCATAAAGAGCTTTTCCTTCTCGTAAAAATTCCGGAGAAAAAATTATATGATCACTAAAATAACGTTTCCTAAGTTCCTTGATATAGCCTACAGGAACCGTTGATTTTATTATAATCAAAGCCTTTGTTGAATATATGAAAGCTAATAAAAATCTTTAATTCAAATATAATAAACATTATTATTGCACTAAATACCCATTCCTTTGTTGTCTTTTTATTTACCATTATTAATTACACCCCTTCTATACTCCTCTTTAATTTTTCTACTTTTTATCTCTAAAAAGGGCTCTTATCTAAAGTTACATTTTTAGTTTATTCAGTTTATCGACTCTTTCTGTTACTCCAACAATTATACCATCAATGTTGTAATAAAATAGTTTGTAAGTATCATCCAGCAATGTATTCTTATCATAAAAAACAAATACATAATGATTTGCATTTCCCTGATTTATTGCTTCAATATAACTATTAGTTAATGATGTCATTCTATCGGAATCTGGCCTAGACACATAAAAGGAATTAAACTGAATATTGTTTATGTAGGCATATCGACCCAAGGCATATGTCATCTTCGAATTAGAATATACTGTATCCCAAGGAACAAATACCAGCTTTTTCTTACCCTCAAAAATCAAATTCCATGAATCAGTATCTAATGTTTCCTGGTTCTTTTCCATTCCAGAAAACATAGCATGCCGTTCTTGTATCAATGGGCTCATATCTATTATCTGTACGCAACATATAATTGTAAGAATTACAACCGCCACTCTGCTTTTACTCATTCTAACGAGACCAAAGATCAGAAGTAAAAAAATCATATAAGAAACTACCCAGATAAATCGACCTGAGGCTCTGAAAATCCCTAAAACTTTCATTATAAGCTGAGGCCATTTAATGACAAATAAAATGTGATCACCAAATGTAATAGTTGGACTAAATGCCAGTACACAAAACACAAAGCATATCACACCTGAACATACAATAAATATCTTGTGATGCTTGGAAAAGAGGAATACACGTTCTCTATTTTTTAATGCCAGCAGTATATTAATTACCACCAATAATATCATACCTGTTCCCAGATATCCAAGTCCCTCACCTTGACCTTCTCCCGCGGGAAGTGTTGGGAAAAGAAGCGATATATTCATTGGGTTAAACAAGGAGTTTATATTGGCACTGTAGTACCCTAATCCCCATACATGATAATCCCCTGTTCCGCTAAACCCTCCCATAACATACAACTCAATTAGAGCAAAACAAATTGGAACGCCTACAATCAGACAGCCATTGAATATATTTTTTTTATTTACAACATATCGAACAGCATCGATAAAGCAGAACACACAGGTCATCGGCACAAAATATAAATGCGTTAGCGCTGCTACACAAAGTGTACCCGTCCAAGCCAATATCTTTACATTCAATATATTGTCTCCAAAATTATAGACCCATATAAGCATTGCCAAAATAATAATCCATTGCCCCCCCAGTGATGTATGAATATACATTCTTTGAACCACATAAGGAGATAGTACAAAAAAAATACTACCAATCCAACAATATAATTTATTCTTAGTAAATTTATATAGTAAAACTGAAGCCAGTCCCCCCATCATTGTGAAAGAAAAAATACCCCAAATCCCAAAATACTGAAAATTATTGGGTAATAAATTTCTAAAAATTTTAAATAAAAGGGCCAGTAACGGAATGGAATCCATAAAAATCACACTGATATCCAAATCAACCAAGCCGTCCATCATTCCAATTGGAAATTTCCAATCAGACTTTCTATAATATAACCATCCAAAATAATGTTGTGAAATATCTTCTCCTGAAAACAACCAATTATCATTAGTTACATTCAAAATTGTAATTCCGTAAATCAATAGGTAAGATATTGCACCTATAAAAGCTCCTCCTAACATGAGCCATAAATAATGATTATATCCCATATTATCTAAATTATTTTTCATATTCACTTGTATGATGTTTATAGAAGCAAAACACCATATCTTCCTTCTTTTTTTAATTATAGTTATAATACATTCCGATACTGTGGATTTTTGGTTTTTCCCTGTAGCTTGACTACTTGACTGGAGTGATTGCCTCTATCTTTATCTGAATTGTTTATCAGCTGGTTGTGCCCGAGCTTTGATCCTGAATACTTATTTCAATCAAGTCTAGGATGATAATCGTTCGCGGATATCACAGTATCAGACTTTATGAAAGGGAGGGACAACCTTATGAATTATATTTGGATTGATATTGCTAAACTCAACCATTTTGCCTCAGCCATATCTTTTGATGACGAAATACTCATCGGTCTTGAATCAATGGCATACTATGGCGACTACATTGTTGTCAGCTGTTTCAAAGTGTGTGTGTTGAACCCTATTAAGACGTCTTCGATGCGAAAGAATAATACTTGCAAAAATAAAACTGACATGGTCGACACATACATAATTGCTAAAACTTTAATGATGCAGGATTCCTTCAGCTTTATTTCCTATTATGACTTGAATCTGATGGATTTAAAAACTCTTGGTCTGTTTCCTTCAATAGACAAATAAGCAGCGGACACGGTTAAAAAATCACCTGACTTCTTATGTTGACCAGGCGTTCTCGGACTCCCAGTATGTCTTCAAATCTGGGCTGCATCAAAAATCTGTCTATAATCTTATTAAAAGAGGCTTCAACACCTAAAAACATTGCTTCTATGCCTATGACTCATCTTGCTCATTTGCTTTTAGTTTTCTCACACAATCACTTCAGCAAAGAAGAAGTCAAAGAGTTCTCGCACAGAAGTCTGTTGGCACTAGTGACAGTGCTCTTTCTATTAATATAACTCACTCCTTTGTACAGATTGAGTTATTGATAGAATTGAATCTGAGATGGCAGATATCATTAAATTCATCCCTTCTGTTATCTTGACCATTCCAGGTATCGGATATATTAATGGTGTAATGATACTCGCCAAAATCAATAAAATTCACCGTGAATATTCCTTATGCTTTTGAATTAGCTGTTCGTTGAAAGAGACCCAGTATAAATCATAACCTTTTGGGCTTCTAATAAGAAATAATTAAAAAGGATAATTTGCACCGTTGTAGAGGCAAGGTCTTCACAAATTCCTTGCCAAATTAAGGTAGCTCTCATTTTTTCGGAATCATGATTCTATTTATATTGCTTTAGAACAGTGCGCCTGCCATCAATCTTGCCAGAACCATCTGGAAGATACTCACTGATGAAGTTCGATTTAACTTTGATTAAGAGGTCTGAATCCCAATATCGTTAGATTCGAAAAAGCACCCTAATGAACTCTATTAAAGATACCTTTTTATACCATAAATACAAAAAATTTGCAAACTTATGCTTGACTTTTTATGGCTGATTTCCTAAATTGAATTAATCATATTTTTTAATCAACTAGAAACCTTTGACTAGATGGGAAAACTCTTTATGTTTAAATCAGTATCACTCTCTGATATATTTTGAGTGTTATCAACAATATATATTGGTCTATCTTTTATTTCCATAAAAATAATTCCTAAGTACTCTCCAATTATGCCTATAAGAATAAACAAAATGGCAAACATAAAACATATTACGATAATAATAGTTGCATAGCCAGCAGGTGTCCCTTGTACCACCTTAGAGTAAATGGTATATATCATTAACAGTAAACCAGCCACGCCAGATACAAGACCGCACATTCCGGCAGATTTTAGCGGAATATTCGAAAAACCAAGAAGTGCGTTAATAGAAAAAGCAATCAATTTTTTAATGTTATACTTGCTATGACCCGCAGCACGTTCCTTAGCCTCATATTCAATTGCAGTCTTTTTGAAGCCAATGCTTTGAACATATCCTCTCAAAAACCTTACTTTTTCTCTATACTCCAGCTTGATTACTTTTGCTGCTCTCCTACTGATGGCAAAAAAATCCGAGGCATTATTTTCAAATTGAACTGAAGAAAGCATATTTAGTACCTTATAAAATAATTCTGATGTTATGTTTTTTATTAGACCTGCTGATTTATTTTTTGTTCTAACCATACTTATAACTTCGTATCCTTGCTCAAATCTATCAATAATTTCAGGAATCAATTGCACTGGATGTTGCAAATCAGCATCCATACATACTATACCATCCCCAATACTATATTCAATCCCAGCAAGCATAGCTGCTTCATGCCCAAAATTGCGTGAAAAATTAATCACCTTTATATCCATATTTTTGTCCGCTATCAAAGCCAGCTTTTCTCTGCTTCTATCGCTACTTCCATCGTTGACAAATACAATCTCGTATTCCCACTTACAGCATTCTAATATGCTACTGATTTCTCTATAGAAATTATCTAACATTTCTTCTTCATTAAAAACAGAAACTACGATAGATATTTTATTGACCATAACTTGCCTCCCTAAATGATTAAATGTTGAAATATCAAGATTATTTTATAATATCACTGCTTTAAATCAAATTCTCTATTCTTTCAATTCATATGTAATCATATACTACTATTATAAGCAGTATTTTTAATTAAACATTGAATAGGTAAACGCCACTAGAGAAGCAAACTAAAATATGGATGACCCGCTAATAATAGTATATGTTTTTTGATTTTTCTACGAAAATCTATACAGTAGTTTACTCATTTTTTTCAATTAATACTTTGTAAATACTTCTAGAAATAACCTCTTTACTGCAATAATTTTGAACATATCTTCTTGCGCTACTAACCAACTTAGTTAAGTCACTATTAATAATAGACTCAATTAAATCATTTAATTCTTCCACACATACATTATGCTTTAATTTAATTACGGCAGAATCAGGTAATTCGCTAAACCAACCAATGTCTGTAACAACACAAGGCTTATTCA
This sequence comes from Clostridium sp. HBUAS56010, assembly GCF_007115105.1. Lineage (GTDB taxonomy): Bacteria > Bacillota > Clostridia > Lachnospirales > Lachnospiraceae > Lacrimispora. The sequence continues at coordinate 78,061 of NZ_SULJ01000009.1, forward strand.
TATACATACACTGAACTAAAGTAGAAGAAGATTCTCCATTATATGGATACCTTAAATTCATTATTAAATCACAAGACGCTATAGCTTCAAAAAAACTAATATTTTCTAAAAAACCTGTTTTTATTATGTATTTACTTTGTAACTGATCAACGTAATTTCCATCCCCCACCATCACATAATAAATTTTTGTTTTATGACTTTTATTGTATTCATTAACTGCCAAACATACTATTTCATTCTGCTTGGACGGGCTAATAAAACCAATCGATCCAATAATAAAAGCATCCGAATCGATATTATATGCTTTTTTTAAATAGTTTGTTTGACATTTATCTATACTTTCTTCATCTTTTATTGTATTAATCAGATTTATTTGAAATGCACTTTTATCATTATAAACCTTTTCTACCTTTTTTTTAGTATAATTAGAATGAACAAATATACCTTTTGATTTTTCGATAACTTCTTTATTTAAAGGTAAGAAACTGGAAATGCCTTTATGAAGCAGCAAATCATTTATTTTAATTTTTTTCATGTTATCTTTAATGATTTGAATTCCATCTACTCCCTCCATTTCATAAATTTTTTGAAAAACAACATCTTTTTTTTCATAATAACCAATGGTTAAATAATATAATACAAAATCATGTAAAATCACATAACCAGGATATTTCATTATCATATCATACATGTAGCAATGATATTCTGGATTATTTCCAAAATTATATAATATATAATCATAATCAGTAATGTTACTGCACTCACTAAACCTAATTATTTTAAATTGTTTTTTTAAATTCTTATTTTTCACTTCATAATTATCTACTATCAAGGTTATATTAAAATAATAAGATAATCCCTCTACTAATGTTTCACTATATTCACTTATTCCGCTTTTTTTAGGCCAAAAGGGACTTGCGTATAATAAAGTGGGTTTTTCCATATAGATTCTCCTATTTTAATAGTTTATTTATAACATAATCCCAATCAATGTTTTTTTCTTTAAGGGATTGAAATCCATTTACTCCCATTGTTTGAGCCAACGATCGATTTAAAAAAAGTGTATCTATTTTTTCTGCTAATATCATAGGATCCTCGTCAATAATATATCCATTTACTTTTTCAGTTATAAATTCTAGAGGACCTCCTGAATCCTTATGAACAATTACTGGTTTCTTTGAAAAAAAGCTCTCAAGAGTAATGTAACCATAGTCTTCATCATAAGCTCCAAAATATACAGCCAAGCACTTTGCGTAATAATCAATCTTCTCTTGCTCTGATATATAACCTGTCATTGTAACCTTTTCATGTAAATTATATTTATCAATTAATGTACTAATATAATCTAATTCACTTTTACTCCCTGTTCCAGCAATGATAAATTTAACTGGTGTTTTTGTATATCTCGCTGACTCAACTAAAAGACGTTGACGTTTCATTGGATCAATTCTGCTTGCATAAAACACAAAATCCCCATAACTATCACAATGCATTTTATCATAATTCAGTGGCGGATGATATAAAGCTTCTGCTTTAATACCATTATACTTCATAAGCCTATTTGCGGTATTCTGAGCATTAGTATAAACTTCTTTGGCTTCTGAAATATACTTGCTGTCATGCTTTATAATCATGTCACGAATAAATTCTCCTTCGGGAAAATTATGCAAATCTCCATATGGTGTATTCCATAAATCATAAGCTTGTCTATGTTGATGTAATAACCAAAGAACCTTATTTTCATGTTTTACATAAAATGCTGGAAACTTCATTGCTATTACTCTATCTATTTTTTCACCATTTACTTCCGTCAAATCCATAGTTCTTCCCATAAGCATACAATCTAAAAGTGTCGAAGTCGGATACCATTTAAACGGAATGGTAACAATATCTGCTTGATGTCCTCTTTTCATTAATTCTGCTTTTAACATTTCTGCATGAATCTCAGCACCTCCTCTTATAAAAGGGACTTGTACCATTGCAATTGCAATCTTCATAATTTTACCTCCATTCTATTTTCCAGAATGTTTTTAAACCTTTCTAAAATTCTAGTGTAGGTAAATCTCTCATTATAATTTCTTAATCCATACTCCCGAATAAAATTTTTATACTTATAATTTTTATAGAGTATATTTATCGCAGCAGAATATTTCATTATATTATCATCTAAAATTATCTGATTTTCCCCCAATGTTTCAGGAAGTGCACTTATATTTCGTGCTATCACAGGTAATTGAAAAAATTGTGCCTCAGGAATAGGAACACAAAATCCTTCATGTTCACTTACGCATAAAAAGAAATCACTACCTAAATAATAGGATATTAATAAGGAATCATTAATTTCCCCAATAAACTCAATATTATTTTCCAATCCATAAGCAGTTATTTTACTAGTTATTTCCCGATTATATTCTTTTAAACCATCATCAAATTTTCCTATAATTCTTAGTTTAATATTTGTATCAAAATTTATACAATAATTATGTACAATGTCTAACAAAAAAAGGTGACCCTTATTAGGTGCAATTCTTCCAACAAATAATAAGTTGATTTTATTGTCTTGCAGAAGACTTTTTAAAACTCCTTCTTCTGGTTTTCCTTTGGCCCACTTTTCTATTTTATTAAAAGGAGGACAAATTTCAATTCTCTTTTTTTCTACATCTATTATATCTTCTGCATTATAATTTGAATCCACTAACCATATAGCATTTTTAAACTCACGTGCAAGTCGTCTTGTTTGCTTACGGCCTTTATCACACTGTTCATAATGGAATAAATTATACTTCAAAAAGAATATTGGAGGAGTAATATTATGATACCTAATGATTACCCTTCCCTTATGTCTTTTTAATATTTCTTCGCCTTCTTCCCAATATACGCTATGATGATATATAATCAAACTATTTAAATCATTCAAAATATCATTTAATTCTTCTTTTTCAATATATAGGAGAGTATTATTAAACCTATTTTGGGAATACACCTTACAATCATTATTTTCATTTAATATATAAAACATTCCTTCTATATCGTTACCAATAGCATCATGCTTAGTAACGGTCTGATGCATTAATATAATTTTCATTTTTTCACCGCCAATATTGAATATGCTTGCTCCATATTAAATCTATATATTATATCTTTAATTGGATCATTATCTTTATACTCATATGGTATAAAATCAAGGGGATATAATAATACCTTTTCCACAACCTCTAATCCGCATTCATTAATAAAAAAAGCTAATAATTCAGGAGGAATAGGCTTATTATGCGTTGGATCTAAATGAAAATAGTACGATGATATAAGTATATTTTGAGGATTTGGAGTTTCAACAATAAACATTCCTCCCTTTTTTAAAACACGTTTACATTCTATAATTAATTCTACTAAAAATTCCATATGCAAATGTTCAACCATATGAAATGATGTCAGCAAATCTATGGAATTCTCAGGTTGCTTTTTCAGATAACTTAATGCATCATTTTCTTCAATTCTAATATCAGGAAATAGCTCTTTAACTTTTCTAATTACAAATGCATTACTATCAACCCCTTGAGCCATATATCCACTTTCATTTAATAATTCAATCCATTCGCATTCTCCACATCCTAAATCTACTACTTTCAGTTCTTTTTTGGATTTATTTTCAAACCATTGATTTATTTTATCAATGTAAATTCTCGCTCTACTCTTTACTTCTTCTCTAGAATCAGGCATAAGCTTTTCATTATAATGTAAATAAAGTAAATTCATAGCGTTCTTTTCCAATAGTCTTTTTTTTTCTAACTGTTTTTTCAAAGAGTCTTGATCATTTATAAACTTTTCGACTTCATTAACCTTTCTTCCTATATCATTTTCTCTTAATTTAATAACACCTAATTCTTGTTCAACCTTCTTTAATATTTGGTATTCTCTATAAACTTTTGGTAATAAAACTATACTAACCAGTATTTGTACAACATATCCTATAATAGGAATTTTATAAATAAATTTTTTTATAGTTAAATAATTTTTTTTTCTCTTAATACCTTTGACATGGATATTTAATAATTTCATTTCACTAGAATTTGCAATACTATCAATTAAGTAAACTTTAGCATCGTTAGATTGAAATATATAAGTTAAGGCATTTCTTTTCGCCTCGGGATCAACTTCTCTTAAAAGTAAACTTCTATATAATACTTCAATGAATTCTTCGCCTTCAAATTTTAACAATTCTTTTGAATCTATTATATTACTATTATAAACAGTCCCAATAATTCTTTTAAGTATTAATCTAATCCACTTTTCATAAAAGCCAATTTTTTTTAATCGATTGTCGATTTTTCTAAGATATATCAATATATTAGATTTACTTATTGAACTGAGTTTTATATAAGTTTTAGGTTTTATATAATCCTTGTTATCAACTAAATCTTCTGCCATTCTATTAATCTGTGTTAAAATTTCTTCTATTGATATTTCATTATCTTTATTATCTATGTCTAAATCCGCTAAATCTCTAATCTTTTTCCGTTTGCTTTGAAGCACATTATCCAAATCAATATTTCTCATCACATTCCTCCACAAAAGCCCATGTATGGTCTATTCTAGAAACGCCAATATCATTAATCACTGAATATATTTGAATTTTATATGCCTCTTTAAAATAATCTATTGGAGTACCAACATCAGTTTCTATTGCAAGATCAATACTATACTCTCCAGGTAATAGCCCAATATGATTTAGCGAAATTTTACAATAGCCATCTTTTGACAAATTGAATCCTTTTATATTATCAATGAATGTATTTGTGCCATAGCAATGTATTCCATCACTTCTATAAATTCCAATTCCAACTACAGCATTATTGACAGTTTTCAAAACTTTATAATTGAACCTTATTAAAATATCTTCACCTGTGCAAAAGACATTTCTTGGAATATTATCTTTATCAAGTGACAATATTTCTTTAATTCTTGCATAACCATTCCCCCATCTTTGTTTCTGGTCTTCTGTTGGATCAGAATTCTTATACTCTGGATCTCCATTCTCTATTTCGATTTTTTCTTCAATTTTTTTATTATTTTTAAGTACTTCTATAGTCTTATCTCTTTTCTTTCCCATAAAATCCATATATGCAAAATGAACATCTCTTGGTGGTCCCGCCTGTATTACTATACCATCTTGAATCCAAATCGTACGATCACATATCTGTTCAATCTGCCCTAATGAATGTGAAACAATGACAATTGTAGCTCCATTCGCTTTAATTTCTCTTAACTTATTAAAACATTTCGCTTGAAAATTAGCATCGCCTACTGCAAGTATTTCATCAATTAACAAAATATCTGCATCCACATTAATTGCTATAGAAAAGGCCAGCCTCATATACATTCCAGAAGAATATGTTCTTACAGGATTATCAATAAACTGCTCCAGTTCTGAAAAAGCTATAATATCATTTAATCTCTCATCTATTTCTTTCCTTGTCAGGCCAAAAATAGAAGCATTGGTATATATATTCTGTCTGCCACTCATATCCGGGTGAAATCCTGCACCTAATTCAATCAAGCTAGAAATCCGCCCCCTCATTTCAATGATTCCAGAATCAGGATACATAATTTTAGTCAATAGCTTTAAAGTAGTACTCTTCCCACACCCATTATGACCAATTAACCCGATAGCTTCTCCCTTTTTCACCTCAAAACTAATTTTTTTTAAGACTTCCCGCTCTTCATACTTTCTTCGTTTACTAAACAAAAGTAATTCCTTTAATGTCCTTCCTTTATCCAGAAATACCTTGAACCGTTTAGTTACATTATGAACCTCTATTGCATTTTCTAGCCTCATTACAATTCCTCCACAAAATGTCTTTTCAGTCTGGAAAACACCACCATCCCCACAACTAATAATACCATGCCCAAACACACGGCATGTACTAATGTCCCCAATTCCGGCACCTTTTTGTAATATAGAATATCACGATAAGCCACAATTACAGGTGTCATTGGATTCAAATAAAAAATAGTCCGAAATTGATCTGGAACCATGTCTACAGAGTACATCACAGGAGTCAAAAACTGCCATGCCATAGTAACAATTCCCAAAATATATTCTACATCTCTTAAATATACAGTCACTGCTGAAGAAATCATGGCAAAGCTTAAAGCAAGAATATATTCAATAATCATAATAACAGGAAGATACAAAAGAGCGATTAGGTTAATTCCTTTTCCTGAAACAATTAATACTCCAAAAATCACAAAAAAGCTTAAAAGCATATTTATAAACTGACTTGTTACAAATGCTATCGGAAGAACTTCTCTTGGAAAATAAATTTTTTTAACCATTTCCTTTTGGGACCAGATGCAACTGGAACCACCGGAAAGAGAGGTGCTAAAAAAAATCCAGGGTATTAATGCAACAAAAAGAAATAAATAATAGTCTTCTATCCCGCTTCGCATAATAACTGAAAATACCATTGTATATACACCTAGTTGCAACAACGGATTTATAAATGTCCATAAAAAACCTAATGCAGACCCCTTATATCTTCCATTTAAATCTCTACGAACTAGGCTAAATATCATTTCTCTGTAAGCATATAGCTCTTTTATTGTCTTCATAGTGCTCTTATCCTTCTATAATTCAATTAATTTTCTATATTTTCCAATGGTGTTATCCCAGTTGTAATATTCACTCACATACTGCTTTCCTGCAATGCTCATTTTTTTATATTTCATTTCATCTTGATACAACACTTCTATATCATCTGCAAATTGCTCATATGTTTTATAAGTAAACCCTGCCCCACTTTTCTCACAATGTCCTGCCAGAACAGAACATGCTCCATTTACCACCACAGGAACACCACTTGCCAAAGCTTCCAAAACGGCCAAGGATAAACTCTCATGCTCTGACGGCATAATCAATGCTCTAGCACCAGCTATTGCTGATCCTTTTTCTTTTTCACTTAAAAATCCCAAGCAAATAATTTGTTCATCCACAGGTTTTTCCATCATCATTTTACCTACAACAATTAATTTTAAATCTTTCTGATACTGGTTATTATACTTGGTAAAATACATAAACAACTCATCACATTTCTTACTTGTATCAACTCTGCCTACATAAATGATATAATTTGTATTAATCCCATACTTTTTTCTAAAATCTTCACAATCTACTTTTTCAGGTATATCGATACCTGATCCGGCAATTATATTAGGCACATTATGATTTTCAAAAAGCTGTTCAGCAAATTTTCTTTCTTCCTCTGTCAAATATATAATTCCCTTTGGAGATTTAAATATCTCTTCATATACACTGAAATAAATGCAATACTCGTCATGTGCAGTAGGTACTAATATTGCCTTTTTTGCCACCTCTGGCAGCCCCACCGCCGTTGTATAATACAAATATGTCACAAAAATAAATGTATCAAAATGATCTTTATTTTTTTTAATGTATTCTATTAATTGGGGGCAATAGGGACCCTGTAATTTAATCCACATAGGTTCCAATAATTTATTAAGATTCGGAAAAAGCTGAACCATTTTATTAATAACTTTAAATAATATTATATTGCGTATTTTTTCCACCTGGAATCGATGAACTTTTACACCATTTTCATCCATAACACCTGCTGGATAATACGGTTTCCATTTATCATAATTCAAAGCAGTCGTTGTTAACACCTCAATATCGTAATATTCCTTAAGATGCTCAGCCAGCTTTTTTGTATAATATTCCGACCCTCCATTAACTTCCGTCCCATATCGTTGATTTATAATAGCAATTTTCTTTTTCATATTCATTGCTCCTTATAAATACTACTAATTCTTTTATTAATTATTTTCACCGCATTTGACATGCTAAGTTTTTTTTCAATATAATCTTTTGCTTTATCTGAAAGTATATGGTAAAACTCTGAATCATCGTATAACCTTCGCATATAATCTGCTCCCTGTTTTTCATTCGGTTCTGCCCAGCGATTCCCTTTCTTAAACGAACCAAAATCTTTGTTCAAAGTTATCAGCTCCGCATCCACCATACATGCCGTTTCTTTTGTCATGAATTCGGTGTTTGATGACCAATTTGTGGCAATCGTTGGCTTTCCCAATAACATTGCTTCCGCAAGAACCAAACCAAACCCTTCTGCCCTATGCAAAGACACAACCACATCCACGCAGTATATCAGTTCATTCACTTGCTGCCTTTCCAAAATTTCAATAATAAAATAGACATTTTTATGTTCTGGAAGCATAGAACTAATCAGATCAATTTCTTTCTCTGAAGGATTATTAATCTTGATTACCAACCCCACATCTTCTTCCTTAGAAAACGCCATTTTAAAAGCTTCAATCACCGCCTTAGGATTCTTTCGTTCTGTCATACTTGTCCGATCATACATCATTAAATACAAAAACTTGTCTGTCGGCAAACCAAATCTTTTTCTGTAATCATTTTTACCCTTTTCCGGGATTGTTAAACTCACATGGTAAGGGATCGTCACTACCTTTAAATCTGTTTTCTTTTGAATGCAGTCAGATATAAATTTTGAAGGTGTCCAGATCTCGTCCATACAATGAAAACAGGGAACCCATTCATCAGGGAAATCCTCAAGTTCCCATAGCCAAAAGCCAATATTATACCTACCGTTCCAAATTTTATTATGAGCCTGTTGAAAAGCCAGTCCCAGTTCATGGGGATTGATATGAATCAAATTAATATTGTATGGTAACTCACTGCTAATCTTACTTTCATATTGCTGATAATTGCCTTCAGACATAGTTCCCAATTGATCATACTGATAAATAGAATACGGAATACCAGATGCCTCTAATTCATCTGCCACCAGCCTACAGCTTTGTCCCAATCCAGTTTCAGCTCTAATATTCCCTATAAGATTAATTCCATCTTTGAATTTCTTTCGGTCAAATGGTTCTATGTTAATCCTTGAAATTTTTTGAAAACTTTTTTTTATCATATTTCCTTTTATTCTTTTTAAAAAATCATAAGGAAATATCTTTAATAATATAGGCTTCCATTTCATTGTAATACTTAATATCTTATTTGAAATATTCATAATCAACCATCTTTCAACAAGCTCTCATATAACTCCATTATTCGATTCATCATAACACCCATTGTATAGTTATCCTCCAAGCGCTTTCTTGCAGCATATCCCATCTCATATCTCTCACAAGGGTGTTCTACCAACCACCGCATGGCATCGCGTAATTGCAATTTATTCCCAGGTTCCACAGTCAATCCAGTAATCCCATTCAAACTAACCTCCGGGACTCCGCTGGGCAGGTTTGTATTAATTACAGGCTTCCCATATGCCATAGCCTCCAACTGCACGAGTCCAAAAGCTTCACTCTTTGCTATAGAAGGTAAAACAAATACATCACATTTAGAAAATTCGCTATATAATCGTTTTTCTTCTACTTTCCCTAGAAAATGAACATGCTCTGACATTCCATGTTCCTTTATATAAGCTTTTAAATCATTCTCTCTATCACCGCACCCAATTATAGTTAATTCAGCATTCTCTACACTTTCAAAAGCATTGATTAACACATCTACACCCTTGTAATATACAAGCCTTCCAACGAACAAAAACCTGGCATATTTTTGCATATTAGGTTTAGCCTGATTCAAATATTCTTTCCCCATTTGTTCAATCTTTTGATTAACAGCAAAAGGAATAGTAACACACTTATCTTCATAAGGCTTTAAATAGGAAGAGCCCTTTATCACTCCATCAGCCCCGATAATTATGGCATCAGCCCGTTTTAAAAATCGCTCCATAATTGGTCTGTATATAATCATTAACTTTTTTTGTTTCACAACATCACTATGCCAATACAATACAACTTTACCATGATAACCAGAAAGCAAACACGCAAGATCGCCAAGAGGAAACGGGGCATGGAATTGAAGAATATCCTGATTTCTTGATTTATTCCGAAGTTTTAAAAAAAAGCTTAAAGATATAGGCATAGAGAATAGAATACCAAAACTTCCACAACGCTGTACCTCCACTCCATTAACTTGTTCCGTAACTCCATGTCCTTTTGGCTGACACACCAAAACACTCATTTCAACTTTGTCTTTCAATCCTTCCGCTATATGTTGAACCGTCCGCTCTATTCCTCCAATATCTGGATAATATAATTTATTAACCTGTAATATTTTTATCTTCTTCACTATATTCTCCTGGGACTAATGTAGCAGTCGTTTGTCCTTCCGCTATCCCTTCTGTGCTATCCTTCATGAATATAACCTTTAACGTCATTAGTATCAACTTTAAATCTAATAGAAATGAATGATTTTCTATATACATTAAATCCATTTTCAGCTTATCATAGGGTGTTGTATTATATTTTCCATAAATCTGAGCATAGCCCGTTAATCCGCCCTTTACCTTTAGCCGATAATCAAATTCTGGCATATACTCCCGATATTCTGCAGCTATTTGGGGCCGCTCAGGTCTTGGTCCCACAAGAGACATTTCCCCTTTGAGAATGTTAAACAACTGTGGTAACTCATCAATACGGGTTCTCCTTATGATTTTTCCAATTGGGGTTATTCGAACATCCCCTTCTGCAGATAAACGCGCAATCCCGTCCTTTTCCGCATTCATAATCATACTACGAAATTTATAAACATCAAACTCCATTCCTCCCATAGTGAGGCGAGTTTGTCTGTGAATAATTGTTCCTCCGTCATACAGTTTAATTAGAATAGTTGTAATTAACATAATTGGAGAAGTAATTAACAACAATAGGACGGATAAAATAATATCTGTTATACGTTTTAAAAACTTTTCTTCAAACGTAAAACCATTATTTCTAGACAAAAGTAACGGAGTATCAAATATATGAATATCGTCAGATCCTCTAAGAATTATATCAGAAATTTTAGGGGATAGATATGTCCGAATAGACTTTTCAAAACAATATTTCATTATTACATTTCTATATTGAGAAGGTATATCGCCAATTATAACTGCTTCATAACCCTTAAGCCTTTCAAATATGTAATCCATCCCTTTTTTTATATTCACTGTCTCGCAAATATTGTATTTATCCTCTCTTGTATCAATTTTGGTCTTTAAACCAAATACTGATCTTTCACCGTAGACTAATATCATTTTCTTCGGTGGAAACATCATACTATAAAACCGTTGAAATACGTTCGTCCAAATAGTAATTATAAGAATTTGAATAAAAGTCAGTAGAATAAGAGGAACTCCATTTACAAAATGTCGATCAAGTAAGCATATCTGCAAATATGTAACTGCATTCACACATATAGTCGATAAAACTTGAGAATATACAATATCGGCCTTTTTTAAATACCCTACTTTGAAGCCTCCATAGGTATTGGTAAAGGAAAAAAACAATGCCCCATATAATGATGCCATCAACCAATTCCCTTTTCGAAAAAATGGTAATTCAATATTGCTATTGTAATATTGTAACCATACAATCCAAAATATAATCATATGAAGTAAAATTGATGTCGCCAAAAAAAAGCATTTAATAATTCGTTTAAACTGTTCTTTTTGATTCATAATTGTTTTAACCTCTTCTTATTGCTTTAACTCCAAGACTTTTATTAGTATAACATATTTAATCGACTTAGTACAATCTTCTCCATAACAAAATAGGATGTTATTATTTAAGAATTTATGAATATTTTACCTTATAAAAAATCAAGATAACCAATGAATACCATAATATCCATTATTTATCTTGATTTTTATTTTTCTAATTATTTGTTATTCCTCTATAGATTTGGAAGTATATCTGGTTTTCTTCGCTGCCATGATACCTAGCAGAAGCCAAAAAACAGGTGTTGTTATTGGTAAGTTAAGATTAACAACTGCTTGTATACTATAACTAATAACGGCAAACGCAATAGCCAATATATAAGAATTGTTTCTATTATGTTTTAATGTATCCAATATATTGCTAATAATAAAAACTAAATAAGACGTCAATCCAGCAACACCAACTGTAATCAACAAATGTAAATACTCATTATGTGCACTGTCAAACAATTCTTTATAAGGATTATTTGCAGTTCTTTGCAAAATAAATATGCCAAACGTTTCTGGACCAAAACCAATTATCTTCTTAAAAATAGATAAACCAGAAAAACGTTCCATTGCATTTCTCCAAATATATCCCCGATGTGTTCCCCAATCATCATTGAACACAAAATACGCACTTAAACCACCATACTTTGTAGAATTGCCCAAAATATTTATATCATAATAAATATAAAGTATACCTAGTAAAACAGCCACCATAACAAAGATCCAAATACATTTAAATGTATTTCCATATACTTTATCTCTATTACCAAATTTGGTATCTATAGCTTTCTCAATACAGATAGCTGCCCATAAAGCAATCACTATGTAATGTAACCCCGAGAAGCCAATAACCATGTTAAAAGCACTATCAATACCTAATACCCTATCACCCATAAACAAATTTATCCAATCAATGCATTGTATAACAGTAAAAAATGTTGTTATAATTATCAAATATTTTCGCATTCCATTTTTACTAGAAAAAAGAATAAATGGCAACAAGCAAAATAATGATGCTAAACTGAGATATGCATTATCACTAACTCCCATTATAATTGCAAAAAAACTAATAACCATACAAATATAATAAATAACAGATTGTTTTAACTCTTTACTTAAAGAAAATAATACCGTTGAAATTGCTACAATAATCCCCACATAAGCAGTATACGTATTGATATTGCCAATAGTTGAAGTAAAAATTGCTCTTTGTCCTGCGACCATTGGAGCCTTGAATTTAAAAATATCTAATTTAAAATAATCTGTAATACCAAATAGACATATAAATATACCCGCCGCAATAATTATATTAATATCATTTTTTTTGAACTCCCAGAATTTACTAACACAAAAATACGATAGAACATACCATGTAATTAAAAATAACCCTGTAAATCTGCCTTCATTTCCCCAAAAAGATTCAAATACAAAATCCGATGTTATTGTTGACAGAATAGTAATTAAATAAAAAGCTAATACTGAATAATCTGTTAGAGTTAAATTTTCAAAAGCTTTATTTAATAAATCCTTATCTACAGATTGAATTATCTTGTACCTCTGCAAAATAACGCAAATGACTAGTATTATAATCATAGTAATAGTACAAATGCAATAAAAATAATATTTGGAAATAAGAATATCAAAATACTTATTTCTAACAAACAATGGAAGCCCTACACCTATAAATATGACATATACCCTCATAAATAAAGCAACCAAAGAATTACTTCGATGGACACCACAACTATTTTTATTTAACTCCGCCACAGCTATTCTCCTTTTACATCGATATTATTTATAGAAATAATATATCACCAATTTATTATAGTGTTTTTTATCATATAGCATCTTAGTACTTTTCATTAATATAACATCTTTAATTGGTTATAAAAAAGGCAAAAAGGTCAATAATAGATTTCTCTATTATCGACCTTTCTTTTGATATAACTATCAATTAGTCTTCTACGTAGATATAATCGATATTTGAACCGCTCTGAACATAGCAACGATCATTTCCATCTTTTGCTTTTGTCTTTTTCTTCTGAACAGTACCAGAAGTATTAACTAATTTATATTCGATTTTTCCTGCTTTCACTTTATCGTTATCAATCTTCCAAGCTTCTGACCAATCAGACTTTTTCTTATCTATTGTATCAGCGTCACCTAAGAATTCATTTTTTGTAATATCATCAATAAACTCATCAGTGTCAAGAAGTTCATAGGTAACCGCATCTGCATCTTTCTTGTTAATCTTAATAACAGAATATTTGTCATCTTTATCTGCTTTCAGAAGCATACCAGACAAATAATACTTGTCATCAGATTCACCAGTTTTTCCTGATCCTTTAAAGCTTCCTGATTTGTTGAACATAAAGCGGAAAGATTCTCCATCAATACTAACATTCTGTTTATTAGTCTTCATAGAACCATCATTACCATCGCCGAAGTAATAAGCATAGTATCCTGCCTCATTTAAATCATTTGCACTATTAAGGAAGTTCTCTTCAGTATCAAACTTAGTATCATCAATGCTGTCATCATCTAAAATAGCAGAAATCTTTGTAGAACTTACTCTTCCAGATTCAGACACTTCGAACCTAATGAATTTAAGACCAGATTTCATTCTTCCATATTCATCAAATGCATACTTCTTACCATTGATAGTCTTAAGTTCAGAAGCTACTAATTTACCATCTTTATCAGAATAGTACCAGAAATCTTCATCATCGTTATATTTTTTTAACTGTAAGTTTTCATCTGGAACTACCTTAAACCAACCCTTGGTTACTCTAGCGCCATCTTCTGGTGAACCATAGTATCTCCAATTATGGCTATACTCAGCATCACCCTGAGAAGCAGTACTAATGCCCAGAACTGAAGCATCAGCTAAGGTTGCTCTTTTAACATCTGTGGTATCTGTTGTTGGATCTGCATCATAAATAACCCATTCAGCGTTCATACGACCATGCTCATCAAAGCCATATTTTTTACCATTAATTGTTTTGCCTTTTTCGCCAGCCATCTTTTTACCATTGCTCTTGAAGTAGAACCAACGTGTCTGATTTTCATCATCATAAACATTTTTGCTAGAGTGTCCGGTAGAATCGCTATTATAACCATCATCTTCGATTTCAATTTGTACCCAGCCACTTGCCTGTGCACCGTCATTTTCATCTCCGCAATAGTACTCGCCATTATCTTTCTGCCAAGCATCATCACCAGTTTTTCTTTCGCCATCTTTTCCAATCCAACCAAATAGCATTTTGCCTTCATCATCAAAAATGTATTTTTTGCCATTAATTGTTTTGAAAGAAGCTGTGGTATTTGAACTGGAAGACTTATAAGCCTTTCCGTTAGCACCGAAGTAATACCAATGATTTAATGGTTCATCATCATCACTACCACCATCATACTCCTCATTTTCTACAGAAACCCATTTGTTGGTTACCATAGCACCACTTTCATTTACGTAGTAGTAGTTATCTTCATCTTCTACGATAGCATCAGTTGTCATTTCACCATCTTCATTAAGATAGAACCAATTGTCTCCTGATTTTGCCCACTTCTCTGTTACATGATCTCCGCTCTTATCATAGTACACCCATGTACCATTTTCTTCCTGCCAGCCCTGAGCTGCGAAAGAAGACATGGAAGCACCTACTGCAAGCAATGCTGCTGTAGATAAAACAGCAACTAACTTTGTCTGCTTTTTCATAATTAATGCACTCTCCTTTTTTCTTTTTGAAATATTTTCTGAAATTCCTAATAGCATTACGAGGTAATTATACTTCCTATAATGGAAATTATCAATACTTTTTTTACTTTTTTTGCATATTTTTCAAAAAGCAGAAAATATTTACATTTCCTCCAGAAGCTATCAATTCCTCCATCACATGGAACAGTATAATACATTTTGGGAAAAAATACTATAACATTTCTCTGTTCATTTTCTTACATAATCTTTACGAAAATGGTTTTAACTGGTAGTTTTGTATTATTCTTCATACATGAAGGGGGTTATGAGGCTTTTATGGCAATTATTATGGTGGTTTTATGGTATCTCCCGGTTCCATAGGCGTTTTTTCTTTCTGTTGATTTTTGCTATTACAATGGTATAATGTTCATATAAAACTTGCATCATGTTAAATTTGAACAACTTTTTAAAATACGGAGGTCTTACTGCTATGGATCGTAATGTCATTATCTGCCGCTCAATTCTTGAGAATCCTTTGGTTACTCAGAGAGAGCTGGCGAAGGAACTTCATGTTTCGCTGGGCACTGCCAACAGTCTTGTGAAGGAATGTCTGGAAAAAGAACTGATCCGGGCTGGGAAACGAAAAGACTCTTATGAACTGCTTCCGCAGGGAGAAGCGCTGCTGGAACAGCATAAAGTTGATGGAGCTGTTATTATTGCTGCTGGGTTTGGATCCAGGTTCGTTCCTTTGACGTTTGAAATGCCTAAGGGACTTTTGGAGGTGTTTGGGGAACGGATGATTGAGCGTCAGATCAGACAGCTTCATGAGTCGGGAATTACGGATATTACAATTGTCGTTGGCTATCTGAAAGAAAAGTTTGAATACCTCATTGATAAATATCAGGTAAAGCTTCTATATAATCCTGAATATTCCAAGAAAAATACACTGGCAACGATCTATCATGCAAAAGAACTATTTTATGGTAAGAACATGTATGTACTCTCTTCGGATAACTGGATGAGACATAATATGTATCATGCTTATGAGGGAGGTGCCTGGTATTCTTCTTCTTATATAGAAGGGGAAACTTCTGAGTGGTGTCTGGATTATAATAAGAAAGGACGAATTCTTGATGTATTTGTTGGGGGAAAGGATCAGTGGGTTATGTATGGTCCTGTGTATTTCTCCAGTGAGTTTTCCAGGCAGTTTCTTCCGGTGCTGGAAGGATATTATAATCTTCCTGGTACGGAACAGTTTTATTGGGAGAATGTTTATATGGAGATGCTGTCCGGAGATGCTGCAAAAAGGCTTCCCCAACTGCCCGAGGCAAAGAAAGACATTGAACTGTATATAAACCGCAGACCGGCTGATGAAGTATATGAATTTGAAAATCTGGAAGAATTACGGCGTTTTGATGTTAAATATCAGCGTCATTCTGATAATGAAGCCATGGAACTGCTTGCAGAGGTCTTTCATGTTCCGGAATCAGAGATTACGGAAATTCGTTGCCTGAAAGCCGGAATGACAAATAAATCATTTTTATTTAAGGTAAAAAACCGCCAGTATATCTGCCGGATTCCTGGACCGGGAACAGAACTTTTAATTAACCGGAAAGAGGAAAAAGAAGTCTATGATGTTATAAACAGTTTGGGGATTGCGGAACATGTTATTTATTTCAATGGGGATACCGGATATAAGATTGCAGAATTTTATGATGGTTCCCACAATGCAGATGCCAAAAATATAGAAGAGATGAAACGTTGCATGGAACTTGTCCGCAAACTTCATGGGCTGGGATTAAAGGTGGATCATTCCTTTGACTTAAGAGAGCGGATTGATTTTTATGAAAAGCTTTGTAAATCTCATGGCGACATTTTGTTTGAAGATTATGGGAAGGTACGGGGACAGATCAATGAGTTGTTGGAACGACTGGATCAACTGGGGCATGATAAGGTTCTTTCTCATCTTGACCCCGTAGTGGATAACTTTCTATTTCTTCCAGATGGAACCACGCGGCTGATCGACTGGGAATACGCGGGTATGTGTGATCCTCTGGTGGATATTGCCATGTGTGCCATCTATTCTTATTATGACGAGGAAGAGTCAGACCGGTTGATTGAGATTTATCTTGAACGGAAGCCTACACCGGAAGAGCGGTTTACCATTTACGCTTATATGGCATTAGGGGGATTGTTATGGAGTCTGTGGGCGGTGTATAAGGCAGCGCTTGGAGAGGAATTTGGAGAATACACCATCATCATGTACCGCTATGCCAAAACCTATTTTAAGAAGTGCAGCACAATTGTATTAGAATGACATTTATGGAAATTTGTCTGCAAATCGTAATAAAATGTTTAGGTATTCTTTCCTATCCTATGCTATAATGGCAGTATCTGTAAAAAAGCAATGCTAGAACAGGAGGAAGAAAACGGTATGCGATACGGAAAAAAGGCGGCAGCATTTTTGCTGGCCGGACTTATAGGGACCGCCTCCCTGATACCGGCCGGGTCTGCCTGGGCTGCAACCGGCTGGGTTTCAGAAGGTTCCAATTGGAAATACATTGACCAGGACGGGTCTGCTCATAAAGGTTGGGTAAAAACGGCTGATGGCACCTATTATTTTCTTGATCTCTCCAACGGCTATATGAGTACCGGCTGGAAGCAGATCAATGGGAAGTGGTATTATTTCCATTCCAACGGAGCCATGGCTACCAAGTGGATACTAAAAGACAAAAAATATTATTACCTGTTTGACAGCACTGGTGCTATGGTTACAGGATGGCTGAAGATCGGGAATGATTACTATTATATGAAGGGCGATGGCTCTATGTCTACCGGCTGGCGGGAGATGGATGGCGGCTGGTATTATTTTAAAGAAGACGGCAAATGCGTCATCGGATGGGGAAAGATAGGCAACGACTGGTTCTATTTTGGCTCTGACGGCAAGATGGTGACGGGCTGGAAACAGATTGAGAATGCCTATTACTACTTAAACCTGGATGCAAAGTCTGTTCTCGGTAAGATGATGACTGGCTGGCTTAGTGACGGTACCAACAAGTACTATATGGATACAGGCAGCGGTAAGATGGCTCATGGCTGGAAACAGGTGGATGGCACCTATTATTACTTCAACGAATCCGGTCATATGATGAAAGGCTGGATTCAGGTTTCTAATGTTTATTATTACCTTGATCCGACTACCGGGAAGATGGCGGCGAATACCACTCTTACCATTGACGGAAAGAGTTATACCTTTGCTTCCAACGGAGCGTACCAGGGGAATAATGGAACGCCTTCTGCCACGACTCCTTCCAATACAGGGAATCCTTCTGGGACACCTTCTGGTTCCGGCAATACACCGGGAGGATCCGAATCTTCTTCCGGAACGATTTCAGGGGGACCGGGAGAAGGTTCTCCGAACCCTTCTGATAATGGAGTATATGAGCTGGCACCCGGACTAACCGGTGGTCCTGGCTGACCGATCTGATTCGTATCTGTGTGGGTATCTGCACCTCGGCGCAGATACCCATATTTTTATATTTTTTCTATGGGAAGCAATGGTATTTACCTATTACATATATTCATAAGGAGGCTTTGTTGTGAGACACAAAAAGATACTCATGCGGTTTACCGCAGCAGCGTTATGTACGTTACTTGGATTGTCGGCGGGATTTTATCCTGCTACGGATTCCTGGGCAGCAGGGTATGCACGGATTAACGGTCATTACCAGATGCGGGATGGCACTGTGCTGGACCAGGTTGTTGCAAGAGGAATTGACGTTTCCCGTTGGCAGGGGAACATTGACTGGACAGCGGTGGCGGCTGATGATGTAAACTTTGTTATGCTTGGCACACGTTCAAAAGGGGCTGTCGATCCTTATTTCCATACCAATGTTAAAGGAGCTTCTGCGGCTGGGTTAAAAGTCGGTGCTTATATCTATTCACTTGCTACCACTCCTGATATGGCAAGGGAGGAGGCTGACTTTGTTTTAGATCTGGTGAAAGATTATCCCATCTCCTTTCCCATTGCTTTTGATGCGGAGGACAGTGCTACCCTTGGAAGTCTTCCCCCGACTCAGGTAAGCGAGATTATCAATGCTTTCTGTGACCGTATTGAAGAAGCTGGTTATTACCCCATTGTTTATGCCAACGACAACTGGCTGAGCAATAAGATTGATTTATCTAAGATGAAGCGTGATGTGTGGGTTGCCCGGTATGAAGCAAAGCATAAATATGCCGATCCGATTATGTGGCAGGTAACCAGTACCGGGGCAATTCAGGGAATTAATGGCAATGTGGATATTGATTTCCTCTATAAGGACTTAACTCCGAAACTTCCAAAAAACCTGTGGAGAACCATTGGAGGAAAGAAGTTTTATTATCAGAACTATTCCATTCAGAAGGATTCCTGGATCAATGACGGAACCGGCTGGTATTATATGAATGGAGATGGGCTGACTTCTAAGGGATGGTTTGAAAAGGATAGCCAGCGTTATTTTCTTGATGAAACTTCCGGTAAGATGACCACTGGCTGGAAAAAACTTTCTGATAAATGGTATTTCTTCAACGGCGGCGGTGCTATGAATACAGGCTGGCTCCAGGAGAATAGTTCCCGTTATTATCTGAATGCTGACGGTTCTATGGCAACGGGTTGGATTACCCTTGACGGCAAGAGTTATTACTTAAACGAATCAGGTCCTATGGCAACAGGCTGGAAGAATCTGGACGGAAAATGGTATTACCTGTTGGAAAACGGTGTCATGTCCACCGGATGGCAGGATTTGAACGGAAAACGGTACTATTTAAACAACAACGGAGTTATGGCAACTGGCTGGTTTACAGAAGGAAACTCTAAGTACTTCCTGGCAGACAGCGGAGCTGTGACAACCGGTTGGGCAAACCTTGATAACAACTGGTATTATTTCAATACCAACGGAAATATGGCAACTGGCTGGGTGAATGTTGACGGTTCCTGGTATTATCAGGCGGCTGATGGAAAGATGCAGAAGGGCTGGCTGGAAGATAAGGGTTCTAACTATTATTTAAGCACTTCTTCCGGCAAGATGACCGAAGGCTGGAGACAGGTGGATGGTTCCTGGTATTACTTCAATCAGGGCGGTGCCATGGCAAAGGGAATGACCCAGGTAGATGGAAAATATTATTACTTAAGTCCTTCTGACGGCAAGATGGCTGTTTCCACTACGTTTGACTTAAATGGAACTTCCTATACTGCAAATGCTGACGGTGTCTGCACTGTAACACCACAGGAAACCCAGGACGGACAGCAACAGGAAAGCCAGCCGGCGAACCAGAACAACACTGGAGAGAAGCAGAATGATTCTGCTGAGACAGCGGCTGAATCCACCTCTCCTTCCGGAGAAGTCGGACCTGGAATCGGGTTAAAATAAAAAATACGCCTTGAAACGGGATTTCAGCCCGATCAAGGCGTATTTTTTCACTATTTGTTTAAGTGTTTATTTTGCAACAGATTTTTTAGAACAGAACATTCTCCACAGGAGGTTCTGTTTTATTGCTGGTTATCCACATTTTTAGTCTCTCCCACAATATAAATGGGTCTGTCTTTTAATTCTGAGAACAGAATCGCAATGTAATTTCCAATAACACCTACGATTAAGAACAACACGGCAAACATAAAGCAGATCAGAACAATGATGGTTGCGTAACCATTGGGTGTACCGACTCTTGCCCAGCTCCATATGGTGTAGACCATCATAAGCAGTCCTAATGCTACTGCACCGAAACCGGCATAGATTCCTAGCTTTAAAGGAAGGTTGGAAAAACACATAATGGTATTTAAAGAAAATGTAATCAGTTTTTTGATGCTGTATTTACTTTCTCCTGCAACCCTTACTCTTGCCTCATATTCGATGGTTGCCCGGTTAAAACCGATATTCTGGACATATCCTCGAAGAAAACGGACCTTTTCCCTGTAGTTATCTTTCAGCACCTTTGCCGCTTTTTTGGAGATTGCAAAGAAGTCAGAAGCATTGGGCTCAAACTTTACATCGGAAAGCACATTGATCAGCCGGTAAAAACAGGAGGATGCAAGATTCTTTAACCAGCCTGCGGATTCATTTCTGGTGCGCACCATATTTATAACATCATAGCCTTCTGTAAACTTCTTAACGATCTCAGGCAGATATTCAGGAGGATGCTGGAGGTCTGCATCCATGCAGACAATCCCGTCCCCTTTGCTGTAATCAAGCCCTGCAATCATCGCCGCTTCATGGCCGAAGTTCCGGGAAAAACTGATGACTTTTACTTTGGAATCTGCAAGAGCCAGACCTGTCAGTACAGACATGGTGCTATCCTGGCTTCCATCATTGACAAAGATAAGTTCGTAATCCCAGTCTAATTTATTTAAAATATGGGACGTTTCCTCATAAAACTGTTTGAGAGCCAGTTCTTCGTTGTAGCATGAGACTACGACCGATAATGTTTTTTCCATATTTCTGCTCCTTATGCAAATACCTTTTTCTATTCTCCCTATTCATGGAAAATACTGTACCCATTTTCTTTTAAAATCGACAGTGCGCTTCGCACTTTTTCCCCGCTATCTTCTCTGTTTTTTCGGTACTCAAAATTGTCTCGAAGCTCTTTGTCTGTGAGCTGCTCAAAATCACGGGCAAGTTTTGCTCTTTTCTCATACGCTTCCAGACGGTAAGGCGCCTTTTTAATCTCAACGTATGTGGTATAGATGTTTCCTGTCAGAAACAGAATACAAGAACCACCGGCTGCCAACCGAAGAAATAGATGCTGTCTTTTTTTCTCTTTGGCCAGCACAAGGGCAAAGGTCAGAAGAATTCCTATAATCCCAGTCTGAAATTGAAGGGCATACCGGGAACTCATTCCATAGTTTTCCCTTAAAAAAAACCATCTGGAAAATAGGATAAGAACATGGTTTAATCCACCGGATACCAGTAAAATGGCAGGAAATAAGGTCTTTTTGTAGAGACGGTACTTCCAGTTATACCAAAGGGCAAGGATGTAGATGACGATTACCAGAAGCCCCATGATAATAAAAGGAAGATTCCGGTGAAAGATCTCTTCTGCTCTCTCTCCTTCTATGATCATAGAGGAAAAAGATTTAATAAAAAATCGGACAAAAAAACCAGGGGTGTCTTTTAACTGTTCCAAAAGAGAGGTGCCTGCATAGTCTGCATGATCATCCACCACATAACTGTCGCTCCATAAGTATAAAAGTAAAGGGATGAGACCACTGATTCCATACAGAGCGTAATTGAGTTTTCCTTTGCCCTTTTTCAGAAGAAAGAGTATTCCACAGGTTCCAATAATGGTTACCGAATAGATTGCACAGTATGGACCTGCCACCAGCAAAGTAGTCGCAAAAGGTAATGCCACAAGCCTTAAAGAGTCATAAGGTTTCCCTTTTCCATTCCATACCCGATCCAAAACCTCATAGTGATAATAGAAACAGGCAAAAGATAAAAAATGAGTCCAGCCGCTTCCATTGGTCAGCATCTCCCATTTGTTCAGGCTGAAAAGTACTGCCATAACAACAGCAAACCAGAAAGCAGACACTTTCTGGCACAGGCTGTAAGATGCAATTACCATGCCGGACAATCCCAGTGCAAGAACACCCAGCACCCGGTCAAACATGGTATTATAACCAAAGAAAATCACATTTACAATTCTTCCCAGATAATTCAGAGGTATTCTGGTCAGAATATCCGGGACGAAAAATTTATCCGGATTGTATATATCGGGAAGATAGCTGTTTACCAGACGGATATAATCCGAATAAACACCGTCACAAGACGCTTGAAAGATATACCATAATCCAAATAAGGTTCCCAAAAGGGGAAGGAAATAATATAGATATTTTCGTTTCATGTCTTCTCCTCTTTTTTATCTAATTGGTACTGATATCCGCAACAACACTTAAATGAGTTCTTCCTCTCTGCTCGGTTGCTTCATGATAGTAAAAATTGCTTTCAAATCTTATTTCCGACGCCACAGAAGGAGGAACATCAAACTCTGCCTGAACGATGCTGGCGCTGATGGGAATAACCCGCTCTTCGCTTCCGTTAACCGTTACCGTTATATGTTCAAGTCCTGTTATCTCTCCCGGATAGTAGAATTTAACATAGAGTTTTCCTTCTTTTCCTGCTGTAATTCTTGCCTTGGCACTCTGATCCAGCCAGCCGTCTTCATAGCAGCCATAGATCCGTTCAAATTTTAAATTGCGGACAAAGTCTGTCACATCCTGAAACGAATTATGAGCCGGCTCTTCCCTTAGCACCAGCATATTGGGGGTAATCAGACCAATGGAATTCATAGAATCAATACGAGTGACTTCTGTCCCTTCTGCCAGCCGCTTCTTATCAAAGGTCTTAAAGAAGGTGTCTGCAGTGAACTTACTCATCTTGTAACTGTTTCCAATGATATAAATCTTCTTTCCAAACAGGTTGTCTCCATATTTTCCATAAGTTTCTTTTGCAAGGGAATTATATCGGTTCTGGGAAGGCCAATAATACAGATTGTCGTATTGGGTCCGGTAAAAAGACTCGATCGGGAACATCAGAATTCCGTATAGAAGAAACAGTCCGCAATAGAGAAGGGGTCTTGTTAAATTAGCCCTTGTTTCCTTTTTGGGTACGGTTACACCGCACATATAAGAAGCGAAGAGCCATGCTGCTGTCATTGACACATAGATCCATCTGGTCTCCACCCGTATGGTCACGCTGGAGGAACCGATGCAAAGAGCAATAAACAGAACAAACATACCGGTTATTTTCAGCCTTTGCTTTCTTTGGCTCTTTTCTCTGACTAACACAACAAGAAATACTGCAGTCATAATAAGAAGAAGTAAGTCTGCCACTACAATAAGAATGCGGACCCACACCGGAGAGGCACCCCAGCTCATTCCGCTTAGATGTTCTGGTCCGGTATTGATTCCAAAGATATAGAGAACCTGGCTCATGGCATAGCGGATAATTCCTGTAATCGTAACAGTATCCGCAACGTTAGTGCCTCCGGTTCCGGCAGGAGATATACTTCCAATGGCAAAATAACGGATCACCTGAACAAGAGCAAAGACTCCGGTCACCAGAAGCCATGGAGACTTCTTCCGTTCCTTTTTCATAAGGAAAACTGCGTAGAAAAAAGGTAACAGAACCATATAACGCTCATGGATAAAACAGATGCAAAAATAAAGAATCATGGAGACAGGAATCAACCGTTTTTCTTGTTTTTCCTCCGTGAGATACCGGTACAGGCAATAAAAGATTCCGATGGCTGCCCACAAAGCCAGGCTTTCCATCAGACCGTATACCTGACCGATCTGATAATAGGACATTCTGGAAAGCAGATATAAAATTCCTCCCACAAAACCCATAGTCCATCTCCCGGACAGCCGCTTTGCAAACCGGTATACGGTATAAGCAATGCAGACATTGATCAATATGTTGATGGGGACAAACCAGCCGATATGCCTTCCCACTACCATTAGCTCCAGCCAGGCAGCCAGATTATAGACAAATCGGAACCGGGTGCTTCCCAGGGGAAACACAAATTCCCAAAATGACTGTTCTCCGTAGCAGGACCAGAGATAAAGATCATCCATATACAGACCTTTGATCTCAATGCCTCTGTTTATGAAGAAAGCAAAAGCCAGTAAAAGTATGACTGCAATGACTTCATCTTTCCATATGGCTTTTTCTCCTATCTGTTGTCTGTCTTTCATCTTATCCTCCTGTATTATAAGCTTCTGTTTAGAAAAAACGCTCTTCCAGCATCAGGCACAGGGCGTGGTATACGGGAAGGTGCAGTTCCTGGATCTTAAAAGTCTCTGTCTCGGGCACTACCACCGATACATCTGCAGATTCTTTTAGCTGACCGCCGTCTTTTCCGGTAAGACCGATGGTTTTCATTCCAAGAGCTTTGGCGGCTGCCATGGCATACATTACGTTTTTGGAATTGCCAGAGGTGGAGATTCCAAGAAGCACATCTCCTTTTTTTCCATAACCATAAGTCTGCTGGGCAAATGCCAGATCTCCATCCACATCATTGGCATAAGCAGTGGAAAGAGCAGAATGACCGGTCAGCGCAATGGCGGGAAGACCGCCCTGAAGCTTCTCTGCCAGTTCTTTTCCCCTTTGAGGGTCTGCCTGTATGAGCCTGTCTGCAAATGCTTCTGAAACCTGCCGCCTTTTTACAAAGCCTTTCATAAGCTCTCCTACGATGTGCTCTGCATCGGCACAGCTTCCGCCATTCCCGGCGATCAGGAGTTTTCCTCCATTTTTATAACATTCCTCTAATATAGTATAGGATTTCAAAATCTCATTCTTTACGCTGGAAAGACTTGGATACCGTTGTATCAGTTCATCCAGATAATTCATTGGTTCCATTGGGCTTCTCCTCTCTGGAAATGATATAGTCAGCAGCTTCTTTCATGGTTTTTGCATAAAAGTCAAAAGCCCTGGTTTTCTCCGTAGCGCTCATGCCTTCACACACTTCTTGTCCATAACCGGTTCCAATTAATATGGGAGTCACACCATAATTTTTACCTGCCTGTGTATCCAGAAGCTTATCACCAATCATAAAAGAATGTGTCTTATCCACTGAAAAATAAGCCTCTGCCATCTCAAACATTCCGGTCTCTGGTTTCCGGCAGTGGCATTTTATTTTATAGGACCCGATTCCATGCACCGGATGGTGGGGACAATAAAAAAAGCAGTCAATGGCTGCCCCCTGTTCTGCCAGACGCTCATTGAGTACCTGGTGAAGGGCTTTCACATCCTCTTCTTGATAATAACCTCGTGCCACACCTGCCTGATTGGTGACCACAACCAGTTTAAATCCATGGTTTTTTAAACGGCAAAGGGCCTCTGCTACGCCCGGAAGAATTACAAGGTCTTCCGGGCGGTGTAAATATTCTACCTCTTGATTAATGGTTCCATCACGGTCTAAAAATACAATTTTGTCCATCGTTTTTAACTCTCCTGCCTGTGCTTACAGGTTAAAGTGATATTCTCCTCCCGGAATCTTGACTTTGACATCAGAATAATCCCAGCGTTTTTCGTCAGTGATCCACGCCTGGGCTCCTCTTAGTTCAAAATTCCAGTCAGTAAGCTGTCCGCCTGCGGCTTCCATACGGGCTGCCACTTTATGGCGTACATTATAAGGGCAGTATACCAGTAAGAATCCGCCGCCGCCGGCTCCTAATAATTTGCCTCCCAGCGCTCCCGCTTTTAATGCTTCTTCGTACAGCTCGTCAATCTGTGGAGTTGTGATCTTACTGCTCATTCTCTTTTTGCTTTTCCAGCCGTAGTCAAGCAGCTTTCCAAAACTGTATAAATTTCCTTTTAACAGCTCATCTTTCATGGCATAAGCCAGGGCTTTTACTTCGCACATGGCATCAAAGGGGTCTTTCTTTTCATAGTTCTTTACCTGGTCTTTGATAATGTTGGCAGATACATGGATGTTGCCAGTATAGCAAAGAAGCAGGTTATATTGAAGTTCATGAATGATTTCTTTTTTAATCCGCAAAGGATTGACCACCACATTGTTGCGCCCATGAAATTCAATGAAATTGAATCCGCCAAAGGTTGCCGCATACTGATCCTGATATCCGCCGTCAATCTTTAAGTCTTCCCGCTCTACCTGATATGCCAGATCAGCCATGGCATAGCTGTCTAACTCCACGCCTTTCCATTTTGCCATTGCAGTCAGAAGAGCTACCATAACAGTGGAGGACGTGCCAAGACCTGAACCTGGAGGCGCATCGCACTGCAAATATACTTCACAGCCCTGTTTGATCTCCATGGCTTTTAGTGCTGCTGTTACCAGATCCAGCCTTCCGTCATATACATAGTTCTCTCTTGTATTGTATTTGACTGTCATATCAAAGTCAAGGGAGTGGACAATGATCTGATCATCCTCCCTTGGAACGATGGAACAATAGGCATATTTATTAATGGTGCTGCCAATAATGGCACCTCCCTGCTGATCACAAAAAGGAGCTACATCGGTTCCGCCTCCTCCAAAACTTACTCTGAGAGGGGCTCGTCCTCTGATTATCATATGGTCACCGTTCCTTTCTCCACATCTTCTATAAACCGGTAATAGTCTTCCGGCACGCCAATATCAATAAAATAACCGTCATTGACAAAACCGCCCAGTTTTTTTCCCTCTAAAAGCCAGCCTGGAATCATCTCATGCTCCAGAGATACTTTTCCCTCCGGAATCTGTTCCAGAAGGGAACGGCGGAGATAGTAAATACCGCCATTAATGGTTCCTTGACTGGAAGTGTCTGTTTTTTCATCAAAGGTCTTTAACCAGCCGTCTTCCAAAACTGCCTGTCCGTAACGGGATACGTCTGAAACTTCTCTTAAGACCAGAGCCATATCCAGATTCCGTTCTTCACTGAGAGACACAAGCCTGGTGTAGTCAATCTGGTAAAAGGTATCTGCATTGAGCACAAGAAAACGGTCGTCTGTAATCAGCTTTCCGGCATTTTTAATGGCTCCCGCTGTCCCTAAGAGTTCTTCTTCATAGGCATACGATACTTTTATATCCCATGAGGAACCGTCTTTAAAATATTCCTCTACCATAGAGCCTTTATAGCCTACAGCAAAAACGATCTCTGTAACTCCATGTTTTTTCAGTTCCAGAACTACATATTCCATAAAGGGTTTATTCCCGATTAATGCCATGGGCTTTGGTCTGTCACTTACAACTGAGCGAAGTCTTGTACCAAGACCTCCTGCCAGTAAAACTGCCTGCATATCCCGTTCCTCCTGTTTTTAACTGAAGTCTTCTCCTACCACACTCCATGCCGCATCAATGCTGTGATATCTGCGGATGTAGTCCTGTGTATTCCGGCACATCTGTCTGCACCGCTCTTCGTCCTGGTAGAGAGAAAGCACTTCCTGTGCAAATTCTGCCGGATCATCTTTGATTGCCATAACCTGCTCTGCTTCCGGAATTCCTTCTGCACCGATGGAGGTGGTGACAACAGGAGCACCGTGATATAGAGCTTCAATGACTTTTCCCTTTACTCCTGCACCATAGCGCAGAGGTACTACCACAATCCTGCACCTGGCATACAATTCTGCCAGTTCTTCTTCTGAAACAAATCCTTTGACAATAATTCCATTGCCGGGCTGTTGAAGCGCTTTTATTTCCTCAGTTACTTTTGATCCTACAATGTAGAAATTCATCTGTAATACGTCCCGGATCAGAGGAAATATCTCCCTTGCAAACCAGAGAACCGCATCTTCATTGGGGGGATGTGCAAATCCACCAACAAACAAAAGCCCTTCCCTCTCTTGAAAATCTTCCGAAATGTGGGATAAAAATGTTTCAAAGACATAAGCCACAATTGCTTTTACCGGTATGGAAGGTTCAATCTCATGAATGGCTTCCCGCTCCACATAAGAGGGATAGTAGGAAACCGCAGCTTTCTTCATCAGACGCAGTTCCATGGATTTCCAGTATTCCGAAGCTTCCCGTTTCTCAGGATTACCGGTCAATTCATACTCTCTGCCTTCCCGTAAAAAGTGAAGGTCATGTCCATAATAAATCACTTTCATGGAAGTCTTGTTTTTTATGAAGTCTATATATTTTGCCGCAATATGCGGACGATTTAAATAAGCGAAGGAGATGTCATCTCCATGATCTTTTAACCAGTCCCAGATCTTTGCCTGAAATTCTTTTCCGTAGAGAATTTCAATCCCCATCTGCTGGAGCGTGGTAGAATAAGGTTCTTCATGGAGGAAGTTATCCCCAAGAAATTTTACAACGTAACCTTTTTCCACAAACATCTGAAGGTACTGGTAAGTGGTCTTGGAACCAGCATCCCGGTCATAGGTGGGAACGTAATGGTCAACCACCAGGAGGATGTCTTTGTTCTGGCTTCTTTCCCTGGCACGGAACGGGTCGGGGCTTCCGTTGTTCTCACTTTGTCTTTTAAATTCTTCCGCCCATTTTTCCCTGAGCTTTAAGCTGTTTTCCACCTGATACCGTTTTAACCCGGTGCCGTTGACATCCGTGCCGTTTGATACGCCTTCAAAGTGAATGACTTTGGAAAGAGGCTGATAAACCACACGAAGCCCTGCCTTCCGCACTTCAAACGCAAGATCGGAATCTTCGCAGTAAGCGGGGGCAAAGCGTTCATCAAAACCGCCGATTTTTTTCCACAACTGGGTGGATAATAAGATGGCAGCACCTGAGATGTAGTCCACATCCTTGACATAATTATACTCTGGTTTTTCCGGATCGTCTAATCGCCCGTAATTCCATCCGGAACCGTCGCTCCAGAGAATTCCGCCTGCCTCCTGAAGCCGTCCGTCAGGGTAGACCAATTTGGAACCGACCATACCAATGGTGGAATCGGCTTCAATTAAATTCACCAGACTGGAAAGCCAGCCTTCTGTTACCTGGGTGTCATTGTTTAAGAACATGACATATTTTCCTCTGGCTGCTTTCGCCGCCTGATTGCAGTTTCTTAAAAAGCCCTGATTGGTCTCATTTCTGCAGATCACCACATTCTCGGTGAATTTTAATAATTCCTTTGTGGCATCACTGGATACGTCATCCGCAATAATCACTTCATAGACCACATCTTTTGTGTGTTCCAATATGGAAGCGAGACAGGCATAGGTATAATGAATCTGATTGTATACAGGAATTACAATGGAAACCATGGGATGACCTTCTTTGATGAAACGAAGCTTCCCATGGGTCCGGTACTGCTCCCCGATCTTCATATCTCCTTCTATTAAGTTCCTGCCCTCTTCTGTGGTATAAAGCCGAAAGGATTTTACCGGGTGAAGAACGGTGTTTTTGGCGTAATAGAAGTACTTGCGCCTTCTTGTGCCTTCTGGAAAACGGTCGTTGAATATCCGCTTTACTCTTCTGCCTGCCCGGTAGAACAGCGCTTCATGCCGTCTTAACCGGTCTATGATCTGCTGCATGTTCTCACAGTCCTGGCGGAGGGTTGTAATAATCATCTCCTGGTTGGTCACATGATTATCGGTAAGACGTTTGATCTCCTGCTGCTTTGTGATGGTTACATCCTTTTCGTGAAGTTCTGCTTCCATCTGGGCAATTTTTTCATGGGTTTCGTCTATGAGGTCTGAAACCTGATACATGTCTTCTGGAATGGCATGGGTTTCGTGCATGTAATTAACCAGATAAATCTGCTGGTTCTCTCCATGAACATATTCCTGGAAATGGCATTCCATCCGGGCATAGGTCTCCAGACGGCCTGCTTCCACACCGGACTCTTCCATAAAAGCTTCCAGAGATTCATAAGACAGGATACTCTTATACTGCTCGTAGAAATAATAAAGAACCCGGTACTTAATAAACGTCACTGGAACAGGAAATGAAAATACCCATTCATAATCCAGGCAGTAAGGACCATCTTCTGTTAACATAATATTTTCAAAAAGGCAGTCAATGTTGGAAGTTTTAAATGCCCAGTCTCTCAAAATGGCATCATCCGCATCAGACAGATCACCGAATACACGGACAAATTCCTCTGTCATACGGAACGGGAACATAAAATCATCTTTCACCGTAAAAATCGTGGAAAGCGCATCTTCCATACAGGTTACGGGAACGATTCCATCGAGAACTTCCTTGCCCAGAAGTTCCGATAAAGTCTCCCCCTTTAAGAATTCAAACCGGGCTGTCCGTCCGTCCGGGCTTATGGAAACTTCCGCTACCTTTAACTTCTGGTTCTGCTCTTTAAGACTGTTATACTTTCCCTCCAGAGACCGGATATGTCTGACTCCTTCATCTCTTATGGCAGTTTTCTCCACAAAAGGAACTCCATCTTCCTCCACCAGACTGGTGCGGATCTGGAATTCTTCTCTTCTGGTTTTGTTATATTTTACAAAATTAATCTTTTTCATCACAGCTCCAAATGGTTAAAAATGAATTGGCAAATACCTCAAACTGTTTCCCCTCACACACCTCATCAAACATTTTTCCCAGATCAAACCTCAGATATTTGGGATAGTCATATGCCAGAATCGCATGAGTTAAATCTCCTTTTGCAGGCAGATAAGATTCAGAATATATGGTTACCGGCAATTTGTAATCAGGCATGGGATAATAAAACACTGCCTTTCCCTTCCTTCCATCACTGCCCCGCAGAAGCTCTGTAAGCTCTGTCTTAGACAGCCGTACCTCATCGGCTGGCGCACCTGCCTGATACTTTAGTCCCAGCCGGTTGCAGACAGCGATAATCAGCTTACCACCTGGTTTTAAGAGAGTTCTGGCTCGTTCTATCTGCTGTGCTGCCGGTGCTTTTAAAGAACCAGCAAACACAATATAGTCAAAGGTTTCCTCGGAAAGAGCGTCAAAGTCTCCATTTACATAATGGATATTGGTCCGTTTCTCATGCCGGAGCCGGTTAAAGGAAAGGTTATTATGACAGGAATCCAGAACCGTTACATGACTTACTTTCCTGCTGTATAAGCCTGTCATGGCACCGTAATCAGAACCGATCTGAAGCAGGGAAGCACCTTTATCAAATTCATACCATTCCAGCAGATTCTCACGGATATCCGAAAGTGCATACAGATAATCCAGATTGGGATTCTCCTGCAAAAGCCTTTTTTTGTCCCCCTGATACCTCTGATACAGGCTCCTGATCTCAGGACTTAAATCATTCATCAATCCTTCCTCCTCATTCTCCTGCTCTGGAGAGTTTTAAGCTTACTTCCGGTTCCATATCGTAGACACCTACGGTGTTTTTATTGGAGATAACGGTAATGTTTACAATATCGTACAGACGATGATAAACCACATGTTCCCCGCCTTCAAATCCGGTGCAGCTCATGGAAAGTAAATACTCCCCACCCTGTAAGGTCATCTTCTGCTTAAACTCCACTTCATATTCATCACCTTTTTTCACGGCTTTTACATCAGAAGCTTCATACATGGTATTGGTTCCGGTTAAATCCGCTCCCCGCTTGTCCTTGATGGTATAGGTGAAAATAGGAGCTTCAATCTCTCCATGAAAATGAATCCGCTCTTTAATGGAGAAATACTCTCCCTTTAACAAAAGATTGGTTACGTTGCCACGTTCATCAAGAAGACCGAAATCCACAATCTCCGCCTTTTTATCTCCGTATTCCGTACGGGCAGGATTCACCGTAAGCTTCTCCTTCATTAGTCCTTTGTGTTCCGCTGCCTGGACTTCTTTTCTGGAAACAGCCTGTTCACCGGAAAAATCATTAAGCTCTTCGCTTAAATCATCCATCTGATTTGCCAGAATCTTCTTATATAAATCCACCATCTTCCCTGGTTCTCCCTGGGCGATGAAATTCCCTTTGTTCAGTACCACAACCTGGTCACAATATTTGATAATGGCTCCCATGTCGTGAGTTACCATTAAAACTGTGGTTCCTTTCTGCCGGATCTCATCCATGCGGCGGTAACATTTTGCCTGGAAAAACACATCTCCTACGGACAGTGCTTCATCCACAATTAAAATCTCGGGCTCCACATTAATGGCAAGGGCAAAAGCCAGGCGGACAAACATACCGCTGGAATAGGTTTTTACCGGCTGGTATACAAAATCACCGATATCTGCAAACTCTAAGATATCATCCAGCTTGGCATCCATCTCTTTTCTGGAAAATCCCATCATGGTACCGTTCATGTAGATGTTCTCAATTCCGGTATAATCCATATTAAATCCCGCACCTAATTCCAGCAAGGCAGAAATAACCCCTCTTACTTTTAAATCTCCGGCGGTGGGAGTGAGTACACCTGTAATAATCTTTAAGATGGTTGACTTCCCAGACCCGTTGGTGCCGATGATTCCCACCGTCTGTCCTTTTTTCACATCAAAAGAAATGCCGTTTAACGCATAAAAATCCTTGTGGTAATTTTTATGGGTGGGGCTTAATGCCTCTTTTAACCGGTCGATGGGTTTTTCATATAATTTATATATCTTTGTTACATTATTAACAGTTATTGCATTGTTGTTCGATTCTACGGACATTGAATCCTCCATACTAAGCGGATCACAGCACATCAGAAAAGTGCGGACGCAGCTTTTTAAATACTTTTAAACCGATGAGCATCATAACAATGGTTACAATCCAGAAATAAAGCCCAAGAGTTGGTCTTTCCACCATCCAGCTGCCGGTCAGCATACTGTCTCTGTAACCTGCTACAATATAATAAAATGGGTTTAACTTTAAGAGCACAGGCAGCCAGGATGGAATAGAAGGAAACATCTCCGGTGCCCACATAATCGGCACCATCCACATTCCAAACTGCAGACATATGCCAATGATCTGAGCCATATCTTTAAAAAACACATGAACAGCACTGGTAAAATAAACCATAGCCAGAGAAAACATGGAACTGGCAAAGGTGTAGTAAATAATCTGAACCCAGCTGATCTTTGGCATCACACCATAGCAGAGGAATACCACAATCATGATGAGGGCAAAGATTCCGTGAACCATCAGACAGGAGATGGTTTTAATAACCGGAAGAATCTCCACCTGAAACACCACTTTTTTCACCAGATAATTATATTCCTGCAAAGAGCCTGTTCCCATGTTTAAGACTTCACTGAAATAAAACCAGGGCACAATGCCTGGGATCAGCCACAAAACATAGGGGTAGTCCGGCACCGGGGGAACACTTTTAAATCCCATCTGAAAGACAAAAAAGTATACCAGTACCGTTGCCATGGGCTGTAAAAACATCCAGGCAATCCCAAAGTAAGAGCCTACAAACCGTTTTTTAAAATCTGCTTTTGATAAATCCAGAATCAGTTTTCTTTTTATAAAAATTTCTTTTAATAAGGAAACCAGATAGTTCATGGTTTTCTCCTCTCACTAAAATTTAAACGTTTCCCGGATTCCGCTCCACTTCTGATCCTTCTCAGAAATAATCAGCTCCATACCTTCCTCAATGGGCCATTCAATGCCAATCTCCGGATCGCTCCATAAGATTCCGCCTTCATCACCTGGATGGTAAAAATCCGTACATTTATAAGCAAATTCTGCTTCGTCAGAAAGGACTACAAAGCCGTGGGCAAATCCTTCCGGAATATAGAACTGCTTTTTATTCTCTGCGGAAAGTTCCACGCCAAACCACTTGCCGTAAGTTTTAGAAGAAGAACGCAGGTCCACAGCCACATCAAATACGTTACCTCTTACAACGCGGACTAATTTACCCTGTGGGAATTCTTTCTGAAAATGAAGTCCCCGAAGAACTCCTTTGACGGACATGGACTGGTTGTCCTGAACAAATACCATATGGAGGCCAGCCTCTTTAAAGTCATTCTGGTTATACGTCTCCATAAAATAACCTCTGGAATCCGGAAATACCGTTGGTTCAATTACATATAATCCCTCTATCTCGCAGGGTGTTACTTTTATCTTTCCCATAATTTATGCTCCTTTACCTAAAAAAAACATTCTTTTACTTGTAGCATTCTACCACAACTTGGTGCAGATTTCTATGATATGGAAAATTTTTTATGAAATAACGAAGAAAACCGTAAGATTTTAGAAATAAAGATAAGAGCAAAAGCAGGATAGAATAAGGAAATTCCCATTCTATCCTGCTGCATTTACTGTTTTGATATAAATGATTTTCTCTTACTTACCACATCAAAGATGACAGCGGCTAACAAAACACCGCCTTTTACTACCTTCTGGAGGTTCTGATCCACACCCATGATGCTCATACCAAGATTCAATACGCCCATCAAGGTGGCACCTACAATTACTCCAGGTACCGTTCCGGTTCCGCCGTATGCAGAGGCTCCTCCGATAAAGCAGGCACCAATGGCATCCATTTCATAGTTGTTCCCTGCCGTTGGATTGGCGGAGTTTAAACGGGCAACGGTAATCATTCCTGCCACCGCCGACAAAAGTCCCATATTTAAGTAGGCGAGAAAATAAACTTTGTTGGTATCAATTCCTGATAATCTGGTGGCTTTTTCATTGCCGCCCACTGCATAAAAATACCGCCCGGTCGTAGTTCTGGAAGCAATATAGCTGTAGATTCCAATGATGACTACCACCCAGATGAGGGCATTGGGAATTCCTTTGTATCTTGCCAGCTTATACATGAAAGCAAGAATCACCAATGTAATCAGCACCAGTTTTATGATGACTCCTATAAGCGGTTCTACATGATATCCCCTTGCCAGCCGTTTCTTCCGGTTTACGAATTCCAGAACAATAAACAGGACACATGCCAGCACTCCTGTTAAAAAGCAGGTTAAGTTAAAACCTTCCATTCCAAACACATCTGGAACATAAGTGTTAAACAGATTTAAAAACGGATCTGGTATGGGAGATAAGGTCATTCCCTGCAACACGGTATTGGACAGTCCCCGGAACATCAGCATTCCTGCAAGAGTCACAATAAAGGGTGGTATCCGCACATAAGCAATCCAGAAACCCTGAAACGCACCTGCCAGTATACCGATGATCAGCATTGCCACAAGACTCAGATAAGGATTGACTCCAAAGGTAATCATCATGGTTGCGCCGACCGCTCCCACAAAGCAGACAATTGAGCCTACCGACAGATCAATATTGCCTCCTGTCAGAATACAAAATAGCATTCCGGTTGCAAGAATAAAGACATAGGCATTTTGGGAAATCAGGTTATTTACATTCTGCGGCAAAAGCATCTTTCCCCCCGTATTGACGGTAAACAGGAGAATAACAACTGCCAGTACAATTACCATGGTATACTTTTTTAAACCCTCCGCCAATTTTATGTTTGATTTCATCTTCTATTCCCCTTTCCGTTTAACCAGTATGTCGATTCTGTGATTTCAGAATGTTTGCCATGATTTTCTCCTGGGTGGCTTCCTCTGCCTGAAGCTCTCCTGCGATCCTGCCTTCATTCATAATGTAAATACGGTCTGACATTCCAAGCACCTCAGGAAGTTCAGAAGATATCACAATAATGGATTTCCCCTCTGCTGCCAAACGGTTGATAATGCAATAAATCTCATATTTTGCTCCTACATCAATTCCTCTGGTCGGTTCATCTAAAATCAGAACATCCGGCTGTGTAAACATCCACTTGGAGAGAAGAACCTTTTGCTGGTTTCCACCGCTTAAATTTCCAACATTCTGCTCTATGGTCGGACATTTTGTCTTTAATTTCCCCTTGTAATCTTCTGCAACAGCAAGTTCCTTTTCCTTGTCAATGACCGTTCTTTTGCTGACTGCGCTTAAATTGGCAAGAGTGGTATTAATCCGGATTGGATTGCCCAGAATGAGTCCATTGCCTTTCCGGTCTTCGGTCACATAGGCCAGCTTGTGATGTATAGCATCTCTCACGTTTCGAAGTGTGACCTCTTTTCCATGAATGCGGATAGTCCCGGATATATGGGTCCCGTAGCTTCTTCCAAAAATACTCATGGCAAGTTCGGTTCTTCCCGATCCCATCAATCCGCAGATTCCCAAAACTTCTCCCTTTTTGACATAGAAGGAAACATCATCAACCACTTTCCTGTCCTGATATAACGGATGATAGACATTCCAGTGCTCCACTTCCATGGCTTTTTCGCCGATCTTTGGGTGGGTACGTTTTGGGAACCGGTCCACCAGTTCCCTGCCTACCATTCCTTTTATGATACGGTCTTCTGTTATGGCATCCTGTTTTTTGTCCAGAGTTTCTATGGTCTGCCCATCCCGGATCACTGTAATCTTATCTGCCACATAGGCAATCTCATTCAGCTTATGCGAAATAATAATGGAGGTCATGCCCTCTGCCTTAAATTTTAATAATAGCTGCAAAAGTGCCTTGGAATCATCTTCATTTAAGGAAGCCGTAGGTTCATCTAAAATCAAAAGCCGTGCATGTTTTGCAAGAGCCTTGGCAATCTCTGCCAACTGCTGTTTTCCAACGCTGATATCCTTAATTAAGGTCTGGGATGGCTCCTCCAGTCCCACGGTCCTTAAATATTCATCTGCTTCTTTATAGGTTTCATTCCAGTTAATGGCATAGGTTTTCCCTTTTTCATTGCCGAGATACATGTTCTCGGCAATGGTCATATAGGGTACCATGGCAAGCTCCTGATGGATAATAACAATTCCCTTTTTTTCACTGTCATTGATATGATGGAATTTACAGATTTCTCCTCCGTAGATAATGTCCCCCTCATAGGTTCCATAAGGATAGATTCCGCTGAGAACATTCATAAGAGTGGATTTTCCAGCCCCGTTTTCCCCTACCAGGGCATGGATTTCCCCCTCCTCTACCTGGAGATTCACATCGTTTAATGCCTTTACACCTGGAAATGTTTTAGTAATATGTTTCATTTCCAAAAGAATATTTGACAACGTTTTCCCTTCCTTTACTTTAACTGGTCTTCCGTATAGTAACCGGAAGAAATCAGCAGGTCTTTATAATTCTCAGTGGTTACTACTACCGGATCACACAAAAATGTGGGAATAATTCCAGTTCCATTGTCATAGGATTTGGAATCGTTAATTTCTGCTTCTCCTCCCTGAATGACGGAATCTACCATCTTTACCACCTGTGATGCAAGGGTACGGGTGTCTTTAAATATGCTCATTGCCTGTTTTCCCTTTACAATGTTCTTTACATTTGCAATATCACAGTCCTGACCTACAATAATCGGATACGGACCTGTATAGGAAGCTGCAAGAGCATTGGTCACACCAAGAGCAACGGAATCATTGGAGCAAAGTACAGCGTCCAGTACGGTTCCATCGGAGTAGTTACCTGCAATAATTGTGTCCATACGGTTCTGGGCTTTTTCTGCATCCCATCTGGCAGTGGCAACCTGCTCGAAAGCGGTCTGACCTGATTGTACGGTCAGTTTTCCATTATCAATATATTTTTGAAGGACATCCATTGCCCCGCCAAAGAAAAAGTTACAGTTGTTATCTCCTGGATCACCGCTGAAAAGTTCAATGTTTTTGGATTCCTTGGAGGTTTCAAGCCCCAAAGCTTCAACCAGATATTCCCCCTGTTTCTGTCCTACCTTATAATTATCAAAGGTTGCATAATAGGTAACCCCGTCAGAATTCATAATGAGGCGGTCATAAGCAATGACGGGAATTCCCAGAGATTTTGCCTGGTTTAACGGTTCGCCCAGTGAACTGCCATCAATAGAAGCCACTACGAGAAGCTGACAGCCATTGGAAATCATGTTCTCAATCTGGGATACCTGTGTCTGAACATCATTGCTGGCAAACTGTAAATCCACCTTATATCCGGCTGCCTCCAATTCCGCTTTCATGTTGGTTCCGTCCTGATTCCATCTCTGAAGATCTTTTGTCGGCATGGCAACACCGATTAAGGTTCCGTTTCCATTGCCTTCCTTTGATTCTGCCCCTTCTTTCTCCGGCTTTGAAGATTCCTGTGCGGACTGGGTTTTGCTGTTATCCGGGGTCGTTCCTGCTGTACTCTGACAACCGGTCAGTGCTCCTGCTGCCAGGGCAAATGCCATGGCTCCTGCTAACATCATTTTCTTCATAACGTTCCTCCCTCAACATTTATTTGATACTAACATCTTACCATTTCAAGAACTGGATTTGCTTGTGAACCAATAGCACATATCCATCCACCTAAAAAAAGCCCTGAACAATCAGGACTTTTCCAGTCAAAATAATGCTACTGCTGCTTTACATTCAGATACACGTCTTCTCTTGCGTGGAATCCCCCCTGTAAAATGACTTCTTCCATATTCTCCTTATTCACTGCCACCGGCTTTAATTCCAGATAAGGCACATCATACGTTCCGTCTGAAATTGTCTTTGTCACGCCTTCAAGGGGTTCCCCTCTTCCTAACTTTACCGCATACACTGCACCCAGTCTGGCTTCTTCCTCAATGGATTTAAAGGCAGTCATGTTCTGGGTTCCTTCGACGATTCTCTGACATGCCATCAGATCTCCGTCCTGCCCCACCAGGCACACTTTTCCCGCAACCCTTTCTTCTGATAAGGCGCGGAACACCTGGGTTGCCAGGTCATCGTTGCCGCACAGAATACCTTTTACATCCGGATATTTCTCCAATCCTTCCTTGACATAATCATAGGCATGTTCTGCAATCCAGCCTTCACAGTTTCTCTCATATACCACTTCCAGATTCTTATCCTTTATGACTTCATCAAACCCTTTCCGGACCATTGCCACATTATGGTCTGTTTCGGGACCCTGAATTAAAAAAACTTTTCCGCCTTCCGGAATTTCCTTTACAAGACCTTCTGCCATCAGTTTTCCTACCTCCACGTTATCAAATGAGATATGAATATCACAGTTGGAATCCTGTATGAGACGGTCATAGGTTATTGTTTTAATGC
The DNA here is from genome assembly GCF_007115105.1 of Clostridium sp. HBUAS56010. Taxonomy (GTDB): domain Bacteria; phylum Bacillota; class Clostridia; order Lachnospirales; family Lachnospiraceae; genus Lacrimispora. The sequence continues at coordinate 117,678 of NZ_SULJ01000009.1, forward strand.
CTGCATCTTTTGCTTTTCTCATGATTTCAGAAAGAGCTTCACAATCTCCTGCAACCACCACAATCACATCCATCTGTTTCTTTATGAAGTACTGGATCTGGTCAATCTGCTCCTTTACATCGCCATTGGCATTTTGTACGTTGACTTCTGCCCCCATCTCTTTTGCTGCGGATACAAACACATCCCGGTCCCGGTTCCAGCGCTCAATCACAAAGGAATCAATGCTGAGTCCAATCTGTAACGGTTCCTCCCCTTTTTGCTGTGAAAGATCTGCCTCCGGTTTTGCTCCGACCCTGCTGCACCCGGCAGTTAATGTACAGCAAAGCATGATCAGCGCCACTCTTTTCCACATGCTCATCCCCTACCTCTCCCTGTATTCACTTGGTGTCATGCCTTCATACTTTTTAAATATCCGGCTGAAATAATTGGGATCGCTGTAGCCAGACATGACGCATACCTCCTTGATGCTGTATCTGGAATCCTCTAAAAGGCGTTTTGCATGGCTGATTCTGGCTTCTGTCACATATTCAATGAAGTTTTCTCCTACCTCCTGTTTAAACAGCTTACTGAAATAATAGGGGCTGATATCCACCATTCTGGAGACTTCATCAAGGGAAATATCCTTTGCATAGTTTTCATCAATGTAAGCTTTTACTCTGGAAACCACATTCTCCGATTCCCGTTCCCGAAAGGTTGTAATTGCCTGGCAGATTTCCTTTGTCTTATTTAAAAACCAGCGCCTTAGATGTTCCTCGTCAGAAGATTCCTTAAGCTCCGCCATATAATTTTCCCGGTAACGGAATCCATAGCGCAGGCTTCCTCCCCGAAATGCACGCCGTTCCAGCCTCATAATAAGCTCTAACACCTTTACCTCAATATTGGAACGGACATTGCCGTCATGCAGCAGCATCCAGTCAAAAAAATCATTGGCACAGGACAATGCTCCTTCCCGGTCGCCTTTGGTTCCCTGCTCCAGATAGCGGTTCTCCAGATCCAGGGGGTATTCTCCATCATAGTCTGCGATGGCCGGAATATCTGCAATATGTATGACGTGACTGTCGCTTTCCCGCAGGGATTTAATTGCCTCCATATAAGAATCCCGGACCTGCCCCAGTGGTTTCACAAGCCCGATTCCTCCCCTGCATTTCATGTCAGCGCTGTGCTCCAGCTTGTGAATCATATTCCTGGTTCTTGTAATGATTTCCACCCGTTCTTCATATCCGGTTTTTTCCCGTTCCAAGGGTACAAATAACACCATCCGGTTTCCCATGACAGGACCGGCAACACAGTCAAAATAATCTTTTACAATCTCCCGGATCATGGAATAATATTTACTCACCCGGACTCCTACTCCAATGGCATTGGTCAGGGTTCCGTCTTCAATGCTGTCTCCAAATTCCAGAATAATCATAAATCCATAGGCACTTTGTATGTCCAGCATCTCCGCATATCCGCTCTTTGACGGATCAGAGTCTTCCTGAATGATTTTATAGATCAACCCGCTTTCAATCATGGGAATAACGATCTCCAGCTTTTCCCTTATTTTTAAATCGTCACTTAATTTTTTTCTGGCTTCCTCCACCTGGTGCATGGCTTTTACACAGGTTTCTAAAATCTTTTTCCTGTTTACCGGTTTCATGATGAATTCCATGACCCCCAGATTCACCGCTTCCTGGGCATAAGAAAATTTATCAAAAGCTGTCATAATAATAAACACAATGGAGGAGTGAAACTTTCTCACCTCTTTGATCGCCTGAATCCCGTTTAATCCTGGCATCTGGATATCCACAAAGGCAATATCCGGGCGAAATGACTCTGCCTGTTCAATGACCGCTCTTCCTGTTTTGACACACACAATCTCACAGTCACTTCCAAAATTAGATTGTATGGTATTCTTTATGGATTCCAGCATGATTCCTTCATCATCTGCAATTAATATCCGAAACATCTAAATCCCCCCTCTTTTTGGAATCCTCAATACAACCGTTGTTCCCTTCCCCTCTCCTTCACTGAAAATATGAAATATATCTTCCTTTCCGTAATAAAGCTTCAAACGTGATATCACATTGGAAAGACCAATGCCTGTAGATTCCGTACTTTCTGCAGTCTGTTTTCCGGCACAGACCTGCAAAAGAGTTTCCTCATTCATTCCCTTTCCATTGTCTGCGATGCAGACTTCAACCTCCTGCTCCCGGTCTTTTACCGACAGACGGATCATGCCGGGCCAGTCAATATCCCGGATTCCATGGGTAACCGCATTTTCTACCAGAGGCTGTAAGATCATGCTTGGAATGGCATAATTAAGGCTTTCCTCTGCAATGTCTGACTGGTAGTGAATGTCACCTGCAAACCGGACGTTTAATATGTAGATGTAATTCTCAACGGTCTCCAGTTCCTCCAAAATCGTGGCATCCTGCGAACCCTTTTTTACATTATAGCGGAAAAAGTCTGCCATCTTTTCCATGAATACAGAGGTTTTCTCCGCATCCTCCATCATGGCAAGCTGAACTCCTGCATTTAAGGAGTTAAAGAGAAAATGGGGGTTAATCTGAGACTGGAGGTATTGAAGTTTTGCTTCTTTTAAATGGCTTTCCATCAAAAACTCCCGTTCTTTCATCTCCCGCTCTATTTCTGCACTCTCTTTAATCCGTTTCACATACCGTTCCAGACTTTCCACCATCTGATTGAAAGTATCGGTTACGATTCCAAGTTCATCTCTTGCTTTTACCGGAGGTACTTTCACATGGAAATTCCCCTGTCCCACCAGTTTTGCCGTCTGCGCCAGATTAATTAAAGGAGTGACCATGTCCTTTGTCATCATCATCATGACCGTAATACTGATGATCATGACCACCATAAGAATGATGGAGCTGATGACTTCCAGATATTTCAGTGCCGCCTGTAACGTCTGGTAGCTGGCAGAATTATTCTTAAACTGCAGAATATTTAAGGTGGAGACATCGTTGTTGATAAACTGGTACAGCTTTAACGCGGATTCATAGGAACTTTTGTATTTCTCTACGTTCTGTCCCCGTTTTGCCTGTACCGCCTCATCGGTGACAGTTAAGTAACTTTCTGACATATGACGGATATTCTTCTCTAAAATATGAATCTGATTATCCGTAATCTCCATAGACAGTCCTTCCAACAGGTGTCTGTAATCCTGCTCCGCCCGGTAATAATCCATTAAAGACTGGGAATCTTTTACCTGCAGATATTTGAACATATTATTCTGTACATCGGATAGCCCGTTGATCAGCTCGTTTAGATTTACGTTGCTCATGTATACCGAATTCATTCGCTCCACCATCTGGTTGATCTGGGCATAGATAAACAGATTGCTGGCAAAAAGGGCAATGGCTATCACTGCAATCTCCCAAAAAAGCTTCTTTGTAATCGGTAAGTTTTCCCATATATGTTTCCAGTTATTTATCATCGCTGCTCCACTGATTGTTGACAAAGGAAAGGGCATTTTCCCTTGTAAGAAATTGCAGGTCCACACTGTAAAAAGAATTGGTTCTTCCGCCATTCATGGTCTCAGTCAGTGCCTGAATGCTGTATCTGCCCATCTGTCTGGTGTCGATGTAGAGTGTCATTGCCATGGTTCCCTTTATCACAGCGTCAAGAGCTGCCTTTGACTTGTAATAGCCGATGACCTGGGTTTTCCCTACACAGTTATAGTCAATGACCGCCTGATACACTGCCTCTGTATCCACCTCGTCCATGCAGACGATAATGTCAGGGGGACCAAGGGCATCCTGAAATACACTGCGCACCATCTCTTCTGGCTCAAAGGCACGGCCAGAGGCAATCCGGATCTCCTCCACTTTGACGTTCGGGGCAGTTTCCTTTGTTGTCACAATCCGGTTATTGATCTGGTTAAAGATCTGGGACTGGCTGCTGTCAACAGAATTATCATGAAGAAACATGAGAACTCTGGCTTTTTCAGACCCTTTAGGGAGAATCTTAAGGATCTGGTTTCCATATTCCTGCCCTAGCTGATAGAAATTAACCCCTACATAGCTTACTCTGCTGGAGGCGGGGGCATCGTTTAAGAGTGTGACCACCGGAATCTTTTGTTTTGCCGCCTGGTTAATGCGGTCTTCCAATTCCTCTTCTCCCGTAAACTGCAATAGAATGCCATCTGCTTTCGCCGCAATTGTCATATCCATTAAATCCACCATGGAATATGAGGAGGACTGTTTTTTGCCTTTCAGCTCCACATATGCGTCATGAAGGGCAGCTTCCTCCCTGACACTTTTATAAACATCATTCCAGAACTGGGAATCCAGATCATCAATGATCATCACATAATGGTAGCGGTATACCCGGCTTTTCTCTTCCTGCCCCAGACCAGTCTTTTTTAATGCGAATCCATAAAAGGACGAAGTCAGAAGTGTAAGAAACACAATTCCAAACAATCCGGTAAAGACCAGCAGCAGCAGGCTCCGGTTCCGATTATCCATGACGCTCCTCCTGTTCTTTGTAATAATCTTATTATACTAAATCGGGAAATAAAACAGAAGCAGGAGAATCTTGCCCTGGTATAGCACTTTTTTGCCATCTTTCTCCTGTTCTGCCTGGAACAAAAAACAGTCCGGCTTTCTTTACTGCTCCTTAGCCGGACTGTTGTTACTGCTTTTTCCAATATGCCAGATTCATGGTACATGCCTTTATGAGCCAGAAAGGAAGATGCTTATAACGTTTTCCCATCAGGTATCCCATGTATTTAAATCCACTTTTTATAATGACACCTGGAATGAGCCAGGGCTTTCTCTGACTGATCAGCCAGGTGCAGGTCCTCTTTACCAGCCGGATTCCTTCTTTTTCGGAACGAATTCCACCAAATACTTCCGGGTGATCCGTCTGGGAAACTGCCAGATCAAAATTCCGGTGAAACTGGGTCAGACAGCCGTAATTGTGGGAGTGGTATACCTTTGCTTCTGCCACATATGCCACTGCCTGGTCTTTATATCTGATGGCATTGCCGGCATAAATCATATCTTCATTAAAGATGGTATGGTTTGTAAATCCACCGGAGGCAGCAAATGCACTGCGGTCATAGGCACAGCAGACATTGGAGGCAAAGAATGTCTTAATCCCCAGTTCTGGTAAGTCTGCCTTTGTCTTGACCCGGCTTTTCTCCGGATAGTTAAAGGAACGGGTGTACTGCTCTGTCAGGGCACAGTCCGGATTGGGAAGCTGTCTGGCGTATGCCGCCACTACCGGTTCCTGATTGTTTCCGGTCTGATCAAGCCCTTTTACCAGCTCTTCAATTAAATTCTTATGGGCAGGAACCGCATCATCCGTCATAAATACCATCACATCAGATTCTGAATATCCGGCTCCCTGATTCCTGGTTCCTCCATGGTCAAATTCTTCTTTTGTCACATGATGAACCTCTAAATTGGGAATAAGGGCATATTCTTCATCCTTCCAGTAGGACTTGCCGGTGTTCATAATAATTATTTTCTCAATGGGATAAGACTGTTCCCCCAGCCGTTTTAACAGGTGCTTTAAGGTTTTATCCGGCTTATAAACCGGGATAATGATGTCCACGGTCTTTGCCGTTGGTTGTTTTTCTTCCATCTCTTTTCTACCTTTCTATCACTGACGCAGACATGCGGTGGAACAGATGCGTATCAGAGCATAAATGCTTACAAAACATTCTAAGAACCATGCACTTCTTCTTAAGTCCTTTTTTATAACCAGACTTCCTCCGAAAACAGCCAGAAGCACAAGAGGAATTAACGGGATAAAATACCGTCCCTGTACCCCTGTAATATAGGTCAGATTCCTTGGAGTCCAGCCAAGAAGCATGGAAGCAAGGATCAGACAGGCGCTTAACAATACCAGAAAAAGCATAAACCATTTCTGCCAGGTTTTAAAAGGAAGTTCTTCCCCTTCTCTTTTTACTGCACTGACCAAAAGCGAGAAGCATAAGAGAATCAGACAAAACGGCGGCACCGTTAAATTAGGGTCCAGATTGCCTAAAAATCCCCCCAGCATGGTAATCAGATAATAATCAAGCTGAGTAACAAACGTCTCATAATAAACCATGATAATATCATAAGGCTTATGATATACATCGGAAATGGTATACCCTGCTGCTTCACTCCAGCCCACATAGTTTTCCGTCTGTGTCGCCCAGACCGTAAGAACCAGGCGGTTGACTAAGAACACTGCCAGAAGTACTGCCGCAATCACACTGATGAAAGAAATCCAGTACTGCTTTTTTGACTGAAACTTAGCAGAAGGTATAAACAGGCAGATTCCAGCCAGAGGAAGGTACACGATCTTTCCAGGCTCTAAGAGGATCAGCAGCAGCCCAAGCACAACCGTGTCTTTTATGGTTATCTGCTCTTTTTCATAAGCAAGATAAAAGCACCAGGCAAAAAACATCATGGACAAGCCGATAAATACCGTATCATAGGAATAGGAAGCCGCCAGATGAAGGGTCATGGGAAGACAGGATACGGCTGCAATCATTTCTTTTTTAAAAGGCATTACCTTAACTGCAAAAAAGGTCATGGCGGCAAATGTGAAAAGATTAAACAGACGTCCAAGCATGACCAGAGGAATATAGCCCAGATGGAGCAGCCTTGCAAGCACAATGCCTGCTGCCTGCGGAATATAAACCACCGGAGAAGTGTTGACGGGAGTCTCGCTGCGCACCGTAACGCCCTGACTGGTATCCTTTGATAATAGCTGGGTAAGCACCATCTGATAGGTCCCTTGTCCTACTTCTGCCGAAAGTCCCGGCACATCATCTCCTTCCCTGACCAGCACATTGGCTCCCCGACTGATCCGTTCTTTCTCCTCTTTAGTGGCATGGAGCAGGAAATCATCTCCTGCAACTGCCTGCTTTCCCATAATCTGACTGGAAAGCCGGTAAGCACTCACAAAATGAGCCGCTTCATCAGGAGCAGAAAACGGGGGGAAAACCATCATATAGAACAATCCCAGAATAACAACGGTAACCGGAACCATATAGGCAGAAAGTTTTTTCTTTATCCACAAAACTCCGCCCAAAAAGAAGAGAAATCCACAGCCAGCCATAATAAGCCACCAGTAAAACCGCCGAACCGGCTCAAATGCCGGAGATGGAATGCCTATAATGGTCTTTTTATAAGGCAGCAGAAAGAGAAAAGCGAGAAGCAGGATGCTTCCCGCTGTAAGCGCCAGTCCTTTTTTATTTCTGATGAGATTCACGTTTTTTCTCCTCCTTTTCCTGATCTTCTTCCCGGTCCAGTGCAACCGTCTGAATCAGTTCCGTTACCCGTCTCTCCAACTGGGATATCTTCACGGACTGAAAAAACACTTTTACCAGAAGAATGAAAATCATAAAAGCAAAGATAAAATTGGCAGTGGAATACGTTCCTACCATCCGTGATACAAAATCTGCCAGTCTGGGAAATAAGCTGAATCCCACCAGAAGAAAAGCAAACATCACCCAGAAGATGGAGTCCTCAATCTTCATCTTGGCGTGGCGGATCTTTCTAAGCACATAGCAGGTAAGCAGAATGGACACGCATATAAGCACCGCCCTCAGTACAACAGTCATCTGATTTTCTCCCTTCTTCTATCTCCTGTCCCTGATGCGGAAACTCTGAACCAGCAATATGGAAAAGAGCATCTTTCCCATATACCGGGCTGCATTAAGGGGATTTAAGTAACTTTCTCCAAGAATTCTCTCATCCATCACCACCGGAATCTCTGCAACTTTTGCACCGTGGCGGATCAGATAGGAGATGGTATCCGGTTCCGGACCGTAATTTAAGCCATCTGCAAATTCCTTGATCATCTTGCGGCTGAACATACGCATACCGGAAGTGGGGTCATTTACCTTTACCCCTGTGGTAAACCAGATGGCACCGCTTAAGAGCCGGCTTCCAAACATACGAAGGGAGCGGGGCTTTTTTTCATTTACAAAACGGGAACCTATGACAATGTCATATCCCTTATCCATCATCTCCTTCATTGGAGCGATATACTCCGGACGATGCTGTCCATCTCCGTCAAACTGTATGGCATAACGGTATCCGTGGCGGTGGGCGTATTTAAGACCAGTCTGAAACGCCCCGGCAAGTCCCAGGTTTACAGGAAGATCAATGATTTTCCAGCCATGGCTTCTGCATATCTCAGCCGTATCATCGGTAGAACCGTCGTTGATGATTACATAATCGAATATGGGATAATGTCTGATCACATCCCCCACCACCCGTTCAATGTTCAGCGCTTCGTTGTATGCAGGAATTACCACAAGCACTTTATCCGTCATCCTGTCACCTCTTTCTTTTTCTTTCTAAGCCCATACACTGCCTGTCCCATAAAGCAGATCATCAAAAGCCCCATGGAAAGCATATAGGAAACGGCTCCTCCATTGATTCCGCTATTTCTCACCAGCCAGACCGCCAGAAAATAGGACAGAACGCAGACCGGCACATAGCCCCAGAAGATTCCTTTCTGCCGCTTCATGATTACAAGAACGTAATAAAACAGATTCATGACCGCAAAGAATCCGCCTCCCAGAATAATGAACAGAAGCCCTGATTTGTATGGTCTTAAATCCACATTGGAGATGGCACCAAGAACCGGAACTCCAATGAGCCAGGCACCAGCCAGAGCAATGGCTGTAAGAACAATAATGACTCCGGTCAGCTTCTGTACCTCTCTTAAAAGACCTTTCAACTCTTTTTCCTCCCACAAGTAAGACATTCTGGTCAGAAATGGACGAATGACAAAGTTGGCGGCAAGGTTAATGATTGAGGTGGGCATAAATATAGCTACAAAGATGGCATTGTCAGTGGAAGTCATCTGGGCATCCACCGCATATTTTGCCATGGCAAAAATCAGTCCGTCTAAAAAAACAGAAAGAAACAGGAGAAAGCTTTCCCTTAACAGATTCCATTCTTTTCCTTTTCTTCTGGTTCTGTCCATCTGGGGAATCTGCCTGGAGGTTCTTTTATCAAAAAGCAGAATTCCAATCCCCTGGGAGATCACCGCAACAAAGCAGGATAAGACCAGATCTTTTGTCACTGCCAGCGCTCCTAAAAAACAGCCTACAGAAAGCAGGGTGCGGAAAGTCATCGCCTGTCCGGTCAGATAAAGCTTTCCGTTTCTTTGGAATTCTGATTCATAGACATCGGCAAACCCGTCTAACACTTTATATAAGACCATGAGAAATACCACCAGAGCTTTCTCGCCTGTATAACCGGAAGAGGGCACCGCCAGATTCCAGAGAATATAAGCAATTCCCATTACGACTGCCATCAGGCAGGTGAGAACCCTTGCCTGCCGGTATTCTGAAAAACTGTACGACCGGCTGATGTCGGTACTCTGCATGGGTCTCATGCCAAAATAAGCCACCAGAAACATCTGCTGGCCAAAGGTACTGAACGCAAAACCAAAGATTCCACCCTGGTCTGTCCCTGCTATATGATTGACAAGTGCCGTTAAGATCATGCTGGAACCTGCATAAATTAGGCTTCCAATCATGTTCCATGCCACATTTTTTCGTTCCATTTTGTTTCCTCGGTTTCCTTTATTCTACAATATCAGACCTTAAATGTAAACCCGAACCCAGGTTTTATCTCTTTGTAATTCCTGCTGTTTTGCACAGATATACAAACGCTTCCAGCCGGAAAATCCAGGAGAGAAATACGTATACAGCAACTCCTGCCGCGATCTGAACCACAAGGGTCAGAAGCGTTCCTTCTATTATATACTGTACGCCATAGACAACAAGTCCCATAATTCCTGAGACAATCAGGGATGGGATCACATCTTTCCACTGCTCATAAAAACTGTAATGAAGCAGTTTTTTATTGGGATGGGCATTGATAAAGGTACAGATAAAATCCGTTACAGCCCGAAGTGCCACCATGGTGTAGATTCCAAATGGAATGCTGATGAGAAGAGCCACCACACTGACTGCCTTCTTAATAATCTCCAGTTTTAAAAATATCTCACTTCTCCCCAGGGCATTGATCGCCTGGAGGTTGGCTACATGAAGAGGCCAGGTGGCATAAGCGATACACAGAAGCCGGAGCAGGGGCACACAGGGAAGATACTGGTCGGTTAAAAGCAGACGGACCATGGGTTCTGCCACTGCCATCAGCCCTGCCATCATGGGAAATACCAGATAGGAACTGGTGATGATAGACCTTCTTACCATACTTTTTACTTTCTCTCTGTCATCCTGACAGGCAGAAAAAGCCGGAAGCATAACCGACTGGATCGCCGCCCCTAGATTATTGGCAATTAAAGAAGGAAACTGGTTTCCCCTTGAGTATTGCCCCATCATGGCGGAATTATATAGTTTTCCGATTACAAGTCCATATACATTGGTAAATACCGTATCAATCAGACCGGAACAAAGAATCTTCCAGCCGTAAGAGAACAGTTCTTTTGCCTTCCGGGGAGAAAATAACAGCCTTGGGCGCCACTGAACCAGAGCAAACAGAACCAGCATGAGAAACAGGCTGTAAAAAAACTGCTGCATGGCAAGTGCCCATACTCCATACCCGAAAAACGCCATGGCAACACCGATGACTCCCGAGCCTACGGCAGCAAATATGCTGGCAAGGCAAAGTTTCCGAAACTCCATATTCCTTGCCACAGCCGCAGACTGCACCGATGTGACCGCACCGAAAAACAAGGTTATGGAAAGAACACGGAGAACCGGAATAAAAACAGGCTGTCCATAAAAATCTGCAATGAGCGGGGACGTAAAGAACAAAATCACATACAGCACCGCCGCGATTCCTGCGCTGATATAAAAGGCAGAAGAATAATCCTTTTCATCTACCTCCTGCTTCTGAATGAGAGACGTGTTAAAACCGCTCTGGACAAATACATTGCCAATGGTAATAAAGATCATGATCAGCATGACTTCCCCTGATTCTGACGGGGTTAAAAGTCTCGCCAGCAAAACGGATACAAGGAACTGAATTCCCTGTGTTCCGCCGTTTTCCATCACTTTCCAGAACAGACCGGAAAGGATTTTATTTTTCATATTATCCTGATACATACTGGATATTCCCTTCCTTTTACCAATTTACAATTCCGCCTTATTGTACTATATCCGCCATTAAATGTAAATCGTCTCTAGCATTTTGCACTTAATCATGTTAAACTATCCTAGAATTATACTTAATTTCCAGAGTATGTCTGAGATGTTTTTTCAGATACGCCCTGACATTCAGGAGGTTTTTTATGATGCGTAAACTAACATACAGTCTGGCGGCTCTCTGCCTGACGTCTGTTCTTGTTCTGGGACAAACTTCCTACGCCTGGGCAGACGAATCCCGTGGGCCAGGATTTCGAAATGGTGTACCCATTGGTCAGAATTACAGTCAGACTGAGGCAACCGAACAGGCCAGAGAAATCGCAGAAAAAGCGGAATCTGCTTTGGCAAACGCCGGCATAGACATAGGAAAAGAAGCGGAGGGCAACGGAGAAGACGGAGTGGTTGATGAAGCCTCAAAAGCGGCACAGGAAGCTTTAAAAGCTAACTTTCCCCGCCTTCAGACCACGGTTATGGTAGGAGACAGCAACTGGTCACAGCCATTTGTCAACGATGCCTGGATCTCCAACAACGGAGAAGGCTTCCATGGAATGTCCACCTTTCTTACTAATATTGTGGGTAATGTACTTTACCGAACCTATACTTCATCTACCGGCTGGTCTCCATGGGTGATGAATGGACAGCAGACCACCAATTATGCCAATGATGTTAATATTGAAGCTGTACAGATGCGTTTCTCCGGATACGTGAATAACCAGTTCGATATTTATTACACCGCCAAATTAGAAGACGGTACCACCATGGACTGGGCAAAGAACGGAGCCACAGCCGGAACCATGGGAACCGGGCATTACATTACAGAATTCCGGATGGCATTCTATGCTAAGAACTCTGCCTTTCCATATGGAACAGAAAAACCGTTAATCTCAGCCGTTCCAGACGGAATCAGGCAGGGAGACGGAGCACTTGAGTATTTAAATGGAGACGGTTCCGCTTTTACAGGCTGGGCATGGTCTGGCAATGAACGGTATTACTTTGTGGATTCCAAACCGGTAACCGGCTGGCAGTACATTGACGGCTATAAGTATTATTTTGATGAATCAGGCAGAATGGTTCCCGACTTAGAACCTGTGATCGGTGCAAAAGGTCCCTTTTTAATCAGCATTAATAAAGAGATGAACACCATGACTATCTTTGCAAAGGACGGGGATAAGGGATTTATCATTCCAGTAAAATCCTTCTTAACGTCAACAGGACCCGATACTCCTTTGGGAACCTTCCAGACCCCGGCCAAGTACCGGTGGAGGGATATGAACCACGGCATCTTTACCCAGTATGCAACCCGCATCTGGAAAGGATTCTTAATCCACTCCATTCTTTACAGCAGCCCCAATGGAAGAACATTGGATTCCAGCACTTACAACTATTTAAGCATTGCAGAATCTGCCGGATGTATCCGTCTTCTCTCCGGAGATGCCAAATGGGTCTTTGACCACTGCGCTCTTGGAACCACGGTTACGATCTACAACTCTCCGGTTCCCGGACCTTATGAGCGTCCCGCCATTGAGCAGATCATTCCAGAGTCCCAGAACTGGGACCCTACAGACCCTAATATTGTACATTAGAATCTGATACATAAAACAAAAAGCAGAAGCCAGTAGGAAGGCTTCTGCTTTTTTATTTGATAAATTTCTTTCTTAAAAAACGATAGAAGGACGGCGTACAGTACTCCAGCTTTATAAAAAACCGGGTTCTGGGAGTCAGTTCTTTATAATATTTCTTATATTCCGGGTTTAGAATCTCTTTGAACTGCCTGGTATTGACCATCGTGTGATAATAGGTACGCTTTTTGGCACTTTCAATTGCTTCTTTTAACCTTCCGCCTGTTGCTCTGTCGTACTGATCATAGACCTTTTCCATCCGTTCATAATAAATCTGCTGTTTTCTGGCATAATCTCCGCTCTTGCCTTCTACCGTCCAGGAGCCGGCTACCCCTACCCGGTAAGTGCTCATAGGCTGATCAAAATAATATCCGTATCCTTCACTGGCTGCAATCATCTGAATCGGCGTATCTCCTACAGGACAATCCACATAGTAATCCGGAAGATTCTTCACAATCCGGGAAGGGAATGCCATGGAGGACATGGCATATCCAGAGGACTTATCCACAATCTCCTCCGGTGTGAGAACTCTGTTTCCACAATATGGACGCATTTGTCCCTCCGTCAGCGCTTTTCCCACCAGTTCAATCCTGGCACTATGGATACAGAGCGTGCAATCGGGATGGGCTTCCATATAATCCACCTGTTTCTGCATCTTGTCTGGAGATGTCCAGTAATCATCGCCATCACACATGAAGATGTATTTTCCCCTTGCCCTTGGAAAATTAAAGGCACCGCTGATGTTATCAATTCCCTGGGAATACTGGTTTTCCGTCTGAATGAGAGGAAGGACTTTTCCAGGATACCGCTTTTCATATTCCCTTAAAATATCCCCTGTTCCGTCCGTAGAAGCATCATCATGAACCAGAATCTCAAATTCAAAATTCGTCTTCTGCATAAGAAAGCTGTCCAAAGCCTGGCGAATATACTGTTTGTGCTGGAAGGTCACGCAATTGACACTGACCATGATTGCAGGTTTTTTTGTACTGCTCATTCCTTCTGCCCCTCTTCTCCAGTTATTTTGGTAATGTATTCTTCATATTTTCTGGCAATGTACATGCCTTTTATGTGGGAACCTGGTTCTATGTCTTCCCCGGTAAAACACCTGATATGATTGCCGACGCAGTCATATCCAGCCAGACAGGAGAACTCCACACCCCCTGAAAAACGGGGATTGCATTCCAGCATGTGATAGATGCCGTCTTCCCCTTCAATGAATTCAAAGTTTACACAGCCTTTAATCTCTAACGCCTGTGCAATCTCCTGACACATCTTCTCTAATAAAGGATCTGAAAATACCAGAACCGAAGTTCCTGCTCCATTTAAGGTCCGCAGCAGTTCTCTCCGGCAGATTACAATGCTTGTCCCGCTCTGTGGGTCCCGTACAATATCTGCGGTAATAACACTGCCTTTATAATAGGGCTGAACCACATATTCCTCTGGTTTGCAAAGGGTGAGAACATGCTTCATCTCTTCCAGGGACTTGATATAATGAAGACCCTGACTGCTTCTTCCGTTAAAAGGCTTTAACACCACCGGATAAGAAAGAGTCTCAATCTCTGTCTCCAAAAGCTCTCTGGTCGGTATGGAATTGCCCAGATTTCTGCCGGAAAGAAAGCGGTTCATGGCTCTCTTATCCCGGCACAAAGCAATGGTTTCCTCCGAAGACAGACATAAGGTAATGGAATGCTCCTTCAATTCTTTTCTATGACGGTTCCACACATCCACTTCCACATCGGTTAACACAATCAGCAGATTCACCTGTTCCCTGACTCCGATAGCCAGAAGTTCTTTTACATACCGTTCTTCCTCTGTGGCATAGGGAACCTGATAAAAAGCATCCACATTCCGGGAATCTGCAATCCATTCTTCCGGGTAAATATCACAGCCAATTACTCTGACTGCTCTCTTTTTTAAATTTTTAATTACGATATCTGCTGAAAATGACCCAATTGCGGTCACCAGTGCTGTCTCCATAATGTCCTCCTGTCTCTATCCTCAGACGCGCCCTGGAGCATGTTTGAAAATTGCTTTCTGATTGTGGAAATGAATTTTCAAACACGCTCTAATATGATATCACAGATCCGGTCCACTTCTAAAAGAGACAGATCCGCATACAAAGGCAAGGTCAGAACACAGTCAGCGGCTTTTTTCGCAACTGGCAGAGCCTGTCCGGAAAAACGGTCCTTATAGCAGTCAAACTCTGTAATAAGGGGATAGAAGTATTTTCTTGCAAAGATATGGTGGGAAGCCAAAAGCTCATAGACCTCATTACGGGTCAGAGAATATCCCTCAAACGCTACGGGAAAATAAGCATAATTAGGCTTTACCCCTTTCTGACCGCCATTGAGACGAATTCCGGGAATGCCAGACAGACGCTCCTTATAACGTTCTGATACCAGTCTGCGTTTTTCAATATTATCCGTTACATGGCGGAGATTACAGATTCCCATCGCTGCCTGGAATTCATTCATCTTGGCATTTCCGCCAATGTATTCTACAGACTCTTTTCCCGTAATTCCAAAGTTTTTCAGATAGTTAAGAAGCACTTCTAAGGAAGGATCTGTAAAACTTACGGCTCCGCCCTCTATGGTGTTAAATACCTTGGTCGCATGAAAACTGAACATGGAAGCATCTCCGAATGTGCCGATTCCTCTGCCATCCACCTCGACGCCAAAGGCATGTGCCGCATCGTAAATCACCTTTAGATGATGTTTCCTGGCAATGGCTTCAATCTTCTCCATCTGACAGACATTCCCATAGACATGAACCGGTAAAATCGCCGTTGTTTTATCCGTAATCTTTTCTTCAATCCGGTCTGCATCAAGGGTATAATCCTCTTCTCTGATATCACAGAATACAGGAGTTAAACCATTTCTCATAATCGCATGGGTGGTGGAAGCAAAGGAAAATGGGGTGGTAATCACTTCACCGGTTAAATTCATTGCCTGCAATGCCATCTCCAATGCCATATGTCCGTTGACAAACAACAGCAGATTGGGCACCTTTAAATACCTCTCCAACTGTTCCTTTAACCGGTCATGAAAATCTCCCATATTGGTCATCCAGGCTGTATCCCAGATGGGTCTGATTTCTTCTATGAATTCTTCATAAGAAGGCATGGATGCTTTTGTTACTAAGATGTCTTTTTCTTCCGGTACCATATACCATTATCCTCCGCTTTCCATTCCGCCCAAAGGAAGTCAGATGGAAAGCATCTGGCCAAACGTCCTTATAAGGGTGCTTTTATAAAACTTATATGTTAAAATATCAACAATCTTACCGATACGGCTTCTCTCTGGAAGCATGAGAAAATGGGCAAGAACGTCTCTGTGCTCTTTGCTCATGCGATCTCCAAAACAGTCCAAAAAAGCTTCTGCCTGCAAAAATATTCTTCCGTATTGTTCCTTTGCCCCCTGATGATTGCAAAGCCGTTCCATCAATTGCTTCATTCCGCTTTTTGCACCAAGCTGGTTATTCCCGTGCTGGCGGTAAAGCAAAAGAGGTCTGTCAATGTAAGCAATTGTTCCAAAACAGCTTGCCAGAAGCCCAAGCCACCAGTCGTGCATCATGCAGACTTTGGGGGATAAGGCAAGGAAAGGAGCAAAAGCGGGATTGAGCATAACCGTACTGCCTGTTATATTGTTCTCCATCAGGTAATGGGAGAACCGATTGTTTCTCACACCGATCTTCTGGAACTTCACCATGGATTTATGTAAAATCCTTTCGTTCTCGTCAGTTACAGACAAATCCCCATGAATCAGAATCGGTGTATCCAGTCCCCACTGCTTCTCCTGCCGCTTCATTTCTTTCCATGTGACTTCCACCTTATCGGGAAGCCATATGTCATCCTGGTCACAAAGCATCACATATCCGCCGCCTGCCTCACGAAGCAGACGGAAGAAATTATTCTGGGCACTGCCCGAAGGAGTCTGATTCACAAGACACCGGATCTTTTGGGGATACCGCTCCCGATACTCTTTTATAATAGAAGGCGTTCCATCAAAAGACTGATCATCGGAAATCACAATGGATAACTCCTGAAATGTCTGATTTAAAATGGAATCAAGCTGCTGTCTCAGATAGGCTTCTCCATTATAGGATGCCAAAAGAACTGTAATCATACCGCTTTCCTCCTTTCTAAAATCACATTACCAGGACATTCCTAACATCTTGGTCAAAAACCAGATCTCCATCATGATGATCTCCAAAAAAAGCCGGACCCCCATTTCCTGAAGCCGATTAATTCCCAGATAGTTTTTATAATAATAAAGTTTGCTTTTATGAAGAATCGCCTGCCTTTTTAAAATGGATTCCACACTTTTTTTAATGGATACCGAATGGAGGTGAAGATACGACTGATCTAACAGCAGAACGGTCTTATAGCCTTTCTCCTTTAACTTATGACCCAGAATCTTTTCCTCATAGTAGAGAAATACATTCTCGTCGTAAAGTCCGCATTCCATAAGAACCTTTGCATCGGCAAGAAACAAAGAACCCATGACCGCATCCACATAGGCGTAAGAACCAGAATCATAAGGAAAGTGAAACCGGTCATTGAGCCATCGCCCAAATATCCGTCTCGTCACCAGACCAGTATCCAGCAGGTCAAATAATAATCCGTTTAATCTCCAGCTTGATAAGACCGCATTGCCTGTCCCGTCTCTGGTTACCGCTGCTGCCACCGCCAGCTTCTCCTCCCTTAAAAACCTGTCTTTCATGGCCTTTAAACAGTCTTCGGAAAATGACACATCGGGATTGGCAATCAGTACATGAGTGGCATGAAGAGTCTCATAAGCATAACGGATTCCCATGTTATTGCCATAGCCGTATCCTCCATTTCGCGGTGCCAAAAGGAAATGAACCATTCCCCCCTCCAGCGCCTTTAACTGAGAAGCCGAATCATCGGTGGAGTGGTTGTCCACCATAATCACAGAATCCAGTCCTTCATAGTCTTTCACAGACTCCACCAGTTTCTTTGTTGTCTGTGCATCATTATAATTGAGAATAATACAGCTTACCTTCATGTCCACTCCCATCTAACGGTTCTTTCTGGAATTAATCACCTGCATCCCAAAACGGCGGCTTACATAGTCCCGAAACGGCGGACACAAAAAAGTGGCATAATTCATCAGATGATAAATCATCATGTAGATACGGCTTCCCTTTTCCTTTGGCGTGTCAGCCCAGGGTGTCAGGGCCAGATAATGTTCATACGCCTTGCGGTAATGATTGAAATTCCCAGCCTTCCAGGGCCGTTCATCCCCCATATAATGGACAATGACCGGATTCGTCCTGGCTTCTTCAAACTCTTCCTTCGTAATGATTCCGTAGACGGGAGACAGTCTGGTTAAATGACTATAACGGAAATACCGGTAGTTGGTAAAAAAGTTATACCGGGGGGACAGAGGTTTGATCTGTCCCATCAATGCCCCGTTAATGGTATCCTGGTCTCCGGCAAAAAGTGCTCCGCCTCTGGAAGCGTAAAAATCCAGAAGCATCCTCTGAGCCTGTCTGAGCCGCCATCGTTTCATATCAATTAAAAGAACACCGGAATTAAAATAAGGAGCTGCTTTTAAGATGCCGATCTCTTCCTTAATGGCTGGGTAAATGGTGGGTTCCATAACTGCGCCCACCATATTGGACCCCAATTCAGTCTCCCAAAGCTGCTTTAGGGAAGAAAGCACAACGGTATCACAGTCTAAATACAGCACCCGCTGTGCGGTATCCGGAAGAACTTCTCCCACAAACAGACGCGCCATGATGCTTAAATCAAAGCCCCCGGTATCCACTTCATAAGGAAACCGCTGCTTTAAATCTCCCAGTTCTATGATTGTAATCTCCCGCCCAAACATCTTTCCAATCTCCAGAAGCCCTTCCCTCGTCTGTCCCGAGAATCCCATGGACAGCAAATAGACTCTGATCTCATCAAAATCCCGATTATGATCAAAAAGTGAATAAAGGGATACCCCTAAATGTCTTGCATAGTGATCGTTGGAAGCGTATACAACATTCATAGAATCCTCCGTTTTGTACCTTTTTCGTACGTTTCATTCCGTTGTATTGTACTATATCTGTCAAAAAAAGTAAACAGCCCGGTATTTTTGTCAATTTAGTTCCTGTTCCGCCGCTTTCATGGCAGATTCAATCACCTTGTCCATGTCGTAATATTTGTATTCTCCTAACCGCCCTCCAAATAAAACATGGGATTCCTGCTTTGCCAGAGAATTGTATTGCTGAAACAGTTCCTGATTGACCTTATCATTTACGGGATAATAAGGTTCCATGCCTTCCTGCCAGTCTTTTGGGTATTCCCTGGTTATCACAGACTTTGGCTGGGTGCCGAATTCAAAATGTTTGTGCTCAATAATTCTGGTATAGGGTGTCTCACGGTCCGTATAATTCACCACCGCAACGCCCTGATAATTCTCCGTGTCCACCGTCTCAGTCTCAAACTCCAGGCTGCGGTATTCCAGTTTTCCAAACCGGTAATCATAAAAGGCATCAATCATTCCCGTGTAAATAGTCCTTTCTCCCAGACTGTCATAGTATTTTCGTTTCTCCAGATAGTCTGTCTCCAGTTCTACATCACAGCCTTCAAACAGTTTCTCAATGATGACATTATAACCGCCCACAGGGATTCCCTGATAAAGGTCATTAAAGTAGTTGTTGTCATAGGTAAAGCGGACTGGAAGCCGTTTGATAATAAATGCAGGAAGATCCTTACAGTCTCTTCCCCACTGCTTTTCCGTATAGCCCTTTACCAGTTTTTTATAAATATCCGTTCCCACAAGGCTGATCGCCTGTTCTTCCAGATTCGAAGGCTCTCCGGTCACAGCATTCTTCTGCTCCTCAATCTTTGCCTTTGCCTCCTGAGGTGTGGAAACGTTCCACATCTTGCTGAATGTGTTCATATTAAAAGGCAGATTGTACATCTCACCTTTGTAATTAGCAACCGGACTGTTTGTGTAGCGGTTAAACTCTGCAAGTTCATTTACAAATTTCCACACTTCCCTGTTGCTGGTATGGAAAATATGAGCGCCATAGCGGTGCATATGGATTCCCTCCACATCTTCACAATAGATGTTGCCTCCCATATGGTTCCTTTTCTCTATCACCAGACACTTCTTGCCTTTTTTACCTGCCAGATAGGCAAAAACACCGGAATAAAGACCAGCTCCTACCAGTACAAAATCATATTTTTTCATGGTTTCATTCTCCTGTCATTTTATAAACTATGTCCATTATACTAAAAGGAGGAAGAAATGTCATCAATCATATAGGATTCCACCAGTTCTCCCTTGACTAGTATGCACAAATTAGCGTAAGACATAAAAACGAGGCTGCCTTATAAAAGGACAGCCTCGCTGAATCTTATTTATGAATAGAATAACCGGTTTACTGCACTGAAAATACCACGAATGGAGGATCTCGTAATATTGGAACTGATTCCCACTCCATAAGTTGCCTTTCCAGACTTCACATCCAACAGGTGGATATAGGAAGCCGCCTTTGCACCGGAACCGGAAGCAAGAGCATGCTCGGAATAATCCAGTACCCGAATCTCAATTCCAAGTTCTTTCTCAAGACCCTTTTGTACCGCATCAATAGGACCATTTCCAACGCCTTCAAAGATCTTCTCTGTGCCATGATCCATATAACGGACTCTGGCAAATGTGGAGAATTCCACATCTTCCTCTGCCTCTGTGATCTGTGCCTTAAGGAAATGAATCGGCTCTTTCCTGTCAATGTAATTGCTGTTAAATTCATCAAGGATCTGCTCTGGAGCAACCTCACCCTGTTTCTCGGAGATCGCCTGGATCACATCTGCAAACTCCTTGTGCATTCCCTTTGGAAGCTTGAAACCATAGAATGTATCCATAACAAATGCAACACCGCCCTTGCCGGACTGGCTGTTAATCCGTACCACTGGCTCATACTGCCTTCCGATATCTGCCGGGTCAATAGGCAGATAAGGAACCTCCCAATAAGGATTCTTCCTGTCACGCATCGCCTTCATGCCTTTGTTAATGGCATCCTGATGGGAACCGGAGAATGCGGTAAATACCAGTTTTCCGGCATATGGATGTCTCGGCTCTACTTCCATCTTGGTGCAGCGCTCATAGACCTCAATGATCTCACGAATATTCTCTAAATGAAGCTCGGGATTAATTCCCTGTGAAAACATATTATATGCGACCGTCAGCACATCCACATTACCAGTACGCTCTCCATTGCCTAAAAGCGTTCCCTCCACACGGTCAGCACCGGCAAGAATGGCAAGTTCTGTGGCTGCAATTCCAGTTCCCCTGTCATTATGGGGATGGACGCTTAAAATAATACTGTCACGATTCTTAAAATGAGTGTTCATCCACTCGATCTGATCTGCATAAACATTAGGGGTGGTCATCTCCACCGTAGAAGGAAGATTAAAGATGATCTTCTTCTCTGGTGTGGCTTCCCAGCAGTCCTGGACTGCTGTACAGATATCAAGAGCAAACGGAAGCTCTGTTCCGGTAAAGCTCTCAGGAGAATATTCAAGAACCAACTCACCTTCAAAGTCTTTCCTATACTGCTTTACCCATTCTGTACCCTGTACTGCAATTGCCTTTATCTCATCCATATCTTTGTTAAATACCACATCACGCTGTAACGTTGAGGTGGAATTATAGATGTGGACAATCGCCTTTTTTACTCCCTTTAAAGCTTCAAAGGTTCTCTTAACCAGATGCTCCCGGCATTGAACCAGAACCTGTATTACCACATCATCGGGAATCAGTTTCCGTTCTACCAATTGTCTTAAAAAGTCAAACTCAATCTGGGATGCCGCCGGAAATCCTACTTCAATCTCTTTAAAGCCCAGCTTCACTAAAAGGTGGAACAGCTCAATCTTCTCCTCCACTACCATAGGTTCCGTCAAAGCCTGATTGCCATCTCTTAAATCTACACTGCACCAGATTGGTGCTTTCTGAATCTCGTTGCCGGGCCATTGTCTCTCCGGATAGTCTAATACCGGTACCCGCTTATATCTTTCATAGTTCAACATGTCTTATCTCCTCCATCATCATTCACTCGTCGTCTGTTCCGGGCTTATGCCGGACTCCACTCTGAAGCAAGGCATTCGTTTTTGTCTCCTTAATAAACTCTTCACAGGCTTTGGAGTCGATAAATCACACTGTACTTCTTGACAATGAACAACGTGGTTTTTATAGGTCTAACCCCATCTTCATCATTCCTTTTCATTAAAATCACAACCGTGCTTTCACTATATGACACGGTGAAGTGTTATGTTATTATAGCACGACTATAGAGGGCTTACAACAAAAAAATATATTATCTGCTCATCTGGAGAAGCTTGTTTTTCAGTTCCCCCTCCATGCGTCTGAGTTCTGCTTCCGCCTCCTGGCGTTTCTGCCTTCCCTCCAACTGAATCCGTACCACTTCATCAAGGGTGGTAATCAGGGATTCATTGGTTTTCTTTAAAGTTTCCACATCTACAATTCCCCGCTCAGACTCTTTTGCAGTCTCAATGGTGGAGGTCTTTAAGACTTCCGCATTCTTTCGCAGGAGTTCATTGGTCATGTCTGTGACCTGACGCTGGGCTCTCGCCGCTTCTTCGGAATGATTGATTCCGATGGCAAGTACCATCTGACTCTTCCATAGAGGAATGGTATTAACCAGAGTGGACTGGATCTTTTCCGTCATTAACGTATCATTGTTCTGGACAAGGCGGATCTGAGGTGCCATCTGTATGGAGATCATGCGGGTCAGTTCCAGGTCATGGATCTTCTTTTCGAACCGGTTTAACATGGCTGCCAGATCATTGGCTGCCTGGGCATCTTCAGGAAGTCCGCTTTTGGAAGCCTTGTCCATGAGTAAGGGAAGTTCTTCTTTCTCTACCTGGGCAAGCTTTCTCTTTCCAGCCAGAATATACATGGTCAGTTCTTTGAAATAAGTGGTATTTAGATCGTACATTTTATCCAGAAGTGCGATATCTTTTAAAAGCTGAATCTGATGATTGGAAAGCACCTTGCAGATCTGATTGATATTGACTTCTGCTTTCTGGTATTTTACCTTCATTAGTTCTAAGCGGTTCACATTCTTTTTAAAGAAGCCAAAGAAGCCTTTTTCCTCTTCCTTTACTTCAAAACCTTTTAACTCCACCACCACATCAGAAAGCATCTGCCCCACTTCTCCAAGGTCCTTTGATTTTACATTCTCAAGGGCTGACTCGGAAAAATCGGCGATTTTCTTCTGGGCACTGGCACCGTACTGGAGAACCAGATTGGAATTTTTCAAGTCAATCTTCCCAGAAAAATCAGCAACAATCTTCTCCTCTTCCGGAGTCAGTTCTGCTTCCGGCATTTCCATGACCTGTGCTTCTTCCGTTCTGACCATCTCTTTTGGTTCCTCAGACACCGGATCTGAAAATGGTGTAAGGGTTAACTCAGGCGCTTCTTTTAACAGTTCTTCAATCTCTTTACTCATTGGGTTTTCCTCCTGTAAAATCACGTTCCCCAAACCCATCCTTTTTTAACATCGTCTGCAGAACCGATGCGTCTGTGGTGGCGTCAAGGACTGCATCTTCATATAAGTCATCAAGCAGCCGTTCAAATGCCTTATGAATGGTATCCAGAGTTTCTTCAATCTCTTCTTTTGCCGAAGTAACATTCTCTCCTTTTGCACCGGCAATATCAAAATCCCGGTACGCATGAACCAGCTTTACTGTGGTTGGCAGATAGTAATTCATAAAACGCTCCATATCCCTGCCCTGCTCCGGATGCCTGGACACAGAATCAAAGATCCGTCTGATTACGTCCTCAAGATCTGCTATCTTCCTGGAAATCACTTCTCCGGGAATGGAATCGTTGGCTTCTTTTAACTGCTTTAAAAAGTTCTTGCCAGCCGTCATCATCTGGGTAAATTCTTCCGTAACATTCTCTGATTGTTTTTCTTTTTCTTCCAGATTCCGCTTCTTTAGTGCCTCCTGGCTCTCCAGATACTGCCTGTAAGTTTCCTCATTGAGCATCAGGCAGGTCTTTTGTTCATCCAGGTATGCCTGGGGGAAAATACGGGATTTCATCATCTTCTGAATGTCTTTTTTAACAAATTCCCTGGACTTTCCAATGGCAGATGCCAATTCTTCTATGGTACAGTAAAACCGTTTCCCAGCTTGTCTGACATAGAGTCTCGCCCTCTTAAAACGTTTTCCAGAAGCGATCCCATTATAAAGCATGAATCCAAATGCCAGCCCGGTTCCGCCAAAAATCAGGGTCAGACCGCCTGTCAGTACTGCCATAGGCCTTACAACAATGGCAATGATCCAGACCACCAGAAGGAAGATCAGCATAAGGAACAGTCCGATGCTTCCAAAAATCGTAAGCAGGATACCGGGCACACGCCCCGTCTCATTGAGTCTGATTCCATTCCCGTCTGATTCGTTCCTGAAGCTTCGGTTTAAAAAGCCTCTATAACCGGTGTGAAAGGTCTGCCGGTCCTGATTTACGGTTGTTCTGGCATAAGTCTCCGTTTCCTCTGTGGTATGACTGTGGTAAGAGCGGGAAGTGGAAAATGCTCCAAAATCCATATGTTTTGTCACATGTTCCCTGGCTTCAGACAGTGCGTCATTGACCGTATCGGAAATGGTCTTGTTTAGTTGTTTAAAGTCCTTAGAGCGAATCGCATCTTCTACTGAACCAAGGATCTGATCCCCTAAATCTGATAAATCTTTTTTATCCATCGTTCCTGCTCTCCCACAATACTAGCTGTATCGAAATAATCAGATCAGGAAATTAAATGTCCCTGTTTTCTCATTACCTCTATCACCTGGTCCACATATTTCTCGCATGTGCTTAACTCTCCGGCTTCTACCATAACCCGGACCACTGGCTCTGTCCCTGATTGGCGAAGGAGAATTCTTCCGCTTTCTCCCAGCGCTTCTCCTACCTGTTCCACTTCTGCTTTTACTGCTTCATCTTCCTGGGCGGCTGTCTTATCATGGACTTTTACATTCTTTAATACCTGAGGGTATATCTCAAGTTCTGAAACCAGCTTTCCAAGGTTTTCTTTTTTCTCAAGAATTACCTCCATAACCTTTAAAGAAGTGAGAATGCCATCTCCTGTCGTGGCATGTTTGCTGAAAATAATATGACCGGACTGTTCTCCGCCCAGACAGTTTCCATAGGTGGACATATTCTCGTATACATACTTATCTCCAACTGCTGTTTTATCGTATTCAATGCCTTCTCTCTCAAATGCCTTATAAAGACCGAAGTTGGACATAATGGTGGTTACGACTTTGTTGTTTTTTAAGGTTCCCTGCTCTTTCATATACTTTCCGCAGATATATAAAATGCCGTCTCCGTCCACGACCTGACCGTTCTCATCCACTGCAATGCAGCGGTCCGCGTCACCATCATAGGCAAATCCAACATCAGCACCCACTTCTTTTACAAACTTCTGGAGCTGACCGATATGGGTAGAACCGCATCCGGTGTTGATGTTCAGCCCGTTTGGCTCATTGCTGATTACATGAGTCTCGGCTCCAAGTGCGTCAAACACATTCTTTGCAATGGCAGAAGCGCTTCCGTTGGCACAGTCAAGAGCTACTTTTTTATTCTTAAAGGATCTGGTGGCTATGGAAATCAGATAACCAATATAGCGGTTTCTTCCTGCTGCAAAGTCTACGGTCCTGCCAATACGGTCCTGTTTTGCAAAAGGAAGTTCCTCCATCTCCCCTTCCAGATATTTTTCTATCTCTGTTATCACTCTCTCTTCCAGCTTTTCCCCTTTTTCATTGATGACCTTGATCCCGTTGTCATAATAAGGATTATGACTGGCAGAAATCATGATTCCACAGGCAAATCCTTCGGTTCTTACAACATAAGAAACGCTTGGAGTGGTGGTTACATGAAGAAGGTAAGCATCTGCCCCGGAAGCGGTCAGACCTGCAACCAGAGAATATTCAAACATATAACTGCTTCGTCTCGTATCTTTTCCTATTACAATTCTGCAAACTTCACCGGGATTCTTCTTCCCATAATACCAGCCTAAAAAACGGCCTACTTTATAGGCATGCTCCACCGTAAGTGTGACATTGGCTTCTCCCCGGAAGCCGTCAGTTCCAAAATATTTACCCATATCATATCTCCTTTTTTAAAGTCTGCAGTTCATACAGAATTATATGTAATATATCATAATGCTCCCTAATTTTCAACAGAAGCTGTCTCGCATGCGTACAGTATGGTTCTGGCATCAGGAAATTCATAGCTGCACGTTACAAAGGACCAGAGACGCTTTATTCCTTCATCCGGTTTCTGATAAAAGGAACCATTCCCGGTCATCTTTTCTGTGTACGTTAAAAATTCTTCTTCTGTATCAAAACGGGTTCTCCTGCGCTCTCCTGCAGGTTCCGTGTAAAGAACCGTTACGGGACGTAGCTGATACTCCCTGTCCGGGGTGTACACGGTGATTTTCTGGTGTTCTTTAAAAAATGTCTCGTTCTTATACTTTATGATATCCTTAAACATGGTGCCATTTTTCATATGATGTCCGTATAAAATATTATGTTTTCCGGAAAAATCAGGCTCACTTTCATAATCAAGGAACACGGTTCCGGAAGGGCTTTTTCCGCCTTCAAAGTCCCGTTCCAGATAAGTCTCATTGTTATCCGTCTGTACAACAGGATAGTCTATGGTGGTTCCCTCAATTCTGATCCAGCCCACCACATCTGGATTTATCTCTTTTAAATGTTCAAAATCAATAGGGGACACATAGGGCTTTTCCTCTTCTGTCTGGTTCTGTGGCTCCTGCTCCTCCTCTGTGGACTCCTCCTTGGTGCTTTCCCTTGCAATCCGTGCAAGGTCTTCCTGCTGGCGTTTTTCTCGTTCTTTACTATTATAATCGGAATAAAGCAGACTCACACCTGCTGCCAGGAAAACAACTGCCAACAGGAGAAAAACAATGGGTGATTTCCTCTTTTTCATGGATATTCCCTCTTTCGATTTTTTCCAAATCTTCCTTAATTATAGCTTATCTATTAAAAAATCTCAATCTTTTGTAAGCTCTGCTAGACTTTTCCTTTTTTTTTCTATATACTTTAAATAAGAAAATGTCATTTTGGAGATGCTTATGAAAAATCAGGAAACTGTCATCTATGTTAATATGCTGGGAGGATTCTCCATATCCATCGGGGACAAGTCCATTGTAGACCAGAACAATCAGGCGAAAAAGCCATGGAGTCTTTTAGAATATTTAATTACGTTCCGTGGCCGGGACATTCCGGTTGAGGAGCTGATTGACCTGTTCTGGAAGGACGAAGCCAGCAATAATCCGGCAGGCGCCTTAAAAACGCTTATGTTCCGCGTCCGGAAGCTCTTAGAACCTCTTGGTTACCCTACCCAGGAACTGATTTTCCAGAACCGGAAGGCTTATGGCTGGACCAGGGACTTCCTTACCGTCTGCGATGCGGACAAGTTTGAGGATCTTTGTATTCAGTCGGAATCGTCAGAGATTTCAAGGGAAGAATGCCTTTCTCTTTGTCTGGAAGCCTTCTCTTTATATAAAGGAAACTTTCTCCCAAAGTCCGAATGGGAATCCTGGGTGGTGCCCATTCATACCTATTACCACACCATATATCAGAAGCTGGTGAACCGGATTCTCACATTGCTTGATGAGAAAAAGGATTATCCCACCATGATTGACGTCTGTCAGCAGACCATCTCCATTGATCCTTATGGAGAGGACGCCCATTATTATCTGATCTGTGCTTTATATCAGAGCGGAAATCAGCTCATGGCGCTGGAACACTATCAGAGAGTCAACGACATGTTCTATAACGAATTTGCCATTACACCTTCTCTCCGGTTCAAGGAACTTTATAAATTAATCAGCGACAAGAAACATGGTATTACCATGGACTTAAGTACGATCCGGGACATTTTACTGGAAGGCAGTACGAGAAAAGGCGCATTCTGCTGTGAACCGTCTGTATTCCGGGATATTTACCAGTTGGAGACAAGAGCCATTGAACGGACCGGGGATTCGATCTTTTTATGCCTTTTAACCATCAGCAATTTAAAAGGAGACCTTCTAAAGCCGGCTGTTCAGACGAGAGCCATGGACGAGCTTGGGGAAGCCATCAGAAACTCCCTGCGAAGAGGCGATATCTTCAGCCGTTACAGCGTAAGCCAGTACTTAATGCTGTTACCTACAGCGACTTACGAAAATGGAGAAAAAGTCTTGAAGCGGATTATCCAGAATTTTAAAAAGGAATATTCAAGAAAAGATTTATCCATTACATATTCTCTCCAAAGTGTCACTCCCCATCAGGATTGACCATATAAAGAGAATGATATTTTACCACCAGGAGGAAACATCATGTTAAAAGACGATTTTATTACACTTACCCTGCAAAAAGAAAAGAACATTGCACTGATTGCCCATGACAGCAAAAAGCAGGACCTGATCCAGTGGTGCAAGGATCACCTTGATACACTAAAAAAACACACCCTTTGCGGAACCGGTACAACTGCACGCATGATTACAGAGCAGACAGGTCTTCGGGTAAAAGGATATAACAGCGGTCCTTTAGGCGGCGACCAGCAGATCGGTGCAAAGATCGTGGAGGGCCGGGTTGACCTGGTTATCTTCTTCTCTGACCCGCTGACTGCACAGCCTCATGATCCCGATGTAAAAGCACTGCTTCGAATCGCTGAGGTATATGATATTCCCATTGCCAATACAAAAGCAACGGCTGACTTTGTAATTACCTCTCCCCTCATGGATACAACTTATGAGCATGAAGTGATAAACTTTAAAAAGAATGTCCAGGACCGTGCAAGTACTTTATAAATTTTATTTTGATATTCTTAAATGTATGAAAAAGGCAGACCCCTTTGAGACGGGACCTGCCTTATCTTTTTGTAATTTATCCAAATACTGTTTTACATAAAAAAGCATATTCCTCATAGGCAGAATAATCTTCCAGACCAGTGAGCCGGTCCAGAACGCCTTTGTAATACCAGGCATGCTCTGATTTATTCTTTTCATTAAAGCGCTGCCACACCTGGTCACCCAGAAGGAGACAGTCTCTTGCTGTCGCACGGATATTGCTGAGCTTGTCCGCCAGTACTAACATCTTACATTCTATGGAAGCCTCTTCTAAATGACAAAGCGTTCTGCTCTTACGCTCTTTCCAGCTTTTTGTTTTATCTTCCGTCTCTTCCATGACCAGCCTGGCTACCCGGGAGCCAAATTCTGCCTGAAGCTCCGATTCAAGAACCCCGGCATCTTCCACCACATCGTGGAGGAGTGCGGCACAGATCAGTTCCTCGTCTGATACCATCATGGAAACAATGACTGCAGTCTCTAACGGATGGACGATATAGGGAATCTGCGTACCCTTGCGGTAAGTTCCCTCATGAGACCTGGCTGCAAACGCAGCCGCTTTCTCGACCATACTGATTCTCCTTTTGTTGTTTTCTAATATACTAACACAATTTACCGGGTTTTAATAGTCAGTATTTTTAGTTTCTGCAGAAAAAAGAAATATATGATTGACTTTTTCTTATTCCTATGATAGAATAAATTAGTATGTTAAATAAAGTTTTGATTTCGCATGTATTTGTAAGTCATTATTTCATTGATGATTTACAAATATATGCGATTTTTTGCTTTATTCTGAGATACACTAAAATTAAGGAGGTATCTTTCTTGAAAAAAGGTACAGTAAAATGGTTTAATGCACAAAAGGGTTTTGGATTTATCTGTGATGAAGAAGGAAATGACATATTCGTTCATTTTTCCGGTCTCACAATGGAAGGTTTTAAAGCTTTAGAAGATGGCCAGTCTGTTATTTTTGAGACAACCAATGGCAATCGTGGCCTGCAGGCTGTTAATGTTCAAATCGCATAATCTTTTATCGTATGAATACACACATCTAATGGATTCCGTTTTAAATACCAAATTGATAAAGTAGATATAAGCCCACTTTCTGTATTTTAAAAAGTCAGAGCAATGTTTAAAGATTACAGCTAAGTCAGCAAGGTTTATTATATATTCCTTGCTGACTCAAACTAAATAATATTATAATGATTCTATATGCACCCCTCAGGTGCTTTTTTTATTGCATAGGAACGTTCTTTCTTAATTATATTCCCCAGAACTGTTTTGCAATTTTCTGTCCCTGGTCGATCTTTGCCCACTGTTCTTCTTGGGTTAATTCATTTCCTCCGTCGCAGGAAGCGAAACCGCACTGGTGGGAAAGGAGAAGACGGTCTTTGTCGATGATCTGGGATGCTTCCTCAAGAAGACGGAGAACACGGTCCTCATCATCAAGGGTATTGGTTTTGCTGGAAAGCAGGCCAAGAACAATCTCCACTTCCGGTCTGTCTTTGAATACTTCAAGGGCTTTTAAGGAACCGGCTCTGTCATCATCCCATTCCAGGAAGAAACGGTCATACTTTAACTGTTTTAAGAACAGTTCGGCAATCTGGGTATAAGAACCTCCTCCCATGTTTCTGGAATCATAATTTCCCCGGCAGTTATGGGTCCAGATTTTTAATCCCAGACTGTGTCCAAAATCAATCACGGTGTTATTGATGCTGACAAACTCTCCTGCAAGCCTTTCTGATTCTCCTTTTGTGACAGTCTCTCCTGTAAATGGAGAATGAGGATTATCATCAGCAAAAAGTTCCCATAAACAATCATCAAACTGTAGAATCTTTCCTCCTGCATTTGCAAATTCTTCTACAAACTCTTTATATGCCGTAGTCAGTCCTTCCTTTAATTCATGTTCATCTTTGTAGACGGAATCTTCTTTTCCCAGGTTGTCAGACCATGATAATTCTCCAAGAATATGAGAAGGAGATGGAATGCAAAGCTTGGTAATATGCCCGTTTGCCAAGGATGCCAGCCTCTTGTAGACTTTAATAAAGTGGTGATTTTTACCGCTCAGTTTTCCAGTGATCTTTAAACCGATATCTTTTCTGGTTTCATATTTATTCTGACCATCTTTATCCTGGAATAGATATCCGTGTTCTGCAATATATCGTTTTGCACCACCAAATCCCCATACGAAATCCAGATGCCACAGTGATTTGGAATATTCTCCGTCAGATATGATTGTCAGACCATGGGCAATCTGCTTTTCAATTACAGCCTTTGTGCTTTCTGCTTCGCATTCTTCATATCCTTTAAAATCGTCATAAAATGGATAGGTGATATCTTCCCTTTTTTCAATCTCTCTTTTATATTTCAGTAATGGTTCCGGACGAAGTAAACTTCCTACAATTTGAAATTTCTCACTCATAATCATTGCCTCCTGCATGTGTTTTTTTGAATAAACTCATTCTAACACAGAAAGAGGACTTATCGGTAACACCAAAAAAATATGATGAGTTATAGTTATTAGCTATAGCTCATCACTTACACTTATGCTGTATTTTGAGACAATGTCTTTTAGTTCCTCCAGATACAAGGATGCCTGTCTGGATAACTGAATATCTTTATGGGAAATCCAGCCAATCTCAATGGTATCCTCCACTTTAAGGGGGACGGCTATAATGTCTTCCCCGTTTAAATCTGCACTGACAATTCCAGTGGAAATCGTATAACCGTTCAGACCGATCATGAGATTAAAAATAGTCGCTCTGTCTCCTACTCTTATGTCTTTTTTTACATGTTCTGTACTGAGTATCTCTTCTGAAAAATAAAAAGAGTTGTATTCTCCCTGTTCAAAAGACAGACGGGGATAATCTGCCAGATCTTCTAATGTGACACAGGGTTTTGCTGCAAGGGGATTTTCCGCACTTATGAACACATGGGGTCTGGCATGAAACAGGGAGTGAAAGTTTAAATTGTTCTCATAGAGCAGTTTTTCAATGACTTTGCGGTTAAACTGGCTCATGTATAGGATTCCCAAGTCGCTGCGGAGATTTTTAACATCTTCAACGATTTCAAAGGTTCTGGCTTCCCGAAGGGTATACTCATACTCTTCTGCATTGGTTTTTTTCACCATATTAACAAAAGCATTCACTGCAAAGGCATAGTGCTGGGTGGAAATGGAGCATAAACGCCTTGAAGGCTTCTTATCCAGCCACCTCTCTTCCAGCAGTTCGGTCTGCTCCAGTACCTGTCTTGCATATCCTAAAAATTCTCCTCCATCGGTGGTAAGTGAAATTCCTTTGGGGGTTCTGATAAAAAGCTGATGCTGAATCTCTGTTTCCAGATCTTTTAAGGCGTTGGAAAGGCTGGACTGTGCAATGAATAAACGCTCTGCCGCTTTATTGATGGAACCGCTGTTTACGGTCTCTATAAAATATCTTAACTGCTGCAGGGTCATAAGGTCTTGCTCTCCTCTCTTTTTCTGAGCAACCGGTGGTAGGAGGGGCTGTCATCAGGAGCGGTTGATACTGCTTCTAAGATTCCGTCATCAATGATCTTCTCAATCCGCTGTGCCGCCCAGGCATCGCTGAATCCAGACCGATATTTTAAAAGTATCGTTCCAATAAGTCTTGCTTCCTGGAATGGCTCGTCTGTATCTGGTATTTCATTTAGAATACAATCATCATAAAAAGCCTGGGAAACGCTGGTCAGCCTTCCATTGATCACTGCTCTAAGGGGTGCATTTTCCTGTTTAAGCTGCTTCCAGCAAGAAGCAAATTGGTGGCACAATGCTTTTGAAACAGGTTTTTCCATAGAGATGTACCGCCGCCACTCACTGGGCTTTGTCTCTCCCCATTGGGCTCTTTCCACCACCTGTCCATCTTCCATAACTTCCCACTCCGGCAATTTTACTAAAGTAATCTGCCCAAAATAAGTCCCCCACTGGCTTAACTGATCCATAAACCAATACAAACCACACATTTCATCGGGGTGATTGCTGTACCAGATGCGAAGGGATTCTCCTTCTTCCATACGCTTCTTTATTGTCTTTAAGTGATTGGATACACGCTTTGACAGTTCTGCTGCTGCCTGTCCGCCCATAGGATATATCGCATAAAACTGCTCCAGAACCTGCCTGCGTCTGACCCCTGGTACATCTTCTGAAATATCTCCTGCACTTAAAACCAGATGAAAGGAAAAGATGTCTGAGGGATTACCACCTAATGGGACAGATTGTTCCCATTCCATACGTTCCTCTTCTTCTAATTCCCGTCTGGCTTTCTCTATTTTTTCTTCATCTACTGCTCCTTCATCGGAAAAAGAGACAAACACAGAAGCATTATCAGCCTGATACTCCCCCTTTCCATAATACTGTGCCATTCGAAAGCTTCCGCCTGCACTGTCAGAAAACATAATTTCAAGCATTTCAGTTCCTCCCTTAATTTGTCTGATTGATGAGCCGCTGTGTTAAAACAGGTACCGCTTTTAAAGTGTGGCACCTATTATCTATAATGCAAACAATACACCATCTCTCCTTCAAGAATTCTTCCGTCTGCAGAAAATCCTAATTTTTCATAAAATTTCTTTGCAGCTAAATTCTCCGGTTCAAAACTTAAATAAACCTTATGATGATCTGGGTCCTGCTGCAATATTGACAAAACGCAGTGAACCGCTGCACCGCCATATCCTCTTTTTTGATACATTTTATCAATCATGAGACGACCAATCCAGTACTCCTTATCCTCCCAATCCAAGCAATACATTACAAATCCTACCAGATTATCATCATCATATATAGCCAGCGGAATACATTCTGGTTCGGCTTTTGCTTGTGCCAAAGAATAAAGGTTACTTGCAACGTAATCCTTCTGTTCGTCGAAAACAGAAAGATTAATTACGTCTTGGAAGTTGTCACGCGTAATGCTCTTTAATTTTATCATGCTGCGCCCCCGTTTTGGTGATTTTTTTTCACACTTTCTACCACTATACACGAATATTTGTATTGGCTCAAGATTATTTATTTGTCTGATGGGAATTGTTTTAAAGTATACGGTAAATAGCTAGTACCGTGCAAATTAGCTGCATCCATGCGATAATACCTCTAAAAGTCAAAGGAGGTTTACCGAATGGACAAGATCACACACGAGGTCAGGCTGATCAATTGGACCAAGCTCATAAAGGAATGCTTATCAAGCGGTTTATCCAAAAAACAATGGTGCTCACAAAATCAGATTGATGAAAAGCAGTTTTATTATTGGCAACGCAGGGTGCGTGAAGAAATATATGCAGAACAAGTCAGTGCTGCGCCGGCGGAACGTTCAACGAGTTTTGTCGAAATACCTTCATTGTCAAAAGTGAAACAACCCAAGTCTACAAATGTTTCTGCTCAAATCCATGTAAACGGATGTGCCATTGAAATCGCAGACTCTGCATCAGATGAATTTCTACGTCGGTTGCTTGGAGCATTATCCTATGTTCAATGATGCGTCCGGATTTCAAAAAATATATCTTGCATATCTTGTTCCTCTTTTGTGGAAAAAGGACAGTGTTACTGAAACAGCAAAGGCAAACAATCTAAATCCGTTCTGTTACCTTGAATTTCTCTTGACCGAGCTAATGGAACATCAAGAAGATACCAGTCAGGATTTTCTAAAGAATCTACTTCCCTGGTCGAATCAGATCCCTGAAATCTGTAAAATAAAAACAAAGGCGTAAACCAGACTGCCAATCGGGATAGTGTCAAGATTTTTTCGCAAATTGTATTTCAGCCGTTAGGTAGCCGGTAGTCAGCCGGCTATGATATCAGACTGATTCTGG